>NZ_STGX01000013.1 GCF_004912155.1 Glycomyces paridis | reverse complement strand
CGATGAGGAGCGGGCACTCGGCGGTGGTCAGGATGTTCAGGTGACTGAAGTCGCGGTGCATGACGAGCTTGCGGGGTTTCGCGGCCATGGCTGGGGCGGCGATCGCGTCGATGCGCACGGCGGCGTCCTTGAGCGAGCGGGCCTGGCGGGCGTCGAGCACGCCGAGGTCTCGCGCCTGTGAGAGCCAGGTGTCCCATTCGGATTCGGGGTGGGAGGTGTAGTCGGCGTCGACCGTCGGGTCGGCCTCAATGTCGAGGCGCTCGATCGCCGCGACGGTGGCTCCAGCCCACGTGGCCAGCGCGTCCGCGACCGGAGGTTCGGGGTGCTCGCCCTGGTGGAAGCGCACGGCGTGGGCGTAGACGCCGTCGCCGATCGGCTGCCACAGGCCCGTCTCGCACGCCTCGGGGATGAGCGGTTCGGCGGTCGGGACGCCCGCGCGCCAGGCCGCGGCTTCGAGGAGCCCTGCCTGGGCGGCGACCCCCAGCCAGAAGTCGCCCCAGGGGCGGGTGGCCTTGACGACCCACTCGCCGGAGTCGGTGCTGAAGCGCCACACGGGGAACGGTTCGTCGTGCTTGAGGACTTCGGCGGGTCGGTGCAGTCGCCCCAGGCCGATGCGCTCGGCCACTTCGGCTGGTTCCATGGGCGCCATTGCATCCTCCGCCCGGGCCTCGACGCAACCGATTAAGCGCAGGCCGGGAGCCACGGGGCCGCCGGGTCGGGTCCGGAACGTTCGCACCCGACCCAGCGGCCCCGCGACCTACGCTCCGGTGAGGATCGCCAGTTGGCTGGTGGCGCGGGTCATCGCGACGTAGCGGTCCACCGCGCGCTCGACGCCGCCGTCGCCTTCGCCGAAACCGGCGGGGTCGAGGACCACGACCAGGTCGAACTCAAGGCCCTTCGACAGTTCCGGGGTGAGCGAGCGGACGCGGGACCGGTCGCCCGACCGGTCCTCGGTGCCGGGGGCGGCGATGACGCAGGCGGTGCCTTCGGCGTGCTCGGCGAGCCAGGCGTCGAGGATCGGGTCGAGGTCGGCGGCGGCGCCGTGAAGGACCGGGAGGCCGCTGGAGCGGACCGAGACGGGCACGTTGGCGTCCGGGAGGGCTTCGCGGATGACGACCTCGGCTTCGGCCATGACCTCCTCGGGGGTGCGGTAGTTGATGTGGAGGGAGGCGGTCTCGATGCGGCCCATGCCGACGCGTTCGAGGCGCTCGGCCCACGACTCGGTGAAGCCGTGCCGGGCCTGGGCGCGGTCGCCGACGATCGTGAAGCTGCGCGAGGGGCAGCGCTGGAGGAGCATCTGCCATTCGGCGTCGGTGAGCTCCTGGGCCTCGTCGACCACGATGTGCGCGAACGGGCCGGCGAGGAGGTCGGGGTCGGCGACGGGCAGGGCGTACTCCTGGACGAGGGCGTCCTGGAGGTCGGCGCCCTTGAGCATGATCATGGCACCCTCGTTGTCGTATTCGGCCGCGAGCAGGTCCTCGGCGACGCGCCTGACCCTCTCGCGCTCGACGGCCACGGAGGCTTCGCGGCGGCGCTCGGCGCGGGCGGCCTCGGGGTCGCCGAGGCGCAGGCGGGCGGCGTCGAGGATCGGCAGGTCCGAGACCGTCCAGGCCCGCGGTTCGGGCCGCTGGAGCCGCGCGATCTCGTCTTCGGCGAGCCAGGGCGCGCACATCGCGAGGTAGGCGGGGACGGTCCACAGGTCGCCGACGAGGTCGTCGGGGTCGATGAGCGGCCAGGCGCGGCTGAAGGCGGTGACGAACGCGCGGTCCTTGAGCAGGGAGCGGCGCACCATGTCGGGGGTGACGCCCTCCTCCTCGGGGTGCTTGTCGACGAGGATCGCCAGGAGCGCCTCCCAGACCACGTTGCGGGCCTGGTTGTGCGGGATGCCCTCTTCGGCGGCCTCCCAGGCCTCGGCCCAGTCGGCGGCGGCGAGCCAGACGTCCGCCCAGTCGGTGCCGACGCGCATCCCCTGCTCGGGGCACCGCTCGTAGAGGCCGATCGCGGGTTCGATGGCGGCGGTCATCCTCGCGTCGGCTTTGAGGCGCGCGGTCTCGGGGTCGGTTTCGGCGGGCGCCTCGGCGCCTTCGGGGAGGAGGTCGCGGAGGGTGCAGACCTGGACGCCCTCTTCGCCGAGGTTGGGGAGGACGTCGGAGACGTACGCGAGGTAGGGCTGGTGGGGGCCGATGAAGAGGACGTCGCCGCGGTGGTGGCCCAGGCGCGGGTCGGTGTAGACGAGGTAGGCGGCGCGGTGGAGGGCGACGACGGTCTTGCCGGTGCCGGGGCCGCCGTCGACCACGAGGGCGCCGTGGGAGCCGGCGCGGATGATCGCGTCCTGGTCGGCCTGGATGGTGCCCAGGACGTCGCGCATCCGCTCCGAGCGGTCGCCGCCGAGGCTGGCGATGAACGCGGACTGGTCGTCGAGCGCGGCGTTCCCTTCGAGGCCTTCGGCGGTGAAGACCTCGTCCCAGTAGTCGCCGATGCGGCCGCGGGTCCAGCGGTAGCGGCGGCGGCTGGCCAGGCCCATCGGGTCGCCGTGGGTCGCGCCGAAGAACGGCTCGGCGGCGGGGGAGCGCCAGTCGAGCAGGAGGCGGCGGCCCTGGCCGTCGGTGAGGCCGAGGCGGCCGATGTAGACCGGGTCGGAGCCGTCGGCGGCGACGATGCGGCCCAGGCAGAGGTCGAGGCCGAAGCGGCGCAGGGCCTTGAGGCGGGCGGTGAGGCGGTGGATCTCCTGGTCGCGGTCGAGGGCGGCCTGGCCGGTGCCGCCGGGGGCGCGGCGGGCGGCGGCGAGGCGGTCGGTGAGGTCGGCGATCGTGGCTTCGAGGCTGGCGCCGATGGCGGCGAAGTGGCGCTCGTCGTCGGCGACGAGCTTCGGGTCGGCTTTGGCGGAAAGGTTGGCGGGCAGTTGGAACACGCTGTGCTGCAAAGGATTCACCTCGTGGGTTCCGGTGGGGGCGGGCGGCGGCTCGGCCCCTCCTGGTACTTCGCTCCTGGCCTGAGATCGGCTATTGTGCACGACGCCGCAGGTCATAGCCGTGACCCGGTTCCAAGTGGGTCGGCTCGGGTGTGGTAGATACTGGAGACAAAGGGGCGTTGATGCGCCCCTTTCGCTCGTTCGGGTGAAAGCGCGGCCGCGGCGGCGCGTCTTGTCGGACCCGCGCGCGACGCTGGAGCGGCGCCGCCGCCGCACCTTGTTCTCCCACCCTGGGTGGGAAATCCCTCTCCCCATCTCTCCCATCCACGTTTGCGCACCGCCCCTGCTTCCGCTCGGCCATCACCCCGCCGCGCTGCCGCGCGCCCTCCCTCGCCTCGCCGGCCTGTCGCGCCCGCCCCCTCACGCACACGATGCTCCTGCCGCACGCCCGCTGGAGCGTTTCGGCGGTTCAGTCGGGCACGGGTTGCAACTTAACTGGTTCAGTTCTATTCTATCGATATTCTTCAATATGCCTGGTAGTGGCGCTGAAAAATCTGATTACTCGGTTAAGCGATGCGCGTGAAGCAGCGGCTCATGCGGCGATCCCGCACGCCCGCTCGACCGCGCCGCCGGGCACCGGAACGCTCTCGACCCTCACTCGAAGGAGCACACCATGAAACGCAAACTGGCGATCCTCCTCGCCCTCTGCATCACCATGATCGGACTCGGCCTCGCCGAGACCGCGCCCGCCGCCGCACAGGACTACCCGACCTGCCAGAACGGCTCCGCCTCCGACCCCGACGGGGACGGCTGGGGCTGGGAGAACGGCCAGTCCTGCATCGTCCAGAGCGGCTACCCGACCTGCCAGAACGGCTCCGCCTCCGACCCGGACGGCGACGGCTGGGGCTGGGAGAACGGGCAGTCCTGCATCGTCCAAGGAGGCGGCGGCGGCGGGCTCACCTGCCCGTCGAACGCCGAATGCGGCTCCTACACCGTCAACGGGCTCGGCAACCGCAAGCAGCAGATCCTCAACTACGGCGGCACCACCCTCGACCTCGCCATCGCCATGCTCGAAACCGACGGCATGACGACCAACTACGCCTACGGCGACAACAAGACCTACGACGCCGCGAACTTCGGCATCTTCAAACAGAACTGGCACATGCTGCGCAACGCGTGCAGCTGGTTCACCGGCCAGAGCGTCAACGACTGGAACAACGGCGCCCTGCTCAACAGCGACCTCGGCGCCGACCTCTACTGCCGCCACCAGGCCCAGAACCACTACGGCGAATACGTCTGGTTCGCCGGCCACCGCAACGGCGAATCCGGCCTGAGCAACCCCAACACCGACGACATCGACAAGTACCGCACCGCCGTCTACTGGATCAAGGGCCAGCTCGAATCGAACGCCGCCAACCTCTACAACGACACCAGGTTCTGGGTCGACGTCGAGGCCATCTGAACGAGACGCGCCGCCGGACCCTCGGGTCCGGCGGCGCGACCGCTCAAGCGGCGAGAAGCCGCCCGATCTCCGCGACCTGCGCGTCCGAAAGCGGGCCGTGCTCCAACGCCCCCGCGTTGTCCTCCACCTGCGCCACCGTGCGGCAGCCCGGAATCGGCACCGTCGCGCCGCTCACCGCCCACAGCCAGCCCAGCGACCCCTGTGCGAGCGTCCGACCGCCGGACGTGAGCACCTCCCGCACCGCCTCCAAGCGGGCGAGGGACGCCGGCGCAGGGCGCCCGTCCTCGCCGAACAGAGTCATCCAGCCCACTCCCGAAGCGCGCACGTCCTGCTCCCCGACCTGCGTGCCCGCCCCGTACTTGCCCGTCAGGAGCCCCATCGCCAGCGGCCCGCGGTTGACCGCCGCCAGCCCGAGCCGCTCGCACACCTCCAGCACCTCCGGCTTCGCGCCGTGCAGGACCGAGAAGTCGTGCTGGACGGCCGCGAAGTGCGCGCCCGCGCCGCCCCAGGCCTCGGCCCGGTCCGCGAGGTCGGTGCTCCAGCCGTAGGCGCGGATCTTGCCCTCCGCGACCAGCGCTTCGAGCGTCCCGAGCAGCTCCGCGGCAAGGTCGACGGCCAGATCGCCGATGTGGAGCTGGTACAGGTCGACGTAGTCGGTGCCGAGCCGCTCCAGCGAGGCGTCCAAGGCCTTGCGCAGGTACTCGGGGGTCTCACCCGCACCATCGGCGTACTTCGTCGCCTCGTCGAAGCGCCAACCCCACTTGGTCGCGATCACGGCCCGGTCGCGGCGGCCCGCGAGGGCCCGGCCGAGCACGCGTTCGCTCCGGCCGGCGCCGTAGACGTCGGCCGTGTCGAAGAAGTCCACGCCCAGGTCGAGGGCGCGGTGCACGGTGCGGGTCGACTCGGCGTCGTCGACCTCTCCCCACCCGCTGGGGCCCGCGTCGTTGTGGAAGGGACCACCGATGGCCCAGCAGCCCATGCCGATCCCGCTGACTTCGATTCCGCTGTTGCCGAGAGTGCGTCGCATCATGCCCTCGACGCTATGACCTGGAGTGCGCTCCAACGCAAACCCGCATTTCAGCGCCGCGAACGATGCGCACAGTGCACCCGGGCGGGTCCGGGCGCACCGCCCGCGGGGAGTGAGTGAAAGATGTGGCCCCATGGGTGAACTTCCCTCGGAACCGGCCGCGTGGGCGGCGCTCGCGCTGGCCGCGGCGCTGGTCGGCTTCTCCAAGACCGGGATCAACGGCACGGCCTCGCTGTCGATCCTGCTGTTCGCGACCGTACTGCCCGCGAAGGAGTCGACGGGCGCACTCTTGCCCGTGCTCATCATCGGCGACCTGTTCGCGCTGCGGTTCTACTCCCGGCACGTCGCCTGGCCGGTGCTCGCTCGCCTCGCGCCGTGGGTGGTCGTGGGGGTCGGGGCGGGCGCGGTGCTGCTGTGGCGGGTCGACGACGCCGCGATGCGGGTGCTCATCGGCGCGATCCTGCTGGCGATGCTCGCCGTCCAGGTCTGGTCGCGGCTGCGCCCCGCAAAGGACCCCGACCCGGACTCGCGCAGGGGCTTCGGGCGGCGCAGCGCCGCGGCCGGGACCGGCGTCGCCGCGGGCGCGGCGACGATGCTCGCGAACGCGGCCGGGCCCGTCATGGTCCTGTACCTCATGCTCTCCGGTTTCCCGAAGCTGCGGTTCCTGGGCACGATGGCGTGGTTCTTCTTCGCGGTGAACGTGTTCAAGGTGCCCATCAGCGTCGGGCTGGGGCTCATCACCTGGCCGACGCTGCTGACCGCGCTGTGCCTGGTCCCGGCGGTCGCCTTGGGCGCCTTCACGGGCCGGGCCGTGGTGCACCGGGTGAACCAGCGGCAGTTCGAGGTCGCGACGCTCGTGCTCAGCGCGGTCGGGGCGGCGCTCCTCATGGTGTGAGGGGTGCGGCGCCGCCGTTTCGGGCGGCGCCGCGGCGCTCAGCGGGACGCTTCGGCCTCCGCGATGGCGGCGAGCTGGCCGGTGACCGCGCCCCAGCCGTCGAAGAAGCCGAGCTCCTCGTGGCGGTCGCGCGAGGCCGGGCTGCCGTGGCGCACCAGGACGCGGTAGTCGGTGCCCTCCGGGTGGTCGGCGAGGACGATCTCGGCGGTCATCGCGACCGGCTCGGGCGCGGCCGGGCGCCACTCGGCGTCGATCGCGTTGGTGAACACGATCCGCTCGCCCTCGTCGACGACGAGGAAGCAGGCGTCGAGGTGGGGGACGAAGGTCGTCCCGTCCTCGCTCATGCGCGTCACGAGCGCGCCGCCGGGCCGGGCCTCCAGGTGGTCGACGCGGCAGGTCATGGGCGCCGGGAGCCACCAGCGTTCGAAGCGGGACGGGTCGGTCCAGGCGCGCCACACGAGGTCGCGGGGCGCCTTGATGACGCGGTCCAGGGTCAGGTCGAGGTCGGGTTTCACGGTCGTTCCTCCTTGGGATCGGTGACGAGGCGTTCGAGCCGGTCGGTCCGCTGCTCCCAGACCAGCCGCTGCTCGGCCAGCCAGTCGTCGACGGCGGCGAGCCGGTCGCGGCGGAGCACGCAGGTGCGCACCCGGCCGCGCTTCTCGGTGCGGATGAGGCCGTTCGCCTCCAGGGTCCGCACGTGCTTCATGAAGGAGGGGAGGGTGATCGGGAAGGCGTCGGCGAGGTCGCCGACGCTCGCGGGGCCGGTGCCGAGGCGCCTGACGACGGCGCGGCGGGTGGGGTCGGCGAGCGCGGTGAAGATCCCGTCGAGGTCCGCCGAGGCCGGCTCCACCGCCGCCGAATAGTTAGCCATGTGGCTAAGTATTGCACGGGGCGGGACGGAACGCAAACGCCCGGAGCCTGCGGCTCCGGGCGGTGCTGTCGGTCAGATGGGGTCGGTCAGGCGCGTTCGATCGCCCGGAGCGTCGCGGTGCAGGCGGCGAGGTCGGCGGGGCTGCCCGCGTCGGCGATCTGCGCGACGGTCTGCACCATCGCCCAGGCGCGGACGCGTTCGAGGTCGGCGCCGAGCCCGTCGGCGACGGCCCGCAACAGCTCGGTCCCGCCGAGCGGGCCGTGGAGCTGCTGCTTGAACAGGAAGAACGCGCCGTCCATCGCACGCTCGGCGAGCACCGGCTTGGGGTCGATGAGGAGCCAGGGCTCGCGCTCGGCCGACACGACGTTGCTCTGGTGGTTGTCGCGGTTGGCGATGCCCGCCGTCTCGGCGCCGTCCAGCTCGGCACAGAGCTCCGCACCGAGCGCGAGGTCGTTCGCCAGCTCCGGCGACGCCTGCGCCGCCGCCGCGGTGAACTGCACCGACCAGCCCTTCAGCAGGGACGCCGCGGTCGGCGGCGCGGGGAAGTCGGGCGCGGGTTCGTAAGGGCGCCAGAGCCGCCGGAAGAGGTCGCAGGCGATCGCGCAGCGCTCCAGCGCGGCCGAGCGCTCGCTCAGCCCGGGGAATGTCGTTGCGAGGAGCGCGGTGCCGGGGCGGGCGCGTTCGAGGAGCATCGCGCCGGTGGCGGGGTCGTACTCGTAGAGGCGGACGGCGCCGTCGCCGCCGTAGGCGCGCAGGGCGGTCGGCTCGGAGCGGTTCTCGTCGTCGAGCATGTCGACCTTGAGCACGACCGGGGTCCCGTCGGCGCGGACGAGCGGCAGCGCGTAGGCGGTGGTGCCGCCCTCGAAGGGCGCCCCGGCGGGCCGCAGGTCCCAGGCCTCGGCGAGACGGGCGACCACGGCGGGCAGGTCGTCGAGCCAGGCGCGGCCCGGTTCGCCGTACCAGTCGAGGATGATGTGGCGGGAGGTCTCGGGGACGGGTGCGAAGGCCATGGCCCGATTATCGAAGCGGGCGCGGCGGCGCGCGAGCGCTTTTCGCAAAGAGCGCTGCGGCGCCGCCCCTTCGGGTAAGGCGGCGGCGCTTCCCGTTCGCGCTCATCGCGATGGGCGGTTTCGGCCCGTGCGGTAGGGTCCCTGCGGAGGTGCACGGAAATGAGCGTTCGACTTGCGGCGTACGCGGTCTGCATCGAAGAGGGCCGGGTGCTCCTGTCGCGGTACACGATCGCGGGCGAAGCGGACCACTGGACGCTGCCTGGCGGCGGCGTCGACCAGTCCGAGGACCCGATCGACGCGGTGATCCGCGAGGTCGCCGAGGAGACCGGGTGCACCGCGGTGGTCGAGCGGCTCATCGGCGTCGACTCCCGCGTCATCCCCGCCGCCGAGGCGCGCGGCGGGACCGAGCACCAGAACATCGGCGTCTACTACCTGGTGCGCATCACCGGCGGGCGGCTGCGGCCCGAACCGGGCGGCGACATCGCCGAATCGGTGTGGACGCCGCTCGGCGACGTCCCGCTCCTGCCACGCTCCTCCCTGGTCGACAACGGCATCGCCCTCGCCCTGACGCTGCCGGCGACCGGCCACGTCGCACCCGTCCCGGTCGCGGGCCTGCTCCGGCACTGAGGGCCCGGTTTCAGCGCCCGTAGGAGTGCGGCGCGAGCTGCGGGAAGCCGCGGAGCACGCCGGTCTCGATCGCGCCGCTCAAGAGCCCGTGCAGGAAGGCCACCGCGCCCGTCTCGTGGAACTCCCAGATGTGGTCCTCGGCCTGCTGCACCGCCACGGTCCAGTCCCGGGACGGCCGGGCGTCCGCGACCCAGTAGAGGTACTCCGCCCCGCCCGTGCCCGCCCATCCGATGAGGCGCGTGCCCGGCGCCCGGAGCCGTTCGGGTTTGGCGTGCCCGGGCAGCTCCTCGGCCCAGAACTCCTCTGCGTCACGGGCGATCCGGAGCCCTCCCTCGAGCAGGTCGTATCCGGGCGTGTCGCACCCGGGGGCGAAGAGGACCAGTTCGCGGTCGAAGACGCCGCGGCCGTACGCGTCGAGCAGCGCGACGTAGTCGGGGGGCGGCGGTGCGCCGAGCACCGCTTCGGCTCCGGCCCAGTCGTGCCGGGACGGATGGGCGGTCATGTTCGCCAGTCGGGCGAGGTCGTCGAGCGCGGTCACCGGGGCTCCTCGTTGCTGCGGCCGAGACGGCGACACTACCCCGGCCCCGCGCGGCGCACGGGAGTACGGTTCGGGCGACCCCGACCGTCCACGCCCCCTTGGAGTCCGCATGACCCGCCGCCGCCTCCCGCGCCCGAAGGAACTGCTGCCGCTGCTCCGTTTCAAACGGCCCCAGTGGAACGCGAAGCGGCGCCGGCTCGACGCCGCGCTCACCGTCGAGGACCTGCGGCGCATCGCGAAGCGCCGCACGCCGAAGGCCGCGTTCGACTACGTCGAGGGCGCGGCCGAGGCGGAGCTCTCGCTCGCCCGCGCCCGGCAGGCGTTCGAGGACATCGAGTTCCATCCCGCGATCCTGCGCGACGTCGCCGACGTCGACACCGGATGGGACGTGCTCGGCGGACGCGTCGCGCTGCCGTTCGGCATCGCCCCCACCGGGTTCACGCGCTTGATGCACACCGAAGGGGAGCGGGCCGGGGCGGCGGCCGCCGCCGCCGCGGGCGTCCCGTTCGCGCTCTCGACCATGGGCACCACCGCCGTCGAGGACGTCGCCGAGGCGGCCGGACCGAACGGGCGCAACTGGTTCCAGCTGTACATGTGGACCGACCGCGACCGCTCGATGGCGCTGGTCGAACGGGCGGCGAACGCGGGCTTCGACACGCTCCTGGTGACTGTGGACGTCCCGGTGGCCGGAGCCCGCCTGCGCGACAAGCGGAACGGGTTCTCGATCCCGCCGCAACTGACGGCCCGGACGGTGCTCGACATGGCCCGGCACCCGGCGTGGTGGTTCGACATGCTGACGACCGAGCCGCTCGCGTTCGCCTCGCTCAACCGCTGGCCGGGCACCGTCGCCGAGCTCATCGGGAGCATGTTCGACCCCACGGTGGGCTTCGACGACCTCGCGTGGATCAAGGAGCAGTGGCCGGGGCGCCTGGTCGTCAAGGGCGTCCAGACGGTCGCGGACGCGCGGCGCCTGGCCGACCTCGGCGTTGACGCGGTGACGCTGTCGAACCACGGCGGGCGCCAGCTCGACCGCGCGCCGATCCCCTTCCACCTGCTGCCCGAGGTGGTGCGGGAGGTCGGGCGGGACGTCGAGGTGCACTTGGACACCGGGATCATGTCGGGGGCCGACGTGGTCGCGTCGGTAGCGCTCGGCGCGCGTTTCACCATGGTGGGGCGCGCGTACCTGTACGGGCTCATGGCGGGCGGGCGCGAAGGCGTCGACCGGACGATCGCGATCCTCGCCGACCAGGTCGAACGGACCATGCGCCTCCTCGGCGTGGCCTCCCTCGAAGAGCTCGAACCGCGCCACGTCACGCAGCTCCAGCGGCTGGTCCCCAGGGCCCGTTAGTGTTCGGCGAGGCGCGCCGCGTGGCGCGCCATCTCGGCCAGCGCCTCCAGGTCGAGGTCGCCGATCGAGCCGAAGGCGATGCTCGCGGCCCCGGCCTTGACCTTGCCGAGTCGCGCGGCGTACGTCTTCGACAGGTAGGCACCGTCCTCGACGGCGTTGACGTACAGGCTCAGGTGGCGGCGCTGCTCGGCGAGTCCTATGAGGAACCAGTCGACGCTCTCGCCCCGCGGGCGGGCCTGCACGAGGTCGCCGTAGCCGACGATCGCCTGTTCGGTGCCGCCCCAGAAGGTCCCGCGCCACAGCGTTCGCGGGAGGCCGGGCATGGCCTCTCGCAGCGTCGCGTCGACGCCGAGCAGGGAATCGGCGCGGGAGGAGGCGGCGAGGAACGCGTCGACGTCCTCGTCGGTGTGGTGCATGGATGCCTCGGCCATGGCTCGATTGTCCCCGCGGGCACGGGCTCGGGGGGCGGTTCGGTCAGCGCAGGTGCGCGAGGGCGCGCAGGCCGCGCACGACGTCGTCGGCGGTCGGGGCCCCGTCGGGGTCGATGAGGTGCTGGGTCATCACGCCCGTGATGAGGGCGAACTGGACGGCGCCGGCGGCGCGGGCGTCGGCGGCGCCGGGGGCGAGGTGTTCACCGAGGCCGACGCGGGCGCGTTCCTGGTTCGCGGCGAGCCGTTCGCGCAGCTCGTCGTCGCGCAGGGTCGGCGCGAGGATCTCCAGGTTCGCCCGCCACAGCCCCGGCTTGGCGCTGAAGGACTCGATCATCCCGACCCAGAAGGCGCGCAGGCGTTCCTCGGCGTCCCCGGCCTCGGCGCCGACGGCCATCATCTCCTCGGCGAGTTCGCCGGAGAGGTCGACCATGGCCTGGAGGAGGAGCTTGTCCTTGGTGCCGTAGTGGTAGCCGATCGAGCCCAGGTTGGTGTTCGAGGCGGCCACGATGTCGCGCGCGGTGGTCCTGCTGTAGCCGCGCTCGACCAGGCAGCGCTTGGCGCCTTCGAGCAGGTCCTCTCGGTGTCCCATGGCGTGATCCTAGCGGGCGCCCCGGATTTATACAGTCGTATGATACGTTCGTATAAATCTGCGGCGCACCGCGTCGCGCCACCGCACCGCGCCGCCCGCGGCGCGACCGAGAGGAACCCCCAATGCACCTCCAGCGCTACACGAAGGGCAACTTCGCCCCGGTGACCGAGGAGGTCACCGCGTTCGACCTGCCGGTGACCGGCCGCATCCCCGCCGACCTCGACGGCAGCTACCTCCGCATCGGCCCCAACCCGCTGGGCATCGAGGACCCCTCCGCGCACATCTGGACGCTCGGCGAGGGCATGGTGCACGGCGTGCGCCTGCGTGAGGGCCGCGCCGAGTGGTACCGCAACCGCTGGGTGCGCTCGGCCGCCGTGGCCGACCGGCTGGGCGAGCCCCGGCGCGGGCGTCCCGTCGACGAGCGGTTCGACTTCGCGCCGAACGTCCAGGTCGCCGGGCACGGCGGGCGCGTCTTCGCCCTCATCGAGGGCGGGCTCGCCCCCTACGAGCTGACCCCCGAGCTCGACACGGTCGGGCCCTGCGACCTCGGCGCGAGCCCTGAGGGCTTCAACGCCAACGCCCACAGCAAGTTCGACCGCGACACCGGCGACATGCACTCGCTCGCCTTCCGCTACGGCGCCGACTTCCTCCAGTACCTCGTGTGGGAGCCGGGCGGCACCGCCAAGCGGGTGGTCGACATCCCCGCGCCGACCCTCCCGTACATGCACGACTTCGGCCTCACCGAGCACTACGTGCTCATCTACACCTCGCCGCTGTCCTTCGACCCCGCCAGGCTCGCCACCGGCGTGCCGTTCGGCTGGAACGAGGCGCTGCCGACGCGGCTGGGCGTCATGCCCCGCGAGGGCGGCGAGGTCCGCTGGATGGACCTGCCGCCGGGCATGGTCGGCCACACGCTCAACGCCTATGAGGAGGGCGGGACGATCGTCGCCGACGTCATCGTCCACCAGGGACGGTTCGAGATCGTCGACATCGGGGCGGGCCGGCCCGTGCTCGAACGCTGGACCGTCGACCTCGCGGCCGGGAAGGTCCGCACGGAGCTCCTGCACGACCGGCCGCAGGACTTCCCGCGCATGAACGGGCGCTTCGCCGGGCGCCCGTACCGGTACGGGTACTCGGCCTCGACCGAGCTGTACGCGCCGCCGAGCGCGCTCGACCCCGACCGGCCCGACGAGGGCTTCTCGAACGCGATCCTCAAGCACGACTTGGCGACCGGGACGACCGAGACCCACGAGTTCGGCCGCGACGCCGCCGCGGGCGAGACGGTGTTCGTGCCCGCCGAGTCGGCCGCCGCCGAGGACGACGGGTACAACCTGCTGTTCGTCCACGACCCGGACCGGGGCGCCGCCGACCTCGTCATCCTCGCTTCGCAGGACTTCGCGGGCGAACCGCTCGCGCGGGTGCACCTACCCGCGCGCGTGCCGCTGGGCCTGCACGGCAACTGGATTCCGGCGGTGTGACCGCGGGGCCGCTCCGGCCCGCCAGGGCCGGGGCAGTCCCCCGCCCTCCCAAGGGGGGCGACCCCACACCAATTGTTCTGCGCGGGTCCGACAAGAAACCGCTGTCACAACGGCGAAGAGCGAGAACTCACCCGAACGAGTGATCAGGCACCGGTGCGCCCGTCATCAACCGATCGGCTGATCCGCGCTCCGCACCTTGACGCCGCAACGACCGCCCGCGGGTCGATTCGCCTGGGCCGCAACCCGACGAAGCTTGTCGTATGGCGATCATCGAAGTGCACGACCTCACCAAGTCCTACGCCGGGCGCACCGTCCTCGGCGGCGTCTCGTTCTCCGTCGAAGAGGGCGAGGTGTTCGGCATCCTCGGCCCCAACGGCGCGGGGAAGACCACCGCCGTCGAATGCGTCGAAGGCCTCCGCAGGCCCGACTCCGGCACCGTCAAGGTCCTCGGCCTCGACCCGCGGCGCGACGCCCGCGCCCTGCGCGAGCGGATCGGCGTCCAGCTCCAGCAGACCCAGCTGCCCGAGAACCTCAAGGTCTGGGAGGCCCTCGACCTCTACGCCTCCTTCTACAAGGCGCCCCGCGACTGGCGTGAGCTCCTCGACGAATGGGGCCTCGCCGAGAAGCGCGACACCCGCTTCGGCAAGCTCTCCGGCGGCCAGAAGCAGCGCCTGTTCATCGCGCTCGCCCTCGTCGGCGACCCGAAGGTCGCGTTCCTCGACGAGCTGACCACCGGCCTCGACCCGCAGGCGCGGCGCGCCACCTGGGAACTCGTCAAACGGGTCCAGGCGAGCGGCGTCACCACCGTCCTCGTCAGCCACTTCATGGACGAGGTCGAGGAACTGTGCGACCGGGTCGCCGTCATCGACCGCGGCGAAGTCGTCGCCCTCGACACCCCCGCCGGGCTCATCGGCGAAGGCGCCGGCGCGCAGCAGATGCGGTTCACGCTCCCGGCCGGCGCCGCCGACCCCGCCGCGCTCGTCGCCGCCGTCCCCGGCGTCACCGCCACCGCCCGCGAAGGCGACCGGGTCACCGTCACCGGCACCGGCGACTTCGCCACCGCGGTCACCGCCCAACTCGCCCGCCACCACGTGCTCGTCTCCGACCTGCGCATCGACCGGCGCTCCCTCGAAGACGCCTTCATCGCCCTCACCGGCCGCAAGCTCGACGACTGACCTCGCCCCCTCCCCACCGCCGCAACAGCGAACGAACGGAACCCGCCATGAACGCCCTCGCCAAACTCACCGCCGTCGAGACCAAACTCCTGCTGCGCGAGCCCGGCTCACTCGTCAGCGTCCTCATCCCCCTGTTCATCCTCGTCGTCTTCGGCTCCTCCATCGACGCGACCGACACGACCCTCCTGCCGATGTCCCTCGCCATCGCCGTCGGCCTCGTCGGCCTCTACCTGCTGCCGACCACCATGGCCTCCTACCGCGAACGCGGCATCCTGCGGCGCCTCTCCACCACGCCGATCCGCCCCGGAAGCCTCCTCGCCGTCCAACTCGTACTCCAGACCGCGCTCGTCCTCATCGCCTGCGGGCTCCTCATGGGCGTCGCCTCGGGCGTCCTCGGCGTCCGCCTGCCCGGCGGCCTCCTGCCGACCCTCGGCGTGTTCCTCCTGGGCACCGCAGCGATGTTCGCCATCGGCCTGCTCATCGCCGCCCTCGCCCCGAACGGGCGGGCCGCCAACGGCATCGGCGTCCTCCTCTACTTCCCCATGGCGTTCCTCGCCGGACTCATCCAGCCGGTCGACCAGATGGCTGCTACCGTGGCCCGCATCGGCGAGTACACCCCGCTCGGCGCCTTCAGGTCGGCCCTGCACCAGGCCTGGTCGGGGCAGGCCCCCGACGTGCTGCCGCTCGTCCTCCTCGCCGTGTACACCCTGGCCGTCAGCGCCCTCGCTGCCCGCCTCTTCCGCTGGGAGTAGCAATGACCGGTGCGGGCGGGCTCGACCGCTGGGAACGACGCCTCGACCTCCAACTCTCCTTGGCGCCGTATGTCCTCCTCGTCGTCTCGGCGGGCCTGTACTGGCTCACCGAGGACGCGGCCTGGGGCGGGCGCCTCACCGCGCTCGGCCTCGCAGCCGCGTGCGCGGCCTGGATCCGGTTCCTCCTCCCCGCCGAAGGGACCGGGGCGGCGCGCAGCGGCCTCTACGTCGCCGGGCTCATCGCCTTCATCGCCGCCCTGAGCTCGCAGTCGATGTGGTTCGCGGCGTTCTTCGGGTTCACCGGGCACCTCCACTCGTGGCGGTACCTCAAGGGCCGCATCCGGTTCGCCGGGGTGGCGGCCACCGCCGCGATCAGCGTCGCCGCCTACACGGGCCTGCCGGGCACCGCCGCAGAGGCCCTCACGGCCGCACTGTTCACGGCCGCGATCACGGCGCTGGTGGGCCTGTTCAGCGTCGTCGGCGACGTCACGGCCGAACGCAGCGCCGAACGCAAACGCACCGTGGAACGGCTCGAAGCGGCGCTCGCCGAGAACGCCGGGCTCCACGCGCAACTGCTCGTCCAGGCCCGCGAGGCCGGGGTGATGGACGAGCGGCAGCGCATCGCCGCCGAGATCCACGACACGCTCGCGCAGGGCCTGGCGGGGATCATCGCGCAGCTGGAGGCCGCGAAGGAGGACGCCGACTGGCGCTCGCGGCTCGCGAAGGCGACGCTCCTGGCACGGGAGAACCTCGCCGAGGCGCGGCGGACCGTCCACGCGGTCGTCCCGGCGCAGTTGGAGACGGCGGCGCTGCCGGAGGCGCTCGCGGAGGTCGCCCGGCGGTGGTCGGCGCTGCACGGGACGCCCGCGGCCGTCGCGGTGACCGGTACGATCCGGCCCATGCACCCCGAAGTCGAGGGCACCCTGCTGCGGGTCGCGCAGGAGTCGCTCGCCAACGCCGCCAAGTACGCCGGGGCCGGGCGCGTCGGCGTCACTCTATCCTATATGGACGACGTGGCGGCGTTGGACGTGCTCGACGACGGGCGCGGGTTCGACCTCGCGCTGGCCGGGGAGTCGGGCGGGTTCGGGCTGACGTCGATGCGGCGGCGCGTCGAGCGGCTCGGCGGGACGTTCGCGGTCGAGTCGTCGCCCGGCGAGGGGACGGCGGTCGCGGCGACCGTCCCGGCGCTCGCGCCGATGGAGGTGAAGGCATGAGCGGCACGGTGATCCGGGTGCTCATCGCCGACGACCACCCGATCGTGCGGGACGGGTTCCGCGGCGTGTTCGCGGCCGAGGAGGGTTTCGAGGTCCTCGGGGAGGCCGCGAACGGCGCCGAGGCGGTGGCGATGGCGAAGGCGCTGCGGCCGGACGTGGTGCTCATGGACCTGCGGATGCCGGTCATGGGCGGGGTGGAGGCGATCGGCGAGCTGGCGCGGGCGGGTTCGCCCGCGAGGGTCCTGGTGCTCACGACGTTCGACACCGATCAGGATGTGCGCCCGGCGATCGAGGCGGGCGCGACGGGCTACCTGCTCAAGGACACCGGCCGCGAGGACCTGGTGAAGGCGGTGCGCGCGGCGGCGCGGGGCGAGGCGGTCCTGTCGCCGGCGGTGGCGGCGCGGCTGATGAGCCAGGTGCGGGCGCCGCGGGAGGCGCTGAGCGAGCGGGAGGTCGAGGTGCTGCGGCTCATCGCGGACGGCGCTTCGAACCGGGAGGCCGCCAGGCGGCTGTTCATCAGCGAGGCGACGGTGAAGACGCACCTGCTGCACCTGTACGCGAAGCTCGGCGTGAACGACCGCGCGGCGGCGGTTGCGGCTGGTTTTCGCAAGGGGCTGTTGGGGATCGAGGAGGACTGAGGGGCCGCATCCGACCCGGGGCAGTCCCCCGCCCTCCCAGGGGGGCGACCCCACGCCAATTGTTCTGCGCGGGTCCGACAAGAAACCGCTGTCAAAACGGCGGAGGGCAAGAACCCACCTGATCGAGTGAACGGCGGGGGTGTGCTGAAACGGCTCTCGGCGGGATCGGGCTCGCCCCGCTCCCGCCGAGAGCCGTTGCCTAGCAGTCGTTGTCTAACAGCCGACGTCTAGCAGCCGATGCGGCCGAAGCCGGTGCGGGTCACGTTGACGATCGCCGGGCGCGGGAGCGTCCCGGGGCCGTCGGGCCACTCGGAGAGCGGGTTCTCGTAGCTGGCGCCGTCGAGCTCGCCGGGGTGCTGCGCGGCGACCAGGACGTGCTTGTCCTGGACGACCGGGCCGCAGGTCTCGGCGCCGATCGGCACGGTCAGGAACTGCTTGACCTGGCCGCGGTCGGCGCCTTCGAGCGGGACGGCGAACAGGCCGTCGTTGGCGCCCAGCGCGTTGCCGTCGGTCGAGATCCAGAGGTTCCCGTACGAGTCGAAGGCCACGTTGTCGGGGCAGGAGATCGGTGAGACCTGGTCCTTGGGGAACCCGCCGAAGTAGGTGCCCTCGTCCTCGGGGTCGCCGCAGACCAGGAGCAGGCTCCAGCCGAAGGTGAGCGCGGTCGGGTCGTCGTGCCGCTCGACGAGTTCGAGGACCTGGCCGTGCTTGTTCGCGTTGCGCGGGTTCGCCTCGTCGGCCTTGGCGTTCGAGCCGGTGCCGCGCGCGGTGTTGTTGGTGAGCGCGACGTAGAGCTTGCCGGTCTTCGGGCTGGTCTCGACGTCCTCGGGGCGGTCCATCTTCGTGGCCCCGACCTTGTCGCCGGCCTGGCGGGTGAAGACGTACACCTCGTCGGCGGTCATGCCGTCGACATAGGACTTGCCGCCCTTGGCGAGCTTGATCCACTCGCCGGAGCCGTCGAATTTGCCGTCGGCGGGCAGCGCGCCGGTGCCGTCGATCTCGGCGGCCGGGCTGTCGCCGGTGAACTTCGCGACGTAGAGCGTGCCCTCGTCGAGGAGGGTGCGGTTGTGCTCGCGGGCGCGGCGGCTGTTGCCGCGCTTCATCTTCTTGTCGGAGACGAACTTGTAGAGGTAGTCGAAGCGCTCGTCGTCGCCCATGTAGACCACGACGCGGCCGTCGCGGGTCAGGCGCGGGCCGGCGCCCTCGTGCTTGAAGCGGCCCAGGGCGGTGCGCTTGCGCGGCGCCCAGTCGGGGTCGTACGGGTCGAGTTCGACGATCCAGCCGAAGCGGTTGGGCTCGTTGGGTTCCGCGGCGATGTCGAAGCGCTCGTCGTACTGCTCCCACCTGCGGCCGCTGGCGGCGCCGGAGAAGCCGTAGCGGGCGAGGCGGGCCTTGGCGACGGGGTCGGTGACGCTCGCGGTGTTGGCGAAGTACTGGTTGAAGTTCTCCTCGCCGGAGAGGATCGTGCCCCACGGGGTGGTGCCGCCCGCGCAGTTGTTGAGGGTGCCGAGCACGGTGGTGCCCTCGGGGTCGGCGCTGGTCTTGAGCAGGTCGGAGCCGGCGGCGGGGCCGGTGACGACGAACGGGGTGGTGGCGGTGATGCGCCGGTTCAGCTCGTCGCCCACGCGGGGGGTCAGGTCGCCGGTGCGGCGGTCCTCGTCCACGGTCACGACGGTGAGGCCGTGTGCGGCCCAGGCGATCTCGACCTGGTCGCGGGTGGGGGCGGCCCCGTCGTAGGCGGGGAACATGAGCGGCTCGTCGGTGTACTCGTGGTTGGCGACGAGGACCTTCTTGCGGCGGCTGTCGGGGTGTTCGAGGAGCGCGACGTAGTCGTTGTTGTAGCCGAACTGGGCGGCCTGCGACTCGGGGGTCTGGTCCTCGGGGTCGAACTCGGGCGCGCCCTTGAGGATCGGGTCGCCCCAGCGGATGACGACCTGCTGGTCGTAGCCGTCGGGGATGGTGACCTGGTCGGCGCGGTTGGGCGCGACGGGTTCGAAGTCGAGGCCGCGCGGGGCGCGGTCGCGGTGGGCCGAGCTGGCGGGGGCGGCGGTCTCGGACGCGGCGGCCGGGGCGGCGAACGCGCCCGTGGCGCCGACCGCGAGGGAGGCGACGACGCCGCTGCGCAGCAGCGAGCGGCGCGAGACGGCCTGCGCGATGAGGTCGCCGAGGTAGGGGTTCTCCGAGGTGTTCGGCACCGGGTGGCTGCAGGCGTTGCCGCAGCGGAAGGCGCAGGTCATCGCCGAGCGTCCGCCCGCGTGGGGGGCGAACAGCGGCAGACGGGGGCGATCGGATGGGGATTGCATCGCGGCTCCAATTCGGTCCGATATGAGCGAGCGGGGGGACTCGCGGTCTTGTGTTCTCACCTGTGTGGAAGCTATGCGGCGCTGTGGTGCGGTTCCACCAACCGGAGGTGAACACCGCGCGAACGACCCCCGGCGGAACCGTGGGACTGGAGGTGGGCGCAATAGCGAGGCGTTGGGAGCGAAGGCGACGCGGCGGGCCCGGGCGCGCCGAAGGCCTGCAGGTGGCCTGGGGGAGGCCCCCCGGTTTTCAACGCTAGTCGGAGGTACCTGAAGCGGAGCTGAAGTCGAGCGGCGTTCGCGAAGGGCACGCGGGCCCGGGCACGCCGAAGGCCTGCGGGAGGGCCGGGGGAGGCCCCCCGGTTTTCAACGCTAGCCGGAGGTACCTGAAGCGGAGCTGAAGCGGGGTTCGGCGCGCCTTCGGGGTGCTGTGAGCCGTCGTGTTATCGGTTGACAAAGTTTATCGACACAACTTAGTGTGGATGCGCCGTCGGTCCGGGCCGGCGGCGGACCGCCGCCTCCAGGGAGGGAACCGCCTTGCGCCAACCGACCGTCTCCGCCGCCGAGCACCCGATCGTGCCGGGCTTCTACTCCGACCCGACGATCTGCCGGGTCGGCGAGGACTACTACCTCGCGCATTCGAGCTTCGAGTACTTCCCCGGCGCGCCGATCTTCCACAGCCGCGACCTCGTCTCCTGGCGCCAGATCGGGAACATCCTCGACCGCCGCAGTCAGTTCCTGCGCGGCGACGGGCGCGCCTCGGGCGGCATCTACGGCTCGACGCTGCGCCACCACGACGGCCGCTTCCACTTCGTGACCACCAACGTCGGCGACGCCGAGTCGGGCCAGACCATCGTCACCGCCGAGGATCCCGCCGGCCCGTGGAGCGACCCGGTGTTCGTGCGCGAAGCGGTCGGCATCGACCCCGACCTGTGCTGGGACGAGGACGGCGAGTGCTATCTGACCTGGAAGGGCACCGTCTTCAACGGCGAGGGCGACGGCATCTTCCAAGGCCGCCTCGACCTGGAGACCGGCCGCTTCAAGTCCGAGCCGTACCAGGTCTGGCAGGGCCTCGGCCTCGCCGCCTCCGAAGCGCCGCACCTCTACCGCGTCGGCGACCGCTGGTACCTCATGCTCGCCGAGGGCGGCACCGAGCGCGGCCACACCGTCACCGTCGCGCGCGCCGACCGCCCCGAGGGCCCCTACGAGGCCTGCCCCGCCAACCCGATCTTCTCCCACCGCTCGCTGGCCCACCCCGTGCAGAACACCGGGCACGCCGACCTCGTCGAGACCGCCGAAGGCGAGTGGGCGGCCGTCTACCTCGCGGTGCGCCCGCTCGGCTTCACCCCGCAGTTCCACGTGCTCGGCCGCGAAACCTTCCTCGCCGGGATCGACTGGGTCGACGGCTGGCCGGTGTTCGACGAGGGCCGCCACTCCTTCACCGCACCCGACACCTCCTTCGGCGACGAGTTCGCCTCGCCCGCTTTGGATCCGCGCTGGGTCGCCCCCTCCAGCGAGCCCGAGGCGATCGCCTCGCCGCACCCGGGCGGCGGCCTCGAACTGCGCGACCCGAAGGACGACTCCCCGGGCCTGCTCTGCTTCCGCGTCCAGGACCACCGCTGGAGCGCCACCGCCGCGTTCACCGGTTCGGGCCGCTTCGAGCTGCGCATCGACGACCGGCACCGCTACGGCCTGCGCTTCGAGAACGGCCTGGTCACCGCGTACGCGCGCATCGGCGGCGTCACCGCCGACCTCGGCTCGGCCCCCGCCCCGGGCGGGGAGGCCGTGCTCGCGATCCGCGCCGTCGAGTGCGTGGCCGAGACGCTGACGGCGTACGGGCCCGACGACGTGGTGCTGTCGCTGGGCGGCGCCGACCCGGTGGAGTTGGCGCGCCTCGACGGTCGGTACCTGTCGACCGAGGTCGCGACCGGGTTCACCGGCCGCGTGCTCGGCGTCGGCGCGGTCGGCGGCGCCTCGCGCCTCACCGCCGTCGACTACCGGGCCGACCGGCTCCCCGAGTAGCGAGACGCGAAGCGGCCCCCGGGGATACCCCGGGGGGCCGCTCCTTTCCTGCACGCCGACCGGAGTCTCGGTCAGTAGTGCTCGCGGACCACCACGACCGGGCATTTCGCGTGGGCCACGCAGTTCTGGCTCACCGAGCCGATGAGCGCGCCCATGAAGCCGCCGTGCCCGCGACTGCCGACGACCAGCAGCGCGGCGTGCTCGGCCACGTCGACGAGGGTCTTCGCGGGATGCCCCGCGACGGCCTTCAGCTCGATCGGCACGGCCGTCGAGTCCCCGCCCGCCTGCCCGACGGCCTGCTCCAGGTTCCGCTTCGCGGCCGCCTCGAACTCGTCGCCGCCGGGGAGCACCATCATCCCCGAGCCGTACATTACCGGCACCTCCCAGGCGTGCACCGCCTCGATCGACGCGCCCGTGCGCTCGGCCTGGCGCAGCGCCCACTCCAGGGCCCGCACCGAGGCCGGGGAGCCGTCGACGCCGACGACGATGCGTTCGGTCTCCTGTGCTGACGCGTCCATGTGCGTCCCTCCGTCCTGCCGAGTCCGTGGCTCCGGGGGTACCCGCGAGGGCCGAATCCAACCGCTACGAGATTCAGTGTCGGCGACGGCGGGACCGCCCGGACCTGAACACCGCGACCCCGGCGGCGACGAGCGCGAGCCCGGCGATCCTCGCCGTCCACAGCCACGCGGGGCTCTCGACCGGGTAGCCCCGGTCGGCGAGGTCGACGCCGAACAGGGTCAGCAGCACCGGCAGCGTCGTCGACTTCGGGTTCACGCCGCTCGGCTCCCCGACGCCGAGCGTCGCGCCTACCGCCAGCAGGAACACGAGCGGGATCATCAGCGCCATCGCCGCGATCGGCCCGCGGTTCGCGCCGCGCCGGCCCGCGAGCCGCCAGAGCATGAGCGCGGGGACGGCGACGATGAGCGCCGCGAGCACGCCGCACAGCACCGAAAGGTAAGCGCCTACTGCGATCATCGCGAGCGTGCCGAAGGCCCCGCCGACGCCGCCGGCGATCGCCACGCCCTCGGCGACGGTGAAGCCGAACGGGACCGCCGCCGCCCCGCAGACGACCGCGCCGACCGCGATCTGGCACAACGGGAGCAGCGCCGTGCGCTTGACGATCCAAGCCGTCTCCGGGTCCTCCTCGGGCGCCTTCTGTTCCCCGATCGGGCCGACCGACGCCGACGACACCGAGGCGACCGTGTCGACCCCGCCGCTGCCGACCATCACCGCGAGGCCCAGCGCCGCCCAGGAGGCGAAGAGGACCACGGCCGCCGCGCCGGTGCCGTGCTGGAGCCAGGACGCGGCGGCGAACGCGGCGATGAGGGTCTGGGCCGCTGCGGCGGCGAGGGCGAAGCGGAGGCGCGGGGACGCGCCGCGGAGCGAGGGGCGGGGCATGGGCGCCAGACTAGCGCGGACGCCGAGGTCGGCGCCGGTTCGGACCGTGCCGAGGCAGCGGCCGGAGCGCGCCGGCGGCCCCGCGCGAGGAACCCTGTTCTGTCGGGTTCCCGACACTTGCGGTCGCGGCGCGGACGGTTGTGAAGCTGTGCCCGGAAGGTGACTCCTTGCGCGCGTTTTAAGGACTGGCGCCCCACCGTCCAATGCGTAATCTGAGCTGGTGAACGCAGACTCCTCATCCGTGAGCTGGAAAAAGACCGGCTGGATCGTCGGCGCCGCCTCCGCGGTGGCGGCGGTGGTCGCGTTCGCCGCGAACGTGACGACCGTGGCCGGATGGTTCGGCGTCGGCCCCGAAGGGGACGGCGGCGGGGAGTCCCCGGCGACGAGCGTCGCCGCGAAGTACGTCGCGGACTGCGAAGCCGACGGGTACTCGCGCGAGCAGTGCGAGCGGTCCCGCGATCTCGACCCCTCCTCCGCCTGGACCGGCGAGCTCTACGAGGACGAAGAGCCCGAGCCGACCGGCGGCGGCGAGACGAGCGAGGACCCCGGACCCTCCGAGTACGACGTCTACCTCGAAGAGTGCCAGTACTTCGGCTACACGCAGGACGAGTGCGCGACCTCCTGGGACAGCGACCCGGGGACCACCTGGACCGGCCAGCTGTACCCTCTGTCCGAACAGGACGCCTACATGCTCGACTGCCAGAACGCGGGATACGCCTGGGAGGACTGCGACACCTCCTGGCGCAACGACCCCTCGAACGTGTGGACCGGCCAGCTCTACGGCCCCTCCGAGCAGGAGGTCTACCTGGAGGACTGCCAGAACGCTGGCTACAACCAGGACGCGTGCGACACCTCCTGGTACAACGACCCCGGCAACGTCTGGACCGGCCAGCTCTACTGAGCAGCGCCGGGCTGAGCGCCGGTTTCGGCCCCCGCGGGTGAATCGGGAGTTATATTCAGGCCTCCAGCGCCCGTCGCCCGCCTGGGCAAGTCGGCCCTGACCTGCGAGGACGCCATGGCCCAGACCGACGCCCCGGTCGCCTCCCACCCCGCCGCGAAACTCGCGTTCTGGACGCTCACCTCCATGGTGGTCGGTTCGATGGTCGGCGCCGGCGTCTTCTCGCTGCCGCGCCGCTTCGCGCAGGAGACCGGGGTCGCCGGGGCCCTCATCTCGTGGGGCATCGCCGGCACCGGGATGCTCATGCTCGCGTTCGTGTTCCAGCGGCTCGCGATGCGCCGCCCCGACCTCGACGCCGGGGTGTACGCGTACGCGAAGGCCGGCTTCGGCGAGTACCCGGGCTTCTTCTCCGCGTTCGGCTACTGGGCCAGCGCCTGCGTCGGCAACGTCACCTACTGGGTGCTCATCATGTCGACGCTGGGGGCGCTGGTCCCGGCGCTCGGGGACGGTGACACGGTGCTGGCGCTGGCGCTGTCGTCGGTGGGCCTGTGGGGGTTCTTCCTGCTCATCAAGCGGGGCGTGAAGGAGGCGGCGGCGATCAACCGGGTGGTGACGGTCGCCAAGCTCATTCCGATCGTGGTGTTCGTGCTGTTGGCGCTGTTCGTGTTCGACCCGGAGGTGTTCGCGGGGAACTTCGGGGGCGCGGACTATGCGGGTTCGCTGTTCAGCCAGGTGCGGGGGACGATGCTGGCGACGGTGTTCGTGTTCTTGGGAGTGGAGGGCGCGAGCGTGTACTCGCGGCACGCGAAGCGGCGCGAGGACGTGGGCCGGGCGACGATCACGGGTTTCCTCGCGGTGTTCGCGGTGTTCGCGTCGGTGACGATCGTGTCGTACGGGGTCATGCCGATGGAGGAGATCGCGGAGCTGCGGCAGCCGTCGATGGCGGGTGTTCTGGAGGAGGCGGTCGGCACCTGGGGGAAGGTGTTCGTCAGCGTCGGCCTGATCGTGTCGGTGCTGGGGGCGTATCTGGCGTGGACGCTGATGGCGGCCGAGGTGCTGTTCGTGGCGGCGAAGGACCGGGACATGCCGCGCTTCCTGGGGTCGGCGACGCGGGCGGACGTGCCGGTGCCGGCGTTGGTGATGACGACGGCGTTGAGCCAGGTGGTCCTGGTGGTCACCTATTTCTCGGAGGACGCGTTCAATTTCGCGCTGGATCTGACGAGTGCGTTGACGTTGATTCCGTTCCTGTTGGCGGCGTTGTTCGCGGTGAAGGTGGCGGCGGGCCGGGGCGGTGCGGTGGGGCGCGGTTCGGGCGGTGAGATGACGGTGGCGCTGCTGGCGACGGCGTATACGGCGTTTCTGCTGTTCGCGGCGGGGCTGCGGTTCGTGCTCATCTCGTTCGTCATCTACGCGCCGGCGACGATCCTGTTCGTGATGGCCCGCCGTGAGCAGGGCCGGCGGGTGTTCAGTCCGGGTGAGGCGGTGCTGTTGGCCGTCTCGGTGGCGGGGGCGGTGCTCGGCATCGTGGCCTTGGCCTTGGGCTGGATCAGCATCTAGACCGATTCCGACCATCGAGGCAAGCGCCGTGGAGCGTTGAGGGAGCAGTTGATGACCGATAGGGCACAGGCCGCTTACGGGGTTCACTCCGAGGTCGGCCGACTCCGGAAGGTGCTGGTGTGCAGGCCCGGCCTGGCGCATCGGCGCCTGACGCCGACGAATGCGGACGGGTTGCTGTTCGACGACGTCATGTGGGTGGAGAACGCGCAGCGCGACCACGCGGACTTCGTGAACAAGATGCGGGGCAGGGGCATCGAGGTCGTGGAGTTGCACGAGGTGCTGGCGGAGACGATGGCGGACTCGCGGGCGCGGTCGTGGCTGCTGGACCGGAAGATCACGGCGAACGAGGTGGGGTTGGGGCTGATCGAGCCGACCCGGGCGTTCTTGGAGTCGCTGTCGCCGGCGCAGTTGGCGGAGCATCTGATCGGGGGCCTGTCGACGTCGGAGCTGCCGGAGGAGTTGCGGCCGCCGTACATCGCCTTGGCGAGGGAGTCGAGCGGGGCGCGGGAGTATCTGATGCCGCCGCTGCCGAACACGCTGTACACGCGGGACACGACGTGTTGGCTGTACGGGGGGTTGACGCTCAACCCGCTGTACTGGCCGGCGCGGCACGACGAGACGCTGCTGATGAAGGCGGTGTACGCGTACCACCCGGATTTCGTGGGGTCGCGGGTGTGGTGGGGGGACCCGGACGAGCATTGGGGCCAGGCGACGTTCGAGGGCGGGGACATCATGCCGGTGGGGAACGGCGTGGTGCTCATGGGGATGAGCGAGCGCACGTCGCGGCAGGCGATCACGCAGGTGGCGCGGGCGTTGTTCGCGGACGGTGCGGCGGAGCGGGTGGTGGTGGCGGGGATGCCGAAGCTGCGGTCGGCGATGCATCTGGACACGGTGTTCACGTTCGCGGACCGGGACGTGGTGACGTTGTATCCGCGGATCATGGACGCGGTGCACACGTTCTCGCTGCGGCCGGGCGGCGGCGAGTCGGGTCTGGAGCTTGAGGATCACGGTTCGGCGGCGTTCACCGACGTGGTGGCGGCGTCGTTGGGGCTTTCGGGTCTGCGGGTGATCGAGACGGGCGGGGACGAGTACGCCTCGGAGCGTCAGCAGTGGGATTCGGGGAACAACGCGGTGGCGCTCGAGCCGGGGGTGGTGATGACGTACGACCGGAACACGCAGACGAACACGCTGCTGCGCAAGGCGGGGATCGAGGTCATCACGATCGTGGGCGCCGAGCTGGGCCGGGGCCGCGGCGGCGGGCACTGCATGACCTGCCCGATCATCCGCGACCCGGTGGATTTCTGACCGGATGGGGGGGAGGGCCCGGCCGCGGTGCGGCCGGGCCTTCGTCATTGCTGTTGCCGGGTGTCGGCGGCGCGAGCGTGATTGCCCTGGCGCCAGGTCTCCATGAGGTGCATGGCGAGGAGGTTGATGATGACGCCCAGGCCGGAGAGGAGGCCGACGGCGGGGAGGACGGCGATGAGGCCGATGCCGCCGGTGTTGACGGCGCCTACGATCCCGACGATGAGCGTCACCGCGGCGAGGGCGTACATCCAGCCGGCGGCCTTGCTCGCCCTGGAGACGGCTTTCTCTATCTCTGCATCGAATCCCTGCATCGCCTCAGCGTACTGAGGCGCCCTCGCGGGCGGGGTCCCCGAACGCCCGGTCAGCCCCACATGCCGGGTTCGTAGGTGCCGGCGGGGGTGCGGGTGATGGCGTTCATGCGGTTGTAGGCGTTGATGAGCGCGATGGTGGAGACGAGGGCGGCGAGGTGGATCTCGTCGAAGTGGGCGCGGGCGTCGTTCCAGACCTCGTCGCTGACGCCGTCGCCGTCGGCGAGGCGGGTGCCGGCTTCGGTGAGGGCGAGTGCGGCCTTCTCGGCGGGGGTGAAGACGACGGCTTCTCTCCAGGCGGCGACCATGGCGAGGCGGACGGGGGTCTCGCCGGCGTGGGCGGCGTCCTTGGTGTGCATGTCGAGGCAGACGCCGCAGCCGTTGATCTGGCTGGCGCGGATGAGGACGAGGTTGGGGATCGCTTCGGGCAGGCCGGTGTCGGCGATCGAGCGGCCGGCGGCGTTGATGTGCTTCTGGAATTTGGCGGCGACGGGGTTGGCGTAGTAGTCGATGCGGGCTTCCATGTGGTGCTCCTTCGTTCGATGCACCGCTGTTTCGATGCGACGCTGTTTCAAGGCAACTCTGTTTCGATGCACCGCCATGACGGGCGGCGGCCGGGCTTCGTGACCGCTTGTGCGGAGGGCCACAACGGTCACGTTCGGCGGGCGCGGGGCGTCATATCCTCGTACCCGATCGCAGAGGAGCTCCGATGAACGACGACGTGTGGCTGGCCCGCCGGTTCGAGGCCGATCGGCCGCGGCTGGAGGCGGTGGCGTTCCGGATGCTCGGTTCCTCGGGGGAGGCCGAGGACGCCGTCCAGGAGGCGTGGTTCCGGTTGGCGTCCACCGATGCGGGGCAGATCGCGAATCTGAGCGGCTGGCTGACCACGGTGGTGGGGCGCGTGTGCCTCGACCAGTTGCGCCGCCGCAAGGCGAGGTCGGAGCAGCCGATGCCCGAGCACGGCGCCGAACCGGTGCCGCTGCCCGACGCGGCCCCGCCGGCCGATCCCGAGTCCGAGGCGCTCATGGCGGACTCGGTGGGCCTGGCGCTCCTCATCGTCCTGGAGGCGCTCGAACCGGCGGAGCGGCTCGCGTTCGTCCTGCACGACATGTTCGCGGTGCCGTTCGAGGAGATCGCACGGATCATCGACCGCACCCCGGTGGCCGCCCGCAAGCTGGCGAGCCGGGCCCGCGCCCGGGTGCGGGGGACCGAGGAGCCGCCCGCGCGCGACGTCTCGCGCCAGCGCAAGGTGGTGGAGGCGTTCCTCGGGGCGGCTCGCGCGGGCGATTTCGAGGCGCTCGTGGCGGTCTTGGACCCCGAGGTCACCGCGCGCACCGCGGACGGCCCGGTCGGCGCGGTCATCCGCGGGGCCGCGCAGATCGCGGGCAGCGCGATCACGTTCGCGGCCTTGGCGAGCCCGGCGCGGGAGTTCATGCTGGTGGACGGGAGGGTCGCGGTGGTCTCGACCTCGCCGGAGGGCACGACGCGGATGCTCGTGTTCTCCGTCGAGGACGGTCTCGTGACGGCACTCGAAGGCATCGCCGACGTCGAGCACCTCCGCGGCCGGGAGCTGACGCTCCTGGAGGACTAGCCTCCATCGAGACTTGTCGATAGCATGTGGTCGAGTCGTGACAGGACGGCGTCGTGACAGGACGGCGTCGTGACAGGACAGCGTCGTGACAAAACGGCGGGGTCGGCGCGGCCGTGCGCCGGCCGGGAAGGACCCATGCGACGGACTTCGGCTTTCACCGCGGCGGCGGCGCTCGTCGCACTCACCGCCTGCGCCCCTTCGGAACCGGAGGAGCGCTACTGGACCGAGGGCGAGGATCCCGTGCTCGTCCACGGCACCGAGCCCCAGGGCTATCCGGATATTCTGGAGGTTCCGGGCGTGCTGCGGTACGAGCGGGGGTGCTTCTTCGTGGAGGTCGCCGACGGCGATCCGGCCCTCAAGACCGTCGTCTGGCACATGGAGGCGGCGGCGGCCGTCGACGGGGAGCGGGTCGGGGTCACGGTCACCGACGAGTCCGGCGCCGAGGTGACGCTGTGGGAAGGGGACCTCCTGGCGGGGACGTTCGGCCTGCCGTCGGAGGCGCTGGAGGAGGTCGGCGTGTGCGCCGCCGAGGAGGCGATCAGCGTGTTCCGCGTCAGCGGCATGAGCCAGGAGGAGTTGGCGCAGCAATAAGAATCTATCGATTTTCGATGTGAACCTATTGATTTTCGATCGGTACCGATCGATAATCGATGCATGAACGCCTTCCTTGTCATGATGCTCCGCCTCGCCCTCGCGGGCGCCTTCCTCGCCGGCCTGTTCGGCCAGTTCGCGGTGGTGCCGAACTCGCTCGCCGAGGACGTCGAGGCGACCTACGGGCTCGGTGCGGTCCGTGTGGTCGTGCCTGCCGCGATCGCGGGGATCGCCTGCGTGCAGGTCGTCCTGTTCGCGACCTGGCGGCTGCTGGGCCTGATCGGCGGCGACGCGATCTTCAGCGAGCGGTCCTTCGGGTGGGTCGACGTCGTCGTGTGGGCGACCGGCGCCGCCGTGGTCGTCGCCGCGGCCACGGCCGCCTACCTCTTCGTGTTCGGCAGCGGCGCCGACGAGATGCGGCTGATCGGCGACGTCGGCTCGCTCGCGGCCGCCGCGTGCGGCGGCGCGGCCTTCGCGATGTTCACGCTCATCATGAAGGGCCTGCTGCGCAAGGCGACCGAGCTGCGGACCGAGATGGCCGAGGTCATCTGATGGCCATCGCGGTCGAACTCGACGTGCTCCTGGCGAAGCGCGGCATGACCGTCGGGGAGTTCGCCGAGGCCGTCGGCATCACCCCCGCCAACATCGCCGTGCTCAAGAACGGGCGCGCGAAAGCCGTCCGGTTCACCACGCTCGAAGCGATCTGCCGGACCCTCGACTGCCAGCCCGGGGACGTGCTCCGCTGGATTCCCGACGAGCCGTAGGAACACGAAGCGGCGGCACCGGGACTCCGGTGCCGCCGTTTCGTTCGCCTAGTGCCCGAACGCGTCCGAGTCGGCCGCTTCGCCCTCGCCGCGGTCGAGCGCCGACAGGGCCGCCACGTCGGCCTCCTCCAGCGCGAAGTCGAACACGTCGAGGTTCGCCCTGAGCCGCTCGGCGCTGGTGGTCTTCGGGACCACCGCCAGGCCCAGGTCGAGGTGCCAGCGCAGGACGATCTGCACCGGGGTGCGCCCGTACTTCTCGGCCAGGGCCGTCACGGTCGGGTGCTCGCGGACCGCGCCGCCCTGGCCGCCGATCGGGGACCACGACTGGGTGACGATGCCGCGCTCCTCGTCGTAGGCGCGCGAGGCGGGCCGGGTGGTCAGGGGGCTGAGTTGGATCTGGTTGACGTCGGGGACCACGCCGGTGGCCTCGATGATCCGGTCGAGGTGGGCGGGTTTGAAGTTCGAGGTGCCGATGGCCTTGACGCGGCCGGCGTCCAGGAGGCGGGCGAGGCCGCGCCAGGCCTCGACGTACTGCCCGTGCTGGGGGTTGGGCCAGTGGATGAGCAGCAGGTCGAGGTAGTCGAGGCCGAGGCGGTCGAGGCTGCGCTCGCAGGCCTCGGCGGCGAGTTCGACGCCGTGCCATTCGCGGTTGAACTTGGTGGTCACGAACAGGTCCTCGCGCGCGGCCCCGGAGGCCTTGAGGCCCAGGCCGACGCCGCGTTCGTTGCGGTAGTTCTCGGCGGTGTCTACCAGCCGGTAACCGAGGCCGACCGCCTCGGCGACGACCCGTTCGGCCTCGGCGTCGTCCATCGGCCAGGTGCCCAAGCCGAGCCGGGGCATGGCCGCGCCGTGCGCGAGCGTGACGGTGGGTGCGGTGGTCGGCATGGTCGCGCCTTCTCTCCTCGGATGCGCCGCGGTCTGCAAGCGCTGTCGGCGTCCAACCTACCGCCGCCGAGGCCGCATCCGGCCCGTCCGCGGCACAGGGACAGGTGAAAGCAGCGAATGTGTTGCGGCGCAGCGGTTCCCAATCCGTGGAGCAGTTTGTATCAGTGCAATAAATCGTTTGTACCAGTATTTATATTGGAGCCATGGAAACGAACGTGAACGCCGTCCTCCGCGTCCCCCCGGCGACCCCGGCCGACGCCCTCGCCTTCTTCACCGCCCAGCTCGCCTACCGCACCGACCCCTCCGACGTCTACTTCGCGCTCCAGGACGCCGACCCCGGCTTCACCCTCGTCGACTCCCGCGGCAAGGCCGCCTGGGACCAGGGCCGCGCCGCCGGCGCGATCCACCTGCCCACCGACGAGATCACCGCGCGCGCAGCCGAACTCGTCGACCCCGCCCTCCCCGTCGTCGTCTACTGCTGGGGCCCCGGCTGCAACGGCGCCTACCGCGCCGCCGTCGCCTTCGCGAGCCTCGGATACCAGGTCAAGGAGATGATCGGCGGCATGGAGTACTGGATCCGCGAAGGCCTGCCCGTCACCACCGACGCCGGCACCGAACGCGGCGAACCCGACCCGCGCACCGTCCCGGTCACCGGCGTCTCCTGCGCCTGCTGAAGGCGCATAATCGGGGCATGAGCGAACTCCTTGCCATGCCCGAAGACTGGACGAAAGCGCTGGCGATCGTCGCGCACCCCGACGACATGGAATACGGCGCGGCCTCGGCCGTCGCCGCCTGGACGCGAGCGGGGAAAGAAGTCGCCTACCTCATGGTCAGCCGCGGCGAGGCCGGCATCGACACCATGAGCCCCGAGGAGTGCGCACCGGTGCGCGACGCCGAGCAGCGCGCCTCCGCGGCCGTCGTCGGCGTTTCCTCCGTCGAGTTCCTCGACCACAGGGACGGCGTCATCGAAGGCGGCGTCGCGCTCCGCCGCGACCTCGCCGCCGCCATCCGCAGGCACCGGCCCGAACTCGTCGTCACCCTCAACCGCCGCGAGTACTTCAACCCCGGCCACTGGAACAGCGCCGACCACCGCGCCGTCGGCGAGGCCGTGCTCGACGCCGCCAACGACGCCGGGAACCGGTGGATCTTCCCCGAACTCGCCGACGAAGGGCTCCAGCCCTGGGGCGGCGTCCGGTGGGTGGCGCTGGCGGCCTCGCCGGAGTCGACCCACGCGGTCGACGTGACCGAGACGATGGAGGCCGGCGTCGCCTCGCTCCTGGAGCACCGCGCCTACATCGCGGCGCTCACCGACGAGGACCCCGAGACCTACGTGCGGGGCTTCCTCACCGCGTTCGCCGCGGGCGCCGGGGAGCGCTTCGGCACCGCGTACGCGACCACGTTCGAGCTCATCAGCTACTGAGGCGTCGGGCGGGGACCAGGTTTGGGGTCTGGTCCCCGCCCGTTCTCTGGGGTTGCCGCGGCGGGTCGGACCGCGGGGTCTACAGGAGGCCGCCCTCCACTTCGGCGTCCTCGCCGGAGTCGGCGAGGACGGTGATCGTGAAGGCGTCCTCGGCGGCGTCGCGCCAGGTGGTGTGGGCGACCTGGGCGGCGAGCTGGTAGTCGTCGGGCGGGAGGACCGCGCCGTCCTTGAGGGTCCACCGGTAGACGAGGAAGCCGTCCTCCTCGGTCACCACCGCCTCGTTGAACAGGGTGTTGTTCGTCGAGTACGCGCCGGTGTCGTCGAGGCCCTCGCCGAGCGCCAGCTTCAGCTCCACGGTGACCTCGGTCAGGTCGACCTCGGTCTGGAGCTTCATGTTCACCTGGGTCCAGTACTCGTTGCTGCCCTGGTCGATCCACGCGTCCCCGAACAGCCACTCGGGCACGTCGGGGGTCTCCGCGGTCGTCTCGGCGTCCTCGCCCGTCGTGGTCTCGCCGGTGCCCTCGCCCGCGGGCTCCGACGTGGAGGACGAGGTGGTGCCCTCGTCGCCGCCGGTCGTCTCGGGCGGCCCGGCCGAGGGCGTCTCGCCCTCCGCCGCAGGGGGACCGGGGGTGGGCTGGAGGACCGGGCCGAGCCCGATCGTCTGCCCCAGCAGCACGATCACTCCTATGAGGACGACGGCGGCTCCGGCGGCCATGGCCGCCAGCGGCGCCCGCCAGCGGGTGCGCGCGGGCGCGGCGCGCTCGGCGCGGACCTCGCGCATCCCGTCGGCCACGCGCGCCCACATGCGGTCGCGGTCGGGCTCGAACTCCTCGGCGCCGACGCGGAGCCGGTCGGGCAGTTCGTCGTTCACGGCCGTACTCCTCTCGGTATCGACGCCGGTCCCCCGCCCTGCGGACCGAGGATCCGGCGCAGGTCGGCGAGGCCCTTGGAGGTCTGGCTCTTGACGGTCCCCACCGAGATCCCGAGGGCCTCGGCGGTCTCGCGCTCCGACAGCTCCAGCGAGTGCCGCAGGACCACGCACATGCGCCGCCGCAGCGGCAGCCGGGCCAAAGCCTCGCGCACGTCCACCACCGCGGCGGTGTCGGGTCCGTCGGCGGCCTCGCCGGGGCGCTGCCAGAACAGGGTGTTGCGGCGCCGCTCGCGCACGGCGGCGCGGATGCGGCTCTTCGCCAGGTTCGCGACGATCCCTCGCGCGTAGGCGATCTGGGACCGGGCCCGGCGGGCCTGGTCCCACTGCCGCCAGACCGCGAGCATCGCGTCCGAGGCGATGTCCTCGGCCGCGGCGCGTTCGCCGATGAGGAGCCACGCGAAGCGCGCGAGCTCAGCGTGATGCCGCTCGAAGAAGGCGCGGAACGCGTCTTCCTCCAGCTCGGCGGGGACGTCCAACGGGGGTCCTTCTGATGCGGGGCGAGTTCGGGGTGGCGGAGAGTCTAGCAGCCGAACCATCGCGCCCCCACATCGTGACCTGGGCGCGGGCGCAGGCACCCCCGGTACCTGCGCCCGTCGTTTCCCATGGCAGGAAGCCCTTCAGTGAACCTTTCGCGAAGATGCGGGGACGCCGTGCTCGTGCCGGTCGTTTCGGCCGGTCGGTCCGGAAGAGCCCGACCGGCCGCGTCACGGATCCCTCGCGGCCTTCGAACCGCGACGGGACCTGACGTCCCCGCCCTGTGTATGTAGCTGGTGGGTGCGACGGAGCCGGGTTGCCGCACCGACATGTGGTTGCCGCGGACCCCCCGAAGGTTGCCGGTCGTTCAGAATTTTCTGAGATTCTTTTCGCCGTAGCCGTCTTCGCAGGTCAGGCCTGAGACATGGATTCGCTCAGCCCTCGCACTCATGGGTGATCTCGGCCCAGACGTCGGCGGCGTGGCGCACGATCGCCTCCAGATGCTCGGTCGCCCACTCGACGTGCAGCGGCGCCGACACCCGCAACCCCGGTTCGCCGGTGTCCAGCCGAATGACCGACCCGAGTGCCACCGGCTCGGCCCCGGTCAGGATCACGCGCAGCCGCGGCTGCTTGAGCACCGGCTCGAAGCGCAGCCTGCGCCCGTCGACCCACACGAGAGCCTTGAACTGCATCCGGTTCACCGCACCTCCCCGAAGGCCCACTGCGCGTCGAACGCCCGCTCCCACCGCCTCATGTACGGCACGGGCGACGGCCGCGGCCGGTCGGATCGGGGCTGCATGTGCCGATGCCCGGCTCTCCGGGCCACGTCACCGCCGCATGCGTCACGGGCGGCCTGCGCGCCGCGAATCGCCTGGGAGACAAGGACTCCGGGCCGATCCGCCCGCACCACGGTGTTCTCCCGCCTCCGGGCCGGCACCGGATCGACGGCCACCGCGGTCGCAGCCGCCTCGAAGCAGGTCCCAGCGTCGATGGCCTCCGGCGTTCCGGCCGCTGCCGGCCTCCCCTTCGCCCGCTTCAACGCGCCGACCATGTGCCGCACCGCCTTCAGGATCGACGCGACGGCCCGCCGGTGCCGACGGTTCAGGTCCCCCCGTTCCACCCAGTGCGCGGCGGCGAGCCCTGCGGATTTGAGGACGAACCGGTCCCAGGCCTGCTCCTGGAGCCTCGTGAAACGATGCGGTTCCGCCTGGCGCCCAACCTCCCCCGACCGCTCCGCGTCGCCGTCCCGCCGGAACCGGTCCTGCCTGCGCGGCGGCCCGTCGGAGCGCTCTTCCTGCCCGCGTTCGGTTTCCCGCATCCGCGGCGGGACGGGGTCGGGGAGTTCACCGCGGCGGTGGCGGCCGGTACGGGGGTCCGGCCTCCACCCCGGGGAGTCGAACGGACCGGGATCGTCGGGGTCCCTCGGGCGGGCAAGATCGATGATCCAGGTGTCACCCGGCCGGTGCCGCAGGTGGGACGGCTCGTAGTAGCCGTCGACCTGCTTGATCAAGCCGGAGTTCTCGGGGTGCGAGTCGGTGCCGTGCGCGTTTCGGCCTACCAGCTCGGGCCGGTTTTGGCGTACGCTGACGCTGACCATAGGAGGGTTTCCTTCCTTGGTTGGGAAGGTGGGTCGCTTCTAGGTCGCCAAACTCAGAGCGGCCCACCGTTCGTCTTCACTTGTCACTTGAGTCCGCCCACTGAGCGGCTCTTTCACATTGACACAAGAGAGCGACTTCTTCCAGGCAGCGACACGCCCTGTGCACGAAGCGTCTAGAACGCGGAACCCTGCCGCCCACCGGTCACAGAGCAGCCGATCCGGAATCCTCCACCGACCCGATCTCAGCCCTGGGCCGCGTCGATCCTCTCCACCAGTTCAGGCAGGTATGTCGCCTCGAACCACTGCAGGGTGTCGGCAGGATCCTCGGTGCAGACAGGCCCCGTTGCGCCGCACTCGTCCGACTCGTCGTACACGGGATAGGACACCGTGAAGGTGATCCGGTAGAAGTCGTGCACCATCGAGCCGTCGAGTTGATAGGTGGAGCCGAGGTCCCCCTGGACGATCCACAAGGGTTCATCGATCGATCCGACTTCGTTCACCGGGGTCTGCCAGGTACCGCTGTCGCGCCATTCGGCAAGCGAATCCTCGGCTTCGGACGCCGAACCGTAAGCCCGGAGGGCGACTTGGAAGGGCGCGCCGTTTCCAGGTTCGAACTCGACAACGCCCCCACATGTACCGGAGGCGAGCTCGCCGAACGACCCCTCACCCGTGAACGAGTCGCCATCGATCGTCACCGACGCCGCACCCAGGTGCTCGGCGATCGTTCCGGGATCGGCCTTGTCGCAGAACTCCGTCCACGACTGCATTGCAGCGGCGGCGGACCTGCTGTCTGAGGGTTCCCCGCTGGAAGACTCCTCTGAGGGTGTGCTGGAGTCACAGCCCGCGACCAGCAGAGCGAGTGCGGCGGTGGTGACGACCCAATGCGAGACGATGCGTCTGCTCACAGAACTCAGTCCTCTCCGAAGCTCTGGCCGGGAACGAGGTCCAGTGCCCCGGTCGCAGCGCTGTAAAAGTACGGGTCGAACTGCGAGTTCCCCGACCACCCTGCTTCCAGGAGCGGACCCTGCGAGTCCTCGGCGTCGCGATTGCGAGGACAGCGCGAGCGGTGACGCTGGGCTACGATGAGGCGCCATGCAAAACGGCCCAATCCCCCTCGGAGGTCACATTCCATGCCGCAGCGTGTGCTCGATCCTGCCTGTCTTGAGGCGTACCGCGACGAGATCGTCGCGCGCTTCAACTTACCGAGAAGCTCCGGATGCTCGCCACGGGCAGGTGCGGCACAGAAGGGCTCTGGCTCGATCGGCCGCAGCGCGGCCGGTGCCGAAGAGGAAGAAGAGGCGACCACGGCCACCTGGCTCACCGAGGACGAGGACGTCTGGGGCACCGCCCGATTCGAAGACCCGAACGACCCCCACTGAGCCCGCCCCCTGAACTCATGCCCGCCCTGCTCCGTCGCAAACCCACGCAGGGCGGGCATGACCCGAGCACTTTCACGAGGAGTCCCATGGCCGAGAACCGCGCCATCGAACCCGATTCACTCAACCAGGCCGCACGTCTCCTGTTCGACCTCGCCGACAGCATGGGTGACGACTTTCCCGCGGTCGGCGACGCCATGGCCGATGCCGCCGAGCAGGGCAAAGAGGCACTTCCCGAGTCCTCCAACGCCATCGGCAATCTCAACGAGCGCTGGACCGGTTACGAATCCAAGGACATGAGAGAGAACGCGACCACGTTCGCCGAATACCTAGCCGTGTTCGCCGCGGACGCGACCGAGATCGAGGAGTACACCGCGGCCGACTTCCTGCGCGTGGCCGATCCCGAACTGTTCGGTTCCGAGCAGCGGGCCGCTGCGGTCGACGAGGACTCGGTTTCGACGACGTACCAGGGACCGGTGTGATGGCCGTGCAGTGGGGAGACCTGGCCGGGGCCGACCTCGGCCCACTGGAGACGCTGCGCGACCAGTGGCGCGGGTACGTCGATCGTCTTGAAGAGTACGGGAACGTCCTCGCCGAGGACGTCGCGAAGCATCTCGGAGAAGACGTCTTCGAAGGAGACGACGCCGTCGCCGCCCGAGCTCGACTCGACCGGTTCCAGACGGCCGTGACCGGTGACGTCCTCGACCGGGCCGCCGCCATTCGGGATGCGCTGGCCGACCAGCACGACGCGCTCAAGGGCGAACTGGACCGGCACGAGTCCATCACCACCGAGGCGGGCAACGCCGGCTTGTCCATCGCCGCCGACGGCTGGGTCTCCTTGGCAAGACCTGAGCAGACGGTGATGGGCGTCGAGGAGACCGAAGCCCAGCAGCAGCTGATCATCGACACCGCCGCGGCGGCAGCCGCCTGCGTGGAGGCCTTCGCGCTCGCCGACGCGCAACTGGCGGCAGCGCTCAATGCCGCATGGGAAGTGCCCTCGGAGCTGCCGATGCCCATCGGCGAGAACCCGGAGATGCAGGACATACCCACCGGCCCTGAACATGTGGCCGACTGGTGGGCGGGCCTGGACCCCATGGAACGGGACGCGTATCTGGAGGCTTTCCCCGACTTGCTCGGCGGTCTCGATGGCATGCCGGCCGACGCCCGGAACACCGCGAACGAAGCGACCCTCGAACGGGAGGTCGACGCTCTCGATGCCGAGGTCGACTCGTTGGAACGGCAGCTTGCCGACATGGACGCCCGGGGAGTCCCGGAGGACAGTGCCGAGCGCTTGATGCTCCAAGAGGAACTCGCTGCGGTGCAGGCAAAGCACGACGAAGCGAAAGGTCTGCAGACGAACATCGCAACGCTGGAGGAGGAGGGAAAGGATGTGTACCTGCTCGACTACAGCCTGGAAGGCGACGGGCAGGCCGTGGTCTCGATCGGCAACCCCGACACCGCCGACAACACGGCGGTGCACGTCCCCGGCACCTACTCCGAACTGTCGAACTTCGGCACACAGATGAACCGCGCGGACACCATGTACGAGGATGCGCTCAAGGCCGCCCCGGACGAGGAGACCGCGGTGATCGCCTGGCTCGGGTACGACGCCCCCGACAGCGTGCCGCAGGCCTCGAACCCGCAGCAGGCCCACGACGCCACTGGCGACCTGAGCTCCTTCATGTACGGTCTGGAAGCCTCCCACCAGGGCGGGGATTCGCACACCTCGGTTATGGGGCACTCCTACGGATCGACGGTCGCCGGAGACACCGTCCGGACCTACGAGGGGGTGGCGGATGAGCTGATCACTGTCGCGAGTCCCGGCACCTCGGCCAACTCCGTCGAAGAACTCAACATCGACGAGGACCACGTCTGGTCGACCACGGCAGAGGGCGACGCGATCGAGCTGCCGCAAGACCTCGGGCTCTTGGGCCACGACGCGACCAACGACGGATTCGGCGGGAACGAGTTCACCTCCGACGCCGTCGGAGCAGACGGCGGCCAGATCCACGGCGGCTACTGGCGCGACGTGGACGAGAACGGCGACGGGGAGCCCGACCGGCCCAACGAGGCGCGCAGCAACATCGCCAACATCATCACCGGCAATACCGACAAAGTGGGGCTGGTCGAATGACGCGGCGAATCCTTACCACCGTTCTCACCGCCCTCGCCTTGACCGCTGGAGGTTGCTCGACCGTGAAGGAACCAGGCGAGATCCTGCCCGAACGCGAGTTCGACAATCACGAGGTCTACCCGATCATGGAGCAACTCGTCGCCGACGTGGTCGCCGTCCTCCCCGACTTCCCCGGTTTCGCCGAACGCCGGGGTACTCGGCACAGCTGCCCGGATGAAAAGGGAAACGAGATCGAAGGCTGGGTGAGCATCGAGCTCAGTTACTCCTTCGATATTCCGACCTCCGAAACCGAGCAAGTCCGCGAGCAGTACACGGACCTCCTCCGCGAGGCCTGGACCGAAGCCGGATACCAGATCACCTGGGACGAGGCTTCACCCGATGAATCGCAGTACAACCTCTCGGCCTCCCGCGGTGACGGCATCACCCTCTGGTGGCGAGTATGGGGACTCACAGGAATCACGATCCAGAGCGGCTGCGTACCGATCGGCAACGGAGACGAGAAGCCCGCCTACATACCGCCGGCAGACGGGGTGCCGCTCGATGCCGAGCACGATCCGTTCGGCAACGCCCTCGATCCGAGCGTCTACGCCGTTGCGGAGTCGAGCGACGAAACCACTGACGCGGCAGCGGTCGCCCCTTTCACCGATGCCCAGGCCATCCCCGGTCAAGTGCCCTTCAGTTCTCCTGCCTCCTACGAGAACCAGCTTTGAATCCCGCCCGGGCCGGAGTCGATGCCGAAAGCCGCTGGATAAGGGGCGAACTGACCACCGACGGAACGGTCATCAGCAGTTCCCGAGATCGACGCCGTCCTGGCCGACGTGACCCCTATCCGCCCCCTTCCCACCTCTCGAAAGGCATGACGATGTCAGCAACCGTGATGAGCGAGGACCAGATCCTCGCCGAGGCCGCGGGGCAGATCCGCGCGGCCGCCGCCGACCCCTACTTCCGCGGCGACCCGGTGCAGCGCGCGCTTCCCGAGGTGGCCGTCACCGCCGTCTCCGATACGCACACGATCGAGGCGACGATGACACTTGACCTGGTGCTCAAGTCGATCCGGCTTCCGCACGACCTTGCCCAGTCGGTGACGTTCTGCGCCGACGTCTCAGAGGCGGCCGGTTCGGTCCTCACGGCCCTCCACGCCGCCTGCTCGCAGGCGAGGGCGACGATCCTCGCCGCCGCGGGCGGGACGGAGACGCGATGAGCGGCAACGGCATGGACGACCTGCTGTCGGCGCTCTCCGAAACCGGGACGCGGAAGGTCGAGACGGTCTCCGACACGTTCGCGGGCGACGGGCTCGTGCGGCTCCTCATATGGTCGGACGCCTCCGTGCAAGTGGAGATCGACGCGTACGCGGCGGAAGGAGCCTCGGTGAGCGAGATCGAACGGCATCTCGTCGAGCTCTTCACGGCCGCCTCGATCCCGGACCCGGCGAAGCCCGCGGCGGGCTGAGCGGACCCGGTTCAGGCGTTGAGGGCGGGGGCTTCGAGTGGGGGGACGAGGCCGGCGAAGAGGTTGTCGAAGACGGCGGTGCGGTCGAAGCGCAGGGCGTAGGCGCGGGCGCGGGCGGCGGCGGCCTCGCGTTCGGCGCCGGGCATGGCGAGGGCGCGGTCGATGGCGGCGGCGAGGGCGGGGCGGTCGGCGGGCGGGACCTCGATCGCGGTGTCGCCCACGGCTTCGGGGATGCCGCCGGTGCGGGTGGTGATGACGGGGCCGCCGCCGGCGAGCATCTTCTCGACGAGGGCGATGCCGAAGGTCTCCACGAACTCGGGGCGAGGCTTGGAGGGCAGGGCGTAGGCGGCGCAGCCGTTCATGAGCAGCGGCTTCTCCTCGTCGGAGACGTCGGTGAGGAACAGGATGCGCTCGTCGCCCGCGGCGAGCGCCCGCGTCTCGGCCAGGGCCGGGCCGTTGCCGGCGATGACGAGGCGGTGCGTGTCGGCGGCCCCGGAGGCGCGGTAGGCGGCGATGAGGTCGTCGGCGCCCTTCGCGGCGGCCACGCGGGAGAGGAACAGCAGGTAGCCGTCGCGGCGGAGGCCGCGGGCGGCCAGGGCGGCGTCGACGGCCGCCGGGTCGAGGCCGATGTAGGCGCCCGCGTCGACGGCCGGGTAGGAGACCTGGACGCGGGCGGCGACCTCGTCGGCGAAGCGGGTGGCGCAGGCGGCGTCGACCTGCGCGGCGGCCTCCAGGATGAGGTCGCGGGTGTAGGCGGAGACGGCCACGCAGCGGTCGTTGGCGAGGTAGGTGGCGAACAGGGAGGCGGCCGCGCCGAGCTCGCCGTTGGCGATGCACGAGCGCACGACGTTGGTGATGTCGGAGCCGACCGCTTCGGCGATCGTGGTGACGTCGGCGTCGAGCCCGGCGGCGCGGACCGCGCGGAGGGCGTCCACGACCGCGTTCGCGTGCGGCGTCAGGTACATCGACATGCACACGGTCGGGACGCCGTCGCTGAACAGCTCGAACAGGCGGCCCGACATGCCCAGGAGGTGGCGGCCGCTGGGGACGCGGTAGTCGCCGACGGGGCCGGGCCGCTCCACGGTGATGCCCGGCGAGTACGGCAGGAGCTCGCCCTGCGGTTTGAGCGGCAGTCCCGCGGCCTCCAGGGCCGCGATCGGCCAGGTCACGATGCGCACGTCGTCGAAGCCGCGTTCGAGCGCGACCTCGGCGAGGCCGCGGGCCTCGGTGGCATGGCCGCAGATGACCGGGTCGGCGCGGACGACGACGACGAGGCGGCGCCGTACGGCGCGGGACTGCTCGGTCACGGTAGGAACTCCTGGTGGCGCGGGCCGCCGCGGGCGGCGTCGGGACGGTCGGAGGCCGACGGCGGGCGCGTCTTCGTCGCCCAGTCGGACGGTTCGGGGCCGAGCTCGATCTCCAGGCGCCCGCCGCCGTGCAGCTGGTTGCCGGTGATGAAGCTCTGGTCCAGCGGCCTGCCGTTGAAGCGGGCGGACTGGACGTAGCGCGGCAGGGACCCCGCGGCGTCCTCGCCGATGCCGGTCTCGACGTGCCCGGTCGTGGACACCTCGAAGTCGTTGCCGCCGAAGCGGAGGCTCGCGGCGGCGAACGCGGGCGCGTTGACCAGGAACAGGTTCTGGCCGGCGACGGGGAAGAGCCCGAGCGAGGCCCACACGTACCAGGACGAGAGCGCCCCGGAGTCGTCGTTGCCGGGCAGACCGCCGCGCCCGGTCCCGAACTGGTGGGCGAGGGCGGCGTGAACGATCTCGGCGGTGCGGTCGGGGCGCCCGGCGTAGTGGTAGGCCCAGGGGGCCTCCATGTCGGGCTCGTTGTTGAGTCCCTCGAAGCGGTCGAGGTCCTGGCCGATGGCGAACTCGGGGCCGAAGGGCGGGACGCCGAGCTGAGCGACCGGCGCGGCGCCGTAGCCGAAGAAGCGGTCGAGCATGGCGACGAAGTCCTTGTCGCCGCCGGCGAGGTCGATGCGCGCGGCCATGTCGTGCAGGAGCCGGAACGAGTAGTTCCAGCGCCCGCCCTCGTAGAAGCTGGAGTCGCGCAGGAGGCCGTCCTTGCCGAAGGCGTTGACCCAGGCGCGGGACTTGGCCTCCAGTTCGTCGGCGAGCTTGAGGTCGCCGAGGCCGCGGGCGACGATCGCGGTGCACCAGTAGCCGGTCGCGAGGTCGAGGGTGTGGCTGATGGGGTGGACGATGCCGCGCTCGGTGTAGTCCTCGCCGTAGCCGCGGCGCAGGTCGTCCTGCATGTGGACGAGCGCCCAGTCCCATTCGACGCCTTCGAGGCCGAGCTGGTAGCCGTCGGCGAGCACGGTGTGGGCGAGGGCCGAGGCCTGGCGGAAGAACCGGTCGGTGCCGCGGGCCATGCGGTAGCCGATGGGGAGGTTGCCCTCCTCCTCGGCGATGCGCACGAGCGATTCGAGCATGTCGGCGCCCTTGTCGGGGGCGAGGGCCGTGAGCAGCGGGAACTGGGTCTTGTACATGTCCCACATGGTCGCGATGTCGAACACGAAGGGGCCCTTGGAAGGCCAGAACGGGCTCTCGTCCTCGGCGAAGCAGGGCTTGATGAGGGAGTGGTAGAGGCTCGTGGCGAAGACGGTGCGGCGCTCGGGGGTGCCGCCCTGGACCTCGACCTGGGAGAAGTACCCGGACCAGGCGGTGCGGGCGGCGGCGCGGGCGTGGTCGAAGCCGGCCTCGCCGGGCAGGGCCGCTTCGAGGTTGCGGCGGGCCTGGTCGGTGCCGCGCATGGAGAAGCCCATGCGCAGCTCGACGGTGGTGGCGCCGCGGGCGGGGCCCATGAACATGAGGCCGAAGGGGCGCAGGGTGGTGCGGCGGATGTAGTCGAAGTCGAGGCGGGTGCCGCCGTCGACGCGGCGGCGGTCGTACCAGACGAGCTGGCGCCAGCCCTTGGGCGTGTCGGAGTCGACGTAGACCGACAGCGGCATGCCCTCCATGACGACGGTGCCCTGCGCGCAGCCCTGGCCGAGGCTCTCCAGGCCCGCGCGCAGCGGGACCGTCGAGCCGTGCTCGATGGCGAGGCCGCCGTACGAGAAGTCGAGGACGACCCGGGCCGAGAAGGACTCGGGGAAGGTGTAGCGGTGCACGGCGGTCTTCTCGCCGACGGTGAGCTCGCAGCGGATGCCGTTCTCGAGGGTCGCGGCGTAGTAGCCGGGCTCGGCGACCTCGTCGCGCAGGCGCCAGCGGGTGCCGAGCGCGTCGAGGGGCTCGATCATCGGGGTGACGCGGAAGTAGTTGTAGTACTTGCGGATCGCGCCGGTGCCGGACTGCTGGAAGTGGGTGAAGCCGCTGGCGAGGTCGTCGTCGAACATGGGCACCGGGGCGCCCTCGGTCGAGATGCCGTAGCGGCCGTAGCCGGTGGGGTAGGCGCCGGAGCAGGCGCAGGCCGAGACCATGCCGAGGGGGTGGCAGGCGCCCGGGTGGGTGTTCCCGACCTGGGCTTTCGGCCACCACCAGGTGGCGGCCAGCCCCTGTGCCGCGGGCAGATCGGTGGCGGCGGTACCGATGAAAGGGTCGACGGAGTCCAAGATGCGACCGAGATTAGAGCTCATTCGTCACATCCTCGTTACAGCGAGGTGAACGCGCAAGCCGAAGCGCGCAGTTCGTCTAGGATTCCCCGCCGCGCAACGACTTATGAGAGTTTTAGACGCAAATGGACACCGGACGGTGAGGGCTGCGCGGGAGGGAAATCCGGGGTCTCCTCCGGTCGAATCCGAGGGCTGCGCGCGAGGCGATCCCCTTCGGGTGACAGGTCGGCCGCGAGGCGGGCTTCTTGTCGGGCCCGCGCGGGAGGCTGGAGCGAGCGGCGCACCTTGTCTTCCCACCCTGGGTGGGGGAACTCGCTCCCGCCCCCGCATCGGGCCGCACACGCCAGGTTCCGCCCTCAGCCCCCCGGTCCTGCGGCCCGCGGCCATCGAAGTGCCGCCCTGCATCTCTCACCACCCCGCCTTGCTGCCGCGGGTCGTCGCCGGAGGTGTCGGTGGCGATGAGGTACCGCCCTGCGCCTCTCACCACGCCGCCTTGCCGCAGCACGGCCGACCGCGCCGGTCAGGGCGTCTGGCGCTTCGGGTCAGGCCGGGCGGTGCTTGGATTCGCGGCCGCCGAGGTGGTCGGTCTGCGCGATCGCGATCGGCCGCAGGTCCTCGATCACCGTGATCGCGCCGCCCGGCACGCCCTCGCGGAGCAGGGCCTCCGGGACCGCGTCGTCCCCCGCGAGGGTTCGCAGGAGGTCGACCGTCACGCCGCCGTGGCAGGCCACGGCTACGGGAGCGTCGCCGCGTTCGGTCAGGAAGGCGCGGAAGCGCTCGCCCGCCGCGCGGGACGAGTCCCCCGCCGCCGGAACGAAGTCGCGGTCGCGGGTGGTCGCCTCCCAGTCCGCGGCGAAGGCCGCGATCGGCGCGGCGCCGTCCCAGTTCATGCGCTCGGTCAGCCGAGCGTCGACCCGCGCGTCAAGGCCGCAGGCCGCGGCGAGGGCCGCCGCGGTCTCGCGGGTGCGCAGGAGCGGGCTCGTCCAGAGCTCGGCGATCCCCTTGCCGCGCAGGCGCTCGGCGGCAAGGGCCGCCTGGGCGCGGCCGCGGGCGGTGAGGCCCGGGTCGCCGGGGAGGCGTTCCTTCTCGCCGTGCTGCACCACGTACACGATTCCCATCAGGGCAGGGTACCGGCGCGGGTAAGGCAGGCCCCACCTCTTTTCGGGCGGCCTGCGGCAATGTGGCGCAACGGGAATCGCCATAGCGTTGCCGGCATGGAAACCAACCCCGCCCACCGCCGCCGCGAGCGCCTCGCCGACCGGGCCGCGGCCTCCGGCCTGGCGCTGACCTCCGGGGGCCGCCGGTGGCACCGCCCGCTGGTCGTGCTCGGCATCGCGTGCGGCGTCGTCGCGCTCGCGTCGCTCGCCGCCATCCCCTTCGACGACCGCACCCTCATGGGGGAGAGCGTCTGGATCAAGGCCTTCAAGTTCGGGTTCTCGTTCTCCGCGTACTGCTTCAGTCTCGCGTGGCTGCTGGCGCACATGACGCGGCTGCGGCGCACCGGCTGGGTGCTCGGCACGCTCTTCGCGGTGATCAGCGCGGCCGAGGTCGGCGTCATCGTCGCGGCGGCCGCGGCGGGCACCTACAGCCACTTCAACACCTCCGAGGACGCGTTCAACCAGGTGGTGCAGCTGGCGTTCCAGTTCGTGCCGGTCATGTTCATGGTGAACGCCGCGATCGCGCTGATCGTGCTGTTCCAACGGGTCGGCGACCGGGCCGTCACGGCGGTGGTCCGCTGGGGCCTGCTGCTGTCGACGCTGGGGATGTTCGCGGCGTTCTTCATCGTGACCGTCGGCGGGCAGGGGCAGCGGACGCAGCTCGACGCCGAGGGGAACGAGGTGGCGCTCAACTCCGGCCACGGCGTGGGCGACCTCGACGGCAACGGCATGTTCCTGACCGGCTGGTCGACCACCGGCGGCGACATGCGCGTGCCGCACTTCATCGGGCTGCACGGCGTCCAGGTGCTCATCGGCGTCGCGATGCTCCTGAGCTTCCTGGCGGTCCGCCGCTCGTGGCTGCGCGAGGACCGGGTCCGGGCCGCGGTGGTCCGCTGGCTGTCGGTCGGCTACCTGGGCGTGTTCGCGGCGGCGGCGTGGCAGGCGGTGCGCGGGCAGTCGTTCGTGCACCCGGACGCGGTGAGCCTCGCGGCGTACGCGGTACCGGTGCTCGTGGCGGCGGCGGGGATCGCGGTGACGGTCCGCAGGGCCCGCGCCGCGGCCGTGCCGGAAGCGCGGGAGCTCGCGACCGCCGCGCTATAGCGCTTGCATACAGGCATTGCACCCGGGCCGGGACCGCCGTAGGCTGGTCCCGGCCCCGGACCCGTCCCGATGGAGGCAATGCTCATGGAACCCTTGCGCCCCAGGCGTCTCGCACCCGGCGACACGGTCGCGATCGCGGCCCCGTCCGGTCCGGCCCTGCCGCACCGGCACGACCGGCTCGACGCGACGGTCGCGATCCTGGAGGGCCTGGGCTTCAAGGTCCGGGTCACCGACCTGGTGCGCGGCGGCGGGCACCACTTCTGGCGCTCGGCCCCGCCGCAGGTGCAGGCCGCCGAGCTGAACGGACTCCTCGCCGACCCCGAGGTGCGGGCGATCATCCCGTTCTCGGGCGGCAACGCCACCTCGGCCTACCTCGACCGCATCGACTACGACGCGGTCCGCCGCGACCCGAAGATCCTCCTCGGGTTCAGCGACATCACCGCGCTGCACCTCGCCCTGCACTCGCAGACGGGCCTGGTGGGGATGCACGCCGACTTCGCGCCGGGACTCTCGGGCCTGTTCTGGGAGGACGCGACTCCCGAACGGCACGAGGAGATCCGGGCCCTGCTGCACGGCCTGCTCACCGGCGCGATCGGCGAGGTCTCGCTCCCGGCCTCGAACGAGTGGGAGACCTGGAAGCCCGGCAGGGCGACCGGGCGCCTGCTCGGGGGCCTGCTCGACCGGCTCATCAACGTCCAGGCCTCGCCGTACGCGCTCGCGCCCGAGGCCTGGGACGGCGCGGTGTTCTTCTGGGAGGACGTGGGCCGCAACCTCGGCCACGTCTGGAACCAGCTCCACGTGCTGCGCATGGAGGGCGTGTTCGACCGGATCGGCGCGATGGTCGTGGGCATCCCCGCCGAGATCTCCGACCGCGACCTCCCCGACGGGACCCTGGTCGGCGTCAAGGACGTCGTGCTCGACGTCCTTGGGGACTACGACTTCCCGGTCCTCGCCGGAGTCGACTTCGGACATACCGGTCCGAATCTGCCCATGCCGATCGGCGCGCTCGCCGCCGTCGACGCCTCGGCGCGCGAGCTGCGGCTGCTCGAATCGCCGGTCGCCTAGACGTTTTCTGCACGAACGGGTTGCCGACGCAATTCCGACCGCCCGATAGGTTGCTTTCTTGTGGACCTTCGGGCACGGTTGGTAGACATGAGGATCCGAACCGGAGGCCCCGCAGACGCCGATGAGATCGTGCAGGCCAAAAACGCCTCCTGGCGTGCCGCGTACGCCGGCATCGTCGCCGACGAGTACCTGGCCGGACTGCCCGAAGAGCCCGGCGACTCGTTCGTGCGCGGCCTGGCGAACCGCGGCGGGCACAAGTTGACGCTCGTGGCGGAGAAGGGCCCCAACGTGATCGGCTTCGCCACCGTCGGCTGGGACCGGCGCGAGTGCACCGAGGAGCAGGCCGGCCCCGGCGCCCCCGCCGAGGTGTGGGCGATCTACGTCCACCCCGACCACTGGGGACGCGGCGCGGGCTACGCGCTCATGCGCGAAGGCCACCGCTGGCTCGCCGAACGCGAGTACGGCCCCATCCGCGTGTGGGAACTGGCCGGGAACGCCGTCGGCCGCCGCTTCTACGAACGCTACGGCTTCGTCGAGGACGGCGAGCGGGCCGAACTCGAACTCGACGGGCGCTCCTACGACCTCGAACGCCTCAGCCTGCCCAAGGACCGCGCCGTGGAGGCCTTCGGCTGAGACCGACGCTGCTTCCCTGGGCCGGAACGGTTCCGGCCCAGGACCGCCGCGCTAGCGGACGACGTCGAAGACCTGCGACTGGATGCCGTTCGCGTGCGTCTCGTTCTCCACGAGCGAGAGGATCGTCGCGTCCTTGTCTGCGCCGGAGAACAGCCGCCGGCCCGCGCCGAGGAGCTTCGGGAACACCGTGAGGTGGTACCGGTCGACCAGTCCCGCGTCGGCCAGGCTCTGACCGAGCCTCGCCGAGCCGTGCACGATGATCGGATCGCCCTCGGTCTCCTTGAGCGCCGCGACGTCGTCGATCGAGCGCAGGATCGTCGCGGGCCACCGCTCGTCCTGCTCCCGCAACGTGGTCGACACGACGTACCGCGGCATCGCGTTGTACCCCGCGAACTCCTCGACCATGCCCGGCCACACCGGCGCGAACGCCTCGTACGAGACGCGGCCCATCAGCAGCGCGCCGGCCTCGTCCTGCTCGCGGGTCTTGAGCGCGTAGGCCTCCGGGAGGAACTCGATGTCCTTGAACGTCCATCCGGTGTTGCGGTACCCGGCCTCGCCGCCGGGGGCCTCCATGACGCCGTCGACGGAGACGAAGGCGGTGACGATGAGCTTGCGCATGAGGTCGGACCTTTCTGACGGGAACTTCGGCTTCTCACCCACTATGACGAAGGGGTGGGACAGGATTCATCGAACGCCTGAAGATCCCTTCAGGGAAGCCGCAGCCGCGCCACGACCGGCGCGTGGTCCGACCCGCTCTTGTCGAGCACCTTCCAGTCGAGGACCTCGATCCCCTCCTCGGCGAGCACGTGGTCGAGCGTCACGGCCGGGATCTTCACCAGCCCGTTCAGGTACCCCTCGGTCGGACGCCAGGTCGGCACCAGCCCCTCGCCCATGACCTCCGCGGCGTCCGCGTAGCCCGCGTCCAGCAGGCCGCGCATGTTGTCGTGGTCGAGCGTCGCGTTGAAGTCCCCCGCGAGCACCCACGGCGCGCCCCCGTCCGGGCGCATCATGTCCGCGAAGTCCTCCTCCCACAACGGGATGCGCTCGGCGCTGGCGGGCGCGGCGGTGTGCACGGCGCCGAACCGCATCGCCTCGCCGTCCAGGTCGACCTCGACCCCGATCTGATAGAAGATGCTGTTGCGCCCGACGGCCGCGATGCGCTCGACCGGATGCGTCGAGTACAGGCCGGTGCCCACGGCCAGCTCGTCGGGCTCCAGGACGCTGTACGGCATGAGCTCCTCCAGGCCGAGCTCGGCGAGCCCTTCGGCCGCACCGGGAGTGAGCTCCTGGACGCTGAGGAGGTCGGGCCGGTGCTCCTCGACGAGCTCGACGACCTTCCCCAGGTCGGTCTGGCCGACGTAGAGGTTCACCGACATGACGGTGAACTCAGGGCCCGAAGCGGCGGGCTGGTCCTCGGGCAGGACCCGCGGGGCGAGGACGACCGCGAGCGCGCACACCGCGGCGCCGGTGGCGACCGCCGCGGCCCAGTGGCGAAGGGCCGCCTGCACTCCCGCGCCGACGAGTGCCGCGACCGCGAAGTAGGGCACGAAGGCGACGGTGGTGACCAGGAGCCACCCGGTCTCCAGTCCGAAGAGCCGGATCAGGGTGTAGGCGAGGACGCCCGCGGTGCCGGTCCACGAGAGGATCCGCAGCCACCGCCGCCGGTACCAGGGGCGCCTCGGCGGCGCCTCGACCGTCTCGGGCTCCGGCGCTGCTTCGATGACTTCGCTCATGCCGCGGGAGTCTATGCCGCACCGTCCAGCGCGGGCGGCTCGATCCTCGCGGTCGGGAGGGGACGCGGGCCGGCTCAGGGATTTCGAAGCGCTCGTGGACGATGGGGCCATGGCGGAGCTTGAAGCGAAGATCGCGTGCGTCCGGGACCGGATCGCCGAACTGCCCGCGGGCGAGGTCCCGTACCGGTTGGGCGCGCCGGTCGCGCCGGAGTCGGCCGCGTCGCTGCCCGTCTCGCTCCGGGGCCTTTACGGGCTGTTCGACGGCTTGTCGGCCGATCAACTGGTGATCGGTTCGGCGGCCACCGTGTCCGTGGCCCTCGCGGGCCGGACCGCGGACGGCGACCTGTTCGACCCTGCTCCGGGAAAGCTCGAGTTCGGCGGTGTGCTCCGTGGCGCGGTCCTGTGCGTGGACGAGGCCGACGGGACGGTTCACCTGCTGCGGGAGGATCGGTACATGGCCGCGTTGGAGGCCTTCGAACCGCTCAGGACGACGCCGTTGGCCGCCGATCCGGTCGCCTTCGCCGACCGCTTCTTGTTCGGTGCGGAGTATGCGGCGCTCATCGAGGCCGCCGGCGGCTACCTGAGTCCCGGCGATCGCGTGCGGGACGGCTGGAGGCGGCTCCTCGAGGGGCTCGGGTTCGCGCAGTCCGTCGGCGGATCGCCGCGGTGACCGCTTTGCGGATCCGGCGGTGCTGCTGCGTGGGAACGCCTTCGGCGGGCGCCTGGCGGCGCCCGCCGAAGGTGTTCGTCAGCGGTGCGGCGTAACCGCTTGGCCCTCCACATCGGATACATCTGCGGCCCGTCAGGGAGCTGGAGCGGGTCGCGGCGTTCGAAGCCGTACTGGGCGTACCACGCCGTCAGCTCCTCGTTCGCCGCCTCCAGGTACCCGGCGGCGCCGAGTTTGTCGAGGCGGTCGACCCCCTGCTGGAGCAGCCGGGTGCCGATCCCGCGGGTCTGGCGGTCGGGGTCGACCGCGCAGAACGCCAGGTGCAGGTGGGGGCGCTCGGCGGGGTCGGGGTGGTGGCGCTCGAAGGCCTCGTCGAGGGCCTTGAAGTGCGGCAGGCGTTCGCCGCACAGCTCGGCGAGCCGCTCGTCGTAGAACGAGGGCGACGGGAAGTGGCCTCCGTTGAAGTCGAGCCAGACCGCTACGCCCACGAGGTTTCCGGAGAGGTCGACGGCGGCGTCGACGTGTCCGTGGCCGTCCAGGGCGGGGCCTACGAGCATCTCGAACTGGCCGGCGAGGACGCGCCTGCGCTCGTCCCGGTCGTCGGGGATGAGCCATTCGGCGACGGCGAGGTCCTTGAACGCGTCGGCGATCCGCGCGGCCACCGGGCCGCTCGGCCCGGCGTGGTCGGTCTCCAGGATCACCCCGTTCACGACCGGGCCCCTTCCTCGGCCTCCTCGTCGACCACGGCCTGGGGGCCGGCGCCGATGCGCCGGTACAGGTCGGGACGGCTGGAGCGCAGGACGAGGCCCCACACGATGCCCGCCGCCGCGACGACCGCGTACACGACGAGGACGGCGGTCGGCACCGGCGAGTCGGGTGCGACGCCGAGGAGGTCGGCGAAGGACACGACGGCCATGACGGTGACCGCGAGCAGCAGGAGCGTCGACAGCGCGGGCGCCCACCTGGTGCTCCAGGCCGATTCGCCGCGGCGGTCGGCGGCGAAGAACTTCACGACCGCCGCCGAGACGACGGTGATGAGCATGAGGATGCCGACGCCGCCGGCGGTGCCGAGGAGGAAGAACAGGTCGACCATCGGGTCGAGTCCGGCGATCGCGTAGACGGCGAGGACGAGGAGCGCGATGCCCGACTGGATGAGGGAGGCGTTGAACGGCGCGCCGGTCGCGGGCGAGGTGCGCCCGAGCGCGGGCGGCAGGACGTGCTCGCGTCCGAGTGCGAACGCGTAGCGCGACACGGTGTTGTGGAAGGAGATCGCGGCGGCCACGACGCTGGTCACCAGCAGCACTTCGGCGGCGGTCGCCAGCGGGGTGCCCATCTGCTCGGCGATGAGGCCGAAGAAGACGCCGGGGCCCTGTTCGGCCGCGGCGGCGACGATCGCGTCGGGTCCGACGGCGACGGTCATCGACCAGGAGGCGACGGTGTAGAGCACCGCGAGGATGACGATGGCGAGGACCGTCGCGATGCGCACGGTGCGCCGGGGGTTCTTGCTCTCCTCGGAGTACACCGTGGGCATCTCGACGCCGACCATGCCGAGGAACCCGAGCACGAGCACGGCGCCGGAGGCGGAGGTGACGAGGAGGCTCGGGTCGAGCGCGTCGAGGCTGTAGGTGCCGTCGAGCGGGTGCCCGAGGTTGGAGACGGAGAAGACGATGATGAGCGCCATCTCGACGCTCAGCAGCACGGCGAGGAACTTGCTGTTGAGGTCGACGGCCCTGGTGCCCAGGATGGACACGAGGAGCCACATGCCGAGGGCCGGGACCCACCACGGTGCGGCCCAGCCGGTCCAGGTCTCGATGAGCGGGACCGCGGAGGCGCCGACGAGGCCGTACAGGCCCAGCGACAGTGCGGCGTAGGCGACGAGCGCGACGAGTGCGGCGCTGACGCCGACCACCGGCGAGACGCCGCGGGCGGCGAAGGCGTAGAAGGCGCCCGCGTTGGAGATGTGGCGGGCCATCGTGGTGTAGCCGACGGAGAACAGGATGAGGACGGCGCCGATGGCGGCGAAGGCGACGGGGATGCCTATCTGGCCCGAGAGGGCCCAGCCGGTGACGGTGACGGCGGCGACGACGGTCAGGGGGGTGGCCGCCGTGAGCGCGAAGTGCAGGAGGCCCATGACTCCCAGGCGGTTGGCCGCCAGCTGGTCGGCGATGGAGCCGACGCGTGGTCGTTCGGTGATCGACACAGGGGTTCTCTTTCTTCGATAGGGATTTCGGGTGGGATTCAGGTCCGCTGTGTCATGGCGGCTTCGGCGACGAGCACGTCGAGGTGGTCGAGGATCTCCAGTACCGGGGGATCGAGCGCCTTGACCACCGCGTCCAGGCGCGAGCGCCCCTGGGCGGCATCGACGAAGCGGTCGCCGAGACCCATGCGCGACAGCAGCCCGAGCATGAACGCGTCGCGTCCATTGGGGAGGTCGAGGTCGAGGCGGTTGAGCCGCTGGCGGAGGCGCACGAACGGCCAGCCTGCGGCGGTGGGGTTGGAAGGGGTGTAGGCGACGCGGCGGCGCAGGGCGCCCTGGCGCTCGACGGTGACGATGGAGCGGGAGGCCATGCGCCCGACGACGCGCTGGAACAGGTCGCCGGTGCCGGCGCCGTGTTCGGCGAGGTAGCGCAGCCAGGTCTTGGCCGGCTGGGGGTCGTACTCGCCCTTGATCGCCTCCCAGACCTCGAGCATGAGCACGCCGGTCGGCGGCTGGGCCCGGTGGGAGAGGTGGAGGCGGCGGTCGACGAGGTCCACTTTGCCGAAGGCGACGAGCTGCCCGATGACGCACGCGGCCAGGCCGAGGCCGATGATGCGGGGGCGGACGGTGGGCCGCCAGCTGATCTGGTCGAGGCAGCACAGGACGAGCTCGTCGGAGAGCTCGAACTCGGAGGCGAGGCCGCCTTGGGTCTCTCTGCCGGCGGGTTGCCGGTACTGGGGCTCGCGGTGCGGTCGGGGGGCACCGCTGTCGTCGTCGCCCGTCGGGATGCCGTACGGGTTTGTTCGGGGTGGGTTCATTCGCTGTCGCAGCTCACATCGGGTCAGCAGTCGTCGGGCGGAGGAGCTTCGATATGAGATATGTGACTTAGGCCGCTATGATGGCCACATGCTGCCTTACCGGATGGGTCAAACCCGGTCTGCTGCGGTATTGCACGTTATTGCGTAGTGTGAACTCGTACGCACAGTTAACCGCTTCGATGACGACTTCGCAACCCCTGGATCGGGATTCTGCGATCGAGCGGTGACGCTTCGGGCCCGACAGAGGGCATGACAATGCACCTGAGCTGCGACGCTACCTCCCTCCGATAGAAAATGATCAATTCGGTCTCGTTCCGAAGTGCAGGATCGAAATCAGTGAGGACTGTTGACCGTCAAAGCCACTCGGCAAGCGCAAAGCCAAGGGCCCCAACGCATTCTTCGGTAACATCGCGGACCTGCGCCCTCAGTCCCGTTCGGCCGCCCCGGAGACGGGCCGCCAGCCCGCGGGCGGGTCCTCGCCGACGCGGCCGTCGACGGCCTCCCGCAGGAGGTCCGCGTGGCCGGTGTGGCGCCCGTACTCCTCCACGAGGTCGAACAGCAGCCGCCGCAGGTTCAGGTGCCGCCCGTCGGGGAACGCGAGGTGCACGCTCTGGTCGAGCCCGCCCTCGGCGAGGACCGCCCCGACCCGGGCGCGGCTGCGCTCGACCGCGCCGTCCCACAGCGCGTACAGCTCCTCGGGGGTGTGCCCGGTGGTGTCGAAGGTGAACGCCCAGTCCCCGAACGGGTCCCAGCCGAGGGAGTCCCACGGCTCGCCGGGCAGCACACCGCTCATCTTGGCGGTGAACATGAAGTCCTCGCAGGCGGCGAGGTGCTTGAGCAGGCCGCCGAGCGTGAGCTCGGATGCCCCGGTGCGCGCGGTCAGGCCCGCCGCGTCGAGGTCGTCGGCCTTCCAGCGGAAGGTCGCGCGGAGACGGTCGAGCGAGCCGAGCAGGTGCTCGGTCTCAGTGCCGGCGGCGGGCGGCTCCCACCAGAATGCTTCATCCATGGCACCACGGTAGAGACACGGACCGACATGCGCGCCGATTCGCCCGCAGTTCGGCCCCGGGAGGCAAGCGACGCGCCGTCCTTGCACTCGGACGGCGCGTCGGGCGGTCGGGGGGCGGGTCAGTCGGTGCGTCCCCACAGGGTGACGTCGAACGAGAACTGCTGCTCGCCCTCGTCGTCGCCTGCGGCGATGCCGGTCAGGATCAGTCGGGCCAGGGCGCCGTCGGTGGTGCGCACGCATGCGGCGGAACCGATCTTGACACCGTCTTCTTCCAATTTGGACACGTCGGCTTCAAGGACCCGTTCGTCCTCGGCCTCGTCGAGCTTCTTCGTGCAGTCCTGGTGCGAGAACAGGCCGGTCCCCTGCACCCAGACGCCTTCGGACTCCTTTCCTGCGAGCAGTCCGACTTGGACCGCCTCCAATGAGCCGTCGTAGCAGTTCCACCATGCGAGATCGGTCTCGTCGTCACTGGACGGATCGCCCTCGATGGACGGTTCGAGGGCGATCTCGCCCGCGGGGTCGTCGAGTTCGATCGACTCCCACCAGCACTGCATCTCACTGTCGCCGGTCATTGGACCGGTGGCGCCGAGAGTCAGCGGCTTGTCGGTGTAGACGATCTCCCATTCCGGTTCGTCGTCGGCCAGCCCGAAGAACTCGAATTGCCACGCCACCGCCCCGAGGGCGACGAACGCGGCCAGTGCGGTGCCGGAGGCGATTGCCCCGTTCTTGCTGCGGTCTTTCCTGTCTGGGCGTCTTTGCCCCGCCTGGTTCGCCATCGCATCACGGTAGCGAGGCGCCGCTGCACAGTGACAGCGCGGGTCGCATTTCGGCGGAATCCACACATCGAGAACGGTGATTGTCGTAAACCCGACACCTGCACCGCCGCAACATTCTAACGAGACAGAAGGCTTCCGAGCATGTCGATGAAATCCATTATGGAATTTGCGATGCAGACCTGATTCCAATGCCCGCACCCCAATCCATTCGATCCGTTCTGCCGCACTATGTCGCTTTCACACACCTCGTAAAGGTCGCGCCGGAGAGCTGTACCGGTTCAGCGGAAACGGGTGTCGCAGGCCGGTGCTAGCTTTCGGACATGAGCGCGACCAAACTGATCTCGACCACCCCCGGCAACTACTCCCTCCTACTCAACGCCGGGACGACCGCCGTCGACGAACTCGTCGAACAGCTCGGCCACGAACCCAACGGCTACTTCTGGGAGGGCGTCGCCCGCCGCCTCGTCGCCGACGGCGCCGCCGAACTCGAAGGCCGGTTCGCCTACGACCCCGAAGCCGGCATGTTCTGCGCCTACGGCACCGACCGCGCCGCCCTCGAAGCCCTCGGCAAGCTCCTCGACGCCATCGCCGCCGACGGCGACGAAATGCGGGCCCTCATCACCGCCGCCGACGCCGAAGGCTTCGACTTCGACGACTGAGACGGCCGATCGGGAATCCGGGTTGCCCCGCGCCCGGCATTCCCCTACCGTTCGGACCATGGTGAACCCCGAATCGGACACGCACGGGGCCTTCGGTCACACGCCGTCGGCCCCCTGGACGCAACCGGTCTGACCCCGGCGCAGGGCCGCCGACCGCGGTGACGAGACGACGCTTCCGTCCGTCCTCACCTCGGAGTCCTTTCGATGCCTCTTCCCGTCTACCTGCTCGCCGTGGCCGTCTTCGCCATGGGCACCTCAGAGTTCATGCTCGCCGGGCTCCTGCCCGACCTCGCGGCCGACATCGGCGTGTCCGTGGCCGCCGCGGGCCTGCTCACCGCCGCCTTCGCGGTCGGCATGACCGCGGGCGCCCCGCTCGCGGCCGCCCTCACCCGCACCTGGCCGCGCCGACCCGCGCTGCTGGCGTTCCTCGGGCTCTTCCTCGCCGCGCACGTCATCGGGGCGGCCACCGAGAACTTCGGGGTCCTGCTCGCGACGAGGGTCGCCGCCGCACTCGCGAACGCGGGCTTCCTCGCCGTCGCGCTCACGGCCGCCGCGGCCCTCGCCGGGCCCGACCGGCGCGGCCGCGCGCTCGCGATCCTGTTGTCGGGCACCACGATCGCCACGGTCGCGGGCGTCCCGGGCGGGGCGCTCCTGGGCGGCCTGCTCAGCTGGCGCGCGGTGTTCTGGGCGGTCGCGCTCCTGTGCGTCCCGGCCGCCCTCGGCCTCCTGCGGGGGCTGCCCGCCGCCGCGGAGGACCCTCCGGCGCTGCGCACGGAGCTGGGGCGGCTGCGTTCGCCGCGGCTGCTGCTCGCGATGGCCCTCGGCGCGCTCGTCAACGCCGGAACGTTCGCCACCTTCACCTTCATCGCGCCGCTCGTCACCCACGGCGCGGGGCTCGGTCCGACCTGGGTACCAGTCGCCTTGGTGCTCTTCGGCATCGGAGCGTTCCTCGGCGTCAACACCGCCGGGCGGCTCGCCGACCGCAGCCCCGGCCCGGTCATCGCCGCCGGCGGGCCCGCGCTGCTCCTCGGATGGTGCGCCCTGGCGCTGACGGCGGCGCACCCGGTCGCCGTCCTCACCCTCGCGTTCATTCTGGGCGCCTTGTCGTTCGGCGTCGGCGCCACCCTCATCGCACGCGTCCTCCACGAGTCGTCCGGCGCACCGACGATGGCGGGCGCCTACGCCACCTCTGCGCTCAACATCGGTGCCGTCGCGGGCCCGGTCGCGGCCGCTTTCGCGCTCGATGCGGGGCCGACCGGACCGGTGTGGACAAGCGCCGTCCTGGTCGCGGCGGCGCTGGCGCTGGTCCTGGCGTTCCGGCGGACCGCGCTGCCGCAGCGGTTAACGACCTGCGACGCTTTCACTTCCGGAGATCTGTTCTGGGTATGAGGCGTGGGAAGTGCGGGCCGCGGCAGCGGCGCAGTCAGGGTCCGTGGTTCGTCGATGACGACCTGTGGGCCAGGAGCGCGCCGCTCCCGCCGGCCCCCGAGCCGCCGGCCGGGACACCCGGTCGAGACGCCTTCGATGACCGGAAAGCCTTGCACGGCATCCTGTTCGTGCTCTACACCGGCATCCGACGGCAGCGGCCGCCGCAGGAACCCGGGATCGGGTGCGGCACGGCCCGGTCGCCGCGGCCGCCACCGTTGCCAGTGAAGGCCGCCCGGCCCGACCCGCGAACGTCAGTCTCGCCCCGCGACGGCACTACCCGACCGGCCACATTCCGGCCCCGCTCGACTCGACCGATCCGGTTCAGCCTGACTCGAGCCGATCCGGTTCGACTCGCTTCGGCTCAACACGACTCGACCCGATCCAGTTCGTCTCGGCACCTTCCGTTCACGGTGTCGTGCTCGCCGGGGACGAGGGCACCAGAGCGCCCGGAGCGGGTCTCACGGTCGGCGGCCTACGGGGAAGGCGACCTCAGGGGGAGGTCGGCTCAGCGCGCTCGAGCAGACCGTGCATCCTCATCCAGCTCACGAAGGAGTCGAACCAGTCGGTGCTGGTGGTCTCCTTCGGATACATACCGAACCCGTGCCCGCCCTGCTCGTAGAAGTGGAGCTCCACGGGCCGCCCGGCAGCGCGCCAGCTCTCGACGAGGGGGAACCCGCTCGGGTCCATCAGCCCATCGTCTGCGGCAAGCGCGATGAACAGCGGCGGCGCATCCTCGGGTACCTCGAACGCCGCGAGCGGACCGTACACATCGCCGATGAATGCCGGGTTCGCATCCTCACCGACGAGGGCGGTGGCGACGGTGAGCATGGCACCGGCGGAGAAGCCGACCATGCCGACGCGCTCGGGATCGATCGTCCACTCGGTCGCTCGGCTGCGCACGAGCGCGAACGCTGCGCGGGCGTCGGCGATCTGAACGTCCAGGGAGCGGAGCGCGGTGGCGGGGTCATGCCGGTGCGATGGGCGCGGTCCGGCCAGCATCGACCTGAGGGCCGCGGCGAAGTCGTCAAGACCCTCCGGGGTCGGCTTGAGCCGGTACTTCAGCACGAAGGCGGCGACGCCGCGGTCCGCGAGCGCGCGTGCGACGTCCCAGCCCTCGTTCTCCATGGACAGGGACATGAATCCTCCGCCCGGTGCCACGATCACGGCGGTGCCGGTGGCCTTGGCCGGATCCGGCAGGACAGGGGTGAGCGTGGCGGTGCTGACGTTGCGAGCGAACATGCTGCCGTACTCGCTGTGCCATGCCTCTGGTGCCGAAGCCTCCGGCGGCTGCCCGGTTCCGAGCTCGATCGCGTCGGGCTGGGCGGGGATCTCGATCGGCGTCATCCCGTGCTGCACGGGTGTCGCGGGTGCGTGGATGGGGGCCGAGGTCGTGGTCATATCGTCTCCGTTCGGGGGATGCGCTGAGAGACGTGAGGGGCTCGGCGCAGAGCATAGCCGATACGCGCCGGTGGCGACCAGGCTCTCGGTCGCCGACGGCTACGCGGCAAGCGAGGCGGCGACCGTGTCCGCAACGGTGCGGCTGAACGCCGGCACCTGATCTCTGTCGCCGCCGAGGATCATGAGCCAGAAGAAGATCGGGCCGATGAGCTGGGCGTGGACCTCGGCGGTGTCGGGCCTGCGGGCGAGGTCGCCGCGGGCGAGGGCGCGGTCGAGGACGGTGTCGATGACGAAGCGTTCGCGTTCGATGAAGGTGCCGGTGAAGCGGGCGCCCAGCGCCGAGTCGCCGTGGAGGTCGGCGAGGAGGCCGTGCAGGACGTCGGGGGCGGCGGTGCCGAGCTGGTCGGCGATCGTGGCGCAGACGGCGGCGAGGTCGCCGCGGAGGGAGCCGGAGTCGGGCGGGGGCGGCTCCTCCATGTCGTGCACGGTGGCCGCGAAGATCATCTCCTGCTTGGTGGCGAAGCGGCGGTAGATCGCGGCCTTGCCGACGCCGGCCCGGGCGGCCACGGCGTCGACGGTGAGTTTGGCGTAGCCGCGTTCGGCGAGGACTTCGCGTGTGGCCCTTGCGATGGCGTGATCGATCTGACCGTCCCTCGGGCGTCCCGCGGCTTGCTTCGGTTTCGGCATCTCCCTATGATAGGGAACCGTCAGTTCCGAAACCAACAGTTCCGTAATCATGAGGGAGCATGCCATGATCGCTTGGGCCGGACGCATCTTCACCGTCCTCGGGGCCGCGCACCTCCTGCTCGGCCTCGCGCTGCTCGCGCCGAGCCACGCCCGCACCTGGTTCACCGGCGGCCTGTGGATGCCCGAGGGCACCCTCGCGCAGATGGGGCCCGCCTCCGGCGCGTTCTGGATGACCTTCGGCAGCTTCGGCGCCCCGCTCCTGGTCCTCGGCCTGACCGTGCTGTGGCTGCGCCGCAAGGGCATCACGCCGCCTGCGTTCATCGGCTGGACGGTCGGCGCCTGGTCGGTCGCCGCCGGGCTCGTCTTCGAGCCGGCGCCGTGGATCGCGGTCACCGTCGCCGCGGGTCTGCTCGTCGCGGGCACGCGTCGCGCCGCTCGAACGCCTTCCCCTGCGCCGCAGTAGACCACGAGCCGCCTGCGGCCGCGATGAATGCGAGGCGCCCGCCTCGTCTACACCGACAGCACCCCGATCACCGCCCGGCAGGGCACCGCCGCAAGGAGCACCCCATGACCACCGCACCCGTTACGTCCCCCGATGTCACCGTCCGCAATGCTTCGATCACTCGACTGCTGGCGGCGGGCGCCGTCGCCGGGCCGCTGTTCGTCACCGCCACGCTCGTCCAGGCCGCGACCCGCGAGGGCTTCGACCCGGTCGTGCACCCGCTGAGCATGTTGAGCCTCAGCGAACTCGGATGGATCCACATCGCCAACTTCGTCATCGCGGGGCTGCTCGCGCTCGCCGGGGCCTTCGGGCTGCGGGCCGCGCTCACCGAGGGCCCGGGTCGCGTGTGGGGTCCGAGGCTGTTCGCCGTCTACGGGTTCGCCCTGGTCTGGGCGGGCGTCTTCACCGCCGACCCGGCGTTCGGCTACCCGATCGGGACGCCCGAGGGCGCCCCGGCCGAGCTGAGCTGGCACGGCGTCCTGCACTCGTTCGCGCCTGCCGGTGCGAGCCTGTCGCTGGTGGTCGCCTGCATCGTGTTCGCGCGCAGGTACGCCCGCGAGGGACGCGGCCTCTGGGCGGGCGTGTGCGTCGCCGCGGCCGTCCTCGACCTGGGCCTGACCGGCGCCTCGTTCGCCCTGGCCGACTACCGGTTCATGTTCGCCGGAGGCGCGGTCATCTGGGTGTGGGCCGCGGCGGTCTGCTTCGATGCGCTGCGCCGCAACCGGTAACGGAAATGGGACCCCGGCATCCGCCGGGGTCCTTTCGCGTCCTCAGGCCTCGGGGTAGTCGGCGTACTTGCCGGGGTTGAGTCCGTAGGCCACGAGCGCGTTCGCGTGGCCGTGGCCGAGCCCGTGCTCGGCCTTGAGCCAGTCGACCTGGGCCTTGTGGCCTTCGAGGCCGCTCGATTCCAGGTCGGCCAGCCAGTCGGCGATCGGGCGGCCGTACTGCCGCTCGATCGACGGGAAGTACGACGTGGGTCCCTTGGGCTTGTCGGCCATGGCGGTCTCCTCCTGGTGCGCGGGTGGCGGTTGCGGCGCCATCGTACGCGCGGGGTCCGTCAGAGGCGGTCGGCCAGGGAGACGACCTCGATGTTCATCGAGGAGTTCGCGGGGAAGTCGATCCGGGACGGGGCGACGCCCGCGGCGACGAGGTGCGAGCCGAGGGCGGCGACCATCGCGCCGTTGTCGGTGCACAACTTCGGCCTCGGGTAGCGCAGGGTGATGCCGGCCTGTTCGGCGCGCTCGGTCGCCAGCGCGCGCAGGCGCGAGTTCGCCGCGACGCCGCCGCCGAGGAGGATCGTGTCGACGCCGTGCTCCTTCGCGGCGAGGATGGCCTTGCCGGTCAGGACGTCGCAGACGGCTTCTTGGAAGGCGGCGGCGACGTCGTCGACGGGGACGTCCTCGCCGTCGGCGCGGCGGGTCTCGATCCAGCGGGCGACGGCGGTCTTGAGTCCGGAGAAGGAGAAGTCGTAGCGGTGGCGTTCCATGTCCTTGGCGGCGGTGAGGCCGCGGGGGAATCGCACGTACGCGCGGTCGCCGTTCTGGGCGGCGCGGTCGATGTAGGGGCCGCCGGGGAAGGGCAGGCCGAGGAGGCGCGCGACCTTGTCGAAGGCCTCGCCTGCGGCGTCGTCGATGCTGGCGCCGAGTTGGGTGACCTTTCCGGCGAGGTCTTCGACGAGCATGATCGAGGAGTGGCCGCCGGAGACGAGGAGGCCGATCGCGGGTTCGGGGATGGGGCCGTTCTCGAGGGTGTCGACGGCGATGTGGGCGCTGAGGTGGTTGACGCCGTAGAGCGGGACGCCGGTGGCGATGGAGTAGGCCTTGGCGGCGCCGACGCCGACCATGAGGGCCCCGGCGAGGCCGGGTCCGGCGGTGACGGCGATGCCGTCGAGGTCGGCGAGGGTGAGGCCGGCGTCGTCGAGGGCGCGCTGCACGGTGGGCACCATGGCCTCCAGGTGGGCGCGGCTGGCGACCTCGGGGACGACGCCGCCGAAGCGGGCGTGCTCCTCCACCGAGGAGGCCACGGCGTCGGCCAGGAGTTCGGTGCCGCGCACGATGCCGACCCCGGTCTCGTCGCAGGAGGTCTCGATGCCCATCACCACGGGTTCGCTCTTCACAGGTCCATCCTCATGACGGCGGCGTCGGTGCCGGTGTGCTGGTAGTAGTTCTTGCGCACGCCGATGCCGTAGAAGCCGTAGGCGTCGTAGAGTCGCTGCGCGGGGACGTTGTCGACGGCGACCTCCAGGTAGACGGCTTTCGCGCCGGCCGCGCGGGCGCGGGCGAGGGCGTCGTCCATGAGCATGCGCGCGACGCCTCTGCGACGGTACGCGGCGGCGACGGCGATGTTGTTGATCCAGGCCTCGGTGTCGCTGAGGGCGGTGCCGGCGTACCCGGCGATCGGCGCGTCGGCGGCGCCGCGGTCAAGGACGGCGCGGTAGTCGTTCCCCGCTGACAGTTCGGTCCACAGCAGGCCTTCGCTCCAGGCCTCGGGCCCGAAGATCGCCAGTTCCATCTCGGCGACCTCGGGCAGGTGCCACCAGCGCAGCCGTTCGATCCGCAAGTGCTCGTTCATCGCCTCAAGCTGTACCACGCCGGGGGCGGGTCGCTAGCGCGGCGGGCCGGGCGCGGGCTGCGCGTCGGGGCGGCGCAGGTACAGCGGCGTCAGCTGTTCGCTCGGGGCGCCGGCGAGGAGGCGCGGGGCGGCGAGTTCGACGAGTTTGACGAGGTCGGGGTAGACGGGCGCGGTCTCGGCGGGCACCTTGAGTTGGTCGGCGTACAGGCTGGCGCCTTCGCCGATGGCGTAGTCGGCGCCGGTCTCGGGCAGGTCGGAGGGCTTGCAGACCTGCGGTTCGCCCTCGCGCGCGCCGTCTTCGTAGAGGGCCCAGTAGACCTCTTTGCGGCGGGCGTCGGTGGCGACGAGGGCCCGGCCGCGCGTGTTGGCGCCGATGCCGTCGAGGGAGCAGACGCCGTAGACGGGGATGCCGGCGCCGTCGGCGAAGGCGGCGGCGGTGACCATGCCGACGCGCAGGCCGGTGAAGGGGCCGGGGCCGATCCCGGCGACGACGGCGTCGACGTCGGCGGCGGTGCGCCCGGCCTCGGCGAGGCACGCCTCGATGAACGGGGCGAGCTTCTCGACGTGCCCGCGGCCGTCGATCTCGCGGCGGAACGCGGTGAGGAACAGGTCGTCGCCGTCGAGGCCGTCGCCGTTCCCGTCGAGGTCGACGAGGGCGGCCTGGACGGCGCTGGTGGCGGTGTCGATCGCGAGGACCCTCATGCGGCCGCGCCGACCGGGAGGCCGAGGGCGGCGAGGCGTTCGGCCCAGTCGCCGCCGCGCGCGTGGAGAACGGCCTCGCGGGTCTCGTCCTCACCGGTGGCGCCGGTGCGGCGGTCCACGGCGATCTCCAGGTGGGACTCGGCGAGGCGCTCGGCCAGGCCCGCGCCCCATTCGACGACGGTCACGGCGGCGTCGACGTCGGTGTCCAGGTCGAGGTCGTCGAGTTCGTCGAGGTGCTCCAGGCGGTAGGCGTCGACGTGGACGAGCGGCACGCCCGCCTCGCCGGCGCGGTGCGAGCGGGCGATGACGAAGGTGGGGCTGGTGATGCGGCCCTCGACGCCGAGGCCGGCGCCGATGCCCTGGGTGAGGGCGGTCTTCCCGGCGCCGAGCGGGCCGGTGAGGATCACCAGGTCGCCCGCGCGCAGCAGCGCGGCCAGGCGCAGCCCGAACTCGTGGGTGTCTGCGGCCGTAGGAAGCTGAAGCCTCACGTTGCACTCCTCCGAGAGCGTCGGGTCCGCGGCCGCGCCGGATGCGCGTCCCGCGTGACCGCGGTGTCGTGGCGCCCCGGGACCGGTTTCACGGTTCGAGGCGATGCTTGTTGTGGCGCGAGAACGGGGTCCACCTGCGGTTTCGCCCGCGGTCGTCCGCCGGTGCGGCCTCGGCGCCCGCAGTGGGGCCGTTGCCGACCTCGGCGGCGACTTTGTCGATCATCTCCAACAACAGTTGTGAGATTTCACCAGGGTACTCCAGCTGGGGCGAATGGGCCGCCTCGGCTATGAGCGCGAATCGCGACCCCTCCAGCGCCGCGGCGAGGCGCCGCGAGTGCTCCGGAGGCGTCAGCAGGTCCATGTCGCCGACCGCCACGAGTGCCGGCAGGCCCTTGAACTGCGGCAGCGTCGCCGTCTCGTCGTGGTCGAGGATAGCGCGCGCGTAGCCGACGATGCTCTGGATGGAGGTGCGCCGGTTCATCGCCTCCACCAGGCTGACCAGCGAGCACGGCGGGTCGGCGTGCCCGAACGCCGACCGGCGCGTCAGCAGCCAGCCGAGGTCGCCCGCCAGGAGCCGCGACCGGTCGATGAGGTCCGGGGTCCAGCCCGCGACCTGCTGGAGCATCGGCAGGACCGTCCGCCGCAGCCGCCGCAGCGCCCGCATCGGCTTCGTCTCGACCGTGTCCATGCCCGAGGCGCTGCTCGACAGGAACGCCACGCCCTTCACCCGCTCGTGGAAGTCCCGGCCGTGCACGCGCGCGTACGTCTGGATCGCCATGCCGCCCATCGAATGCCCCACCAGGACGAGCGGCCCGGACGGGGCGACCGCGGCGAGCACGTCGTGAAGCACCTCGGCCAGGTCCTCCATCGCGTACTCGGTGCGCGGCAGCGCCCCCGAACGCCCGTGGCCCGGCTGGTCGTAGAACACCCCGCGCACCGACAGGCCCTCGGCCTCGGCGAGCGCCTTGCGCTGGAAGTAGAACGTGCCCATGTCCTGCATGTACCCGTGCGCGAACACCACCGTCAGGTCGGCGTCCTCCGGCCCGGTCGTCTCCACGTGCACCGCGACCCCGTCGCGCGTGCGGACCGTGCCCACCCACCGCTGCGGCGGCAGCTCGAACGGCTCGTGCGCGTACGGGTCGGCCGAGGACGCCCGCGTCCGCCGCGCCAGGTACCGCGGCACCCCCCACGCCAGCGCCGCCCCCAGGGCGACGCCTCCGGTGACCCCGCCCGCGATCGCCAGACCGCGCAGACGACGGGAACGCTTCTCACTCATGCGGCCTCACAGTGCTCTCAGAGGGGACAGTGCTCTCGGAGGAGTGGTGCTGTCGGCGGTGCGCCTAGGCGGTGACGCCCCGGTTCCACAGCCTCGGGACCCGCGAGCCCAGACCGGTCAGGACGTCGTTCGGGATGGTCCCGGCCCACGCCGACCAGTCATCGGCGTCCGGGTGCTGCTCGCCCGCGCCGATGAGCACCACCGGCTCCCCCGGGCGCACCACGTCGTCACCGCAGTCGACCACGAACTGGTCCATGCAGATCCGCCCCAGGACCCGGCGCCGCCGCCCCGCGAGGTAGACCTCCGCGCGCCCCGAAGCCGCCCGCGGCACCCCGTCGGCGTAGCCGAGCGGCACCAGCGCCACGTTCGTGTCCCGCTCCAAAACCACCGTGTGGCCGTACGAGATCCCCGTCCCGGCGGGGAGCCGCTTGCAGGACATCACGGTCGAACGCAACTCCAAGACCGGACGCAGGTCGACCGCGAACCGCGGCACCGGGTTGTACCCGTACAGCGCGATGCCGGGACGGACCATGTCGTAACGGGTCTCGGGGTCGGCGATGAGCGCCGCCGAGTTCGCGAGGTGGCGCACCTCGGGCTCCAGGCCCGCGGCACCGACGGCCTCCAGGTACCGCTCGAAAGCAGCCTTCTGCGCCGCGTTCGCCGGATGGTCGACCTCGTCGGCGCAGGCCAGGTGGCTCCACGCGCCGACGGCGACCACCGCGCCGGCCGCCTGGCGCTTCGCCGCCGCCTCGGTGAACCGGTCCCATTCGTGCTCGGGGACGCCGCCGCGCGACATGCCCGTGTCGGCCTTGAGATGGACACGCGCGGGTCGGCCCGCCGCCTCGGCCGCCGCGCCGACCGCGTCGAGCTGCGCCAGCGAAGAGACACCGAGCTCGATCCCGGCGCCCACGACCTCGGCCAGGCCCGGCTGCTCGGGGGAGAAGAAGAACGCCATGACCGTCGCCCCCGCGAGGTCGGGGAGGCGCTTGAGCTGCCAGGCCTCCCGGAGCGTCACCACGCCCAGGCCCGCCGCCCCGGCCTCCAGGGACACGCGCGCCGCCGGGACCATGCCGTGCCCGTACGCGTCGGCCTTGACCATCGCCATCATCGGCACGCCCGCGACGGCCGCGAGCGCCTCGACGTTGTGCGCGAGGCGCCGCCAGTCCGCGCTGGCCTTGGCCAGGCCGGACATGCCGCCGTTCACCGGGTCGTTCAAGATGCGGAAGTTGTCCATCGCCACATATGCAAGGGTACGTGCCCGCCGCGGCGAACCCGGACGGCGCGGCCCGCCGCCGCCCGGGCGGGTCGGGCGGGCGGGTGCCCGCCCGGCCCGCCGCGGTCAGGCGAGCTCGGCGCGGACGGTGCGGGCCGCCTCGACGAGGTTCACGAGGGAGGGCCGCACCTCCTCGTAGCGGCGGGTCTTCAGGCCGCAGTCGGGGTTGGCCCACACGCGGTCGGGCCCGAGCGCCGCGACGGCCAGGCGCAGGGCCGCGGCCATCTCGTCGGTCGCGGGCACGCGCGGGGAGTGGATGTCCCACACGCCCGGGCCGACCGCGCTGCGGTACCGCGCCCGGTCGAGGTCGGCGAGGACCTCCATCTTCGAACGGGAGGCCTCGATGGAGGTCACATCGGCGTCCAGCGCGGCGATCGCGTCGATGACCTCGCCGAACTCCGAATAGCACAGGTGCGTGTGGATCGCGGTGTCCGGCCGCGCGCCGGAGGTCGCGAGACGGAACGAGCGGGTCGCCCACGCGCGGTAGGCCGCCCGACCCGCGGCCCGGACCGGCAGGAGCTCGCGCAGGGCGGGCTCGTCGACCTGGATGATCGCCGTCCCCGCCGCCTCCAGGTCGGCCACCTCGTCGCGCAGCGCCAGCGCCACCTGGTCGGCCGTGTCGGCCAGCGGCTGGTCGTCGCGCACGAAGGACCAGGCCAGGATCGTGACGGGCCCGGTGAGCATCCCCTTGACGGGCTTGTCGGTGAGCGACTGCGCGTACGAGGTCCAGTCGACGGTGATCGGGGCGGTGCGGGCGACGTCGCCGAAGAGCACCGGCGGGCGCACGCAGCGCGACCCGTACGACTGGACCCAGCCGGCGGCGGTGGTGGCGAAGCCGGTGAGCTGCTCGGCGAAGTACTGCACCATGTCGTTGCGCTCGGGTTCGCCGTGGACGAGCACGTCGATGCCGAGCGCCTCCTGCGCGGCGACGACCTCGGCGACCTCGGCCCTCATGCGGGCGTGGTAGTCGGCGTCGATCATGAGGCCCTGGCGGTGGGCGGCGCGGGCCTTGCGCAGCTCGGCGGTCTGCGGGAACGACCCGATCGTGGTGGTCGGCAGCGGCGGGAGCGGGACGCGCTCGGCCTGGGCGCCGCGGCGCTCGGGGTAGGGCGCGCGGCGGTCGGCGTCCTCGCCCAGGGCGGCGAGGCGCTCGCGCACGGCGGCGTCACGCCACGCGTCCGGGGTCGCGGGCCTGGCGTCCCGCGGGCCCTGCGGGTCGGCGAGGGCCGCGATCTCGGCGAGCTTCTGGCGCGCGAACGCGAGCCGCGAGGTCAAGACCTCGGGGAGGCCGTGCGCGGCGTCGAGTTCGGGGGCGAGGTCGACCGGGACGTGCAGGAGCGACGAGGAAGAGGCGACGGCGACCCGGTCCGAGAGCATTTGGAGACGCGCGACGTCCGCGGCGGCCCTCGCGAGATCGGCCTTCCAGATGTTGCGCCCGTCGACCACCCCCGCGATCAGGAATGTTTCACGTGAAACATTCAGCGCCTCAAGTGCTTCGAGATCGCCGCGGCCCCGCACCAGGTCGAGCGCGACGCCTTCGACGCCCGCGTCCAAGAGCACCGGCAGCGCCTCGCCGAAGGGCCCGTAACCCCCGGCGACCACCACCTCAGCGACCCCGACCAGCCGCCGGTAGGCCGCGCCCACCGCCGCCAGCTCCTCCGGCGTCCGGTCGGCGCACAGCGCGGGCTCGTCGAGCTGCACGAGCCCGGCCCCGGCCCGACCCAGCGCCGTCAGGAGCTCCACGTACACCTCCACGAGGTCGCCGAGCCGGTCGAACGGCGCGAACCCCTCAGGTGCACCCTCGGAAGGCTTGGCGAGCAGCAGGAACGAGACCGGCCCGACCAGGACCGGCCGGGCGTCGAGCCCGCGCTCCCGCGCCTCGCGGAACTCCGCGACCGCCTTGCCCGGGTCGGCCGCGAAGACCGTCTCGGGCCCGATCTCGGGCACCAGGTAGTGGTAGTTCGTGTCGAACCACTTCGTCATCTCCAGCGGCGCCGCCTCGGCGTCACCGCGCGCGGCCGCGAAATACGAGGCCAGAGCCGTGTCGCGGCGGTGCCGCGGCGCGAGCGCCCCCACGGCGACGGCCGCGTCGAGCACGTGGTCGTACAGGGAGAAGACCCCGGTCGGGACGGTGCCCAGGACCGACAGGTCGTCGAGCATCTCGGCGCGGACGGCGGCCGCGGCCGCCTCGAGCGCCGCCGCGTCAGAGCGGCCGGACCAGTGGGATTCGAGCGCGCGCTTGAGCTCGCGGCGCGAACCGATGCGCGGATAGCCGAGCGCGGTGGACTGGAGCGCGCCGGAGCGCACGCCGATGGTCGTGTTCATGTGTCAGTTCCCTCGAACTTGCGACAGCGGGACCGCGCGCGGTCGCGCGCGGTACGCGGGCAGGTATTCGGACTCAAGGGCGCGCCGTCGCCGGCACCTAGTCGCCGCCGCTTCCCAGACCCCAAGGGCCCAGTGCTCATGGCGGGTTTCGTTCCCTCTCACCGCTGCGGGGCAGTCCTGGATTCGCACCAGATTCCCTCTTCGCCGAGACCACAGCGCACCCGCGCCGCCGCCTCGGAACCAGCGTCGCCTGCGATGGTACGGCCGCGGCGGCGCCCGGCGCCCCGGCCCGCCAGAGTGTGAGAACCCGCGGAGGCGCGCCGCGCCCGCCCGAGTAGGGTCCGAGCGGACCGGGCCTGCCAAGGCCCCCAGGGGAGGAGCCGTCATGACCAGGAAGACCGCCGTCGTCACCGGAGCGAGCAGCGGCATCGGCGCGGCCGCCGCGAAGGCGCTCGCCGAAGCCGGGTTCGACGTCGTCCTCGGCGCCCGCCGCGCCGACCGGCTCGCCGAGGCCGCCACGGCCTGCGGAGGCACGGCGCTGCCGCTGGACGTGACCGACGAGGCCTCGGTGGCGGCGTTCGCCGAGCGCGTCGAACGCTGCGACCTCTTGGTGAACAACGCGGGCGGGGCGCTCGGCCTCGACTCGATCGCCGGGGCCGACCTCGAACTGTGGCAGCGGATGTACGACGTGAACGTGCTGGGAACGGTGCGCGTCACGAAGGCGCTGCTGCCGAAGCTGGCCGCGTCCGGCGACGGCCAGGTGGTGGTGATCGGTTCGATCGCCGCGCACCAGCCCTATCCGGGCGGGGGCGGGTACAACGCGGCGAAGCACGCGGAGGCGGCGCTGACGCGGGTGCTGCGGATGGAGCTGCTCGGCGAGCCGGTGCGGGTGTGCGAGATCGATCCGGGCATGGTCGAGACCGAGTTCAGCCTGGTGCGTTTCGACGGCGACGGCGAGCGCGCCGACGCCGTGTACGCGGGGATGACGCCGCTGACGGCCGAGGACGTGGCCGCGTCGATCGCGTGGGTCGCGACGCGCCCGGCGCATGTGAACATCGACCAGATCACGATCACGCCGCGGGACCAGGCGGGGGCGCAACTCGTCCACCGCCGCTGACGGCCGCGCCGGACAGAGTTATCCACAGGCCGAGAATCCGCACTTGCCGATCGCAGGCGGTGCGTGCCAACGTTGACGAATGCGACAGACGACCTTCGAAACCACAACGGACACGAGCCTCCACAAGGCCGTGTCCTGCGCGGAGACCGTCTCGGTCGGAGTTATCCACAGGCTCGGAACTGCTCCTCGACAGTTCACCGCAGGAGGTGGCACCGTTGGAGAAAAAGCCATCTGTCACTGCGGGATGGCGGCGAAAGAGGGGGATTCGCGAACGCCACCATACCGAGACCTCGCGCGGGAACCCACCCGCGCGAGGTCCCCGCAGAGACAGCCGCTCCGCGCGAAGCGCGGGCGGCCGGACACCACCAGTCCGGCCGCCCGCACGCGCCGAGCCCCGACGGCCGCTCGGGCAACCGGGGCACCGCCCGGCTCAGCTTTGCCCGCCGGCCTTGCCCGGTCGTCGAGCGTGAACGCCGGAGCCCCGCTCAGTCGGTGAGCGTGAACGCCGGCGAGGTCCACTGCTCCCAGTGGTCGGGGTCCGCCTCGTCGCCGAGGGCCTTGAGCACCCGCACCTCCAGGGTCCACTCGCCCGCTTCGAGGGCGTTGGGCCGCTGGGCGACGAGGTCCTCCAGGTGGATGCCGACCGCGTCGTCCGGGCCGGGCGAGCGGGGCAGGAACGTCTCCCGCTCCCACCGCACGACCTCGCCGGTGGCGGTGTTAGCGAGTGAGACCTCCATGGCCGCGACCTGGTGCCCGAGGTAGACCAGGGCGGCCAGGTCCGGGCCCTCGGCGAGGCTGAAGGTCTCGCCCTCGTCGAGGTCGCGGTACTCGAACTGGTGCGTCTCGGGGTCCTGGCCGACGACGGCGCCCAAGCGCGGGTAGTCGGGATGCGCGAGGACGGGGATCGCGAGGTAGTCGCCCTGGTAGCCGGAGTACGCGGCCGTCAAGGTGGTGCCGCCGCCCTCGGGGACGGCCGTGATGCGCCCGCCGAAGACGGTGCCTTCGGGCAGGTCGGCGCCGGGCTCGACGGTGACGTCGACCGTGGCGCTCTGACCCGGGTAGAGGCGCAGGTGCGACGGTTCGAACGTCACTTCCGGTTCGGTGGCGACGAAGTCGGGCGCGCGTTCGTCGCCGGTGGTGGCGGTCGTGGCCCGGTGCTCCAGGTCGTAGTCCTGCACCGAGTAGGCGTCGGAGGTCAACGTGAGCGTGAAGGTGCGCGCACCGGTGCCGTCGCCGACATTGACGCCGGTGGGCAGCAGGCGGGCCTCGGCGTCGAGCGCCGCGACGACGTCGATGACGCCGGTGCCCTGGCGGTGCGCGGCCTCGTACTCGCCGAGCTCGGGATCGTCGCCCCAGACGACGGGCGTCGCCGAGTTCGCCAGGCGAGTGCGCACCTCGCCGGGCTCCAGGCGCGGCTCGGCCTGGAGCAGCAGCGCTGCGGCGCCCGCCACGTGCGGCGAGGACATGGACGTGCCCGAGAGCGACTCGTAGGAGCCGTCGGCCACGGGCACGGTCGACCAGATGCCGCCGCCGGGGGCCGCGAGGTCGGGCTTGAACGCGAGGTCGGGCGCGGGCCCGTACGCGCTGAACGAGGAGGCGTATCCGCCGCGCGGCAGGTCGACCAGGACGGTGTCGCCACCGAACTCCAGCACGGCGTCGCCGTCGGCCGCCGCCTCCCGCAGCGCCTCGCCGTCGGTGTCGGTGACGCCGACCAGCGGGACCCCGAGGTCGTCGACGCCGGCGCCGCCGAAGGGCCCGGACCGGTCGTTGTAGACCACGACGGCCGTCGCGCCCTCGTCCACGGCCCGCTCGTACTTCTCCTTGAAGGTGCACTCGCCGCGCACGATGAGCGCCGCCTTGCCCGCGATGTCGGCTTCGGCGGCGTCGTCGGCGCAGGCGCGCCCGAACCACGCGAGCGGGTCGGTGGCCGTCCCCGGCTCGGGGTCGGCCACGTCGCCGATCGACTTGTAGCCGACGCTGCGGTCGAGGGCCGCGACGAACGCCGCGTCCATGCGCTGCGCGGGGTTGTCGGTAGAGGCCACGGCGATCACGTCCTCGCCGACGCCGGGCGCCGAGCCGGAGAACACCCCGGCCTCGCCGTCGTTGCCCATGGAGGCGACGACGGTGACGCCCTCCTCGGTGAGCCGGTCGGCGGCCTTCGCCGTCGGGTAGCCCGGCCACTGGAACGACTGGCCCAGCGAGAGGTTGACGACGTCCATGCCGTCGTCGAGCGCGGCCTCCAGGGCCTGGAGGATCACCTCGGCGCTCGTGGAGCCCTCGCAGCCGAAGACGCGGTACGCGCCGATCACGGCGTCCGGAGCGACCCCGGTGACCTGACCGTTCGCGCCCACGATCCCGGCGACGTGGGTGCCGTGCCCGCCGCAGTCGGCGGGGTCGTCGTCGGGGCGGGGCTCGGCGTGCTCGGGGTCGTCGGAGTCGAAGTCGTCGCCCACGAAGTCGGTGCCGTACGCGACCCGGCAGCCGGTGCCGAAGCAGCCGCCGAGGTCGGGGTGCGTGTAGTCGACGCCGGTGTCGATGACGCCGACCCTGACGCCCTCGCCGGTGATCCCCCGCTCATGCGCCTCGTCGGCGCGAGTCGTCGCGATCGCCTGCGCGAGTTCGGGAACGCGGCCCGCCTCGAGCTCGGGATCGGTCCCGACCCGGGCGGGGCCGGTGAACACGACGTCCGACCAGACCTCTTCGACCAGGTCGAGCCGTTCGAGCCGCCGCGCGACGGCCGGGTCCGCCTCGACGGACACGCCGTTCCACACCCGTTCGAAGTCGTGCCGGAGGGTGTAGTCGAGGCCGCTCGCCGCCGCGTCCAGTGCGGACGCGTCGGCGCCGGCGGCGAGTTCGACCAGCCACACGCGGGTCGGCTCGTCCTCCCCGTTCGCCTGCGCGGCTGTGGAAGAGGAGGCGAAGAGCGGCAGGGCGAGCGCCGCGGCGAGCCAGGGCCGCAGCGGGCGCAGCCTCCCCGTGCGGCGTTCGGGCGGCGCGGCCCGGCGGTCTGAGGTGCGGCGCGCGAACGCGCTGAGGCCCGGCATCAGGGGTCCCTCTCGGTTCGTGCCGGCCGGGCGGCGCGAACGGCCGGCCCCGGCCGGCGACTCTGGCAGGACCTCGATCGTCGGACATCGGCCCTGCCGAACCGCGCATTTGCCGCGCCCGCCGGTCGCGTGTCGGGATCGGACTGTGTCAGGCGAGGAGGCGCGCCAGGGCGAACCCGACGAGGCCCGCGGCGGCCCCGCCCACGAGGTTCGCGGCGACGTTGAGCGCCGCGTCGCGCCAGCGCCCTTCCTCGACGAGCCAGAGGGTCTCGTACGAGAACGTCGAGTAGGTGCTGAGCGCGCCGCACAGGCCGGTGGCGAGGAGCGCGGTCAGGCGCGGGTCGGCGACGGCGAACGCGAGGAAGACCGCGAGACCGGAGGCGACGACGTTGACCGCCAGCGTGCCCCAGGGCAGGCGGCGGCCCGCGTAGTGCGCGAGCACGAGGTCGGTGAGGAACCGGGCGGGCGCGCCGACCGCGGCGCCCGCGGCGATGAGCAGCAGCGTCATGCGGCGCCGCCGCGGCGTCGGCGAAGGAGCAGGCGGGTCGCGTAGAACGCGGCGGCGACCGCGGCGAGTGCGGCGGCGACGGTCGCGAGGCCGTATCCGAAAGCGAGGGCGGCCTCGCCCGCGTCGAGCGCTCGGGCGACGCCGACGACGTAGGTCGAGAAGGTCGTGAACCCGCCGAGGATCCCGATGCCGAGGAAGGGCCGCAGCAGCGGGTGGCGGGTGGTCTCGGTGAGGACGGCCATGAGCGCGCCGATGCAGACCCCGCCGAGGACGTTGGCGAGGAAGGTCGCGAGGTCGAAGGCGTCTGGGCGGGACGGGAAGGCGAGTTGGAGCGCGTACCGGGCGAGCGAGCCGAGGACGCCGCCGGCCGCGACCGCGGCGAGCGCGGCGGTCGGGACGGCGCGCAGCGTGTGGTGCAGGGGCGGTCGGTCCGATCGGGGCACGACTCGAATCTAGAGGGTGCCCGGGGCGCGCTCCGGTCCGCCCGCCGGGTCGGCGGCGGCGCGGTGCGAAGGGGAAGACGCAGGTGTGGGAAGAAGACGGAGGCCGCGGCGGAGGGCGAAGGCGATCGGATGCTTGGGCCGTCGCTTTCAATCGCGGCGTATGGGCTCGCTCACCGGAGGTTGCCGGGCGGTCGCGGGCGGGTCTACCGTTGGCGGGCGATGAGCTACACAGTCACGGACCAGCATCTGACACGCAGGCGTCACCTCGACTTCTGCCGCGTGTCGACCGTGCTCTGTCGTTAGCCCGAACCTCTTCACCGGCGGCTCGCCGATGTACCTCCTTCTGCGCCGGGCGTGAGCCCGACCCGGCGGTCCTCCCTGTTCAACGCGGTCCCGCGGCGTGCCCCGCCACGGCCATGCGCGACCGCGCGCCCGATTCACCAGAGGTGCAATCATGTCCGAAGCTTCTACGAAGCAGGGCGGCGCCGACCGGCGCCGCCGCAAGAAGATCCCGTTCGCGGCGCAGCTGCTCATCGGCCTCGTCCTTGGCCTCGCGCTCGGGTACGCCGCCCGCCACTGGTCGGTGGCGTGGCTCGGCGCCACGCTTGAGACCGTGGGCACGCTGTTCGTGCAGCTGCTGTTCCTCATCGTCCCGTTCCTGGTGTTCACCGCGATCGTCGCCTCGATCGCGAACCTGCGGAACCTGGCGAACGCGGGCCGCCTGGTCGCCAAGACCCTCGGCTGGTTCGCGGTCACCTCGCTCATCGCCGTAGGCATCGGCCTGGCGATCGGTCTGTCGACCGATCCCGGTGCGGGCGTTGACCTGTCGAGCGCCGCCGCGCCGAAGACCTCCGGTTCGTGGACGGACTTCCTCACCGGGATCGTCCCGGTGAACGTGGTCGACGCGTTCGTGAACGTCAACGTCCTCCAGATCGTGTTCGTCGCTGTCGTGGTCGGCGCGGCCGCCGCGCGCCTGGGCGACCGGGCCGAGCCGTTCCTGCGGTTCAACGCCTCGGCGCTCGCGATCGTGCAGAAGGCCCTCTGGTGGGTCATCCGCCTCGCGCCGGTCGGAACGGCAGCGCTCATCGGCAAGTCGGTGTTCGCGTACGGGTGGGACCTGCTGGAGCCGCTCGCGGTGTTCAGCATCGACATCTACGCGGGCGCGCTCGCGGTGATGCTCGTCGTGTACCCGGTGCTGCTGCGTCTGGTGGCGCGGGTGTCGCCGGTGCAGTTCTTCCGCAAGGCGTGGCCGGCGATCCAGTTCGCGTTCGTGTCGCGCTCCTCGGTGGGGACGCTGCCGTTGGCGCAGAAGATCGTGACCGACCGGCTCGGCGTGCCGCGCGACTACGCGTCGTTCGCGTCGCCGTTCGGCGCGACGACGAAGATGGACGGTTGCGCCGCGATCTACCCGGCGATCGCCGCGATCTTCGTGGCGCAGGTGTACGGGGTGGACCTGGGCGTGCGGGACTACCTGCTCATCGCGTTCGTGTCGGTGATCGGCTCGGCGGCGACGGCGGGCCTGACCGGCGCGACGGTGATGCTGACCTTGACGCTGTCGACGCTGGGCCTGCCGCTGGAGGGCGTCGGCCTGCTGCTGGCGATCGACCCGATCATGGACATGATCCGCACGGCCACGAACGTGACCGGCCAGATGGTGGTGCCGGTGATCGTCGCGAGGTCGGAGAAGATCCTCGACCGCGGCGTGTACGACGCGCCGCCGCAGCCCTTCGACGCCGAGTCGGCCTTCGACGCGGACGAGGCGGCGCAGCACCCGAACTCCGGCTCAGGCTCGGAACCGGACCCGAAGCCGGACGCGGCTTCGGGCGAGGGTCCGGGGGTCCGCAGGGGCGATCCGGCGCTTCAGCCAGCGTGACCCTACAGGATATATCCTATAGGATCAGCGGATTCGTTCGATCGTGAGACGGGGACCGGCCTTCAAGCCGGTCCCCGATCCGTTGTCGGCGTTCGCAATTCGCCGCCGCCAGGGCGCCCCCGGCGCTCACGGTTCACCGCCGGGGCGGGGCCGCGTCTCGATGTAGCGCTCCAGGCCGTCGAGCACGAGGCCGAGCCCGAACTCGAAGGAGTCCTTCAGGACCGGGGAGTCGGCGATCCCGCCGGAGTCGATGAGCCGCTGCACGTTCGGGAACCGCTCGGCGGCGGCCGGGTGGCGCATGAAGCGGAACCACTGCGGGTCGTCCTGGCCCTGGAGTTCGGGCCGGAGCGCGCCGCCGACGTAGCCGTTGACGGCGAGGACCGCCGCGAGGCTCACGTCGGCGTCGAGGCCGGTGCGGGTGAAGACGCCGAGCGCCCAGTCGAGCCAGTAGGCCTCGCCGGGCCCCATCATGTGGTTGGCGGTCGCGAGCGGCAGCGCCCAGGGGTGGGCGCGGAAGAGCGTGCGGACCGCCATCGCCCACGCGTGCATCGCGTCCCGCCAGTCGGCGAACTCGGGCAGCGGCGGCGCGTCGGCCATGGTGGCGTCGTACATGAGGGCGACGAGCTCGTCCTTGCCCGGCACGTGCCGGTACAGCGACATGACCCCGCAGTCGAGCCCGTCGGCGATGCGCTTCATCGAGACCTGGTGGAGCCCTTCGGCGTCGGCGATAGCGGTGGCCTCGGCGACGATGCGTTCGCGGCTGAGGCCCGAGGGCCGGCCGGGGCGGCGCCCGCGCCCCTCGACGGGCAGCTCCCGTTCCCACAGCAGCCCGTACATGTCACCGGCCATGCGCGCTCCTTCGTTCCGTTCCCGGTGTGCAGGTTACGGCGTGGGCGCGGCGGCACGCGCCCCGCCGATCGTGCGTATGAGATACGCTTAATTAGCGTATCTCATACGCATCGATCGTCCACCCGTTCCCGATCGGAGACCCCAGTGGCAGCGACCACCACCGCCACCCGCCCCGAACCAGCCACCCCGCCGAAACCCAAGTGGTACCGGCGCCCGTGGATCGTCCCGCTCTTCGCCGTCGCCGGCCTCTTCGTGGCCGCCCGGCTCCCCTTCTACCTCACCTTCGACACCGGCGACTCCCTCGTCGACCTGCAAGAGGCCTTCCCCGAGACCCACTACCTCATGCTCTCCGGGCACATCCTCTTCGGCTCCGTCGCGATCATCGCCTGCTCGATGCAGGTGTGGCCCTGGCTGCGGCAGCACCACCCGAAGGTCCACCGCGTCACCGGCCGCGTCTACGTCTTCGCCGGGGTCCTCCCCTCGGGCCTGTTCGCCCTCGTCGTCAGCATCGTCTCCGTCATCGGCCCCGCCGGGAAGATCGGCAACGTGTTCCTCGCGCTCGCCTGGTTCGCGACCACGCTCTTCGGCCTCGTCGCCGCACGGCGCCACCGCTTCCAGGACCACCGCCGCTGGATGATCCGCTCCTTCGCGCTGTGCTGGTCCATCGTGGTCAACCGCGTCTGGCTCGTCCTGGTCATGCTGGTGCTCCTGCCGTTCCAGGACTCCTACTACGGCGGCGACATGGACGCGGTCATCGAGGACGCCGCCGTCGCCTCCATCTGGCTCAGCTGGATCGTCAACCTCATGATCGCCCAGTGGTGGCTCGACCGGCGCCCCCGCCGCACCGGACGCACCCGCGACCGCACCCCCCTCCCGGCCTGACCGCACGCGGCGGCGGGACGCGACACCCCGCCCCGCCGCCGCACTCCCCCGCTCCGACGAAGGTCGCACACGCGCCCGCGCCGCTGCCACCTTCGACGCACCGCGACCTGCACCGCCGGTCGCCCCCCGCGGGAACGAAAGTCCATGCCGCAGCACGATTCCGGCCGCGCCCCGAACCGGCAAGCTGAAGACATGGACACCATCAAGGCCCAGGCGCCCGCCGCCGAAGCCGCACCCGCCGCGAAGCGGATGCCGCTGCTCGACGTCCTCCGCGGCGTCGCGATCCTCGGCACGCTCGGCACCAACATCTGGATCTTCGCCTCACCCGAAGGCGAAGCCGGCCCGCTCATCGGCTCCGCGGGCGCCGCCACCGACGCCACGCCGATCGGCGCGGTCTTCGAACTCCTCACCAACGGCAAGTTCCTGTCGATGCTGACCGTCCTCTTCGGCGTCGGCCTCGCGATCCAGTTCCGCTCCAGCGAGAAACGCGGCCGCCGCTGGCCGGGCCGCTACCACTGGCGGGCCCTCTTCCTCTTCGTCGAGGGCACCATCCACTTCACGCTCGTGTTCGCCTGGGACGTGCTCATGGGCTACGCGGTCACCGCCGTAATCGTCGCCTGGATCCTCAAGGGCTCCAAGCGGATCCAGAACGCCGCCATGTGGACCGCCCTCGGCCTGCACCTCGCCGTGATGGGCCTCGCCACCGCCGCACTCGCGGCCACGAGCGGGCCGGAGAGCACCGACACCAAGGACATCCAGGCGATCTACGCCTCCGGCTCTTGGCTCGACCAGGTCGCGTTCCGGCTCGACAACGTCCTGCTCTTCCGCATCGAGCCGATCGTCACGTTCCCGCTGCTGGTCTTCCTGTTCCTGCTGGGCGTCAAGCTCATGCGCGCCGGAGCGTTCGCCGCCGACGACGCGGGCCGCGCGCTGCGCCGCCGACTCCTCGTGTGGGGCCTGGGCATCGGCCTGCCGGTCAACGTCGCGCTCATGGCCGGACCCGACTCCCTGTTCCTCCTCGAACGCTACGCAGCGGCCCCGATCGTCATGCTCGGGTATGTGGGCCTCATCGGCCTCCTGGTCGAACACGTCCGCCGCGGCCCGGTCACGGCCGCCCTGGAAGCCCTGGGCCGCACCGCCCTCAGCGGCTACATCCTCCAGAACGTGCTCGCCTCGGCGATCTGCTACGGCTGGGGCCTGGGCCTGGCGGCCCGCTTCGGAACGAACCCGTGGTTCGTCGCCGGACTCTGGCTCGCCATCAGCGCGGTCCTCCTCGTCGGCTCGCGACTGTGGCTGCGCCGCTTCGCGAACGGCCCCGCCGAAGCGCTCCAGAAGGCGGTCCTCCGCTAGCTCGCCGAACCGCTCTGCCGCGAGACGGCGAGGCCGCCGAGCGGCGCGCCGAGGGCCTCCTTGCGCGTCCTCGCATCGATGACGCGGCGCTCGACCAGCACGTCGAGCGCCGCGGCCAGGTCCGCACCGATCCGCTCGCGCTCGGCCTCGGGCAGCGCCGCGACCGCCGCGAGCACGCGACGAGACCGGGCGCCGCCCTTCGACGGCGTCAGCGTGGAGCCCGCACTTCCGGTGAGCCCCAAAGCGATCGCGACCAAAGCGAACCAGAACAGGAACGAGGGGCCGCCGGACCCCGCCTCGGCTTCCAGCATCCCCAAGCCCGCCACCGGGACGGCACCGGTGAAGAACACCACCAGGCCCCAGAACGCGTCCGCGCCCGTCCCGTACCCCTGTAGGGCCCAGGCGAATCCGACCACCTGAAGTACCGCGACCGCGACCATGAGCGCACCGGCCGCCAGCCGGCCGGCTTGAGCGTCGACGCTGCCGAGGCCGAACGCCGCCAGCGCCGCGGCGGCCGAGCACGCGAACGCGGCCAGGTACCAGGCGCCTTTGCGGGGGAGCACGAGGCCGCGGACGCGAAGCAGCAGTTGGACATCGACGTGGTCGGCGAAGACGCGGGCTTCGAGTGCCTCCCAGTGCGGGCCGCGCCGGGGTCTGCGCTCGCGGGCCCACTCGATCGCGGGAGAAGTCGCTTCGGTCATGGGGGCGTCCTCGTCACGCGGTGGTGCAACGATTCTGCCCGGGGCCGTCAACGCCCGGCCACTGCTTCACATGAACGCGGCCTCGACCTCGTCGAGGTTGGCGGTCCACCAGTGCAGGAGCCGCTCGTCGGAGTGGAAGAGCGCCTCTGCGGCCTTGACGCCCTTGTCGTAGCGGTATTCGAGGTGCCAGACGCTGGCGGCGATGCGCCACCAGCGGTGCCGGGCGGCCTCGGCGAGCGCTTCGGTGCCGATCGCGGATTCGGTGCGGTACCCGGCGATGAGCGCGGCCACGTTCGCGAGGTCGACGCTGCCGTCCGCCCGGACGCACTGGTACATCGCCGCGCGGGCGATTTCCTCGCCGTACGCGTTGGGGCGCAGCCGGTCCCAGTCGAGGACGGCGACGATGCGGCCGCCCCGCCACAGGAGGTTCCAGTTCTGGCAGTCGCCGTGGGTCCACCCGTGCGGGCCGGTTCCGGCGGTCTCGGGGCGGCGGTGGCCGTGGGCGGCGAGGAGGTCGAGCCGCCTGCGCAGGCCCGCAGCGGCGGCGCGGTCGAAGTCGTCGGGGGAGGTGCGGTCCTCGATCCGCCTGAGGTGCATGGCCACTGCGGCGACGGCCTCGCCGAGGGGCATGACCGCGAGCTCGGGGGCCTTCGGCGCGTCGAGTCCGGTCGCGGGGTCGGCGAGGGCGGTGTGGATGCGGCCGATGACCGCGCCCATGTGCCGGCTCGCTTCGGGCGTCATCGCCTCGCCGCGCGGGTGGTCGCCGTCGATCCAGGGGGAGAGGTAGTAGGCGCGGGCGCCGATGCGGGGAACCAGGTCGCCGTCGGCGGAGGGCACCGCCTCGGCGACCGGGACGCCGGCGGCGGCCAAACGCGGGAGCAGTTCGAGGCGCCGCCGCGCGAGATCCGGTTCGAGGGCGTCGAGTTCCTTGAGGGCGTGGCGGCCCCGGTCGGTGTCGATGCGCCAGTTGCGGTTGAGGATGCCGTGGGGGAGGTATTCGGCGGCTCGCACGGTGCCGAGCGCGAAGGCGCTGGCGATCGCTTCGAGGGCGGCGGCGGGGCGGATGGTCACCGCCGAAGGCTACCGGTCGTCTCCGGGCGCGGCACCGGTATTTTGTCGGTGCGGCCGGAACCCCGCCCGCACCGACCGACCCAGGAGGCACACCTCCATGCGCAGACTCGTCTACTACGTCGCCGCGACGCTCGACGGCCGGATCGCCGGACCGGACGGCGGCGACCCCTCCGGCGAGGACTACTTCGCGATCACCGAAGACCTCTTGGCGTTCATCGTCGCGAACTACCCCGAGACGCTGCCGGGACCGGCCCGCGACGCGATGGGGATCGCCGGGCCGGGCGAGCACTTCGACACGATCCTGGAGGGCAGTGGGTCCTTCGCGGTCGGCCTCGCCGCGGGCATCCCGGACGCCTACCCGCACCTGCGGCACGTCGTCTACTCGAACTCTCTTGCGGCGCGGGAGGACTCTGACGTGGAGGTCGTCGCGGGCGACCCGGTCGCGCACGTCCGGGAGCTCAAGGCCGAGGAGGGCCTCGACCTGTGGCTGGTCGGCGGCGGCACCCTCGCCCACACGCTGCTGCCGGAGATCGACCGGATCGTTGTCAAGCAGCAGTCCTCGGTGATCGGCTCGGGCGTCCCGATGTTCAACGGCCCCTTCGCGCCCCACATGTTCACGCCGGTCGACCTGGTGCAGCTGCCCGGCGGCGTCCGCGTGATCACGCTCGACCGCAACTGACCGCGCGCCTGATCAGCGACCGCCCGCGGCGGACCCGCCCGCCGCGGAGGCGATCAGATCGCCGCGCATCGATCCGTGCGACCGGGCGCTCCCGGAGGGATGGTCGTGTGCGATCCCGTGACGGCGTTCTGGACGACCGACCTCCCCGGGCGGGGCCGTCTGCTCTCGCTGCGCCGCAGTCAGTCCGACTGCGGCGCAGCCGCGTCGGCCACTTTTCGCTCCGGGAGGGCGGGCCGGTGGTCGTAGAGCCAGCCGGTCGCCCGCTCGTAGACGAGCGGGACGAACAGCCGCATCATGAACTCGCGCGCCCGCCGCGCCGCCGGTCCGGCCCGCTTCGCGCCCCGGTTGTCCTCGGCGGTGCGGATCACCTTCCGGATGCGGGGCCTGCGTTGGGCCGCATAGGCGTCGAGCGCCTCGGGCACGGGGGCCGAGGCCACGGCCCCGGCGAGGGCCACCGCGTCCTCGATCGCCATCGACGCGCCCTGGCCCGCGCCCACCGGGTGCGCGGCGTCGCCGATGAGCACGATCCGGCCCCGGTGCCACACCGGTACCTCGTCGAGCACGTGGTGCACCACGGGCCGATGCAGGCGGGCGGTCGCCGCGACGAGCCGGGAGGGCACCGCCTCGTCCGCGAACGCCGCCGCGGCGCGGCGCGTCCATTCGGCGTCCGCCACGCCCTCGCGCTCAGGCTCGGCCCGCTCGTCGATCTGGGCCGCCCACCAGACCTCGTCGCCGGCCCGCACGTGGATGAACGCTCCGGCACCGGCCAAGGTCAGGTCGAACACCCCCGGGTCGGTCGCGACGCCTTGCGAGACACCGGAGACCGTGTAGAGGCCCGCGTACTCGGGCACCGGTGCGTCCGCGTCGAGCACGCCGCGCAGGACCGACCAGATCCCGTCCGCGGCGACCACGAGGTCTGCGCGGTCGCGCAGCCCGCTCGCGAACGCGACCTCCCCGGTCGCGGGGTCCGCGCCGACCGCCCGATCCCCGAACCGGAACACCGCCCCGGCGTCGGCCGCGGCCTCGCGCAGCGCAGTGACGAGGCGGGCGCGCATGAGCGTGACGGAGATGAGCGGGTCGGCGGAGCGGCGTCCACGCGGCACGTCGCCGATGAGGAGCCCGCCTGAGCCCCGCATCCGCTGGCGCGGCACGTCGAACCCGCTGCGCCGCACGGCCTCGGCGCAGCCGAGCGCTTCGAGTCCCCGCAGTCCGTTCGCGGCGAGGCTCACGAAGGACCCGACCTCCCCGCCCGGATCGGCGCGGGCCTCGTAGACCGTGACCGCCGCGCCGATCAGGCGCATGGCGAGCGCGGCGGCCGCTCCGGCGACCCCGCCGCCGATGACGATGATGCGCATCCCAACTCCCTGAATATAGATTCACTGAACTTGAATTCAGTGAAACTGTATTCGCTACACTGGCCTCCTGTCAACGGGTGGGAGCGGATGTGGGCGTACGCAAGGCCAGGGCGGCCGAGACGAGGGCCGTGCTGCTGGAGGCGGCCCGGCGCCGCTTTGCCGAGCACGGCTACCTGAACACCAAGATCACCGACATCACGAAGGAGGCCGGGCGCGCCACCGGCTCCTTCTACGAGCATTTCGCCGACAAGGAGGCGATCCTCCAGGCCCTCCTCGAAGGCATGGAGGAGCGCGCCGACGAACTCGTCGACACCACCGTGCACCCCCGCGAGCACGACCTCACCGACCGCGAGCAGCTGCGGCAGCACATCGCCGTCTCCTGGACGGTCTTCCGCGAGCACGCCCCGGTCGTCTCCGCGCTGTTCCAGTCGATGGTCGCGGCCCCGCCCGGCTCGGGCCGGGCCTGGGAGAACCTCGTCGCGGAGACCACGTTCCTGCGCGCCCACCTGGAGTACAGCGCCGAACAGGGCCGCGACCTCCCCGGCGAACCCGAACTCGTGGCCGCCGCGATGGGCGCCATGCTCGGCATGCTCGGCTACGCCGCCAACTCGGCCCAGGGCCGCGAGTTCGACGACGACACCGTCATCGACACCCTCACCGACCTCCTCCACACCGGCCTGGCCGGACGCTGAGCGGCACGCGGAAAGCAGAGCGACCCGGTGCGCGATGCACCGGGTCGTCCCGTGGTGGAGCCAAGGAGAATCGAACTCCTAACCCCCGCCTTGCAAAGGCGGTGCTCTGCCAATTGAGCTATGGCCCCCGGCCGGCGGCGTGAGCGGCCGGACCGTTCGAGTATCCCCGCCGCGCCTATCGCGACAGCGAGGATACCCGGAGCGTAGTGAGCTGGCTAACGCCGAGCGTCAGCGCACGTCCTCCGCGGAGGTGGTGGCCTCGTGCCACAGGGTGCGGTCGTCGTTGATCGACTTGACCTTCTTGGCGACCACGAACGCGACCGTTGCCACACCGGCGACGATCAAGATCTTCTTCCACATGGACCCGGGCCCCCTATATCAGCGATTGCCGTGAACAGCAATGCCGAGATCGGCATCGCGCGATGCGCCTCAGCATAGCGAACTGCGACGCGGCGGGCCGGTGGGGCGGCAGAGGGGCGGGGATCGGCGGATGTCTGCGTTTGCCGCCCGAAGGGGCCGAAAGCACGCACCCGGCGCCAGGGCATGAAAAAACCCGCCGCATCGCGGCGGGTGTTCTGTGGGCGTACCAAGACTCGAACTTGGGACCTTCGAGTTATCAGCTCGACGCTCTAACCACCTGAGCTATACGCCCGTATCGGGATAGTGCTGGAGGACCAGCGCTGAGAAAGATTACCCCATCATCGTTGCGCCTGCGGAACAGGGCCCCGCCCGGGAGGGACGGGCATCACTGACGGCGAAGCGCCCGCGGCCGGGAGGCCGCGGGCGCTTCGGAGCGCGGACGCTAGTCGCGTTCGGCGAGGGTGACCTCGACGCCGCCGACCAGGTCGGCGCACACGTTGTAGATGAAGGAGCCCAGGGTCGCCAGGGCCGTGAACAGGACCATGTTCACCACGCCGAGCAGAGCCGAGGCCCCGATGACGCCCTTCGCGGTGATCCGGAAGTCGGCCGAGGCCGCACCGGCGGCCTCGCCGTTCGCGGTCGTGCCCATGAGCATCTGGAGCATGTCGTTGACGGTGTCGAACACGCCCATCGCGTCGAGCGCGATGTACAGGACGGTGGTCGCCACGACCATGACGATGAACAGGACGATCGAGACGGCGAACGAGAACTTCATCACCGACCACGGGTCGATCCGCTTGAGCCGCAGGCGGGCCCGGCGCGGGCCGCGCGCGGTCGCCTGGCTCACGGCCGCGCGGGCGGCGCGCACCGCGTCCGCCACGCGGGCCGACGAGGCGACGCCCGCGGCCTGCTGGGCAGCGGTGTTGCCCGTCGACAGCGTCGGGATCGCCTCGGGCGTCACCGGCGGCGGCGTCATGCCCGGAGGCCGGCGCAGCGTCAGCGTCTGGTCCTGAGCGGGGGCCGCCGCGGAGGGCGGCGCCGAGACCGGTGACGGCGATTCGTCGTCGGCCTTCGGCTGGTCGGCCGCTTCGGGCGTCTCCGGGAATTCGGGGACGTCCTCATCGCGCTCGGTCTCCGCAGCGGTAGCCTTCGCGTCGGTCATCTACTCGTCCTGCCCCTCATCGGGTTCCGGTTCCTCGGCGCTCCTGGTGATGGCGAGCAGCGACACCTCGTCGGGCAGGTCGATCAGCTTGACGCCCATGGTGTTGCGGTCCGAAGTCTGGCGGACCGGCTGCACCGGTGTCCTGATGACGCCCCCCTCCGAGGTGATAGCGAACAGCTCGTCGTCCGGCGTCACCGACAGCGCCCCAACCAAGTCGCCGCGCCGTTCCGTGATCTTCGCGGTCAGGACGCCCTTGCCGCCGCGGCCTTGCGGCGGATACGCGTCGACAGGTGTCCGCTTCGCGTAGCCGCGGCTGGTGGCCACGAGGATGTCCATATTATCGCGCAAGACGATCATGGTGAGCAATTCGTCGTCGCCGACGAAGCGCATGCCGATCACGCCGCTGGTCGCCCGGCCCATCGGCCGCAGCGACTCGTCGGTGGCCTGGAAGCGGATCGACTGCGCCTTGCGCGAGACCAGCAGCAGGTCGTCGTCCTGGTCGACCAGGGCCGCGCCGACCAGCTCGTCGCCGTCGCGCAGGTTGATGCCGACGATGCCGCCGGTGCGCGGGGAGTCGAAGTCGGTGAGCTTGGACTTCTTGACCAGGCCGTTGCGGGTCGCGAGCACCAGGTGCGGGGCGACCTCGTAGTTGGCGAGCTGTATGACCTGCGCGATCTGCTCGTCCGGACCGAAGGCCAGGATGTTCGCCACATGCTGGCCGCGGGCGGTGCGGCTGGCCTCGGGCAGCTCGTACGCCTTCGCGCGGTACACGCGGCCCTTGTTCGTGAAGAACAGGATCCAGTCGTGCGTGGTGCACACGAAGAAGTGCGAGACGATGTCGTCCTGCTTGAGCTGCGCGCCCTGGACGCCCTTGCCGCCGCGCTTCTGCGAGCGGAACGAGTCGGTCTTGGTGCGCTTGACGTAGCCGCCGTGCGTGATGGTGACGACCACGTCCTCGCGGGCGATGAGGTCCTCCATGGACACCTCGCCGGCGTCGGGCAGGATCTGCGTGCGCCGCTCGTCGCCCCAGCGGGCCACGACCGCGCCGAGCTCCTCGCGGATGATCTGGCGGACCCGCTCGGGCTTGGCGAGGATGTCGGCCAGGTCGGCGATCTTGGTCTCGATCTCGGCGAGCTCGTCGATGATCCGCTGCCGCTCCAGGGCCGCGAGGCGGCGAAGCTGCATGTCGAGGATCGCCACGGCCTGGATCTCGTCCACGTCGAGCAGGCCCATGAGGCCCTGCTTGGACTCCTCGGCCGAAGGCGAGCGGCGGATGAGCGCGATCGTCTCGTCCAGCAGGTCGAGGGCCTTGGCGAGGCCGCGCAGGATGTGGGCGCGCTCCTCGGCCTTGCGCATCCGGTACCGGGTGCGCCGCACGATCACCTCGATCTGGTGCGCCACGTAGTAGCGGACCATCTGCGCGATGTTCAGCGTCTTGGGCACACCGTCGACCAGGGCGAGCATGTTCGCCCCGAACGTGTCCTGGAGCTGCGTGTGCTTGTACAGGTTGTTGAGGACGACCTTCGGGACCGCGTCGCGCTTGAGGACGATGACGATCCGCATGCCGGTGCGCCCGGAGGACTCGTCGCGGATGTCGGCGATCCCGCCGAGCTTGCCCTCCTTGACGAGGTCGGCGATCCGCTCGGCCAGGTTGTCGGGGTTGACCTGGTAGGGCAGCTCGGTGACGACGAGGCAGGGACGGCCCTTGGCGTCCTCCTCGACCTCGATGACCGCCCGCATGCGGATCGAGCCGCGCCCGGTCCGGTAGGCGTCCTCGATCGCGGCGCGGCCCAGGACCGTGGCGCCGGTCGGGAAGTCGGGGCCGGTGATGATGTGGAGGATCGCCTCCAGGGCCTCGGCCTCGTCGGATTCGGGGTTGTCCAGGCACCAGTCGACGGCCGCGGCGACCTCGCGGAGGTTGTGCGGCGGGATCTTGGTGGCCATGCCGACCGCGATGCCCTCGGAGCCGTTGATGAGCAGGTTCGGGATCCGCGAGGGCAGGATCGTCGGCTCGGTGGTCTTGCCGTCGTAGTTCGGCTCGAAGTCCACCGACTCCTCGTCGATGTCCCGCAGCATCTCCATCGCGAGCGGCTCGAGCCGCGACTCGGTGTAGCGGTGCGCGGCCGCCGGGTCGTTGCCCGGGGAGCCGAAGTTGCCCTGGCCGTCGATGAGCGGGTACCGCAGGCTCCACGGCTGCGCCATGCGCACCAGCGAGTCGTAGATCGCCGAGTCGCCGTGCGGGTGGAACTGGCCCATGACGTCGCCGATGACGCGCGAGCACTTGACGTACCCGCGGTCGGGGCGGTAGCCGCCGTCGTACATCGCGTACAGGATCTTGCGGTGGACCGGCTTGAGGCCGTCCCGCACGTCGGGCAGCGCGCGCCCGACGATGACGCTCATCGCGTAGTCGAGGTAGGAGCGCGACATCTCCACTTCGATGCCGACCGGCTCGATGCGGCCGTGCCCCTCCGGGATCTCCAGCTGGTCTTGGTTGTTCTCAGGCACCAGTGCTTCCTTGCGTCGTCAATCGGATCATGGTCGGCGGGCGCTAGATGTCCAGAAAACGAACGTCTTTCGCGTTCTCCTGGATGAAGCGGCGGCGGCTCTCCACGTCCTCACCCATCAGGACGCTGAACAGCTCGTCGGCGGTTGCCGCGTCGTCGAGCTGCACCTGGAGGAGATTGCGCTGGGACGGGTCCATGGTCGTCTCCCACAACTCGGTGTAGTTCATCTCACCGAGACCCTTGTAGCGCTGGACGCCCTCGGACCTGCGCGGGTCGGCCTTGCCCGAGGCGATGCCCGCCTCGATGAGGCGGTCGCGCTCGGCGTCGGAGTACGCGTAGTCGACCAGGTCGCCCTTCTTGTTCCACTTGATCTTGTACAGCGGCGGCTGGCTCATGTACACGTGCCCGAGCTCGATGAGCGGGCGCATGAAGCGGAACAGCAGCGTCAGCAGCAGCGTGTTGATGTGGTGGCCGTCGACGTCGGCGTCCGACATCAGGATCACCTTGTGGTAGCGCAGCTTCTCGCCGTCGAACTCCTCGTGGATCCCCGTGCCCAGGGCCGTGATCATGCCCTGGACCTCGTTGTTCTTGAGGATCTTGTCGAGCCGGGCCTTCTCCACGTTGAGGATCTTGCCGCGGATGGGCATGATCGCCTGCGTACGAGGGTTGCGGCCCTGCTTCGCCGAACCGCCGGCCGAGTCGCCCTCGACCACGAAGATCTCGCACTCCTCGGGGTTCGTGGACTGGCAGTCCGCGAGCTTGCCGGGCATCGACGAACTCTCCAGGAGGCTCTTGCGGCGCGCCAGCTTGCGGGCCTGCGCGGCGGCCTTGCGGGCGTTCGCCGCGCTGGAGGCCTTCTGGACGATGATCCGCGCTTCCTTGGGGTGGCGGTCGAGCCAGTCGGGCAGCCACTCGTTGCAGACCTTCTGCACGAAGCCCTTGATCTCGGTGTTGCCGAGCTTGGTCTTCGTCTGGCCCTCGAACTGGGGCTCGCGCAGCTTGACGGAGATGATCGCCGCCAGGCCCTCGCGGATGTCCTCGCCCGAGAGGCGGTCCTTCTCGGACTTGATGATCTTCTTCTCGAGCCCGTACTTGTTGACCGCGTTCGTCAGCGCCGAGCGGAAGCCCTCCTCGTGGGTGCCGCCCTCGTGCGTGTTGATCGTGTTCGCGAACGTGTACACCGACTCGCCGTACGACTCGTTCCACTGCATCGCGATCTCGACGGTGTGGAACTCCTTCTCGTCCTCGGCGGTGAACTGCACGACCGTGGGGTGGATCGGGTTCTTCGAGGCGTTGAGGTGGCGCACGAAGTCGGCGATGCCCTCCTCGTACTGGAACCGCACCTCGCGGACGTTCCCGTCCTCGTCGAGGTGCTCGGGGCGCTCGTCGCGCAGCGTGATGGACAGGCCCTTGTTCAGGAAGGCCATCTCCTGGATGCGGCGGTAGATCGTCTTGTAGTCGAACTCGAGGGTCTCGAAGATGTCCCCGTCCGGCCAGAAGCTGACGATCGTGCCGGTCTCGTCGGTCGGCTCGCCCTTCTCCAGCGGGCCCGGCTGGGCGTGCTTGTAGTCCTGGCGCCAGTTGAAGCCGTCGCGCTTGATCTCGACGGTCACCCGGGTGGAGAGCGCGTTCACGACCGAGACGCCGACGCCGTGCAGACCGCCGGAGACGGCGTAGGTCTGGGAGTCGAACTTGCCGCCCGCGTGGAGGACGGTGAGCGCGACCTCGACGCCCGGCTTCTTCAGCTTCGGGTGGAGGTCGACGGGGAAGCCGCGGCCGTCGTCGCGGACGCTCACGCCGCCGTCGTCGGTGAGGGTCACCAGGATGTCCGTGGCGTAGCCCGCCATGGCCTCGTCGACCGCGTTGTCGACGACCTCCTGGATGAGGTGGTGCAGGCCGCGCTCGCCAGTCGAGCCGATGTACATGCCCGGGCGCTTCCTGACGGCCTCGAGGCCTTCGAGGACTTGCAGCGAACTGGCGCTGTAATCGTCCTTCTGCTTCGCCGCCACCGGCAACTCCTTCTGTCGTCGTTCACGGTCAGTAGTGAGAAAGCTAGTCCATGGCTGTGACACTTTCAGCCGTCTGGCCGCGGCTGCGCCGGATGTCCGTTCCGGCCCGCGGCCTCCTGAGGGCCGGAGCCGCGCCACCGCGCTCGCGCCGCCCGAAGGGCGGCGCGGATGCGGCCCCGGAGGGCCGCCGTCTCACCGGTGGCGGCGGTCCGCGCGCTGCTCGCGCGTCACCGCCGCTCCATCGTTCAAGTCTACTGCGACCGAGTCTCGCAGTCGTCGCCTGTAGGCCCCGTTGTCGTCGCAGTCGCACCGGGAGCGGTGGACATGAACCCCCCTACGGACCTAGGGGTGCGCGGCTTCAGAACGTGTCACGGGAGCCATTGAACCGCACCCGCCTCGGGCCGAAGGAGCGGGTCGGCTGCTGGGGGCCGGTGATCTTCAGGCGCTTGACCACGCTCGGGCCCAGGGCCGCGGCGAGCTTGCCGTGGATCTGGCGCGAGAACAGCCGCAGCTGGGTGGCCCAGGCGGTGGACTCGGCGACGACGAGGAGCTCGCCGTGCTCGAGCTTCTCGGGGCGGCAGTGCCCGGCGATCTCGGGGCCCACGATGGCCTCCCAGCGCCCGAAGACCGAGGCGTCGGCGACCTTGCGGGTCCAGCCGTTCTTACGCACGATCTGCGGCAGGAGCGCGCCGAGCGTCTCGGGGTCGCGCTTGTCGGGGCCGGGACCGGACCACTCCTTGCGGAAGCGCGGGTCGTCCGACTTGCCGCGCCGACGCGGTCGGGGCCGGTAGTCGTAGCCGCTGCTAGAGGACACGCTTGACCTCCCCCTCCCACACGTCGTAGCGGGCGCCGGCGAGCCGCTCGGGGACGTCCCCGGCGACCGCGCACGTGATGAGCGTCTGCGGCGCCGCTTCAGCGTACTCGGCGAGGCGCTCCCTGCGGGTCCCGTCGAGTTGGGCGAAGACGTCGTCGAGGATGAGGATCGGGGCGGTCCCGTCGGAGCGCAGCAGCTCGAACGCGCCCAGGCGCAGCGCGAGCGCCACCGACCAGGTCTCCCCGTGCGAGGCGTAGCCCTTGACCGGGAGCGAGCCGAGCGTGAGGTCGAGGTCGTCGCGGTGCGGCCCGACGAGGGTCGAGCCCCGCTCGACCTCCTTGGCGCGGGCCCCGGCGAGCGCGGCGGCGAGCCGGGCGGTGAGCACGTCCTGGTCGGGCGTGAGGTCGGCGCCGAGTTCGGACTCGTAGACGAGGGTCACCTCGGAGCGGCCGTCGGCGATGCGGGCGTGGGCCTTGGCGACGGGCTCGGCGAGGTCCTCCAGGAGCGCGAGGCGCCCCGCGAGGAGTTCGGCGCCGTGCTGGGCGAGGTGGGCGTCCCAGGCGTCGAGGGTGGCCATCTCGGCGCCGCCGGGCCCGCGGCCGCCGGTCTTCTTCGCGAGGTAGGCCGTGCGCAGGAGCGTGTTGCGCTGCTTGAGGACGCGTTCGTAGTCGGCGCGGACGCCGGCGAAGCGCGGGAAGCGCGAGCACAGCAGCTCGTCGAGGTAGCGGCGGCGCGCGGAGGGCTCGCCGCGCACGAGCGCGAGGTCCTCGGGGGCGAAGGCGACGGCCTTGAGCGCGCCGATGATCTCGCGCGGGCGCGGGAGCTGGGTCTTGTTCAGGCGGGCCTTGTTCGACCTGCCGGGGATGATGGCGAGCTCGGCCAGGAGGCGCCGGGAGTCGTGGAGGATCTCGGCCCGCACGATCGCCTGCTCGCAGCCCTGGCGGACCAGGGGGGCGTCGGCGGAGACGCGGTGGGAGCGGAGGTTCGCGAGGTAGATGAGCGCCTCGACCAGGTTGGTCTTTCCGTGTCCGTTGGGGCCCACCAGGATCGATGGGCCCTCGTCGAACATGACCTGGGCGTGCGCGTAGGAACGGAAGTCGCTCAGTTGCAGCTGTCGTACACGCACGCCTCTATTGTGCCGCTCGGGTGTGTCCGGGCCGCACGGGAGGGCGGGTCTGCGCCGCGCCGGCCGTGCGGGGCCCGGAGGTGGTCACTCGGGTTTGACGGCGTGGCCGCCGAACTGGTTGCGCAGCGCCGCGACGGCCTTCATCGCGGGAGAGTCCTCCTGGCGGGAGGTGAACCGGGCGAACAGCGATTCGGTGATCGCCGGGAGCGGGACCCGCAGCCGGATGCCCTCGTCCACCGTCCAGCGGCCTTCGCCGGAGTCCTCGACGTAGCCCTTGATCCGGGCCAGTTCGGGGTCGTCGTCGAGCGCGCGGTCGAGCAGGTCGAGGAGCCAGGAGCGGACGACGGTGCCCGAGCGCCAGGACTTGAAGACCTCCGGCACGTTGTCGACGTACTCGCTCGCCTCGAGCAGCTCGTAGCCTTCGGCGTAGGCCTGCATCATGGCGTACTCGATGCCGTTGTGCACCATCTTGGCGTAGTGGCCGGCGCCGACGCCGCCGGCGTGGACGAAGCCGAACTCGCCTTCGGGCTTGAGCGCGTCGAAGACCGGGCGCAGGCGCTCGACGTCGGCGGCGGACCCGCCGACCATGAGCGCGTAGCCCTCGGTGAGGCCCCAGACGCCGCCGGAGACGCCGGCGTCGACGTAGCCGATGCCGTGCTCGGCCAGGAGCGCGGCGTTGACCGCGTCGTCGGTGAAGCGCGAGTTGCCGCCGTCGACGACCACGTCGCCCTCGGCGAGCAGTCCGGCCAGTTCGGCCACGGTGGAGGTGGTGGGCTCCCCGGCGGGGACCATCACCCAGACCGCGCGCGGCGCGTCGAGCGCCGCGACGAGTTCGGCCACCGAGCCGACGTCGGCGACGTCGGGGTTGCGGTCGTAGCCGACGACCTGGTGTCCGGCCTTCTCCAGGCGCAACTTCATGTTGCCGCCCATCTTGCCGAGCCCGATCATGCCCAGTTGCACGTCGCGCCCCCTTTCAAGCATGTGTCCAGCACATCAGCGATGTTCGCGCCACGGTCGTTCACGTCGTTGTGCGGTCAGGCGTCCCAACGCAATGGTTGCAGCATGTACAGGTAGCCGTCGTGGTTTGTGTCGGAATCCTCATCTTCGGGCGCGCCCTGCCCGGTCATCACGACCGGCTTGCCGAGCTCGTTCATCTTGAACGCCGTGTACGGGGCGTCCATGGCGGCGAGGCCTTCGAGCAGGTAGGTCGGGTTGAACGCGATCTTGCCCGGCTCGCCTTCGAGCGAGCAGTCCATGCCCTCGGAGGCCTTCGCGTCCTCGGCGCCGCCGGCTTCGACGACGAGGCCGTCCTCGTCGAAGGAGAGGCGGATGGGGGAGTTGCGGTCGCCGACGAGGGCGACGCGGCGGGCGACCTCGATGAGCTCGGAGGTCTTGACGCGCAACGTGGTCGCGTACGAGGTCGCCAGGAGGCTGCGCAGCGGCGGCAGCTGGCCGTCGAGGACCCGCGAGGTGGTCTGGCGGCCGCCGGCGGTGAAGCCGATCATGCCCGGGGCGCCCTCGGTGCCCATGGGGATCGCGATGGTCACCGGGCCCGAGTGGGAGCCGAAGGTGCGGGCGGTGTCGGCGAGGGCCTTGGCGGGCACCAGGACCGTCACGGCCACGTCGGAGGCGTCCGGCTGCCAGGAGGAGTCGCGGATGGCCATGCGGTAGCGGTCGGTGGCGAGCATCCCGATGCCGCCGCCGGTGAGCTCGACCTGGACGCCGGTCATCGTCGGCAGGGTCTCGTCCTTGCCCGCGGCGACGGCGGTCTGGGCGACGGCCTTGGCGAACTCGTCGGCGTCGATGGTCCCGATCGCCTCGGGCATCTGCGGCAGCGAGGGGTAGTCCTCCAGCGGCATGGTCGGCAGGGTGAAGCGCGCCGACCCGCAGGTGAGTTCGGCGTGGGGGCCGTCGACGACGAAGTCGACGGGCTTGCTGGGGAGGGCCTTGACGATCTCGGCGAGGAGCTTGCCCGAGACGAGCGCGGTGCCGGCGGACTCGCCGGTGACGTCCACGGTGACGCGGGTCGAGATCTCGTAGTCGAAGCCGGAGATCGTCAGGCGGCCCTCGTCGACCGACAGGCGCGCGCCCGCGAGGACGGGCACCGACGGGCGCGCGGGGAGGCTCTTGGCGGTCCAGGAGACGGCGTCGGCGAACGTGTCTCGGTCGACTTGGAACTTCATGGGTCGCTCCTTCTCGTTGAAGCTCGGTTGTTCACAGCGCTATTACTAATGAACTCTCTATAGATATAACTGTCGTCGTAGTCGTCGGTGCTGTGGATACTGTGGAAAACCGCCCTTTTCCCAGCTCTTCCGGGGTGCCGGGTTGTGGATGAGCTGTGCATAACCTGTGGATGAATCAGGAGCTTATCCACAGCCCCCGACATCCACGGAGTTTTCCACATCTCGTCCACAGGCTTGTCCACAGCTTTTCCACAGGTTATGCACAGGGTTGTACACAGGAAAGACGCGATTCGACATCGTGTTTCCGCGTGTTTTCCACAGGTCGTCCACAGGCTTTCCACAGAAATCCGGGGTTATCCACAGCTTTTCCACAGACTTGTCCACAACCCCGTTCATGCGCCCGTGTGTTTCAAACGGTTCGTCAATTCGGCGATCTGGTTGTAAAGGGAGCGACGCTCGGCCATCTGCTTGCGGATCTTCTTGTTCGCGTGCATGACCGTGGTGTGGTCGCGGCCCCCGAACGCCTGGCCGATGCGCGGCAGCGACAGGTCCGTGAGCTCCCGGCACAGGTACATGGCGACCTGGCGGGCGTTCACGAGCGCCCGCGAGCGGGAGTTGCCCTTGAGGTCGGCCGACTGCACCCCGAAGTAGTCGGCAGTGGCCTGCATGACCTGGTCCACGGTGATCTCGGCGGACTTGCCGTTCTCGGGGATGATGTCGTGCAGCACCTCCTCGGCCAGGCCCAGGTCCACCGGCTTGCGGTTGAGGCTCGCGTAGGCGGTCACGCGGATGAGCGCGCCCTCCAGCTCGCGGATCGAGTGGTGGATCTGGGAGGCGATGAACTCGACCGCGTCGGTCGGGACGTTGAGGTCGTCCTGCACGGCCTTCTTGCGCAGGATCGCGATCCGCGTCTCCAGGTCCGGCGGCTGGATGTCGGCGAGCAGGCCCCATTCGAAGCGGGTCCGCAGCCGGTCCTCCAGGGTCTGGAGCTGCTTGGGCGAGCGGTCGGAGGAGATCACCAGCTGCTTGTTGGCGTTGTGCAGCGCGTTGAAGGTGTGGAAGAACTCCTCCTGCGTGCGCTCGCGGTCCATGAGGAACTGGATGTCGTCGATGAGGAGGATGTCGACGTCCCTGTAGCGGCGCTGGAAGGCCTGCTGGCGGCGGTCGGACAGCGAGTTGATGAAGTCGTTCGTGAACTCCTCGGTGGTCACGTACCGCACCGAGTGGGCGGTGCCCAGGTCGTGCGCGTAGTGGCCGACCGCGTGGAGGAGGTGGGTCTTGCCGAGCCCGGAGCCGCCGTAGATGAACAGCGGGTTGTACGCCTTCGCGGGGGCCTCGGCGACGGCGAACGCGGCGGCGTGCGCGAAGCGGTTCGAGGAGCCGATGACGAAGGTGTCGAAGTTGTAGCGCGGATTGAGGCGGCCGACGCCGTCGACGGCCTTGACGGGCGCGGCGTCCCTGGCGGTCTTGGTGATCCCGCCCCGGCGCGCGGGGTCGGGGTCGTCGGAGGGCGGCGGCGCCACCGGCGGCGAGGCGCCGTTGTCCTTGGCGCCGTGCTCGCCCGAACTGCGGCGGGCCGCGGTCTCCGAGAGCACCCGTTCGAGTTCGTCGCCCGGCGGCTCGGGGTGCTCCTCCCAGCGGGGGGCCTCGGTCTGGGTCGGGCGCACGGGCTGGTGCGGGATCGCCCGCTCCATCGGTTCGGGCTCGGCCGCGGGCTCGGCGGGGGCCTCGGGACGGTCGGCGGCCCGGCGGCCCTCGGCGGCCCCGCGCCGGAACGCGGCGGCGTCGAAGTTCGCGGGCTCGGGGGCGACCGGTTCGAAGGTTCCGGGTTCAAAAGTACTGTCGAAAAGACTCGGCGGGTTCTGCGACGGTACGGGGCTGCGGGCGGGCTCGCGGGCCGGCGGCGCGGGAGGCTGCGGCTCCGGTACGGGGGGCGCCTGGTCGAAGGAGCCGGGGCGATCGAAGACGATGGTCGCGTCGGGCTCGGCGGGGGCCGACACCGGAGCGGCAGGGACCGCAGGGGCCGGGGGCTCGGCAGTGGTCTGCTCCTGGAGCTCGACCTGCTTCTCCTGCAAGGTGACGGCGATCTGCGTGGGCTGGCCCATGCGGCGCGTCAGCGCCTCGCTGATCGGCACGCGCAGCTTCGACTCGAAGGCCGACCGGGCGAACTTGTCGGGCGCGGCGATGATGAACGTCCCGCCCACCGCCAAGACCGGCAGCGTCAGCCGCATCCACGCCTGCTGCTGGCGCGTCAGCGCCGACGCGTCAGCGAGTTCGGCGGTCACCGCCGACCAGACTGCCGACAGATCTTGGTCGGTCACCTTCGTCATCCCTCTGGGTTGGTCTGATGTCCTCGAACGGACCGTTTCGCGAAGTTCGGAAGCCGCACCGGGTAGGCTTCGAACCAGGCGTTCCGCACCGCCGGACCTGCTCGTCCCCAGTGCGTTCCAGCAAGTTTTCCACAGGTTATCCACAGGCCTTCAGCTGGCCTGTGCACATGCGCGCCTTGTGACAATGTTTCCTGAATCACGGTCATGAGCTGGGCTTTCTTGTGAGTCTGACGACGATGTCCTTCCAGGGCCGCAGAAGTCGTCCACCATCCGGGCGAAGTTATCCACAGGGTGCCCGCGACCGGCGCGACCTCCCTGCACAGGCCCGCCGCACCCGGCCCGGACCCTTCCGAGAAGGACGGTCGACGCCCCGGCCCCGCGGCGCCCCGCACCGCCCCCGCGGTGGCGACGGCCCGGAGACGGCGAGTAACATGAGCGAGTTGCCCGCTCGAACCGGAGGGGCATGCCACACCCGCCGTCCGCGGCTGGGGCGCTGCGTGAATGCCCTGCTAGGCTGTTCTCCGCGTCCCTGGAGCCCTACCGGGCCGGGGCAGGAGCCCCCGAGACCGGGTGACGCAGTGGCATTTTGATTCGTAATGGGAGACATCCGTCGTGAGCAAGCGCACCTACCAGCCGAACAACCGCCGTCGCCACCGCACCCACGGCTTCCGGCTGCGCATGCGCACCCGTGCGGGGCGCGCCATCATCAACGCGCGCCGCAACAAGGGTCGCAAGCAGCTGACCGTCTGAGCGCTCGCCTCCCGTCCCCGGACAGGGGGCTCGCGGGCCCGCGGCCAGGTCGCAACCGCCCGAGCCGCCGCCCCATATGAGGACGTGATCCAGGTGCTTCCAGCCGACGCGCGCATTCGCAGCAGCGGGGACTTCGGTTCGGCGCTCAAGCGAGGCCGCCGCGCCGCCCGCGGCGGCGTCGTCGTGCACTGGGCACCCGCGGGCCGAGCGCCCGCACCGCGATCCGAAGACCCACCGGCGCCGACGGCGCCGGCGACACCGTCCGAAGCCGGAGCGAACCGCCCGGCGCGGGCGGGTTTCGTCGTTTCCAAGGCCGTCGGCAACGCCGTGGTGCGCAACAAGGTCAAGCGCCGTCTGCGCCACGCGGCCGCCGCCGAACTGCCGCACTGGCCGCCCGGGACCGACGTGGTCGTGCGCGCCACCCCCCGCGCCGCCGAACGCGACTTCGCCGAACTGCGGCGCGACCTCACCGAAGCCGTGCAGGCGGCCCGCAGCGGCAAGGGCGGTCGGAGCGGACGCCCCCGCGACAAGCGGAGCGGGTCATGACCCACCCCGCCGCCCCTCCGGCCGACGCGGCCGCCGAACCCCTTGCGGGAGGGGGCCGAGGGCTCGCGGTCCGAGTGGCCGCCGCCCCCGTGATCGCGTACCGTCGGTGGATAAGTCCGGCCCTGCCGGCTCGCTGCCGCTTCTACCCCAGTTGCAGCGCATATACCCTTGAGGCGCTGTCCCGGCATGGCGCCGTCCGTGGCATATGGTTGAGCCTGCGACGGCTGGGACGGTGCCACCCCTTTCATCCGGGGGGCTACGACCCCGTACCCCCACGGGATGAGCACGTGAAATCGGAGACCGAGATGACTGGAGTCCGCAAGTGATGGAGTGGGCCTACAACGGCGTGTCGTGGGTGCTGCTGTTCTGGCACGACCTGTGGGCGAAGGTCTTCGGCTACAACAGTGACGGCTTCCTGAAGACGGACTGGGCGTGGGTCCTCGCCATCGTCGGCGTCGTGATCACGCTGCGCGTGCTGCTGTTCCCGCTCTTCGTCAAGCAGATCCAGTCGCAGCGCGCGATGCAGAAGCTCGCCCCCGAGATCAAGGCGCTCCAGGAGCGCTACAAGGGTGACCGCGAGACGCTCCAGAAAGAGATGATGGAGCTGTACCGCAAGGAGAAGGCGAACCCGCTCATGGGCTGCCTTCCCATCCTCATCCAGATGCCGGTCTTCCTGGCGCTGTTCCACATCCTGCGCCGCCCGGACCCGGCTCAGGAGTTGAACACCAACCTCTACGGCTGGACCGGCGCGCTGGCCGGGGACACCTCCGACTGGAACTCCTACATCCACGCCAAGCTCTTCGGCGCCCCGTTCTGGAGCTCCTTCCTGACGCCGGCCGATCAACTGGTCGAGGTGGACTCCTCGCAGCTGACGGTGAAGCTCGTCGCGGGCGTCCTCGGCGCGGCGATGATCCTCACGACCTTCCTGACCACGCGTCAGATGATCCTCAAGACCGGCTGGAACGAAGACCCGAACCAGCGGATGATCCAGAAGGTGATGCTCTACGGCATCCCGGTCATCATGATCTTCTCCGCCGGCGCGTTCCCCATCGGCGTCGTCATCTACTGGACGATCAACAACCTGTTCTCGCTGGCGCAGCAGCAGTACGTGCTCCGCAAGTACCCGCCGCCCGCGCAGAACTCGGCGACCAAGCCGCCGAAGCCCGGCAGCAAGGCCCACGAGCAGATGCTCGCGGAGCAGGCCGAGGCCGAGCAGCGCCGCAAGGAGCTCGCCCCCAAGCCGGGCAAGCGGCCGAAGCAGGGCGACGCCAAGAAGCCCGTGAACGGCTCGGGCGTCAACGGTTCCGGTGCGAACGGCTCCAACGGCGCCGCCGCGGGCAAGGGCGGACCCGGTTCGGGCAAGAACCTCTCACGGGCGGAACGCATCGCGCGGGCCAAGAAGGTCAGCGGCGCGCAGCAGGCCTCCAAGAAGAAAAAGGGCTAGGGGAGGGTCCGGAGGCTGCGCAGGCGCCTTCGGATCAGCCACAATGGTGCAAACTAGGCTTATAACGAGCGATAGGACGAGTTGGCGATTATGGGAGCAACGGTGCGGGAGGACGAAGAAGTGGCCTCCGAAGACGACCTCTTTGAGCAGAGCGAAGTAGCGGCCGACTACATGGAGGGCCTGCTCGACATCCTCGACATCGACGGGGACATCGACGAGCTGGTGGTCGGCGACCGGCCCCAGGTCGAGATCGTCGGCGAGGAGCTCGGCGGCCTCGTCGGCCCCAAGGGGCAGACCCTGGACGCCCTTCAGGAGCTGTGCCGCCTCGCGGTGTACCGCAAGACCGGCGACCACTCGCGCCTGATGCTCGACATCGGGGGCTACCGCGCCGGGCGACGCAAGAAGTTGGCGGAACTGGGCGAGAAGACCGCCAAGCAGGTCATCGAGACCGGCGAGGTCGTAAAGCTGGACCCGATGAGCGCGTTCGAACGCAAATGCGTCCACGACGTCATCAACGCCACCGAGGGCGTGCAGAGCGAGTCCGAGGGCGCCGAGCCGCGCCGCCGGGTCGTGGTGAAGCCCGAATAGCCGCACCGGCATTCGAGCGGCACCGGTTTTCGAAGCGATGATGGAGTGATAAGTGACTGAGGAGCCCCAGGGCTCCGACACCGACGAGGCCAATGTTTCACGTGAAACATTGGCCTCTGTGTTCGGAGCGGAACCGGAGCGCATGGAGCGGGCGGAGGCCTACGTCGGCCTGCTCTCCACCATCGGCATCGAGCGCGGCCTCATCGGGCCGCGGGAGGTGCCGCGCCTCTGGGGCCGGCACGTCCTCTCCAGCGCCGTGGTCGAGGAGCTCATCCCCGAGAAGTCCGACGTGATCGACGTGGGCTCCGGCGGGGGATTGCCGGGCATCCCGCTCGCCATCGCCCGGCCGGACCTGTGGGTGACGCTCGTCGAGCCGATGCAGCGCCGCGTGGACTTCCTCGAAGAGGTGATCGAGGCGCTCGGCATCGAGAACATCGAGGTGCTGCGCGCCCGCGCCGAGGAGGTCGACCCGCAGGGGCAGGCCGACGTGGTCGTCTCGCGCGCCGTGGCGCCCCTGGGGAAGCTCGCGGGCTGGTGCCTGCCGCTGGCCAGACTCGGCGGCGTCATGCTGGCGATCAAGGGCCAGAGTGCCGCGGAGGAGGTCCGGCGCGACAGGGACTTCCTGAAGTGGGCCGGCGGGGGACGGGCCGAGATCGCCGTGTGCGGCGAGTCGAAGCTCTCGGAGCCCGTGTTCACCGTCCCCGCAACGGTGGTCAGGGTCGAGCGCATCCACTGAGCAAGCGTCCCAAGCAGTATCAGAAATTCATGAACCAAAGCCCTTGCGCCGCAGCAAAGGTGCAATCGGAGCCGCGATGAGAGCCTCATCGCGGCTCTTCGCATTCGGCGGACTGCGCAGGGTTCGGATAGTGTATGGCTCGTAAGCTTCTCCGAGCAGGGCGATGTTTCACGTGAAACATTCGGCCCGTAGTCTGTGGCGGTGAACGTGCGCGACCCCCTTCCCCCCGAAGAACGTGAACACTCGAACTCCCTTGGCGGCGATACCCCGGCCGAACGGCGCATCAAGAACCTCCTCGACGCGGCGGTGAGCGAGGAGGCCCCGCCCTCCCGGCGGCACCGTTATCGAGAAACTTCACCGGCGCCGGGTGGCGCAGCCCCGGCCCCCGGCCGGGTTGCGCCAGAATCGGTTGCGAGGGAGTCGGAGGCGGGCGTCGGCACGCAGGACCGACTGCCGGACGGACGGTCTGACAACGGCGGGGAACGGGACGGGATGCGCAGATCCACATCGCAGCGAGGCAAGTCCGGACGGCACTTGGCGCCGGACGAGACGCAGTCGGGATCGGCGAAGCAGCCGGCCGGGAAGTCGGCACTGCCGCAGCAGCCGAATCCTCTGGACGACGACCTGCCGCTGGCGCGGGAGGCGCAGCGCGCGGTGCGGGTGCTGAACCCCTCGGGCTCGGTGACGATGCCGCGGCCGCCGCGCCGCCGCGTCTTCGCCGTGGCGAACCAGAAGGGCGGGGTCGGCAAGACCACCAGCACCGTGAACCTCGCGGTCGCTCTGGCGCTGCACGGGAACCGGGTCATGGTCATCGACCTCGACCCGCAGGGGAACGCCTCGACCGGGCTCGGCGTCGAGCACGGCGCGGGCACGCCGAGCGTGTACGAGGCCGTCGTGGAGGGCCAGTCGCTCGACGAGATCGCGGTGCCGGTGGACGGCATCCCCTCGCTCTACTGCGTCCCGGCCACGATCGACCTGGCCGGCGCGGAGGTCGAACTCGTCAACGTCGTCGCCCGCGAAGGGCGCCTTGAGAAGAGCATCGAGACCTTCAGCGGGGAGCTCGACTACATCTTCATCGACTGCCCGCCCTCGCTCGGCCTGCTCACGGTGAACGCGCTCGTGGCCGCCGAGGAGGTGCTCATCCCGATCCAGTGCGAGTACTACGCGCTCGAAGGGCTCGGGCAGCTCCTGCGGAACATCGAGCTCATCAAGGCGCACCTGAACGCGCGCCTGCGGGTCTCCACGATCCTGCTCACCATGTACGACAAGCGGACCAAGCTGGCCGACCAGGTGGAGCAGGAGGTGCGTGGGCACTTCAGCGAGATCGTGCTCGACGCGGTGGTCCCGCGCAGCGTCCGCGTCTCCGAGGCCCCCGGCTACGGGCAGTCGATCATGACGTACGACCCCGGCTCGCGGGGCGCGACGAGCTATTTCGAAGCGGCCGAGGAGATCGCGCGCCGAGGCGCCAAGCTCTCCTCTCGTCGCGGCAAGAACCAGAAGGGCGGGAACTAGTCGATGGCTGCGGCGAAGCGCGGAGGACTCGGTCGCGGACTGGGCGCGCTCATCCCGACCGGTCTGGCCGAGGTCACCACCGTCGAAGACGAGGAGCCGGAGGAGGCCCCCGTCGCGACCGCGACGAAGAACGGCGCGCGCAAGACGAGTGCACCGCGCCAGGCGGCCCCGGCCGCGAGCGATGTTTCACGTGAAACATCCGAAGAGCCCGCCGATGTTTCACGTGAAACATCGGGCGGACCGGACCTCGTCCCTGTGCCCGGCGCGAGCTTCCAGCTCATCCCGATCACCGACATCGGGACCAACCCGAAGCAGCCGCGGCAGATCTTCGACGACGACCACCTCAGCGAACTCCAGACCTCCCTCACCGAGGTCGGGATGCTCCAGCCCATCGCGGTGCGCGAGCGGACCGCCGAGGAGCCCCGCGAGGACGGCGCCCGGTTCGAGCTCGTGATGGGGGAGCGGCGGCTCCGCGCCGCCACCGCCCTCGGCTGGGAGAGCGTCCCGGCGATCGTGCGCCGCACCGCCGACGAGGAACTGCTCCGCGAGGCGCTCCTGGAGAACATCCACCGGGTGCAGCTGAACCCGCTCGAAGAGGGCGCGGCCTACGCGCAGCTCCTCGAAGAGTTCAACGTGACGCAGGAGGAGCTGGCCAAGAAGATCGGCCGCAGCCGCCCGCAGATCTCCAACATGATCCGGCTCCTGAGCCTCCCGCCGACGGTCCAGACGAAGGTCGCCGCGGGTGTCCTGACGGCCGGGCACGCGCGGGCGCTGCTCGGCCTCGACTCCGCGGACACGCAGGAGCACATCGCCGAGCGGATCATCAGCGAGGGCCTGTCGGTGCGGAGCACCGAGGAACTCGTCACCGCGAACCGCTTGGAGGAGAAGCCGGAACTCGACGAGCCGCGCGGCGCCTCGGCCCGCGCGCCCAAGGACCGGATCAAGGCGCCGGGCCTGGAGGAGTTGAAGGAGCGGCTCTCGGACCATTTCGAGACGCAGGTGTCGATCTCCTGGGGCCGCAAGAAGGGGAAGATCGTGATCGAGTTCGGCTCCCTGTCCGACCTCGACCGAATCGTAGAGCAGATCGGCATCAAGTAGCCCGCCGAGCCGCCCGCCGATCCTCGGATCGCGTCACCGGCACGGAGGACGACGAACGGCGATGGGGCGATGTTTCACGTGAAACATCGCCCCATCGCCGTTTTCGATTGTCGGTGTCGTGGCCTCCCGCCGGAGAGCGGGGCGAGCGGTCCCTCAGGAGAGCTCGCGCCACATGATGATGTCGTCCCGGTAGTCGTCATCGGCCATGCGCACCGCGCGCGGCAGACGGCCGACCTCAGTGAATCCGTGCCGCCGATAGAAGGCGTCGGCGCCCGTGCCCGAGCGGACCTTGAGGCTCAGCGCCTCGAGCTTCAACTCTTCGCGGGCGACTTGATCGACTGCCGCCAGCAGCTTGCCGCCGAGACCGCCGCCCTGCCGGGCGGGGTCGACCTGGACGTGGCGCATGGTCCGCCAGCCCTGTCGCGGCGGGCTGTCGTTTGATGTGAGAACACACCAAGCGACAATGGCGGCTCCTTCCTTTAGAGCGACCAGCGTGTCAGTCCGGTCGATCACTCGCGCGAGAATGGAAACGGTGTGAGGGCGAACCTCGTCGATGTTGACCGGCGGAACGAACCCGACGGAGCCGCCGGCGTTCGTCACTTTCACCCAGAGGTAACTGAGTTCGTCAACGAGCGCGGCGGTGACCGGGGGGTCCATCAGGACGGCGATCGCATCGCCCGGAACGGGCGTCGCCTCCGGCGTGGAACTGTCAGTCACTGTTGCTTGCACGCCTTCCAGCTTGCCCTACGGGACTGCCCTGCCGACAGGGGCTTCCCGCCATATGGGCGGCACATCACTAACTGTGGCGAAACCCCCTGTCCAGGAACGATTCGCCTGGTGCCGGCCCTACGGGACGTCCAATGTCGGGGGTTCCGGGGAGGGAGTTTCCCGTAACCCCGGTGAAATCTGTCAAAAGGTCGATTCCGGTGGTTTCCAGGCTCGCAATCATGCGGTATTTTTCGATGGTGGCAGCTGCGAGTACCCCCGGCCCGAGTTCCAAGCCCGACCTGACGAATCAGAGCAGACATCACTTGAATCAGCGCGCGAGCAGTGCTCGCCCCGCCCTGCCGGCGTTCGTCGACTGGCCCGCCTTCCCGTTCGAAGGCGATCTGCGCATCAAGCCGCTCCAGGAGCCGGTGGGCTCTGAACCCCCGCGCCGCGGCGACCGCCAGGAGCAGTGCTCGGCCTGCCACACGCCCGACTCGGCCTACCTGTGGTCGAACGAGCGGTGGCGCCTCAAGAGCCCCCCAGCGCCCAGCGGGCTGCCTGTGGTGGTGATCCTCGAACCGAGGGCCCACCTCGACCTCGGCGACCTCTCTACGATGCACGCGGCCGAACTGGGCGTGCTCACCGTGCGCCTCGAACGGGCGATCCGCTCGCTCGAATCCGTGGCGCAGGTCCACGTGAACCGCTGGGGGGACGGCACCGCCCACCTCCAGCAGTGGTTCCTCGCCAGGCCCCACGGGTACCTGCAACTCCGCGGCCCGTTCATGACCATGTGGGACGAGATCCTGCCGCCCGTCGAAGAGCACGAGTGGCAGATGAACCTCGAATACATCGCCGCCTGGCTCAGCGACGACTGAAACCGAAAGGGCGCCGATGTTTCACGTGAAACATCGGCGCCCTTTCGGTGCGGAACATGCGAGCCCGGTGCTCGGAGGAGCCGGGTCTCAGGACCGGGCGAGGGCCCGGTGGACCATCGTCGCGAGGACCTCGCCGAAGTTGAGGCCGGCGGCCTCGATCGCCATGGGCAGCAGCGAGGTCTCGGTGGTGCCGGGGGCGACGTTCGCCTCCAGGATCTGGATGCCGCCCGCGTCGTCGACGATGAGGTCGACCCGGGACATGTCGCCGAGGCCGAGGGTCCGGTGGACCTTCACGGCGAGTTCTGCCACGCGGGCGGAGACCGCGGGGTCGAGGGCGGCCGGGACGGTCCAGCGGGTCGCGCCCGGGTTGTAGCGGGCGGCGTAGTCGTAGTCGCCGTGGAGCGGCGCGATCTCGACCGGCGGCAGGGCCGTGGGGCCGTCGCCGAGGTCGATCACGCCGACCGCGATGTCGCGGCCGTCCACGAACGATTCGATGAGCGCCTCGTCGCTGTAGGAGAAGCAGCCCATCATCGCCGACGGGAAGTCGTCCTCCTTGTGCACGGCGTGCACGCCGAGCCCGGAGCCGCCCGAGTTCGGCTTGACCACCAGCGGCAGGCCCATCTTCGCGGCGATCCGGTCGAGGAGCTTGCGCGCCCCGAAGTCCGAGAACGCCTGGCGCGGCATCGACGTCCAGTCGGGAGTCGGGATGCCGGCCGACCGCAGCAGGTCCTTCGCCGTGATCTTGTTCCAGGCGCGGCGCGCGCCGATCGAGCCGGTCCCCACGATCGGGATGTCGCTGAGTTCGAGCACCGCCTGGAGCGAGCCGTCCTCGCCGGGGGTGCCGTGCACGAGCGGCAGCACCACGTCGGGCGGGAACTCCTGGAGCGCGGGCAGCAGCTCGCCGTCCAGGTCCCGCACCTCGCAGGCCATCCCCTGGCGCTGGAGGGCGTTCGCGGCCCGCCGGCCCGACTTCAGGGAGACCTCGTGCTCGTAGGACATGCCTCCGGCGAGGATGAGCACGCGGATGTCCGCGGCTGCGGCGCCCTCCTTCATGCGGCGCCTCCCGCGAAGGTGTCGCGCAGTTCGATGTCGCCGGCGACGACGCCGGCCAGGCGGCGCACGCCCTCCCGGATCGACTCGGCGGTCTGCGTCGAGAAGTTCAAGCGCATCTCCCTGCGGCCGTTGCCGTCGGCGTAGAAACCGGTCCCCGGGACGTACGCGACGCGCTCCTGGAGCGCGCGCGGCAGCATCGCCTTCGAGTCGAGGCCCTCGGGGAGGGTGGCCCAGATGAACAGGCCGCCTCCCGGGACGGTCCAGGTCATGCCCTCGGGCATGTAGTCGCCGAGCGCGCCCAGGAGGGCGTCGCGGCGGTCCCGGTAGAGCGTGTTGAAGACCTTCACCTGCTGGCGCCACTCCATCTCCGTCAGGAAGCGCAGCGTCGCCTCCTGGGTGAGCCCGGACGGGCACAGGATGGACGCCTCGATCGCCAGGAGCAGTTTGTCGCGCACCGCGGGCGGGGCGAGGACCCAGCCCAGGCGCAGGCCCGCCGCGAAGATCTTGGAGACCGTGCCGAGGTAGATCACGCCGCGCTCGGCGCGGGCGCGCAGCGGCGCGGGCGGGGCGCCCTCGAAGCTGATCATCGAGTACGGGTCGTCCTCGATGACGAGGAGACCGTGCCGTTCGGCGATCGCGAGGATCTCCTCGCGGCGCCCCTCGGACAGCGTGACGCCGGCCGGGTTCTGGTAGGTCGGGATCGTGTAGAGGAACTTCGCTTGGCGCCCTTCGCGTTCGAGCGCGGCGAGCCCCTCCTCCAGTCCGGCGGGGATGAGCCCGTCGTCGTCCATCGGGAGGTGGCGCACGTCGGCCTGCGAGGCCTGGAACGCCCCCAGCGCGCCGACGTAGGTCGGGCCCTCGGCCAGGACGATGTCGCCGGGGTCGAGGAAGGTGCGGGCGAGCAGGTCGAGGCCCTGCTGGGCGCCGGTGGTCAGGACGAGGTCGTCGGCCGAGGCGCGGATGCCCGAGAGGTCGAGGACCCCGCAGAGGGCCTCGCGCAGCGCGACGCTGCCCTGGCCGGGGCAGTAGCCGAGCGCTTCGGCGCCGACCTGGGAGAGCAGGCGCGTGAACATCTCGCCGAGCTCGTCCATGGGGAGCGCGGCGGTGTAGGGGTTCCCTCCGGCGAGGGAGACGACCTCGGGGCGCGATGCGACCGAGAACAGTGCGCGGATCTCCGACTGTGCCATCCCGTTGACCCGGGATGCGTAGCGACCGGTGTAATCGTCGAGTGTTGTACCGGACACGCGGAGACCTCCTCTGATGGTCCTCGTCGCCCGCGATCCGTGCTCGCGGGTCGTGCGTCTGCGTCGCCTGCGGCTTCGCCGCCGGGCGATCCAGTCTCGCCGGGATCTCGTAGGTACACGCCCGGCCGCGGACCGCGGTTGCCCGCTGGAGCGCGGAAGGCACTGCGACCAGCCTACGGGACCTCCGGCGTGATCGGCCCACTCTACTAGCACACCGGCCGGAGGCCGCGCGTGTTTTCCGTCATGTGGACGCCTCGCCGACGTAGGCTGGACGGGTGCATCGGCGCATGGTCAACCTCACACTCGACTCCTTGGAAGACGTTCCGGGGCGTTGCCGCGCCTGCGTGTTCTGGGAGCTGTCGCCCCTGCGCGCCGAGGCCGCCCGCGACGTCGGCGAACCCGCACTCGAGAAGGAGTCGTGGCTCTCGCACACGCTCCTGGAGTGGGGCGGCTGCGGCCGGATCGCCTACGAGGGCGAGGCCGTGGCCGGGTACGTCACCTTCGCCTCCCCGAAGTTCGTGCCGCGCTCGATGGAGTTCCCCTCCGGGCCGGTGTCGCCCGACGCGGCGCTCCTCATGACCGCGTACGTCGCCCCGGCCTACGCGGGCACCGGGCTGGGGCGCCAACTCGTGCAGACCGTGGCGGCGGACCTGGCGCGGCGGGGGATCTACGCGATCGAGACGTTCGGCGACGCGCGCGGGGAGTCCAACGCCTGCCTCGTCCCCGCCGATTTCTACCGCTCCGTGGGCTTCAAGACCGTGCGGTTCGACCCGCGCTACCCGCGGCTGCGACTGGACCTGCGCTCGGCGATCGACCGGAGCGTCGAGGAGGAGGGGTCGATGGAGTTCCAGGACCCCGTGGAGTGGTTCAAACTCGACGACCTCGAACTCGAACAGTTCTTCGGCGAGCCGACCACCGGCCGCTCGCGCATCGACCGCCCCGGCTCCCAGCGCGGCGGCGAACTCCTCGAATAGCGCCTTCAAGCCCTCGGCCAGAGTCTTTCGGCCGGAGCCTTCGACTGCCGCTGCACGCGCCGAGCCCGGCCGAACGTGAGTCCCGGCCGAATGTGAAAGCGGATATTCCCGAATTGTCCGCCCGGGGGACCCCTTGATTTAAGGGTATCCAGGAGGGCCGACGAAAAATCGGGGGACCGAGCCTGCGGCTCGACCCCCCGATCGGTGAAAACTTCCTCTCGTTCCTTGTCGCCGAGGCCTGACGGCCCCGGCGGCTGCGGCCTACTGGCCGAGGAACTTGCGGATGGCGGCCTTGGGCTGGGCGCCGATGAGCTGGTCGGCGGGCTGGCCGTCCTTGAACAGGATCATGGTCGGCACGCTCATCACCTGGTACTTGCGGGTGATCTCCGGGTTCGCGTCCGTGTCGAGCTTGCGGATCACGATCGCGTCGGTCTCCGCGGCCAGCTCTTCGAGCACCGGGGCGACCTTCTTGCACGGCCCGCACCATTCGGCCCAGAAGTCGACGAGCACGGGCTTGTCGGCCTCCAGCACCTCGGCCTGGAACTCGGCGTCGCTAACTGCTTTGATGGCGCCCATGGGCATCCTCCTGTAAGTCGATGAGTGCGGGAAGTCAGTCGTCGAGGCTCGCGATGTAGCGCTCGGCGTCGAGCGCGGCCGCGCAGCCGGTCCCGGCGGCGGTCACCGCCTGCTGGTAGGTGTGGTCGACCAGGTCGCCGGCCGCGAACACGCCGGTGAGGTTCGTGCGCGTCGACGGCGCCGCGACCTGCACGTAGCCCGACTCGTCGAGCTCGACCTGTCCCTTGAACAGCTCCGAGCGCGGGTCGTGGCCGATCGCGATGAACAGGCCGGTGGCTTCGAGGTTGCGGGTCTCGCCGGTGACGGTGTCGACCAGGTCGACGCTGGCGACCTTGCCGCCCTCGCCGTTGACCTTCTCGACCGCGCTGTTCCAGGCGACCTCGATCTTCGGGTTCGCCAGGGCCCGCTCGGCCATGATCTTCGAGGCGCGGAACTCGTCGCGGCGATGCACGATGGTGACCTTCGAGGCGAACTTGGTGAGGAACGTGGCCTCCTCCATCGCCGAGTCGCCGCCGCCGACCACCACGATGTTCTGGTCGCGGAAGAAGAAGCCGTCGCAGGTGGCGCACGCCGAGACGCCCCGGCCCATGAACTCGTTCTCGCCCGGCACGTTCAGCGGCCGGAACGCCGAGCCCGTCGCCAGGATCACGGCCCGCGCCTGGAACTCGTCGTCGCCGACCCACACCTTCTTGACGTCGCCGGTGAGGTCGACGCGGGTCACGTCGTCGGAGACGAGCTCTGCGCCGAACCGCTCGGCCTGCTTGCGCCAGGAGTCCATGAGCTCGGGGCCCATGATGCCCTCGGGGAAGCCCGGGAAGTTCTCGACCTCGGTGGTCTACATGAGGGCGCCGCCGAACTGGAAGCCCTCGAACACGAGCGGCTTCATGTTGGCGCGGGCGGTGTACAGCGCGGCGGTGTAGCCGGCGGGGCCCGAGCCGATGATGATGACGTCGCGGATTTCGCTCACCGGGTTCGCTCCTGAAGGTTCGGCGCTCCGGGGACGGGTCTCCGGAGTGGGTACGGTCTGGCTGCTTCAACGCCATCCTATTGACCCGAAATTCCGCCCTACGGCCCTGTGTCGGACGTGTGACAGGCGAGAACGCCGATCGTGGGGAAGCTCACGGCGAACCGGGGCCTGAACGGGCCCCGGCGCCTCAGGGCTGGACGGCCAGGGTCTCCACGACGCCCTCGCCGCAGGCCGGCGTGAGCGCCACCGCGGCGTCGCCCTCGTCGGAGACCAGCAGCACGATGAGCGCCGGCTCGGACTCGTACCGCGCGAAGTCGACCGCCACCACGAGGCCCTCGAACCGCTCGACGATCGCCTCCTCGCACTGCCGCCAGAAGTCGCCGCCCGCCGCGAGGTCGGACAGCTCTGGGGGGACCGCGCCGGTGCTCGAACCGTCGCCGAGGCTTCGCAGGGCCGCGAGGAGGTCGGCGTCGGCGTCGTAGTCGGCGCCCGTGGCGAAGGTCTCGACGCCCGCGATGCCCTCGGAGTCGATCGCGGGTTCCTCCGCGTTCGTTTCGGCACCGAGCTCTTCCTCCTCCTCGGTGCCCCCGGTCGCCTCGGGCGCGGCGCCCCCCGCGTCCTGTTCGGCCTGCACCTCGCTGGAGGCGCCCATGTCGCTCGCGCCCGGGTCGGACACGAGCTGCACGGCGGCGGCGACCGCGCCGACGGTCACCAGGACCGCGGCGGTCGCGCTGAGCACGGCGTAGCGGACCCGCTTGGGCCGCAGCCGCTCCGCCCACCGGTCGAAGGGACGCTCGCGGGCGGGGGCGGCGCTGTGGAGCGTGTCGGCGGCGGGCAGGGAGTCCAGGACGCGGTCGAGGCGCCCGGCGACCTGGTCGGGGAGGTCCGGGTAGTCGTGCGAGGACTGCCACAGGACGCGGCCGACCTCGGCCTCCGCCGCGTCGTTTCGGCGCTGCTGGCTCATCGGCCCCCCTCCTCTCGTCCGGTCGCGCTCGGGTGCGCCGTGGGAGGCGCCGTTCCTGGTTCGACGCCCCGCTGCGGCGGCGGGTTCCCGTCGCCGAGCGGCCCGAACTCGGTCAGCAGCGGCGCGAGCCGCCGCCGGGCGCGCGAAGCCCGGGACTTCACCGTCCCCGGGCGCACCTTCAGGATCGCGGCGACCTCCTCGACCGGGTAGCCGAGCATGTCGATGTAGACGAGTACGGCCCGCTGGTCGAACGGGAGCTCCGCGAGCGCCCGATGGACGCTCAGGCGCAGGGCCGCGTGCTGCGGGTCGGCGCCCGGGTCCCCGGCGACGAGCATGACCGCCTCCTCGGGGAGCGGCACCGTGGGGCGGCGCCCGGCCGCGCGGATGCGGTCGAGGCAGGCGTTGACGACGATGCGGTGCAGCCAGGTCGTGACCGCCGACGAACCGCGGAAGGAGCCCGCGGCCTGGTAGGCCTTGATCATCGCGTCCTGGAGCGCCTCGGCCGCGTCCTCGGGGTCGGCGAGGGTGCGCACCGCGACCGCCCAGAGCCGCCCGCGGTGTCGGCGGAACAGCTCCCCGAAGGCCTCCCGGTCGCCGCCGACATGGCGGCGCAGCAGCTCGGCGTCGCTCGGACCGTCCAGGTCCGCCGGGCCGGTCGGGAGGGGGGCGGGCACGGGACCGCTACCGGACGAAGACGTTGATGTCGGAGACGGTGAGCTTGAACCCGCCTGACGACGCGGGCAGCTCGGTCACCCACACCACGAGGTAGCGGGTGGAGGCGCCGCCGGCCTGGAGCTCGACGTTCGTGTTCGCGTCCTCGACCGGCTCGGCCAGGACGTCGAACGAGTCGACGATCGCCTGGTCGCCCTCCGAGGAGTCGCCGGGGTCCTCGTCGCCGCCGAGCAGGCCGACCGTCGCGCCCGCGCTCGTCATCTGGACGCGCACCGACGTGACCTCGCGGACCTCGCCGAGGTCGATGAAGATGCCCATGCCCGGCTTGAGGTTCCCGAACTTCGGGTCGTTGTAGAACGTGGCCGTGGACCAGCCCGTCGAGGCGTTGCCGTCGACGACGTTCTCGATGCCCTCGGTGTTCTCGCGGCTGCCGCCGGGCGGGTCGACCACGCGGATCGCGTCCTCGTCGAGCTCGACCTCGGTGGGGGCGGCCACCTCGGTCTCGTCCTCGCTCGCGTCCGCGGCGGTGTCCTCGCCGGTGACCTCTTCTTGTGCTCCCGCGGGGTCGTCGCCGCCGCCGAGCACCAGGGCGCTGGTGACCACGCCCGCGAAGATGACGGCGGCGATGACGGCCGCGATCACGGCGAGGCGCTTCATGCCGGCGGGGGGCGTCTCGGGCCGGAAGCGGCCGAGGTTGATCGAGTTGAGGACGCTCGTTGCCGTGTGCGGGGCGGCGGTGGCGGCCGGTTCGGCGGCGCCCGCCTCGCCGAGGCGGCGCAGCTCGACCGCGAGCTCCGCCGCGGAGGGCGGGGGCTGCGTGTGGTCGAGGAGGTCGGCGGTGAGGGTCGAGAGGGCGGCCGGGACGGCGGGGACGACCGCGGCGGCGTCGAGGACGCGGCCCCACTCGTCGGTCGCGGCGTCCGGCAGTCCGGTGTTCTCGGCGGCGACGACGCGCGGCCACGCGCCCGTCAGGCACGCGTACAGGGTCGCGCCGAGCGCGCGCACGTCCTCGACCTGCGTGTTCCCCGGCTCGTTGCGGGGCTCGGTGACCATGACCCGGTCGTCCTCGGAGAGGAGGATGCTGCCCGGGTGCAGGTCGGCGTGGGTGACGCCGCCGTCGTGGAGGGCTGCGACCGCGTCGGCCACCGAGGCGACGAGTTCGAGCGCGTGGGCGCTCTCCAGGGTCTGGCGTTCGAGGACGCCCCGCAGGGAGGAGCCGTTGACCCACTCGCGCACCACGTACGCGAAGCGGCCCTCGTCGACCGCGTCGTACACGTCGACCATCGAGTCGACGTGGGCGCGGGAGGCGGCGACGGCCGCGGTCATCGTCGGAGCGGCGTCCTCGCCGCCGGGGGAGCGCAGCACCACGGCCACGGAGCGGTGCAGGAGGACGTCGACGCCCCGCCACAGCTGGCGGTGGCCGTTCGAGCCCCCGACGTGCTCTTCGAGGCGGTACCGCTCGGCGAGCAGGTCGCCCACGGACGGCACTTCGGCGGAACTCATGATGCGGGGTCCTCCCCTCTCAATGCGACCCCGTGGAGGGCCTCGCGGCGGCCGCGTGCGGCGCCGTAATGCTGCGGACTTGCCGGGCGCGGCCTTCGCAGGCCGGACAGGCCGTTTCGCGATCCGGACCGGTTCGCTCCGGCCAGAGTGCACGTATGGATGGTACTTGCCTCATCGTCGCAGCTTTGCACGCACCGTTGCCTGGAGCGACGCCATTTCAGTGACGCGCAATACCAGGCAGGCCGCCACATACACGCCCAACAGGGCCGTGCCGAGGACGAAAGCGGCGAGCAGCTGGCCCAGTTTCGCGCCCCATCCGTCGTCGGGGAGGTCGGGCCACAGGAGCCAGCCGCCGTACGCCGCGCCGCCCGCGATGGCGGCCGCCGTCGTCGTGCGGACCAGGCCGTTCAGCGTCCGGCGCATGTCGAGCAGGCCGATGCGCTTGCGCAGCAGGCTCATCGACAGCAGCAGGCTCACCAGGTAGGACACGCCGTTGGCGGCGAACAGGCCCACGACCACCCACTCCAGAGGGAGGAACGCGAACGCCAGCAGGTACCCGCCGATGCGGAAGGCGATCACCGGCAGGTTGAACAGCGCGGGCGTCTTCGTGTCGGTCTGGGCGTAGAACGCGTAGATCTGGAGCTGGCTGATCGAGAACGCCAGCAGGACGATCCCGACCCAGGCCAGGGCCTGCCCCGTGGCGAGCGCCATCGTCCGGTCGTAGGCGCCCCACTGGAAGATCGCCAGGGCGATCGGCTCGTGGAGGGCGATGAACGTCGCGCTGATCGGCACGAGCAGGAAGCTCGCGAGCCGGATGCCCGAGGAGAGGTGCCCGGCGAGTTCGGGCCAGTGCCGCGCGTCGGCCGCGCGGGTCATGCGTGGCATGAGCGCGGTGATGACGGAGACGGCCACGATGCCGTGGGCCATCATCATCATGAGGTAGGCGTTGTTGTAGACCGTGGTGCCGGACACGAACTGGTCGGGCGCGGCGTTCCCGGCAGCGGTGTTCGCGACCTTGAGGACGGCCATGACCGCGACCTGGTTGGCGGCCACGAACAGGAGCGTCCACCCGGCCATGCGCCGGATCTGGCGCAGCGGGAGCGCCCGGAAGTCGAAGCGGGGCCGCCACCGGAAGCCGGCCCGGCGCAGCGCCGGGGCCAGGCACAGGACCTGGATGACCACGCCCGCGGTGGTGCCGCCGCCGAGGAGCACGACCATCCCGGCCGAGACCTGGTCGGCGGAGCCGAAGAGCTCCCCGGCGGCGTTCGGCGTCGCGTCGGAGGTGTAGACGGCGTAGAAGACCGCGGCGACGGTGATGACGACGAGGTTGTTGATGATCGGCACCCACATGGGGGCGCCGAAGCGCTCGCGGGAGTTGAGCACGCCCGAGAGGATCGCGAAGAGCCCGTAGAAGAGCAGGGCCGGGAGCATGAGGTAGGAGAACTCGGTGACGAGCTCGCGCTGCGCCGGCTCGGCGATCACGGCGGCGATGAGGGGCGCGCAGGCGGTGACGAGGATCGCGGCGGCGCCGAGGATGAGGGTGGCGAGGGTGAGGAGTCGCTGGGCGAAGGCGTTGCCGCCGTCGGCGTCGTTCTTGTGGGCCTTGACGAACAGCGGCAGGATGATGCTCGCGAACACGCCGCCGAGGACGAGCTCGTAGATCATCTGCGGGAAGTACTGCGCGGTCGTATACGAGTTGCCGAGGAGCCCGGCGCCGATCGCCGCGGAGACCACGACCGTCCGGCCGAACCCGGTGACGCGGCTGACCAGGGAGCCCGCGCCCATGAGGAGGCTGGAGCGGACGACGTTCTTCCCGGCGGGGGCCGCGGGGGGCTGCGGGGCGGGGCCGGCGGTGAGGGGCGCGTAGCCGTTGCCGGTGCGGGGGGCGGCCTGGGGCGCGTACCGGGGGTTTCCGTGGGGGCCTCGGACGGGGCCAGACGGCGAGGAGGCGGGGCCCGGTCTCGCGTTGGGTTCGGCCATTCTCGCACTCTCCGCTAAGCTTGCCCGGCGATGTCTGACAACAGTAGCGGTAAGGAAATCACGGTCCCGCCGATAGCCGATGAACTGGGTCGGGTCTTCGCCGGCGAGGGCTACGAGCTGCACCTGGTCGGCGGTCCGGTCCGGGATGCCGTGCTGCGCAGGCGGGTGAGCGATCTCGACTTCACCACCGACGCGCGCCCGGAGGCCACCGAGGCGATCCTGCGGGGGTGCTGCCAGACGGTGTGGACCACCGGCGCGGACTTCGGGACCATCGGCGGGCTCTTCCGCGGCGAGCAGGTCGAGGTGACGACCTTCCGTGCCGACGCCTACGACCGCGTCGGCCGCAACCCGATCGTGCGCTACGGCGACAGCCTCGAAGACGACCTCCAGCGCCGCGACTTCACCGTGAACGCGATGGCGGTCTCGGTGCCCGGCCACGAGTTCTGCGACCCGTTCGGCGGCCTCGGCGACATCGCGCGCCGCACCATCCGCACCCCCGCGGCCCCCGAGTCCTCCTTCGCCGACGACCCGCTGCGGATGCTGCGGGCCGCGCGCTTCGCCGCGCAGCTCGGCTTCGCGGTCGAGCCGGCCACGCTCGACGCGATGCGCCGCATGGCCCCCGAGCTCTCGCGCATCACCGCCGAGCGGATCAGGGACGAGTTCGTCAAGCTCATGCTCGCCCCCGACCCCGTGGTGGGCCTGCGCCTCCTCGTCGACACCGGCCTGGCCGCGCAGTTCCTGCCCGAACTGCCCGACCTGCGCATGGAGATCGACGAGCACGCCCAGCACAAGGACGTGTACGAGCATTCGCTCCAGGTGCTGCGCAACGCGATCGCGTTGGAGACCGACGGTCCCGACCTACTGCTGCGGATCGCGGCGCTCCTGCACGACATCGGCAAGCCCGAGACGAAGGAAGTGGCCGCGGGTGGCGGCGTCTCCTTCCACCACCACGACGTGGCCGGGGCCCGCCTGGCGCGCAGGCGGATGCGCGAGCTCAAGTTCCCCAAGGCCGACGTGCAGGCCGTGTCGCTGCTCATCAGCCTGCACCTGCGCTTCTACGGGTACGGCGAGGGCGACGAGGCCGGGTGGACCGACTCTGCCGTGCGCCGCTACGTCACCGACGCCGGCGAGCAGCTCGACCGGCTGCACGTGCTGGTGCGCTCGGACTGCACGACCCGCAACCGGCGCAAGGCCGAGCGGCTCGCGCGCGACTACGACGCGTTCGAGGAGCGGATCGCGCGCCTGCGCGCCGCCGAGGACCTGCGCGCGGTGCGCCCGGACCTCGACGGCAACGCGATCATGACGCTGCTGGGCCTGCCGCCCGGCCCCGAGGTGGGCCGGGCCTGGGCCCATCTCAAGGAGCTTCGGCTGGAACGGGGCCCGCTGCCCCGCGAGGAAGCGGAGGCCGAGCTGCTGCGTTGGGCCGCAACGGAAGGGATCGCACCGCGTCCAGACGCGGGCTGAGGATCTCGCTGATCACCAGGGCGCACATGACGGCCACGGCCACCCACCTCGCCCCTGCGGCGGTGAGGAACAGCCCCTCGGGGATGCCGCGGCCCTCCTCGGCCGAGACCTGGAGCATCTTGCCGTAGAAGGCGATGAAGTAGCCGAGCTCGGCGAGCTGCCACACCAGGAAGAAGCCCCACTTGGGGCGGGCGAGGATCGCCAGCGGCACCAGCCACAGCACGTACTGCTGCGACCAGACCTTGCCGAAGAGCAGGAACGCGGCCACCACGAGGAAGCACAGCTGCGCGAGGCGCGGCACGACGTCGTCGCCGAGCCCGTCCTTCAGCCGCGCCGCCAGCTCGTTCGGGCGCCTGCTCTGGGCGAAGTACCCGAGCAGTGCGATGCCCAGGCACGCGGCGGCGAACAGCACCAGGTACAGGTCGTTGACGAACTCGGCGTCCCACAGCGCCTCCCAGCCGGTGACGCCGCGCAGGACGTACCAGCCGGTGCCCCAGTCCACGGGGCGCTCGGAGTTGAGCTCGAAGAACCGCATCCACGAGTCGTGCCACAGGTAGGCGACCGGCGCGTTGATCGCCGCCCACACCACGGCCGCGGTCGCCGTGGTCTGGAGCGAGGGCAGGAGCCGGCGGCGGCGCAGGGCGAGGATGAGCAGCGGGCCGATGAACAGCAGCGCGTAGAACTTCGCGGCGACGGCCAGGCCGAGGAACAGCCCGGCGAGGACGGGCCTGCCGCGCTGCCAGTACAGGAAGAACGGCATCGCGAGGGCGACGGCGAACAGGTCCCAGTTGACGGTGGCGGTCACGATCATGACCGGTGCGGCGGCGAGCATCATCGCGTCCCACGGCCGCGACGGTCTGGAGTGGACCATCGCCGGGTCGTCGGTGTCGGTGCGGCGGTTGTCCTCGCGGATCTTGAAGAGCACCGCGATGGCGATGGCGCCGCAGACGAAGAGCACGATCGCGTTGAGGTGGTAGAAGATCGGGCCGCCGTCGGTGTTGAAGACGGTGCCGAGCCTGAAGGCGATCTGGCCGAGGAGGCCCATGAACCATCCGGTCAGTACCGGGTATTCGACCGGGTGGTCCCTGTAGGGGATCGCGCCCTCGTTGAGCCGCTCGGCCCCCCACAGTGCGCGGATGTCGGTGTAGCAGCCGCCGGTGTACTGCTGGAAGTCGACCCAGCCGCCCGCCGAGCACGGGTACTTCTGGAGCCAGTTGACGGCGAAGAAGACCAGGCCGACGAAGATGACGACCAGGAACGGGGACCAGAAGCGGCGCCGTGGCGGGTCGACCGCGTGGTCGCCGAAGGGCCCTCCGATGAAGCCGGAGGCGACGCGCGCGAAGCGGTCGGTGAGGGAGGGTGCGGCTATCGACCGCCCGGGGGGCGGCGGCTGCTCAGAGTGTGACGGCGGCATGGGCCCTATTGTGGCCCATGCCGCCGTCGCTTGGATATGCCGTCCGGGGCGGTGCCCCGGATCAGTGTTGCCGGTTATGGATCTTGTCTGTCCGGACCCTCGGTCGTGGCGCCCTCTGTGGGTCCGTCGGTTTCCGGGTCCGTCGGCTCGTCGGTCTCGCACGGCTCCTGGAACCAGTCGCCGCACTCCTCGCCGGTCTCGCCGTCGGTCGGTTCGTCCGTCGGGTCCCCCGTCGGCGGGTCGTCGGTGTCGTCAGCGGGCGTGCAGGTCTCGCCGTCCCAGGTGCCGCCGTCCTCGACGCACTCCTCTTGGGCCTCTTGGTTCGCCTGCCCCTTGCACAGCTCGTTGTCGGCGTTGGCGGCGCAGAACTCGCCGCCCTCGTTCGGGCCTCCGGCGTTCTCGATGTCCCAGTACGTCTTGTTGCCCATGTTGTCGACCTTGCCCAGCCACGTCTGCTCGTCCCAGGCCTCGTCGCCGTCCTTGGCCTCCAGGATGAGGGTCATCGCCTTGTACCACACCGGCTGGGCGGTGTTGGAGCCGTAGACGGCCTCCTTGTTGCCCTGGTCGTTGGCGATCGGGTCCGATTCGGAGGTCACGTTGCCGACCCAGGCCGCGATCGACAGCTGCGGGATCGCGCCGACGTACCAGGCGTGGGCCGCATAGCGGTCGGAGTACTCCTCGCACTGCGAGCCGACGTCGGTGGTGTCGGGGTCGTTGCGGCAGTCGGCCTCGAAGCCGCCGGCCTCCCAGGTCCCGGTCTTGCCGAAGTAGTCGCGGTCGAGTTCGGTGGCCTCGGTCTCGCCGGCGATCTCCGAGCCGATCCACTGGAGGTTGCGGGCCACGCCCTCGTCGAGGACGCGCTCGTTGAGGGTGAGGGTGTCATCCTTCGGCTCGATGACGTTGCCCTTGTTGTCCGTGACCTTGGCGACGAAGTGCGACTCGTTGTAGACGCCGTCGTTCGCGATGGTCGCGTAGATGGAGGCCATGTCGCGCACGCTGGTCGGGTACTGCCCGAACGCGAGGTGGTAGTAGAACGGGTCCGTCTTGCCGCCTTCGCCGATCTTGCAGGGCGTCGCTTCCTCGGCCTGGATGAACCTGCCGTCGAGATTGATGATCGGCTCGCAGTTGTCGTCGACCTTGATGTCGGCGTTGACGTCCCAGTTGCCGTTGGCGTCGACGACCGACTCGCCGTCGGCGTCGACGGCGGTGCCGTGCTGGGTGTAGGTGCCGTCGTCGTTGAGGACGTAGTTGATGGAGACGTCGTGGTCCTTGTCCTCCTCGTCCTGGAGCGTGCGCCCCTGGTTCATCATCGTCAGGCCCATCTGTTCGGCCAGCTCGAGGATCGCGTCGGCTCCGTACTGCTCGGCGATGCCGTACATCGGCGTGTTCTTGGACTTGCGGACCGCGTCGGTGAGCGTCATCTCCAGGTTCTTCTGGCCCTGGGTGCCGTTGCGCAGCGTGCAGTCGGGGTAGTCGGCGCCGCCGATGCACTGCTCGGTGTCGTCGAGCTTGAGCGTGTCGAAACCGCGCGGGGAGTCGGCGTTGAACCACGAATCGGTGGAGTCGCCTTCGGACAGTGCCAGGGCGGCCGTGACCATCTTGAAGGTCGAGGACGGCGGGTGCGGGGACTCGGCGCCGGCCTTGTCGACGCCGAAGCCGTTGTCGCCGCCGTAGTAGCCGAGGATCTCGCCGGTCTCCGGTTCGATGGCGACCATGGCCGTCATCATGTACTCCTCGTAGTTGGCGAGGGCGGCTTTGTCGTTGCTGTTGGTGAACTGGACGTAGCCCTCGTCGGTGAGGATCTTCTTGGCGTCGGAGATGTCGGTGACGACATCGCCGTCGGCGTCGAGGTACTCGCCGTCCTCGTTCGTGTCCACCTTGATTTCGCCGCGCGAGCCGGTGGTCTTCAACGACGCCTGGATCTCGGGGTCGATGGTGAGGGTGATCTGGTACCCGCCGTCGTACAGCGGGTCGTTCTCGTGGTCCTCGTTGTTGCCCTTGAGCATGTCGCGGGTGAGCCCGTACCGCTCGTAGAGCTCGTCGAAGACGTAGCCGTCCTGCTCGTTGATGATGAAGCCGACGTCGGTGTTGCCGCCCCAGGAGCCGCTGGCGATGAAGTCGGTGATCGGTTCGGGGTACTCGTACCCGTCGCGTTCGGACTGGCTCAGCTTGCCGGTCTCCACCAGCGCGTCCATGGTGTAGTTCCAGCGGCCCTTGGAGGCCCCCTCGTCGTACGTGTCGTAGAACGGGTCGTAGTAGCCGTTGGGCGACTTGACCTGCATGACGATGAACGCGGCCTGGTCGTAGGTGATCTCCTCGAGCGGCACGTTGAAGTAGTTCTTCGCCGCCGCCTCGATGCCGTAGGCGCCGCGCCCGAAGTATGCCATGTTCAGGTAGGCGGTGATGATCTCGCCCTTTTCGTACCTGTCCTCCAGCTTGATGGCGGTGGCGGCCTCCTTGGCCTTGCGGTCGTAGGAGATGTCCTCGCGCGCGTCGAGGACCATGCCCGCGTACTGCTGGGTGATCGTGGAGGCGCCCTGGGTGTCGCCGCCCTTGATGTTGTTGACGAGGGCGCGCATGGTGCCGAGGTAGTCGACGCCGTTGTGCTCGTAGAACTTCCGGTCTTCGAGCGCGACGAGCGCCTGGGTCACGGTCTCGGGGATGTCCTCTTCGGCGGCCTGGAGGCGCAGGGTGTCGCCGTAGGCGCCGGCCTGCTTGCCGTTGGCGAGGTAGAACGCGGAGGACTCGCCCTGGTAGGCGATACCGGAGAGCGGGGGGACGGACTGGAAGAAGATGGTGCCGGCGATGGTGACGGCGGCGACGAACAGGACGCCCAGGGCGACGAACACGGCGAGCATCTTGCGTCCGATGCGCTTGCGCTTCTTGCCGTCGGGGCCTTTGCCGCCCGGGCCCTTGCCCGCGCGGCGGCGGCCGCCGCGTTCGGGCGGTTCGCCCGGGCCGCCGGTGCGGGCGCCGGTGACCGAGGCCGAACCGACTGAAGCGGAGCCGACCGAGGCCGAGCCGACTGAGGCGGAACCCACAGAGGCCGAGCCCACTGAGGCGCGGCCGGTGCGGCCGGGGCCGCCGACCGAGGCGGCGCCGGAGGCGGGACCGCCGATGGACGCGGAGCCGCGTCCGACCGAGGCGGAGCCGCGCCCCGCAGAAGCTGAGCCGCGTCCCGCGGGGGCCGAGCCGCGGCCGACCGCGGCCGAGCCCGACGCCGGGGTGCCGTAGGGGGAGCGGTTGGGTTGGGGAGCGGAGCCGTAGGAGGAGCGGTTCGGCTGGGGGGAGGAGCCGTGCGCTCCGCCCTGCTGTCCGCCCTGCCGGCCGCCGCCCCATCCGTAATCGGGATCGTTGGAGCCGTTCTGGGCGTTGCCGTAGGCGCGCCCGCCCTGTTGACCGGCGCCGCGGCCCTGGGCCCGCCCGTCCTCGGGCGGCGGGGCCGGACGATAACCGTAGTCGCTCATGCTCAACCATCCACGTGATGTGTAACCCGGGCGGGGGCCGGGTCCCGCCGGTCGGGCCGGCGCACCCGGCGCGCGAGTCCCGGAGGGAGCGCGCCCGGCAGACCGGCGTTCGCAAGGTCTACTCCGGCATGGGGGGTGGCCGGTCGCCTCGCAGTCTCGCACACCGAATCTGAGCGATCTCTGCGAGATCGCTTGGTGGGTGCGAGCCTATCGGATCCGAGTGCCGCTGACCAGGGAGCGAACCCGCGCCTTGACGTGATCTGCACCGGCCGCTATGGTTGCTCTGATGTATCGCCCCGATACATCGAAGAGTTAGATCGCCGTGTGAGAGGAGGGGCGCGATGCTTGAGCTGGCCATACTCGGACTCCTGCACGAATCCCCCATGCACGGCTATGAGCTGCGCAAACGCCTACTGGCCCTCTTGGGGGCCATCCGGGCCGCGTTCAGCTACGGCTCCCTCTACCCCACTCTCAAGCGGATGCGTCAACGCGGACTCATCGTGGAGGAGACCCCGGGTGGAGGCGTCGCCGAGAAGGGCGCCACCGTCAAGGGTGCACCCGAGAAACCGCTGCTCACGGGCCGGAGGGCCCGAAAGGTCTACCGGCTCACACCCGAAGGCAAGGAGCACTTCGCTCAGCTCATGGCCGGGGCGGACTCCGCCCACGCCGCCGACGAGGCCCTGTTCGGAGTGCACTTCGCGTTCTTCTCCCGCACCGACCCGGCCACGCGCCTGCGGATCCTCGAAGCGCGGCGCCGCCGCGTCGAGGAGCGCCGCGAGCGCATCCGGGAGGCCCTCGCCCGCACCGCCGAGCGGCTCGACGCCTACGGGCTCGAACTCCAGCGGCACGGCCTGGAGACCGCCGAGCGGGAAGTGCGCTGGCTCAACGAGCTCATCGCCTCCGAGGAGGGCCGCAGCCCGCGGCAGCACACCGATTTCGGCGACCCGCTCGCCGAGCCGGGACGGCCAGACGCCGCCCCGATCCAGGGAACACCCGATCCGGCTCCGAGCGCCGGAGACCCAAATAAACAAGGCAAAGGAGGCATGCGCGATGGGTAAGCTGCGCGTAGCCATTGTCGGCGTGGGCAACTGCGCCTCTTCGTTGGTTCAAGGCGTCGAGTACTACCGTGACGCCCAGGCCGAGGACCGCGTTCCGGGCCTCATGCACGTCCAGTTCGGCGACTATCACATCAACGACATCGAGTTCGTCGCCGCGTTCGACGTCGACGCGAAGAAGGTCGGACAGGACCTCTCCAGCGCCATCAACGCCTCGGAGAACAACACCATCCAGTTCGCCGAAGTGCCCCCGACCGGCGTGAACGTCCTGCGCGGCCCGACCCACGACGGGCTCGGCCAGTACTACACCGAGATGGTCACCGAGTCCTCCGAGTCGCCCGTCGACGTCGTCGCCGCGCTCAAGGCCGCCAAGACCGACGTCGTCGTGTGCTACCTGCCGGTGGGCTCCGAGACGGCCGCGAAGTTCTACGCGCAGGCCGCCATCGACGCGGGCGCCGCCTTCGTCAACGCTCTGCCGGTGTTCATCGCCTCCGACCCCGAGTGGGCCCAGAAGTTCACCGACGCGGGCATCCCGATCGTCGGCGACGACATCAAGTCCCAGGTCGGCGCCACCATCGTGCACCGCGTGCTGGCGAAGCTGTTCGAAGACCGCGGCGTGCGCCTCGACCGCACGTACCAGCTGAACTTCGGCGGCAACATGGACTTCATGAACATGCTGGAGCGCACCCGGCTGAAGTCCAAGAAGATCTCCAAGACCCAGTCGGTCACCTCGCAGATCCCGCACGAGATGCGCGGCGCCGACGTGCACATCGGCCCCTCGGACCACGTGCCGTGGCTGACCGACCGCAAGTGGGCGTACATCCGCCTGGAGGGCACCACCTTCGGCGACGTGCCGCTCAACGCCGAGCTCAAGCTCGAAGTCTGGGACTCCCCGAACTCCGCGGGCGTCATCATCGACGCCGTCCGCGCGGCGAAGATCGCCCTCGACCGCGGCCACGGCGGCCCCGTCGAGAGCGCGTCGAGCTACTTCATGAAGTCCCCGGCCAAGCAGTTCTCCGACGAAGAGGCCCGCATCCTCGTCGAGAACTTCATCGCCGGGCTGTAGCACCCAGCGCGCCGCAAGGGGGATCTCGTGTGCAAAACGAGGTCCCCCTTGGCATTCGCCGGAGTTATCCTCGGACGATGCGCACCGACGGGCACGTCCGCAGCCTGGCCGGCAACCGCCGCTTCAGACAGCTGCTCGCGGTCCGCCTGACCTCCCAGGCCGCCGACGGCATGTTCCAGGCCTCCCTGGCGCTCTCGGTCTTCTTCAACCCCGCCCTCGGCGAGGCCAGCGACCCGTTCAGGTACGCCGCCGCCGTCGCGATCCTCCTCGGCCCGTACTCCCTGCTCGGGCCCTATGTCGGGACCGTCCTCGACCGGTTCAGCCGCCGCAACCTCATCGCCGGCGCGAACCTCGCACGGGCCCTGCTCATGATCGTCATCTGCCTCACCCTCGCCACCGGGTTCAACTGGACGTGGATCCTGTGCGCGATGCTCGTCCTGGCCGCCAACCGCTTCGTCCTCGCGGGCCTGGCCGCCGCCCACCCGCAGGTCGTGCCCGCCGACGACCTCGTCACCGCCAACTCCCTCGCCTCCACTCTCGGCGCCCTCGCCTACGGCCTCGGCCTCGCCACCACCGGCGTCGCCAAACTCCTCGACTCCGGGGTCTCCTACTCCATGCTCGCCTTCGCGGCCGGCTGCGGCTACCTCGTCTCGGCGCTCCTGGTCGGCATGTCCTTCCGCCGGTCCGACCTCGGCCCCGCCGAGGACGAGGCCGCCCCCGGGGGCCTGTGGCGCGGCATCGCCGCCACCACCGCCGGCATGTGGGCCGGCTTCAAGCACCTCGGCCGCCGCCGCGGCCCCGCCCTCGCCATGGCCGTCCAGGGCCTCCACCGCTTCCTCTACGGCATCGTGTTCATCATCGCGATCGCCCTGTTCATGGGCTTCTTCTGGGACGTCGAATCCGACCCGACCCGCACCACCACGATCTCCTGGCTCCTCGTGCTCGCCGTCCTCGGCAACGTCGGCGTCCTCGCCGCCGCCCTCGCCACCCCCCGCGCCACCCGCGTCTGGGGCCCCCGCAACTGGGTGATCGTCCTCATGGCCCTGTGCGCCCTCGTCGTCGCCGCCCTCGCCGGCACCATGCGGCCGGTCATGTTCGCCGTCGCCGTCCTGCTGGTGAACATCGCCTCCCAGGGCGTCAAGATCACCGTCGACACCGCCATCCAGCGCGGCGTCGAGGACGCCTACCGCGGCCGCGTCTTCAGCGTCAACGACACCGTCTACAACGTCGGCTACCTCGCGGGCCTTTTCGCGGCCGCCCTCGTCGTCCCCGCGAACGGCTACGCGCCCGGCACCCTCGCCGTCGTCGCGCTCGCTTACGGCCTGATCTGCGTCGGATACGCCTACCTCGCACGAGACGAGGCACCGTACGATTCACAGGCATGGAGCCCAGCCGCCCCCGAACCGAGACCGAGCACCAGCACCTGACCGACGAAGCGGCCCTGGCCAACCCCTTCCGCGGCACACCCCCCTGGCAGCGCGGCAGCGGCTGGAAGCGCGGCCTCGCCGGGCTCGGCGCGGTTCTGCTCACCGCCGGCTCCATCGCCGCCGTCGCCTGGCTCGCCTTCCGCGACCCCGGCGGCTCCGGCGCCGAGGCCGAGACCGTCATCTCCGAACGCTGCCAGGTCACCGAGGCCGACGACGCGAACGACCCCGTAGACCCGATGGACGCCGGCGCCCCGCCCGACCGCTCGATCGCCCTCGTCCAGACCAACTACGGCGACATCTCGGTCCTGCTGTGGGGCGACGTCGCCCCCTGCGGCGTCGAGGCCTTCGCGCACTTCGCCGCGACCGGCTTCTACGGCGCCCACGAATGCGACCGGCTCACCACGCAGGCGGCCGACCCGACCGCGATCCTGCGCTGCGGCAGCCCCGGCGCCACCGCCGCCGAAGAGGACTCCGACGCGTCCTACGGGCCCGGCTGGCGCTTCCAGGCCGAGACCGGCATGGCCGGCAACGACGTCGCCGACGTCCTCGCCCTCGTCACCGACGACCGCGGCCGCGCCGGCAGCGCCTTCGCGCTCATCAGAGGAGCGGCCGTCCCGACCGCCGGCGTCAGCGTCATCGGCGGGATCGTCGACGGCTACGAGGTCCTCGACCAGATCGCGGCCCTCACCGACACCGTCGCCTACGACGGCGCCCCGCCCGCTCCCGTCGAGGTCTGGGCCGTGCAGATCAGCGAACTCGCCGACCTGCCCACCGGACCCGACACCGTCGACGAGGAACCGACCACCGCGCCGACCGGCACCGCGACCACCGGCGCGCCGACGACCGCCGAACCGACCACGCCCGCGGGCACCCCCTCGGAGAGCGCCAGCTAGAGCCGGTCAGTCCTCGCCCTTGTCCTTCTCCGAACCGCCCCGCTTGGCGTACTTGTCCACGTACTCCTGACCGGTCAGGCGCCGGATCGAATCCATGACCTCGTCGGTCACCGCCCGGATCACCACCCGGTCGTTCTCCATGCCCCGGTACCGCGTGAAGTCCAGCGGCTTGCCGACCCGCACGCCCACCGGCGCCACCCGCGGCCGCGACTCGCCGATCGGCAGCACCTTCTCCGTCCCGATGAGCCCCACCGGCACCACCGGCGCACCCGAGGCCAGCGCCAGACGCGCCACCCCCGGCTTGCCCCGGTACAGGCGCCCGTCCGGCGACCGCGTCCCCTCCGGGAAGATCGCGAACACCCGGCCCTCCTCCAGGACCTCCAGCGACGGCTCCAGCGACGAGGCGCTCTTGCGTCCCCCGGAGCGGTCCACGGCCACCTGGCCGAGGGCCTTCACCGTCGAGGAGATGATCTTGCCCTTCAGGCCCGCGCCGGTGAAGTACTCGATCTTCGCCATCGTCGCGATGTGCCTGCGGGTGGCGAGCGCCAGGAAGTAGTGGTCGGCGACGGAGAGGTGGTTGGACGCCAGGATGACCGGGCCGGTCTCGGGGATGTGCTCCCGACCGTCGATCCACGGCCGCCAGATGAGTTTGATGGTCGGCGCGGCCGTCCATTGCAGCGTCTTGTACAGCACCGTGTTCAGCTCTCCAGTGGTCTCGCCCCGGCGGCGGGAGGTTCGGGTCAGGGCCGGTGTCGCGGCTCGCGAGCGAGGCCGTGCCTGCCAATTATGGCGCGCGATCCGCTCGCGGCGACACCCGCGGCGCACGGGCCCCGCCCGGTCGCGCGACTCCCACCGCTCGCAGGCGTCGCCTGGGCAGGCCCGAGTCTAAGGCATCTGCGTGCGCTACAGGTACTGACCGGGATGGTGGTCGCGGTCGTCACCGCGCGCCGCCCGCTCCGCCATGACGGCTCTCAGCTGCGGCGGAAGGTCCTCCCCGCCGGCGGTCAGGGCCTTCAGCTCGCCCGAGCGCATCGAGTCGAGCTGGAGGCGCGCGGCCATCTGCTGCGCGACGAGCGCGGCCTGGATGCCGTGGAAGAGCCCTTCGAGCCAGCCGACGAGCTGGGCCTGCGCGATGCGCAGCTCCGCCTCGGTCGGGATCTCGTCGGCGCTGAAGGGCAGCGAAAGCCGTTCGAGCTCGTCGCGCAGTTCGGGCGCGAGGCCGGTCTCCAGTTCGGCTATGGACCGCTGGTGGATGTCGCGCAGGCGCTGGCGGCCCTTGTCGTCGAGGTCGGCGGCGCGGACCTCTTCGAGGAGCTGCTTGATCATCGATCCGACGCGCATGACCTTGGCCGGTTCGGGGACGAGCTTGGTGGGGTCGGACTCGTAGCGGTCCTCCTCCTCGTCCCGGGCGGCCGCGTCCTCCGCGGTGACCGGGTTGCCGTCGGCGTCGACGATGAGCAGCTCGTCCTCGGACTCGCGCTCCTCGTGGCCGTCCTGCTCCGGGTTGGTGTTCGCTTCGCTCATGGTCGGCGTGGCCCCGCTCGTGTCGATGGGTTCGTGGTCTCGGCGGCACTGTCCTCCAGTGCCCGTTCCGTTCCTCTTCCACGAGCCTAACGCGACCGGGCGCGGGGGTGTTCCCGCTCGGGGGAGTGTGCGGGCGGGCACGGAAAAGGCCCGGTGATGATCACCGGGCCTTCGCTGTGCGCGAGGGGGGACTTGAACCCCCACGTCCTTGCGGACACTGGCACCTGAAGCCAGCGCGTCTGCCATTCCGCCACTCGCGCGAGTGTCAGTACTTGCGACGCGACGATACTACCTTGGGCGGCGCCGGTGGCTCAACTGGGTATGCGGCGCTTGAGTCCGGGGCCACTCACAGGAGCGGGCGCAGGCGTCCCACCGGCTTGCCGCCGCCGAGGATCTCGGGCCAGTAGAGGCTCTCGACCTCAGGTTTGGCGGCTTCGGGGATGGCGAGTCCGCCGATGCGGGTGAGGGCGCGCAGGGCCACGGGCATGGAGGCGCGGCCGGCGCCGTCGTCGATCTTGACGGCCGCGGCGCCGACGCCGGGGACGGCGAGGACGTGGAAGCCCTCGGCGCCGCCTTTGGCGAGGAGGCCGGGGATCGCGGACATGGCGCGGTGGTCGGGCCCGTGGGTGCCGTCGATGAGGATCGGGTTGGCGCGCATGGCGTCGGCGACGCGGCGCTCCGGGCTGCCTTCGGGGGCTTCGACGAGGCGGGAGAAGGCCGTGGCGATTCCGCGGAGGGACACGGCCAGGACCGGGGCCCCGCAGCCGTCGACGCCGACCGCGCCGACGGTCTCGCCGGTGAGCTCCTCGACGGTGGCGGTGATGAGTTCCTGGAGCGGGTGGTCGGGTTCGCGGTAGGTCGCGAGGTCCCAGCCGGCGGCGGCGCAGGCGGCGAGCATTCCCGAGTGTTTGCCCGAGCAGTTCATGTAGACGCGGCGCGGCTCGGGGCCGTCGGCGGCGATCACGGTGTTGCGGGCCGTCGGGTCGCTGGGCAGGTCGGGCGGGCATTGGAGGTGCGTCTCGCCGAGGCCGGCGTGGGCGAGCACCGACCGGGCGCGTGCGAGGTGCACGGGTTCGCCGCGGTGGCTGGCGGCGGCGATGGCGAGGTCGGCCTCCGAGTCGGGCTCCCATCCGGCGCGGAGCATGGCGAGGGCCTGCATGGGCTTGTTGGAGGAGCGGGGGAAGACCGGGGAGTCGGCGTCGCCGATCGCGGCGACGAGGGCTCCGGCGGGGTCGGTCACGGCCACGCTGCCCCGGTGGAGGCTCTCGGCGAATCCGGACCGGACGATCTCTGCGACGAGTTCGCCGCCGCGGTAGGTAGCAGTCATACCGCGAGGCTAATCCCGTCGCCGCCGCCGCGCGGCCCGATCGCCCGCGATGAGACGCGCGTCCGGTGCTGGACGCGCGGAGGTACCTTGCCGGGCGACCCTGCAATCGTTGAGGAGCAGTCATGGGCGCGGTCATGAGTTTCACGAAGGTGACTTCCGACGAGCTGAAGTGGGCCGAGGACAACCCCGCCGACGTCGAGGACTTCGTCCTCGGCAGGGAGCGGGAGGAGGCGGTGGACGGCTACCTCGACAAGGGGTGGCGCGACCTCCAGGAGCTGTTCGACGCCGCCGACGTCGACATCGAACTGCGCGACGACGGCGACTTCATCGACGAGGAGGGCGTCTACTTCGCGTGGTCGAGCGGGCTGGTCGCGGCGACGGCGGCGCTGTTGCGGGAGGCGACGTTCGAGCGGCTCCGGGCGCACCTGGACCCCGAGGCGGCCGCGGACGAGTCGGCGCTGGCGTACGTGGAGGGCTGCTACGCGACCCTCAGGGCGTTCTTCGCGGACGCGGCCGACTCCGGGTCGGCCGCGATCATGACCTTCAGTTACTGAGGCGGTTCACAGGCTCGCGGCCTGGCCCGCGACGTCGAAGCGGGCGTCGGGGTCGGCGGCTGCGGAGCGTTTGACGGTCGCGAGGGCGATCTGGCCGAGCTCGTAGTGCTGGACGGCGGTGCCGATCGTGCCGACTTCTTTGTCGCCCAGGCTGACCGGTGTGCCGTGGGCGGGCGGGTGCTCGTCGGTGCCGTCGAGGTGGAGTTGGACGAGGCGGCGGGGCGGCTGTCCGAGGTGGTGGACCTTGGCGACGGTCTCCTGGCCGCGGTAGCAGCCCTTGTCGAGGTGGACGGCGGCGGCGAGCCAGGGGGCGACCTCGTGGGGGACGGTCTTCTCGTCGGTGTCGATGCCGAAGGCGGGGACGTTCGCGGCGATGCGCAGGGCGTCCCAGGCCCAGGTGCCGGCGGGCGCGGCGTCCCCGGAGAGCAGTTCGGCGCCCGCGTCCTCGCGGCGGACCATGAGGTCGGCGGTGAAGACGCCGAGGGCGTCGGTGCGGCGGGTCCAGCCCTCGGTGCGGTCGAGTTCGGAGCCGGGGTAGACGGCGGTGGGGACCTTGAGGAGGTCCTTGGCGGCGAACTTGGGGACCGGGACGGGCTGGAGGACGGGCGCGGGCTCCTCGGCGGCGCCGGGGAACGTGTACGTGAACAGGGCCCACTCGCCGGTGGCGTCGGCGAGGTCGACCTCGGTGCGGAACTTCATGAGTTCGAGGTACTTCAGGAGGGCCTCGCCGCGGCCGGGCTCGGTGTCGAGCCAGGTGGTGGCGCCGTCGTCGTAGACGTTCATGTGGTGCTCGACGCGACCGGTGGGGGAGAGGACGAGCGTCTGGGTGCCCTCGTGCGGCTTGAGGCTCGTGAGGTGTTGGGTGGTGAGGGAGTGCAGCCATTCGAGGCGCGGCGCACCCGTGACGGTGACGATGTCGCGGTCGGAGCGGTCGAAGAGGGCGCCGGCCTCGGTCGTCATCGCCTTCTTCTGCTCGCCCAGGGGGGAGCCGTAGTGGCGGGCGGTGCGTCCGGCGTCGGTGGCGACGGCTCCGGGGAGGTCCAGGAGCGGGGACGGTGCGGACTCGGTCATGTGTGCTTCTCCAGGCATTCGGCGCAGGTTCCGAAGACGGCGACGTGGCCGACGTCGATGACGAAACCCGTCGCATCGGCGACGTCGTCGCGCGCGTTCGCGAACAGCGTGGGCGCGACTTCGGTGATCCGGCCGCAGCGGTGGCACACCAGGTGGGCGTGGCCTCTGTCGCCGGACAGGTGGTAGGTGGGGGCGCCGTGGGAGAGGTGGGTGTGGGAGACGAGCTGGAGCTCTTCGAGCAGGTCGAGGGTGCGGTAGACGGTGGTGATGTTCACGCCTTCGACCTGGCCGCGGATCTGCTCGTGGATCTGCTCGGGGGTCGCGTGCCCGAGGGTGCGGACGGCCTCCAGGACGAGCTGGCGCTGCGCGGTCATGCGCAGGCCCTTGGAGCGCAGCACCGCGGCGAGTTCGGTCTCGGCCTCGGCTTCGGTGGGCATGAGTGCATCGTACTGCGCGCTCCTTCGGCCACGCGTGTCGTCCGTCCCACCCCGGTCGGCGGCGCCCGATACGCCCTCAGTGACACTTTCGGGTGACTTCGGCGCCGGTTCGGCGGGTTTTCGTCGTACCCGGCGGCGAATCTGGGACCTACCTTTCCCCTCTCGGGAGGGTGGGGGTTGGGGATGGCGGGGGCAGGGCGCGTGTTTCCCCGGTGAGCGTGCCGGGGCGGGCGGGGCCGGGAGGGGAGCACAATGGCCGCATGGCACTAGTAACCGCAGTACTGCACCGCGGCGTCGTCGACTCCGACGAGCCGCTCCTGTGCGCCGACGACCTCGGGGTCCTCCGGGGCGACGGCGTCTTCGAGACCGTCAACGTGCGGGCCGGGCAGGCCTTCCTGCTGTCGGAGCACCTCGACCGGATGGCGAACTCCGCGCGCCGCATGGAGTTCGAGCTGCCCGCGAAGGCCGAGATGGCGGGCCTCGCCGAGCAGGCCCTGGAGGCCTGGCGCGAGCGGGCCGAGGGCGAGGGCGCGCTGCGCCTGGTCGCCACCCGCGGCCGCGAGCACGGCGGACCGCCCACCGTCTACGCCACCGTCGACCCCGTCCCGCGCGAGCGCATCCTGCCGCGCCGCGACGGGTTGAAGATCGCCACGGCGACCCTGGGGGTGAATGCCGATGCGCGGGGCGAAGCCCCGTGGCTTCTAGGCGGGGTCAAAGCACTCTCGTACGCGTCGATGATGGCGGTGACGCGCTGGGCGAAGACCCAGGGCGCCGACGACGCCCTGTGGGTCTCGGCCGACGGCTTCGCGCTGGAGGGGCCGACCTCCTCGCTGCTGTGGCTGGAGGGCGAGACGCTCTGCACCACACCGACCTCCGCGGGCATCCTGCCGGGCACGACCAGCGCCCACCTGCTGGAGCAGGCCCCGAAGGCCGGGCTGAAGACCGCCGAGAAGCTCATCGCCGCAAGCGATCTGAAGAACGCCGAGGCCGCATGGCTGAGCTCCTCGGTCCGAGGTGTGGCCTTCATCACCCAGATTGATGGGGAGGCGGTCGCTCAGCGCCCGGACATCACGGCTGAGCTGGACAAACTCGCGGGCTTCGAGGTTCCTTCGTAACGGTTCGGCATCGATTCCCAGGTTCTTCCCAGGCTCGGCACAGGCCACGTTCAGAGACGGTCCTCATAGTAATGAGTGTTCCGGTCACGCCGACAAGCCGAACGGACGGACATGGGCAGTCTTCCGGGAGGCACGGAACAATCCGGGGGCACTAGCCAGTAAGGGCAATCGGGCACAGCCCTACTGGTGCCAATGAAAAGTGGAGCTCCTCCACTTTATCGGGGCCGCAGCGAATGGGCAAGCGCTGCGGCCCCATTACCGTGTCACGGGTTCGACACGAACCCGCAACGGCCCGCGAATCCCCCGCGGCCCTTCCGATCTCCGCGTTCCCTTTCCCGCATTCCCGCTCCCGCAATGCGATCGCGTTCCCGGCGGTCCGTGCGGGGCGCCGCCGCTTCGTCGTCCCCGATCCGGTCAGTGCGCGATGACCTTGCCGGGGTTGAGGATGCCGAGCGGGTCGAGCGCGTGCTTCAGCCGCCGCTGCACCGCGAGGTTCACGGGGTCGAGTTCCCGTTCCAGCCAGTCGCGTTTGAGCAGCCCGACGCCGTGCTCGCCGGTGATGGTGCCGCCCATGGCGAGCGCCATCGCGAGGATCTCGTCGAACGCGGCCTTCCCGGCGGCGAGCGAGGCCGGGTCCTCGGGGTGGACGATGATGTTGGGGTGCAGGTTCCCGTCCCCGGCGTGGGCGATGACGCCGATGAGGACGCCGTGGCGTTCGGCCGCGGCCTGGACGCCGTCGAGGGCCTCGGCGAGGCGGGCGCGCGGCACGGCCACGTCGTCGACGAGCACGGTCCCGAGCTTCTCCATGGCGTGGTAGGCGTCCCGCCGCGACTGGAGCAGCGCGTCGGCCTCCGCGGCGTCGGTGGCCCGGTAGACCTCGGTGGCGCCGGCGGCCTCGCAGAGGCCCTCGATGGCCGCGAGCTCGGCGGCGGGGTCGGCGTCGGCGCACACCAGCAGGAGCGCGGCGGCCTCGGTCGGCAGTCCCATGGGCCGCAGGTCCTCCAGGGCCCGCAGGTGGGTGTTGTCGATGAGTTCGAGCAGGCTCGGCTGCGCGCCCGAGGCCATGATCGCGGTGACGGCGCGCCCGGCGTCGGCGGTGGTCGCGAAGACCGCGGCGAGGGTGAGCCGCTGCGCCGGAATCGGCGAGAGCTTCAGCGTCGCCTCGGTGACGACCCCGAGCGTCCCCTCGGACCCGCAGAACAGGCGCACCAGGTCGTACCCGGCGACGCCTTTGGCGGTGCGCCGGCCGCAGCGCATGACCTCGCCGGAGGCGAGCACGACTTCGAGGCCGAGCACGTATTCGGGGGTCGTCCCGTACTTGACGCAGCACATGCCGCCCGCGGCGGTGGCGATGTTCCCGCCGACCGTGGAGATCTGCCACGAGCCGGGGTCGGGGCTGTAGCGCAGGCCGTGCTCGGCGGCGGCGGCCGAGACCGCGGCGTTGAGGACCCCCGGCTGGCAGACCGCGAGCCGGTCGACCGGGTCGATCGACAGGATGCGGTCCATCCCGGAGAGGTCGAGGAGCACCGCGCCGTCAACGGCGGTCGCCGCCCCGGCGAGCCCGGTCCGGGCCCCTTGCGGCACCACGGGAACGCCGTACTCGGAGACGATCCGCAGGACCGCGGACACGTCCTCGGTGGCGCGTGCGCGCACGAGCGCCAGCGCCGCCCCGGGCGGCACGAGGCCCGCGTGGTCCTGCGAGTGGGCGGCCAGGACGTCCGGATCGGTGACCGGCGCCAGGCCCGCCGCGGCCAGCGCGGTGATGGGATCGCTCATCCCGGAAGGGTAAGGCCGCGTGCCGCCCCTCGGCCCGCAGCCCCCGCAGTCCCCGCCCACCCTGGGAAGTGCCTCCACCGTCGCGCGCGGGTACGACAATTCGCGGGCCCGCGCGCCTGCGCACGCCCGCAAGTCGACCGATCGTGTGAACCCCGCCCGACGGCACTCGCGTTTCAGGCGGTCGGGGAAGCGACCCGGAAGGGCCGGGCGGCGTCTACTCCTCCGCGTACGGGTCGGTGTCGACGACCTCGCGGATGATCTTCGCGAGCTCTTCGACCCGCTCGATGCCCTCGCCGTCGGAGGCGGAGCCGCCGGTGAGGATGGAGACCGAGATCGGGGTCTCGGTGTCGCCGGCGATGACGCCGATCGAGTTGACGACCCATTCGCCGCCCATGACGTCGCGCGTGTCCCAGCCGTTCTTCATCCACACGGTCTCGCCCTCGTGCGCCGCCGCCGAGACGCCCCACTGCTGGAAGCCGGCCAGGTCGCCCATGAGCGACCGCGCGAACTCGACCTGCTCGGCGTCGAGCACCCCGCCGTCCTCGAACAGCGCGAGCTCGAGCACCCGCAGCTGGTCGACGGCGGTCGTCTGGGTCTTGCCCCACTGCTCGGTCTCGTTCGGGTTCGTGTGCTCCAGGCCGAAGTCGATGTGCGCCTGGGCGATCGCCGCGTGGCCGTCGTCGAAGGTCCCGCCGTAGAGCATGTCGTTGGTGGCGTCGTTGTCGGAGTTGCGGATCATCAGCTCGGCGCGGTCCAGGAGCCAGTCCGGGACCTGGTCGAGCGTGCCGTACTCCTCCAGCACCATCGTGAGGATCTCGACCTTGACGATCGAGGCCGTGTCGTACTGGACCTCGCCGTCGTAGTCGAGCTGGAACTCCCCGTCGTCAACCGCGACCGACGCGTAGAAGTTCTCGTCCTCCAGGCCCGCGACGTACTCGCCGACCGCTTCGTCGAGCGCGCCCTGCAACTTCGCCTGGGCGGCCTCGCGCAGCTCCTCGTCGGTGGGCTGGAGCGTCGAGTCGGACAGGTCCGACTCGTTCGCCTGCGAACCGGGCAGGGTCTCCTGGTCGGCGCCGCCCGAGCCGCCGTCGTCGCCGGAGAAGCCGGTGAAGTAGATCGCCCCGGCGGCGAGCACGGCGACGGCCGGGACGGCGAGGTAGGGCCAAAGCCGCCGCGAGGTGGTGGGCTTGGAGGACACAGCTGGGAACCTGACTCTTCAATGCGGGGGACGCGGACGAAGTACTGCGGCCCACGCTAAAGCAGTCACGTCAGTGACCACAAGCAGGGTTGAAGGAGAGTTCCGTAACGGTTGCACAACGCACACCGTTACCCGGCACCCGCCCCTGCTGCCCCAATGATCCCCCTTCGCACCCCGGTCTGCAAACGCCGAAGCGCCCACCGCACGGCGGGCGCTTCGAAAGCTCGGTATTCAGGCGGGGCCGTGAGGCACCGGATCGGGTCTTCGGAATGGGACCTGGGGAGGAATTGCCATCAACGAGCGCCCGACGCCCGGCGCCTCACGGAGACTCCACCGCGCCGCTCCCCGGGCCGCACCGCTGCGGCCCCGACGGCTCGGGCGCCCCGAAGGGCGCGGGCCCGGTCGCCGCCGCGAACGGCAGCGGTCCGAGCGAGGTTGCCGCGAACGACCTGGTCCACGGGGCCAGCACCGTCGGCGACACCGGCTTCGGCTCGGGCCTGCGCCCACGCGCCTCGCGCGCCGGACGCGGCTCTGCGCCGTGCACCCCGGCCCGCACCGCCCGCTGCCGGTCGCGGCGATTGCGCACCCGCCCGGACGGCACCCACGGCGAGGCCTGCGGGCCGTGGGCCTGGACCGCCGCCTGCGAACCGCAGATCTGCACCCGCGGCAGCGCAGGCGGGGCGAGCGGTTCGGCCCGGTGCGACACCGCGACGGCGCCGCGCGCCGAAGGCACCCGCACGACCGTCGTTCCTTCGGCTGTGGCCCTTGCGAACGCGGCCCGGTCGACCGGCACCTTCTCGACCGTGGCCCTTTCAACCGTCGCCTTCACGACCGTCGCCCTCTCGGGCATGGTGCTTTCGAGCACGGCCCTCACGCCGCCGCCGCCCGCTGCTTCAGCAGGGTGCGCGCCACCGCCGCGGCCACACCCACCAGGCAGATGATCGCGACCAGCGCCAGCAGGCCGTTCGCGCCGTCGGCCACCGCCTTCGGGTCCACCGCCACGATCTCCTCCGCGTCGATCGCGTAGTCGTCGCCCGCGGCCGTGTCCTCCTCCGAGCCCGGCGGCGGACCGAACGCGTTGACCTCCTCGTCGGCGGCCGGCTCGGAAGCCTCGGCCTCCGCGGTGCCCTCCGCTTCGAGACCGCCCTCCTGGCCCTGGCGGCCCGCGGCGTCGTCCACGCCGGCGTCCTCGCCCTCGCCCGAGTCCTGCGGCGCGTCGTCCTCGTCCGGCGCGGGCAGCTCGTGGACCTCCGTGCCCGACCCGTCCCCGTCAGTCGACGGCGCCTCCTCGGCCTGCGGCTCGACCACCTTCACCTGCGCCGACTCGTACTCGGCGAACAGGCCGTGGCAGGAGGGCACCATCGCCACCTCGGCCGACCGGTTCATCTCGAACACCTGCGTCGCGCCCGCGCCGATGTCGTACACCTCGTCGCCCACATGCAGCTGCGCGTCCGTGCCAAGGTCGTTGCTGTAGCGGACCTGCGAACCCCGCTCCACCGTCACCTCGGAGGAGTCCGGGATCGACGTCGCCGACACCAGGCCCAGCGCGCCGCAGTCGCCGCTGAAGACGATCTCGCCGCCGCCGCCCGCCTCAGGCTCGTCCGCCGTCGCCATGCTCATCCCCGCCGCACCGCCGATGGCCAGCATCGACGCCGCAGACAGCGCCGCCAGACGCGACCGGCGCCGCTGCGCCCGCCGGTCCATCGCCTCCTGGATCACCGGCGGCACCCGGCCGTCGTTCACCGGGTACGGCAGTGGGGGACGCGTCTGAGCACGGGACTGCTGACCGAGCTTCGTGGTGTGTCTTCCCATGCCTGCGTCTCTCCAACTGCGTCTTGGTGTGGGTGCCGTGCCGACCGACCGGCCGCGCGAATCAGGTCTCAACCCCTTTCAACGAGGCCGGGCCCGAAAGGTGACGGCCCTCCACCCCCGCGATTCGCGCCGCCGCGCTCATGCGCCCGGACCCGCCCCCGCCGGCCTCCGTAGGATGTGCCCAGACAGCACCGAGCGAGACCGCGAGTACCCCATGGCGATCACGAAACCCGAGTCCGAGGACGAACGCGAGCCCGACGCCGCACCGGCACCGGACCCCGCCGCGCCCGCGGACGCCGCACCGGCGGCCACCGACGACGACCCCGACCGCTGGCGGCGCTTCGCCGACGGCGACCCGGCCGCCCCGCCCGCACGCCCCGGACGCCTGAGCGCAATCGGCCGCACCCTCGCCCGCGCCGCACGCAGCGAATGGACCCTCGCCGCCCTCTTCAGCGTCCTCCTCGCCGTCGCCATGACCTGGCCCCTCGCCACGAAACTCGACGAGGTCATCCCACACGACACCGGCGACCCCCTCCTCCTCACCTACATCCTCGGCTGGGTCGGCCACGCCCTCCTCGACAACCCCGCGGGCATCTGGGACACCAACAGCTTCTGGCCCCTCACCGACGCCTACCTCTTCACCGACACCCTCCTCGGCTACGCGCCCCTCGCCCTCTTCGCCACCAGCCCCGCCAGCGCGCTCGTCGTCTACAACCTCCTCTACATCGGCACCTTCGCCCTCGCCTTCCTCGGCGCGTACGCCCTCCTGCGCCAACTCGGCGCCCGCGTCGCCGGCTCCGCCGTCGCCGCCGCCGCATTCGCCTACGCCCCCTGGAAACTCGGCCAGGCCGGACACCTCCAGGTGCTCTCCTGCGGCGGCATCGCACTCGCCCTGGCGATGCTCGCCCGCGGCCACGGCTGGTCCCTGCGCGGCGGCTTCAAGGCCGAACGCCAGCGCCCCGGCTGGATCATCGCCGGATGGCTCACCGCCCTGTGGCAGTTCGCCATCGGCGCCGGACTCGGCATCCCCTTCGTCTACCTCCTGCTCGGCATCGGTGTGGTCGTCGGCCTCCACTGGCTCGTGCTCCGGCCGCGGCTGCGCTGGCAGACGTTGGCCGCCGACGGCATCGGGGGCGCCGTGTTCAGCCTCGGCGTCCTGTGGATCGCCGACAAGCACGCGGTCGTCGCCCAGAACTACCCCGAGTCGGTGCGCGACGCCGAGTACATCTCGTGGTTCAGCCCGACATGGCAGAGCTTCATCATCGCGCCGCAGGAGTCGCGCGTGTGGGGCGCGGCGCACGAGGCGGCGCGCGCCGACCTGACGTGGGCGCCCGAGCAGGCGCTCCTGGTGGGCTTCACGCTGACCGCGCTGGCGGTCGCGGGGCTCATCTGGTCGTGCTGGTCGGGTTGGCAGCGGTTCTGGCTGGCCCTGGGCGGCGGGGTGGTGTTCGCGATCAGCATGGGGCCGAACTTCCTCGACCACGGGTCGTGGGCGTGGGCGCTGCTGTACGAGTACGCGCCGGGCTGGAGCGCGATCCGCACGCCGGGGCGCCTCGTCCTGTACTTGACGCTGATCATGGCGGTGCTGGCGGCGGGGACGCTGACGCGGATCGCCGACGAGGCCGACGAGGTCTCGCATAGGGCGCGCGTCGACAAGCGGCTGAAGGTGAAGGCGCCCAAGCGGGTGCACGCGCTGCTGTTCCTGCCGATCGGCCTGGTGCTGTGGGAGGGCCTGACGGTCGCGCCGTACGTGCCGGTGCCGCAGGCCCCGGTCGACATGTCGTCGCTGGAAGGCCCGGTCCTGTTCCTGCCCGCGGGCGGGGGCGACACGAAGGTGCAGTACTGGAGCATCGACGGGTTCGTGGAGGTCGCCAACGGCGTCGCCGCGTTCACGCCGCACGAGCAGGAGGGCATCCGCTCGATGTCGATGGGCTTCCCGGACCAGGCGGCGATCGACGCCCTGCGGGACGCGGGCATCGAGACCGTCGTGGTCCAGCTCAACACGCTCCCAGGCAGCGACTGGTCCGGCATGGACACCGCGACCGACCCGTTCGGCGTCGAAGTGGAGCGGACCGAGACGGCGATCGTCTACGACCTCAACCCGTTATAAGCCCATATTTCGCATATTCCGGATATGTCCTCTAAGGGACCCCTGGTTCGAAAGTACCAGGGGAGTGCGACAATCTAAGCTTTTGCGAGCTTTGCTCACGAGGGCCCCATCGGGTTGAGGAACGTCAGGGAGCCGACCGCGTCCAGGCGCGGCGGCGAGTGCAGCGGCGAGGCGGTCATGTCGAAGGTGCGGTGCACGCCGCGGTGGTCGATCCGCATGAGGCTGCGCTCCAACGTGTCCGTCTGGAGCGCCTGCACCGGCGCGAGCCGCGCGAGCTCGGCGTCCACGAGCGGGTGGCCGCCCGCGGTGAAGTCCAGGAACCGAAGGCCCGCATCGAGAAAGCGCGGCATCGCCGCGTCCACCTCGGGGCTGAAGCCGAGGGCGTGCCGCGCCTCGCGCGAGATCGCGACGATCCGCGTGTCCGCCGCCAGCAGCAGGCACGGGTCGGCGCTCGCGAGCACGGCGCTGCGCCAGGCGGACAGCGCCGGGTCCAGCCACCTGCCATCGGCCCCTGCCGTTTTGGCGCGGAGCGGGATGACGAGTTCGAGTTGCGTCAATGGGCGTCCCGGGGGTAGTCGTAACGCTCAGTCGATCCACGTTAACAGAGAAAAGTTGATCTTCGTCCCCCGCGCGTCTACCCTCGGGTCATGAGTGCCAACGACGTGCCCGCATACGGAGTCGATTCCGAGGTGGGGCGCCTTCGCAGCGTCATGCTCCACCGGCCCGGAGGCGAACTGCGCCGCCTCACCCCTCGCAACACCGGCGCACTGCTCTTCGACGGCATCCCGTGGGTCGAACGCGCACAGGCCGAACACGACCGCTTCGCCGGCACGCTCCGCGATCAGGGCGTCGAGGTCCTCTACGTCGCCGAACTGCTCGCCGAGTGCTTCGAGACGCCCGAAGCCCGTGAAGCCGTGACGGTCTCGGTCGCCGCCGACCCGCGCCTGGGCCAGACCCTCCGCTCCGAGCTCGTCGGCCGCCTCGCCGACCTCGAACCCGAACGGCTCGCCGCCGTCCTCATCGAAGGACTGACCACAGAGGAGTTCGGCACTTCGCGGAGCCTGCGGCACAAGATGATGGGCCCAACCGACTTCGTCATCGACCCGCTGCCGAACATGATGTTCACCCGGGATTCCTCGGTGTGGGTCGGCGACGCGGTGGCCGTGACCAGCCTCGCGATGCCCGCCCGCCGCCGCGAGACCACGCTCACCGGCATCATCTACCACCACCACCCGCGCTTCGCCGCCGTCCCGAAGCTGTACGACCCGTCCCTGGAGCACCTCGAAGGCGGCGACGTCCTCGCCCTCGCCCCCGGCGTGCTCGCAGTCGGCGTGGGCGAGCGCACCACTCCCGCCGGGGCGGAGCGCCTGGCTCGCAGGGCCTTTGAACGCGGCACCGTCCACACGGTACTGGTGGTGCCGATCGCGCAGCGGCGCGCCACGATGCACCTCGACACCGTCTGCACCATGGTCGACCGCGACCGCATGGTCATGTACGCCCCGGCCGAGCGCCGCCTCAACGCGTACACGCTCACCAGCGCCGACGGCGGCGAGAGCCTCGACATCAAGGGCCCCAGGCGCTTCCTGGAAGCCGCGGCCGACGCGATCGGCGTCGACGCCGTCGAGATCATCCACACCGGCGAGCGGGACATGGTCACCGCCGAACGCGAGCAGTGGGACGACGGCAACAACACCCTCGCCCTCGCCCCCGGCATCGCGGTCGCCTACGAGCGCAACACGGTCACCAACGCCCGCCTCGAACGCGAAGGCGTCAAGGTCATGACCATCGCCGGCTCCGAACTCGGCTCCGGCCGCGGCGGCCCCCGCTGCATGTCCTGCCCGATCTCCCGGGACCTCCTCGTCAGTGCCTGAGGAGAGCGGCCCGCAGGGGCCGCCTCTCCGAGATCGAGTTCGCCGACCTGGTCGAGCAGATCGTGGCCGGCGCGTTCGCCCTGCTGTACGAGGCGCATCCGCAGTTGCACGGCAACCATTACCTCAACGACCTGCGCCGGAGGATCGGCCGCTGACACGCCGCGAGGCCGCGCCCCGACGGGGCGCGGCCTCGCGTTCTGCTTGTGTCGCTTAGAGGTTCGCGGCGATGTCCGTGCGGTAGTAGCCGCCTTCGAGCTTGACGCCCTCGGTGATCGCATAGGCCTCCTGGCGGGCCTGGGCCACGGACTTGCCGGTGCCCACGCAGCCGAGGACCCGGCCGCCGGTGGCGATGAGCTGGCCCGAGGCGTCGATCGCGGTGCCCGCGTGGAGGACGCCGTCGGCGTCCGCGCCGTACAGCGGGCGGCCGGTGACGGTGTCGCCCGGGTAGCCCTCGTTCGAGACCACGACGCACACCGCCGCGCCCTCGCGCCACCACAGGGAGCCGACCGAGTCGAGCTTCCCGGTCGCGGCGGCGTGCAGGAGCCCGCCGAGCGGGGTCTCCAGGAGCGCGAGCACCGCCTGGATCTCCGGGTCGCCGAAGCGGGCGTTGAACTCGACCACCTTGAGGCCCTTGGAGGTCAGTGCCAGGCCGCAGTACAGGGTGCCGACGAACGGGATGCCGCGCCCGGCCAGCTCGGCCAGGGTCGGCTCCGCGACGCGCTCCATGACCTCGGCGACCAGGTCGTCCGGGGCCCACGGCAGCGGCGTGTAGGCGCCCATGCCGCCGGTGTTCGGGCCGGTGCCGCCGTCGCCGATGCGCTTGAAGTCCTGCGCGGGCAGCATCGCCCTCGCGGTGGTGCCGTCGCTGATGACGAACAGCGAGACCTCGGGGCCGTCGAGGTACTCCTCGATGACGACCCGTTCGCATTCGAGTGCGTGGGCCAGGGCCTGCTCGCGGTCCTCGGTGACGACGACGCCCTTGCCTGCGGCGAGGCCGTCGTCCTTGACGACGTAAGGGGCGCCGAACTCGTCGAGCGCGGCCTCTGCCTCCTCGCGGGTCTTGCAGACCCGGGCGGCGGCGGTCGGCACGCCCGCGGCGGCCATGATCTCTTTCGCGAAGGCCTTCGAGCCCTCAATTCGGGCGGCCGCGCCGCTGGGCCCGTAGACCGGAATACCCTTCGCGCGGACCGCGTCGGCGACGCCCGCGACGAGCGGCGCCTCGGGGCCGACGATGACGAGGTCGGCCGCGGCGGTCACCGCCAGCGAGGCGACGGCGGCCGGGTCGGTCTGGTTCACCGGGACGCACTCGCCCAGCGAGGCCATACCGGGGTTGCCCGGGGCGCAGATGAGCTTGGTGACGGATTCGTCCTCGGCCAGGGCCGCCGCGAGGGCGTGCTCGCGGCCGCCGGAGCCGATCAGGAGTACTCGCACCCCGCCAGTTTACGGTGCGGATACGTGCAGGTTAACCGCCACGCCGAGTGGTTCCCGGCACTCGGGACCGCCCGCGGGCGCGCGCCGCGGGCCCGGCCTCCCTCTTTCGGGTGACATGAGGCGCGCGGGACCGGGTTCTTGTCGGACCTCGGCGGCATCGTGGGCGCTACGGTCCCCAGGGTGGGTGGGGGATAGGGATGGTCTCTAACCGTGACCCACCCTTACAGGGCGGGTCGGCGCCGCCCCTACGACAGCGGTCCCAGGATTTGCCGTCGCTCGTCACCCGCCGCTGCGACCAGGGCGCTCCTGGCGGGCGCGGGCCTGACCGAACTCTCGAAGGGATGGGAGGGCGCTCCGGAGCGAGCGGGCGCAGATCACACCTCCCGCCGCCTCGCAGGTCACCGTCGGGCGCCGACCCTGCGGGCCCGGGCGCGTGTAGTGCCATGATTGGGCGCGTGACTGCCAATGTGCTCGCCGAGCGTTACGCCTCCGCCCAGATCCGCGACATCTGGGACCCCGTCGGGAAGATCAAGGCCGAGCGCCGCCTGTGGATCGCGGTCCTCAAGGCCCAGCACGAGCTCGGCGTCACCGTCCCCGAAGGCGTCGTCGACGCCTACGAACGCGTCGTCGACCAGGTCGACCTCGCCTCGATCGCGGAGCGCGAGCGCGTCACCAAGCACGACGTCAAGGCCCGCATCGAGGAGTTCTCCGACCTCGCCGGCCACCAGCACGTCCACAAGGGCATGACCAGCCGCGACCTCACCGAGAACGTCGAGCAGATGCAGGTCAGGCAGTCCCTCGAACTCGTCCGCGACCGGATCGTGTCCGCGCTCGTGCGCCTCGCCGCCCGCGCCGAGCAGTACCGCGACCTCGTCATGACCGGCCGCAGCCACAACGTCCCCGCCCAGGCCACCACCCTCGGGAAGCGCTTCGCGACCTGGGCCGAGGAGCTCCTGGCCGCCTACGACCGCATCGAGGACCTGCTGCGCCGCTACCCGCTGCGCGGCATCAAGGGCCCCGTCGGCACCGCCCAGGACATGCTCGACCTCTTCGACGGCGACACCGCCAAGCTCGCCGAACTCGAACGCCGCGTCGCCGCCCACCTCGGCTTCGAGCGCGTCTTCGACTCCGTCGGCCAGGTCTACCCGCGCTCGCTCGACTACGAGGTCGGCTCCGCGCTCGTGCAGGCCGTCGCCGCGCCCTCCTCGACCGCGCTCACCATCCGGCTCATGGCCGGCGCCGAACTCGCCACCGAGGGCTTCATGCCCGGCCAGGTCGGCTCGTCCGCCATGCCGCACAAGATGAACACCCGCTCCTCCGAGCGCGTCAACGGCCTCGCCGTCGTCGCCCGCGGGTACGCCGCGATGCTCGGCGAACTCGCCGGAGACCAGTGGAACGAGGGCGACGTGTCCTGCTCGGTGGTCCGCCGGGTCGCCCTGCCCGACCTGTTCTACGCAGTCGACGGCCTCTATGAGACCTTCCTCACCATTCTCGACAACTTCGGGGCCTACCCGGCCGTCATCGGCGCCGAACTCGACCGCTCCCTCCCCTTCCTGACCTCCACGAAGGTCCTCATGGAGGCCGTCAAGCAGGGCGCGGGCCGCGAGGACGCCCACGAGGCCATCAAGGAACACGCCGTCGCCGTCGCCCGCGCCATGCGCGAAGAGGGCTTGCGCGAGAACGACCTCTTCGACCGCCTCGCCGCCGACCCCAGGCTCCCCATGGACCGCGCCGGCCTGGATGCGCTCGTCGCGAATACGGGTGAATTCATCGGCGCCGCAGGCGATCAGGTCGACCGTGTCGCCGAAAGAGTGGCTTCGGCGGCGAAATCGCACCCTGAGGCGGCCGCTTACCGCCCCGGCGACATCCTCTGACGGGCTGTGACCTGGCACCGTCCCCGCAGCGCGGCGCTGGCCCAGGTCACGGGGCGTGAATATGCTAGGCCTGTCCCGTCCATGTGACCGACAGGAGTGCGACCGTGGCCCGTGTAGTGGTCGACGTGATGCTGAAGTCAGAAATCCTCGACCCCCAGGGCGAGGCCGTCCTGGGGGCGCTGCCCCGCCTCGGCGTAGGCGATGTGGCGTCGGTGCGCATCGGCAAGCGCGTCGAGATCGAGTTCGACGAGCACGCCCAGAACATCGAAGAACAGTCGCGGGTGATCGCCGACCAGCTCCTGGCGAACCCCGTCATCGAGAACTTCACGGTGTCGATCGAGCAGGGCTCGACCGAGACCGGCCCGGTCGGGGCCCCATGAGCGCCCGCATCGGGATCGTGACGTTCCCCGGCTCGCTCGACGACCGGGACGCCGCCCGCGCGGTGCACCTGGCCGGCGCCGAGCCGGTGGGCCTGTGGCACGACGACACCGCCCTCGCGGGCGTCGACGCCGTGTTCCTCCCCGGCGGGTTCTCCTACGGCGACGCGCTGCGCTGCGGCGCCATCGCCCGGTTCTCGCAGGTGATGGACTCGATCAAGCGCGCCGCCGGCGCCGGGATGCCCGTCGTGGGCGTCTGCAACGGCTTCCAGGTGCTGTGCGAGTCGCACCTGCTGCCCGGCGCGCTGGTCCGCAACGCCCACCTGCGCTACCGCAACCGGCCCGCGCGCCTGCGAGTGGAGACCGACCGGACCGCCTGGACCCGGCTCTACGAGCCCGGTACCGAAGTGGTCTTCCCCGCCAAGCACGGCGAGGGCCGGTACGTCGCCGACGAGGCGACCCTCGACGAACTCGAACGCACCGGCCGCGTCGTCTTCCGCTACCTCGACAATCCGAACGGGTCGATGCGCGACATCGCCGGGGTGACCAACGAGGCCGGGAACGTCGTGGGGCTCATGCCCCACCCCGAGCACGCCGTCGAGGCGCTCACCGGGCCGTCCACCGACGGCCTCGGCGTGGTCGCCTCCGTGCTGACCCACCTCAGCGAGGGAGTGAGCCGATGACACGGGACCTCAACGTCGCCGTGGACACCGTGGGTGTCGCCGACGCGACCCCCGACGAGAAGCAGCCGTGGGCCGAACTGGGCCTCAAGGACGACGAGTACCAGCGGATCCGCGAGATCCTCGGCCGCCGCCCCACCCAGTCCGAGCTCGCCATGTACTCGATCATGTGGTCCGAGCACTGCTCGTACAAGTCGAGCCGGGTGCACCTGCGCCAGTTCGGCCAGAAGAACCCCAAGACCCCGCGCCTGCTCGCGGGCATCGGGGAGAACGCGGGCGTCGTCGCCATCGACGAGAACATCGCGGTCACCTTCAAGGTCGAGTCGCACAACCACCCGTCCTTCGTGGAGCCGAAGCAGGGCGCGGCGACCGGCGTCGGCGGGATCATCCGCGACATCATCGCCATGGGCGCCCGCCCGATCGCGGTCATGGACTCGCTGCGGTTCGGCGCCATCGACCATCCCGACACCGCCCGGGTCCTCCCGGGCGTCGTCGACGGCATCGGCCACTACGGCAACTGCGTCGGACTGCCCAACATCGGCGGCGAGACCTACTTCGACCCGTCCTACCAGGGCAACCCGCTGGTCAACGCGCTCGCCGTGGGCGTCCTGCCCCGCGCGCGCCTCCAGTCCATGCAGGCCAGCGGCACCGGCAACGTCGTGATCCTCCTGGGCGCCAAGACCGGACTCGACGGCATCGGGGGCGTCTCCGTCCTCGGCAGCGCCTCCTTCTCCGAGAACGCCGAAGACGACGCGCGCCCCGCGGTGCAGGTCGGCGACCCGTTCACCGAGAAGCTCCTCATCGAGGTGTGCCTCGAACTGTTCGACGCCGGCCTCGTCGTCGGCGTCCAGGACCTCGGCGGCGCAGGCCTGACCTGCGCCCTCAGCGAGACCGCGGCGGCCGGGGACGGCGGCATGCACGTCGACCTCGAACTCGTCCCCCTGCGGGCCGAGGGCATGGAGCCGCACGACATCCTCGCCTCGGAGTCGCAGGAGCGGATGCTCCTCATCGTCGACCCCGCCAAGGCCGAAGAGGTCCTCGCCCGCTCGCACCGCTGGGGCCTCCTGGCGACCGCGATCGGCACGGTCACCGGCTCCGGCCGGCTCGTCGTCGACTTCCACGGCCAGACCGTCGTCGACGTCCCGCCGAAGTCGCTCGCCGACGAGGGCCCGGTCTACCACCGGCCCCTGGCCGAACCGAACGACCTGGGCCTCATCAGCGTCGACCGCGCCGAGACGCTCCCGCGCCCGGCCACCGACGAGGAGATCCGCCAGACCGTCCTCGACATGGCCGCGAGCCCGAACCTGTGCGACAAGTCCTGGATCACCGAGCAGTACGACTCGTCGGTCTTCGGCAACACCGTGCTCGCCACGCCGCACGACGCGGGCGTCGTCCGCCTCGACGAGCGCACCGGCGTGGGCATCGCGATCTCCCTGGACGGCAACGGCCGCTTCGCGCGGCTCGACCCGTACGTCGGCGCGCAGCTCTCGCTCGCCGAGGCGTACCGGAACGTCGCCGTCACCGGCGCCACCCCGATCGCCATCAGCGACTGCCTCAACTTCGGCTCGCCCGAGGACCCGCACGTCATGTGGCAGTTCGAGCGGGCCGTCACCGGCATCGCCGACGGAGCGCAGAAGCTCGGCATCCCGGTGACCGGCGGCAACGTGTCGTTCTACAACCAGACCGGCCGCGACGCGATCCACCCGACGCCCGTCCTCGGCGTCCTCGGCGTGATCGACGACGTCGCGCGCCGCATCCCGCTGGGGCTGGGCAAGACCGGCGACACCATCGCCCTCATCGGCACCACCCTCGACGAGCTCTCCGGCTCGGAGTGGGCGAACGTCGTGCACGGCCACCTCGGCGGGGTCCCGCCGAAGGTCGACCTCGACCACGAGATGAAACTGGCGGAGCTCCTGGCGCGCCTGGCCGGGACCGAGCAGCTCGCGGCCGCGCACGACCTCTCCGAAGGCGGGCTCGCGCAGGCCATGGTGGAGGCCATCTGCCACTCCGGCCTCGGCGCGCAGATCCTCCTGCCCGAGGGCGCCGACCCGTTCACCTACCTGTTCTCGGAGTCCTCCGGGCGCGTCCTCGTGGTGATCCCGCGCGGCCAGGAACTCGCCGTGCGCACCGCGTGCGAGCAGCGGGGCCTGCCGATCACGCCCCTGGGCGTGACCGACGCGAACACCGACGGCCTGCACCTGAGGGACCACTTCGACATCGGCCGCGCCGAACTCGAAGCGGCCTGGAAGGGCCGCATCGGCGCCCGCCTGGGCGAGTAGCCCCGGCCCGATCCGAAGCAGGACCGAGCGACACGACCGCCCCGGTGCACCGCACCGGGGCGGTTCGCGTTCTCGCCGAGCCGTTTCGGCGCACGACGAGAACGCGCCGCGCCTCTGGGTAAGGGCCCCCGGTTTCCAAAGTAGCCGGACGAACTTGAAGCCAGCCTGAAGCGGGTTTCTCCCGCAGCGGAACGCGACGGGATTTCGGGCACGACGATGACGCCTTGCGGCGCTGGGAAAGGGCCCCCGGTTTCCAAGGTAGCGGGGGGAACCTGAAGCCAGCCTGAAGCGGCGGGCGGTGGCAGAGGAGCGGGCTACTCGTCCTCGTCGAGGGGTTCGCCGTGGGGGCCCGCGAGTGGGAGGTGGTCGGTGAGGTCGGCGCGTTGGCCCGAGGCCGCGAGGCGGCCGGTGGCGGCGGCGTCCGCGAAGGACCGGCGGCCGACGGCCAGTTCGAGGAAGACCAACGGAGCGCACTCGATGACGTTCGGGGGCGTGCCGCGGCGGTGCCGGGGGCCCTCGACGCATTGCACCGCACCGTACAACGGCACCCGCACCTCCACCGTGTGACCAGGCGCTCGCTCCGCGAGCACCTCCAGGAGTGCCCGGACCGCGGCCTTGAGGGTCTCCCGGTCGGGGACCTCGCCGTTGTCGATGGCGGCGATGGCGTCGGCCACAGCGTCCACGGGGAAACCTCCGAACCACGTTAGACTGCCCGTTACGGCACGTCGCCGAACGGCGTGCCCGGACGCACCGGGCGCCCGACCGCGAACCGCGGCCGTGCGCCGCAGCGTCCGCACCCCGGTCCCGTAACCGAATTGAGACCAGGCATAGTGGCGACGACGGCCCGCTTCCGTGGGTTCGTCGTGCCTGCCCGTGGCGAAGCGCCGCGTGCGAGCGCTGGATGGCACATGCCCAGGAGGGGATGTAGATGACCGTAGCGGCCGAACCGAGCGGGACCCAGACTAACGTCCCGGGGTCCTCTCGCAGGCGAGGGGGTGGCGGGCGCGCGCGCCTGGCCGGCCTCGCCGCCGCGATCGGCGTCGCACTCGGCGTCCTCGCGTTCCCGCAGGCGGCGCTGGCGCAGGACCAGTTCGGTGCTGTGATCAACACGCAGAATCCGTGGATTGACATCGGTGGCGCACCGGTGACCATTTCCGTGTCTGTCACGGCGAACCACGCCGACCCGGCTGGCAAGGACCTGAATGTTGAAGGCGTGCTCAAGCAGCTCGACAACTTCGCGTATGTGAACGCGGTCGACGATGGCTCCAGCGGCTGCGCGGTAACGGGGGATGCCTCCTTCGGATGTGGGTTGGTTCCTTCCGGACAGACCCGCACCTTCAGCTTTACCGTCACGCCGATGACCGAATCCGACCTACCCGAAGGGGAACAGAAGGTCGGAGAGTTCAAGGTCAAATACTCGGGTGGCGCGGATCAATCCACATCCGTCACCGTCGTCGGCCACGCCTCCACCCAGACCACCTCCACGATCACCGGGACCGTCACCTCCGACGCCGAGCCCGTCGAGGGCGCCAAGGTCGTCCTCACCGACGCCGAGGGCACCGACCACGAGACGACCACCGGCTCCGACGGCACCTTCAGGTTCGAGGGCGGCGCCGGCAACCCCATCGCGCCCGGCGACCTGGTGCTCACGGTCACCAAGGAGGGCTTTGAAGAGGCCAGCCAGAACATCAGCGTCTCGGGGAACCAGACCTTCAACTCCAACATGACGCTCAAACAGGTCGCCAAGGAGGAGGAGACCACCGAGGCGGCCACGAGCGAGGCGGCCACCACCGAGGCGGCCCCGCCGAAGGAGGAGGAAGAGGAGAAGGACGGCATCTCCGGCACCCTTGTCTTCCTCATCGTCATCGGCGGCCTGCTCGTCGTCGGCGGCGTCGTCGGCATCGTGTTCCTGCTGCGCGGCGGCAAGGACGACAAGGACGACGAGGCCGAGAGCTTCACTCCTGACGGCCCGCCCGACCACAAGCCCACCGCGGCCCAGGTCGGCGCGCCCGGCGTCTACCAGGCCGGCCCCGCGCCCGGCTCCGAGGCGCCGACCATGCTCCACCCCGGCGGCCTCGTCGGCGACGGCGGCCCCGCCGCCGCGACCCAGTTCGGCCCGGCCTACGGCGGCGCCGACTCGACGCAGGTCATGCCGCAGTCCGGCTTCGGCGCCCCGCCCCCGCCGCCCGCCCCGCCGATCGGCCCGGACGGGACGACGATCCTCCCGGTCGTCAAGCAGCCCGGCGGCCCCGGCGGCGACGCGACGCAGATCATGCCGCAGGCGAACCTGAGCGGCCCGCCGCCCGCCGCGCCCCCGGCGAGCCCGTACGCCGACCCCGGCGCCACTCGCCCGCACCCGGGCCCCTCGGCGCCGCAGCACCCGTACTCCGACCCCGGCGCGACCCGGCCCCACCCAGGGCCGAGCCCGTACGGCGCCGACCCGGCCGGCACGCGGCCGCACCCCGCGCCGACCCCGCCGCCGGCGACCGGCTCGATGTTCGACCCGCACAACCCGGCGAACGCGCCCGGCGGGCCCTCCGAGCCGCGCTACGGCGCGCACGGCGGCCAGCCCAGCGCGCCCCAGTACGGCCCCGGCTCGCAGAGCTACAGCCCACAGGGCGGCCAGCCCGCGAGCGGCTTCGGCTCGCACTCGGCGCCTCCCGCGCCGCAGGGCGACCCGTACCCGAGCCAGTCGATGCGCCGCGACCCGTACGCGCCGCCCGAGCAGCCCGCGCCGCCGCCCACCGGCGAGTTCGGGGCGACCCGCGCCATGCCGCAGTACGGCGACCAGTCCCAGCCCCCGGCCGCCCCCTACGGGAGCGAGCCGAACCGCGAGGGCGAGGACCCCGACTCCAAGCGCACCGACCGCCGCGGCTGGGGCGAATGGGACGATCGACCCCGCTCCTGGTAGCGGCGGGACGCGCATGACGCCGCGACGGGCCCCGGCCCGTCGCGGCGTCGCGTTTCCGGGGGCGGTACGGCCCACACCCGCGGTTTTGGCGGGTGGCGACTTCCCGCAGGTCCGATAGACTGTGCATGGCGGTTCCGACGAATCGGCCCCGGAGCGACCGCTCGCTGCGAGGCACCGCCACCCGTGGCTCGGTCGAGCCGCGACCCAGTCCAGCCAACCGAGGAGTTGCAGTGGCCCGAGGTGACGGTCGACTCACCACGGAACTCGATCCCGACAACCCTGGTCCTCGCGACGCCTGCGGCGTCGTCGGCATCTGGGCCCCTGGGGAAGAGGTCTCGAAACTCACCTACTTCGGGCTCTACGCGTTGCAGCACCGCGGTCAGGAGGCCGCCGGGATCGCCGTCTCGGACGGCGCGCGCACCGTCGTCTACAAGGACCTCGGCCTGGTCGCGCAGGTCTTCGACGAGTCCACGCTCGCGCCCCTCCAAGGGCACCTGGCCATCGGCCACGCCCGCTACTCCACCACCGGCGCCCCCACCTGGGAGAACTCTCAGCCCACCATCAGGTCCACCACCACGGGCACGGCGATCGCCTTGGCCCACAACGGGAACCTGGTGAACACGGCCGACCTCCTCAAGGAGGTCGACCGCCTCGGCATCGACATGGGCGCCACCACCTCCGACACGCACCTGGTGACCGCGCTCCTCGCGGCGCGCCCCGACGAGTCCGTCGAGGCCGCCGCCGTGCGCGTCCTCCCGCAGCTGCGCGGCGCGTTCTGCCTGGTGTTCATGGACGAGAACACGCTGTACGCCGCCCGCGACCCGCAGGGCGTGCACCCGCTCGTCCTCGGCCGCCTCGCCTCCGGGTGGGCCGTGGCCTCCGAGACCGCCGCCCTCGACACCATCGGCGCCACCTTCGTGCGCGAGGTCGAGCCCGGCGAGCTGCTCACCATCGACGAGCACGGCCTGCGCTCGACGCGCTTCGCGAACCCCGAGCCCAAGGGCTGCCTGTTCGAGTACGTGTACCTCGCCCGCCCCGACACGAAGCTGGCCGGGCGCAACGTCTACGCCACCCGCGTCGAAGTCGGCCGCACCCTCGCCCGCGAGCACCCCGTGGAGGCCGACCTCGTCATCGGCGTCCCCGAATCCGGCATCCCGGCCGCGATCGGCTACGCCGAGGAGTCGGGCATCCCCTACGGGCAGGGCTTCACCAAGAACCAGTACGTGGGCCGCACCTTCATCCAGCCCTCGCAGTCGCTGCGCCAGCTCGGCATCCGCCTCAAGCTCAACCCCCTGGTCGACCAGATCAAGGGCAAGCGCCTGGTCATCGTCGACGACACGATCGTGCGCGGCAACACCCAGCGCGCGCTCGTGCGGATGCTGCGCGAGGCCGGGGCCGTCGAGGTCCACATCCGCATCTCCGCGCCGCCCGTCGAGTGGCCCTGCTTCTACGGCATCGACTTCGCCACCAGGGCCGAGCTCATCGCCGGCTCCCTCGACGTGGACGGCATCCGCGCCCAGATCGGCGCCGACTCGCTCGGCTACGTCTCGATGGACGGCCTCGTGCGCGCCACCGAGCAGCCCGCCTCGCGCCTGTGCATGGCCTGCTTCGACGGGAAGTACCCGATCGAGCTGCCAGCCGCCGACCTCATCGGCAAGCACCTCATGGAGCCCCGCCCCGAACCCCGCCCCGAACCCCAGTCAGCGCGAACCACCGAAGCGAGCACGTCAGTGCGGGAAGGGACCACAGCGTGAGCAGCGGCTCCACCACTCAGAGGACCATCTCCTACCAGTCCGCCGGCGTCGACATCGAGGCCGGCGACCGGGCGGTCGAGGCGCTCAAGCACTCGGTCCGCAAGACCACCCGGCCCGAGGTCGTCGGCGGCATCGGCGGCTTCGCCGGCCTGTTCGCCCTCGACACCGAGAAGTACAAGAAGCCGCTGCTGGCCTCCTCCACCGACGGCGTCGGCACCAAGCTAGTCATCGCCCAGAAGCTCGGCATCCACGACACCGTGGGCATCGACCTGGTCGCGATGGTCGTCGACGACCTCGTCGTCTGCGGCGCCGAGCCGCTGTTCCTCCTCGACTACGTCGCCACCGGGCAGGTCGTGCCCGAGAAGATCGCCGAGATCGTCGGCGGCATCGCCGACGGCTGCCGCCTCGCCGGCTGCTCGCTCATCGGCGGCGAGATCGCCGAGCACCCCGGCGTCATGAAGGCCGACGATTACGACATCTCCGCCACCGGCGTGGGCGTCGTGGAGGCCGACGAGCTGCTCGGCCCCGAGCGGGTCAAGCCCGGCGACGTCGCCATCGCCATGCGCGCCTCCGGCGTCCACTCCAACGGCTTCTCGCTCGTGCGCGAGGCGCTGTTCAACGTCGGCGACATGGAGCTGGACACGGTCATCCCCGAGTTCGCCAGCGCCGACTTCCCGCAGAAGACCCTGGGCCAGGAGCTGCTGACCCCGACGCACATCTATGCGAAGGACTGCCTGGAGCTGGCGAAGGAGTGCGACGTGCACGCGTTCGCGCACATCACCGGCGGCGGGATCGCGGGGAACCTGGTGCGGTCGCTGCCCGAGGGCCTCCAGATCGAGGTCGACCGCGGCACCTGGACGCCGAACCCGGTGTTCGACGTGGTGCAGCGCGTGGGCGGGATCGGCCGCGAGGAGATGGAGCGGACGTTCAACATGGGGATCGGCATGGTCGCGATCGTCGCGCCCGACCAGGTGGACCGGTCGCTGGCGGTGCTCACGGCCCGCCACGTGGAGTCGTGGACGATCGGCGAGGTCGTCGAGGGCGACGCGGGTGTGCGCCTCAGCGGGGAGTACGCGTCGGCTGGCTAGGTATGTCCGGATCGTCGTCGGGACCCGCATCCGCTTCGGATGCGGGTTCTGTCGTCTCCAGGGCTTCGCGGTGCTGTTTGGCCTTGGTGCTCAGCCACAGCCAGATGAGGCCGAGGGTCGGGAGGACGGCGGCGGAGATGAGGGCGGGGACGAGGTGGAGGGTCGGGGTGATCATGACGCCGACGATGAGCAGGGTCGATATGAGGATGGTGCGGCGTGTCGCGGGGTCGAAGACCTTGAGGGGGCCGAGGGGTATGCGGTGCCAGGCGACGCGTTTGGCGCTGCGGATGATGATGAGGCCGAGCAGGAAGCCGGCGGGTTCGTCGGAGAGCCAGTGCTGGCCGAGGAAGACCTGGGAGCACATGACGATGACCGGGGGGGCCAGGAGGAGGGTCCAGCGGGCCCAGACGGGGATGACGCCGCCGATGAGCATGACGATGAGGCCGAAGAGCAGGATCGAGTTGACGGCGTGCCCGGAGGGGAAGGCGGTGGCGTCGGGGATGTTGGGGCCGCCGCCTTCGGGGTGGTAGGTGAAGAGGAGGGGGCCTTCGGGGGAGACCTTCTCGAGGGCGAAGGGGTGCTGGGAGAGGGGTCGGCCGAGGAGGTGCTTCATGCCCAGGATGCTGGCGAGGGTGATGAAGGAGATGACGTACATGAGGAGGGGGCGGATGGAGCGGGAGCGGAGGGCGCACCAGATGGCGATGAAGAGGGTGACGGTGGCGACGGTGCGGGCCTGGCCGAGTTCGGCGCCGGCCTTGGCGAGGTCGCGGAGCCAGGTGACGTCGTTGGCGTCGACGGACCAGACGCGCACGGTCCAGTCGAGGCGGACGAGCCAGGAGGGGTAGCTCACCAGGAAGGCGAGGGTGAGGAAGCCGAGGAACATGAGGAGGTCGGGCCACCAGCTCTTCGGGCGCTTGGCGAAGGGCTCCCAGTCGAACCAGCCCACGGGTATGTACCGGCGCAGCGGGGTGATGATCTGGCCGACCACCGCGTTGTCACCGACGGTGACGCCGCGGTCGGTGATGCCGGCGCTCCTGCGCGCGGTCGCAGGCCGACTCGATTCAGAAGGCATAGATGGATGTTCGCCGGTGAAAGTGAATTTTCATGCCGCCACACCCGAACTGGACCGAATTTGTTATCAGGCCGGTATATATGGTGTGGTTTGCGACGCAACCCGAATGAGCTGCTCCGATACTCCGCGATTCTGGTCACGTTCCAACGTGGTCCGTTCGCGGCTGCCATCCGCTCCATCGACTGTAACCGGTCTCACGGCGGGTTGGGGGGCGCGGTGGGTGCGGGCGCGATGGTTGCGGGTGCGGCTCGGTGTGCCGGGTGGGGCGGTCCTGGCGGCTGCGGCGGCCGATCCTGTGTGGAACCATCTGGGCACAAGGGACGAAATAGCATCAGATTTTTCTATATAGAAACTTTACAATCAATTAATCTGGCCCTAGGCTGAGGCGGTGGTCACACCACAGTTCTCATCTCACCTTTCGCATGACCTGCGAGAAAGGCCAGCACATGAGTCCTCGAAGGAGCATCGCCGCCGTATCGGCCGCGGTGCTGACCGGAGGCGTGGCGCTCATCCTCGGCGCCCAGGCCTCCGCTCAAGAACCCGACCCCCTCACCTCGACCGACATCGACCCCGCCGTCCTCGACGCGATGGAGCGCGACCTGGGCCTCACCACCGATGAGGCGCTCCTGCGCCTCGCCGCCGAAGACGCCGCCCTCGGCGTCGAGCGCACCGCCGCCGCGTCCCTCGGCGACGAGTACGCCGGCACCTGGATCGGCGATGACGGCATCGTCGTCGCCGCCACCGCCCCGTTCGCCTCGACCCTCGACGCCGCCGGCTACGAACCGGTCCTCGTCGAGCACTCCCTCGCCGAACTCGACACCTACGCGGCCGACGTGGCCGCCGCCGTCAACCGCCTCGGCGCCGACGACGTCTACAGCTGGTACGTCGACCTCCCCGCCAACGCCGTCGCCATCGTCGCGGGCAGTGCCGAAGCGGCCCAACGCGTCGCGGACGAGGCGGGCCTGGACGCCGGGGTCTGGGACCTCTCGGTCGAGGCCGAGGCCCCGACCGCCTACCAGGGCTCGATCCGCGGCGGCGACGCCTACAACATCGGCGGCCAGTCCCGCTGCTCCGTCGGCTTCTCGGCCACCCACCCCACCTCCGGGGCGGGCTTCGTGACCGCCGGGCACTGCGACATCGGCTCGGGCCAGATCACCGGCGGCACCGGGGCGGGCGGCCAGTTCCGCCTCTCCCAGTTCCCCGGCGAGGACTGGGCGTTCGTCCAGGCCGGCTCCGGCTGGCAGACCTCTCCCAACGTCAACCGCTACGACGGCACCAACGTCCAGGTCGCCAACGGCAACGAGGCCGTCGTCGGCGCCTCGGTGTGCCGCTCCGGCTCCACCACCGGCTGGTACTGCGGCGTCATCGAGGCCAAGGGCGTGGGCATCTCCTACCCCGAGGGCTCACTGTCGGGCATGACCCGCACGACCGTGTGCGCCGAACCGGGCGACTCGGGCGGCTCCTACATCTCCGGGAACTCCGCCCAGGGCATCACCTCCGGCGGCGCGGGCGACTGCCCGAGCGGCTGGACCGTGTTCGAGCCGCTCAACCGGGCGCTCCAGCGCACGGGCGCGACGCTGACCACCACGGGCGGCACGCAGCCGGGCTTCAACCTGACCGTCGCCCCGACCACGGCCACCGTCCAGCCCGGGCAGTCGACCACGGTCACGGTCGCCACGCAGACCACCTCGGGCGGCTCGCAGACGGTGAACCTGTCGGTGAGCGGCGCGCCCACGGGAGTGCAGGCGTCGGTGAGCCCGACGCAGGTCTCCTCGGGGAGCTCGGCGACCCTGTCCGTCAACGTCGCGGCCACCGCGACCGAGGGCACCTACACGCTCACGGTCACCGGCCAGGGCTCGGTCACCAGGACGGCCACCTTCACGCTCGTCGTCGGCGACGGCGGGGGCGGCGGCGAGACCACATGGCGCTCCGGCGTCGCCTACACCGCCGGCGCACAGGTCGTCTACAACGGCACCGGCTACCGGTGCGTCATCCCGCACACCTCCCAGGCCGACTGGACGCCGGACGTGACGCCGGCCCTGTGGGCCAGGAGCTGACCCGCCGGTAGATCCGGCACGGGGCCGAGGCGTCCGGCACGCCTCGGCTCCCCTCGTCGGCCCGACCGCGAGGGAGGCGGGGTCCGGTATCGTCGGAGTCGACCGAGCTCCGACCGGAACCCGCGCCGCAGCGACGCCGCCCGGCTCCCGACCTCCCCGAAGGGACGACCGCGGTGCAGTGGACCGACCTCATCGGACTCCTTGCGGCCCTGCTCATCTCCGTCGTCACCGCGCCCGCGGGCGTCTCCGGCGCGGTGTTCCTCCTCCCGGTCCAGCTCAGCGTCCTCCACGTCCCGAACCCGGCGGTCACCCCGACCAACCTGCTGTTCAACGTGATCGCCGGCCCCGGCGCGCTCCTGCGCTACCGGCGGCGGCGCCCGCTGCGCTCCCCGCTGGCGACGGTCATGATCCTGGGCACCTGCCCCGGCGTCGTCGCCGGCGCCCTCGCCCGCGTCTACCTCGTCGCCGACCCCGACGTCTTCCGCCTGTGCGCGGCGATGATCCTGGGCCCCTTGGGAGTCTGGTTGCTACTGCCCCGCCGGGAGCGCGCCGCGCCCGCCCGCGACCTGCGGCGCCGCACGGTGCTCCTCCTAGCGCTCGGCGCCGGGTTCGTCGGCGGCGTCTACGGCATCGGCGGCGGCTCCCTCCTCGGCCCGATCCTCGTCGGCGCGGGCATGTCGGTGGTCCTCGTGGCGCCCGCCACGCTCCTGTCGACCTTCGTGACCTCCCTCGTCGGCTGCCTGACGTACGCCGCGCTCAGCCTCACCGCGCCCGGCAGCGTCGCCCCGGACTGGTCCCTCGGCATCGCCTGCGGCATCGGCGGACTCGTCGGCGGCCACCTCGGCGCCGCGATCCAGCCGCGCCTGCCCGAGCGCCTGCTCCGCGCCCTCCTCGGGGCCCTCGCCGCCGGGCTCGCCTGCCTCTACCTCGCGCAGGGCCTCTCCTGATCCCGGATCGTGGAATCGCGGCCGTCGCAATGCGCCAACATTTCGTCACAGCCGCACCAAGGGTCTACTTTGGGCGCGCTGATGCCATCGCGAATATCGGTGGACTTGTCATAGTGTTGCGCCCCTGCGAGAATCGCCCGCATGAGCCCAGAGCCCCGGGAATTCGACTCCCGCGACCCGATCGCGACCTCCATCGCCTTCTCCTCCGAAATGGACGCGAAATTCATCTCGCAATTTGAGACGGACCGTCGGGAACCGGCTCCCTCGCCCCGGATCGGGGTCTACGGCACCGTGCTCTTCGACCTCGACCGGACCCTCGTGGACGCCGAGCGGACCGAGGACCGGGCACTACGCGACACCTGGGACGCACTGGTGCGCAAAGCGACCGGCGCCGACTATGCGACGTTCCAACTCCGGTTCGCCCAGGACGACGCACTCCTGCGCAATCGCTTTCTCCGCGGAGAGATCGAACTCGACCATATGCGGACCGCCCGTTTCGCATTCCTCGCCGAAGTGCCGAAGGCGCGCATCGACCCCGCGGAGGTCGCCCGGCATTACGAGTCCCGACTCGGCGCGAATGCGACCCTGTACACCGACGCCTTTCCCGCGCTCGAACGCCTCCACCGCTCCTCCAAGTACCGGATGGGACTGGTGAGCAACGGGATCGCCTCCGTGCAGCGCACGAAGCTCGACGTCACCGACATCTCGCGCTTCTTCGACGCCATCACCGTCTCCGGCGACCCCGCGTTCCGCAAGCCCGGCCCGCGCCTGCTCCACCAGGCCCTGCGCTCCATCTCCGGCTCCCCCGAAGGCGCCCTGTACATCGGCGACTCCCTGGAGCGGGACGGGCGCTGCGCGCAGGCGGCCGGCGTCGACTTCTGCTGGGTCAACCGCGGCGCGGGTCCCGGCGACGGGACCCCGTTCGTCGCCGAGGTCAGGTCCCTCGACGAGCTGTTCACCCGCGTCGCCCTCTGAGGGTCCCTACGCCCGCGCGCGAATCCCGTCGAACAGGACCTCCAAGGCGCGCAGGCGGAACGGCTCGTCCCACCCGGCGGTCATCGCCTCCTGGCACACGGCCGCCAGCAGCGCCACGAGCTCCTCGGGCCGCAGGTCGCCCCTGACCGCACCGGCCCCCTGCGCGCGTTCGAGCAGCAGGTCCACGGCCGGGCGCAGCCGCCCGAGCGCGTCGCCGACGTGCACGCGCGTCCCGGTTTCGGCCAGACGCGCGAACACCTCGCGGTTCCCCGCGCCGATCGCCAGGACTCGCGAGCAGAACGCGAACAGCGCCTCCACGTCCCCGGCGTCGCCCACCAGGGCGTCGGCGTCTGCCACGAGCCCGTCCTGAAGGTTCATCACGACCGCCTTGAGCAGGTCGGGCTTGGTCGGGAAGTGCCGGAACACGGTGCCGACGGCGATCCCCGCCCGCGCGGCGACCGCCTCCGTGGACGCCGAGGCCCCCTGCTCGGCGAAGACCGCCTCGGCCGCTTCCAGGATGCGCAGCCGGTTGCGGCGCGCGTCGGCGCGCACCGGACGCGGGTCGGTGCCCATCGGGCCTCCTCCGTTGACAAAATGAGTCGCACTCATTATCGTGATGTCGAGTCCCACTCATCTTAGTTCAGGAGGCCGACATGGCACCCGCCGACACCCTCGCCGTCTACCGGCTCATGCAGGAGGGCCTCACCGCCGACGAGGCGACCCTCCTGCCCGCCGACCTGCTCGCCGAGGACGTCCTCGTGGAGACCCCGTTCGCACCGGAAGGCCTGCGCCGCTTCGAAGGCCGCGAGGCCTGGCTCGCGTACTACCGCACCGCCGGCGCGGGCCTGGCCGTGCGCTTCGACCCCCTCCGCGAACTCGCCACCCACCGCACCGACGACCCCGAGGTCCTCGTCGTCGAATACGAGCTCACCGGCACCGTCCTCGCCACCGGCGTGCGCGCCTCGGTCACTTGCATCGCCGTGCTGCGCGTCCGCGAGGGCCGGATCGCGCTCTGGCGCGAGTACCAGGACCTCCCGGCGATCACCGCGGCGCTGACCGCGCGCCCGTGAGGGAGGCCCCGGACGGTCGAACCCTGTTACGTTGGCGGGCATGACGTACGCACCCGGCGACTACGGCGAGTTCGTCCGCACCGCGACCGCCGACCCCGCCGTGGTCGGGCTCGTGCTCACCGGGTCGCAGGCCCACGAGGGCCTCGCCACCGAGCACTCCGACCACGACCTCTGGGTCGTCCTCGCCGACGGCGCGCCGAGCGACCTCCTCGCGCTGCACGGGTACCGCGGCGGGGAACTCGACCTCGTTGTCATCACCCTCGCCCAGTTCACGGCCGCCGGGCGGCCCGGCCACGCGCGGTACGCGCTCGCGCGGAGCCGGGTCGTCCTCGACCGCCTCGACGGCGGGATCGCCGCGCTCATCGCATCGAAACGGCGCCTGGGCGAACGCGAGGCCCGCGACCGCGCCGCCGGGCTGCTGGACGACTACCTCGGACTGCTCTACCGCCCCGCGAAGAACCCCCGCGACGGCCGCGCGCTCGCGGCCCGCCTCGACGCGGCCGAGAGCGTCGCCCCTCTGCTCGACCTGATCTTCACCCTGGACCGGCGCCCGCGCCCGTACAACAAGCACCTCGAATGGGAGCTCGACCGGTACCCGCTCCCGGGCTGGGACACCGCCGAGCTCCTCACGGCGGTCGGCGACCTGACCGCCCACGGCGACATGGCCCTCCAGCGGCGGATGTACGCGCAGGTCGCGGCGAAGGCGCGGGCCGCCGGGCTCGGCGACGCGGTCGACTCCTGGGACGAGGAGCTCGCCGTCCTGCGCGGGGCCTAGCGCCCGTTCACACCGGCGGCGCGAACGGCTCCAGCAGCGCCTCGATCACCTGGGCCACACCGTCTTCGGTGTTCGCGGGGGCCCGCAGGTCCGCGGCGGCCGCGACCTCCGGCGGCGCGCCCGCCATCGCATAGGAGCGGCCCGCCCACGCGAGCATCGGCACGTCGTTCGCCGCGTCCCCGAACGCCGTCACCGACGCCGGCCCGATACCTCGCTCGGCGCACCACTCGGCCAGCGCGCCGCCCTTGCTCACGCCTTCGGCGTTGTACTCGAACACCGGGTAGTCCCGCCAGGTCCACTGCACCACACCGGGAACGGTGACGTGCCCGGCGGCGGCGAGCATCCCGGCCGGGCCCGTCTCGCGGTCGAGCAGGCGGTACTCGACCACCCGCCCGGCCGCGGCCAGCGCCGCGTCGAGGGTGTCGACGCGGTGCCACGGGTCGTCGTAGTCCGGGCGGGAGGGTATGTGGGCGGCTTGGGCGTAGACGGCCGTGCCCGACTCGATCGCGAAGGACGCGTCGGGGAGTGCGGTGAGGAGGCGTTCGTGCAGGAGCCGGACGGCGTCGGCGTCGATGGTGCGGCGCACGTCGACCGCGCCGGTGGACGGCTCGTAGAGGATCGCGCCGTTGTTGCAGATCGCGGCGTCGACCGTCTCGGCGAGTCCGGGGACGGCGGCGAGGCCGCGGGGCGTCCGGGCGGTGGCCGCGACGACGGCGATGCCGCGTTCGCGCGCGGCGATGAGGGCTTTGCGGGTGCGTTCGGTCAGGAGGCGGCCCCGGCCGAGGAGCGTTCCGTCGAGATCGGTGGCGATGACGCTGCATTCGAGCACGCGCCCAGTATCGCGGCCCGCGGCGCGGCGGGCAACGGACTTCCCTGCTCAGTCGAAGCCCAGGGCGGTCATGGCCGCGGCGTTGCCCGGTTGCCTCCAGAACAGGTCGTGCAGGTCGGGCGGGAGCTCGGTGCGGTGCGCGCCGGTCGCGCCGGACCGGAAGAACCCGGGGTCGCGGGCGTGGAGCTCCGCGAACGAGGGGATCGGCGCGTCGGTGACGGGCCGCAGGCCGGGGGCGGTGGCGGCGACGGCCTCGCCGACCGCTCGGGCCGGGTCGGTGACGAGGTCGTCGAAGCGGACCCAGACCGGCGCGGGCGCGGTCGAGGCCTGCCAGGAGCGAACGTTCTGGCCCCAGCCGCCGGTGCCGCCGGTGCGCCGCACGATCATGGCGCGCGCCTCGGCCGCGAACGCGGTTCGGGCCGCTTCTCCTGCAAGGGACCGGGTGCGCAGGTGCGCCCAGGAGACCGTGCAGTCGCGGCCGTCGCGCACGAGGCAGATCGCGCGGTCGCGCTCGGCGACGGCCGGGTCGTCGCGGCGGCGGTGGGTCTTCACGAAGTACGGGTCGGGGGCGTTCCGCATGTCGTCCAGGGAGGTCGGCCGGTCGCGGGCGCCCATCGGCTCGGCGCCGATCTGCTCGGCCACGCCGTCCACGTCGTAGACCGTGTAGGTCGGCACGCCGTACCGGCGGTGGAGGGCGATGCGGAAGAAGGTGTTGCCCGACCTGGGGTAGGAGGCGAGCCAGACGATCACTCGGCCGTCGCCGCCTCGTAGGCGGCCGCGAGGCGCTCCAGGGGGCCGGGGCCGTCGCGTTCGGGGGGCGGGGCGCCGAGGTGGCGCACGCGCAGCTCGTCCATGAACTCGGCGACGAAGGCCGGGCCCTCAGCGCGCATGAGCTCTTGGCGGACGCGCAGTTCGGTGGTGCCCGTTCGCCAGTCGAGGCCCCAGTTGCCGAGCGCGACGATGATCGGCAGGGTCTGGACGCCGGCCTCGGTGAGGGAGTACCGGGCGCGTCGGCCGCGCGAGGCGTCCTCCCTGGTGAGGATGCCTGCGGCGACGAGCTTCTTGAGTCTGCTGCTGAGGATGTTCGAGGCGATGCCCTCGATGGAGCCGTGCAGGAGTTCGCGGAAGTATCGGCGGTCGCCGAAGATCACGTCCCGCAGGACCAGGAACGACCAGTGGTCGCCGAGGGCCTCCACGGCGGCGTTGATCGGGCATCCGGACCTCGGCTCCATCGGATCTCCTTGACAGTGTCGGTACCCCGGACTAGGTTAGTGATTGCATTCTACAACCACTTGAAGGAGCGGGCAATGGGCAAGGTACGAGTCGACCTCAACGTCTCACTCGACGGCTACGCGACCACCACCGACCAGACCCCCGAGGATCCCTTCGGGCAGGACTGGACCCGCCTGACCGGGCCGTACGTCGCCACGCGGACCTTCCGCGAGCGCGTGCTCGGCCAGCCGGGCAAGGGCACCACGGGCATGGACGACGACTACGCGAAGGCGTACTTCGAGGGCATAGGCGCCGAGGTCATGGGCGCGGGCATGTTCGGCCTCCACGAGCACCCCGGCGACCCCGACTGGCAGGGCTGGTGGGGTCCCAACCCGCCCTTCGGCTATCCGGTGTGGGTGCTCACCCACGAGGTGCGCCCGTCCCTGGAGATGGAGGGCGGCACCGTCTTCCACTTCGCCCAGGACTCCATTGAGGACGTTCTAGCGAAGGCCAAGGAGGCCGCGGGGGACCTCGACGTGCGCGTGGGCGGCGGCATCCGCACCGCGCGGGCGTACCTGGCCGCGGGCCTGGTCGACCGGCTGCACGTGGGGATCACGCCGATCCTCCTGGGCCGCGGCGAGAGCCTGTGGCAGGACCTCCGCGGCCTCGAAGCGGGCTACGAGGTGTTCTCCGAGACCGCCCCGAGCGGCGTGGTCCACCTGACCTTCTCACGCTGAGGCGAAGCCGAGCGCCAACTGCCGCCGGGCCAGGTCCACCTCCGCCACGCGGACCCGGACCGCCTGGCCCGCTTCGAACACCGCGCCGGGCGGCAGGTCGGACAGGGGCACGAGGCCGACCGCGCACCGGTGCACGCGCACGAACACGCCGACCGGCACGAAACGGTCGACCGTGCCGTCGAGGATGGTGCCGGCCGCCTCGGCGAGGCCGGGCCACACGTCGGGATGATCGGCCCACGAGTCGAGACGAATCCACACCTGGTGGTTGTTCTCGGCATGGCCGTGGACGACCCCGGCGACGTACTCGCCGACTCGGGGGAGCACCAGACAACGGCACCCCCGCGGCATGAGGCTGACCTGGGCGAGCCCGATCGCGTCGGGGTGCCCCGCGATCGCCACGAACGCCCCGAACGGCTGGCGCCCGATCACCTCGCCGCCGAGCGGCGCGCCGACGGGAAGCCCGAGCTTCGTTGCATCCCAGACCCTCTCGGCCCGGTCCTCGCGAGCGCGGTAGTCGCCCCAACCGGGCCAGGAGTACTCGTGCACACCCCGAGCATCCCACCCACACCCGAAGCCCCGCCCCGCGCAGGGCCCGACTCTCGGAGCGCCCATGCCCCGTCCCGACTTCGCGCACCTCCTCGAAGCCTCCGACCGCCCCTGCTGGCTGCTCGACGTCGACGGCGTCCTCAACGCCGCCCGCCCGCGCTGGCCCGGGGCCGCCGAGCACGGTGTCGTGCACAGCACGGCCGCAGGACCGCTGCGCCTGACCTGGTCGCCGCCGCTGCTCGACCGCATCCGCGCGCTCATCGCCGCAGGAGCGGTCGATGTCGTCTGGGCGACCACCTGGTGCCCCGACGTCGCGCTGCTCGAACGGCTCTGGGATTTCCCGCCGCTGGCGCGCGCTTGGACGGCCGACCTCTACGGCTCGGCGGCGGCCGGGGCGAAGTACGGCGCCGCAACGGAAGTCGAGCTGGCGGGCCGACCGCTCGTCTGGACCGACGACGAGTTCGCCGACGACCTGTCCGACCCCGACCGGCTGGAGATCCGCCCTCGGGCCCTGCACGGGCTGAGCCCTCGTGACCTCGACGCCGTCGAGTCCTTCATCGCCCGATGCGGGCCTTGAGGCCGGCGGGTCGAGCCGGTTGCGGCGCGCTTCCCGCTCGCAGCGGCGCGGAGGCGGTCTGTGGCAAGATCGGCTGATGCTGAAACTCACCGATTTCATCATCGACTGCCCCGACCCCATGAAGTCGGCGGCCTTCTACTCCGCGGTCACCGGCCGCGAAGTCCTCGCGAGCGCCACCGACCAGTGGGCGGGGATCCGGTACGGCGAAGTCGAACTCGCCTTCCAGCGCGTGGACGAGTACGTCGCGCCGACCTGGCCCGGCAGCGAGCACCCCAAGCAGTTCCACCTCGACTTCGAGGTCGACGAGATCGAGCCCGAGCACCGCCGCGTGGTCGAGCTCGGCGCGACCCTCAAGCAGGACTTCATCAACCCCGAAGGCTACGGCTGGCAGGTCTTCGTCGACCCGATCGGGCACCCCTTCTGCCTGTGCCGCAACAAGGGCGTGACCTGGCGCGACGGCCAGATCGTCTGGCCCGAGCGCTAGCGCCCGCCGACGAGGAGGCCGCGTCACCGCTCTGCGGCGCCGGAATACGGACCGAGCGGGGTGCGTTCGGCGGTGTAGACGACCGTCAGCCGCGGGTCCTCGACCACGCCGCCGGGTTCGTCCGCGACGAGCGCGCCGAGCCGGTCGAGGAACGCAGCCTGCCGCGCCGTACCGAGTTCGGCGATGTTGGGGAAGGTCGACCACAGGTCGCGGGCGCCTGCCGGAGTGAGCGTTTGCTGCCACGCGATGACCGCGACGTCGACGCCGCCGAACCATCCGCCGGCGGTGAGCACGTCGGTCCAGCGGTCGGTGTCGAGCACGTGCGAGCGCGAGGCCCGGTAGCCGGGCTCGGCGGGCAGCAGGTCGGCGTAGACGGCGTCGAGCCGGTCGCGGAACCGGCTGGGCCGCTTGACGTCGCCGAACTCGGTCCACCAGGCGGCCAGCCACCCGCCCGGTTCGACCAGTGCGCTCAGCTTTCGCACTGAAGCGACCGGGTCGAGCCAGTGCATCGAGGTCGCCGCCACGGCCAGGTCGAACCCGCCGGTCAGCTCGGCGGCCTCGAAGTCGGTGACCACCACCTCCAGCCGGTCGCCGCCGTGCTCCTCGTCGAGGATCGCGGCCAGCGCCGCCCCCGGTTCGACCGCGACCACGCGCGCGCCCGCTTCGAGCAGCGGCCCGGTCGCCAGGCCGTTCCCGGCCCCGATCTCCAGCACCCGCGTCCCGGCCCCCAGCCCGCACCGGTCGGCGAGCAGCTCGAACACCTTCCGCGGATACGCGGGCCGCCCGCGGTGATACGCCGCCGCCGCCCCGTCGAACGACATCCGCCGCCCCGCCCCACCGCTCATCCCAAGCCCCGCAACCACACCATCCCCGCACCCTACCGCCGAAGCCGTTCCTCCGAACCGGCTCAGGCCGTGAGGTCGATGGAGAGCTCGACCCGCCGGGTGCGAGACCCGAGGTACTCGGTCGCCCGGAACCCACCGGCTCCCGGCCCGGGTTCCACTTCCACTTCGAAGTCGGACCCGTCTTCGAAGACGAGCTTGAAGACCGGTTCGACGGCGCGGAAGAGGTTCCATGCCTCGATCGCCAGCGGATCACCGCACTCCGCGGCCGTGAGCGCGCCCCCCGCCGACAGCCCTTCCGGACGCTCGACCACTTCGATACGGGCGTCGAAGGCGCCGAGGCACATCGACCGGTTGGCCCACCACTCGAGTCTGACGGGGAACGTCATGGGCTTCATCCTGCCACCCCGTTCGGTGCGCGGCGACCGCCATCGAAGGCAAGGGCGCCAGTGGGGGTGCGCGGTCGCCGTTCGGGAGAATCGGGGGATGGCGAAGTATCGGGACGGACAGACGGCGCTGCTGGTGGTGGTCGATGAGGTCGAGGGTCTCGTGGGGCCTTGGCGGCGGCGGTACAACGCCTCTGCGGCGGCGGGGCTGCCCGCGCATGTCACGGTGATAGTGCCCTTTTTGGACATCGAGCGGATCGACGCGGCGGTGTCGGCCGAGTTGGCGTCGCTGTTCGCGGGTCAGGAGCCGTTCGGGGTCGTGTTCGAGCGGGTCGGGGGGTTTCCCGGGGTCCGGTATCTCGCGCCGAGCGCGGTGGACCGGTTCCGGGAGCTCACCGGTGCCGTGGTGGCGAGGTGGCCCGAGGCGCCGCCGTACGGGGGCGTGCATGACGAGGTCAATCCGCATCTGACCGTGGCGAACGGGCAGCCGCCGGAGGTCTTCGAAGCGGTCGAGGCCGCCATGCGGGCCGGGCTGTCGATCGCGGCGGAGGTGTCCAGCGTGAGCCTGTTCGTCCACGAGGGCCGCCGGTGGCACCGGAGTGCCGAGTTCCGGCTCGACGGTTGAGTGGTCCCGATATGGGACAATGCGGTTGAGCGGGGGGAACGCCGGCGCCGGGCAGCGGCGCCGACTCGGACAGGTTGGCTGGAGCATGGTCGTCTCCCCCGCGGCAGCGGTGCCCGCACTCCCCTGGCGGTTCAGCACGCGCACGTTCGACCTCGACGAGGCCAGCGAGCAGGGCGCGGAGACGTACTATCCGCTCCGCATGGGGCTCCTGCGCGGCACCGGCCGGTTCAAGATGGCGATCGACGCGATGCAGCTGGGCCCGGTCCTGTTGGGGGACTGCCGGTTCGACGCCGACATCACGATGGACTTCGCCGAGCTGCGCAACTTCTACCACCTGAACGTCCCACTGTCGGGCCACCTGGACTCCACGAACCTGCGGAACGCGGTCACCGCGACCACCGAGCGGGCCGTGCTCTACGGGCCGACCGGCGACATCCGGCTGCGCCGGTGGGGCGCTCGCAGTCGCATCCTGTGCGTCAAGATCCGGCGCGACGCGCTCGAAGCGGAGCTGGAGCGCCTCTTGCAACGGTCGGTGCGCTCGCCGATCAGGCTCGCCTCCTCGCTCGAACTGACCGGCGGTTACGGGCGGATGCTGCGCGACCTCGCGCGCCTGCTCGCCGGGCAGATCCGGCAGGAGGAGCCGCTGGCGAGGCAGGAGATCATCGGCGCGCCCCTGTGGCACAGCCTGCTCGACCTCCTCCTCGCCGCGGCCGACCACGAGCACCGCGACGAGCTGCTCGCCCCCGGGCCGCCGTGCCGGGCGCCCGCGGTCGACCGGGCCGTGGAGGCGATGCGCGCGGCACCTCAGACGCCCTTCACCGCAGCGGATCTCGCCGAGATAGCGGGGGTGAGCATCCGGACGCTCCAGGCCGCGTTCCAGCGCCACCTCGACGTCTCGCCGATGGCCTACCTGCGGAACGTGCGCCTCGAAGGCGTCCACGCCGAACTCGCGGCGGCCGATCCGACCCGCACCACGGTCACCGAGGTGGCGCACCGCTGGGGGTTCATGCACCTGGGCCGGTTCGCCGAGGCCTACGGCCGGAAGTACGGCGACCCGCCGTCCCGGACCTTGAAGTCGCCCTAGGCCGTGCCCTCTATAGTGTCTGGTGTGGACAGCGGGTAGCGCTTGTTGTCGCCGCGCCAGTTCACCCACGCGAGTTCGACCGGCGCACTCGGGATGTCGCCGCCGACGACGCGTTCGGCGAGGTCGGCGATCGGGACGGGGAAGACTCCCGCGTCGACCGCCCGAAGCTCGTCGACGGTGAGCCAGGCCGAACCGGTGAGCTCGCCGATCTCGCAGGCCTCCAGCCAGTCGAAGCGAACCTCGAAGCGGTTGGTGCGCAGCAGGAAGAACACGTGGTCCTCGTGGCCGAGCCACCAGGTGCCGACCGTGTGCCCGATCGGCCCGACGAGCGCGTCGGGCTCGACGCGCAGCCCGGTCTCCTCGAACAGCTCCCGGGCCGCGGCCTCGGCGGCCGTCTCGCCCGGGTCGATGCCGCCGCCGACCGACACGAAGAACTCCGACTCGGGCGTGACGAAGCCCGAACTGTGCAGCAGGAGCACACGGTCGTGCTCGTCGACGACGATCACCCGCGCGCAGCGCCGCGGACCCGTTTCCTCGCTCATGGCCCGAGTATAGAAGCGCGCCAGGCGAACGCCGATGCCTTCGACGGGCGGGCGCCGCCGGTGGCCGGTGCGGCGGGGCCGTGGCAGCATCGGTGTCCGGTCACGTCCCGCCATCGGAAGGAGCGACCATGCCGATCCTCGGCGTGCTCTTCGACATCGACGACACCCTGGTCGACTACTCGGGTTCGGAGGCCGCAGGCGTGCTCGCCCACGTCGAGGCCGAGGGCCTGGCGGACCGGTTCACTGACCCCGCTGCGGCCGTGACGCTTTGGCGGGAGGTCATGGAGCGCCACTACGCGCGGTTCCTGAGCGGCGAACTCACCTTCAGCGAGCAGCAGCGTGAGCGGGCTCGGGAGTTCCTCGGCCGCATCGGTGCCGCACCGCACGGTCTGTCCGATGAGGAGGCGTCGGCGTGGTTCGACGGGTACCGGGCGCGGCGCGCAGGGATGCGGGCGGCGTTCCCCGACGCCGGGCCCGTGCTGCGCAAACTCGCCGCCGACCACCGCCTCGGCGTCGTCTCGAACTCCGCCGAGGACCACCAGCGCCGCAAGCTCGACGCCGTGGGCCTGCTGGGGTTCTTCGGCGACCGGATCGTCTGCTCGGACCGGCACGGGGCGGCGAAGCCCGCGCCGAGCATCTTCCTCGCCGGGTGTGCCGCGCTCGCCCTCGCCCCGCACGAGGTCGCCTACGTCGGCGACAAGTACGACCTGGACGCCCTCGGCTCGCACCGCGCGGGCCTGCACGCGTACTGGCTCGACCGTTCCGGCGGCGGCACCCCGACCGAAGCAGGCATCCGCGTCGTGACCTCCCTGGACGAGCTCCCGGCGCTCTTGGCGGCCCGGCCCGGCGGCGCGTCAGGTCCGTGACAGGGGCGTGTCAGCGCGGTCGCGCAGTCTGGTGGCACGGCGGAAACGACCGCCGGAGCACACCGAACAAAGGGACTGAACCATGAACGCCACCGCAACGCCTTGGACCGGACTCCTCTCCGTCGAGGACACCGCCCTCGCGGTCACCGACACCGGCGGCGCCGGCGTCCCGGTGATCTACTGCAACGGCCAGTTCGCCACCCAGGGCTACTGGAAGCACGTGATCGCCGAACTCGGCGACGGCTTCCGCCACATCACCTACGACGAGCGCGCCCGCGGCAGGCTCTCGAAGACCTCCGCGGACTACTCGTTCGAGGCCTGCGTGCGGGACGTGGACGCCGTCCTCGCCGCTCGCGGCGTGGAGCGGGCGCTCATCGTCGGCTGGTCCTACGGCGCGGTCGTGGCCGCCCACTGGGCCGACCGGAACCCCGAGCGGGCCGTCGGCGCGGTCCTGGTCGACGGGGCGTTCCCCCACGACTGGCTCGACGACGCGATGGAGGCGCGAATCCGCAAGCTGTTCAAGCGGATGGGCCCGGTGACGACGCTGCTGCGCCCCACCGGTCTGACCCCGCGCCTGAACGCCTCCCAGCAGGCCGAGAGCAACATCGAGCTCGGCAGGCTCTCCCGCGCCGCCGAACTCGGGCCGGTGCTCGACCGGATCGGCGTCCCGACCCGGTACGTGGTCGCCTCCGGGACCTCCCTCGGCAGCCGCGGCGGCGAGCAGGAGGTCATCCGCGAGAGCCTCGACCAGGTGACCGTCCGCAACGCGCACATCAAGGTGAGCGCGAAGGTCGCCAGCAACCACGGCGCGCTCCTCAAGAAGGACTTCCGCGCCATCGCCGACGCGGTCCGCGAGGTCGAGGGCCTCGACCGCGACGCCGCATGAGCGGCATGGGCGGCCGCGACTCAGGCCAACGGTCCCTTGAGGACCGATAGGGCCGAGTCGCGGTCGCCCGTCCACGCGAAGACCGGGTCGTGCGGGGTCCGCCTGCCCCGCAGCAGGAGCAGCAGGTCCTCGGCGCTGCCGGCGATCTCGGCGACCGGGTCGCCGGGGCCGAAGACCCACCAGTCGCCGGTGTCGGTGGCGTCCAAGCGGACGCACGCGTCCGGCGGCCAGGCCTTGCCGCGACCGATCTGCCTGGGCGCCAGCACTTCGAAGACCTCCGCGATCCCCGCGCCCGCCAGTTGCGGGTCCATCGGCGCCGCGACGCCCGTGGCCCGCTCGGCGTCCCAGCGCCACAGCATCATCGACACCGAGCACGAGCGCTGCCAGTGGCCCACGTTCGGCGGCGTGTAGAAGCCCCAGGCCGGGGAGGTCGCGTCGGTGTCGAGGGCCATGAGCAGCACCTCGCCCGTCCCGTCGATCCAGCGGATGAGCTCGGCGCGCTCCTCGGGGACCACCGGCGGAGTGCCGTCCGGGGGCTCGGGGCGCCCGTCCCAGTCCGAGACGGCCGCGGCGGCGAACAGGTTCGCGGAGCCGACGACGGCCGCCAGTTCGGCCAGATCGTCGGCCGAGTCGCCGTGCTCGATCGGCGTGTCGAGGTCGCCGACCGCGAGGCAGGCGGCGAACGCATCAAGCTCGCGCCGGAAATGGCGCAAATACGACGCAGCATCCATGCACCCCAGCCTATCCGCGTCCCGGCACCAGGTCGCCGCCCAGGTCGGGGACTCGACACGCCGCGACGTGAGCCGCTGCGGCGCAAGGGACTGCGTCCGAGCGCCGAGCGCGGCCCCTTCGGGCCGATCGGGACGCCGCCGCCAGGGACCCGGCCCCGCCCGAACCGAATCACACATCATATTGTGAAAACGAACAGCACTGTGTTAGAAATGTGGCATGGGAGTAGCCGACCGCCTCGATCTGACCCTCCGCCTCGTCCAGAACGCCGAGCGCGTCACGGTCGCGGAACTCGCGAGCCGTCTCGGCGTCTCGGAGATGACCGTTCGCCGCGACCTCGACGCGCTCGAACACAAGGGCCTCGTGCGCCGCGTGCACGGCGGCGCCGTGGCCCTCGCGCCCGCCGGCGAACGCGACGGCTTCGCGACCCGCGAAGCCTGGCAGGCCGCCACCAAGGACCGGCTCGGCGCCGCCACCGCCGCCCTGGTCGAACCCGGGTCGCGCGTGCTGCTCGACGCCGGGACCACCACGGTCCACGTCGCGGCGCACCTCGCCGAGCGGGCGCCGCTCACCGTCGCGGTCCTCAGCCTCCAGACCGCCGCCGCGCTCGCCGACGCGCCGGGGATCGACCTGCTGGTCGTCGGCGGGCGCTCCCGCCCCGGGGAGCGGTCCCTGGTGGGGCCCTTGGCCTTGCAGACCCTCGCCTCGCTGCGCTTCGACTGCTTCGTGATGTCCATCGGCGGCGTCCACGCCGAACACGGCTGGTCGGAGTTCTCGCTGGACGACGCCGCGGTCAAGCGGGCCGGGCTCGTCCAGTCGACGCGCACCGTCGCCATCGCCGACGCCACGAAGCTCGGCGTGCGGGCGTTCAGCCGGGTCGCGCCGCTCGGCGCGGTCGACGCCTTCGTCACCGACGCCGCCGCCGACGACCCCGAGACCCACCCCGGCGGGCCCGAGACCCTCGCGGCCCTGACCGAAGCGGGCGTCCGCGCCCACCTGATCTGAACGGAGCACCATGCGCACCGACACGCGACCGCTGATGATCCTCGTCGCCGGGCCCTACCGGTCCGGCACCGGCGGCGACCGGACCCTGATGGAGGCCAACGCGAAGGCGATGGACGCCGCCGCCCTGGCGCTCTTCCGGGCCGGGCACCTCGGCGTCACCGGGGAGGCGATCGCCCTGCCGCTCATCGCGATCGCGGGGGGAGGACGCGTTCGAGGAGCTCTTCCACCCCGTCGCCGAACGGCTTCTGGACCGCTGCGACGCGGTGCTGCGCATCGGCGGGCCCTCCGCGGGCGCCGACCGCATGACCGCGCTCGCCCGAGACGGCGGCAAGCCCGTCTACACCGCGCTCGGCGACGTCCCGGCCGCCCGATGACCGCGGGCGTCGACACCCCCGACGGCCGGGGGCGCACCGGCCTCGACCGGCACGGGCGGGACCTCACCGGCAACCCGAACGTGGTGATCCGCGACGTCGAGCTGCTGTCGAGCGACTGGTACGTGCTGCGCAAGACCACGTTCGACTTCCGCCACGCCGACGGGCACTGGAGCCGCGAGCGGCGGGAGACCTACGACCGCGGCGACGGCGCGGCGGTCCTGCTGTACGACGCCGAGCGCGGAACGGTGCTGATGACCCGCCAGTTCCGTCTGCCCGCGTACGTGAACGGGCATCCGGACGGGATGCTGGTCGAGGCCGCGGCGGGGCTGCTGGACGGCGAGACGCCCGAGGAGGCGATCCGCAGGGAGGCCGCCGAGGAGACCGGACGCGCGATCGGCGCGCCCGAACCGGTGTTCGCGGTGTACATGAGCCCGGGTTCGGTGACCGAGCGGCTGCACTGCTTCGCCGCGCCGTACGCCTCGCGCGGCGGCGTCGAGGGGCGCGGCGGGAACGCGGAGGAGGGCGAGGACATCGAGGTGCTGGAGCTCTCGTTCGTGAAGGCGCTCAGCATGATCGGCACCGGCGAGATCGCCGACGCCAAGACCGTGATGCTGCTCCAGTGGGCGGCGCTGGAGGGTCCGTTCAGGGCGCTGCGGTGAGGGGCCTCGCCGCGCCCGGCCAGGGGACGGGACCCGCGGGTCCCGAACTCCCTCCCAACCGGCCGAACCCGTCAGGGGATCGCAGCGGGCGCTAGTACTGCTTGTAGACCAGGCGGTCCTGCGTGAACACCGTGAAGTTGTTGCCGTTGACGAACGTGTTGCCCGCCAGCTTGAAGTAGACGTTCGAGAGGGGCGAGTAGGCCTGGACGCCGGTGAAGGTCCAGCTGCTGCCGTAGCAGGGAGCCGTGCCGGGGGGCGACCAGGCGGACGAGTTGTGGGTGGCGACGACGGTGCCGTTGGGGTTGGAGCCGGTGGAGTTGACGGCCACGGTCAGGGTGGGCGTGGTGTAGCTCGACTGGCGGCACACGGTGACCGAGTACTGGAAGGTCGTGCCCCCGGTGTCGAACTGGACCCACCCGGTGGCGTAGCCGAGCTGCTGCCCGGCCCCGGTCACCTGGATGGTCACGGGGAACTGCGTACCCCAGGCGGCCTGAGCCGGCGAGGAGGACATGACCGCGCCGAACGTCATGGCGAGGACGGCGACGAAGCCCACGAGGGCCCGCCGCAGCAGAGTCGTCTTCATTGCGCTCCTTTGCAAACGAAACAATCGAACATCGTCGATACGATGTCCCCGAGAAGTCTGTTGCAATCCGGCCACGCACGGCAATCGTCCGAACGGATGACGTTGGTACTCAACGGTAATGAACTGGATTCCACAACAGAGACGGAATCGGTCCAACGTTGACGGTGGGGCGGCCGGAGTCCCGCCCGCCCCCTCGCCGAGGCGGCTACTGGAGGTAGGCCCAGGGTTCGATGCCGTCGTCGCGGCAGTGGGCGAACTGCTGGTGGTCGTCGTAGTCGTCGGTGTCGCGCATGGAGGTCTGCTGGCAGACGTGGACGCTGAAGTGGAACATCGTGGTGGCGCCCTTGGTGAGGACGATGTAGGTGTCCTCGTCCTTGCGCAGGACGAGGCGCCCCTGCAGCATGATCGGGTGGTCGGGCTCGAACTCGTCGGCGGCGGTGCGGGCGAACTCGCGCGCCTCGTCCCGCGAGTCGAAGACCTCGGGGTGCAGGTGCGCGTGCATGACCTTGTGCTCGGTCAGGCCGGTGTGCTGCTCGATGAGGATGCGCCAGGGGTAGGGCATGGGAGCTCCAGGGGTCCGGGTGCACCGAGGATAACGGCGCGATGCGAGCCCGCGAGGCGCTCGACGCGCGAAGCCCGCCCCGAAACGCCCTTTCCGGAACGGGCCCTACCGAACAGCGCACCCTATTTGACCAGGCGCAGCCCGGACATGCCGCCGTCCACGGCCAGGGCCGTGCCGGTGAGGGCCTTGTTCACCGGGTCGGCGAGGTACACGATCGCGGTGGCGACCTCCTCGGCGCTCACGAGGCGGCCCGTCGGCTGCCGGGCCTCCAGGCGGGCGCGCTCGGCCGCCGGGTCGTCGGCCTGGTCGAGCAGGCGCTGGACCCACGGGGTGTCGGCGGTGCCGGGGTTGACGCAGTTGACGCGGATGCCCTCGGCCACGTGGTCGGCGGCCATCGCCATCGTCAGCGACTGCACCGCGCCCTTCGACGCCGAGTACAGCGCCCGCTTGACCAGGCCCGCGGTGGCGGCGATGGAGGAGGTGTTCACGATGGCGGCGTGCTCGGACTCGCGCAGGTGCGGCAGGCAGGCGCGCGCGAGGCGCACCATGCCGAGCAGGTTCACGTCCAGGACGCGGAACCACTGCTTGTCGGAGTTCTCCTCCACGGTGCCGACCGCGCCGATCCCGGCGTTGTTCACCACGACGTCGATCCGTCCGAAGTGGTCGGCTACGGCCGCGACCGCCAGGCGCACCTGGTTGTCGTCGGCCACGTCGCACCGGTGCGACCAGTGGTCGGGACTCTCGTTCAGGTCGAGGACCGCGACGTTCGCGCCGCGCGCGGCGAACGCGTCCGCCGCCGCCGCGCCGATGCCCGAGGAGCCCCCCGAGATCACGACCGTGAGTCCTTCGAAGCCGTTGCCGTTCATGCGTTGCCGCTCCATTCGGGTCCGTCGGGGTAGGCGTAGCGCTGGAGGCTCTCGCGCTTCATCTCCGCGGAGTAGCCGGGCGCGGCGGGCGCGAGGTAGCGCCCGCCCTTCACGACCGCGGGGTCGAGGAAGTGCTCGTGGAGGTGGTCGACGAACTCGATGACGCGGTCGTCGAGCGAGGCGCTCACCGAGGTGTAGTCGAACATGGACAGATGGCGCACGAGTTCGCACAGGCCCACGCCGCCCGCGTGCGGGCACACCGGGACGCCGAACTTCGCGGCCAGCAGGAGGATCGCGAGGTTCTCGTTGACGCCGGCGACGCGGGCGCTGTCGATCTGCACGAAGTCGACGGCGCCGGCCTGGAGGAGCTGCTTGAACATGACCCGGTTGTGGACGTGCTCGCCGGTGGCGACCTTGATCGGGCTGAGCGCCTTGCGGATCGCGGCGTGGCCGAGGATGTCGTCCGGGCTCGTCGGCTCCTCGATCCACCACGGGTCGAACTCGGCGAGGGCGCTCGTCCACGCGATCGCCTCGGCCACGTCCCAGCGCTGGTTGGCGTCCACGGCGATGCGCACGTCCGGCCCCACGGCCTCGCGGGCGGCGGCGAAGCGGCGGCGGTCGTCCTCGAGGTCGGCGCCGACCTTGAGCTTGATCTGGGTGTAGCCCTCGGCGACGGCCTCGCGGGCGAGGCGCACGACCTTCTCGTCGCTGTAGCCGAGCCAGCCAGGGGAGGTGGTGTAGGCGGGGTAGCCGTCGCGTTCGAGCTCGGCGACCCGCTCGGCCCTGCCGGGTTCGGCGGCGCGCAGGATCGCGAGGGCCTCGTCGGGGGTGAGGGCGTCGGAGAGGTAGCGCCAGTCGACGCAGGCGACGACCTCCTCGGGGGTGAGCGCCGAGAGGTACCTCCACAGCGGGAGTCCGGCGCGGCGGGAGGCGAGGTCCCAGGCGGCGTTGACGATCGCGGCGGCGGCGAGGTGCATGACGCCCTTCTCGGGCCCGAGCCAGCGGATCTGGGAGTCGTGGGTGAGGCGCCGGTAGAGGTCGCCGAGCCCGGCCGGTCCGTCCACATCGGTGCCGATCACGTGCTCGCTCAGCGCTTCGATCGCGGCGCAGCAGATGTCGTTGCCGCGCCCGATGGTGAAGGTGAACCCGTGGCCTTCGTGCCCGTCGTCGGCGCGGAGCACGACGTAGGCGGCCGAGTAGTCGGGGTCGGGGTTCATCGCGTCGGAGCCGTCGAGGCTGCGCGAGGTGGGGAAGCGGACGTCGAGGACCTCGACGGCGGTGATGGTCACGGTGCGGGCTCCGGGATCGGTGACGGTTTGGCGGCGCGGTCGGACGGCGCGGTCGGGCGGCGCGGTCGGGCGGCGCGGTCGGGCGGCGCGGTTTGGAGGCGTGGTTTGGAGGCGCGGTCGGGCGGCGGGGCCGGGGCCCCGCCGCCGAGGCGATGGCGGGCGTCAGGCCTGGACGGTCGGGTTCGCGGTGGCGCCGAGGCCGTCGATGCCGACCTCGACCACGTCCCCGGCCTTGAGGTAGGGGAAGCGGCCCGAGAGCGCGACGCCCTCGGGGGTGCCGGTGAGCAGCAGGTCGCCGGGGTCGAAGGCCATGAACTGCGACATGTGGTGGATGATGCGCGCGACCGAGAAGATCATGTCGCCGGAGCTGGAGTCCTGGCGCGCTTCACCGTTCACTTTGGACCACAGGTGAAGGTCCTGGGGGTCGGCGACCTCGTCGGGGGTGACGAGCCAGGGCCCGAGCGGCGTGAACGTGGGGCAGGCCTTGCCCTTCGAGAACTGGCCGCCCGAGCGCTCGATCTGGAACTCGCGCTCGGAGACGTCGTCGGCGACGAGGAAACCCGCGATGCAGTCGAGCGCGGCCTCTTCGGACTCCAGATAGGACGCCCGCTTGGCGAAGACCACGCCGAGCTCGACCTCCCAGTCCGTGCGGGTCGAGCCGCGGGGGATCTCGACCTCGTCGTACGGGCCGACGATGGTGTTGGGGTGCTTGTAGAACACGACCGGCTCGGCGGGCGGCTCGGCGCCGGACTCGGCGCAGTGCGCGGCGTAGTTCATGCCGATGCACACGATCGCGCCGGGCCGGGCGATCGGCGGGGCGACGCGCTCGCCGGCGATGTCGATCTCGGGGAACCCGGCCGTGGTCCGGATGCCGCCGCGCGAGAGGAACTCGCCGTCGATGTCGCCGATCGGGCCGGAGAGGTCGTAGTACTTGCCCTCGTGGAGGGCCACGGGGGTCTCGAAGCCGGGGCGGCCGATGCGCAGGTACTTCATTGCTCTCCAAGCTGGTAGGTCCGGGCGGCGGTGCCGCCGAACACGTCGGGATCGGTGCGGCCGAGGACGTCGGTGAGGGCGTCCTTGACCCGCGTGTAGGTGGCGGCCAGTTCGCAGACGGGCCAGTCGGAGCCGAACATGAGCCGGTCGGGGCCGAACAGTTCGAGCGCGGCCTGCACGAACGGGCGCAGGTCCGCGGGCGTCCACCGCTGCCAGTCCGCTTCGGTGACGAGCCCGGAGAGCTTCGCGGTCACGTTGGGCTGCTTGGCGAGCGGGGCGACGGCCTCCCACCACTCGCGCAGTCCCGCGTCCCCGTCGCGGATCGCGGGCTTGCCGAGGTGGTCGAGGACGAAGCGCAGCTCGGGCACGGCCGCCGCGGCGACCGCCGCGGCCGGGAGCTGGTCGACGCGCACGACAAGGTCGAAGGCGGGCACGGCGCCGGCCACGGTGCGCAGCGCCGCGATCGTCTCGGGCCGGGCCAGGAAGTCGGCCTCGGGGCGGGCCTGGACCTGGTCCCGCACGCCCACGAGGTAGCGGGCGCGGGGGTGGTTCACGTAGCGCGCCAAGGTGTTCGACAGGCCCGGGTCGAGGAGGTCGACGTGACCGACGACCCCGGCGACCTCGTCCACGGCCCCGGCCAGGTGCAGGAACTCGACGGTCTCGGAGGGGTGGCCCCAGGCGGCCTCGACCAGGACGGTCCGGTCGACGCCCGCGGCCTTGAGGTTGGCGCGCAGGTCGGCCACGCCGTAGTCGCGGCGGATCGGCGCGTACTCGGGTTTCGATGCGAGCCAGGGGTAGTCGGCGGTCCAGACGTGGTGGTGCGCGTCGATGACGGGTGCGCTGCTCATGCGGGTACGGGAGCCTCCTCGGCCAAGAGCCCCGACCGCTTGAGCTCGTGCCACAGCGCGCCGGGGATCGGGTGGGCGTACATCGCGAGGGCGTCGTCGACCTCTTCGGGGTTGCGGGCGCCGACGAGGATCGACGCGACCGCGGGGTGGGCGGCGGTGAACTGGAGCGCGGCGGCGCGCAGGGGCGTGCCGTGCCGCTCGCAGACCGCCGAAATGGCTTGGGCGCGTTCGAGGAGCGCGCGGTCGGCCGGGGCGTAGTCGAACCGCGCGCCGGGCGCGGGGTCGGCGAGGACGCCGGAGTTGAAGACCCCCGCGGCGATCACCGAGACGCCGCGCTCGGCGCACAGCGGGTAGAGGCGGTCGAGCGCGGACTGGTCGAGCAGCGTGTAGCGCCCGGCGATGAGCGCTACGTCGAAGTCGGCGCGCTCCAGCATGTCGGCGGCCGCCGCGGTCGAGTTCATGCCCACGCCGATCGCGCCGATCCGCCCGGCGGCCTTGAGCTCGGCGAGGGCCCGGTAGGTGCCTTCGAGCGCGGCGTCCCGGTGGTCGTCGGCGTCGTGGATGAGACCGATGTCGACGCGGTCGATGTCGAGGCGCTCCAGGCTGGCGAGGTGGGACGCGAACGCGGCCCGGTAGGAGAAGTCGAAGACCGCGGCCTTGCCGTTCGGCTCGCCCCACAGGTCCCAGGGCCCCTCGTGGTCGACCAGGACGCGGCCCATCTTGGTGGACAGGGCGAACGAGTTGTGGTCGCGCACGGCCAGCGCGTCGCCGAGGCGCTCCTCGGAGAGCCCGGCGCCGTAGTGGGGCGCGGTGTCGAAGTGGCGGACGCCCCCGGCCCACGCGGCGTCGACCGTCGCGGTCGCGACCGCCGGGTCCACGGGTTCGTAGAGCCCGGCCAGCGGCGCGCACCCGAGCCCGACGGCGCTGACGGCGACCTCGGTGCGGCCCAGGGTCCGCAGGGGCAGTGCGCCGCTCATGCGACACCGCCGCGGACCGGGGCGGGGACGGTCGGCACCCGCGGGGGCCGGGCGCTGCTCGGGCGCCGGTTCGCGGTGCGGCGGTCTGCGGCCACGGGGGTCTCCAATGCGAACGTTCGGGGCGATTGCGTCGAGGGCGGGCGCGCCGTCGACGGCCTCGATCCAATATCCTATAGGATATATCCTATGGGAGAAATGCAGGTGTGGCCCGAGCGCCAGACGCTGGCCGACGAGGCGTACACCGAACTCAAGTCGCGCATCATCCAGAGCATCCTCGAACCGGGCGCGAAACTCAGCATCGACGGGCTCGCCAAGCACATGGCGATCTCGCAGACCCCGATCCGGGAGGCGCTGGCGCGCCTGGAGGTCGAGGGCCTCGTGGAGCGGCGCCCGCTGAGCGGCTACACCGTGACGCCGCTGCTGACGGGCCCGGAGTTCGAGGACCTGTTCGAGCTGCGGCTGCTCATGGAGCCGCTGGCGGCGTCCAGGGCCGCCGAGCAGGCCGGGCGGACCGGCCACGACCACGGCCTGGGGGACTTCGGGGTCCTGCGGGGCCTCGCCGAGACCCCCGACTTCGGTGCGGACGCGAAGCTGAGCCGGCTCGCGTTCACCGAGGCCGACGAGCGGTTCCACGCCGCGGTCGCGCGATTCAGTCTGAGCCCGGTCCTGGCGAAGGCGATCCGGCGACTCGACGCCCACCTGCACCTCCACCGGGCCTACATCGAGCCCGAGGCGATCGGGGAGACCGAGGCCGAGCACCTGGCGGTCGCAGCCGCTATCATTGCCGTGAAACCGCTTGCCGCCGAGGAGGCGATGCGCCGCCACCTCGAACACTCGCGGGTGCGCCACCGCGCCGCCTTCGCCGCGGCGGCCGCCGCCGGCACCCCGGCGGCGAAACCCAAGCGCGCCAAGGCGGCGCGCTGAGACCGGGCCCGGCGCGACCGGACCGGCGACAGGAGAGCTGAGGTGAGTCCGGCGATGAGGCGTGTCGGCCTGTTCATCACGTGCGTCAACGACGCCCTCTACCCGCGCACGCCCAAGGCCGTCGTCGCGGTCCTCGAACGGCTCGGCTACGAGGTCGACTTCCCCGCCGCACAGACCTGCTGTGGGCAGATGCACGCCAACTCCGGGTACAAGCGCGACGCCGCCGCGCTCGCCGAGGACTTCGAGCGGGTCTTCGGCGGGTACGACGCGATCGTCACCCCCTCGGGGTCCTGCGCCGCGATGGCCCGCGACCAGTACCCGCACCTGACCGGGTCCGACATCGGCGAACGGGTGCACGAACTCTCGGAGTTCCTCATCGACGTCGCCGGCGTCGAGGACGTCGGCGCCCGCTTCCCCCACACCGTCACCTACCACCCCACCTGCCACGGCACCCGCGCACTCGGCCTGGGCGACAAGCCGCTGCGGCTCCTGCGGGCCGTGGGCGGCATCGAACTGGTCGACCTGCCCGCCGCCGACCAGTGCTGCGGCTTCGGCGGCACCTTCGCCGTCAAGAACGGCGAGGTCTCCTCCGCGATGCTGGTCGACAAGTGCCGCAACGCCGCCGACACCGGCGCCGAGTACCTCGCCGCCGCCGACAACTCCTGCCTCACCCACATCGGCGGCGGCATCACCCGCTCCGGCGGGCCCACCCCCATCCATTACGCCGAGATCCTCGCGAGCACCGCATGAGCACCGACGCCGCACCGATCGTCCCCGCCGCCTCCCTCATCCCCGCCGGCGTGCCCTTCCCCGAGGCGGCGAAGGTCGCCCTCGGGATGCCGCAGCTGCGACGCAACCTCGCGCACGCCACCGGGACCATCCGCGCCAAGCGCGCCAACGTCGCGGGCGAACTCGACGACTGGGAGGCGCTGCGCGACGCCGCCGCCGCGATCAAGGCCGACGTCCAGCACCGCCTCCCCGAACTCGCCCTCGCCTTCGAGCGCAACGCGACCGCCGCAGGCGCGACGGTTCACTGGGCGCGGGACGCCGCCGAGGCCAACGCGATCGCCGCCCGGATCGTGCGCGAGGCGGGCGCCGAGGAGGTCGTCAAGGTCAAGTCCATGGCGACCCAGGAGATCGAGCTCAACGAGCACTTCGAGGCCGAGGGGCTCAAGGCCTACGAGACCGACCTCGCCGAACTCATCGTGCAGCTCGCCGAGGACAAGCCCAGCCACATCCTCGTCCCCGCGATCCACTACAACCGCACCGAGATCCGCGACATCTTCGCGCAGCGCATGGGCGACGCGCCGGTGGGACTCACCGACGACCCGGCGGCGCTCGCCGAGGCCGCGCGCCTCCACCTGCGGCGCCGCTTCCTGTCGGCGAAGGTCGCCGTCTCCGGCGCGAACTTCGCCGTGGCCGAGACCGGGTCGCTCGTGGTCGTCGAGTCCGAAGGCAACGGCCGCATGTGCCTGACGATGCCCGAGACCCTCATCAGCGTCGTCGGCATCGAGAAGCTCCTGCCGACGTTCGGCGACCTCGAAGTGTTCATGCAGCTGCTGCCGCGCTCGTCCACCGGCGAGCGCATGAACCCCTACACCTCGGTGTGGACCGGAGCGCGCGAAGGCGACGGGCCGCGCGACGTGCACGTCATCCTCCTCGACAACGGCCGCACCGGCGTCCTCGCCGACGAGGTAGGGCGCCAGGCCCTCTCGTGCATCCGCTGCTCCGCCTGCCTCAACGTGTGCCCGGTGTACGAGCGCACCGGCGGGCACGCCTACGGGCACGTCTACCCCGGCCCGATCGGCGCGATCCTCGCGCCGCAGCTCGAACCGGGCCGCCACGACGACCTGCCGTACGCCTCGAGCCTGTGCGGGGCCTGCTACGAGGTGTGCCCCGTCAAGATCAACATCCCCGAAGTGCTCGTGCACCTGCGCCAGCAGGGCCCGCACGAGCCGGCCGAGAAGGCCGTCATGGGCGCGGCGAAGGCGGTCATGGCGCGCCCGCGCCTGTGGCGCACCGCGCTGCGCGCCGCCCGGCTCGGCTCGATGCCCTGGCGCCGCAAGGGATACCTGCGGCGGCTGCCGTGGCCGCTGTCGAAGACGGCGCTCGCGAAGTGGACGGCCAGCCGGGACGTGCCGGTGCCGCCCGAGGAGGACTTCCGGACCTGGTGGAAGGAGCGGCAGCGGTGAACGCGCGCAACGAGACCGCACGCGAGGAGATCCTGGCGCGGATGCGCCGGGCCCTGGAGGGCGCCGGGGACGCCCCTGCGGTCCCGCGCGGCTACCGGCGGGCGCTCGACGACGGGACCGACATCGTCGCGATGCTCATCGACCGGCTCGTCGACTACAAGGCCGTCGTGCACCACGGCGTCGAGTCGATCGCCGCGGCCCTCGGCGGCGCGGCGCGCGTCGTGATCCCAGCCGACCTGCCCGCCGAGTGGCGCCCCGCCGGACCCGAGTACGTCCCCGACGCCGGACTGTCCACTGAGGAACTCGACGGGATGGACGCGGTCGTGACCGGCTGCGCCGCCGCCGTGGCCGTCTCCGGGACGATCATGCTCGACGCGGGCGCCGCCCAGGGCCGGCGCGCGATCACGCTCGTGCCCGACCGCCATGTGGTGGTGGTGCGCCGTGACCAGATCGTGGGGCACCTGGCGCAGGCGCTCGCGATGGTCGACCCGACCGCGCCGCAGACCTGGATCTCGGGGCCTTCGGCGACCAGCGACATCGAACTCCAGCGGGTCGAGGGCGTGCACGGCCCGCGCCGACTCGAAGTGGTGATCCTCGCCGAGGACTGACGAGCGAGGGAGGCGCACGCGCGGCTTCGCTCTGTCGTCCCTGGCTCCGGCCATCCGGAAGCTCCGGCGGACGAACGAGGGCGACACGCGCACGGCCCCCTCGGCCGCACTTCATCCAAGTCAACGCGAAGCCCCGGCGATCGCTGCCACCCCCCGGCCATCCTCAACCCCCACCCTCCCGAGAGGGGAAGGAAGTCTCGGCCTCGACCGTCGCCGCCCGGTACGACAGAACACGACCCCGCAACCGGCGTGTCGCACCAGAACTCACCCAAAGCAGTGAGGTAAAACGACGCGCCTTCGCGCCTTCGCGCCTTCGCGCCTTCGCGCCTTC
>NZ_STGX01000001.1:451306-472932 GCF_004912155.1 Glycomyces paridis | reverse complement strand
CATCACCCACACGATGACAACACACTCACATTCACCACCACACCCGCAGCGCCGCAACGAAAACGACAACAGCGAGGCGAGTGGCTGGAGCGGAGACAACAGCGGAGGTGGAGGCGGTCCGAGCGGGAAGCGATGAGGCAGATATGGAGACTGACCGAACCCCGGCCGTGGACCGGCCCTGGGTCGAACTCCAGACTCGGCGCGCCCGCGGCCCCTTCGGGTCGCTTGCTCGCCGCGCTCCTCCGCCAGCCACGCGTACCCGTCCCCGACCAACCCGCCACCATCACCCGCCCACCCCTCATCGCCGCCGTCTTTTGACTTTTGGCCTCGGGCATCATCGGCCCGCCGCACTTCCACGGCGATCTGATCGGAGCAGTCTCAATTCGGGAGTGCTCGCAACTGCGCCAACGGGGCCGTACGGCCCCGGCACTTCGCGCCGGGGCCGCTATGCCGCTTGGATGCGGTCAGCCGAGTTCGGCCTCTCGGCTGTCGGTGTCGAAGAGGTCTTCGAGGGTGAAGACGCTGCCGTCGGCCGGGTGGAGCTCGACCGGGCCCCAGATCGAGTAGACGCGGTTCGGCATTCGCACCATCCTGAAGGCTCCATGATCATCTACACCTGCGCCGAATGGGCTGCGTTTCTCGGCGGCGCGAAGGACGGGGAGTACGACTTCGGGCGATAGGCTCCGGGGTTGTCGGTCGGGCGTGGTTCGATTGGGTGCGTGTTGGACCTCCGCTACGAATTGACCGATCCGCCCGCCGATGCGCTCGCCTTCGAGCTCGACTCGGCGCAGCGGGCGGTCGTCGGGCACGCCTCCGGTCCGCTCCTCGTACGCGGCGGTCCGCAGACCGGCAAGACCGAGGCGCTCGTCAACGCCGCGTGCGCGAAGGTCGCCGACGGGGTCGACCCCGCCTCGATCCTGTTCTTCGGCCTGCGCCGCCAGGACACCGCCTATCTCCGCACGCGCCTGAACGCCGCGACCTCCGCACATTCGGCGGCCGAGGTCGGCGTGTTCACGTTCCCCGCGTTCGCCTTCGCGCTCCTTCGCGCCTCGGCGGTCGCCGCGGGGCGCGACGAACCTCGCCTGCTCACGGGGCCCGAGGCCGACGCGCTGATCCGCTCGATGCTCGAAGGCGAGGACTTCGACTGGCCCACCGGTTTCGAGGAGGCGGTGGGCACCTACGCGTTCGCGCAGCAGCTGCGGGACCTCGTGCTGCGCTGCGGCGAGCGCGGCCTGTCCGCGCCCGAACTCGCCAGGCTGGGCGCCGTCCACGACCGTCCGGCGTGGGCCGCGGCCTCGCGCTTCTACGACCGGTATGTGACGACGCTCGCGCTCCAGTCGATGACCAGCGCCCTGTACGACTCGGCGGAGATCGTGCGCGCCGCCGTCGCGGCGCTGCGCCGGGACCCGGGTCTGTTCCCCAGGCCCGCATGGGTGTTCGTGGACGACCTTCAGGACGCCACGCCCGCGCACCTCGACCTGCTCGAACTGCTCGCGGGCGAGGGCGGGAACCTCGTCGCGGCGGGGTCGCCCGACGCGGCGGTGTTCGGGTACCAGGGCGGCGACCCGGCGTCGGTGCGGGACTTCCCCGACCGGTTCCCCGCGGGATCGGGTGCCGAGGCGCCGACGGTGCAGCTGGGCGATACGCATGTCGTCGCGCTCGCGCCGCTCACGGCGACCACCGTGCTCTCGCAGCGCCTGCGCGGGTCCGACCGGGACCGGCGCCGCGGGACGGCGTCGGAGGAGGCGGGCCGGGTCGACGTGGTGCACCTCACCTCGCCTACGCGGGAGGCCGTGTACATCGCGGACGTGGCGCGCCGGGCGCACCTGCTCGACGGCGTCGCGTACGGCGACATGGCCGTGGTCGTGAAGTCCGCCTCGGAGATACCGCGGCTGCGGCGCGCGATGCAGCACGCGGGGGTGCCGACCCGGCAGGCCGCCGACGACGTGCCGCTGCCCGCGCACCCGACCGTGCGCAACCTGCTGCACCTCGTCCTCATCGGGCGCGGCAGGGAGGCGCTCAACGAGACCAGCGCCGCCGGACTGCTGCACTCGGCGTTCGGCAGCGCCGACCCGTTCGGCGAGCGGCGGCTGCGTCAGGAGCTGCGGCGCATGGCCGTCGCGGCCGACAACTTCACGCCGGGCGCCGACCTCCTCGTGGAGGCCCTGCGCCGCCCCGAGCGGATCGCCGAACTGCCCGAGGAGGACTGGGCCGAACCGGCCCGGCGCCTCGACGCGCTCTTCGGCGCCGCCCGCGGGGCCGCCGGCATCGTCGGGACGCTGTGGACGGTGTGGGAGGCCTCGGGGATGGGCGAGCGGCTGCGGCGCCGGGCCCTGTCGGGCGACCGGCGCGCCCAGCGCGCCGACGCCGAGCTCGACGCCGTGATCGCCCTGTTCGACCTCGCCGCCGACTACGAGCAGAAGCAGCCCGGCGCGGGCGTCGAGGTGTTCTGCGAGCATGTGCTCCACCAGCAGCTCCCCGGCGACTTCCTCTCGGCCAGGGCCGAACTCGGCGACCCGGTCACGCTCGCCACCGCGCACGCCGCGCACGGGCGCAAGTGGGACTTCGTCGTCGTCGCCGGCGCGCAGGAGGGCGCCTGGCCGAACCTGCGCCCGCGCGGGTCGCTCCTGGGCGCCGAAGCGCTCGTGGACGCGCTCGACGGGCGCGCCGACGTCGACCAGGTCGCCCAGCTCCTCGACGAGGAGCGGCGCCTGTTCTACAACGCGTGCACCCGCGCCCGCACGCGGCTCCTCGTCACCGCCGTGGACTCCGAAGAGGCGCAGCCGAGCCGGTTCACCGCCGAACTCGGCGTCGAACCGGCCCCCGCGGCCCGGCGGGGTCGGCCCCTGAGCCTGGCCGCGCTCACCGCGCGGCTGCGCGAAGCCGTCGTCGACTCCGGCCACGCCGAGCGGGACGCCGCCGCCGCGGCCCTGCGCCGCCTCGCGGGCGAAGGCGTGCCCGGCGCCGACCCCGCCAAATGGTGGGGCCTGGCCGACGTCTCCGACGAACGGGCCCTCGCGCTCGCCGGGGAGACCCTGCGCATCTCGCCCTCCCAAGTGGAGAAGACCCAGCAGTGCGGGCTGCGGTGGGTCCTCGAAGCCCACGGCGGCGACTCCGGCGACCTCCTCCCCCGCCACCTCGGCACCCTCCTGCACGCCGCCGCCGAAGCGGTCACCGCCGACCCCGCCGCCGACCCGAAGGCCGTCATGGAGGAGGTCGTGGGCGAGCACTTCGACCGGCTGCCGTTCGAGGCGCCCTGGCACGCCGAGCAGCAGCGGCGGCGCGTCTCGGGCGCCGTCGAGCGGTTCGCGAGCTGGCTCAGCGCCAACCGGCGCGAACTCGTCGGCGCCGAACGCTCGTTCCGCATCAAGCTCGAAGTCGGCCCGCCCGGCGTCGAAGTGGTCATGTCCGGGCAGATCGACCGGCTCGAACGCGACGGCGACGGCCGCCTCTACGTCGTCGACCTCAAGACCGGCAAGAGCCCCATCTCGAAGGCCGAGGCCGAGTCCAACCCGCAGCTGGGCGTCTACCAGCTCGCCATCGCCGAAGGCGCCTTCCCCGAGGGCGCCGAACCGGGCGGCGCCGAACTCGTCTACCCGAACGCCAAGGGCGACAAGGCCGCCTCGCGCCCGCAAGGGCCGCTCGGCGAACACCACAACCCCGACTGGGCCCGCGAGCTCACCGGCGACACCGCCCTCAAGATGGCCGGATCGGTCTTCGAGGCCCGCAACACCAGCAAATGCGAGACCTGCTCGGTCAAACGGTGCTGCCCCATCGCCGACGAAGGACGGCAGGTCACCGATGAGTGAACGCGCGCATCACCGCCACACCGCAGTCGGCCTCGCCAACCGCCTCGGACAGCCCACCCCCACCGCCGAACAGGCCGCCGTCATCGAAGCCGGACCCGACCCCATGCTCGTCGTCGCCGGCGCCGGCTCCGGCAAGACCACCACCATGGCCGACCGCGTCGTCTGGCTCATCGCCAACCGCGTCGCCCGCCCCGAGCACATCCTCGGCCTCACCTTCACCCGCAAGGCCGCCGCCGAACTCGCCGCCCGCGTCCGCGACAAGCTCCGCCGCCTCACCGAATCCCTCCCCGACCTCGGCGACCTCCACGGCGAACCCACCGTCTCCACCTACAACGCCTACGCCGGCGGCCTCGTCACCGAACACGGCCTGCGCATCGGCATCGAACCGGGCACCCGCGTCATCACCGACACCGGGCGCTGGCAGATCGCCCGCGACCTCGTGTGCGCCTGGGACGGCCAGATGAGCGAGTTCGACGTGGGCGTCGACAAGGTCACCGAGCAGGTCCTCCAGCTCGCCGGGCAGCTCGCCGAGCACCTGCGGGACGGCGACGACCTGCGCGCCTTCGACCGCTCGCTCGCCGAGGCCCTCGCCCAGCGCCACGGCAAACGCCTCAACGACGACTACCGGGCGCTGCTGGCGCTGCGCCGCAAACGCGAGCAGTTGCTGCCCCTCGTCGACTCCTGGGACCGGCGCAAACGCGAACTCGGCGTCATGGACTTCGCCGACCAGCTCTCGCTCGCCGCACAGCTCGTCGCCGGGGCCCCCGAGATCGTGCGGACCGAACGCGAACGCTGGCGCGTGGTGCTCCTCGACGAATACCAGGACACCTCGTACTCGCAGGTCGCGCTACTGCGCGACCTGTTCGGCGGCGGGCACCCCGTCACCGCCGTCGGCGACCCGAACCAGTCGATCTACTCCTGGCGCGGCGCCTCCGCCGGGACGCTCCTGCGCTTCCCCGAGGACTTCCCGGCCGCGGGCGGCGCCCGGGCCGCCCGCGTCGAACTCACCAAGTCCTGGCGCAACCGCGCCGCCATCCTCGCCGTCGCCAACCAGGTCTCCGAACCGCTGCGCGCCGAAGGCATCCAGCCGCTCAGCGCGGGCGTCGAAGGCGAGGGCCTCGTGCGCGCCGCCATGCACCTGACCGCCGCCGACGAGGCCGCATGGCTCGCCGCGAACCTCGCCGTCATGCGCGACGCCATCGACGCGGACAGGCGCGAACGCGACGGCGACGGCGCCAAACCCGTCGAGGCCGCCGTCCTCGTACGCAAGCGCCGCCAGATCCCCGCCCTCCACCGCGCACTCACCGCCGCCGGACTGCCCGTCGAAGTCGTCGGCTCCCTCGGCCTGCTGTTCCACCCCGAGGTCGCCGAGGCCGTCGCGATGCTCAGGGCCGCGGCCGACCCGACCGACGGGCCCTCGCTCATGCGCCTCCTCGCCGGGAACCGGTGGCGGATCGGCCCGCGCGACATCGCCGCCCTGTGGGCCCGCGCCCGCGAACTCGCCCCCGACACGCGCGGGTTCGAACCGGACGCCGGACGCGAGGCCGAAGCGTCCCTGGCCGACGCGCTCGCCGACCCCGGCCCGGCCGAGCGGTACTCCGCGCTCGGCCACCTGCGGTTCGCGCAGCTGCACGAGGAGCTGGGCTGGATCCGCGGGCGCCTGGGTCAGAGCCTGCCCGACGTGGTCGGCGACGTGATCGCCCACTCGGGGCTCGACGTCGAGGTCATGCTCCACCACGGCGACCTGTCGAACCTCGACGAGTTCATCGACGTCGCCGCGGCCTACGAGAACGACACGAGCGGGGCGAGCGTCCCGGGCTTCCTGTCCTACCTGGAGACCGCCGCCGAACGCGAGCGCGGCCTGACCGTGGAGGGCGCGAGCCCGGCCGGCGGGGTCGTGCAACTGCTCACGGTGCACGCCGCGAAGGGCCTGGAGTGGGACGTGGTGGCGGTGCCGGGCCTGTGCGAGGGCATCCTGCCCGGCAAGGTGAAGGGCGACCAGACGTGGGTGAGCGACCCCGCGCGGCTGCCGTACCCGCTGCGCGGCGACGCCGAGAACCTCCCGGCCCTGTACCTCGACGACGCGACGTCGCCGGCCGAGGTGAAGCAGGCGGTCGCCGAGTTCAAGCGCGACGACGAGGAGGCGCGGCTCGAAGAGGAGCGGCGCCTGGCGTACGTGGCGCTGACGCGGGCGCGGCAGGTGCTGCTGGCGAGCGGTTACTGGTGGGAGGCCGAGCGGCGGTACGCGCGCGGGCCCGCGCCGTACCTGACCGAGGCCGTCTCGGCGGGCGCCGAGGCGACCGTGTGGGCCGAGTCGGGGCCGCAGAACCCGCTCGAAGCGCAGGCCGAGGCGGTCGAGTGGCCTGCGAAGGCGCCCTTGGGCACGCGCCAGGCCGCGTTCGCCGAGGCGGCCGACCTGGTGCTGGCGGGGGCCGATCCGGAACGGGAGGGCCCGCAGTCGCGGCAGTGGGGTGACGAGGCCGCGCTGCTCCTGGCCGAGCGCGACGAGCGCGAGTCGGGCGTGGTGCGCCTGCCCCGGCCCGTCCGGCTCTCGACCTCGCAGCTCATGGCGATGCGCGCCGACGAGGAGGCGTTCGCCGCCGAGCGGCGCCGCCCGATGCCGCAGCCCCCGCGCCAGGCGACGCGGCGCGGCACCGAGTTCCACGCCTGGGTCGAGGAGTTCTTCGGCGGCGGCGCCCTGTTCGACCCCGCCGACCTGCCCGGCGCGGCCGACGACACGCCCGACCAGGCCGAGCTGGAGCAGCTCAAGCGCGCCTTCCGCGCCTCGGCGTGGTCGGGCAGGCGCATCGCGGCCCAGGAGGTGCCGTTCGTGGTCGACTTCGAGGGCACGGTGGTGCGCGGCCGCATCGACGCGGTGTTTCACAGGGAGCCCAACCACAGGGAGCCCGGCCGCGACGACGCCGGCGGCTACGACATCGTGGACTGGAAGACCGGCCGCCCCCCGAAGGGCGAGGCCGCCCGCCATGCCGCCCTCCAACTCAAGGTCTACCGCCGCGCGTGGGCGCGCCTCAAGGGCGTCGACGAAGCGGCGGTCGGCGCGGCGTTCCACTACATCGCGCCGAACGAGACCTGGTGGCCCGACCTCGACTAGCGCCTCCGTGAACACCACCGGAGTGAGGCGACGCGCCGCGTTCGCGCCGTTGTGGCCGCCGATTTGCCGGGCGCTGCTATCGTGGCGTTCACCTCTCAAGGGCCGGGCCCATCCGGCCGCCGACCCCCACACCCAAAGGGTCGCAACCGAATCCCCCCATTTTGATTGGAACTCATGAGCATGAACGTCAACCTTCGCGCTGCCCGCCGCGTCACCGCCGTCGCCGCGAGCGCCTTCGCCCTCGCCCTGGCCGCCGCCGCCTGCGGCGCCGGCAACGACACGCCCGAGGGCGCGGTCGAGAACTTCCTCGACAACGGCATCGAGGACTTCGCCAACTCGTTCGCCAAGGGCGACGCCGACAAGGCCGCCGAGGACGCCGAGGAGTACTTCTGCGCCGACGACATCGACTCCATCAAGGAGATGGGCGCGATGTTCGAGGGCATGAGCGAGGACGAGATCAAGGAGCTCATGGGCGAGGAGGAGATCGTCCCCGAGGACTGGTCCTACGAGATCGGCGAGGTCACCGAGGAAGGCGACACCGCCACCGTCGAGGTCACCATGACCGAGAGCGGCGAGGACACCGAGGAGACCTTCGACCTCGTCAAGGAAGACGACGTCTGGAAGATCTGCGGCTTCATGAGCTAAGCGCCACAGCGTGAAAGGGGGCCCGGCGAGCGATGTTCGCCGGGCCCTCTTCGTGTGCAATGCGGCGACGCACGCGAGCGGCACCGCACGCACGGACGCCCTTCTCACCCACCGCGTCGGTCGGCCCCTCCCCGAGGGCCGGCCAAGACGCCGACCAACGCGAATCATCGACAAGCGCGCGACCTGGGAAACCAGCTTGCTACCACGGGATATCTCGCGGTATCATCAGACTATGGCCATGACATTGCGACTCTCCGAGGAAGACGACCGGCTCCTGACCGAGCGGGCGGCGAAGGAGCACCGTTCGAAGCACGACCTCGTGACCGAGGCGGTCCACGCGTTCCTGACCGAGCGCGAAGCCCACTTCAACCGTGCCCTGGATCGGGGCATGGCCAAGCACCAGGAGCTGCTGGACCGGCTCGCTCAGTGACCGAATATCTCACGCTCAAGCAGTTGATCACGATCGCCTGCCGGGTGACCGCCAGCGCCGAGCCGCCGGTGCGGGACTGGGGCCTGCTCGAATCGGCGCTTGCCCGACCGCAGGCGAACATTTTCGGCGCCGACGCGTACCCGACGGTTCACGAGAAGGTCGCGGCGCTGATGCACTCACTGGCACGCAATCATGCGCTCATCGACGGCAACAAGCGCCTCGCGTTCATGGCCGCGTACATGATGTACAGCCTCAACGGGTATGAGCTGGATCCGCCCAGCGTTGACGACGGCGAGGAGTTCGTGCTCGCCGTAGCGCGCGGCGACCACGAAGTGCCGGAGATCGCAAAGGTCCTCGCGACCTGGGCGGCTCCGTTCGGCTGACCGGCGCGCGACAGGTCGCCCGACATGCGGGAAGGGGGCCCGGCGAGCGATGCTCGCCGGGCCCCCTTTCTCGTTGGTCAGCGCATCGTGACTGCGGCCTTCACCACTGCGGCCTTCACCGTGGTGTCTCCGGCTTCGCCGCTGGTGGCGGTGTCGGGGAGGGGGGCGAAGCCGAGGTCGAGGGCAAGGGTCTCGGCCTGGACGAAGGCGCGGTGGGTCTCGATCGCGGTGCGGACGTCGTCGGCGGCGTCGAGAGTGACGGCGACGCGGTCGGTGACGTCGAGGCCCGCGTCCTTGCGGGCCTGCTGGACGACGCGGACGACGTCGCGGGCGAGGCCCTCGGCGGCGAGTTCGGGAGTGACCTCGGTGTCGAGGACGAGGACGCCGCCCTCGTTCGGGAGGGCCTCGGTGTGCTCGGCGTCCACGGCGACCATCGCCAGTTCGTACTCGCCGTCTTCGAGGGCGACGCCGCCGGCGGTGACGGTGCCGTCCTCGACCGACCAGTCGCCGGCCTTGACGGCCTTGATGACCCGCTGGACGTCCTTGCCCAGGCGCGGGCCCAGGGCCCGCGGCACGAGTTTGAGGTCGGTGCGGGAGTAGGCGCTGACGTCGGAGTCGAACACGACCTCCTTGACGTTGAGCTCGTCCTTGAGCAGGTCGGCGAACGGGGCGAGCCGTTCGGCGTGCGCGGTCGCCACGGTGATCTTCGCCAGCGGCAGGCGCACCCGCAGTTTGCGGGCCTTGCGCATGAACAGGCCGACCGAGGCGATGTCGCGCACGGCGTCCATGGCCTCGACCAGGGCGTGGTCGGCGGGCAGGTCGGCGGCGTCGGGCCAGTCGACCAGGTGCACCGAGCGGCCGCCGGTGAGGCCCTTCCAGATGTCCTCGGCGACCATCGGCAGCAGCGGCGCGGCCACCTCGCAGGCGGTCTTGAGCGCGGTCGCGAGGGTCGCGAAGGCGTCCTCGTCGCCCTCCCAGAACCGGTCGCGCGAGCGGCGCACGTACCAGTTGGTGAGGCTCTCCAGGTAGGAGCGGAACGCGGCGGTCGCGGCCACGAGGTCGTACTCGTCCATGGAGGTGGTCATCGACTCGACCAGTTCGCGGGTCTTCGCGAGCAGGTACCGGTCGAGCCGGTGCTCGGAGGCCAGCGCCCGGGTGCGGGCCTGTTCGGCGTCGGCCTCGTAGCCGGCGGCCCCGGCGTAGAGCGAGTGGAAGTACCACACGTTCCACAGGGGCAGGACGATCTGGCGGACGGCGTCGCGGAAGCCGGTCTCGGTGACGGGCATGTCGCCGCCGCGCAGGACCGGGGAGGAGACGAGGAACCAGCGGACCGCGTCGGAGCCGTAGGCCTCGAAGGACTCCCGGACGTCCGGGTAGTTCTGGAGCGACTTGGACATCTTCTGGCCGTCGGCGCCCAGGAGGGTGCCGTGGACGACGGCGGTGCGGAACGCGGGCCGGTCGAACAGGGCGGTCGAGAGGACGTGCAGGAGGTAGAACCAGCCGCGGGTCTGGGCGGTGTACTCGACGATGAAGTCGCCGGGGAAGTGGTGCTCGAACCAGTCGGCGTTCTCGAACGGGTAGTGGACCTGCGCGAACGGCATGGACCCGGACTCGAACCAGCAGTCGAGGACTTCGGGGACGCGGCGCATGACGGACTTCCCGGTGGGGTCGTCCGGGTTGGGGCGCACGAGGTCGTCGACGGCGGGGCGGTGGAGTTCGGTGACGGGCACGCCGAAGTCGCGTTCGAGGTCGGCGAGCGAGCCGTAGACGTCGACGCGCGGGTAGGCGGGGTCGTCGGAGACCCACACGGGGATGGGGGCACCCCAGAAGCGGCTGCGGCTGATGTTCCAGTCGCGGGCGTTGGCGAGCCACTTCCCGAACTGGCCGTCCTTGACGTGCGAGGGCGTCCAGTCGATCTCCTGGTTGAGTTCGACCATGCGGTCGCGGAACTTGGTGACGGCCACGAACCACGCCGAGAGGGCGCGCTGGATGAGCGGGGAGCCGCAGCGCCAGCAGTGCGGGTAGTTGTGGTTGTAGGTGTCGTGGCGCAGGAGCCGCTGGGTCTCCTTGAGGTCGGCGATGATGAGCTTGTTCGCCTCGAAGACGTGCACGCCCGCGTAGGGGGGCACTTCGTCGGTGAACTTGCCGGAGTCGTCGACGGGGACGACCGGTTCGATGCCGGCGGCGTCGGTGACGAGCTTGTCCTCCTCGCCAAAGGCGGGGGCGATGTGGACGACGCCGGTGCCGTCCTCGGTGGTGACGTAGTCGGCGGCGAGGACCTGGTGGGCGTTGACGCGGCCGGTGAAGAAGTCGAACGGCGGGTTGTAGTGCAGACCGAGGAGGTCGGCGCCCTTGTAGCGGGCGAGGATCTCGGGGGCCTCGCCGAGTTCGCGGGCGTAGGCGGGGACGCGGGCCTCGGCGAGGAGGTAGCGGGCGCCTTCGGAGGCGACGACGGCGTAGTCGACCTTCGGGTGGACGGCGGCGGCGAGGTTGGAGGGCAGGGTCCAGGGCGTGGTGGTCCACACCAGGAGCTTGACGCCCTTGAGGGGGCCCTCGTCGGTGAGATCGAGGCCGACGGTGACGGCCGGGTCCTGGCGGTCGCGGTAGGTGTCGTCCATCTTCGTCTCGGTGGCGGCCAGCGGCGTCTCGCAGCGCCAGCAGTACCACAGGACGCGGTAGCCCTCGTAGACCAGGCCCTTGTCGTGGAGGGTCTTGAAGGCCCACATGACGCTCTCCATGTAGGTGAGGTCGAGGGTCTTGTAGTCGTTCTCGAAGTCGACCCAGCGGGCCTGGCGGGTGACGTAGTCGTGCCATTCGCCGGTGAACTGGAGGACGGAGGCCTTCGCGGCGGCGTTGAAGCGCTCGATGCCGTAGGCCTCGATGTCGGCCTTGGACTTGAGGCCGAGCTCCTTCTCGGTGGTGACCTCGGCGGGCATGCCGTGGGTGTCCCAGCCGAAGCGGCGTTCGACGCGGCGCCCGCGCATGGTCTGGTAGCGGGGGACGATGTCCTTGACGTACCCGGTGAGCAGGTGCCCGTAGTGGGGCAGGCCGTTGGCGAAGGGCGGGCCGTCGTAGAAGACGAACTCGTTGGCGCCGTTCTCCCCGGCGGGCCGGGCGTCGATGGAGGACTGGAACGTGTCGTCCTTGGTCCAGAAGTCGAGTACGCGGCGTTCGACCTCGGGGAGGTTCGGGCTCGCGGTCACGCCCCGGTCGGGGTCGTCGAGTGGATAGGCCATGCGGTGTCTCCCTTACGCACACCAGGTGGACTTCGGTGTGCGAGGACGCGCCGTTCCTCCCGGTGGGGGAGGGTGGGCCCGCGGTACCACCTCGCTTGGCGCATCGGGTGCGCCCGCTCGTTCGGCGGCGGTGACGGGCCGCGTCCGTCCGGTTCTAGTGGGGCCGCTCCGACCGGCGTGATCCGCCCGTCTCGGTGTGGCCCGTTCTTCCGGAAGCTCGCCGGTGATGGCCGGGTCGACGCTGTTGCCCGCAAGTGTAGCGCCCGCGCCGGCGCGGGTCGCCGGAGAATTGCCGGCGGCGGCGCCGGTGACGGCCCCGCAGGTCGGGCATGTAACATTCGGCCTGTGAGAATCCACGCACGCAACTGGTGGTGGCGTCGCTGAGGCGGCGTCCCTGCTTTTGCGTGCAGAAGGCAAGCGACCGTCTCGATGGCGGTCGCTTCGTCGTTTCCCGGGGTCGGCCGCCGCGGACGGGACCAGATACCAGGTGAGGAATCGAGGCCCCATGGCAATCTTCCAGACCCCCTCGGGGGTGGCGGTCGAGCGGACCGTGACCGAGCTCGACGTGCCGGACCTGACGTCGATCGTGGCGCAGGTCGAGACCAGGCGCGGCGGGGTGCTCTCCAGCGGCATGGAGTACCCGGGACGCTATTCGCGCTACCACCTCGCCTATGTCGACCCGTCGCTTGAGGTCGTGGCGCGGGGCAGGTCGGTGACGGTGCGACAGTTGAACGCCCGCGGGTACCTGCTGGTGGACGTGCTGGCGGACGCGCTGGCGGCGTCCGGGGTCGGCGAGGTCACCCGGTGCGACCGGGAGGTGCACGTCGAGGTGCCGGCGGCGACCGAGCGGGTGCCCGAGGAGCTGCGGTCGAAGCAGCCGACGGCGTTCTCGGCGCTGCGGGTGGTGCTCGACGCGCTGCGGTGCGACGACCCGTACCTGGGCCTGTGGGGGGCGTTCGGGTACGACCTGGCCTACCAGTTCGAGCCGATCCCGTTCGCGAAGGAGCGGGACGCGGACGCCCGCGACCTGGTGCTGCACCTGGCAGACGAGATCTACGTGGTCGACCGGAAGCGCGAGACGGCGCAGGTGCGCCGCTACGAGTTCGCGTTCGGCGGGCGCAGCACGAAGGGCCTGGCGCGGGAGACCGAGTCGCTCGACTACGTGCGGGCCTCCGAGGTGCCGGAGGGGCCGGTGCCGGGCGTGTACGCCGACACGGTGCGGCGGGCGAAGCGGGAGTTCAAGGCGGGCAACCTGTTCGAGGTCGTGCCGGGACACGAGATGTACGTGGCGTGCGATTCGCCGACGGCGTTCTACGAGCGGCTGCGCACCGCCAATCCGGCGCCGTACGAGTTCCTGTTCAACCTCGGCGACCGCGAGTACCTGGTGGGGGCCTCGCCGGAGATGTTCGTGCGGGTCTCGGGCGACCGGGTGGAGACGTGCCCGATCTCGGGGACGATCGCGCGCGGAAACGACCCGATGCACGACGCGGCGCAGATCGCCGAGCTGATCGGCTCCGCGAAGGAGGAGTCGGAGCTGACGATGTGCACCGACGTGGACCGCAACGACAAGGCGCGCGTGTGCGTGCCCGGTTCGGTGAAGGTCCTGGGGCGCAGGCAGATCGAGATGTACTCGCGGCTGATCCACACCGTGGACCACATCGAGGGGCGGCTGCGGCCGGAGATGGACGCGCTCGACGCGTTCCTGACCCACATGTGGGCGGTGACGGTGACCGGCGCGCCGAAGACGTGGGCGATGCGGTTCATCGAGGAGCAGGAGACGACGCCGCGGCGCTGGTACGGCGGCGCGGTCGGGTTCGTGGGCTTCGACGGGTCGATGAACACGGGCCTGACGCTGCGCACGGCGCAGATCAGGGACGGGGTGGCGTGCGTGCGCGCGGGCGCGACGCTGCTGTACGACTCCGACCCTGAGGCCGAGGAGGCCGAGACGCACCTGAAGGCGCGGGCGCTGTTGGAGACGGCGGGCGGCGGGATCGGTGCGGCCGCGCCGGTGCCGACGCCGATCGAGGTCGCGGGCGGTCCGGCCGGGGTCGGACGCCGGGTGCTCCTGGTCGACCACGAGGACTCGTTCGTGAACACCCTCGGCGACTACTTCCGCCAGCACGGGTGCGAGGTGACGACGCTGCGGTTCGGGTTCGACCCGGCGCGTGTGTTCGAGGAGCTCGACCCCGACCTGGTGGTGCTCTCGCCCGGGCCGGGCCGCCCCGAGGACTTCGGCACGGCGGCGCTGCTGGACGCGATCGAGGAGCGGGGCCTGCCGGCGTTCGGAGTGTGCCTGGGCCTCCAGGCGATGGTCGAGCACGCGGGCGGGTCGCTGTCGCTGCTGGACGAGCCGAGCCACGGTAAGCCCGGGACGGTCAAGGTCACCGGCGGCGGCCTCTTCGAGGGGCTGCCCGACGAGGTCACGGCCGCGCGGTACCACTCGCTGTACGCCACGCCCGACCAGGTCAAGGGCGATTTCGCGCCGACGGCGGCGATCGACGAGGTCGTCATGGCGATGGAGGCGCCCGCGAAGCGGTGGTTCGCGGTGCAGTTCCACCCCGAGTCGATCCTGACCTCCGCGGGCGCGCACGGGCACCGGATCGTCGGGAACGCGCTGCGGCTCACCGCCCGCTGAACTCGGCGACGGCGAAGGCCGGGAGGCGTGGGCGCCTCCCGGCCTTCGCCGCGTCCGGGCCTAGGAGGTGTACTCCCAGTCCTTGACGCAGGACCACACGCTGTGGCCCCAGTTGCCGTTCCAGTAGACCTCCATCCAGAAGTCGCTGGCGAGGCCGCAGGCGTTGTACTCACCGCCGGCGACCCGCGTGCAGGAGGCCTGCACCCAGGTGTCGGCCGGGATGATCCCGAGGATCGTGGAGGTCGCGTCCGCCTTGAGCCGCTGGTTGACGCCTTGGGAGAAGCGGGCCCGGCAGGTCCGCTGCTCGACGGCCGTGTCGGGCACGGCCGCGCTCTCGATCCGCGATTTCACGGGCGTCGGCGCGTCGGCGGGAGCCGCCGCGGCCGAAGTCGTGGCGGTCAGCGACAGCGCGAGCGCGGCCGCCGTGACACCGATGGCAGTGAAGAGCCTCTTCAGTACCATGATCACCCCTTTGGTGAACTTGATCATGATCACGCCTTATGGCGCGCCCTCAACGTAATGACGCAGAGACGGCGCAACTGCTCAAAACGGTTAATGTCGGGAAGCTGACAAAGCCGCCCGCGGGTCGCTCCGCGGCCGCAGCGGGCGACGATGCGCCGCGGCGAGGGTCGGCGAGGTTCTGGGGCGCGGTTCGGCGGCATGGTTCAGCGGCACGGTTCGGCGGTGGAGTGTCGGGGGGGCGTGGTTGGGTGGCTGGATGGCGAAAACCGTGTACCACACAGCGACCAGCATCGACGGGTTCATCGCTGACCCGGACAACTCCCTCGAATGGCTCTTCACCGTGCCGGGGAGCCTGCCGAGCGAGACCGGGCCGGACGGCGCGGCGGCCGAGGGCCCGATGGACGAGTTCGGCGAGTTCATGAACGGCGTCGGCGCGATCTGCATGGGCTCGACGACCTACGAATGGCTCCTCGAACACGAAGGGATGCTTGAGCATCCGGAGAAATGGCCGTACGCGCAGCCGAGCTGGGTGTTCACCACCCGCGACCTGCCCTCGATCCCGGGCGCGGACATCCGGTTCGTCTCCGGCGACGCGGCGGCCGTCCACGCGGAGATGGCCGAGGTCGCCGGCGACCAGGACCGGTGGATCGTCGGCGGCGGCGACCTCGTCGGCCAGTTCTTCGACGCGGGCCTCCTCGACGAAGTCCGCGCCACCCTCGCCCCGGTGTTCCTCGGCGGGGGCGCGCCGCTCCTGCCGCGCCGGATCCTCTCGCACCACCTCGATCTCATCGAGGCGAAGGCGAGCGGCCCCTTCGCGAGCCTCGCGTACCGGGTGAAGTACTAGCGACGGCGCGTGCCGCTGTCGCCTTGCGCGGCAGCGGCAGCGGCAGCGGCAGCGGCAGCGGCAGCGGCAATTGTGACAGTCGAGGGGGAGGGGCCCGCCCCCTCCCCCGCCCCACCCACCCCTGTTGTGCATCGCTGTGGCCGAGCGGGCGCTTCGCGCTCGCGGGCTCGGTCGTTGTGGCCAAGGCCGACTTGGTCGGTCTTGCTGTGGCCGAAGTTGGCTCGGTCGATCCTGTTGTGGCCGAGTTAGCGCGGTGCGCTCGTGGGCTCAGCCGTTGTCGCTGTGGGCGAGCAGGTGCGGTGTGATCACCGGCTCGTTGGGGCCCATCGGATCGAGCTGCGTCGACGGCAGCTCGATCCGGGGTCCGGGTCGGCTCCCGGCCCGGGTGGGCCTGGGGCCGGTCGGGTGTCGTTAGTCGTCGTCACCGTCCTCGTCGTCGTCCGCGTCGTCGCCGTCATGGTCGTCGTCGAAGTCGTCGTCCGCGTCGTCATCGGTGTCGTCGTCGGCGTAGACGCCCTCGATCGTGCCTTCGAAGGCGTCGACCACGACGTCCCATTCAGCACCGTCGGCGTCGGTCACCTCGACCACCCACAGCGGGGCGTCGACCGTGCCTTCGAGATCGACTTCGGTGACCTCCCCGGCGACCTCGGCCAGCGCGGCCTCGACCGCGGCGTCCTCACCGATGGCCTCGGCGGGGAGGGCGAAGTCGTCGCCGTCGGCGCGGTCGTCGTCGTACTGGTCGTCGTCGTAGCCGTCGCCGTAGTCCTGGTCGCCGTGCTGGCTTCCGGTCTGGGCGGCGCCGGGTGCGGTGTCGGGGTCGTCGTCGAGGCCGGCGGCGAAGGCGGCGGCGGTGCCGCCGCCGAGGAGCAGGGCGCCTGCGGCGCCGGCGATGATGAAGGTGCGTTGGCGGCCGGTGAAGCGGCGGGGCTTGTCGGCCTGGGGGGTGTCGGTCTGAGCGTTCATGTCGCTGGTCCTCTCGGTCCTGGCGGATGTGATGGGGCAAGACTGCGTCGGCGAACCTGAAGCCAAGCTGAAGTCACCTGAAGTCGGCTTCAGGTTCGGGGCGTGGGGGCTCGTGGTGGGCGTGTTCGCGCAGGTGGGGTGGGTTGGAGGGGGGTTCGGGGTACGACTTCAGGTTGGCTTCAGGTTCGCTGTGTCAAGCTTCGGGACATGCGTTTGCTGATGGTGGAAGACGAGAAGCGGCTGGCCGAGGTCGTGGCCGCGGGGCTGGCCGCCGAGGGCTACGCGGTGGATCTCGCGCACGACGGGCGGGAGGGCCTGTCGAAGGCGCGGGTGGGCGAGTACGACGCGATCATCCTGGACCTCATGCTGCCGGGCCTGAACGGCTATCAGGTGTGCGCGGCGCTGCGTCAGGAGGGGTTCACGGTGCCGATCCTGATGCTCACGGCGAAGGACGGCGAGTACGACGAGGCCGAGGGGCTGGACACCGGGGCGGACGACTATTTGACGAAGCCGTTCTCGTTCGTGGTGCTCCAGGCGAGGATTCGGGCGATGCTGCGGCGCGGGCGGTCGGCGGCGCCGACGGTGTGGCGCTTCGGCGACCTGGCCGTGGACCCGGCCACGCGCACCTGCCGGCGGGGCGCCGTGCGGGTGGAGTTGACGGTGAAGGAGTTCGCGGTGCTGGAGTACCTGGCGAGCCGGGCGGGCGAGGTGGTGTCCAAATCGGAGATCCTGCATCACGTGTGGGACTTCGCCTATGACGGGGACGTGAACATCGTGGAGGTCTACATCTCGAATCTGCGCCGCAAGCTGGACGCGCCGTTCGGGAAGACCTCGATCGCGACGGTGCGCGGGGCGGGCTACCGGTTGGCGGCCGACGGTGGATAGGGGTCGGCGGCGGGCGATGCGGAAGGCGATGCGGGGTACGCGGCCGAGGCTGTGGTGGCGGCCGGAGTCGGTGCGGGCGCGGACCACGGTGGGCGCCACCGTGGTCGTGGCGTTGGCGCTCATCGTGGCGGGGTTCCTGGTGGTGGCGCTGCTGCGGGGGAACCTGCTCGGCCGGGCCGAGTTGACCGCCGAGGTGAACGCCAGGTCGGTGGCCGCGAGCCTGGCCGCGGGGGTCGATCCCGCGGCGCTGGACCTGCCGGACGATGAGGAGGAGGTCGTGCAGGTCCTCGACGCGGAGGGTGCCGTGGTGGCCGCGGGCGAGGAGCTGGAGGACCTGGGCCCGGTCGCCGACTTCGCCCCTGCGGCCGTGGACCGGGACGGCGATTCGGATGAGGACGAGGACGACGAGGACCGGGACGAGGAGCCCGACGACGACTCGGCGGGCGGCGTCGTGTCGGGTATCGCCTACCGCACGTTGGGGGTCAGCGGGGAGGACGCGCAGTACCGGTTCGCCGCGATGACCGCGACCGCGCCCGGCGGTGAGGTCTACACCGTCTATTCGGGGGCGTCGCTGGAGACGCAGGAGGAGGCCGTCGACAGCGTCACGGCGGCGATGCTGTGGTCGCTGGCGCCGCTGCTGGCGGTGGTGGCGGTCGTGACCTGGCTGGTGACGCGCCGGGCGCTGCGGCCGGTGGGGGCGATCCAGAAGGAGCTCATCGAGATCACCGGCGGCGACCTGTCGCGGCGGGTCCCGGTGCCGGCCAGTCGGGACGAGATCCACAGCCTCGCGACCACGACGAACATGACGCTCGCGGCCCTGGAGGCCTCGGTCGCGCAGCAGCGCCGGTTCGTGGCCGACGCCTCGCACGAGCTGCGCAGCCCGCTGGCGATCCTGCGGACGCAGTTGGAGGTCGCGCAGGGGCACCCGGACCTGCTCGATTTGGAGGCGACCCTCGGCGACGTGGTGCGGCTGCAGGACCTCGCGGCCGACCTGCTGCTGCTCGCGCGGCTCGACGCCGGGGAGCGGCCGCCGCACGTGGCGGTGGCGTTCACCGAGCTGGTCCGCGAGGAGGTCGCCCGGCGGGCCGCGACCGACCGGGTGCCGGTGCGGTTGGAGTTGGAGGAGGACCTGTCGGTGTTCGGCGTGCGCGGGCACCTCGCCCGCGCGGTCGGGAACCTGCTCGCGAACGCGCAGCGGCACGCCGAGAGCGCCGTGTCGGTGCGGCTGGCGGTGGAGGACGAGGTGTGGCTGCGCCTGGACGTCGCCGACGACGGGAACGGCGTGCCCGCCGGGCAGCGGCGCATGATCTTCGACCGGTTCGTGCGCCTCGACGAGTCGCGCAGCCGCGACGAGGGCGGGGCCGGTCTGGGCCTGGCGATCGTGCAGGACGTGGCCGTGGCGCACCGCGGCATGGTGCACGTCCTGGACGCGCCCGAGGGCGGGGCACTGTTCCGCATGGTGCTCCGCAGGGCCGATTGAACGTCGAGAAGGCTTGGGGTGGAAGGGGGACGGTTCGCCGGTCCCGCTGAGCGCCGACGAGGCGCGGGCGGAGGGGGCGGCGCGGCCGGGTGGCACTGCCGGACGGCGCGGCCGGGTGGCGCTGCCGGGCGGTGCGCGTGGCCGGTGTGACCGGTGCTCACTCTGTGGTCGCCGCAACGGTCCGGCAACGTGAGGAACCTACGATTGCCGCATGAAGATCTGGATCGTCCACGAAGCGGGCCGGGCGCAGCTCGGCACGGTCCCCGACGGCGTCGACGTCGAGGTGTACGGCGGCGGCGACTACCCCTCCGACCCCGCGACCGTGTCGCTGTGGGTGCCGCCATTCCAGGACCGGACCACCCCGCAGACCCTCAAGGACATGACCGGGCTCCGAGCGGTGCAGCTGCTCAGCGCGGGCGTCGAGACGTGGGTGCCCCTCGTGCCCGACGGGGTCGCCCTGTGCGACAACCGCGGCGCGCACACCGAGGCGACCGCCGAATGGGTGCACGCGGCGGCGCTGGCATCGGTGCGCGGCTTCGACGTGTTCGCGCGCCGCCAGGCCGCCCGCGAATGGAAGCCGCAGCGGTCCGGGACCCTCTCGGGAGGGACCGCGCTCGTCGTCGGCGCCGGTTCGATCGGCGAGAACGTCGCCCGCCGCTTCGCGGCCGCGAACATGGCCGTCCGCAAGATCGCCCGCACCGCCCGGCCGGGGGTCGGGACGCTCGCCGACCTGCCCGAACTGCTGCCGCAGGCCGACGTCGTGGTCCTCATCGTGCCGCTCACCCCCGAAACCGAAGGCCTGGCCGACGCCGCGTTCCTGGCCCGCATGAAGGACGGCGCGCTGCTGGTCAACGCCGCCCGCGGCAAGGTCGTCGACACCGCGGCCCTGACCGCCGAGGTCGCCTCCGGGCGGCTGCGGTGCGCCCTCGACGTCACCGAGCCCGAGCCGCTCCCCGCCGACCACGACCTGTGGGGGCTGGAGGGCGCGCTCATCACGCCGCACGTCGGCGGGGCCGTCGAAGGGTTCATCGAACGGTGCTACCCGCTCGTGGGCGACCAGGTCCGGCGCCTCGCCGCCGGGGAGCCGCTCGCGAACGTCGTCGAGAACGGCTACTGACCCGTGCGGGTCGCCGCGGGCGCCGCGCCCCGCGATGGTTCGATGTCCCGGTGAAACGCATCGAAGAACTCGGCTGGCTGTCCACCCCCATGGGCGAGATCAGCCTGCGCCGCCGGTTCGACCCGGTGGCGCGCACCGACGTCTACGAAGTGAAGCTCGGCGACGAGTACCTCATGTCGAGCCTGTTCACCGCCGCCGAGATCGCCCTCGCCCGCCTGGGCCTGGCCCGCACCGGCGGCGAAGCGCTCGACGTGGTCGTCGGCGGCCTCGGACTCGGCTACACCGCCCAAGCGGCCCTTGAGGACCCGCGGGTGCGGACCCTCACCGTCGTGGAGTACGCCGAAGCCGTCATCGACTGGCACGAGCGGAACCTCCTGCCCGACACCGCGGGCCTCGCCGCCGACGAGCGGGTGCGCCTGCGCCGCGCCGACTTCTTCGCCGCCGCCACCGGCGAGGCCGGGTTCGACCCCGACCGGCCCGGGCGGGTCTTCGACGCGGTCCTGCTCGACATCGACCACTCCCCCGCCCACGTCCTCCACGCCCCGCACGCCGGGTTCTACACCGAGGCGGGCCTCGGCGCCCTCGCCGCGCACCTGCGCCCCGGCGGGACCTTCGCGATGTGGTCGGACGACCCGCCCGACGCGGCGTTCACCGCGGTCCTCGAAGCGGTCTTCACCGACGTCGCCGCCGAACGGATCCCGTTCCCCAACCCGCTGACCGGCGGCGAGTCCTCCAACACCGTGTACCTCGCGACCCGGGCCTGAAGCTCAGGCGACGCGGGCGCCGATCGGCACGTCGGCGTCCGGCGCGAGGAGCACCACCTCGTCGGTCCCCTCCACCGGCACGCCCAGCACCAGCACCTCGGACATGAAGTCGGCGATCTGGCGCGGCGGGAAGTTCGTCACCGCCACCACCGTGCGCCCCACCAGGTCCTCCACGCCGTACCGGGCCGTGATCTGCGCGCTCGAACGCTTCACGCCCAGCTCGCCGAAGTCGATCCACAGCTTGTACGCGGGCCGGCGCGCCTTCGCGAACACCTCCGCGCGCTCGATGCGGCCCGCACGGATTTCGGTGCGGAAGAAATCGTCCACGGAACTGGTCGCGGCGCCCCGCGTCTGGTCGGCCATCCCCGCAGGATAGCGGCCGCCGCGGGGACGGCGAACAGCGCGCGGTCACTCCTCGAACCGCCGGTGCAGCTCGGCCAGCGCCTCGTCGGTGAGGCGCCCGTAGAGGCGCAGGCGGGCGATGCCGCCGTCGGGGAAGATGTTGAGCCGCACGGCGGTCGCGGGCCGGTCGGTGTCGATGCGGAAGCGGTGGGGCGCGTCCGGTCGCAGCGGGGTGCGTTCGAGGAGGGTGAAGGCGGTGTCGCCGTCGTAGGCGTCGATGGAGGCGGCGGCGGGGGCGTTGTGCTTGAGGTGGGTGGTGTCGAGTTCGGCGATGCGGATGGTGCCGCGGCCGGCGAGGCGGACGTGGAGCCATTCGTTGCCGGGGGTGCGGCGGCGGGCGGTCTCCCAGCCGTCGGCCTGGTGGGCGGGGAGGCCGGGCATGATCGCGCCGGTCGGGTGGGAGTAGTGGGCGTCGGAGGCGGCGGTGACGGCGGCGCCGTTGGCGAGGGCGGCGAGGTC
>NZ_STGX01000001.1:379120-451198 GCF_004912155.1 Glycomyces paridis | reverse complement strand
GCCGTGGACGCGGAGGCGGGCGACGCCGCCGTCGGGGTGGAGGTTGAGGCGGACGTGGGTGTATCTGCCGGTGGCGTGGACGGGGTAGTGGTTGGCGGTGTCGCCTGCGGCTTCGGTGGGCGGCAGGAGGGTGTGCCAGTCGGCGTCGAGGAGGGCGGTGAGGGCGGGGTGGCCGTCGATGCGGCAGGCGTCGAGTGAGACGCGCGGGGGGTGGTTGCCGGTGAAGTGGGCGGTGTCGACGGTGACGTGGTGGATGCGGCCGGGGAGGCCGAGGCGGACGACGGCCCAGTCGTGGCCGTGGTCGCGGCGGCGGCGGGTCTCCCAGCCGTCGTAGCGTTGGCCGTTGGGGCCGAAGGTGCGGGGTCGGTGGGTGACGGGGTAGGGCTCGATGAGGTGTTCTTTTTCGGCGAAGGACTCGTCGTTGGCGGCGAGGACGGCGCCGCCGAGGGCGCGGGCGGCGAGGTCGACGGCAGGGTCGGTGGCAGGGCCGGCGGCAGGGTCGACAGTGGAGTCGAACGTGGAGGCGGGGTCGGTGGCGTGGCGGGGTGCGGTGTCGTCGGTCGCGGTGGTCATCGTGTGCTCCTTCGCAGCAGTCGTCCCCGGGGGGCGGCGTCGGTGTCCAGGGGTGCGCCTCTGAGCCAGGTGTCGGTGACGGCGCCGGTGAGGGTGCGGCCGTCGTAGGGGGTGCGGGGGTGGCGGTGGTGGAGGTCGGCGGCGCGGACGGTCCATTCGCGGGCGGGGTCGAAGGCGATGAGGTCGGCGTCGGCGCCGGCGGCGATGCGGCCTTTGCGGTGGAGGCCGGCGAGGTCGGCGGGGGCGGTGCTCATCCAGCGGGCGAGGCGGGTGAGGGGGAGGCCGCGGCGGGCGGCCTCGGTCCACACGACGGGGAGTCCGATCTGGAGTGAGGCGATGCCGCCCCAGGAGGTGGCGAAGTCGTCGGTCTTCAGGTCGGGCGGGCTGGGCGAGTGGTCGGAGACGACGCTGTCGAGGGTGCCGTCTTCGAGTGCGGCCCAGAGTGCTTCGCGGTTGGCGCGGTCGCGCAGGGGCGGGCAGCACTTGTAGTCGGTGGCGTGGTCGGGGACGTCGTCGGCGGTGAGGGCGAGGTAGTGGGGGCAGGTCTCGGCGGTGACGGGGAGGCCGTCGCGGCGGGCGTCGCGGACGGGGTCGAGGGCTTCGGCGGCGGCGACGTGGAGGAGGTGGACGCGGGCGCCGGTGGCGCGGGCGGCGGCGAGGACTTCGCGGACGGCGGCGGTCTCGGCGGCGGCGGGTCGGGTGGCGAGGAAACGTCGGTAGTCGGGGGCGGTGGGGGTGTCGGTGAGGAGGCGGGGGTCTTCGGCGTGGACGAGGAGGACGGTGCCGAGGGCGGCGGCGGCGGCGCAGGCGCGGTGGAGTCCGGCGGTGTCGAGGGGCGGGAACTCGGGGACGCCGGAGGGGGCGGTGAAGCATTTGAAGCCGAAGGCGCCGTCGTGGTGGAGGGTGCGGCGGTCGGTCTCGTTGCCGGGGACGGCGCCGCCCCAGAAGCCGACGTCGACCCAGGTGCGGCCGTGGGCGGCGCGGCGCTTGGCGGCGAGGGCGGCGGCGTCGACGGTGGGCGGGATGCTGTTGAGGGGCATGTCGAGGAGGGTGGTGACGCCGCCCGCGGCGGCGGCGCGGGTGGCGGTGGCGAAGCCCTCCCAGTGGGTGCGGCCGGGTTCGTTGACGTGGACGTGGGTGTCGACGAGGCCGGGGAGGAGGGCGAGGTCGCCGAGGTCGCGGGTGCGGGCGGCGGGGACGGGTTCGTCGTAGTCGCCGATGACGGCGATGCGTTCGCCGGCGATGGCGACCGAGGCGGGCCGTTCGCCGTCGGGCAGGACGGTGCGGCGCGAGCGCAGTACGAGGTCGTAGACGACGGGTGCGGTGAAGTCGGCGGGGTCGGTGCGCATTGCGGCTCCGGGCGGTCGGCGGCGGGTCAGGGGGTCTTCGCGGCCTTGTAGGCGCGCCAGGAGCGGTGGGCGGTGATGTCGGTGAGTTCGGGGAGGTCGGCGCAGTCGGCGCGCAGGCGCATGCCGAGGGCGTCGGTGCCGTCGGCGAGGCCGACGACGCCGAGTTCGAGGTCGGGCGGTTCGGCGGGCAGGAGGGATTCGCGGAGGGTCTTGAGGTCGATGTCGTAGAGCTCGCCTTCGATGGCGGCGCCGCCGTCGCCGGCGTGTTCGAGGGCGGGGTGGTCGTCGCCGACGGCGTGGAGGCGGTAGATCGGCAGGGTCGTGGCGGGTCCGAGGAAGGGGGCGCCGGCGATGAGGTGGTGCAGTTCGCCGCCCTTCATGCCGCCGCCGTTGAGGAACATGCGGACCATGGGTCGCTCCTTCGTTCAGTGGTGAAGCGGGCCTTGGGCTTCGGTGAGGAAGCCCGCGGCCGCGCGGTTGCGGACGGCGACGATCTCGGCGACGATGGCGAGCGCGGTCTCTTCGGCGGTGCGGCCGTTGAGGTCGAGGCCGATCGGGGCGCGGAGGCGGGCGAGGGCGGTCTCGTGGAGTCCGGCCTCGCGGAGGCGGGCGAGGCGGTCGCGGTGGGTGGCGCGCGAGCCGAGGGCGCCGATGTAGCCGGCGTCGGAGACGAGGGCGAGTTCGAGGAGCGGCAGGTCGAACTTCTCGTCGTGGGTGAGCAGGCATACGGCGGTGTCGGCGTCGGGGCGCGCGGTCGCGAAGTGGCGGTGGGGCCAGTCGACGACGACGTCGGCGCCGGGGAAGCGGCCGGGCGTGGCGAAGACGGACCGGGCATCGCAGACGGTGACGGCGAAGCCGAGCGTCGTGGCGAGGGTGACGACGGGCCGGGCGAAGTCGACGGCGCCGTAGACGAGGAGGCGGGGCGGGGGCCGGTGGACTTCGACGGCGAATCGCCCGACGCGGCCGGAGGATTCGGGGAGGTCGGCGCCGTCGAGGTCGAGGGGGCCGGTGGTGCCGCGGGCGGTGCGGGCCGCGGCGGCGCCGAGGTCGGGGCCTTCGACGGCTCTGACGAGGGTGACCGCCTCCCGGGCGATGATGGCCGCGAGGGCGGCAGCGACGGCCCCGTCGTCGGGTTCGACCCTGACGATGAGCACGTCCATGCTGCCGCCGCAGGTCAGGCCGTTCGCGAAGGCGTCCTCGTCGCCGTATCCGAAGGTCTCGACGGCCGCTTGACCGGTGTCGAGGACTTCGCGGCAGCGGGTGTAGACGGCGGCTTCGACGCAGCCGCCGGAGACGCCGCCGCACACGGTCCCGTCGGCGTCGACGGCGAGCGCGGTGCCGATCGGGCGGGGCGCGGAGCCGGAGACGGCGACGAGGGAGGCGAGCGCGAACGGGCGGCCTTCGGCCTGCCAGGCGTGCAGGGTCGCGGCGATGTCCTTCACGGGAGCCTCCCGGTGGTCAGGTGTTCGGGCCGGATCGGGACGCGGGTGAGCGGCAGTCCGGTGGCGTCGCGGACGGCGGCGACGATCGCGGGGGTGGAGGAGAGCGTGGGCGGTTCGCCGGCGCCGCGCAGGCCGTAGGGGGCGTCGGGGTCGGCGTTCTCGACCAGTTCGATGCGCATGGGGGGCATGTCGAGGGCGGTGGGGATGAGGTAGTCGGTGAAGGAGGCGTTCTGGACGCGGCCGCCGTCGGTGAGGAGGGCCTCCATGAGGGCGAGGCCGAGGCCTTGTGCGGTGCCGCCGTGGATCTGGCCTTCGAGGGCGAGGGGGTTCATGGCCTTGCCGACGTCTTGGACGCAGGCGAGTTCGACGACTTTGACCAGGCCCAGTTCGACGTCGACGTCGACGGTGGCGCGGTGGACGCACAGGGCGAGCTGGACGTGGGAGTCGCCTTGGCCGGTGACGGGGTCCATGGGTTTGGTGGCGCGGTGGCGGAAGACGCGGGTGGCCTCGACGGGGCCGTCGGCGAGGTCGCGGCCGGCCGCGAGGGCGCGGACGGCGACGGCGGCGGCCCTGACGGCGCCGCCGGTCATGTAGGACTGGCGGGAGGCCGAGGAGGACCCGGCGGAGCCGATGCGGGTGTCGTTGGGGGCCAGTTCGACGCGGTCGACGTCCAGTTCGGTGCGGACGATCTGGGCCTGGAGGGTCCAGTGGCCCTGGCCGACCTCGGCGGCGGCGGTGTGGACGCGGGCGACGCGCTCGCCGTCTTCGAGGCGCAGTTCGACGCTGGCGGTGGAGTGGTCGTCGAAGCCTTCGGAGTAGCAGACGTTCTTGAGGCCGACGCCGTAGCCGGTGCCGCGGCGGACGCCTTCGCCGCGGGTGGTGTCGCCCGAGCCGCCGGGCCGGGCGGTCGGGGCCGGTGCGGGCGCGGGGAGGGCGTCGAGGCGGTCGAGGAGGTCGGCGAGCGGGGAGAAGGGGGCGCCGCCGGGGCGGTCGCGGCGCGGGTCGCGGGCGTCGACGGTCTGGCCGGTGATGAGTTTGGAGCCTTGGGCGACGGCGTTGCGGCGGCGGAGCTCCAGCGGGTGGAGGCCGAGGGCGTCGGCGAGGGCGTCCATCTGGGACTCGTAGGCGAAGCAGGTCTGGACGCCGCCGAAGCCGCGCATGGCCCCGCACGGCGGGTTGTTGGTGCGCGCGCCCCACGCGTCGACGCTGACGTGCTCGACCTCGTAGGGGCCGACGGCGAGGGAGGCGGCGTTGCCGACGACGGCGTCGGTGGTGGAGGCGTAGGCGCCGCCGTCGAGGACGATGCGGGCCTTGACGTAGACGAGGCGGCCGTGCTCGTCGGCGCCGTGCTCGTAGCGCATCCGGGCGGGGTGGCGGTGGACGTGGCCGAGGAACGACTCGGCGCGGTCGTACATCATCTTGACGGGGCGCCCGCAGTGCAGGGCGAGCATCGCCATGTGGGCTTGGACGGAGAGGTCTTCGCGGGCGCCGAACGCGCCGCCGATCCCGGACATCTCCAGGTGGATGCGCTCGGGCGGGAGGTCGAGGCAGGGGGCGAGCTGTTCGAGGTCGGAGTGGAGCCACTGGGTGGCGACGTGGAGGCGGATCCCGCCGTCGGGGGCGGGTTCGGCCAGGCCCGCTTCGGGCCCGAGCGGGGCCTGGTCCTGCATGCCGACGGCGTATTCGCGGGCGATGACGACGGCGGCGGCCTGGGCGTCGGGGTCGCCGAGGCGGACCGGCTGGTAACGGAAGTACTCGCCGGCGGCGACGGCCGCTTCGGGGTCGGTCACCGGTTCGAGGGTCTCGTAATCGACGGCGACGGCTTCGGCGGCGAGGCGGGCGAGGTCGAGGGTGTCGGCGGCGATGAGCGCGACCGGTTCGCCCTGGTAGCGGACGCGGTCTGCGGCGAGGACGGGCTGGTCGGCGGTGATGAGGCCGTAGGCGTTCGCGCCGGGGACGTCGGCGGCGGTGAGGACGGCGGCGACGCCGGGCATGGCGAGCGCGGCGGTCGTGTCGATCGAGCGGACGGCGGCGCTGGGGTGGGGGCTGCGGAGGGTGTGGCCCCACAGCATGCCGGGCAGGCGCAGGTCGGAGGCGTAGTCGAAGGTGCCGTCGGTCTTCGAGCGGGCGTCGGGTCGGATCGGCGAGTGCCCTACGCCGCCTGCGGTGTCAGTCACGGGGGGCCTCCCTGAGGTCGGCGGCCGCGGCGGCGAGGGCGGCGGTGAGGCTATGTGTGTCGGCGGTGCGCAGTTCGCCGTCTTCGACGACGGTGTTCCCGGCGACGAGGAGGAGGCGCAGGGGCGCGGTGGCGCCGAGGACGAGGGCGGTGACGGGGTCGGCGATGCCGGCGTGGGCGAGGCCGGTGAGGTCCCACAGGGCGATGTCGGCCTGCTTGCCCGGTTCGAGGGAGCCGATCTCGTTGTCGCGGCCGAGGACGGCGGCGCCGCCGATCGTGCCCAGGCGCAGGGCGGTGCGGGCGTCCATGGCGCGGGGGCCGTGGAGGCCGCGGGCGGTGTAGAGGGCTTGGCGCAGTTCGTCGCCGAGGTGGCCGGACTCCTGGCTGGCGGCACCGTCGACGCCGAGGCCGACAGGGATGCCGGCGGCGAGCATGGCGGGGACGTCGGCGGGGCCGGTGCCGAGGCGGGCGTTGGAGGAGGGGCAGTGGGCGACGCCGGTGCCGGCGGCGCCGAGGCGGCGGCGGGCGTCGTCGTCGAGGTGGACGGCGTGGGCGAGCCAGGCGTCGGAGGCGAGCCAGCCGGCGCGTTCCATGTAGGTGACGGGGTCGCAGCCGTGGCGGTTGCGGCAGAACTCGGCCTCGTCGAGGGTCTCGCACAGGTGGGTGTGGAGGCGGACGTGCTTGTCGCGGGCGAGGGCGGCCGATTCGCGCAGGAGGTCGGTGGAGACGGAGAACGGGGAGCAGGGGGCGACGGCGACGCGCAGGAGCGAGTCGGGGGCGGGGTCGTGGTGGCGGTCGACGGCGTCGGCGGTGGCCTGGAGCGCGGTGTCGATGTCCTCGACGAGGTGGTCGGGCGGGAGGCCGCCGTCGGCGGCGCCGCGGTCCATGGAGCCGCGGGCGAGGTGGAGGCGCAGGCCGATGCGGGCGGCGGCCGCGACCTGGACGTCGACGAGGTCGGCGGCCTGGCCGGCGGGGTACACGTAGTGGTGGTCGGCGGCGGTGGTGCACCCGGAGAGGGCCAGGCGGGCGAGCCCGGCGGTGTTGGCGGCGGCCACGTGCCCGGGGCGCAGCCGCGCCCACACCGGGTAGAGGTCGACGAGCCATTCGAAGAGCGTGTGGTCGGTCGCGTATCCCCTGGTGGCCCACTGGTACAGGTGGTGGTGGGTGTTGACGAGCCCGGGCGTGGCGAGGCAGCCGGACGCGTCGATGCGGCGCGCGTCCTCGCGGAAGGGCGCGGGCCCGGCCCCGACGGCGCTGATGCGCCCGTGCTCGACCACGACGTGCCCGGCGGCGTGCTCGGTCCCGGCGGGGTCGACCGTGGCGACCCATGCGTTCTCGATCACAACGGCGTTCACGGCGTGTCCTCCCCGTTTCCGGTGCCGCCCTGTGGGATGGTGACGACATTTATCCACTGGTTGTGGTGAAGGTGGGATCGGGCGGGTACCCGGGGCACCCCGTCTGCCGTCGCTTCGGCGGCGGCGCGCACCGCCTCCACGACCTTCTCGTAACCGGTGCACCGGCACAGGTTCCCCGCGATCGCCTCCCGGATCGCCTCCTCGCCCGGATCGGGCTCGCGCCCCAGCAGGTCGGCGGCCGACACGAGCAGGCCCGGGGTGCAGAATCCGCATTGGACGGCGCCGCAGGCGACGAACGCGTCGCGCAGCACCGTCGGCACGCTCGCCACGGTCCGCACCTCGCGACCCTGGCACTGCGCGGTCGCCACGAGGCACGCACACACCGGCGCGCCGTCGAGCAGCACCGTGCACGAACCGCATTCGCCCTGCTCGCAGGCGTTCTTGGTGCCGGTGCGGCCGAGCCGGTCGCGCAGCGTCGACAACAGGCTCTCGCCGGGCCGGTCGATGTCGGCGGCGACCTCGTCGCCGTCGACGCGCATGGTCACCCGCATCGGACGCTCCCTTCGGGGTGGGCCTCGGCCCACGCCCGGCGCAGCGCGCGGGCGGCGCAGACCGCGAGGGCGTGGCGGCGGTAGTCGGCGGTGGCCCGCACGTCGTCGATGGGCCGGGCCGCGGCGGCGACCAGCCGCCCGAACTCGACGGCGAGACCCTCGCCGAAACGGTCGGGCGCCTCCCACGGCAGGTCGACCGCCTCGGCCTCGCCCGCCCGCAGCGGCACCGGCCCGGCCGAGCCGATCCCCGTCCCCAGGACGCGGCGGCCGGTGTCGAGCGCGAGCGCGAACGAGCACACCGCGATCACCATCGCGTTGCGCGTGCCCACCTTCAGGAACTGCTGCGGCCCCGCGGCCTTCGGGACGGTCACGGCGGTGATGAGCTCGCCGGGGCGCAGCGCGCTGCGCTTGGGCCCGGTGAAGAAATCCCCGATCGGCATCAGTCGCTCCCCCGCGGCCGAGGCGGCGGTGACGGTCGCGCCGGTGGCCAGGAGCGGCGGGTGGCCGTCACCGGCGGGCGAGGCCGTCGCGAGGTTCCCCGCGAGGGTCGCGCGGTTGCGGATCTGCGGCGAGCCGACGGTGCGGGCGGCCGCGGCAAGGCCGGGCAGGACGCCGCCGAGCTCGGCGGCGACGCGCGCGTACGTGACGCCGGCGCCGATGCGCACGGCCGCGCCCTCGTCGGTCCACTCGCGCAGGTCGGCCACGCCGGTGAGGTCGAGCAGCGCCCGGGGCCGGGCGCGGCGGTAGTTGAGGGCCACCATGAGGTCGGTGCCCCCGGCGATCGGCACCGCCTCGGGGTCGGCCGCGAGCAGGCGCAGCGCCTCGGCGAGGTCGGCGGGCCGGTGGAAGTCGAAGCCCGCGGGCGGTGTCATGGCGCCTCCCTCCGGACCGTGCCCTCGATGAGCCCGTACGGCAGGTCGCCGGCCTGGAAGACCAGGCCGGGGTTGTCGAGGCCGAACGGTTCGAGGTCGTACAGGTAGTGGTGCCGGTTCGGCAGCGACAGGCGGACCTCGCCGGTCTCGGGCACCGCCCTCAGTATGCGCTCGCCGACGGCGTACAGGGTCTGTTGGAGCGAGAGCGAGTACGTGTCGGCGAAGGCCTCCAGGAGGGCCGCGCGGGCGGCGGCGAACGAGGCGTCGAACCACGCGTCGTCGCCGGTCGTCTCGTACGTCCAGGCCGCGTCGACCGCGGTGGCGAGGATGCGGTCCTCGGTTTCGGGGAGGGTCGTGTACCGGTCGGTGAGGAACCCGCCGAAGGCCGAGCCGGTCGTGTTGAGCAGCAGCAGGTCCCGCACCCCGGCGGTGAAGCGGACGGCGCCGTCGCCGTACGCGGCCTCGGCGGTCCGCAGTTCGCCGCCGTCGCCGCGGGCGAAGGAGTGCTCGCCTGTGCGCCGCCACGGGTGCTCCTCGACGCGCACCCGCGCGGACCGGATCGCGGGCGCGGTGTCGGCGAAGTGGCGGGCGAGGCGCTCGGCGAAGCCCTCGATCGACCCGATCCCCTCGCGCGCGAACGCGTACACGGTGTGCTTCTGCGAGTCGGTGGGCAGCACCCCGGTGTTGTCGCCGCGGTAATGGGTGGCGTCGAGGTCCCCGGCGAGCGCGGTGTGGACGGTCAGGTCGCGCAGGTCGTGCCGCGGCGAATCCCGCACGACGTGTACCAGCCGCACCCCGGATTTGCCGTAGCTGTTGGCGCCCAGGGTGATCGCCCGCTCGGTGTCGTCGGTCGGCATCTAGCTACCTCGATACGTGGAGTAGGCGAAGGGGCTGAGGAGGAGCGGCACGTGGCAGCGGGCCTCGTTCGTGACGAGGAAGTCGACCGCGACCTCGGGGTAGAACGTGACGACGTCCCGCCCGGCGAACCACGCCCCGGTGTCGAAGCGGAGCCGGTGGCGGCCCGGGCCGGTTTCCCAGCCCGCGACACGCCCGTCGGCGTCGGTCACCCCCGAGCGCACGATCTCGGCGCGTCCGGTGGGGTCGAGGCGGAACAGGGCCAGCGCGAGCCCGGCGGCGGGCGCCCCAGCGACCGCGTCGAGCACGTGGGAGGAGATCGTGGTCATGTCCGCTCCGTTCCGAGGGCCTCGGCAGGGTCGGTGGCCGGGCCGGTCGCCGATTCGGTGCCGAAGAGCTTGTCGAGGCGCAGGGCGACGATCTTGCGCAGTTCGGCGGCGGACTCGGCGCGTTCGGCGGCCTCGTCGGCGCCGAGGCGGCGGTGCAGGTGCGCGAGGACGTCCTCGGCGCTCAGACCGGTGGCGCAGATGAGGAAGACGCGGCCGAACCGGCGCCGGTAGGCGTCGTTGGCCTCGGCGAGCGCGGCCCGTACGGCGGCGTCGGGACTGTTCGCCCCGGCTTGTTCGGCGCGTGAGAAGGCCGCTTCGGTGCCGGTCGCGGCGGGGGCGGCGCCGATGGGCGGGTGGGCGGCGTGCGCGGCGTCGAGTTCGGCCTCGCCGAGGCGGTCGAAGGCGCGCATCGCGGCGGCTTTGAGGTCGGCGGCGTTCGCGTAGGGGCGGCCGGCGACGACGGCCCAGGTCCAGGCGGGCGAGTCGCAGCAGGCGCGGACCGCTTCGGTCGCGGCGGCGGCGTCCAGCGCGTCGAACGCTTCGATCGTCCACATCGGCGCCTCCAGGTCCCGCTTCGTCGACATTGCCCGCTCCCACCGTCCCATGTTCGGGCAGTGCAGGTTCAGTGAAGCCGAATCCCGAGGCCGCGGCCATGGCCGCGGGCCATGAAACCTTGATTTCCGGACCGTTAAATGCTGGAGGATCGTCCAAAGGCGCGCGAGCGGCAGCGCTATGGTGGCCTTACCTACCGCTTCCCGACCCGCCTGCGAGAAGGCCGGACCCCTGGGGGCCTCCATGCGACTGCGATCACTGCTGCAAATGCCCGGTCTGGGGCTGACCCTGGTCTCGGGCCGCCACCACCTCGACCGCGAGATCCGCTGGGTCGTCCCCACGGACCTGCGCGACCCGCGCCGGTACCTCTCCGGCGGCGAGCTGGTCCTCACCGGCATGATGTGGCGGCGGGCCGAACGGGACTCGGACGCGTTCGTGCGCAACCTCATCGCCGCCGGGGTGACCGCGCTCGGCGCCGGGGACCACCCCGAGTTCCACTCGGTGCCCGGCGACCTGGTCGACGCGTGCGCCCTGCACGACCTGCCGCTGCTCGCCGTCGACGCGGAAGTGGCGTTCGCGGAGATCACCGAGCGCGTCGTGCAGCGCCTCTCGACGGCCCGCTCCGGGGACCTCGCGTCCCTCCTGGACCGTCACCGCCAGCTCATCGCCGCCGACGGCATCGGCCAGATCCTCGAACTCATCCGGGTCGAACTGGGCATGGAGTGCCTGGTGCTCTCGCCCGCCGGGCGGGCGCTGCGCGGGGGCCTGCGCCTGAGCGAGACCGAGCGCGACGCCGTCGTCGCCCGCGCGCACGAGGCCGACCGGCTCCCCCAGCGCGTCACGCTCGACCGGCACCGCTGCCATTCCGTGTTCGGTGTCGGGCCCACGCTCCACACCGGCCGGTTCCTGGTGGTCGACGACGACCACACGCGGTGGCCGCCGGAGCGGCGCCTGGTCGCCGAGCAGCTCTCGGCCCTGCTCATGCTCGAACTCGACGATCCGGCGCAGCGCCCGGCCCCGCACGTCGAACTCGTCACGGCCCTGAAGGAGGGCCGCGTCGAGGAGCACCTCATGCGCTCGGCGGGCCTGCCCGCCGACGGCCCGGTCACCGTCATCGTCGCCCGCGGCGAGCCCGAGGCGCTGCGGGAGACCGTGGTCGCCGAGACCGTCGCCGGGGCGGCGGGCGGGGACGACCCGCTCGCCGCGCCGGTCGCGGCGTGGGCGACGCACGGCGAAGAGACGGTAGCCGTGCTCACGGGCCCGGGGGCCGCCGCGGCCGAGCGCACGGCCCTGGTCGCCTGGGCACGGCGGTGCGCGGGGGTCCTCTCCAGTGCCGGGCGGCCCGCGCTCGGGGCCGTCAGCGTCGGCCTCGCCGACCCAGTCCGCTCCCTCGAAGGCCTGCCCGGCGCGCTCGAGCAGGCCCGGCACACGGCCGCGCTCGCCCAGCCCGCGCCCGGTCGCGTCGACGTCGCCGAACCCGACCACCTCGTCTCGCACCGGATGCTCCTGGCCGCCGTCGAACCCGGGGTCAGACACACCTTCCGCACCCGGGTGCTGCAACCGCTCCTCGACTACGACGAGCGGCACCGCTCCGACCTGCTGGTGACCCTGCGGCGGTTCCTGGAGTGCGACGGCTCCTGGCGCCAATGCGCGCTCAGCCTCCACCTGCACGTCAACACCGTCCGCTACCGGATGCGCCGGGTCGAAGAGCTCACCGGCCGCGACCTGCGCAACCCCCTCGACCGGATGGACCTCGCACTGGCGGTGAGCCTGGACTGAACCGGGACCGCCGAACGGCCCGATCCGCGCCGCGAGGGCGCGATCATCAAGGGGGGAGAACACATGAAGAACACCGCGGGGCTCGTGCTCGCCGCGGGCGCCGGAAGGCGCTTCGGCAGACCGAAGGCCCTCGTCGAATACGACGGCCGCAGCCTGCTCGACCGCGCCGTCGCCACGCTCAGGGGCGGCGGCTGCCGCCAGGTCCTCGCCGTCCTCGGCGCCGGCGCCGAACAGGCGCTCGCCGCCGCGACCGAGGCGTTCACGCCGGTGCTCAACCGGCGGTGGGGGCAGGGGCTGTCGACGTCGCTGAAGGCGGGGCTCGCCGCCGTGCCCGAACGCTACGACGGCGTCGTGGTCACGCTCGTCGACCAGCCGCGCATCGAACCGGAGGCCGTGCGGCGGCTCATCGGGGCCGCCGACGGCGGCGCCACCGTCGCCCTCGCGCTCTACCGGGGCGGGCGCGGGCACCCGATGTACTTCGCGCGCGAGCACCTCGACGCGATCGCCGCCGGGGCCGTCGGCGACCGGGGGGCGCGCGACTTCCTCGCCGCCAACCCCGGCCTCGTCAGCGAGGTCCCCTGCCCGGGCGACCCGCTCGACATCGACACCCCGGCCGACCTGGCCGCACTGGCCCACCCGAGCCCGGCCTAGGCCTGTCCGATCCGCGTGCCGCTGCCAGCGTCGTCAGCGGTGCGCCGACCGGTCGGACCCTAAGCGGCGAACCACAGGTCGATCTCGCGCTTGGCCGACTCCTCGGAGTCCGAGGCGTGGATGAGGTTGCGGGAGTTCGACAGCGAGAAGTCCCCGCGGATCGTCCCCGGCTCCGCCTTGCGCCCGTCGGTCGCACCGGCGAGCTTGCGCACCACCGGGATCGCCTCGTCACCGGCCGCCACCAGGCTCACCAGGGGGCCTGAGGTCATGAACGAGCGCAGGCCCTCGTAGTACTCGCGGCCCACGTGCTCGGCGTAGTGCGCGTCCGACAGCGCCTCGTCCATCGTCCGCAGACGCAGCTGCTCGATCCGCAGCCCCTTGCGCTCCAGGCGGGCCAGGACCTCGCCGATGAGGCCGCGCTCGACGGCGTCGGGCTTGATCAACACGAGCGTGCGCTGTTCGGCCACGGTGAGGACTCCTCGGATCGACTGTCGGATTGTGGCTGCCATCTTAAGCGATGTTGTGTCCGTTGCCTCACCCACGTACGATTCACGTTGAAACCCGGTTTCCCAGTTGCGGATGAGGTGTCCCCGATGCCCCCCAGACAACCGCCGCGGCCCGCCCCACGGCCTTCCAAGGCGCCCACCAGAGGCGCCGCGAAAGGCGGGGCCGCCCGAGGAGGGGCCAAGGGCGCCGCGCAGAAGGGCGGCGCCAAGACCGGCGGCGCCCGCAAGGCCGCCCCCGCCAAGCAGGCGCCCCGCGGCGTCCGCCAGCCCGCCGGGCGCGCGGGCGCGAACGCCGAGCAGCTGCGCCAGCAGCGCATCATGCTCGACCAGCAGCGCCGCCAGCGCGAAGCGCGCTGGTGGGGCATCAACCAGCACGCGCTCAAGGACCTCCACTCCCGCCAGCACCACTCGGCGGGCGGGGAGGCCATCGGCACGGTCCTCAACGGCGACAGGCGGATGCGCTGGCGCACCTCCCACGCGGTCGGCGCGATCACTTTACTGATCCTCTCGTTCTTCTTCGCTTCGATGGCCTTGGGCGCGCAGAACATCGGCATCGCCGTGCTCGCGTTCCTGTGCCTCGCCGGGTGCATCGCGTTCGTCACCGTCGAACGGTCCGCCAGACGCTTCCCGCAGCCGGTCCCGGCGCCGCCGCTCATCGGGCAGCACCGGCTCGAAGACCTCATCGTCGAGGACGACGCGCCTAGGCCCGCGCCCGCGGCGAAGCAGGCGCCGGCCACGATGGACGCGCTCGACGACCTGTTCGAGGCGCCGCCGCGGCCCGACCCTGCCCCGACCCCAGCCCCGGCACCGCCGCCCGTCGTGGCGGAACCGGCGACGGTGATCGTGGAGGTCGTGGACGACGAGGCCGCGGAGTCGGTCGTCCCCGCGGCCGACACGGTCCTCTCAGCCGACTCGGTCGCTTCAAACGGCACCGTCCCCCCCGCGGACACGGTTCCCCCAGTCGACATCGTCGACGCGCAGATCGTCCCCGAAGAGGACCCGGAGCCTCCCGCTCCGGCAACCGCCTCCGAGGGCGTGCGGTTCTCCATGCCCAGCGACGTGATCGGCGGCGACCCGGTCGCCGCCGCGCCACCGCCCCCGCCGCCTGCCAAGGGCCCCATCGCCGAAGCCGCAGCGAAGCTCGCCCCGCAGCCGCGCCGGCAGACCCCCGAGGACGCCCGCGGCCTCGCCGACCTGCTGCTCTCGGAGCAGCGGCTCGACGGCACCGACGTCACCGACACGGCCGCGACCCTCGTCGTGGCCGACCTCCAGCGGTCGGTCGAGTTCTACACCGACACACTGGGACTGCACATCCTCGACCGCACCAAGGAGGCCGCGGTCCTGGAGGCCGGGTTCGGGAAGATCCTGCTGTGGGAGCGGCCCGACGCGCCGCCCGGCGAGACCGGCGTCATGCACCTGACGTTCGAGGTCGGCGACATCGACGCGACGTTCGCCGAGATGAACGAGGCCGGAGTGGAGTTCCTGCACCTGCCGCGCACCGCGCTCCTCGGGCAGAACTACGAGATGCGCGCCGCCTCCTTCCGCGACCCGGACGGGCACGGCCTGGCCATCACCGAGCACAAAGAGCGCGACTGACCGGGGCCGGGCCCCGCCACCGATCGGAGTGAGCCCATGTTGATCGTCGGCGAGATCCACACCGCCCTGCTGCCCCACTCGCGGCCCCTCACACCCGAGGAGGCGCGCGGGGCCCTGGCGCTGGCCGTCGGCGAGACGGTCGTGCAGTGGGCCAGGCCGGTCCCGCACACGGCCTCGCCGACGCTCCTGCACGGCGTCGACTGCCGACTGCCCCTGGGCCCCAAGCCCGGCAACCGGCACGCCGACGACGCGGCCGGCGGGTCGTCGGTGCGCGCGGTCGGCACCGTCTGTTCCCGGGCGGTCCTCACCGGCGGCCACCTGCTCCAGGGCTCGGCGTGGACGGCCGTCGCCCCGCCGCAGCAGCCGCGCCGGATGCCCTGGTCGTACTACCTGGCGCGGCCCGGGACGCTGGAGACCATCGGGAACTTCGAGGCCCGGCGCCTCGCCGAGGGCTACCTCCTCGCCGACGGCCAGGGCAAGGGCCTGGCTCGCAAGGTCCGCCACGACGGCGGCACCGCGCTCCTCGACGCCGCCGCGATCGCGCGGCACTCCGTGCACGACGTCCTGTCCCGGCCCGTGCTCGACCAGCGCCCGCCGATCAAGACCGGTTCGACCCGGCTGCGGTGGGCCGCGATCGCCGACCCCGGCGAGGGCCGGGCCGTCGCGTTCCGGCTGGTCGGCAACGACCGGCGGCGCATGAGCCTGGTGACGGGCCTGGTCGAGCCCGAGCAGATCGCGGCCGCGGCCGAGGACCTCGCGGTGCACGACTGGCTGCTGAGCGCGGTGGCCGCGCGGATCGCGCTGGCGAAGATCGGCGAGGACCCGCGGCACACGCTGCGGACGCTGCGGCCGGTGGTCGACCACCTGCTGCACCTGTGGTCGGCGGGCGCACGGACCTCGCGGGACCTGGAGTTCATGTGGGACTCGCTGGAGCGGCGCCCGGGCCTGACGCGGCAGTGGACGACGATGACCGAGCGGGTGCGATCGCAGATCGACTACGGCGCCGCCGACCTGGCCGCGAAGATGCTCGACATGATGGAGGAGCGCCAGAAGCAGACCGGCGGAGCTGGCGAGCCGCACTACCGCTGAGGCGGGCGGGCCGCCGCGGTCAGATGCGGCCCTGGAAGATGTAGGAGAGGCGGTCGACCAGCTCGTCCGGGAGGGTCATGCCCTCGCGTTCGGCCGAGCGGCGGATCGAGTCGATCGCGCCGGGGTCGGGTCGGACGGCGCCGCAGATGACGCGCACGGCGTGCTCGACCTCCAGGAAGTCGACCGACAGGACCGAGACGGACCGGTAGGCGGGGAACGGGAACGCCTTCGCGTTGAGCTGGAGGATCGGGGGCATCGCGGCCCACGTCTCGGGGAAGCGCGCGCCGGCGGGCCGGTCGGGGTCGTGGCCGTGCTCGGCGGGCACGACGTTCTCGACCGGTTCGGGCACGCCGATGCGCCGGCCCTGGTCGCGCAGGACGCCCAGGCGCACCAACTGCCAGACGGCGGCGAGCATCGGGCACGACCAGCGGCGGCCCCGGCCGGTGTCGTTCCACAGCTCGACGTCGAGGAACACCGAGTGCTCGCGGCGGGAGTTCTGGCTCGGCGGCGACCACTGCTCGGCCGCGCCCATCGCGATCCGCTTCGGTTCGGGGCTGGGGACGCCGTTGCACAGCCAGCCGGAGCGGGCCACGGGCGGGCGGGAGCCGTTGGTGCCCGGGGAGGGCTCGAACACGATCCGGTCGGCGACGAGCGCGGCGAGGTCGAGGCTCCCCATGTCGGCGCAAGCGGACTCGCGGGCGAGGTAGTCGATGCGCAGGCCCGCGTCGGCGGCGGCCTCGGCGATGACGGCGATGAGCCGCTCGGGCTCGGGCAGGTCCTGGTGGAAGTAGTCGTCCACGAGGTAGCAGGTGCTCACGCGCGGGGTGCGCCCGCCGAGGCGCTTGGTCAGCGCCTCGGTCGTGCCGTGGACCCACGCGGCCGCGGAGGCCATCTCCTCCTTGAGGACGTCGGGGCGCGAGAGCCCCTCGGCGTAGAGGTGGCCGACCTCGATCGACAGGTGCGACATGGCGAACCGCTCGGTGCGCTGCTTGGCGCTGGTCTCCTCGTACGTCATTCGATCCCCTGCGCGATCGCTTCGAGGCCGGGCACGAACAGCTCCTCGGCGGAGCGCAGCGCCAGGTCCGAGAAGGCCTTGACCGTCTCCTGGTTGGCGATGTTGAGGGTGACGGTGTCGGCGTCGGTGATGATCTGCTCGCGCCACTGGAGGACGGGGTCGAGCGGGACGGAGCCGAGGAGGTTCATGCGCCCGAGCTTGAGGCGGGCGGCCATCTGGTGGAGGTCGGCGTCGATCTTGCGCAGCCAGCGGACCTGGGTGGCCTTGAGGCCCGAGAGGTCGGCGCCGTCGGGGTCGACGACGGCGGTGCGCACGTAGCGGATCGAGGCGATGAGCTTGCGCTGGTATTCATCGCCGAGGGCCTTGCTCGTCTCGATGAGGCCACGCTCGCCGTGGACGAGGGAGTGCGCGGCGATGACGTGCTGCTTCGTCCAGCGGTGGAAGACGATCCAGCGCCAGGGCAGGTTCGCGAGCTCGGGGCGGGCGGTGGCGGCCATGACCATCTCGGTGGCGTGCGAGCGGCCCGCGGACAGGTCCACGATGACGAGGTCGAACTCGCGCGAGAGTTCTTGGAGGAGTTTGACGCAGCGGTCGACGGTGGTGTTGTCGCCGGGGAACTCCGAGCCGTCGGCGTCCCCGGGGCACAGGACGAGCTCGCCCGCGCCGTCGGGGCGGGCCTGGAGCTCCCGGCGGTCGCTCTCGGCCCACACCGAGTGGCGCTCGGGCTCGGAGGCGAGGTCTTGGAGGTACTCGTGGATGCCGTTGCCGGGCGTGCCGTGGTCCAGGTCGTTGATGGCGAAGACCGCTCCGGCCGTGGGCGAACCGAAGTCGAAGTCCACATAGCACACGTTGGAGCCCTGGATCGCGCGCCGGTAGGCGAGGTTGCAGGACGAGACCGAACGGCCCGTGCCCCCCTTGTCGGAGGTCGCGAACAGCAGCATGGTCACACTCCGGTCTCGGCGTCGCGGCCGGCCGCGATGAGGCGGTCGAGGTCGATGAGCGCCTTGACCCCCAGGGCGAACGCGGTGCCCGGGCGTTCGTCCACGATGTCCTTGGCGTGGCGGATCGTCATGCCCACCGCGCTGATCTCCTGCGCCAGTGCGGGACCGGCGTTGCCCGAGCCGCGCAGCAGCTCCTGGTCGTAGACGTGCTCGGCCTCCACGAGCAGCTCGTGCGTCAGGCCCTCAAGGCTGCGGGAGCGCGCGGGCTCGGCGGAGGCGAACTGCGCCGCGATCACCATCGCCTCCACGACGCGGATGGTGAAGTGCCACGACGGGTCGTCGAACCGGTAGACCAGTTCCTGGTAGACCTGCTGCGGCTGGTCCCACAGGCGCGAGGAGCGGCCTTCGCGGATGCGCCTGCGCGCCAGGTGCTCCCACACCTGGTCGGCCACGTCGAGCAGCTGCGCGCGGGCCTCGATGGTGACCAGGAGGCCCGCGGCGTGGTAGAGGCGCTTGAGCAGCAGCGGCGCGAAGTCGACCATGTTCCAGACCATCGCGGGGCCGTCGGGCTTCTCGATGCCCGCCAGCTCGGCCTTGACGCCGGGGAAGTGGGTCTCGATGGCGCGGTCCCCCGCGAGGGCGCGGCGGGTGATGCGGCCGCGGTTGGCGAGTTCCACGAGGACCTCGCCGAGGCGGATCAGGTCGTCGTCGCCGCCGCGGGAGGCGCCGAAGGTCTCGGTGGCGACCGCGCAGACCAGGAGGCTGTAGTAGTCGTACTCCAGACCGTCGGTGGTGCGCCAGGGGACGTCCTCCAGCGGCCACTTCGAGCCGCCGCCGAAGGAGGCGACCATCGCCCAGTAGCGGCGGGTGACGTCGAGACGGATCTGGAGGGACTGGGCGAGGCGGCGCTCCTCCTCGGTGAGGAGGTTCCGGCGCATGACCCTGTCGGAGAACAGCGTCGCGATCGCTTCGAGGGCGACCACGGTGAAGTACAGGTAGGGGGCGTCCTCGGCGCGGCCGGGGCGCTGGGTGGAGGTGTCGGAGACCTCGGGGATGTCGGGGGCCTTCTCCACCACCGACCAGGACCAGCCGATCTCGAAGAGCTTCGTGGGGGCCTCGACGCCCGCGGTGCCGCCGGAGCCGACGGTGATGGTGCGGAGGGTCGCGATGATCTCCTCGGCCGACTCGCGGAAGCGGCGCACGATCTTGCGGTCGGGCTGCCCGTCGACGTTGATGAGGGCGATGAGCTGGCGGCCGAACTCGTCGTCGACGTCGAAGGTGGACACCGCGAACGAGCGCAGCAGGCCGGTGACGGCGCCGAGGAGGCGGCGGTGCACGCTCTGCTCGACGAGTTCGAGCTCGTCGATGAGATCCTCGCGGCCCATGCGGACCACGGTCGGCCCGAAGTCGGCGAGGAACGTCAGGGAGGTCAGGCACAGCGGGATCGCCAGTGCGAAGCCCTCGGTGACGTCGACGGCGCGCTGGTCGGGCTTGGCCTCGACGGTGCGGTCGACTCGGTGCATGTTGGAGCCGCCGGAGTAGACCGGCACGCCTTCGGCGTCGACGTGCTTCTCCATGTAGCTCTCGATGAGCCGCATGACGCGGATGGGGATCTCGACGGCGTCGCCGAGCCCGGCGAGGGCGTCGAGCACCGCGTCGCCGGTGGCGTCGGGGTCGGCGTAGTTGAGCTCGGGGAGCTCCTGCGCGGGGAAGAGCAGGCACAGCAGTTGCTGGGCGTCGCCGACGGCGTCGGAGTCGTTGCGCCCGCCCCAGTGCCAGACCTTGGCGCGCCCGCCGCCCTCGACCGGGCGCCAGCTGTAGGCGATCTGGGCCTTCCAGATGTCGAGAAGCTGTTGCCGGGGCTGCATCTTCACAGGGGACCACCGCCGAGTGCGCTCGGTACCGAATCGGACAGCTTCACTATGGCACGGCCATGCGACGCGAACCGTCACGCAGAACGTGTTTTGTCGCTTACCCGACAAGCTGAAGGCGTCCGCGCGGGAGTTCGGCGGCGTCATATCAGTGAGGTCCGCGAACCGGACGAAGCAAGGCGCGCACGAGGAGGCGAGATGGTCGAGATGATCCTGGCCGGCGTCATCGTCGGCGCGGTCGCGGCCGTCGCCGCGGTCACCGGCCTCCGCGAACGCCGCGCTCGGCGGCGGCCCGTCCCCCGCCCGCCTCGAGGCGAGCCGATCCCCGGCGGCTGGGCCGCACCCCGATCTGGCGGCGGCGCAGTACGCTGAGCGCCCGATCCCCTACCCCCTGAGGAGGATGCATGGGTGTCTTCATCGGACTGCTCGTGGTGGGCGGCCTCATCGCGCTCCTGGTGTCCGTCAACCGCCCCACCAGGTCGGGCGGCAGGACTCACCGCTCGTCTTCGTACTACTCCGGCTCGACCGGCACCTATTACGGCGACTCCTCCGGGAGTTCCTCGAACGACGACTGCGGCCCGAGCGACTCCGGCGGCTGGGGCGGCGGGGACTCCGGCGGTGGCGGAGGCGACTCGGGCGGCGGAGACGGCTGCGACTAGCTCCTCAGCCGCGGTGCAGTTCGTAGACGCGGCAGGGCACTTCGTAGCCGGGGACGACCGTCTCGCGTTCCAGGGTCATGCCGAGCTTCTCGGTGACGCGGATCGAGGCGGCGTTCGCGGCGTTGACGCAGGAGACGAGCCGGTCGAGGCCGATCTCGCCGAACGCGAAGCCGATCGCGGCGCGGGCGGCCTCGGGGGCGTAGCCGCGGCCCCACCGGTCGCGGGCGATGCGCCAGCCGACCTCGGTGGCGGGCAGGATCTCCGGCAGGAACGTCGGGGTCGCGAGCGCGGCCCAGCCGACGAAGGCGCCGCCGTCGCGTTCCTCGACGGCGAAGACGCCCCAGCCGTGCGAGGCCCAGTGCGCGGCGGCCGCGGCGGTGCGCGCCTCGGTCGCCTCGGGGGTCAGCGGTTGACCGTTGCCGATGTGGCGCATGACCTCCGGGTCGGCGTTGATGGGCGCCAGCGCGGGGGCGTCGGTGGCGGCGAGGGGGCGCAGGAGCAGCCGTTCGGTCTCGATGATCATCGTTTCGGCGGCCTCGCCAGCTGGATCTTCACGTACCAGCAGTAGGCCCACACGAGCGCGAACACGACCCCGGCGGCGCCGAGCGCCCAGTGCAGGGGCCAGCAGGCGATCACCGCGACTTGGAGGACGGCCCCGGCGGGCCAGATCCAGGCGCGGCGGGACATCCCGGCGAGGACGACGCAGGCGAGGGTGAGGACCACGATCGCGATGGTCGCGGCGGCGGGCTCGTCGAGGATCATGCGCATCGGGACGATCGCGAGCAGCAGTGCGAGCGCCTCGAAGCTCAGCGCCATCGCGGCGAGTGAGCGGGCGGCGCGGGCGGGGTCGCGCAGGCCGGAGCGGTCGGGGTCGGGTTCGGTCCAGGGCGCTTCGGCCGCTTCGGGTTCCTCGTGCTCAGCCACGGCGGCCCACCAGGATCTTGCGGGCGTCGGCGACGGTGAACACCGAGCCGGTGACGAGGACGCCGCCGCCGGACTCGTAGATGTCGTCGGCCTCTTCGGCGAGCTCGATGCCGCGGGCGATGGCGTCCCGCAGGTGCGGGATGACGATGACGCGGTCTTCGCCGAAGACTTCGCGGGCGGCCTTGGCGAGGGACGCGGCGGGCATCGCCCGGTCCGAGGAGGACTTCGTGATCACGATCTCGTCGAGAATCGGTTCAAGGAGTTCGAGCATGTGGTCGACCTCCTTGTCGGCGAGCATCCCGACGACGCCGACGAGCTTGCGGAAGTTGAACTCCTCCTCGACGGCCTTCGTCATGGCCTCCATGCCCGCCGGGTTGTGGGCGGCGTCGAGGATGACCGCGGGCGCGTTGCGCACGACCTCGAGGCGCCCCGGGGAGGAGAAGTCGGCGAAGGCCTCGCCCACGACCTCGGCGTCGAGGGCCTTCGCCTCGCCGGCGCCGAGGAGGACCTCGGCGGCGGCCAGCGCGAGCGCGGCGTTGTGCGCCTGGTACTCGCCGTGGAGGGGCACGAACAGGTCCTGGTAGCGGGCGGCGCGGGTCTCGATCGTGACGAGCTGTCCGCCGAGGGCGACCTCGCGGGAGGTGACCTCGAAGCCGCGGCCTTCGGGGACGAGCTTGGCGCCCACGGCGTTCGCGCGGCGCAGCAGCGGCTCCATCGCCGAGCGCTCCTGGACGGAGGTGACGAGGGTCGAGCCCTCGTGGACGATGCCGGACTTCATGGTCGCGATCTCGGCGAGGGTCTCGCCGAGCCACTTGGTGTGGTCGATGCCGATCGGGGTGATGACGGCGACCTCGGCGCCGAGGATGTTCGTGGAGTCGGTCTCCCCGCCGAGGCCCACTTCGACGACGCCGACGTCGATCGGCGTGTCCGCGAAGGCGCCCATGGCGAGCGCCACGGTCATCTCGAAGTAGGTGAGGGGCTCGGAGGCCTCGCGGTCGACGAGGTCGGCGAGCGGCGCGATCTCGTAGTACTGGGCGGCGAAGCGGTCGAAGGAGATCGGTTCGCCGTCGATGCAGATGCGCTCGTTGACGGTGTTGAGGTGCGGCGAGGTGAACATGCCGGTGCGCAGGCCGTGGCCGCGCAGGAGGCGCTCGATCATGCGGGTGGTCGAGGTCTTGCCGTTGGTGCCGGTGACGTGCACGGACCTGAAGGCGCGCTGCGGGTCGCCCATCATGTCGAGCAGCTGCCTGATGCGGTCGAGGGTGAAGTCCCAGCGGGAGAAGCCGCGCGACTCCAGCGCGGCCTCGACCTGGGCGAATTCGGCGTTCAACGTGGTGTCCCCCTCATGCGGCGCCGCCCCGGGGGGCCGCGCCGTTCAACCTATCCCAGAACGAAGGCGGCCGTCGCAGGCGACGGCCGCCCTGTGGTCCGCTCCTCCGCCTATGCGAGGCGGTCGAGCTGCGCGGTGACGCGCGCGATGTCGGCTTCGGCGGTGGCCTTGCGGGCCTTGATCTTGTCGACCACGGCGTCGGGGGCCTTCGCGAGGAACGCCTCGTTGCCGAGCTTCTTCACGGCCCCTTCGAGCTCCTTCTCGGCGGCCTTGAGGGCCTTGTCGAGGCGGGCCCGCTCGGCGTCGACGTCGATCGACCCGGAGGTGTCGAGCGCGACGCTCACCTCGTCGGACACGGCGAGGTCGGCGGTGGGCGCGAAGCCCTCCCCGGCCGGCGCCAGCTTGACGAGGCCGCGGATGAACGGCTCCTCGTCGGCGAGGCCGACTGCGGCCAGGCCCGTGAGGCGGGCCGGGAGCGGCAGGCTCTGCTTGAGGTCCTGGTCGGAGCGGAAGCGGCGCACCTCGGTCACGAGGTGCTGGAGCGCGGCCACGGCACGTTCGGCCTCGGCGTCGGTGCCGGCCGCGGTCGGCCAGGCGGCGACGGTGAGCGACCCGCCCGCCGCCTCGGTGCCGTTGAGCGTGAGCCACAGCTCCTCGGTGACGAACGGGATCACCGGGTGCAGCAGGCGCAGCAGCTGGTCGAAGACGTGGCCGATGACCCGGCGGGTGTCCTCGGCGCGCTGGCCGCCCGCGGCGAGCACGGGCTTGGTCAGCTCCAGGTACCAGTCGAAGACGTCGTCCTTCGCGAAGTGGTAGAGCGCGTCCATCGCCTTCGCGAACTCGTACTGCTCGAACAGCGCGTCGACGGACGTGATCGTCGCCGACAGGCGCGAGAGGACCCACCGGTCGATGAGCGACAGGTCCGTGGGAAGGTCGCCCTCCACCGTCGCGCCGCTCATGAGCGCGAACCGGGTCCCGTTCCACAGCTTGTTGCAGAAGTTCCGCGACAGCTCGGCCAGCTCGATCGAGGCGATCGAGTCGGCGCCGGGGTTCGCGTCGCGCGCGAGCATGAACCGCAGCGCGTCCGCGCCGTACCGGTCGACCACTTCGAGCGGGTCGATGCCGTTCCCCGAGGACTTCGACATCTTCTTGCCGTGCTTGTCGCGGATGAGGCCGTGCAGGAACACCTCGCCGAACGGGGCTCTGCCCATCGCGTAGGTCCCGAACATCATCATCCGGACCACCCAGAAGAAGATGATGTCCCAGCCGGTCACCAGGACCGCCGTCGGATAGAACTTCTCCAGGGCCTTCGTGTCCTCGGGCCAGCCGAACGTCGAGAACGGCCACAGCCCCGAGGAGAACCACGTGTCGAGCACGTCGGGGTCCTGCACGTAGCCCTCCGGGGCGGTCTCGCCCGGGCCCACGCACACCTCTTCGCCGTTCGGCCCGTACCAGATCGGGATGCGGTGCCCCCACCACAACTGGCGCGAGATGCACCAGTCGAGCAGGTTGTCCACCCAGGAGAAGAACCGCTTCTCCATCTCCGGCGGGTGGATCCTCGTCTCGCCCGAGCGCACCGCGTCGCCCGCGGACTTCGCGAGCCGCTCCACCTTCACGAACCACTGCTTCGACAGGCGCGGCTCCACCGTCGTGTCGCACCGCTCGCAGTGCCCGACCGCGTGCATGTACGGGCGCTGCTCGGCCACGATGCGGCCCTCGGCCCGCAACGCCGCCGCGATCGCCGAACGCGCCTCGAACCGGTCGAGCCCCTCGAACGGGCCGTGCGCGGTGATCACGCCGCGCTCGTCCATGATGAGGATCGACTCCAGGCCGTGCCGCTGGCCGATCGCGAAGTCGTTCGGGTCGTGCGCCGGGGTCACCTTCACCGCGCCGGTCCCGAACTCCGGGTCGACGTGCGCGTCGGCCACGACCGGGATGCGGCGCCCCGTGAAGGGCACCTCCACCGTCGTGCCCAGCAGGTGCGCGTAGCGCTCGTCGTCGGGGTGGACGGCCACGGCCGTGTCGCCCAGCATCGTCTCCAGGCGGGTCGTGGCGACCACGATCGACGCCTCGCCCTCGCCGTAGCGCATCGACACGAGCTCGCCCGCGTCGTCCTGGTGCTCCACCTCGATGTCCGACAGCGCCGTCATGCACCGCGGGCACCAGTTGATGATGCGCTCGGCGCGGTAGATCATGCCGTCGTCGTACATGCGCTTGAACATCGTCTGCACGGCGCTGGAGAGCCCGTCGTCGAGCGTGAACCGCTCGCGGTCCCAGTCGACGCCGTCGCCGATCTTCTTCATCTGCGAGGTGATGCGCTCGTGGTAGACGTCCTTCCACTCCCACACCTTGCCCACGAACGCCTCGCGGCCCAGGTCGTGGCGCGACAGGCCCTCCTTGTCGGCGAGCTGGCGCTCCACGACGTTCTGGGTCGAGATGCCCGCGTGGTCGGTACCGGGCAGGAACAGGGCCTCCTTGCCGCGCATGCGCTCGCGGCGCACGAGGGTGTCGATGAGGGTGTGGTCGAGCGCGTGGCCCAGGTGCAGCTGCCCCGTCACGTTCGGCGGGGGGATCACGATCGCGTAGGGCTCGCGGTCGGAGTCGTCGTCAGCCTTGAAGCGACCGTCGGCTACCCACTTGGCGTAGCGTCGCGCCTCTACCTCTACGGGCGCGTACGTCTTCGGCAGTTGGGTTTCCAGGTCCGGTGTCTGCTGAGCTGCGTCTGTCACCCGTCAAGTGTAGAGAGCGCGCGGGCCTGTTCGCGAAGCGGTTTAGCCGGTGTCGCCCAGGACCCTCCGAACGGCGCTCGCCACGTCGACCTCGCCGTCGGCGACGGCCGCGGCCAGCGCTTCGGGCACGGCGAAGCGGACCCGCAGGGCCGCGTCGAGGCGGGCGCGGATCTCCGCGGCGGCCCTCGCGCGGCGCTTCTCGGCGAGGCGGTCGCCGCCCGCGAGCCAGTCGTGGTGCTTCCCGATCGCCGCCACCAGCTCCTCCAGGCCCTTCCCCTCCGAGGCCACGGTGGTGCAGATCGGCTGGCGCCACTCGTACGGCTCGCGCCGCACCAGGCTCATCATGGCCCGCAGATCGCGGACGGCCGCGTCGGCGCCGGGCCGGTCGGCCTTGTTCACCACGTACACGTCGGCGATCTCGACCACCCCGGCCTTGACCGCCTGGATGCCGTCGCCCATGCCCGGCGCCAGGAGCAGCAGCGTCGTGTCGGCGAGGCTCGCGATCTCGACCTCGGCCTGGCCGACGCCCACGGTCTCGACGATGACGACGTCGAAGTCGAGCCCTTCGAGCAGCCGCACGGCCGCGCCCGTGGTCGCGGCGAGGCCCCCGAGGTGCCCGCGGGTGGCGACCGAGCGGATGTAGACGCCCGGGTCGAGGGCGTGGTCGGCCATGCGGACGCGGTCGCCGAGGATCGCGCCGCCGGTGAACGGACTGGAGGGGTCGACGGCGAGGACCGCCACGCGCAGCGAGGCCGCGCGCCAGGCCCCGATGAGGGCCGACACGAGCGTGGACTTGCCGACCCCGGGCGAACCGGTGATCCCCACGACCTGGGCGTCGCCGCCCTTGACCAGGCCCGCGATGGCCGAGGCGGTGCCGTCGTCGTCGGCGCGCTGGTTCTCCAGGACGGTGAGGAGGCGGGCGGTGGCCCGGCGGTCTCCCGCGCGGGCCGCCGCCACCAGTTCCGCCGGCGTCCGGACGGGCGCCATCAAGCTCCCTTGAGGACGATGGCGTCGCCCTGGCCGCCGCCGCCGCACAGGCCGGCCGCGCCGACCTGCCCGGGTGCGAGCTGTCGGGCGAGCGTCTGGACGAGCCGGGCCCCCGAGGCCCCGATCGGGTGGCCGAGGGCGATCGCGCCGCCGTCGGGGTTGACGCGGGCGAGGTCGACGCCGAGGTTCTCGGCGGACGCGAGGACGACCGCGGCGAAGGCCTCGTTCATCTCCACGACGTCGAGGTCGGCAGCCTCGAGACCGGCGAGGCCGAGGGCCTTGGCGATCGCGTTCGAAGGCTGGTCGAGCAGCGAGTTGTCGGGCCCGGCGACCGCGGCGTAGGCGAGGATCTCGGCGGTCCAGGACCAGCCGTTGGCCACGGCCACGGACTTGCGGGCGAGGACGAGCGCGCTGGCGCCGTCGGAGATCTGCGAGGCGGTGGCGGCGGTGATGGTGCCGTTCTCGGTGAAGGCCGGGCGCAGCTGCGCGAGGCCCTCGGCGGTCGAGCCGGGGCGCACGCCCTCGTCGGCGTCGACGAGGCCCTTGCGGGTCTCCACGGGGGTGATCTCCTCGGCGAGGCGCTCGGCGGCCTTGGCGGCGCGCTGGTGGGACTCGGCGGCGAAGCGGTCCTGGTCCTCGCGGGTGATGGTGCGGCCCTTGAGGTGGCGTTCGGTGGACTCGCCCATGGAGATGCCGTCGTAGGCGTCGGTGAGGCCGTCGTGGGCGAGGTGGTCGACGAGGACGGCCTCGCCGTACTTGAAGCCGCGGCGCGAACCTGGCAGGAGGTGGGGGGCGCGGCTCATGGACTCCATGCCGCCGGCGACGATCACGTCGGCGGCGCCGCCGCGCAGGAGCTGGTCGGCGAGGCCGACGGCGGTGAGCCCGGAGAGGCAGACCTTGTTGACCGACAGCGCGGGGACGCGCATCGGGAGCCCGGCGGCCACGGCGGCCTGGCGGGCGGGGTTCTGGCCGGCCCCGGCGGGCAGGACCTGTCCGAGGAGGACCTGGTCCACCTGTTCGGGTGCGACGCCGGCCCGTTCGAGGGCGGCTCTGATGGCGGTCCCGGCCAGGTCGGTGGCGGGGATGTCGGCGAGCGCTCCGTTGAAGCGCCCGATGGGCGTGCGAGCGGCTGCGAGGATGACAGTGCTCTCGGTAACGACGGTGTTGTCGCTCATGGCGGACCTCCGTTGGTCGATACGCTCGATGGTATGACGTTCATTGAGGGAATCGGATTGCGGCGCATCGATCACGTGGGAATCGCCGTTCCCGACCTCGGCGCCGCGCTCGAATGGTACGAGGGCGCGCTCGGCGGCCGGGAGGTGCACCGCGAGGTCAACGAGGCGCAGGGCGTGGTCGAGGCGATGGTCGCGTGGCCCGAGGGCGGCGCGCAGGTGCAACTGCTCGCCCCGCTCGACGAGACCTCGCCGATCGCGAAGTTCATCGGGTCGAAGGGGCCGGGCCTCCAGCAGCTGGCGTTCACCGTCGCGGACGTGGACGCGGCGGCGGCGGCGCTGCGGGAGCGGGGCGCCCGGGTGCTCTACGACGAAGCGCGCCAAGGGACCGGCGGGTCGCGGATCAACTTCGTGCACCCGAAGGACGCGGGCGGCGTCCTGGTGGAACTGGTCGAACCCGCATAGGGCCCTTGCTGGGAGGGTGCCGCAGCGTCGCCGGACCGCTACCGGCGCTGTCGGATTCCCGACGCCGTTCGGGTGAAGGGGCCGCGGCGGGCGAACGGCACCGCTTTCGACTTCCGTGTCGTTTCAAGGATTTCGCCCGTTTTGCGGCTAGAGTTACAGGTGGTCCGACCTCCATAAACCCCTGACCTTGCTGTCGACATTCGCAGTCGCGTCTGCAAGTATTGGTCCATGTCGCAGCAGCCCTCCAGCAGTACCTTTTTCGACAACGACCAATCGGTGCCGGAGTTCCCCGTGCAGTTGCGCGGTTACGACCGTCACCAGGTGGATGACTTCATCCAGAAGAACCTCGCCAAGCTGACGCAGACCGAGCAGCAGCGCACCGAGGCCGAGCAGCGGATGACCGACGCCCAACGTCGTCTGCGCCAGGCGGAGCAGCGCATCCAGGGGTTGGACCAGCGTCTCGGCGAGCAGCAGAAGCAGCTCGAGGAGAACACCCGGCCCACGCTCTCCGGGCTCGGCACCCGGGTCGAGCAGATCCTGCGGCTGGCCGAGGAGCAGGCGAACGAGCACCGCGCCGAGGCGAAGCGCGAGACCGAGGGCATCCTCTCGGCCGCCCGCCTCGAATCGCGCGAGATCACCGACGCGGCGCGCGGCGAGGCCGGCAGCCTCAAGCAGAACGCCGAGCGCGAGGCCAACACCCTGCGCACCCAGGTCGAGCGCGAGGTCGCGGAGCTGCGGACCAACGCCCGCCGCGAGTGCGAGACCCTCCGCGCCGACGCCGAGCGCGAGACCAAGCAGCTGCGCACCGCGACCGGCCACGAGGTGGCCGAGCTCAAGGCCTCCGTCGAGCGCGAGGTCGCGACCCTCCGCGCCACGGCGGACCGCGAGATCACCCAGCTGCGCGCCAAGGCCGCCCGCGAGGCGGAGGAGAAGCGCGCGGAGGCCGCGAAGCTCTTCGCCGAGGCGAAGGAGAAGCGCGACAAGGACCTTCAGGCCCTCGACCTGGAACTGGCCGAGCGCAAGGAGAAGGCCGAGCGCGAGGAGTCGGACCGCCACACCCGGGCCGTGTCCGAGACCCAGAAGCTCGTGTCCGACGCCGAGAACCGCGCCCGCGACGCCGAGGAGAGCGCCAAGGCCGCCGAGACGCGCGCCGAGGAGAAGCGCTCCGAGGCCGACAACTACGCCGAGGAGACCACCACCAAGGCCAAGCGCGACGCGAACAAGCTCGTGTCCGACGCCAAGGCGGAGGCCGAGCGGCTGCTGGCGAACGCCAAGGCGGACGCCGAGAGCGTCACGCAGAAGGCCGAGTCGGAGGTGGCCGACCTCACCGCCAAGCGCGACCAGGTCCAGGCGACCCTGCGCAACCTGGGCGGTCTGGTCTCCGGCGCCCTCAGCGGGGCCCTCGACGGCGCCGTGGGCGATACGTCGGACGACAAGTAGAAAAGCCCGACAACGAGTAAACCTGGCGAATCCGCGTTACCGTCGAAGCCTGTGACAGTGAAGAATGATCGCAGGCGTAGGTCGACGGTGGAGGAACCACAGCTTCGGCCGCGTCCCGTCACATCCGGTCCCTTGCCGGGGGTGGCGGGACGCGGCTTACGTGAGGATGAGGGCATGGCGCGTGAAGACAGACTGGACGACTCGGAACTGCTGACCGGATTCGACGAGGTCGGCCCCGTCGACCGCGGGTTCGAAACCGCCCTGCGCGGCTACGACAAGCGGCAGGTCGACCGGTACCTACAGCAGATGCAGCTCCAGATGGACACCTTGGCGGGCGAGCGTGCCGAGGCGCTCGCGCAGATCGACCGGCTCGTGGTGCAGATCCAGCAGTTGCAGGCGCAGATCCAGGAGCTGCGCCGCCGCAGCGCCGCGGGCGACAAGGCCTCCTACCGCCACCTCGGCGTGCGCATCGAGCACATGCTCACCCTCGCCGAGGAGCAGGCCGAGGAGATCAAGGCGAACGCCCAGACGCAGACCCAGCACCTGCACCTGCACGCCGACCAGCGCCTGCGCGACGCCGAGGCGCAGATCGAGCAGGCGCGCAAGGACTTCGAGACCACGCTGAAGGCGCGCCGCGCCGCCGCGGAGAAGGCCGAGGCCGACCGCCGCGCGATCATCGACGCCGAGATCAACAAGCGGGCGCGCGAGGCGCAGGCCCTCGTGGACCAGGCGAAGGAGCGGGCCGCGACGCTGGTCGCCGAGGCCGAGCAGGACGCCGAGAACAAGCGGGCCGCCGCTGACGAGCAGACCCGGCAGCTGGTCGCTCACGTCGAGCGCCTGCGCACCGAGGCGCAGCAGCTCAAGGACGACTCCACGGTCGCGGCCGAGCAGGCCGTCGCCGAGGCCCGCGAGAAGGCCGACCGCATCGCGGCCGAGGCCGACGCCGAGGCCGAGCGCAAGCGCGCCGAGCACGAGGCGGAACTGCGGGACCTGCGCACCGAGGCCGTCGAGAACCTGGAGAAGTTCAAGCAGGAGACCGAGACGTTCGCGCAGTCGGTGCGCACCGAGGCCGAGAACGAGGCCACGCGGGTGCGGGCCGAGGCCGCCGACTCGGCGACCCTGACGCGCACCGAGGCCGCCGACGAGTCCAAGCGGCTGCGCCAGGACGCGCAGCGCCGCGTCGAGGAGGCCGAGGGCGAGGCCCAGCGGATCACCGCCGAGACCGACGCGAAGGCCGCGAAGCTCGCCGCCGAGGCCGAGGAGGCCGCCCGCAAGGCCCGCGAGGACGCCGAGGCCGCCGCGCTGCGACTGGCCGAGGAGACCGAGCGCGAGACGCTGCGGCTGCGCGAGGAGGCCGCCGACGCGGGCCGCAAGGAGCGGGAGGCCGCCGAGGGCGCCGCCCGCAGGCTCACCGAGGAGACCGCCGAGGAGACCCGGCGCCTCCGTGAGGGCGCCGCGGCCGAGGCCGAGCGCCTCACCGCCGAGGCCGCCGCCGAGGCGAAGGCGCTGCGCGAGAACGCCGACCGGGAGAAGGCGGACGCCGCCGCCGAAGTGAAGCGCGCCCGCGCCGAGGTCGCCGCGATCGAGGCCGAACGCGAGCGGCTGCTGGCCGACGCGAAGGCCGAGGCCGCGCGCATCCTCGACCAGGCGGGCCTGGAGGCCGAGGAGGTCCGCAGCCAGCGCGACCAGTACGTCTCCGAGGCCGAGAAGAAGGCCGAGAACGCCAAGCGCCGTGCCGAGGAGCTCTCCAAGTCCGCCAAGCAGACCGCGCGGCGCGACTCCGAGGCGATCCTGGCGACCGCACGGGCGCAGGCGAAGAAGCTCGTGGAGGAGGCCCGCGCGAACCGCGCCGCCGAGAAGGGCGCCGAGGCGCCCGCCAAGGAGGCTCCGGTGAACCCTCCGGCGAACAAGGGCCGGGGGCGCCCGCAGGCCGGCGGGAAGCAGGCCAGCAGCGAGGCGGCGCAGAAGGTGCCCACCACGTAAGCGAGCGTTGCGAAGGGGCCCGGTGCTTCGGCACCGGGCCCTGCTGCTTTGCGGAGGTGCGCCGGGCGGCGCGATCGGCGGCGGAAGCGGTCGGAAGGCATCGCCTCCGGGACGACCGGCAGACCCGCACGGCCGAGCCCGGCGCTGAACCGCATCCAGTAGGGCCAAGGACAAGACAGGGCCCGCGACGCCGGAGCGTCGCGGGCCCTGTCGCACTGATCGGACGGGCCGGGGCCGCCCCCCGTGGGGCGGGCCGGTCCGCGGTTATTCGGCCGAGGCCTTGGCGGGCGCCTTCTCGGCGTCCTTCTTGCGCTTGGCCTCGCCCGAGCCGCCGGAGGTGGTGCCCACCAGAGGCAGGCCGCCGCCGCTGGAGCGCTTCTTGTTCCACACGTCGAACAGGACGGCGGCGAGGACGACGAGGCCGAGGATGACGCTCTGCATGTCCTGGCCGACCGACAGGATCGACATGCCCTGGTTCATGACGCCCATGACCAGGCCGCCGATGACGGCGCCGATGATGGTGCCGACGCCGCCGGTGACCGAGGCTCCGCCGATGAACGAGGAGGCGATGGCGTGCAGCTCGAACATCTCACCGGCGCCGGGGGCCGCCGACTGGAGGCGGGCGGTGACGATGACGCCGGCGAGGCCGGCCAGGGCGCCCATGTTGACGAACACCCAGAACGTCGTCTGCTTGGTCTTGACGCCCGAGAGCAGCGCGGCCTTCTCGTTGCCGCCGCCCGCGTAGACGTGGCGGCCGAACACGGTCCGGTTGGCGATGAACGAGTACAGCAGGACCAGCGCCAGCAGGATCCAGCCGATGATCGGCAGGCCCTTGTGGGAGTAGAAGACGAACGCGGCGCCGGCGATGACGGCGACGACCACGACGACCTTCGCGATCCACGCGAGCTGCGAGGACCCGGCGATGCCGGCCTTGAGCTGGCGGGAGCGGCTGCGCGCCTCGAAGAAGGCGTACAGGACCGCGCCGGCGATGCCGACGACGAGCGTCAGCAGCTTGAGGTCGTACCCGAAGAGCTGGTAGCCGGAGGCGAGCTGATTGTAGGTGCCGGAGGTGCCGAGGGTTTCGGCGTCCAGGACCATGATGGTCAGGCCGCGGAAGATGAGCATGCCCGCCAGGGTCACGATGAAGGCGGGGATGCGCACGTAGGCGATCCAGAAGCCCTGCCAGACGCCGATGAGGGCGCCGACGGCCACGGCGACGAGCACCGCGAGGTACCAGGGCAGGCCCCAGTCCGAGAGGGCGATGGCGGAGACCGCGCCGCAGAAGGCGAGGACCGAACCGACCGAGAGGTCGATGTGGCCGTTGACGATCACCAGCATCATGCCGATCGCGAGGATCAGGATGTAGGAGTTCTGGAGGATCACGTTGGTCAGGTTCAGCGGCGTGATGAAGTCCTGGTTCTGGACGACGACGCTGAGGACCTGGAACAGCAGCATGATGAGCGCCAGGGCGATGATCATGCCGTAGGCGCGCAGGTTGAAGTTGCGCAGGCCCGAGATCAGGCTCGGGCGCGACTTGGTCTGGACGGTGCTCATTGGCGTAGTTCTTCTCCCCCGGATGCGGTCTCAAGGGTCATGAGGCGCATCAGTTCTTCCTGTGTGGCGTTCGCGCGGTCGACCTGGCCGGTGATGTGACCGGCGCTCATCGCGTAGATGCGGTCGCACATGCCGAGCAGCTCGGGCAGTTCGGAGGAGATCATGAGGACCCCCTTGCCCTGGTCGACCAGCTTGTGGATCAGCTCGTAGATCTCGTACTTGGCGCCGACGTCGATGCCTCGGGTCGGCTCGTCGAGGATGAGCAGCTCGGGCTCGGTGAAGACCCACTTGCCGAGCACGATCTTCTGCTGGTTGCCGCCGGAGAGGTTCCCGGCGAGCGAGTAGACCGACGGGGCCTTGACGCCGAACTCGGTGCGCAGGCGCTCCGAGACGGCGTTGATCCCGTGCTGGTCGACGACCCCGTACTTGGAGAGCTTGGAGAGGCCGGGCAGGGTGAAGTTCTCGCGCAGGTCGTAGTCGAGGTGCAGGCCGTAGTGCTTGCGGTCCTCGGTGGCGTAGGCGAGTCCGGCCTCGATGGCCTCGGGGACGGATCTGATGCGCAGCCGCTTCCCGTCGAGCGTGACGGTGCCGGAGATGTCCGAGCCCCAGCTGCGGCCGAAGACGCTCATGGCGAACTCGGTGCGGCCGGCGCCCATGAGCCCGGCGAGGCCGACGATCTCGCCGCGGGCGACGTTGATCTCGGCGTTGTTGACGATGACCCGCTCGCGCTGGTCGGGGTGGTGGACGGTCCAGTCCTTGACCTCGAAGAAGACCTCGCCGATCGTGGGCTCGTGCGGCGGGTACAGGTGCTCGAGGTCGCGGCCGACCATGGACTTGATGAGCCGGTCCTGGGTGACGCCGTCCGCCTCGGTGGCGAGCGTCTCGATGGTCTGCCCGTCGCGCAGGACCGTGATGGAGTCGGCCACCGACAGGACCTCTCCCAGCTTGTGGGAGATGATGATGCAGGTGACGCCCTCGTCGCGGAGCGCGCGGAGCAGGTCGAGCAGGTTCTCGGAGTCGGTGTCGTTGAGCGCGGCGGTCGGCTCGTCCAGGATCAGGAGCTTGACGTTCTTGGACAGGGCCTTGGCGATCTCGACGAGCTGCTGCTTGCCGACGCCGATCTTCTCGACGAGGGTCTGCGGGTTGTCCTGGAGGCCGACCTGCTTCATGAGGCGGGAGGCCTCGGTGTTGGTCTTGGCCCAGGAGATGAACCCGCCGGACTTCTGCTCGTTGCCGAGGAAGATGTTCTCGGCGATCGAGAGCTCGCCGACGAGCGCGAGCTCCTGGTGGATGATGACGACGCCCGCGGACTCGGAGTCGCGGATGTTCCGGAATCGGGCGGGGCGGCCCTCGAATTCGATCTCGCCCTCGAAGTCGCCGTGGGCGTAGACGCCCGACAGGACTTTCATGAGCGTGGACTTGCCGGCGCCGTTCTCGCCGACGAGTGCGTGGATCGTGGCCCGCTTGACCCGCATGTCGACCCCGGACAGCGCGAGCACGCCCGGGAATCGCTTGGTGATCCCCCTCATGCGGAGGATGTCTTCAGACATGGCTGGTCCTATGTGGAATAGCTGAGTGCTCTGGGGAGAGAGGTACGGGGGCGCCCCGGTGTCCAGGGCGCCCCGCGAGGGAGTACGGCGCGCTCAGAGCGGTCGCTACTGGAGGTCGGCGGCGTCGATGTAGCCGGAGTCGACGACGATCTCCTGGTAGTTGGTGGCGTCGACGCTGACCGGGGTCAGCAGCATCGCCGGGACGACGCCTTCGCCGTTGTCGTAGGTCTCCTCGTCGTTGACCTCGGGCGTCTTGCCGTCCAGCAGGGCCAGGACCATGTCGACCGTGGTGGCGGCCAGCTCGCGGGTGTCCTTGTAGACGGTCATGGCCTGGCGGCCCTCGATGATGTACTTCACCGACTCGACCTCGGCGTCCTGGCCGGTCACGAACGGCAGCTCGGTGTAGCCGTTGGACTCCAGCGAGGAGACGATGCCGCGGCTGATGCCGTCGTAGGGGGAGAGCACGGCGTGGACCTGCTCGCCCTTGTAGTGGGTCGACAGGAGGTTGTCCATGCGGTCCTGGGCGACGGCGCCGTCCCAGTTCTCGGTCGCGATCTGGTCGAGCTCGACCTCGCCGGACTTGACGACCAGCTTGCCCTCGGTGATGTAGGGCTCCAGGACGGCCCAGGCGCCGCCGAAGAAGTACTTGGTGTTGTTATCGGTCAACGCGCCCGCGAACAGCTCGATGTTGAACGGGCCGGCCTGGTTCGCGAGGTCCAGGGCGGTCACGAGGTACTCGGCCTGGAGGGTGCCCACCTGGGTGTTGTCGAAGGTGGCGTAGTAGTCCACGTTCGGGGTGCCGAGGATCAGGCGGTCGTAGGCGATGACCGGAATGTCGGCCTCCTTCGCCTGGGCCAGCGGGCCGTTGAGCGACTTGTTGTCGATCGCGGCGACCACGAGGGCGCTGACGTTCTGGCTGACCATGGTCTCGACCTGCGCGACCTGGTCGTCGGGGACGTCGTTGGCGTACTGGAGGCTGACCTTGTAGCCCTCGTCCTCGAACGCCTTCTTGAGGTTGTCGCCGTCCAGGATCCAACGCTCGGAGGTCTTGGTCGGCATCGCGATGCCGACGGTCTTCTTGGCGTCGCCGCCGTCCTCGGACGCGCAGGCCGAGGCGGTGAGCGCCACGGCGGCCGCGCCGACGGTTCCGGTGATCAGGTGGCGTCGGTTGACGTTCATCTGCTAGTACTCCTTCGTACCGGACGGCGCCGGTGCACGACCGACGGCGCCCTGGGGTCAAGACGGATTCGATAGTTCAACGTTTTTCCACAACCGTCAACAGCGGATGGGTCTCGTGTCCGAATCGTTGCCTTTCAAGCTCCCCGAAATCCGACACGGAGCCCCCGGAGGTCACAACGGACACAGGCATTCCGTCAGAAATGACCATGTGTAGCGATGCGATCACCCGTTCGGTCCACAACCCCGCGACCGACTACCGCTCGACCGAACGGATGGGATAGCCTCACATTTAGTGCCAAATCACGACACCGAACAGCGGACCCCCTGAGGAGGTGAGGATGTCGAACACCCAGACCATCGGACCCGCAGCCGTGCACCGTTTACTGCACCGGGACACGGTGTGCAGCGTCTTCAGCGGCACCGTCGCCGCCGCCCCCACCGACCTCCTGTGCGTGACCGTCGCGCATGAGCGCGTCGACGGCTCCCGGCGCGAAGTCTTCCTCGAATGGGCCGCGAAGCTCACCGGCCTCGCCGCCCACCCCCATCTCTCCCCCTGCACCGCAGTCGGCCTCACCGAGAACGGACGCCCGTACCTGGCCGTGGGCACCGCCAGGCGCACCCTCGCCGACCTCCTCGGCGAGCAGGGCCCCATGCCCCCCGGACAGGTCCGCGCCCTCGGCGTGGCCCTGAGCGACGCCGTGGCCGTCTACCACCGCGCCGGGCTCATCCACGGCGCGATCCAGCCCTCCCACATCCTCGTGGGCACCGGGCACCACCTCCAGCTCACCGCCTACGACGTCACCGCCCCCGTCCTGGCCGCCCCCCCCCCCCCCTCCCCCTACACCGCCCCCGAGCACCTCGACGCCGCCGTGGCGGGCGAGGTGGCGGCCAGCCCCGCCGGCGACGTCTACGCCCTCGCCACCGTCCTCTACGCCGCCCTCGGCGGCCGCCTCCCCTGGGTGCGCCACGCCCGCGAGGACGCCGCCGACCCCCTCCTGCGCGCCGCCCCGGTGCCGCACGTGCCCGGCGTGGACCCCGAACTCACCGACTTCATCGGCGCCGCCCTCAGCCCCGACCCGCGCCGCCGCCCCACCGCCGCCGCCCTTCGCCAGCAGCTCACCCGCCTTCCCCTCGCCGGACCGCCCTCATACGGGCGCCGCCCCGACACCGTCGCCGCCGGCCTCCTCCCCCGCCGCGGCCTCAGGCCCGTCACCGTGGCCGTCTCCACCGAACTCGCGCCCTACCGGCCCGGCCGCGAGCGGGTCGGCCTCCGCCCACGACTGCGCTCCATCGCCACCGCAACCGCCGGCGTGGCGTTGACGGGAGCGCTGCTCGGCGGCGCCGCCCTCGCGACCTACGCCGCGACCAACCCTGAGAGCACCGGCTCGGTGTGCACGGACCCCGCCGCGCTCGCAGGATGGATCGGCGAGCAGCTCGATGAAGGCACGATCGTCGACAGCTGGTGCGCCGGCGACGGCGACTACGTTGTAGCCACTGTGGACTATCAGGGCGGATCGGGCGGCGACGGCGACGGCGGGCACGAACGTCTCGCATGGCGCATCGAGGGCGAGAACCTCGTGGCCGTGGGCGACTGCGACGACCCCTCGCTGCCGGCGAGCGTCCTGGAGTTCATCGGCTGCATCTGACGGCGCCCCGCGCCGACAGAGCCGGTGGCTCGTGAGTGCCACTGTCGTTGCCCCGCTTGCGATCGCAGTACTTCTCGGACCTGCTCGACCTGCTTCATTCCCGACATCTTCGCCTCCTTCCCGCCGGACCGTTCCGGCGTGCTTCCCATGATGGGACGGCGAACCTGAAGCCACACTGAAGACGCCTGAAGCCCGCTTCAGGTTGGAGACGTCAGCGAAAGCGCCCGTGGTCGGGTGCCCGTACGGGCACCCGACCACGGGCGCTTTCGCGCATGAAGAGTGTTGCGGCCCTTGGTGAGTCGCGGCGAACGGCCCTCCCGCGGGAGGGCCGGCCCTCAGTCTCGGTCGGGCTTGGGCAGGAAGCCGCCGAAGGCGGCCACGGTCTTGTTCGCGTAGGCGGAGGTGTCGCCGCGCTCCATCGGTCCGTCCCAAGTAGTCGGCAGCGGGGCGTGTTCGGGCAGGATGCGGGCCACGATGCGGTCGAGCGCCTCTTCGGCCTTGCCGACCCACAGGTGGCCGCCCTTGTCGATCTCCTCGACCTCCGCCTGCGGGACGGCGGCGAAGCGCCGCTTGGCCTCGGGGTACTGGAGGTAGTCGTCCTGCTCGGGGATGAGCGCGAGGAGTGGGCGTCCGTCATCGGCCCAGCGCTCCAGATCCTCCTCTTTGGAGTAACGCAGCGGCGGCGACAGCAGGATCGCGCCCTCCACGCCGGGTTCGAGCCCGTACTTCAAGGTGAGGTCCGTCCCGAAGGACCAGCCGAGCAACCACACGCGCGGCAGCTCCGCGAACTCGGCGTACTCGACCGCGGCGGCGACGTCGAAGCGCTCGCCCACGCCGTGGTCGAACTCCCCTTGGCTGCGGCCCTGCTGGGACTCGGTGCCGCGCGTGTTGAAGCGCAGCACCGCCATGTTCGCCAGCGCGGGCAGCCGCCAGGCGGCCTTGCGGAAGATGTGCGAGTCCATCATGCCGCCGTGGGTGGGCAGCGGGTGGACGCAGATGAGGGTCGCCTCGGGCGCGCGGTCGGCGGGCAGGGCGATGTCGCCGACGAGTTCGAGCCCGTCGGCGGTGTGGAGCGTGAGCGCCTCGCGTCGGGCGGGGAGCATGCTCGCGGATCTGATGACAGCCACGCCGGAATTATCCCCGGAATGCGGCCGCGGGTACACCGCCTGTGGCGCACCTGGCACTGCGGGCGCCAATGCGGGGGCCGTCGCGTCTACCATCCCTAACCCCTACCCACCCTGGGGACCGTATCGCCGATGCTTCCCCGCGGGTACGACAGGAAGCCGGGTTCGCGGCGGTCGTGTCACTCGAAAGAGTCACCGCACGAGTCACCACACGAGTCACCACACGAGTCACCACACGAGGCGCGGGACGGCACCTTCGGTTCCGTCCCACACCTCGTGTTCAGTTGGGGCTCAGCGCCATTGGCCGGGCCTGCGGCGGTCCCTGGCGTTCCAGCAGCCGCCGTGCCAGTGGCGGCGGTCGTCGCCGTCGCCGTCGTCGGCCCAGGCCACGACGTGCGGTGTGCCCGGCTGGATCTCCAGGTCGCAGCCGGGGCACCGGTAGATCTTCTCCGCGCTCGCGCCGGGGATGCGCCGGACTCGGACGGGTCCGTTGGGTCCGTCGATCAGGCTCGGGTCCTGGGCGCCGGAGGTGGACCGTCCGGGTTCGTTCCGGCGGCGGTTCTTGCGCGGCATCGTCTCGGTCCGGTCAGGCCTTGGCGGTGTCGTCCCGCTCGGCGCTCGCGGCGGCCGCCTCGGCGGCGGCTTCGCGGGCGAGCCGGTCGTTCAGCCGTCTGACGTGCTTGTTCATCCCCCGGATGAGGAAGATCGTCACGACGACGAGGAACACGGTGACGAACAGGCCGAGCGGCCCGGCCAGCGCCTGGTCGCGTTCGGGCCCGAACTCTTGGGCCAGGATGTCGATTCCCACCTAGCAACCGTATCCCGGGGCCGCTAGGACTGCTCGAGCGCGGGGAGGCGCCAGTCGACCGGCTCACCGCCCTGTTCGACGAGGAGCTCGTTGGCGCGGCTGAAGGGCTTGGAGCCGAAGAAGCCGCGGCGGGCGCTCAGGGGCGAGGGGTGGGCGGATTCGATGGCGGGGATGGAGCCGAGGAGGACCTTGAGTTTGCGCGCGTCGTTGCCCCAGAGGATGGCGACGGCGGCGCTGCCGCGTTCGGCGAGGGCGCGGATGGCCTGCTCGGTGACCGATTCCCAGCCTTTGCCGCGGTGCGAGGCGGCGGCGCCGGGGGCGACGCTGAGGGAGCGGTTGAGGAGGAGGACGCCCTGGTTCGCCCAAGGGGTCAGGTCGCCGTTGGCGGGGAGGGGGTGGCCTAGGTCGTCGCGGTATTCGTTGTAGATGTTGACGAGGCTCTTGGGGAGGGGTCGCACGTCGGGGGCGACCGAGAAGGAGAGCCCGATGGCGTGGCCAGGGGTGGGGTAGGGGTCCTGGCCGACGATGATCACCTTGACCTCGTCGAAGGGCTGCTGGAAGGCGCGGAGGATGTGCTCGGCGGCGGGGAGGTAGGTGCGTCCGGCGGCGACTTCGGCACGGAGGAACTCGCCCATCTTGGCGACGTCGTCGGCGACGGGGGCGAGCGCTTTGGCCCAGCCGGGTTCCATCAGTTCATCAAGGGTCTTTGTCATGTCTCAGATGCTAGGGCCCTCCACCGACACGAAATGACCCGCGTCGCGCAGGGACGCAACGATTTCGGCCGCGTGTTCGGAACCGCGGGTCTCGATCGAGAGGTCGACGGAGACTTCGCCGACGCCGAGGCGGGGGTCGGAGCGCTGGTGGTAGACGTCGACGATGTTGCCGCCGTAGGCACCTACGAGTCGGAGGATGGAGGCGAGGGCGCCGGGGCGGTCGGCGCAGCGGAGGTTGGCGCGCATGAAGCGGCCGGAGGCGCCGAGGCCGTGTTCGATGAGTCGCATGAGCAGGAGCGGGTCGATGTTGCCGCCGGAGAGGACGGCGACGGTGGGGGCGTCGTAGGCGACGGAGTAGTTGAGGAGTGCGGCGTAGGCGGTGGCGCCGGCGGGTTCGACGACGAGTTTGTTGCGTTCGAGGAGGGAGAGGAGGGCGCGGCTGATGTCCTCTTCGGTGACGGTGACGATCTCGTCGACGAGGGCGGCGACGTGGGCGAAGGGGACGTCGCCGGGGCGGCCGACGGCGATGCCGTCGGCGATGGTCTGCATCTTGTCGAGGCGGACGGGGGTGCCGGCGGCGAGGGAGTGCTGGTAAGAGGCGGCGCCTTCGGCTTGGACGCCGACGATCCGGATGTCGGGGCGCAGTTGCTTGGCGGCCGCGGCGATGCCGGCGATGAGGCCGCCGCCGCCGACGGAGGTGACGATGGTGGTGGTCTCGGGGAGCTGGTCGAGGATCTCGAGGGCGATGGTGCCCTGACCGGCGACGATGTCGTGGTGGTCGAAGGGGTGGATGAGGGTGGCGCCGGTCTCGGCGGCGTAGCGGTGGGCGGATTCTAGGGCGTCGTCGACGGTGAGGCCGCCGAGGATGACTTCGGCGCCGTAGCCCTTGGTGGCGGCGACCTTGGGGAGGGGCGCGGATTCGGGCATGAAGACGGTGGAGCGGATGCCGAGGGTGGAGGCGGCGAGGGCGACGCCTTGGGCGTGGTTGCCGGCGGAGGCGGCGACGACGCCGTGGCGGCGTTCGTCGGGGGTGAGGCGGGAGACGCGCATGTAGGCGCCGCGGATCTTGAACGAGCCCGCGCGCTGGAGGTTCTCGCATTTGAGGTGGACGCCGTCGAGGACGGGGTCGCGGGAGGGTTCGAGGGGGGTGCGTCGCACTACCCCGGCGAGGTCGGCGGCCGCGGCGCGGACGTCGGAAAGTGTCACCAGCTCCGTCACGCCTCGATCGTAGTGCCCGTCGCGGAGGGGTCGGTGGCGCACGGCGCGGCGGCGGGAGTGGGAGCGCGGCGCATGCCGAAACGGTGTCTGAAAACGGTTGCAGTCGACCGAAATGCCGCCCTTGGACCGCGGTGGGCGACACGCGTGCGGCGCCTGAAACCGCAGGTGGCACCAAGTGTGAACCCGCGTTCACCTCGCGCGATGAAGGGTGACCCCCGTTACCAAGAGAGACCGGAAGGCTTAAGCTACGAACAGTCATCCCTTAACCATGGCGAAGCCTGCAAGCCATGCGGGGGCAATGACCGGTCCGCATAGCCCTCTCCGACTCGCCCGTCCATCCCCTTTAGAACCCCTGGAGTCAACGGTGACTGCTGTCACGCTGAAGAACGTCTCGAAGGTGTTCCCCGGCGAAACCCTGGCCGTGGACTCCTTGAGCATGGAGGTCAACCACGGCGAGTTCCTCGTCCTGCTCGGCCCGTCCGGCTGCGGCAAGTCCACCGTCCTGCGCATGGTCGCCGGCCTGGAGACCCCCTCCGACGGCGAGATCCTCCTCGACGGCGAGTACGCGAACGACCTGCCCCCTCGCGAACGCAACGCCGCCATGATCTTCCAGACCTTCGCGCTGTACCCGCACATGTCCGTCGGCGACAACATCGGCTTCCCCCTCAAGCTCGGGAAGAACAACGGCGCCCAGTCCGTGCCCGAGGCCGTCGGCGACATGGCCGGCGCCCTGGGCATCTCCGACCTCGTCGACCGCAAGCCGAGCCAGCTCTCCGGCGGCCAGCAGCAGCGCGTCGCCATGGGCCGCGCGCTGGTGCGCCGCCCCCGGCTGTTCCTCATGGACGAGCCGCTGTCGAACCTCGACGTGGGCCTGCGCGCCGAGCTGCGCACCGAGATCTCCTCGCTGGTGCGCCGCCACGACGCCACCACCCTCTACGTCACCCACGACCAGACCGAGGCGCTGACCATGGCCGACCGGGTCGCGGTCATGCGCAAGGGCGTCCTCCAGGACGTCGGCACCCCCGACGAGGTGTACGAGCGCCCCGCGACCATGTACGTGGCCGCGTTCCTCGGCACGCCCCGCATGAACCTGCTCGAAGCGCGCGTCAACGTCTACCTCGACCGGTACGTCGCCCTCGACTTCGGCGACCAGGAGCTGCGCCTGCCCTGGCACGACCTGCGCGGCCGCGCCGTCGCCCGCTACCACGGCGAGAACATCGTCGTCGGGATGCGGGCCGAGGCCCTCGCGCCCGTGGCCGACGGCCACCCCGGCCAGTCCATCCAGGGCCGCGTGCGCTTCTACGAGCACCACGGCCACGAGACGCTCGTCTTCCTCGACATCGGCGCGACCGCGGTCGTGCCCGACGGCATCGGCGACAAGCCCGACCTCGCCCGCGGCGGCTCGAAGCCGCGCCGCCGCCTCGGAGGCCTGTTCTCCGGTTTCGGCCAGGCCGCCGTCGAGCACCGCGAGGCCGACACCGGCCCCATCCGCAAACCGGCCGACCTCGTCTTCCGGCTGCCCCCGCACATCCCCGTCTCGGCCGGGCAGCCCATCACCGTCGCCGTCCACATGGACGCCCTGCACTACTTCGACAAGTACGGCAAGCGCATCGACGTCGGCTGGACCCAGCGGGCCTGACGTCGAACAACGCCGCGGGGCCCTCGCAAGAGGACCCCGCGGCGCCGCGCCCGCCCGGCTCGCGGGCGACGGATCAGCCCAGGAACTTCTCCGCGTCGATGATCTTCACCGAGATCTGGAGGTCCTTGGGGGTGCGGTAGGCGACCGTGTCGCCCACCTTGTGGCCCAGGATGGCCGAGCCCAGCGCCGAGTCCGGGCTGTACACGGTCAGCTCGGTCGTCGCGGCGATCTCGCGCGAACCCAGCAGGAACTTCTCGGTGTCGTCGGGGTCGCCGTCGAAGGCGATGGTCACGACCGTGCCGATCTGGATCTCGTCGCTGTCCTTCGCCTCGCCGACCTTCGCGTTGCGCAGCAGGTCTTCGAGCTGGCGGATGCGCGCCTCCTGCTTGCCCTGCTCGTCGCGGGCCGCGTGGTAGCCGCCGTTCTCCTTGAGGTCGCCCTCCTCGCGGCGCGCGTTGATCTCGGCGGCCATCAGCGGACGGTGCGCGATGAGCTCGTCCAGCTCGCTCTTGAGGCGGTCGTAGGCCTCCTGGGTCAGCCAAGTGCCCTGATTAGCGTCCGTAGCCATGTTTCTGATCCTCCGAATAGTGCGATCCGTGCTGTGGGGCCCGGCCGCGAGGGCCGAACCGAAGGGCCGCCGCCCGGGCCGGTCCGGGATAGCGAAAGGCCCGCCGACCGAAACGCGGTGCGACGGGCCGAAAGTCAACGTTCAGTCCGCCTGCCAACACCTCAGGACCTCGCCGGTATTGGGCTCGCCCTCCACGGCGAGGGCGTAGGTCATCTCGACGTGGGTGGCCTCGTCCGCCGGGACGGCGACCTCCGCGTAGCCGATCTCGGCGCCGGCGAGGTCGCGGGACCGGACGGCGCACACGGCGCCCTCGCCGGCCGGCTTGTAGACCTCGAAGGTGATGGCGACCTGGCCGGCCACGGAGTCGTCGAAGGCGAGCAGGCGCTCGGAGACCTCGTCCTGCCCGTACACCTCGGTGAGCCGCCAGGCGGCCACGAGGCCCGCGGCGACGACGCCGACGGTGAGCAGCGCGGTCAGCGCCGGACGGTGGCGCGACGGGGAGCGGCGGCGGCCGTAGCGGCCCGCGGGGAAGGACACGTCGGCCACGCCGGAAGGCGCGCTCGGCGCACGCCCGTCCGTGGTCTGTGTCTCAGTCATTGCGTCGCTTCCGTTCGCGATCAGCGGATTCACCGCCGGGAGCCCGGGTTCCGGGAAGAACCGGGAAGTAATGATTATCGAGTATCGTTGCACAGAATGCCAGAGCCGACAACCATCGCGGTGCGCGAGTCGGTTCGAGCGCCGAACCGCCTTCCGCTTGACACCCGCCAGTGAGGTCGACCGACGTGACGAATCCGTCCAGCAAACTGCGCCTGATGTGCGTGCACGCCCACCCCGACGACGAATCGAGCAAGGGCGCGGGCATGATGGCGCGCTACGTGCGCGAAGGCGTCGAGGTCCTCGTCGTCACCTGCACCGGCGGCGAGCGCGGCGACGTCCTCAACCCCAAGATGGACCGCCCCGAAGTCCAGGAGAACCTCCCCCGCATCCGCAGCGAGGAGATGGCCCGCGCCCGCGAGATCCTCGGCGTCGAGCAGCACTGGCTCGGCTTCACCGACTCCGGCCTGCCCGACGGCTGGCTCCCCGACTCCGGCATCGACCTGCCCGAGGACGCCTTCTACCTCGTGCCCACCGAGGACGCGGCCGCGCCGCTCGTGGAGATCATGCGCTCCTTCAAGCCGCACGTGGTGACCACGTACGACGAGGAGGGCGGCTACCCGCACCCCGACCACGTCAAGACCCACGAGATCTCCGTCGCGGCCTTCGACGCCGCCGGCGACCCCGGGCGCTACACCGACCGCGGCGAGCCGTGGCAGCCGCTCAAGCTCTACTACAACCACTCGTTCGGCAAGGCGCGCATCGAGGCACTGCACTACGCGATGGTCGACGCGGGCCTGGACTCCCCGTACAGGGAGTGGATGGACGCCGGCGACTGGACCCGCGACAAGGGCGAGCGGGTGACCACCCGCGTCGAGTGCGCCGAGTACTTCGACATCCGCGACGCCGCCCTCAAGGCCCACGCGACCCAGGTCGACCCCGACGGGTTCTGGTTCGCCGTCCCCCGCGAGATCCAGCAGAAGGCGTGGCCCACCGAGGACTACGAACTCGTCGAGTCCCGCATCGAGTCCCGGCTCCCCGAGGACGACCTCTTCGCCGGACTGCGATAGCCGCACGACCCGACCCCAAGGGCCACAACACACACCGAGGCAACTCCCTCCACTTGAGACGACATCGGCGGCGCCGGATCGTCCGCTCTCGCGCACCCTCCGTGAGGAAACAACTGTCGGGCTCCCGACACCACGGTGTATTTCCCTGGAAAGTGCGGGAACCTTGCTGCAAGCGCGCTCCCGCGGGTTACCGTGCCGGGGAGAGCCGGGCCGCACCCGGGTCCGGTTCACCAGCGGAGGCGGGCGCAGAACGGAGGTGGAGCCATGGTCAGTCGCGAAACGTCGCCGGCGCGAACCAAGTCGTTCGTCGGCAGTCTCCTCGTCGCCACTCCCACGCTGCAGGACCCCAACTTCGACCGCACGGTCGTCATCGGCGTCGGCCACGAGTCGGACGGGGTGCTCGGCGTGGTCCTCAACCGCGCCACCGAGCGCAAGGTCGTCCACTACCTCGACCAGTGGGCCGAGCTCGCGGGCGATCCGGCCGTGCTCTTCGAGGGCGGGCCGGTCCAGCCCGACGCCGCGATCGGCCTCGGCTGGCGGAAGGCCGACGCGCCCTTCTCCGACGCGTTCCGGCCGGTCCTCGGGCGCCTGGGCACCCTCGACCTCGCCCGCGACCCCGACGAGGTCGCGCCCCTGCTCGAAGGGATGCGGGTCTTCACCGGGTACGCCGGCTGGGCGCCGGGGCAGCTGGAGGACGAGATCGAGGCGGGCGCCTGGATGGTCTTCGACGCACTGCCCGCCGACCCGTTCTCGGCCAACCCCGAGGAGCTGTGGGGCATGGTGTGGCGGCGCCAGGGCGGGATGCTCTCGGCCGTCGCGCACTACCCGGCCGACCCGGTCATGAACTGAGCCGCGGCGCCCTCAGGCGCCCGGCCGCCAGGCCATGAGGATCACGACGGCGGTGTAGAAGACGAGGTTGAGCCCGGCGAGGGCCAGGAGCCTGCCGCGGTGCTGTTCGAGCAGTTCGCCGCCCATGACCCCGTGGGAGTCCTGGAGCTCCTTGCCGATGCGCGCGAGCACGCCCGGGATGACGGCGGTGCCGTTGACGACCGCGATCACGTAGAGGGTCGAGGCGACGATGAGCCAGGCGTCGGCGAAGGAGTACCGGTCGCTCGTGACCGTCGTCAGCGCCCCGAACAGGGCCGCGACCAGCGTGAGGGCGTTGAAGGCCATGCAGCGGCGCCCGGCCTGGTGCACCCGCTCGCCGTCGCGCTCGCGCAGCGCCCGCTCGCCGAGCCAGGGCAGCAGCATGGCGGGCCCGACGGTGATCACCGCCAACAGCACGTGCAGGATCGATAGCAGAGTGTGCATAACGTGATCTTACGGACATACCGAACGGGTGACGCGGGAACGCCGCCCGGACGCGAAGCGGCGCCGGCCATGTGGCCGGCGCCGTGCTGGTGGAGCTGCAGGGAATCGAACCCTGGTCCTCCGCTGCTTCTGTGAGACTTCTCCGGGTGCAGTCCGCTGTGCCTTTTATCGAGCCCCGCCGATCACGCGGACGAGTCGGTGGGACGGGCTCTAATCGCCGAAGATCTCGGCCGGGCGTCCCAGCGATCAAGACGTCGGCCCAGCATCCTTAAATGATGCCGCGAACCCAGGGCGGATGCGCCCCTGGAGCGGCAACTTCACGGTCGCTTAAGCAGCGAGAGCGAAGTCAGTGCGTTTTGCGTTGGCACTTATTGGTTTCCGACATTGGTTTACGAGACAGCGTCGGCTTCCTCGACCCGCTTCCCTCACTTCAACATACGGAGTCGAAACCGATCAGCCCCTGGTCTGTTGAGTGAGTACTTCACCCTGTTCAGTTGTGCTCGCAAATCGTACACCGGTGGAACGACCGGCGGCGAGGCGATATTCCCGCTAGCGGGAGCCGCCGCGCTTGGCCGCCCGGCCCATGGCCCGCTCGATCTCGCGGTCGGACTCGCGCTTGGCGATGGCCTGGCGCTTGTCGTAGTTCTTGCGGCCCCGGGCCAGCCCGAGCTCCATCTTCGCGTAGCCGTTGATGAAGTACACCGACAGCGGGACCAGCGTCAGGCCCGCCTCGTCGAGCTTGACCGACAGCTTGTCGATCTCGCCGCGGTGGAGCAGGAGCTTGCGGATGCGCCGCGGCGGGTGGTTCGTCCACGTCCCGTAGTCGTACTCGGGGATGTGGAGGTTGTGGACGCGGGCCTCGCCGTTGTGGATCTCGGCGTACGCGTCGACGATGTTCCCCTTGCCCTGGCGCAGGGCCTTGACCTCGGTCCCGGACAGGACCATGCCGGCCTCGTAGGTGTCCAGGATCTCGTAGTCGTGGCGGGCCTTGCGGTTGCTCGTCACCACCGAGCGCTCGGGACCCGAGTGCTTGACCTTCTCCTGCTGCTTCTTGGACACGCAGCAAGCTTAACGATCGAACAGACGTATGGGGAAGCCGATTTCCCGCCTCCGGCCGTGGTCAGCGGCACAGGCACGAGGGCAGGTAGCCCAGCGGGTCCACGCGCTCGCCGTTGACGCGGACCTCGAAGTGCAGGTGCGGGCCGGTGGAGTCGCCGGTGGTGCCGACCGCGCCGATGCCCTCGTCGCGCGAGACGTGCTCGCCGTAGGACACCCAGATGCTCGACTGGTGCGCGTAGCAGGTGGTCAGGCCGCCGCCGTGGCTGATGCAGGTGAGCTGCCCGTACCCGGCGTTCCAGCCGGCGTACACCACGGTGCCCGAGTCGGCGGCGTGGATCGTCGTCCCCGAGCCGGCCGCGAAGTCGGTGCCGCCGTGGAATCGGGCGGTGTTGTAGATCGGGTGGTGGCGCCAGCCGTAGTCGGAGGACTTCCAGCCGTCCACCGGCACGACGAAGCCCGAACCGGAGGACCCGCCCGAGGACGAGCCGCCGCCGGAGGACGAGCCGCCGGAGTCCTCCCGGGACTTGCGGTCCTCCTCGGCCTGGCGCAGTGCGTCGGCGAGGCGCTCGGACTCGGCCTCCAGCTCGTCGTACTCCGACTGCGCCTGGTCGCGGGCGTCCTCGGCGACGGCCAGCGCCGCGGTGCGGTCGGACACGAGCGACTCGACGGCGAGGCGGGCCTCCTCGGCCTCGTCGAAGCGGGTCTGCGCCGCGGCGAGCGCGTCGGCCGCGGCGGCCTCCGCCTCGGCGGCCTCGGTCTCGGCGACCGTGGCGGCGTTCTCGGCGTTGGCGGCCTCGCGGCGCGAGAGGGTGACCTCCTCGACGGCCCGGTTCTTGCCCTCCATCATGAACTCGAGGTACGACAGGCCGTCGACGGCCTTCTGCGGCTCGCCCGAGGCGAGGATCGCGTCGACGGTGAGCAGCTCGACCCCGCGGGCGGTGGCGGCGAACATGGAGGCGCGCGACTCGCGGACGGCCTCGACCGCCGCGGCGGCGGCCTCGTACTCGGCCTCAGCCGCGTCCAGGGCCTCGCGGGCCGCATCGGCCTCGCGCTGCGCCCGGGCCGACTCGGTCTCGGCGGCGGCGACCCTGCCCTCGGCGACGTCCACGGCGTGCTCGGCGACGGGCAGGCGGGCCTCGGTGTCGGCCAGGACCTGCCCGGCCGCGCGGACCTCGTCGGAGGCGTCCTCCAGCTCGGCGGCCATCTCGGCCTTGTCGCGCTCCACGGCGTCGAGCTCGGACTGCGAGACCCCGAAAGCGGGACTGCTCGCGGACCCTGCCAGGAGCAGGACCGCGAGCAGCCATCCGATTCGCCTCATAGGGCCCGAATCTAGTCCATCTGCGACGGTCATTCGGGGAATTCCGGGCAGTGCCCCCCTTACGGTGACACCGCCCGTCCGGATTCCGGGCCCTGCGGGATCAGACCTTGATGTTGAACCGCAAGGTGATCCACGCGGTGACCGCGCTGATGAACGCCGAGACGCCCACCAGGATCGGCAGCAGGATCAGGATCGACTGCATGCTGATCGGCGGCATGAGACTGAACAGGTTCTCGAACTGGCCGTCGATGACGAGGAACTTCGCCGCGATGAGCGTCGCGAAGGCGAAGATCGCGCCGATGACCCCGGCGAAGACCGCCTCGAGCACGAACGGCGCCTGGACGAACCAGTTCGGGGCGCCCACGAGCTTCATGATGGCGACCTCGCGGCGCCGCGAGTAGGCGGCGACCTGGATCGTGTTCGCCACCAGCATGAGGGCCGCGACGCCTTGGACGAGCGCGACGATGAGCGTCAGGCGCTGCGCCCCGCCGAGGATGTCGAAGACCTGCTGGAGGATCTCGCGCTGGTTGGTGACCTGGTAGACGCCCTCGGCGTCCTGGAACTCGGCGATGAGCTTGTCGGCGTCGTCGATGTTCTTCATCTTGATGCGGAAGGCCGAGGGCAGGACCTCGGCGTCCACCGACTTCACCAGGTCGGGCGTGTCCTTGAACGTCTCCTGGAAGCGCTCGTAGGCCTTCTCCTTGGACTCGTACTGGACGGTCTCGACGTACGGGCTCGCCTTGAGCTCGGACTCGAGCTGCGCCGTCCGCTCCTCGGAGATGTCCCGCTGGAGGTAGACCACCACTTCGAGGTTGGTCTGGTAGTAGTCCTCGATCACGTCGACCTGGTTGTACAGCAGCAGGCCCGCGCCGAGCATCGTCAGCGAGACGGCCATGGTGATGATCATGGCGACGGTCATGGAGATGTTGCGCCACAGTCCGAGGAAGACCTCGGACATCACGTACTTCGCGCGCATGTGCTCTGAATCTGCCTTCCGCTTAGCCGTAGACGCCGCGAGCCTGGTCGCGGACGATCTGGCCGTTCTCGATCTCGATGACGCGACGGCGCATCTGGTTCACGATGTTGGAGTCGTGGGTGACCATGAGGATGGTCGTGCCCGTCCTGCTGATGCGGTCGAGGAGCCGCATGATCTCGATCGAGGTGTCGGGGTCGAGGTTGCCGGTGGGCTCGTCGGCCAGCAGGAGCAGCGGGCGGTTGACGAACGCGCGGGCCACGGCCACGCGCTGCTGCTCGCCGCCAGAGAGCTCGTGCGGGTACCGGTGCTCCTTGCCGCCCAGGCCCACCAGTTCGAGGACCTCGGGGACGACGCGGCGCGCGACCGAGCGGGGCTTGCCGATGACCTCCAGCGCGAACGCGACGTTCTCGGCGGCGGTCCGGTTCGGCAGCAGCCGGAAGTCCTGGAACACGCAGCCGATGCTGCGCCGGTAGGCCGGGACCTTCCAGCGCCGCAGGCGCGTCACGTCGATGTCCCCGACCGAGATCTTGCCCTTGTCCGGGACTTCCTCGCGCAGCAGGAGCTTGATCATCGTGGACTTCCCCGCACCGGTCGGGCCGATGAAGAAGACGAACTCTCCCTTGTCGATGAAGACGTTGACGTCCTCCACCGACGGGCGGTTCGACCGGGGGTAGTGCTTGGTTACACCCTCAAGCTGAATCACGAGCCGGAGTCTATCCGCCGAGAACCGGAGCCGGTCGGGCGGCTCCAGTACAAGCGTGGCATATTCCGCAGTTTCCGCCCCATATGTCACGACCACGAAAGGGTTACGGCACGATTTCAGCCGAACGGGGGAAGTCGGCATGGTCAGGCGGCCCATGCGGGCGCCGCGAAGGGTCACCGGGCGGCCACGGAGCGGTCCGCTTCGGACGGACCGGCACGGCGGCCCGAGGGTCCTCCCCTGCCGCGCGGGCGCGGGCCCTACTCCTGCTTCTCGCCGCTCTTGCGCCAGCGGATGCCGGCCTCCAGGAAGCCGTCGATGGCGCCGTCGTAGACGCCCTTGACGTCGGCGGTCTCGAAGCCGGTGCGCAGGTCCTTGACCATCTGGTAGGGGTGCTCGACGTAGGAGCGCATCTGGTCGCCCCAGGAGGCGGTGGCCGAGCCGCGCAGCTCGTCGACCTTCGCCCGCTCCTCGTCCCTCTTGCGCTGAAGGAGCTTGGCCTTGAGGACGCCCATGGCCGTGGCCTTGTTCTGGAGCTGCGAGCGCTCGTTCTGGCAGGAGACGACGATGCCGGTCGGCAGGTGGGTCAGGCGCACCGCCGAGTCGGTGGTGTTGACGCCCTGTCCGCCGGGGCCCGAGGAGCGGTAGACGTCCACGCGGATCTCGTCCTCGGGGATGTCCTCGATCTCGTCGGTCTGCTCCAGCGCCGGCACGACCTCGACGGCGGCGAAGCCGGTCTGGCGGCGGCCCTGGTTGTCGTATTTGCTGATGCGCACCACGCGGTGGGTGCCCTGCTCGACCGAGAGGTGGCCGTAGGCGTAGGCGCCGTTGACGGCGAAGGTGGCCGAGCGGATGCCGGCCTCCTCGGCGTAGGAGACGTCGTACACCTCGGTGCCGAAGTGGTGGGCCTCCGACCAGCGCAGGTACATGCGCATGAGCTGCTCGGCGAAGTCGCAGGCGTCGGCGCCGCCGGCGCCGGACCGGACGGTAAGCACGCAGTCACGTTCGTCGTACTCCCCCGACAGGAGGGTGCGGACCTCGAACTCGTCCACGGACTTGCGGATCGAGCCGAGCTCGGCGACGGCTTCTGCCTCGGCGCTCGGGTCGGACTCGGCCTCGGCGAGCTCGAAGAGGACCTCGACGTCGTCCATGCGCTCGTGGAGCGCGGCGAGCTTCTTCAGCTCGGCCTGGACGTAGGAGAGGCGGGAGGTGATCTTCTGGGCCTGGTCGGTGTCGTCCCACAGCCCGGGGTCGGCCGCCGCGGCCTCGAGCTCCGCGAGCTCGCGGCGCAGCGCGGGGAGGTCGAGTACGGCCTCGACGCTGGCAAGCGTCGCTCTGAGTTCGCGGAGGTCTGCGGAAACATCGACACTGGTCACAACAGATCAGGGTACGCCTGTATTCGGGCTCATACGAAACGGGACGCGGGGCCGTGAAGGCCCAGCGTCCCGTTCCGTGCTTGATGGTCGTCGCCCGGGTCAGCGCCCGGGCATTTCGGTTACCGCTTCTTCAGCCAGCTGAGCGCCGAACGGTGGTAGCCGATCGCGAACTCCATCGCGATCGCGGCGTTCGGGTCCTCGTCCGCGTAGTCCTTCGCGGCGGCGCGGGCCTCTGCCAAGGCCTCCTGGTGCTGCTCCGTCGCGTCGGCGAACATCTCCTCGGCGGTGTCCTTGGAGAGGTAGTCAAGGAAGGCCGTGCGCAGCGCGACGGGGTCGCGCAGCTGGCCGATCCGGGCCGGCTCGTTGAGCCAGCGGGTGAACGCCCGCTTGCCGTTGGCGCTGATCGTGTAGGGCACCGAGGCGCGGGGCCCCGGCTTCCCGACGCGGACGAGGCCGCCCTCTGCCAGCGCCGGGAGTTCGCGGTAGACCTGCGATCGCGTCATGGTCCAGTACGGACCGAGGCGACGGGTCGCCTCCGCCATGAGTTGTCCGCCGGTCATCGGTCCTTCGTGCAGCAAGCCCAGCAATGCTGCTGAGGTTGCGTTGAGTTCTTTTCCTGCCATGCCCGACAGGATGCCATGTGGATGCCTCCCTGACAAGTGGACAGCTCCAATGTGTCGATAGACCGGAGCCGATGCTTCAGGGGTTGCGACCGTGGAAAGCACTGTGAGCCATGCAGATCGGTCGCAGCCCTCGGCGGAATTGCAACGCCTGTTCAGAGAATCCCAATCATGTGATCCCGATCGCCCCTTCGGATGCGAAGACGCAGCGTTGTCCGACGGTCACGGATCATTATCGACTGTCGTGATCGCTTTCAGTTGCCGGGCATAGGTGATCCGATGAGATCGGATCCGGGGGAGTCGTCGTCGGAAGTGCCCTCAGTGGAGTTTCCGCCGTCGTCCGATGATTCGGACATATCATCTGAATCGGGGCCGGGAGTGTCGCTATCCGTCTCGGGCCCTTGGGGTGTGGCGGAGGGCGCTTCGGGCGTGGGGCTGTCCTCGGTGGCCGGTTCCGTTGGCTCGCCGGTGGTCTCGTCCTCGGCGGGGGCGCTGGTGGCGGCGTCTTCGGAGGGGTCGGCCATATCGTCCCCGTTCGGGGTGTCCGTGCCGGAGAAGACCACGGCGACCGAGACGACGGCGGCGGCGAGGACGAGGGCGCAGGCGATGCCGAGGACGAGGAGGCCGCGGCGGGGGCGGGCCGGGCGCTCTTCGGCGGCTTCTGCGGTCATGAGCGCGCCGAGGGCGTCGCGGTCGATCTCGGGAGCGTGGGGGGTCACCGGTTCGTAGGTGAAGGTCGCCGTCGCGTCCCGTTCGCGCAGTTCGGGTTCGATGGGGGCGGTCGCCTGGCGGGAGAGGCCGGGGGCGAGACGGCGCAGTTCGGCGGCGACGGCGTTGAGGTCGCCGCGGGCGGCCGGGTCGAGGGCGAGGAGCATCTCGACGACGCGCCACAGCTCGGCGTCGACGGCGGCGGGCTTGACGGGGATGCGCGTGAGGTGGCGTTCGACGACGTCGGTGATGGAGCCGCCGCGGTAGGCGCTGTGGGCGGTGAGGGCCTCGTAGAGGACGAGTCCGAGGGCGTAGTTGTCGACGCCGGTGCTGGCGGAGTCGCCGGAGGCGACCTCGGGGGCGATGTACTCGGGGGTGCCGTGGGAGGGGGCGGTGCGGGAGGCGGCGGCGCGGGCGATGCCGAAGTCGACGAACTTGAGGCCTTCGGGGCCGGCGAGCATGAGGTTGCCGGGCTTGACGTCGGAGTGGCGGTAGCCGGCGCGGTGGATCGCGTCGAGGGTCTCGGCGGCGTTCGCGCAGCGCAGGGCGGCCTCGGCGGCGGGGAGGGGCCCGTGGAGGCGCAGGTGCTCGCGCAGGTCGAGGCCTTCGATGAATTCGAGGACGACGGCGCAGACGGTGTCGGTGACGATGAAGTCCTTGACGCCGACGACGCCGGGGTGGTCGATGGTGCGCAGGATGCCGGCCTCGGCGCGGAAGCTCTCGAAGATCTCGGCCTCGCCGCGCAGTTCGGGGCGCAGGACCTTGACGGCGACCGTCTCGCCGGTGACCCGGTCGAGCCCGCGCCAGACGACGCCGACCGCGCCGCGGGCGATCTCGTGCTCCAGGACGTACCGGTCGGCCAGGACGGTCTGCATGGCTGCTCCCGAGATCGATGAGGGCGGGTGGTCGCGAAGACTGGCTGATTCCACTGTAAAGGGGGCGTCATCGCAGCTCAGCGGCGGGATGGCAGGGTGGCACGATCCAGGGATACAGCCGCGGGGGCCCCGGCGGGCGCGGGGGCGCTTCGACGGTCGCGTGCTGTGAGTGCGGGGCCACTACACTTGCGCCCATGTCCCTCGAACGGCCAAGCTTTGCACAGACAGCCGAATCCCGGTGCCGAATCAGTGGTGATCGCCCGTGACCGAATTGCGCTGGCGCTACGGCGCCGCCACCGACGTGGGCAAAGTCCGCGACCTCAACGAGGACTCCCATCTCGCGTCGCGGCGGCTGCTGGCGGTCGCCGACGGCGTGGGCGGCGCGGCGGCGGGCGAGGTCGCCAGCGGGGTGACCATCGCCGAGGTGACGCGCCTGGCCCGGCGCTCGCCGGTCGAGGCCCAGGCGGAGCTGGGCGAGGTGGTCGAGGCCGCCCGCGACCGCATCCGCGCGGCGGTGGCCGAGAACCCCGAGTCGGAGGGCATGGCGACGACGCTGACGGGCCTGTGGCTCGGCGACGACGCGGTCGACATCGTCCACATCGGCGACTCGCGCGCCTACCAGGTGCGCGGCGAGGACTTCGTGCAGGTCACGGTCGACGACTCGTACGTGCAGCACCTCGTGGACGAGGGTGCGATCACGCCCGCCGAGGCCCAGGACCACCCCTACCGGTCCGTGGTGACGCGGGTGCTCCAGGCCAATCCGGCCCCGGCGCACTTCGAGACGCGCCCGGCGCTGCTGGGCGACCGGTACATGCTGTGCTCGGACGGGCTGAGCGACGTCGTGGACGACACGGTCATCGAGCACGTGCTACGCGACTTCGCCGATCCGCAGGGCGCGGCCGAGGAGCTCGTGCGCCTCGCCCTGGAGGGCGGCGGGCCCGACAATGTGACGGTGGTCGTGGGGGACGTGGCCGAGCACCGGCAGCCGCGGCGCTGGCCGTGGGCGGTCGCGGCGGCCGGCGTGGTCCTGGTGATCGCGGTGATCGTGGCGGCCCTGTACCTCAGGGGCTGAGTACCTGCGCGGCTGAGCGCTCAGCCGGTCGCGATGCCGTTGAAGGCGGCGGCGGTGCGGGCGGTGTAGTCGAAGAAGGCCGCGTCGTCGGCGGTGACGTTCTCCAGGTGGCCGTGGAGTTCGTAGCCGATGACGCCGACCAGGCGGTTCCAGGCGAGGATGAGCCGTGCCGTCTCGTCGACGCTGAACGCCATGCCCTCCAACAGGACGAGCATCTCGGGCGTGATCGCGGACGGGTCGCAGACGGGGGCCGGCGGCGGGTCGAGCAGGCCCGCGCGCTTGGCGTCGGCGGTGATGCGGGCGAGGGTCAGGGGCATCCGCCCGGCGATCTGCGTGGTGAGGTGCGGTGCGGCGTACCCGGGGACGGGGGTGCCGAAGAGCAGCGCGTACTCGTGCCGGTTGGCGAGGGACCATTCGCGCACGCCGCGCCAGACGGCCAGCCAGCGCTCGGCGGGGCGGGCGGCCGGGTCGTCGGCGCCTTCGGCGGCGTCGCCGATCTCGGTGTAGGACTCCACGAGCAGCGCGGTGAGGAGTTCGTCGCGGCTGGCGAAGTAGCGGTAGATCGCCGAGGAGGCCATGCCGAGTTCGCGGGCCACCGATCGCAGTGAGAGGCCGACGGCGCCGACCTCGCCGAGCTGCCTGCGGGCGGCCTGGAGGATCTCCCTGGTCAGTTCGATGCGGGCGCGTTCTCTGGCGGTTCTCGGCGCGTTCATCGCCTCAGTGTACCGAAACGAGAGCACCGCTCTTGCGGCTTCGGGACGGGTGTGCAATCATTGCTCACAACAGAGAGCACTGCTCGCATAATGGAGCGGTGAACCACCTAGGAGCCCCCATGTCCCTCCCCCACGCACCCGCCTCCCCCGACCCCCGAGCCCGCATGGGCGCCTTCGCCTTCGGCCTCGCGGGTCTGCTGTTCGCCCTCTACGAGGCCGCCGCGCCGCGCGCCGACCAGACCACCCTCGAAGGCGCCGAGTCCTGGACCTCCGTCGGCTGGTCGGTCGCCCACGTCGCCGCCATCGTCGCCCTCATCCTCGTCCCGCTCGGCTACGGCGCCCTCCGTGGATTCTTTGAAGGGACGCGCAACGAGAAGACCGCGTTCCTCGCCGCCACCGTCGGCTACATCGGGTCGGCGCTGACGATCTCCTACTACGGCGCGGAGGTCTACGGACTCAAGGCCATCGGCGCCCGCGCCGTCGCCGACGGGGACGCGAGCCTCACCGAGGTCGGCGACGCCTTCCGCTACGACGCCACCGCCATGACCGTGTTCGCGATCGGCCTGGCGCTCATCGCGGTCGCCGCCGTCCTCGCCGCCGTCGCCGTCTGGCGCTCGGGCGTCCTCAACCGCTGGAGCGCCGTCCCGCTCGCCGCGCTCCTGGTCGCCATGCTGCCGCAGTACTTCCTGCCGCACGCCGGGCGCATCGCCTGGGGCGCTTTGGTCGCCGTCGCCGCGCTGTGGCTCGCCGCCGAACTGTGGCGCGCCGCGGGCCGCAAGGCCTAGGCCGGACATGAAGGAGGGCCCCGCGATCGCGGGGCCCTCCTTCACCGTCTCAAGCGGACAGTGCGATGCCGTCGAGGATGTCGTGCTCGCTGATGAGAACCTCGTCGATCCCGCTGCGCTCCATGATGGTCCGCAGCACCACGGCGCCCCCGACGATGACGTCGGCCCGGCCCGGGTGCATGACCGGGATCGCCAGGCGCTCGGCGTGACCGGCCGCGGCCAGATCCGCGGCCACGGCGGCGACCTGCGCGTACGTCAACCGCGTCCCGTCGATCGCCTCGGCGTCGTACGCCTTGAGGCCCAACGCGATCGCGGCGATGGTCGTCGCCGTCCCCGCGACCGCCACGAGCTCGGTCGCCTGCCGGTCCGCGTCGGCCACCGCGAGCGCCTTGTCCGCCACGGCGGTCACGTCGGCGACCGCCGCGTCCAGTTCGGACTCCAGCGGCGGGTCGGAGTGGAGGTGGCGCTCGGTCATGCGCACGCAGCCGACGTCCACCGAGATCGCCGCGAGCACCTCGGCGCCGTCGCCGCGCACGAACTCCGTCGAGCCGCCGCCGATGTCCAGCAGCAGGCGCTGGCCCTCGTGCGCGGGCAGCGTCGCGACCGCGCCGGTGAAGGAGAGCCGGGCCTCCTCGTCGCCGGTGATGACCTCCGGCTCCCGGCCGAGGACGGACGCGACCATCGCGGTGAAGTCGGCGGCGTTCGCCGCGTCGCGGCTCGCGGAGGTGGCGACCATGCGGACCGCCTCGGCGCCGTGCTCGCGGATCTGCGCCGTGTAGTCGGCAAGGGCGGCCCGGGTGCGCTCCAGGGCGGCCTCGGAGAGGCGGCCGGTCCGGTCGACGCCTTCGCCGAGGCGCACGACCTCCATGCGGCGCACCACGTCGTGCAGGCGCCCGGCCTCGTCGAGGTCGGCGATGAGCAGGCGGATCGAGTTGGTGCCGCAGTCGATCCCGGCAACGCGTCGGGTCATTCGCCGGCCTCCGTCCCGCAGCCGCCGCTCTTCCACCACTCGGGGAGCATCGCGATCGCCTCGTCCCCCATCGGGTCGACGCCCGGCCCGGCCGCGAGCGCGTGGCCGACCAGGGCGTGCAGGCACTTGACGCGGTCGGGCAGGCCGCCCGCCGAGACGCCGGCGATCTCGGGGACCTCGCCGAGCCGCGCGCGGCGCGCGAGGTAGTCCTCGTGGGCGCGGCGGTGGCGCGCGGCGAGCTCCGGATCGGCGGCGAGCCGCTCGTTCATGTCCTTCATGACCCCGCCGCCCTCCAGCCTGCCGATCGCCGAAGCGGCCTTGGTGCAGGTCAGGTAATACGTCGTCGGGAAGGGCGAGCCGTCGGGCAGGCGCGGCTCGGTCTCGACCACGGCGGGCTGCCCGCACGGGCAGCGCCAGGCCACGGCGCGGGCGCCGCGGATCGGGCGGCCGAGCTGCGCGGAGACGGCCCGGGCGTCGGCCTCGGTCACCGCTTCGGGTTCTTGGGGCCACGCTTCGGGCTTCACTTGGTCACTCCGCTGGTTCCTCGGTTTCGTCTGGGTCGAGCCGGTCGGCGTCTTCAAAGGTAGCGGCGAGCTCGTCGTACCAAGCCGGGTCGGCCCCCTCGGCGTCGTCCGCGCCACCGGTGTGCTTCGGGTCGTCCTCGTCGATGACGATGACGAGGTCCTCCCCGGGCGGCACCAGCAGCAGGCTCGAACGGATCTGCGCCTTGACGTACTCCGGGTCGTCCCACTTGAGGCGCTCGGCCTCCAGGTCGGCGATGCGCTCCTGCTGCGCCGACTGCTCGGCTTCGAGCCGGTTGATCTCGATGCGCTGCTCGACGTAGGTCCGCAGCGGATACGCGTAGGCGAGGGCCAGCGCCGACAGGACCAGCGCGAGGACGGCGGCGCGGCGGGAGAGCTTGCGGTCGGGCCGGTAGCGGACGCGTTTGACCTCGGCGCGGGCGACCGTCCCGGGGGCGGGGCGGCGGGCGGCGCGGGTGCGGCCGGGGCCGGTGGATCGCCCTCCGGGGCGGCTGGGTCGGCGGCTCGCGTTCACGGGCCCAGCCTAGTCGATGCGGGGACGGCGAAGGCCTCCGCGCCGAAGCGCGGAGGCCTTCCACTCGCGTGAGAGCGGGCCTTACTTGGCCTTGGCGAACTTCGGGAACGCCGAGGCGCCGGCGTAGCGCGCGGCGTCGCCGAGGTCCTCCTCGATGCGCAGCAGCTGGTTGTACTTGGCGACGCGGTCCGAGCGGGCCGGGGCGCCGGTCTTGATCTGGCCGCAGGACATCGCGACGGCGAGGTCGGCGATGGTGGTGTCCTCGGTCTCGCCCGAGCGGTGGCTCATCATGCAGCCGAAGCCGGCGCGGTGGGCCATCTCGACGGCGTCGGTGGTCTCGGTGAGCGAGCCGATCTGGTTGACCTTGACGAGGAGGCCGTTGGCGGCCTTCTCGTCGATGCCCCGGCGGATGCGCTCAGGGTTGGTGACGAACAGGTCGTCGCCGACGATCTGGAGGCGGTCGCCGACCTTGGCGGTGAGCGCGGACCAGCCGGCCCAGTCGTCCTCGGAGAGCGGGTCCTCGATGGACACGAACGGGTAGGCGCCGATGAGCTCCTCGTAGTAGGCGCTCATCTCCTCGCCGGTCTTCTTCTGGCCCTCGAAGAGGTAGGCGCCGTCGGTGAAGAACTCGGTGGCGGCCACGTCCATCGCGAAGGCGATGTCGGTGCCGAGCTTGTAGCCGGCCTTCTCGATCGCGACCGTGATGAGGTCGAGCGCGGCGCGGTTGGAGTCGAGGTTGGGGGCGAAGCCGCCCTCGTCGCCCAGGCCGGTGGAGAGGCCGCGGTCCTTGAGGACGGACTTGAGCGCGTGGTAGGTCTCCGCGCCCCAGCGCAGGGCCTCCTTGAACGTGGGGGCGCCGATCGGGGCGATCATGAACTCCTGCACGTCGACGTTGGAGTCCGCGTGGGAGCCGCCGTTGAGGATGTTCATCATCGGCACCGGCAGGAGGTGCGCGTTCGGGCCGCCGACGTAGCGGTACAGCGGCAGCTCGGCGGCGTCGGCCGCGGCCTTGGCGGCGGCGAGGGAGGCGCCGAGGATCGCGTTCGCGCCGAGGTTCGACTTGTCGGGGGTGCCGTCGGCGTCCAGGAGGGCCTGGTCGACCAGGCGCTGCTCGGAGGCCTCCAGGCCGATCAGGGCGTCGCGGATCGGGCCGTTGACGTTGTCGACGGCCTTCTCGACGCCCTTGCCGAGGTAGCGGCCCTTGTCGCCGTCGCGCAGCTCGATGGCTTCGAAGGCGCCGGTCGAGGCACCCGACGGGACGGCCGCCCGCTGGAGCGTGTCGTCGTCGAGCAGGATCTCCACTTCGACGGTGGGATTGCCGCGGGAGTCGAGGATCTCCCTTGCCCGGATGTCTTCAATTGCAGCCACTGTCACTCCTGAGATAGCCGAATCTGACGATCGGACCGATGACGGGTCCGTGTCCGAAGGATTTCGGCCGACCCGACACTGCGCCGGCCACAGCTCCTTAGGCTACGCCCCGGCCGGGAGCGCGGTGCTCCCGAGCCGCGAAAATGCAGCCGCGGCGACCCCGCCGCTGACGTAGCATGAGCGCTGGCCGGAACGCTATATGGTGAAGGCCGACCTCAGATCGGACACCCGTGCCGGGCGCGCCCCCCGGCTGCCGCCGGACGGATTCACGGCTCGCCCCGCCGAGTCCGCCCCGGCGGCTCGCGCCCGGGCACTACGGAAGTGGAGCCCCATGATCGTGCACAACCCCCTTCGACGCTGCGCCGTGCTCGGCGCCGCGGCGCTGCTGGCCCTCGCCGGCTGCTCGGGCGGAGGCGGCGGCGAGGAGCAGTCCTCGGAGGACCAGGTGGCGCTCACGGAGCTGAGCGACCGGCTGCTGGAGGCGGAGGACCACGCCTACACCGCCGAGTACCTGATGGAGGACTCGGGCGTGTCGGTGCTGGTCGCTGTGGACCCCGAGTCCGGGACGGCCGCCGTGGTCGTCGGCGACCGGCCTGAGCGCTGGACCGGCGAGGGCGACATGGAGGTGTGGCTCGGGCAGCGCCTGGAGGGCAAGCTGCCCCCGGAGGCCGACGTCGCGTCCTGGCTCGCCTCGGCCGCGGTCGACGCCTCGGCGTCCCTGGTGTTCACGGACACGACGCTCGCCGGGGAACTCGCCGACTGCGTCGACGTGCAGGGCGCGAAGGACTCCCCGGTCGGCTCCTTCGAGGTGTGCCTGACCACCGGCGGCGTCATCGCCTCCGTCGCCGCGAAGGTCGGCGACACCGCCTACACCGCCAAGCTCGTCAACTACCACGACGGCGTCGACGCCTCCTGGCTCGACGAACTCACCGGCCAGGCCCCGACCGACAACCAGTGATTCCACCGCCGCCGCCGCACGCGGCGCGCTACAGTCGCTCGGCGGGCCGGGCCCGGCGCCACGGGGGTACACCTGCAAAGGTGTCGGCGCCGGCCCGGCCCGCCAACACCCCCGACCCCTGTCGGCCGCATCACAAGCCCTATCCCGCTTGCGCACCCCGGGGGTCATGTGTGTAAAGTTGTCGTCGTTGCCGCGGCACGCCGCGAAAACAAGGCAAGCTCCCGTCGTCCAGGGGCCTAGGACGCCGCCCTCTCAAGGCGGAAACGGCGGTTCGAATCCGCTCGGGAGTACAAGTAGATATGCAGTTCGTAGCCTCGACTTTTGTCGGGGCTATTTTGCTTTTCGGGTGCGGCGGGGGCCGGGGTCAGATCGTGGTGTGTCGGCTCTTGCGGGTGCGGACGAGGGCGGTTGCGAGGGCCGCGGCACCGCACCAGTCGTGACGGCGAGGGCGGATCGGCCCTCGCCGTCTTTCTATGGGAGGACGCGGGCGATGGTTATGGTGTCGCCGGTGGCGGCGGGGTAGGCGGCGCTGGCGTCGGGGTAGGGCTTGAAGGCCTGGTAATCGTGGTCGGGGACGTCGATGTCGAAGCGGTCGCCGAGGGGTTCGCCAGTGGTGTCGTAGGCCTGGGCGGTGAGGGCGCCGCCGGATTCCCAGGCGAGGAGGAGGCCGTCGGCGTAGGCGACGAGGTGGGGGTGGGAGGTCTGGGCGCCCGTGTCGACTGTGGTGTCGGAGGGGCCGTCGGTGAAGTGTTCGAGGCGGGCCTCGCCGCCCTGGCTCCAGGCGGTCCAGTAGCCGTCGCCGGAGGCGACGAGGTCGCCGCCGAAGAGGGTGCCGTCGCAGGTGCCTTCGGCGACGGTGGTGTAGGCGGGGACGGCGATGCGGCAGGCGTTGTCGGTGGCGCAGACCATGCCGAACTCGTCGCGGTCGGGGTTCCAGGCGATGCGGGTGGTCCAGGAGTGGCTGCACCCGACCGCGAAGGCGTCGGGGTGGTCGGCGAGGTTCCCGTCCACGTCGACGACCTGCATGCGGTCGCCCTGGTGGATGTCGACGCAGCCCCCGTTCGCGACGGTGATCGCGACGCCGAAGTAGGCGGCGGTGCGCTCGCCGTCGGAGGCGAGGCGGCCGTGGTGCTGGTACCACCAGGTGAAGCGGGCGCCGTCGTCGTAGCCGGCGAGGCCGTCGCCGAGGTTGGTGACCTGGCGGTTCCACTGCTGCTCGCCCGCGTTGTCGAAGCGGATCATGTGGGTGGTGCGGCACGGGCTCGACTCGCCGCCGCACAGGTCGCCCGGGCCGCAGTCGCCTTCGCGGGTGACGAGAACGGTGACGCCCTCGGCGTCGGCGATGACGTCCTGGAGGTCGACGCCCTCGAAGTCGATCGGGTCGCCCTCGATCGCGTCGTCGCAGTCGAGGCGGGCGAGGTGGATGCGCTCGTCGGTGCCGTCCCAGGCGAGCCAGGAGGTGCCCGAGGGCGTGGCGGCGATCGCGGCCGGGAGCGGTTCGGTGTCGCCTTCGGAGCCGTTGCCGATGACGTTGGCGTCCACTTCGGTCAATGTGACTTCCGGTGCGCCGGTTGCGGTTCGGTTGCACAGGCCGTCGTCGGCTTCGGCGGCGGTCGTGGGGGCCTCGGTGGGTTCGGGCGAGGCCTCGGGCGATTCAGAGGGGGACGGCGAGGCGGACTCGGAGCCGCGGGCGGCCGGTTCACCGCCTCCGGCGCCGCTGTCGCCGCCGGAGGACATGGCGAACGCGACGCCCACGGTGGTGGCCGCGACGAGGCCGAGGGCGGTGCCCGCGACGACGAGCACGCGCCGCCAGTCCGCAGGGCGGGGTATCCGGTGCGAATGGATGCTGGCGCGGGGTGAAGGTCTACTCATTGCCGGTTTCGTCCTTCAAACGGCCGCCGCCCGTCCGGGAGACGGTAAAGGGTCGTGGAGACCGACCTTACCGACCCGGTGTGAGCGGTCAACACCCGCGGCACCGAAGAGGACGGAGGGCGCCCGGAGGCGCCCTCCGTCGCGTCACATGCGGTCGGGGGCTGCGATGCCCAGGAGCCCGAGGCCGTGGGCGAGGGTCTCGCGGGCGAGGCGGACGAGGGCCAGACGGTTGTCGCGGGCCTCGTCGGACTCGGCCTTGAGCACCGGGTTGGCCTCGTAGAAGCCGGTGAACGCGCGGGCGAGGGCGTAGAGGTACCCGCAGAGGCGGTGCGGTTCGCGTTCGGCCATCGCCTCGGCGAGGACCGCGCCGTAGGCGTCGAGGTGGAGGGCGAGGGCGCGCTCCTCTCGGGACATCGGGGCGGCCGGGGCCATGGGGGCGGTCATCGCGCCCGCCTTGCGCAGGATCGAGGCGAGGCGGGTGTGGGCGTACTGGAGGTACACGCCGGTGTCGCCGGTGAGGGCCACCATCTTGTCGCTGTCGAAGACGTAGTCCTTGATGCGGTTGTTGGACAGGTCGGCGTACTTGACCGCGCCGATCCCGGTGGCGGCGGCCAGCTCGGCGAGGTCCTCCCCTGCGGGGTGCTTCTCGGCGATGACCGCGCCCGCCTTGGCGATCGCCTCGTCGATGAGGCCCATGAGGCGGACCGTGCCGCCCGAGCGGGTCTTGTAGGGCCTGCCGTCGGGGCCGAGAACGGTGCCGAAGGGCACGTGGACGGCCTCGACGTCGCCTGAGAGCCAGCCCGCGCGGCGCGCGGTGGCGAAGACCTGCTTGAAGTGGAGAGCCTGGCGGGCGTCCACGACGTAGAGGATGCGGTCGGCCTTGAGGTCGCCGATGCGGTGGCGGATCGCGGCGAGGTCGGTGGCGGCGTAACCGTAGCCGCCGTCGGCCTTGCGCAGCAGCAACGGGACGGGTTCGCCGTCGGGGCCGGTGACGTCCTCGAAGAAGACGCACAGGGCCCCTTCGGACTCGACGGCGATCCCGGCCTCCACGAGTTCGGCGACGACGCCGTCGAGGAGGTGGTTGTAGGTCGACTCGCCCGCGAGGTCGGCCGCGGTGAGGCCGACGCCGAGGCGCTCGTAGATCGCGTCGAAGGCCGCCGCGGAGACGTCGACCAGGTCGCCCCAGACGCGGCGCGAGTCCTCGTCGCCGCCTTGGAGGGCGACGACGCGGGCGCGGGCGCGCTCCTTGAATGCGGGGTCGGCGTCGAAGACGGCGCGCGCCTCGCGGTAGAGCCTGTCGAGGACGGCGACGTTCGCGGTCGGGTCGGCCTCGTCGGCACGGTGCCATTCGGCCTCGGGGTGCTCACTCAGGTACTGGATGAGCATCCCGAACTGGGTGCCCCAGTCCCCCAGGTGGTTCTGGCGGATCACCGTGGCGCCCAACGCTTCGGCGAGGCGCGCGAGGGCGTCGCCGATGATCGTGGTGCGCAGGTGGCCGACGTGCATCTCCTTGGCGACGTTCGGGCCGGAGTAGTCGACGACGATCCGCTCGCCCGCCAGCGGGAGGCCGACGCCGAGCCGGTCGGCGTCGAGGCGCGCGGCCACCTGCTTCCAGACGGCCTCACTGGTGATCGCGATGTTGACGAAGCCGGGACCGGAGGCCTCGGCCGTCGCGATCAGGTCGGGGGCGTCGATCGCGGCGGCGACGGCCTCGCCGAGTTCGCGCGGGTTGCGGCCGTGCCGCTTGGCGAGCGGGAGGGCGCCGTTGGCCTGGTAGTCGGCGCGGTCGCTTCGTCGCACCAGTGGCTCCGGCCCGCCGGTCTCGGGCAGGGCTCGTCGGAGGGCGTCGACCACGGCGGTCTCGACGGCCTCTACGAGCGGAGTCACTGGTTCGACGTTCACGAATGCTTCCTTCGACATCGGGTCCCGCGAAGAGCGGATGTTTTCGCAGGTAAGGGTATCCGAGGTCGAAAAGGGGCCGGGGCGGCGGGGCGGAAGGCCGGTCGGGTCGCGGCCCCGGTCGCGCCGGGGCCGCGGGCGCCTCAGCGTTCGACGCGGTGGACGGCGGCCGCCACGGCGTCGATCTGGCCGGGCCCCTGGCGCCCGAAGGGGTCGCGGACCTCGACGGCGAGGCCGGGGGCGAGGAGGCGGGCGGCCTCGCGCTCGGTCTTGAAGCCGTCCTGCCCGAACGGCTCGGTGGCCCAGTCGACGTCGCGCTCGTGGTACTCGGCGAGGAACGCGCGCAGCGAGACGAGGTCGGCGAGGGCGTCGCTCCGCAGCACCTGGACCTGAAGGTCGACGCGCCAGGAGCCGGGCTCGATCTCGGTCTCCCAGACCCGCTGGACGAACTTGACCTCGCCCCATTCGAACTCGAAGTCGGAGGCGGTGCCGAGGCGGTCGGGCAGGTGGCCGATGGAGAGTCCGTCGAGCAGCGTTTCAGTCCCACTGATAGTCATGACGATATTGTACCGATTCGTCCGTCTTGTCGGACGAGTCGTGGCCTCGCCTCAGGAGGCCGCCAGCGCGATGAGGGCGGTGATCACGGCGAAGGAGCAGGCCACGATGCCGATCACGAGGCCGGTGGTCGCCAGGCCGCGCCCGGAGACGCCGCCGCGGGCGGCGTTGATCTGGCGCTTCGCGTAGAGGGCGAGGCCGACCGAGCCGATGCCGGTGAGCGCGGCGAACATGAAGAAGGTGAACCCCGTCCAGGGGCTGAAGCCCGCGGCGATGAGGCCGGGGATCGCACCGAGGACGCCGCCGATGCCCGCCACCAGCGAACCGATGGCCGGGCCGGACGGAATGGGTTTGAGCCGCGGCTGCACCAGCTGGTAGCCGTCGACCAGGACGGGCGGGGGGAAGGCGAAGTGGGGCCAGCCCGGCGGGGCCGGGCGGGCGGGGTAGGGGGGCTGGGGGTGGGAGTACGGGTAAGGGGGCTGGGCCTGCGAGTACCCGGGCGGCTGCGGCCCCACCGGGTGCGGGGGCGGCTGCATGTGAGGTTGGTACGGGTCCTGCGAGGTCACGCCCCCAGACTAGCCGCCGCGCAGTGAACGCGCGACCTCGGTGAAGTACTCGTCGACCTCACCGGTGTCGTAGCCGCGCAACGTCAACTGGAATCCGAGATTGGTCAGCGAATCGGGGTGCGGGGGCGAGCCGGCGTCGGTGGCCTTCCGGATCCGGGCAACGGCGCGGTCGACTTGACTTCGGTCGTATCCGCGAAAACGGACAGAGAAGAAGGGGTTCTCCATACGTCACAGTCTGCCAGATCACCACCACTCCACGGGTTCGGCCCGGCACCAGGTGTATTTGTCAGGAATTGTCGATGAGCAATTGGTGCATTTCACAGAATGAGGCGTTTCCACCGTTTCACCTGGTGTCGGATCCGCTTGGCATAGCCGCTCGCGATCGCCGTGGCGGCCTTCGCGTCCGATTCGGAGACCGCTTCGGGAGCGAACGCCGCGGCGTTCACCAGACGCGGCAGCGCGCCGATGTCCGCCTCCAGTGACGCGAGCCGGGCGGCCGCCTCCTCGGCGTTGAGATGGCCCGGCACCTTCACCCCCGCGCGGGCGGCCGCCGCGAGCACCTCGGCCCAGGCCCCCGCCACACGCTCGGCGGGACTCCCCCGCGACAGGCGCCTGCGCCGCCGCAGCGCCCGGCGCGCCTTGAGCACCAGCGGCACGCACGCGAGCACCAGCGCGGCCGCGGCGTACCAGACCCAGCGCGGCAGCGCGTCGTCCTCCGCGGCGGCCTCCTCGGCGAAGTCGGCGTCCTGTTCGAGGGCCTCGTCGTTGTAGTCCTCGGCCTCGCCGCCGCCACCGGACTCCTCCTCCTCGCTGGGGGTCTCCTCCTCCAGCTTCTCCAGGGTGTCCTCGGGCGGGGACGGCACCGAGCCGGCCGCCGGCAGCGGGTCGAAGCGGACCCAGCCGACGCCGTCGAAGGCGATCTCGGGCCAGGCCATGCCCTGGGAAGCGGTGACGGTGCTGGCCCCCGCGGGCACGTCGAAGCCGACCACGACGCGGCTCGGCAGGCCGACGAGGCGCGCGATGACCGCGTAGGAGGCCGCGAAGTGCTCGCTGGTGCCGCGCTGGCCGCCGAGGGCGATCGGGTCGCCGAGGAAGAACCCGAGGGCGGGCAGGTCGTGCCCGGAGGGCGCCTCGGCGTCGAAGGCGTAGTGCTCGGCGAGGAAGTCCGCGAGGCCTTGGGCGCGTTCGTAAGGGGTGTCGAACTCGGTGCGGATGTAGTCGGCGATGGTCGCCATGACCTCGGGGGTGCCGGGCGGGACGACGACGGTGGCGCCGTCGCCGAGGTCGGGCCGGGCGCTCTCGGCGGCGGCCGCGTCGACCTGGACGAGCGCGGAGTCGACGCTGAAGGCCGAGCCGGTGGCGAGGCCGTCGGGGGTGAGCAGGCACCTGGTGTGGAGGTTGACGGCGATCGGGAGGTCGGTGACGGCGGTCGGGTCGGCGGCGGCGGGCACGAGTTTGCCGCCGAGCTCGATGATCTCGACGTCCGCGGTGTAGGTGGCCTCGCCGCTGCCGGGGATGACGGTGCCGGCGGTACGGAAGTCGCCGGAGGCCTGCCAGGTGGTGCCGTCGTATTCGGTGAGGACGGCCAGGCGCATCCACGCGTCGGCGCTCGTGTCGGCGCGGAACAGCTCCTGCTCGGGGTACTTCGCCCATTCGGCGATGCGCACGAGCGGGTTGAGGTCGATGTCGGTGAGCTGCGGGGGCTCGACGTACTCGCGGGGGTCGCCGGGGCTCGCGGTGACGAGGCGGGCGACCGCGGGGCCGAGGACGGCGACCGCGGCGAGGAGGACGGTGGTGGTGACGACCGCGCCCATGAGGGCGGGCGTGCGCGAGGGCGCGGCGCCGTCGACCTTCGCGTCGCGGTCGGGGCGCCGCTCGGGCGGGGCGGCGGTGACGGCGAGCGCGAGGGCGGCCAGGACGCAGTAGGCGATCGCCCAGAGCGTCCCGGCGGCGGCGTTGGGGCCCACGAGGTAGAGCCCGGCGCCGTACAGGAGCGTCGGCGGGAGGCACCCGAGGAGGGTGCGGCCGTAGCGGATCGCGAACTCGCAGGCGAGGGTCGCGGCGAGCCAGGTGAGGAAGACCGGGACGATCACGGTGTCCGGCGCGGGCTCGACGGGGATGAGCGCGGTGAGCGTGCGGGGCACGGCGTTGACGAGCGCGTCCACGATGACGGTGCCGAGCGGCTCGGTGCCGTCGGCGGTGAGCGCGATCGCGCCGAGGAGGTAGGCGGCGAGGCCGGTGGCCGAGACGCTCGGGGCGAGGAACGCGGGCCGGTTGCGCAAGGCGAAGCCGATCGCGAAGGCGCCCAGGGCCGCCCCGGCGACGAGGAGGGTGAGGAGCTGCCCGTGGTAGACGCGGGCGGCGACGGCGCCCGCGAGGGCGCACATGAGGGTGAGGGCGGCCGCGACGGCGGCGACCCGGAGTCGGTAGCGGGTGCGTCTCATGGGGTGCCGTTCATAGCCGGGTGCCGCCGTTGTTCCAGGCGGCGGCGAACTGCTCGCCGTCTGCCGCGCGGATGGTCGGCAGTCCGCCGGCGAGCGCGGCGGAGGTGGGGAGCCCGGCCGCGAGGTGGACGGCGATCACGGTCGGGTAGGCCCGCTTGAGGACGGCGAGGCGGTCGGTGGGCGGCTCGGTCCCGGTGATCCACACGAGCGTGTCGCCGTACTTCGCGGCCGAGAGACGCGCGACATAGGCGTCGAGGGTGTCGGCGGCGTCGGGGGCGAGCTCGGCGAGGAGGTCGCCGTAGGAGTCGCGGCCCGCGCCCGAGACCGTCGCGCCGGAGGCGGGCACGAGCGCGGCGTGGTACTCGGCGCGGAAGCAGGCGGTGAGGACCGAGTAGGCGGCCTCGCAGGCCGCCTCGAACGCCTCGGGCTCGGGCCAGCTGTCGGGCCGGTCGTCCACGGCGATGGCCACGGTGGGCAGCGAGGTGTCGAGGTGCTCCTTGACCATGAGCTTGCCGATGCGCGCGGAGGTGCGCCAGTGGACGTGACGCAGCTCGTCGCCGATGACGTACTCGCGCAGGGCGTGGAAGGTCAGCGAGCCCTGCTCGACCTTGTCGGCGGTGCCTTCGAGGGAGCGGGCGAGGCCGTCGGGGGTGCGGCCGAGGAGGTGGAGGCGCGGGTGGATCCACAGCCGGGCCGTGGGGCCGAAGTTCCCGGCGGTCGCGGCGAGGCCGAGGAGGTCGCGCTTGCCGATGCTCAGCGGCCCGGCGTCGATCACGCCGCGCCGCTCGGCCTCGATGCGGTAGCTCGCCGCGGCGCTCTTGCCGGGGCGCAGGCGCGCGAGCGGCACGGCCACGCGGCGGGCCGGGACGCCCCTCGGCGACGCTTGCGAGCCGTAAGTGTGCGCTGTGCCGCCGTACGTGTCGACGGTGCGGGCGTTGACCGAGCGCCAGCGCCCGGTGTTGCGGATCGTGAGGGCCACTTCGGCGGTGTGGCCGACCGAGACGCGGTCGGGGGTGACGCCGCGCTCGACTTCGAGGCGCGGCCTGGCGGCGATCACGGACGCGGCGGCGACGCAGGCGAGCACCGCGACCGCGCCGACGGCGGCGAGTTCGGGGTAGCCCCAGGTCCAGCCCGCGGCCAGGAGCGCCACCGCGGCGACGGCGAGGCCGACGCCGCGCGAGGTGACCGGCACGGCCAGGGCGAGGTCGGCGAGCCGGGCCGCGGTCCCCCGCGGGGCGGGCCGGTCCGCCGGGACCGGTTCGGGCCCGGCGGTCGCACCGGGCCCGCTCATGCCGCCGAGGCGGGCAGCGGGACGGGGACCTGGTCGAAGGCGTCGGCGACGACGGCGGCGCCGTTGGCCCCGCGCATCGCCGCGTCGGGGGCGAGCTGGATGCGGTGGGCGAACACCGGTCCGGCCAGGGCCTTGACGTCCTCGGGGACGATGTAGGTGCGCCCCTGGGAGAGGGCGAACACGCTCGCGGCCTTCGTCAGGGCGATGAGCCCGCGGGGGCTGACCCCGACGGCGACCTGCGGGTGGTTGCGGGTCGCGTTCGCCAGCTGCACGAGGTAGGCGTACAGCGGCTCGGCGATGTAGACCTGCTTGGCGAGGTCGGCCATCTGCGCCACCGTGTCGGTGTCGACCACGGCGGGCAGGTGCTCGGGCGAGCGCTGGTGCGTGCCGCGCAGGACCTCGATCTCGGCGGCCTCGACCGGGTAGCCCACCGAGAGCTTCACGAGGAAGCGGTCGAGCTGGGCCTCGGGGAGGCGGTAGGTGCCGTCCATCTCGACGGGGTTCTGGGTGGCGACGACGAGGAACGGCTGCGGCACCTGGTGCGGGTGGCCGTCCACGGTGACCCGGCCCTCCTCCATGACCTCCAGGAGCGCCGACTGCGTCTTCGGGCTCGCCCGGTTGATCTCGTCGGCGATCACGATGTTGGCGAAGACCGGGCCGGGGTGGAACTCGAAGGCGCCGCTGGCCTGGTTGAAGATCGTGACGCCGGAGACGTCGGACGGCAGCAGGTCGGGCGTGAACTGGATGCGCCGCCACTGGCCCGAGACGGCGGCGGCGATGGCCCGGGCCAGCGTGGTCTTGCCGGTCCCGGGCACGTCCTCCAGCAGGATGTGGCCTTCGGCGAACATGGCGGTGAGCGCCAGGCGCACCACCTCCTGCTTGCCGAGCACGACGGTGTCGACGGCCGCGGCGAGCCGCTCGAACGTGGCGGCGAACTGCTCGGCCTGCTGGGCGCCGAGCTGCACCGGCTGCTGGAGGCGCCTAGGCACGTGCAGCGGGTGTGTCTGCTCGGTGTCGTGCATGGTCGTCCTTCTTCATTCGTCTAGCCGCAGTCTCGCAGCGCGCCGACGGAGTTCTTGCCCTCGCCGGCGATGTTCAACCAGGCGAACGAGATGTAAGCGACGTCGTTGTCGCCGTAGTTCACTCGGATCCACTTGTTCGTCGAGTCCTTGCCCTTGTGGTACTCGTGGTAGCCGTCCTGCTCGTCGCCGCGCGGGGTGACGGTGGTGCCGGTGGTGTAGCACATCGCGGTGAGGGCCTTGCCGGTCTTGACGTAGCCGAGGGCCTTGCCGGAGCCGGGCCCGGACATGATCGCCACGCCGTCGGCGCCGCCGTTGTCCTCGGACCCGGCGTTGCAGTAGATGCTGTCGACCTCGGAGCAGCCGAAGAAGACCTCGCCGTTGATGTTCTGGGTCCGGACGGTCACGGTGTCGCTCTTGGCCGTGCCCACCGGGTTGGTGATCTCGATGCGCAGGCTGTGGTCGGTCGAGGCGTAGTGCTGGAGGGTGTTCATCGACCCGTCGCACGGCTCGGTGACCTCGGCGCTCGTCGCGGTCGAGCGGAAGAGCTTGCAGGTGGCCTGGCCGCCGCCGTCGTCGTACGTGAAGTTCACGGTCATGACGCTGGTGGTGCTGGAGCTGCCGGAGATGGCGACCTGCGGGGCGACCATCGTGTTCGAGGAGGTCTCGGCCGGGGCGGACTCGCCCGCCTCGTTCACGGCGACGATCGAGACCGGGACGGTCTCGCCGTTGCTGAAGCCCTCGATGCGGGCCGAGGTCGTGGTGGCCTCGACCTCTTTGCCTCCGGCCCTGACGATGTACTTCTGGATGTCGCGGCCGTTGTTGGACGGCTGAGTCCAGGTCACCTCGATGGCGCCGGCCGCGTCCTTCGCCGTCACGGCCAAGGGGGCGCCCGGGGCGTCGGGGACGTTGAACGGGGTGACCGAACCGGACGGCGCGGAGGGCTCGGAGGCGGCGGTGCCGGACAGCGTCGTCACCTCGAAGACGTACTGCGTGCCGTAGTCGAGGCTCCCCGCCGGTGCGGTGAAGGTGGTGCCGGTGGCCTCGCCGACCACGGACTGCTCGCCGCCCGCGGCGACGGCCGCGACCTGGTAGCCGCTGACCTCGTTGCCCTGGCCGTTCGCCTCGTCCCACGAGACGGTGACCGTGCCGTCGTTGTTCGCGGTCGCCTCGACGGCGCCGACCGGGTCGGGGACCTCGGCGGACGGCGTGATCGACGGCGAGGTCGCGGTGTCGCCCTCGCCCTCGGCGTTGTGGGCGGTCACGGTGAACGTGTACGGGGTGCCGTTCTCCAGGTCCTTGATCTCCAGGACCCGCTGGCCCGCGGCGATCTCCCAGGTCTCGCCCGCGCCTTCGACCACGTACTTCGTCAGGGCCGAGCCGTTGTTCGGGGCGGCGTCCCAGGAGAGGTTGATGAGGCCGTCGCCGACGGTGCCGCCGAGGTTGGTGACCGCGCCGGGCGGGCCGACCTCGGGGGCGGCCTCCTCGTTGCCCTCTTCGTCGCCTTCGTCGTCGCCGCCTTGGTCCTCGTCCGGCGGGGCGTCGCCGCCGAGGATGTCGTCGCGGTTCTTGTCGGCGAGTCGGGCGTTGCCGTCGGAGGAGACGACGACGGCCTGGTTGGTGTTGACGGCGTTGGCGAACAGCGTGTCGCCGGGGTGGTACAGCTCGATCGGGCCGCCCCCGGAGTCGAGTTCGATCCGGGTCAGCTCGGTA
>NZ_STGX01000001.1:378790-378973 GCF_004912155.1 Glycomyces paridis | reverse complement strand
CCGGCCAGCTCGACGTCGGTCACCGAACGGCGCCCGTCCGAGCGGATGGTCGTCATCTGCTTCACCGTCGAGTTCAGCACCGCCACACCGTCACCGAGGACGGTGAGGGCGATCTCCTGACGCGGCTCGGCCACGACCTCCGTAGCGAGCGTCTTCGCGCCCGCGTCCTCAGGCTCGATCTGG
>NZ_STGX01000001.1:274740-378727 GCF_004912155.1 Glycomyces paridis | reverse complement strand
ACCTGATTCACCAGACCCTGCGTCTGATCGATGATGAACGCACCGTCATCCGAGAGCGCCACCCGCACGCCCTCGCCCGGCGCGGTCTCGGCCGAACCGGTGAGCTCAAGGGTCGAGAGGTCGATCGCCGAGACCTTCCCGGTCACGATCTCCCGAAGCAGCAGGTGCGAATCGGTCTGCTCGATCTGGACCGCGTTCCCGGCCGCGTCCGTCAAGTCGTAGCGCACGTCGGTCGCGGCGGTCAGGCCGTTCACCCGCGCAATCTCACCGGCCTGCGTCGTCCACAGCCACAGACTCGCGTCCTCGCCCTGACTCTCACGACTGAACGCACCCGTGCCCAAGAGCGTGGCGACGAGCGCGCCGACCAGCACGACCGGCAATCCGACGGCTATCAACAGGCCCTTGACGTTCAATCGCCGGGCGTCGACACTGCTCGTGGTCATAAGGGGGGTTCCTCTGCGGGGGGTCAGCTGTACCAGAAGCGCGAGCGCCACTCGGGCCCTGACCGGTGCCTGGGGGCGGCACGCGAACCTGAGCCTAATTCACGCATGCAACGCCGACCAGCCTCCCATTGTCACAAGAAGGTCTCGGACGCGGGTCGGCCAAAGTGGCCTCCGCCGCTGATTCCGGACAGGCATGGCGGCGCGTGTCCGCGCCGCCATCGAATCCGGTCGTCCGCTAGGCGGCTTCGCCCAGTTCGAGCACGCCCGACCTGCGGGTCCGCGCCACGCCCGCCAGGGCCAGGATCTCCTGGGCCACATGCGCCTCGGCGAGTTCGCCGGGCGTGTAGACCGGGGCGTCCATGCCCGCGACGGCCTCGCGGATCGCCAGCTGCGACTGGGTCAGGCGCCCGGAGGCGGCGATGACGGGCAGGCCCAGGCCGCGCAGGTGCTGGGCGCCGTAGCGGGCGCCCGCGGCGTCGGCGGCGGCCAGGACCACGCCGTCGACCAGTTCTCGCAGCGTCGGGAATTCGAGGAGCGCGGAGGTCTCGGCCTGGAGGATGCCGTCGGCGATCTCCATGACCACGGCGTCGACGTCGTGCGCGGCGGCGTGGTGGTAGAGCGTCTGGGCGAGCTCGGCGAGTTCGGGGACGGGGACGCCCGCAGTGGTCGGGTAGCCGCCGTCGGTGAAGTCGGCGGCGACGACGGCGCCGGAGTCGCGGAACATCCACGGGTCGCCGCCGGCGCCGGTGCCGGTGATCTTGATGCCGGCGACGCGGTGCCCGGCGCGGGCGAGGCCGCGGATGACCGAGGCGGCGGTGGTGGACTTGCCCGCGTTCATGGAGGTGCCGACGACGCAGACGACCGGCGGGTGGTCGCCCAGGCCGAACGGGGCGAGCACGTTGAAGCGGCGCAGGTCGACGGGTACGCCTTCGCGGTCGGCGAGGACGCCGATGGGCTCGAGGCGGGTCGGCGGGCGCATGTCGCCGTGGCGGGAGAGGACCTCGCCGGCGACGCCGCCGGCGGCGACGAGGTCGACGGAGCTGCCGAGGACCTCGGGGACGCGCGACTCGTACTGGTCGGGCGCGTAGCGCTCGCCGAAGGCGAGGAGGACCTCGTCGCCGGGGTAGATGGCGGCCTTGCGGCCGGTGGCGACTTCGAGCCAGTTGTGGTGCCCGATGGCGTCGACCCGGGCGACCAGGATATGGCCGGGGCGGGGCGCGCATTCGTCGACCAGGGTGAGTCCGGGCAACGTCAGGTCGACATTGCGGACCGCGTAGGCGACTTTGAGCCGCGAAGCGAGCTCAGCAGACAACTCACGAATGCGCATGCACACTCCAAAGAGGACAAAAAGGGTCAGCGGGAGCACCCGCTTTAATGGAAGTACACCTGTGGTTCAGATAGTGACCACGGTGGCAGACACGGCGATCGCCGCGCTGTTGATGGACGAATATTACGGCCTGTGTTCGCGCTTGTAAAGGGTGGATTAGGTAAAACTGCGGCGGCGCCGGAGTTACACTCCGGCGCCGCCTGAAAATCGGTCTCTAGCTGCGAAAACTCACAGTTCTCGGCCGCGCCCGGCGACCGCTCCGATGACGATCACGGACGGGTGGTGCGCTTCGGTGACGCCCAGGTCGGAAAGAACGCATTCGCGCACGGTCTGGTTCTTCGTGGTCGCGCTCTCCACGATCCGGACGGGGGTGCGCGGGTCGCGGCCGCCGTCGATGAGGGCCGCGGCGATCGCGGCGCGGTTCTTGACGGCCATGAGCAGCACGATCGTCCCGTTCCCGGCGCCGAGCGAGGCCCAGTCGACGAGGCTGCGGGGCCCGGGGGGCACGTGGCCGGTGGCGACGGTGAAGTCGTGGACGACGCCGCGCTCGGTCACGGGGACGCCCGCGGCGGCGGGGCCGGCGATGGAGGAGGAGAGGCCGGGGACGACCTCGACCGGCACCCCGGCTTCGAGGCACGCGTCGAGCTCCTCGGCTCCGCGGCCGAAGACGAAGCCGTCGCCGCCCTTGAGGCGGACCACGAACTTCCCTTCGAGCGCGCGCTCGACCATGACGGCGTTGATCTGCTCCTGGGTGGTGTGGCGCCCGTACGGGAGCTTGGCGGCGTCGACGATCTCGACGTCGTCGCCGAGCATGTCGAGCAGCTCCTGCGGGGCGAGGCGGTCGGAGACGACCACTTCGGCGCGGCGCAGCAGTTCGAGGCCGCGGAGGGTGATGAGGTCGGCGTCGCCGGGGCCGGCGCCGACGAGGGCGACCGAGCCGCCTTCGGGGCGGGCGGTGCGGGTCCGGGGGGCGGCGATCTCGCCGGCGCGCAGGGCCGCGGCGACGGCGTCGCGGACGGCGGCGGCGCGGCGGGGGTCGCCGGAGGCGTGGACGGCGACGCCGACACCGTCGAACTCGGTGGCGGCGAGGGTCCACGCGTTCGAGGCCTCGGCGTCGTCGGCGCGGACGCACCAGGTGCGGCGGGCCTCGGCCTCGGCGGCGACGGCCGCGTTCACGGCGGGGTCGTCGGTGGCGGCGAGGACGAACCAGGCGTCGTCGCCGTCGCCGGGGCGCCAGGCGCGGCGGTCCCAGTGGAGCTCGCCGGACGCGGCGAGGTCCGAGAGGGTCGTGGTCGCCTCGGGGGCGACGAGGCGGACGTGGGCGCCCGCGGCCAGCAGGCGGGGGACCCGGCGTCCGGCGATCGAGCCGCCGCCGACGACGAGCACCGTCTTGCCGCGCAAGCGCAGACCGACCTCGTAGACCGACACAGGTGCCTCCTCCAGCACTCCCAGTGATACGTCGCCAAGCGTAGGCGGAAATCGTCGCGGGCATCTAACCGGAGGATTGCGAGCATGTTACGCGGTGTTCGGGCCCCGGCCGCCCCGTCGCGGTGCCGATCCCGGTTTCCGCTGGGGCGCGCGGGAGGCGAGTGCGGGTCGCGTCCCGTTCTACTGCGAAAGCGTTACCGGGGCTCGTGAGTTTTTTCACCTTGGCGCCCCGCATGTGCCCTAGGCTGGATATATGCGTGATCGACCCCGCCAGCACCGTGTGCCCGGACTGTCCGAACACGGGAGCGACCAGACCGGACCGCCCGCCGAAGGGGTGTACGCCCTCCTGCGCACCAGTCTGCTCGCCGGACTGGCGATAGCGGCCCTGCTGTTCCCGCTGGCGGCGATGGCCGGACTGAGCGCCAAGGCCGGTTTCAACGCGATCGACACGCTCTCGGTGGAGGTCACCGAGACCGACCCCCCGCTGACCTCGTACGTGTACGCCGCGGACGGCGAGACCCTCATCAGCCTCTTCTACGACGAGTTCCGCCGCCACGTCACCCTCGACGAGGTCGCGCCGGTCATGCGGCAGGCGATGGTCGCGGCCGAGGACTCGCGGTTCTACGAGCACAACGGCGTCGACTACCGCGGCATCGTGCGCGCCTTCGTCGCCAACAACTCCTCCGGCGGCGTCGAGCAGGGCGCCTCGACGATCACCATGCAGTACGTGCGCGGGGCCCTCCAGCTCAACGCCGAGACCATCGACGAGGTCATCGCCGCCACCGAGCAGACCGCGACGCGCAAGGTCACCGAGGCGCGGCTGGCGATGGCCGTGGAGGACCAGCTTTCCAAGGACGAGATCCTGGAGCGCTACCTCAACCAGGCCTACTTCGGGCACAACGCGTACGGCATCTTCGCCGCCGCTCAGGTGTACTTCTCCAAGCACCCCTCCGAGCTGAACATGCAGGAGGCGGCCACGCTCGCCGGGCTCGTCCAGGCGCCCTCGGCCTACGACCCGATCAGCGCCGACGGCACCGCGGCCCTCGACCGGCGCAACTGGGTGCTCGACCGGATGGTCGACATCGACTACCTCTCGCACGGCGACGTCTCCGAGGTCCGGGGCCTGCCGATCGAGCTCGACGTCTCGGACCCGCCGAACTCGTGCATCGGCGTGGAGGGCACGACCTCCGAGTACGGCTTCTTCTGCGACTACTTCCGCCGCTGGTGGCGCGAGCAGGACGCCTTCGGGGCGACCCCGGCCGAGCGGGAGAAGGAGCTGCGCCAGGGCGGGTACACCGTCATCACCACGCTCGACCCCGAGCTCCAGGACATCGCGAACGACACGGTGAACAAGGCCAAGAGCAAGGAGTCGAAGCTCCTGCACGGCGCGGTGGTCATGGAGCCGGGCACCGGGCGCGTGAAGGCGCTGGGCGCCAACCGGGTCTTCTCGTACGACCAGAGCCACAACGGCCCGCACTCGAACCCGTCCTTCGACCGCAAGGGCAACTACCCGAACACGGTGAACCCGGTCCTCGGCGGCGGCGACACCGGCGGCTACCAGGCCGGTTCGACGTTCAAGGTCTTCACGATGCTCGCCGCGCTCGACGCGGGCTACCCGCTCGACTACAACATCAGCTCCCCCAACCAGGTCAGGACGAGCTTCGTGTCCGCCACGACCGCGTGCGGCGGGAACTGGTGCCCGAAGAACGGCTCGGCCTCGATGGCCGGCAACCGCGACATGTGGTCGGGCTTCGGGATGTCGGTGAACACGTACTTCGCGCAGCTCATCGACCGCGTCGGCGCCGACAAGGCCGTGGAGATGGCCGAGCGGATGGGCCTCCAGTGGCGTTCGGAGGGCGACGCGTACTACGCCTCGGAGGAGCGGCGCTCGGGCTGGGGGCCGTTCACGCTCGGCGTCTCGGACGTCCAGCCGATCGAGATGACGAACGTGTTCAACACGCTCGCGGCCGAGGGCCAGTACTGCGAGCCGATCCCGGCGCTGCGGATCATCGACCCGAACGGCCAGGAGCTCGACGTCGCCTCGCCGCGCTGCCACCAGGAGCTCGACGAGGACGTCGCGCGCGCCGCCACCGACGCGGGCCGGTGCGTGACCGGTACGGCCCGCAAGGGGGCGCAGTGCGGGCCCTGGGGCACCTCGCCGGTGGTCGGCCAGCTCGCCGGGCGGCCGATCGCGGGCAAGTCCGGCACCACCGACAACGACCGGGCCTCGTGGTTCCTCGGCTACACGCCGCAGATGACGATCGGCGCCTTCATGGCCGACCCGGACTACATCTTCAACTCGGTGGGCAAGGGGAACACCTCGACCTCGAAGGAGACGGTCGGGAAGATATTCAGGGAGGCCCTCGAAGGAGTGCCGGTGGAGCAGTTCAACGCTCCGTCGAGACAGATCCAGTTCGAGGGGAAGGACTGACCGGCGCGTCCGGTGCAGCGGCCTCGTCGGCTTCCGACGGGGCCGCTTCGGTGTCCGGGCCGGCTTCCAAGGCGGCGTCGAGGTCGCGGCGCTCGCGGCGCGCGAGCGCGACCCAGCCGAGCGGCACCAGGAGCGCGAAGAGCAGCCACTGCCCGGCGTAGGAGTAGTTCTGCCAGTCCTTGAAGGAGGGCGTCTCCAGGGCGGTGAGGCCCTCGGCGGGCTCGGTGTCGGCGATCCAGGCGCCGCGCAGCTCGTAGCCGAGGCGGTCCTCGAACATCGGGAGGCTGAGGCGGCGCGACTCCAGGTGGCCGTCGACCTCGCTGACCGAGCCGCCTTCGGGCTCGGACTCGTAGACGCGGCCGGTCACGGTGACCTCGCCGGCGGGGGCGGCGGGGTAGTCGGGGACGCTGCCGGTGCCCTCGGAGGCGATGAAGCCGCGGTCGACCAGGAGCGCGGTGCCGTCCTCCAGGACCAGCGGGGTGACGATCTCGAAGCCGTTGACGCCGTTGTTCGTCTGGGCCCGCAGCACGATCTCGGCGCCGGAGTCGTAGACGCCGACGGCCTCCACGAGCGTCCAGCGGTCCTCGTCGGCCAGGGGCGCCCCGGCCGGGAGCGTCGCGTCGAGCGGGACGGCCTCGCCGCCCGACTCGATGACCTCGTTCGCCGCGGCCCGTTCGACCGCCCGGCCCCACTGCCAGTCCGAGAGCAGCACGCACACGACCATCACGACCGCGCCCGCCAGCGTCAGCCCGACCCAGCGCGGGGCGAGGACGAACCTGTATCGCTCCATCACGCCGCCGAGTCTAGACGGCACCTAGACTTGCGCCCCATGAGCGATGTTGTGAATGCGGTGCGCGCCGCCATGCCCGGAGTGCGCGCCGATCTGGAGGCCCTCGTCACGATCCCGGCGATCGCCTTCGACGGACTCGACCACGATCCGGCCCGCAGGGGCGCCGACGCCGTCCAGCGACTCCTGGAGGACGCCGGGGCCGCCGAGGCGAGGCAGCTGCGCCACGGCGGCGGGCAACCGAGCGTGTACGCGCACTTCCCGGCCCCCGAAGGGCAGCCGACGGTCCTGCTGTACGCCCACCAGGACGTGCAGCCGGTCGGCGACCTCTCCCTATGGGACCAGGACGACCCGTTCACCGTGGTCGAGAAGGACGGGCGGCTGTACGGCCGCGGCGTCGCCGACGACAAGGCGGGCGTCATGGCGCACGTGGCCGCGCTCCGCGCCCACGGCGGCCGCCCGCCGGTCGGCGTGAAGCTGCTCATCGAGGGCGAGGAGGAGTTCGGCTCCCCGACCCTGGAGGGCCTGCTGCGCGAGCACCGCGACCTCCTGGCCGCCGACGTCGTCGTCATCGCCGACTCCACGAACTGGAAGACCGAGGTCCCGGCCCTGACCACCACGCTGCGCGGGGTGATCAACGTCTACGTCGAGGTCGCCGTCCTCAAGGGCGCGGTGCACTCGGGCCTGTTCGGCGGGCCGGTGCCCGACGCGCTGACCGCCCTCGCGCGCCTGGTGGCGACCCTGCACGACGACGCCGGGGACGTCGCCGTCGAAGGCCTGGTCACCGGCCGCAGCGCCGACCTCGACTACGACGAGGCCGCGCTGCGCCACGAGGCCGGGATGCTCCCGGGCACCGAGTTCATCGGCACCGGCCGCCTCACCGAGCGCCTGTGGTCGAAGCCGACCGCCACCGTCCTGGGCATCGACGCGCCCGGCGCCGCCGAGTCCGCGAACGCCTTGCAGCCCAGCGCGCGCGCGAAGGTCTCGTTCCGGCTCGCGGCCGGGGACTCCGCCGAGAACGCGCTCAAGGCGGTGCGCGCGCACGTCGCGGCCAACGCGCCCTGGGGCGCGACCGTCACCGTCACCCCCGAGGGCGGCCTCGGCGACCCGTGCGCGATCGACGCGACCGGGCCCTCCTTCGACGCGGCCCGCGCGGCCTTCGCCGAGGCGTGGGACGGCACCGAGCCGGTCGAGATCGGCGTCGGCGGCTCGATCCCGATGATCGCGACCTTCCAGGAGCTGTTCCCCGAGGCGGCGATCCTCGTCACCGGCGTCGAGGACCAGTACTCGAACCCGCACGGCCCCAACGAGTCCCTCGACATCGCGATGTTCGAGCGCGTCTGCGTGGCCGAGGCGCTACTGCTGGAGAAGCTCAAACGCTAGCGAAGACGCGAAGCGGGGCCCGGCAAGTGCGCCGGGCCCCGCTTCGCTCCACAGGTCTCAGAGGCCGTCGCGGAAGCGGCGCAGGAGCTTCGCGAGCGGGTCGCCCGAGGTCTCGAACAGGTCCTTGTAGGACTTCGCGGCGGCCTTGGCCTCCGCGGAGATCGAGGCGTCCCCGTCGGCGTCGCGGCGCGGGTAGCCCCCGGAGAGGTACTCGCGGTACTCGCCGTCGTCGATCCAGGTCTTCAGGGTCGCGGCGCGGGCGACCGCGAAGTCGTGGCTGCGCTGTTCGAGGAGCATGAGCTTGAGGAAGCTGTCGCGCAGGTCGCCGCCGGTCTCGAACTCCTTGGCCTGCTCCAGGAACGCGGCGGTGTCGACGTCCCGCAGGTCGCCGCCGCCGGCGAGCTTCGCCATGACGCGCACGGCCGCGGCCGGGTCCTGGACGGCGAGCGCCCCGGCCCGGTCGGCCGAGAGCTCGGACTTGCGGCTCCACTCGTAGAGCGCGGCGGTGATGACGCGCAGGCCCACCACGCCGACCGGAATCCACGCGACGGAGGTGGTCAGGCGCAGCAGGACCATGAGCATGGTCCGGTACAGGCCGTGCCCGGAGAGGGCGTGGCCCAGCTCGTGCGCGAGCAGGAACCGCAGCTCGGCGTCGTCGAGCAGCTCCACCGAGCCCGAGTTGATCGCGATGATCGGCTTGTCGATGCCCACGCACATGCCGCCGAGGTCGGGGTTGCGGGTGACGTACAGGTCGGGGAGCTCGGCGGCGTCGAGGACCGCGCCCACCGAGAGGTAGGCCTCGTGGACGCGCGCGTACTGGTGGCGGTCGACGCGGATCGAGGAGCCGAGGAAGCTCAGCCGCAGCGCGCGCTCGGAGAGGACGCTCGAGAGCTTTCGCATGACGATGTCGAAGCCGCGCAGCTCCCGCAGGGCCACCAGGGCGCCCCGGTCGGCGGGGTGCTCCCAGGCGCGGGTCGATATGCCGCGCAGCAGGACCGCGTCGCGCGAGGACTCCCGGACCTCGACCGGGCCGCCTTCGCCGCCGCCCGCCTCGGGCGCGGTGTCGTCGTCCGCTGTCGGATGCTCGTCGCTCATGCCCGCTCCTCACGGTTGGCTCTGGTGCAAGTGTGGCACGCTCACGCCAGCGGCGGGACTCGCGAGAACGCCCGCTCCGGAGCGGGGGCCGGGGCCCGGGGGCGGCGCGTGCCGAGGGGCGCACGGAACGTCCGCTCGGACCCGGCCGCATAGCGGGCATTGCCGCCCACATAGGGCAAGATAACGAATCGGCGTCAACAACCGGTGTGCCGCTTGACACTTGAGCGTTCAACGACTACTGATTGATACGGGTCAGCAATTCCGGGGCGTCGCGGAGAATCGTTTGGGGTGTTCTTGCGACGCCCCGCATCCGTGTCCGCGACCGGGCCGAACCCCCGCCACCGGCCCCGCGCATCCTCCGCAATCGAGCGTCCGCCGCATTCACACAAGATCGCCGCACGCCCCATTCCGAAATGACCGCGCTTACCTCCGCACGCCCACTCCCCGCTCCGGCGTCCCCACCCGCACCACCGTGTTCCCCCGCCACCGGCCGCCGGGTATCCTTGCGCTGGCGCGGCGCCGTGTGCGACCCCGCCGAGCCTCAGTAGCTCAGCTGGATAGAGCACCGGACTTCTAATCCGATGGTCGCAGGTTCGAATCCTGCCTGAGGCGCTCTCTTCCCCCAGTTCAGCGGCCTACAGCGCCACTCCCCCACCGCCAGGGCGACGGGTTCGGCCGCCCTCGGTTGCACCGTTGGTGGCAATTCCCGGACTCACATGCCTCCCGTCGAGGTGTCCTCTTCGCGGAAGGTCGCAGCGACCACGCCCTCCTCCTCGTTGAGGGTCGAGGTGAGCTCGCGGACCGAGCCGCGGCCCGCGAGGGTGATCGCGGTGCTCCGCTCGTCGCCGTCGCCGTCCTCACTCTCGATCTCGACCACCGTGAAGCCCTTCGCCGTGCACAACGCCAGCGCCGCCGCGAGGCCTTCGGAGGTGGAGTAGCGCAGGTGAAGGCGGCCGGTGTGCTTGGCATGGCGGGCGATCCAGTCCTCGACGGGGGCGAGGCCGGCGACGACGAGCAGGTGGGCGGCGGTGACGGCGACCGCGGCCCACGGCAGGCCGGCGGCGCACGCGATCGCGATGGCGGTGACCGACCAGATCGAGGCGGCCGTGGTCATGCCGTAGACGAGGTTCCGGCGGAAGAAGATGACCCCCGCGCCGAGGAAGCCGACCCCGGTGACCACCTGCGCGGCGATGCGCGCGGGGTCGACGCCGGGGGTGCCCGCCGGTACCTCGGCGAAGCCGTATCGCCCGACGAGGACGAACAGTGCGGCGCCGACTGCGATGAGCGCGTGCGTGCGCATCCCCGCTGGCTTGCCCTGCCATTCGCGTTCAGCGCCGATGAGGAGGCCGAGCAGGAGCGCGAGCCCGAGCGGGGCGAGCTGTTCGAGTAGCTGGTCCATGGCCGCAGAGGCTACCCGTTCGGGCGGGGTCCGAATCACGGTTGGGAGGGACGGTTGAGAGGGACGGTCCGCCGGGACGGTCGAAAGGGGCGGTCCAAGAGAGGCAGTTGAAAGGGGCGGTCGAAAAGGATGGTTGAAAGGGATGGTTGAAAGGGACTGTCAGGCGAGGAGGTCGGTCTCCCAGCCGCGGTCGTCGACGGGGCCGCGCTCGCCTCGGACGAGGCGGTAGTGCTCGGCGGCGAGGGCGTCGGCGCCGAGCTTGTCGCCGAGCATGTCGAGCCAGTCGCCGGGGGCGATCTGGGTGGCGTAGGCGGCCATAGCGGCCCGCTTGCGGGCGGTGGCGGCGTCGTCGGCGGTGATCGCGGCGTCGATCTGGTCGTCGGGGACGCCGAAGGGCAGGTCGGCGGCGCTCGCGACGCCCGCGAAGGGGTTGTCGGGGGCGCTGGCGAACGCGTCGAACTGGGCTTCGATGATGCTGCGGGGCATGGTGGTCCAGTAGATCTTGCGCACCTCGTGGGCGGGGCCGAGGTCGGGGCGCCAGTCGGGGTCGGCGGCGAGGTCGCAGGCGCGCATGGCGACGCGGTGCGCCTGGATGTGGTCGGGGTGGCCGTAGAAGCCGTCGGGGTCGTAGGTGACGAGGACGCGGGGGGCGCGGTCGCGCAGGACGGCGACGAGGTCGGCGGCGGCTTCGTCGAGGTCGGCGCCCCAGAAGGCGCGAGGGTGGTCGTTGGCGGGGGTGCCCATCATGCCCGAGTCCCTCCAGCGGCCGACGCCGCCGAGGAAGTGGGTGTCGGCGACGCCGAGCGCGGCGGTGGCCTGGCGGTACTCCCAGTACCGGTAGCCGCCGAGCTGGTCGGCCTCGGCGGCGGCGAGCCCTTCGAGGGCGGGGACGCGGACCTCGCCCTCTTCGCCGAGGGTGCAGGTGACCACGGTCAGGTGGACGTCGGGGCGGGCGGCGTAGTGGGCGAGGGTCGCGCCGGTGCCCACGGTCTCGTCGTCGGGGTGGGCGTGGACGAAGAGGAGGGAGCGTTCGCCCCGTTCCGGGTGTCGGGGGGTGACGGGTGGGCGGGTGCCGCGTGCGCTCATGCGGCCCAGCGTAGCCGCGCGGGCGGGCCACTGGCGCCACTCGCGACCCACCGGACGCAATGGACCACTCTGATGAATCTTAGGAATCTACCGTCACACCAAGAAGAATGCTCGCGATTGTGATGCACCCCATGGTTCCAGGTCGTATTCGTGGGGCTATTCTGCGCTGACGGGCCCAGGCCCGGCACAAGCGAACGGGCTCCGGTCCGAGGGAGAGCCGCGCGAAGGGGCGCCATGACCACAACAGACGAACCTGCCGTCACGCGATCGCCGAGAGCCGCGATCAAGGCGCGGAACCTGCGGATCGACAACTGGCGGCGGGGGCCGATCCTGACGGTCCTGGGCATCACCGCCTGGGTCGCCTACGCGACCTTCCGGGTCTTCTACCAGGGCGACTACTGGGTGGCGGACTACCACTACCTGACGCCGTTCTACTCCCCGTGCGTCTCCGACGGCTGCGTCCCCGACTCCGCCCACTTCGGACGGTTCCTGCCCGACCACCCGCTCCTGCCGTACGCGGCGCTGAGCCTGCCGTTCCTCCTGGCCTTCCGGCTCACCTGCTACTACTACCGCAAGGCCTACTACCGGTCGTTCTGGCTCTCCCCGCCCGCCTGCGCCGTCCCCGACGGGCACGCGAAGTACACGGGCGAGACTCGCTTCCCGCTCATCGGCCAGAACCTGCACCGGTACTTCTTCTATCTCGCCGTGGCGATCTCGCTCATCAACACCTACGACGCGATCCTGGCCTTCCGCTCCCCCGACGGCTTCGGCCTCGGCCTGGGCAACCTGGTCCTGACCGCGAACGTGGTGCTGCTCTGGTGCTACACGCTCGGGTGCCACTCGTGCCGCCACGTCATGGGCGGGCGGCTCAAGCACTTCTCGAAGCACCCGGTCCGGTACCGGCTGTGGACGATCTCCAGCGCGCTCAACGGCCGGCACATGATGTGGGCCTGGATCACCCTGGCCTCGCTGGCGCTCACGGACTTCTACGTCATGGCCGTGGCAGCCGGATGGATCACCGACCTCCGCTTCGTGGGATAGGGGAAGAGCATGAGCGACAACGACATCAACGAGGTCGAGCACCTGGCGTGCGACGTCCTGGTCATCGGCGCGGGCGGCGCGGGACTGCGCGCGGCCGTCGAGGCGCGCCTGGCGGGCAAGAGCGTCATCGTCATCTCCAAGTCCCTGTTCGGCAAGGCGCACACCGTCATGGCCGAGGGCGGCGCGGCCGCCGCGATGGGCAACGTCAACGCCAACGACAACTGGCAGGTCCACTTCCGCGACACCATGCGCGGGGGCAAGTTCCTCAACAACTACCGGATGGCCGAGCTCCACGCCCAGGAGGCGCCCGACCGGATCTGGGAGCTGGAGACCTACGGCGCGCTGTTCGACCGCACCCCCGAGGGCAAGATCAGCCAGCGCAACTTCGGCGGCCACGAGTACCCGCGCCTCGCCCACGTCGGCGACCGCACGGGCCTCGAACTCATCCGCACCCTCCAGCAGAAGCTCGTCTCGCTCCAGCAGGACGACGAGGCCGCGGGCGAGTCGGAGTCGAAGCTCCAGGTCATCGACGAGACCACGATCACCGAGCTGTTCATCGAGGGCGGCGCGGTCAAGGGCGCCTTCGGCTACCGCCGCGCCACGGGCGGCTTCATGGCGATCGCGGCCCCCGCGATCGTGCTCGCCACCGGCGGCATCGGGCGCTCGTTCAAGGTCACCTCGAACTCGTGGGAGTACACCGGCGACGGGCACGCCCTCGCGCTGCGGGCCGGGGCGAAGCTCATCAACATGGAGTTCATCCAGTTCCATCCGACCGGGATGGTCTGGCCCCCTTCGGTTCGCGGCATCCTCGTCACCGAGTCGGTGCGCGGCGACGGCGGCGTCCTCAAGAACTCCGCGGGCGAGCGGTTCATGTTCGACTACATCCCCGAGGTGTTCAAGGCGCAGTACGCCGACAACCCCGAGGAGGGCGACCGCTGGTACACCGACCCCGACCACAACCGCCGCCCGCCGGAGCTGCTGCCGCGCGACGAGGTCGCGCGGGCCATCAACTCGGAGGTCAAGGCGGGCAGGGGTTCGGAGCACGGCGGCGTATACCTCGACATCGCGTCCCGGCGCGACGCCGAGACCATCCGCAAGAAGCTCCCCTCGATGTACCACCAGTTCAAGGAGCTCGCGGACGTCGACATCACCGCCGAGCCGATGGAGGTGGGCCCGACCTGCCACTACATCATGGGCGGCATCGAGGTCGACGCCGACACTGCCGCCTCGGCGGTCGCGGGCCTGTTCGCGGCCGGCGAGGTCTCGGGCGGGATGCACGGCTCGAACCGGCTCGGCGGGAACTCCCTGTCGGACCTGCTGGTCTTCGGCAAGCGCGCCGGCGAGTACGCCGCGGCGCACGCCTCGGGCGCCGAGTCGCCCAAGCTCACCGAGGCCGAGATCGCCGCGGCGGCAGAGGACGCGCTGCGCCCGTTCGGGAACGAGGGCGAGAACCCGTACGCGCTCCAGAGCGCGCTCCAGGCGGTGAACGGCCGCCTGGTCGGGATCATCCGCAAGGCGGGCGAGCTGGAGGAGGCGCTGACCGAGCTGGCGGCGCTCGAAAGCCGGATCGCGAACGTGAGCGCCTCGGGCGGGCGGGCCTACAACCCCGGCTGGCACCTCGCGCTCGACCTGCGGAACATGTACGTCTGCTCGGTGGCGACGGCGAAGGCGGCCCTTGAGCGCGACGAGTCGCGCGGCGGCCACACCCGCGAGGACGCCCCCGGCATGGACCCCGAGTGGCGCAAGATCAACCTGGTCGCCTCCCTTGAGGACGGCGAGGTGCGCTTGACGCGCCAGGACGTCCCGGCCATGACGCCGGAGCTGCTGGGGCTGTTCGAGACCGCCGAGCTGTCGAAGTACATGACCGCCGACGAGTACGGCACTGCGACGACCGATCCCTCAACGACAGTGGAGGAAGCCTGATGAGCACGAGGACCTTCCGGGTATGGCGGGGCGACGCCGAGGGCGGCGAGCTCGCCGAGTTCGACGTCGCGGTCAACGAGGGCGAGGTGGTCCTCGACGTGGTGCACCGCATCCAGGCCGAGCAGGCCCCCGACCTCGCGGTGCGGTGGAACTGCAAGGCCGGCAAGTGCGGTTCGTGCTCGGCCGAGGTCAACGGGATGCCGCGCCTGATGTGCATGACCCGCATGAACCTGTTCGCCGACGGCGAGCCGGTCACCATCACCCCGCTGCGGACCTTCCCCGTGGTGCGCGACCTGGTCACCGACGTCTCGTTCAACTACGAGAAGGCGCGCGAGATGCCGCAGTTCGCGCCCCCCGCGGACCTCAAGCCCGGCGAGTACCGGATGCAGCAGGTCGACGTGGAGCGCAGCCAGGAGTTCCGCAAGTGCATCGAGTGCTTCCTGTGCCAGAACACCTGCCACGTGGTGCGCGACCACGAGGAGAACAAGCCGCCGTTCTCGGGCCCGCGCCTGTTCATCCGCGCCGCCGAACTCGACATGCACCCCCTCGACGCGCGCGACGACCGGCGCGAGGCCGCTCAGGACGAGCAGGGCCTGGGCTACTGCAACATCACCAAGTGCTGCACCGAGGTGTGCCCCGAGCACATCCACATCACCGACAACGCCATCATCCCGATGAAGGAGCGCGTCGCCGGCGACCGGTACGACCCGCTGGTGTGGCTGGGCCGCAAGATCTTCCGCAAGGGCAAGGCGCCGAGCGCCACGGATTAGGGCCTCGGCACCCCGGGACTACGACCGGGGTCGAGGCCGCGCGTCCGCTCGGGTACCCGGAGCGGACGCGCGGCGCCCCGCGCCGGGCGATCCTGAGTGGATGAGATTGCTTCACTCCCTCAACCGATCACTGCGCCTGGACCTGTGGCCCTGGCTGTGGGCCGGCGCCTCCGGCGCCGCGGTCGCCGCCGCCTTCGGCCTGGCCCGCGGCGAGTACCACGGGATCTCGGGCTTCAGCTCCACGAACTTCGGCTGGCTGGTCTTCACGCTGGTCGGCGGCATCGTCTACGGGGTGCGCCAGGCCGACGGGCGGCTGCTCCCCCTGGGTCTGCTGCGCCCGCTGCGGGCGGGCGCGCTCGCGTTCGCGCTGTGCATCGCCGCGGTGTGCGTCACGGGCCTGGTGTTCCTGCCCGAACAGCCGCTGTGGACCACTCTGACGACCGACGCGGTCGGCCGCGCGTGGGTGATGGCGGTGCCGGTGGTCGCCGTGGCCTGCGCGGTCGAGCTCGGCAAGGCGCTGCGTCGGCGGTTCGCGGGAACCCCATGACGTGAAAGGAGGGCCCCGGCTGGCGGGGCCCTCCTTTCACGTCATCGCTCAGGCGGTCTCGACGAGGTCGATCTCGACCACGATGTTGCCCCGGGTGGCGTTGGAGTACGGGCAGACCTGGTGGGCCTTCGCCACCAGCGCCTCGGCGGTCTCACGGGGGGCGCCGGGGGTGGCGACCTCCAGGATCGCGTTGAGGCCGAAGCCCTCGCCCTCCTTGCCGATGCCGACGCTGGCCTCCACGGTGGAGGCGCCGAGGTCGACCTTGGCGGCGCGGGCGACGGCCTGGAGCGCGCTGTGGAAGCAGGCCGCGTAGCCCGCCGCGAAGAGCTGCTCGGGGTTGGTCTTGCCCCCGGGGCCGCCCAGTTCCTTCTGGATGGCCAGGTCGAGGTCGATGAGGCCGTCGTCGGTGGCGACGCGGCCGTTGCGGCCCTCTCCCGAGGAGACGGCGTGGGCGATGTAGAGCGGTTCCATGGTGTTCCCCTTACTCGGTGGCGGTTTCACGGGTGCGGATGGCCTGGGTGAACTCGTTGAGCTTGTCGCGCAGGGCGATGAGTTCGTCGTGCGACATGCCGGAGGCGCCGCCGACGACCTGCGTGATCTCGCAGCCCCGGCTTTCGAGCGCGGCGCCGGACTCGGTGAGGTGGACGGTCACGCGGCGCTCGTCGCCGTTCGAGCCGCGGCGGCGCTCGACGAACCCGGCGGCCTCCAGCCGCTTGAGGAGCGGCGAGACGGTGCCGGAATCGAGTTGGAGCGCGTCGCCGAGGTCGGTCACGGTGCGGCCGTCGCTCTCCCACAGCGCCATGAGGACCAGGAACTGCGGGTAGGTCAGGCCGAGCCGGTCGAGGAGCGGCCGGTACAGCCCGATGACCGCCCGGGAGGCGGTGTACAGCGCGAAGCAGGCCTGTTCGCGGAGTCGAGGCGTGGCGTCCATGCACAGAACCATAGCGCACAACTTAATTGTGCACAACTCAATCGTGAACGCATCACACTCACCCGACGGATCGCCGCGCCCGAGTCGCAGTGCGAGTCGACGCGTCGAACCGCCCCTGCCATCCTTAGCCCCCACCCACCCAGAGGGGAAACGTACTGCCCACGATGCCGCGCGGGTACGACGAAAACCGGCTCCGGCAGCGGTGAAGTCGCCCGATCGGAGGAGGCGACACGACTCGGGCTCGGTTCAGGCGCGGCCCAGGCCGGTCGCCTGCGCGACGGCCTTGAACGCGGCCTCCGGGTCGGCGCGGACCGCGGGCGGGAAGTTCCCGGCGATGAGGAGTTCGGCGAAGCCGTGCGCGAGGGACCAGGCGCCGAGCGCGGCGGCGTTGAAGCCCGCGTCGGGGTCGGACTCGCCCGAGCCGCGGTGCAGCGCGGCGGCGGCGCGGGCGGCGGCGCGCTCCAGGTCGGGGTCGTCGGTGTGGACCAGCTCGGGCCGGAACATGACCGCGAAGTACGGCCTGCGGTCGATGGCGAAGCGCACGTAAGCGGCCCCCACGGCGTAGAAGTCCCCGGTGTCGCCCCAGGCCGCCTCCAGCGCGTCGGCGAAGCGCTCGAAGCCCTCGGCGGCGACCGCCGTGAGGAGCCCGGCCTTGTCGCCGAAGTGGTGGGCGGGGGCGGCGTGGGACACGCCGGCCCGCTTGGCGACGGCGCGCAGGCTCAGGGCGCTGGGCCCGGCCTCGGCGACGGCCTCGACGGCCGCGTCGATGAGGGCGCGGCGGAGGTCGCCGTGGTGGTAGCGATCGGTCACGCGGCCACTCTAGCGCAGAACTTGACAGTGTCAAACAACACGGGCACACAACTTGACACTGTCAAGACCGGTGGGTAGGTTGAGGACAACGCACGAGATTGGAAACCCCCTGATGTTCGAATCCACCATCGCCCTGAGCGACGCCTCCCGCATCCTGGCCGGGATCGGCCTCCTCACCGTCGTCACCATCGAGTTCGGCGGCCTGTTCCTCGTCAAGGTCGCCGGAGGGGGCGTGCCCCTCACCGACTTCCAGAAGGCCTTCTCCCGCGCCGGGCACGCCCACGCCGGCGTCCTCGTCATCCTCAGCCTCGTCGCCCTCGTCCTCGCCGACGCGACCGCGCTCACCGGCTTCTGGGGCTGGACCGCCCGCGCCGCGATCCCGGCCGCCGCCGTCCTCATGTCCGGCGGGTTCTTCGCCGCGATGGCGGGCAAGGGCCGCACCCGGCCGAACCGGGCGATCGCGCTGGTGTTCGTCGGCGCGGCGAGCCTCGCGGCCGGGGTCGCGACCCTCGGCGTGGGCCTGCTGACCGCCTGAACCGGCCCCGAAACCGGGCGCCCGCCCCCGAAGGCGACAGGCACGCCGCCCGACACCCCGCCCGCGGGGTGGGCGCCCACTCCATACGAGGTCGCGCCGCGACGTCCCGCTCCGGCGCCGCCTAGACTTGACCCTCGTGAAACTCAGCATCGGTATCGTCGGCCTGCCCAACGTCGGCAAGAGCACGCTGTTCAACGCGCTGACCCGCTCGGACATCCTCGCGGCCAACTACCCGTTCGCGACCATCGAGCCGAACGTCGGCGTCGTCGCCGTCCCGGACGCGCGGCTGCCGAAGCTGGCCGAGATCTACGAGTCCGAGAAGATCCTGCCGGCCACGGTGACGTTCGTCGACATCGCCGGGCTCGTCAAGGGCGCGTCCGAAGGCGCGGGCAAGGGCAACCAGTTCCTCTCCAACATCCGCGAGACCTCGGCCATCGCCCAGGTCGTGCGGGTCTTCGAGGACGGCAACGTCACCCACGTGGACGGCAAGGTCTCGCCCGTGGACGACATCGAGACGATCAACACCGAGCTGATCCTCGCCGACCTCCAGACCGTCGAGAACGCCCTCAAGCGCCTCGAACGCGAGGCGCGCATGAACAAGGACGCCCGCGCCAAGCTCGACGCCGTCAAGACCGCCCAGGAGGTGCTCGACTCCGGGAAGACGATCTTCGCCGCCGGGCTCGACACCGAGCTGCTCTACGACCTCCACCTGCTGACCGCCAAGCCGTTCATCTACGTGTTCAACGTGGACGAGGACCAGGTCGCCGACGAGGACCTGGCCGCGAAGCTCCGCGCGCTCGTGGCCCCCGCGCAGGCGGTCGTGCTCGACGCCAAGTTCGAGTCCGAGCTCATCGACCTCGACGAGGAGGAGGCCCGCGAGCTCCTGGAGTCCACCGGCCAGAGCGAGCCGGGCCTCGACCGCCTCGCCAGCGTCGGCTTCGCCACCCTCGGCCTCCAGACCTACCTGACGGCCGGCCCCAAGGAGACGCGGGCCTGGACGATCAAGCAGGGCGCGACCGCCCCCGAGGCCGCCGGGGAGATCCACACCGACTTCCAGCGCGGCTTCATCAAGGCCGAGATCGTCTCCTTCGACGACCTCGTCGCCGCAGGCACCATGCAGGCCGCCAAGGCCGCCGGCAAGGTCCGCATGGAAGGCAAGGACTACGTCATGGCCGACGGCGACGTGGTGGAGTTCCGCTTCAATGTGTAGCGGCGCCGCCGGCCGCGCCGACGCGGGCGGCGGCGCTCGCGTCCGGGCGTCGCCCCGGCGCCCGCCTCGATGAAGGGAACGTCGCGTGAGTCGGATCGAGTTCGCCCGTGAGAACCGGTGGCTGCCCCGCGTGCTCCGGCAGGACCGGGATCTGGCGCTCGAGGTCGTCGGCGGCGCCGACGCCAACCACGACCCGCGGATCTTCGTTGTCCCCGTCGGGGAGGCGCACCTCGCAGTCCTCCGCGACGACCTGTCCAGGCATCTGATCCTGTGGAGCGCGCTGCTGCCGCTGTGCCATGACGCGGGCGTCAGCGGCCCGCTCGACCAGGACGCGGCCGCCGCGCTGCTCGACCCGATCCTCCTCGCCGCGCCCGAGGACGTGGACGCGTTCCTCGGCCGGGCCGAATGGGACCGGGTCCGGCTCGTCGCGCACGGCGCCGACGTCGGCCTGCTCGAAGGCGGCCGGGTCCTCGCGGCGATGGGGGCGGCCCGTGAGACCGCCGACTGGAGTCGGGCGCAGGAGTACGAGGCGGACCGCGACCGCGCTCGGCGCGGCGTCGCGCTCTCCCCGCTCGACGCCGCAATCCTGAAGTACACCGGGCAGTACCTGCACCGCTCGACGATCCCGCGCCGCGACCCCGGGGCCGTCGATCCCGGGCTGCTCCCCGAGGTGCTCGAAGTGATCGGCGCCGCGGAGCGGGCCTGCGCGGGGATGCGCATCGCTCGAGATCCGCGAAGGGGCAAGACCGGCACCGACAAGCAGGACTGGCGCCGGATGGAGGAGGCGGCCCGCGCGGCGGTGCGCGGCGCGCGCCCGGATTCGGCCGACGACGCGGTGAACACCGTGGGCTTCCTGATCTGTGCCGAGGCCGCCGCCGACGCCCGGAAGCGACCGTTCGACGCCGACGCCGACCGCTCCGCCGGGGCACGGGCACTCGAGTTCTCCGACGACAAGGACGCCGAGCAGACGTGGACCCCGGGCGCTCCCCGCGCCGCAGCCGAGGCGTTCTGGGAGTTCGTGGCCGAGCGGCACGGCTCGGGCAACCAGGTGTTCACCATCGAGGACGAGGCCTTGGGCGAAGGGCTCCAGCTGTACTTCTACGCCGACGCCGTCACACGCATCACGACCGCCACACCGGCGGACGGCGAGGAAAAGGCGGTGTACCGGGTCGAGTACAGCCTGGTCGACGGCCTCGCCCGGTACCTGGCCGTGGTGCGCGCGTTCGTGGACGGCGGCTGCGCCGCACTGGACGGGCTCGGGTCCTGGACGACGGACGTCGACGAGTTCGAGCAGGCCCGCCGTCACCGCGACGAGGCGAATCGGCAGGGCACGGACGGAGGCGAGGCCGGCCCCGATGCGGCGGCTCCCCGCCGGTACGTCTTTCGCGACGACACCGGCACCGAGGAGCAGGCCTCGGTGCGCCGCCCCCAGGAGGGCTACGTCGCCTTCTCCGCGTTCTTCAAGGGCCGCGACGGCGGGGTCGTCACCATCGAGGACCAGGCCTCGGGCGAGCGGCTCGTGCTCATGCCCGGGAGGAAAGTGATCGCCCGGGCCGAAGGGGGCGAGGGCTCCCGAACCGAGTACCTCAAGGTCGACCGCGCCAACGCGTACATGCCCGCCGCGATGCTGTTCTTCGAGAACGGATTCTCGGGGCTGCGCCACTTCGGGCAGTGGATGCCCCGCCTCGACGACCTCGAAGCGTCGCCAGAGGCCCGCGGGAGGGCGCGGGCCGAGGCGGTCACGACGGCGTCCGACGCGATCGTGGAGGTGGCGCGGATCTGGGCCGCTTCGGGCATCGTCGACACGAGCGACCGGTTCTACGTCTTCTTCGAATCGGACCGCCTGGAGGACCGTCGCGCCGAGCGCGCCGAGCTGATCGAACTGGTCGGATTCCTCGGCCTCGACCGCGTCGATCCGCCCGCCGGGGCGGCCGACGGCGAGGTCTGGGTGCGCACCGACCCGCGCCTCGACGCCGAGTTCGAACGGTGGTCGTGACGCCGGCTCACCGGCCGTCCTCGACCGGGGCCCGGGTCACTCCTCGGGCGGGAGCGCCGGGTGGTCGGTGGGGTAGACCCCGACCGCGAAGCCGTAGACGGTCTCGCCCGATCGCGGGAGGCGGTCGAACTCGGCGACGAGGGCGGCCATGCGGTCCCAGAACGCGGAGGCCTGGTCCTCGCTGATGCGCGCGTGGCGGATGAAGCCCCAGAGCCGGCCCTCCTCGAAGGCCGCCGCGGACTCGCGGGCGGCCACGTCGAAGTCGTTGAAGTCCCCCGCGGCGGTGCCGGTGGCGGCCGGTTCGGCGGCGATGTGGAACAGGCGGGCGGTGCGCCCGTAGAAGCGCTCCTCGATCGCGCGGACCTTTCGCGTGCGCACGACCTGGAGCAGGCCGTTGCGGGCGAGGACGTCGACGTGGTGCGCGACCGTGCTCTTGGGGCGTTCGAGCGCGGCGGCGAGTTCGGAGACCGTGGCGGCCCGCTCGGCGAGGAGTTGCAGGACGGCGGTGCGGAGCGGATGGCCGACGGCCTTCACCTGGGCCGGCTCGGTCAGGGCCATCCGGTCGGCCAGTTCGTAGCCCGGGGGGTTGTCCTCCATGAATGAACAGACTAGCATCGTGGAATGATCCAGATTATTCGATCATTCGGAGAGGGACACCGCTGACATGGCCGACGTACTGCTCTACCACCACATCCAAGGCCTTACCGAGGGTGTGCAGGCCTTCGCCGAGGCACTGCGGAAGGACGGCCACACCGTGCACGCGCCCGACCTGTTCGACGGCCGCACCTTCGACAGCATCGAAGAGGGCTTCGGGTACGCGCGCGAGACCGGCTTCGACGCGATCCGCGAGCGCGGCGCCGCCGCGGCCGAGGGGCTCGGGACCGGACTCGTCTACGCCGGGTTCTCCTTCGGCGTGACGATCGCCCAGCGCCTCGCCCAGACCCGCCCCGGCGCCCGCGGCGCGCTCCTCCTGCACTCGTGCTTGCCGGTGACGGAGTTCGGGGAGGCCTGGCCGAAGGGCGTCCCGGTGCAGATCCACGGCAAGGAGGGCGACGAGTTCTTCGACGAGGACCTGCCCGCCGCACGCGAACTCGCCGGCGCTTCGGAGGACGCCGAGCTGTTCGTATACCCCGGCGACCAGCACCTGTTCACCGACTCCTCGCTCCCCGCCTACGACCCGGAGGCCGCCGCGCTGGTCATGGAGCGGGTGCGGGCGTTCCTCGCCGCGATCTGACCGGGAGAAGGCGGGCGGGCCCGGCCGCCCAAGGCTCCGGAACGGGGCCGCTTCGCGAACGGCACCACGGGGACGGGACGCCCAGCGGCGCCGGACTGGCGCTCAGGCGCGAACTCGGGTTGGATCGCAACCATGGGATTGCACTCGTTCCACCTCTCGAGGATGCCGGTGCGCGACGCGGCCGGCGCACTGATCAACACGTCGGCGGCGCCGGGGCTGCGGCACCTCGAAGTGATGGCCGGGATGCGCCTCGGCGCGCCGGTCGTCTCGCCCGACCGGATGCAGGTCCGCAAGATCGCCGTGTTCGCCGAATGGGCCGACGAGGACGCCCTGGAGTCGTTCCTGGCACGGCACCGGTTCGGCCGGAGACTCGATGCGGGATGGCATGTGCGCCTGGCGTTCCAGCGGCGCTGGGGCGAGGTCCGGGCGCTCGCGCACCTGCCGGCCGAGGCCGAGCGCACGGTCCTGGACGACCCGGTGGTCGCGGTGACGCTCGCCCGGATGCGCCTGCCCGAGCTGCCGCGGTTCCTGCACTGGGGCAGGCCCGTCGAACGGCAGGTGCGCGACCACCCGGAGACGACGCTGGCGCTGGCGGCGATGCGGCCGCCGCGGACGATCTCGACGTTCTCGGTCTGGACCAGCGCCCGCGCGATGACGGGCATGGTCTTCGGGCGCGGCGAGGGCGGGGCGGCCCGGCGCCACAGCGAGGCCATGGCGGAGCGGGAGCGGCGGGACTTCCACCGCGAGTTCACGACGATGCGGTTCCGGCCGCTGTCCGAGCACGGCGTGTGGGAGGGCCGGTCGGACTACGTGCCGCGGGCGGCGAGGCCGGGGGCCTGAGGACCCGCTCGACGTCGCCCGGTTCGCACGCCGGGACCTCGGAAGTGGTCGGCGCGGTCCGGCCAGGAGATCGCACCCGCTAAAACGGTGCGCCCGCCGGGACGGTGGGGTTCCCGACGGGGGCGGCCTGCGCTATTCGGTCCGTCTGAGCCAACGGAAGCGGCCGCGGGCGAGGTGCGGGTGGGCCGCGGTGCCGCCGGCCATGGTGATGTAGGCGGTCTCGACGCGGCCCGCGAAGGTCACGTCGGTGAGGCTGAAGCCGCCCTCGCGGGCGAGGACGATGAGCGTCGCCTCATCGCTGCGCGACACGTCCGGCCTGACGCCGAGGGTGTCCGCGAATATCTTGATCTGCTCGGCGAGCTCCGCGTGCTGCGAATCGTCGAGCGGCAGCGAGCGCGAGAGGCGGCCGTCGTCGGCGACCCAACCGTCGAGCTCCCTCAGTGCGTCCAGCAGCACGTTGTCGTCTTGCTCCGTTCTCCCCATATGGCACCGTCGCCATTCGTCGTGGCCGTTCTGCTCGCACCGCGTCCGACGTGCGTCGCCCTGCGGTGGCAGGGCCGCGGCCGATCAGTAAGGTTGGTCTGATTCGGCTCCGGCGGACACGGGGGGCGTTCGTGTCTGAATTGTCGCCGGATCTTTATCATTTCTGAACCGAGTCTTCCGCGTCTCCCAGTTTCTGTCCAGGGCGGCAAATGGGATTAACCGGGAATTTCGGATTTATCGGGGCAGTTCTTGTCTGGTTTTGTGCCGGCGGCCACGATTCCTGACCGCACGGCCCAAGCGACATCATCCGAACGTATGAGACACAGGTCGCTTTCTGTTGCTCACCGATGGTCGCCGACCCCGCGAAAGATAACGAAACGCCCTCGTTCCGGCAACGGCGCGCGGCCCCCGGGCCGCCTTTGAGCGCCCCGTAGACTCCGGCCCGTGACCGAGGAGAGCGCGAACCGCGCGGACCCCGGCGGGCGGCGCGTCGTCGTCGGCGCCGCCATCCGCGACCACCGCGGCGTCCTGGCCGCCGCCCGCGCCTACCCGCCCGAACTGGCGGGCCTGTGGGAGTTCCCCGGCGGCAAGGTCGAGCCCGGCGAGAGCGAGACCGACGCGCTGCGCCGCGAATGCCGCGAAGAGCTCGGCGTCGCCATCGAGGTCGGCGAGCGCGTCGGCGGCGACCTCGTCACCGGCGGCGGCCGCTTCCTCCTGCGCGTCTACCTCGCACGCCTCGTGGGCGGCGAACCGGAGGCGAAGGAGCACGCCGAACTGCGCTGGCTCGCCCCCGACGCGCTCGACTCGGTGCCGTGGCTCCCGGGCAACAGGCCCGCCGTCGAGGCGCTCGCGGCGCTGCTGCACGGCTGAGCGGCTCGGCCGCCGCCTTCCGCGACGAAGGTCGGTGCGTGCCCGCCGACGGTGCCGAGCCGCAACACGGAACGCCCTAGAAAAAGGTCCAGACCACCTCGACCACGCGGCCCGTGGCGGGGTCGGCCATCGGGATCTGGCGCCACTTGTCGAAGGTGGTGCACGGGTGCGACAGGCCGAGGCGCACGACGTCCCCGACGGCGAGGTCCTCCGTCACGCCGGTGAGCGTCAGGTGCTGGTCGCTGATCTGCGCCCCGGTCGCGCCGAAGCCCAGCGGGACCGGCAGGTCCTGGTCGAAGGGGAAGTCGCGTCGCCCGCCGTCGAGGACGACCGTGCCCGGTTCGGGCCGGGAGAGCACGCGGGCGCGGCCTTCAGAGGCGGGCTTGAAGGTCGGCCCGTCGCCGCCGCGGGCGGCCGGGGTCATGCGGGCGTAGAAGCCGTGGTCGTGCGTGAGGTAGGCGCCCGAGCGCAGGACGACCTCGGCCTCCGGCGCGAGCGGAGAGAGGACGGCCGCGACGCGGTCGAAGTAGGCGCTGCCGCCCGCGGTGACGACAGGCCGGTCGGCCTGGAAGTCCAAGGCGGCGTAGAGCTTCGCGAGGTCGGAGAGGTAGGCGTCGATCGCGTCGAGCGAGGCGGCGTCGGTGCCCGAGGCGACCGAGCCCTCGTACCCGGCGACGCCCGCGAGCCGCAGGTGCGGCGAGGCGGAAACGACTTCGGCGACGCGCATCGCCTCGGCGAACGAGCGGGCACCGGCCCGCCCGCCCGGGATGCCGAGCTCGACCAGGACGTCCAGGGGCGCCTTGGCGCCGCCGGAGGCCGCGAACGCGGCCGCGTACCGCTCGACGACGGCGACCGCGTCGGCGAACAGCGCGACGGCGGTCCCGCCGGCGGCCATCGAGGCGAGCCGCATGACGTCCAAGGGGTCGGCGACCTCGTTGGCGACGAGCACGCGCGGCACCCCGAAGGCGTGCGCGACCCCGGCCTGGAAGCGGCTGGCGACGGTGACGCCGACCGCGCCCGCCGCGAGCTGGCGGCGCCACAGCTGCGGGGCCATGACGGCCTTGCCGTGCGGGGCGAGCGAAAGGCCCTTCGCGGCGCACCAGTCGGCCATGACCCGGATGTTGTGGTCGATCGCCGCGGAGGAGAGCAGCAGGCCCGGCGTGGGCAGGTCGGCGGCGAACGGGCCGGAGTCGTGCGGGGCAGAGCCGTGCGGGCCGGAGCCGAGCCACTCGGCCACGGTCATGCCGTGCGCCGAGGCTGGCAGGCCCTTGCACCGGAAGTCGATCACCTGGGCGTCGAGGTGGCCGAGCATGGTTTCGTCGATGTCGCACCGCCACTGTCAGGAGCCGCCGATAATTGGAATGTATCTTTACTATATGACTCAGGAGTTCGCACCGACAACGAAGACCGCGATCCGCACCGACGCCGCCCCGGCCCCCGCCCACGCCTTCCCGCAGGGCGTCCGCAAGGGCCCCATGCTCACCGTATCCGGCCAGGGCCCCGTCGACCCCGCCACCGGCGAGTACCTCCACCCCGGCGACGTCAAGGCCCAGACCCGCCGGACCCTGGAGAACGTCGCCGCGATCCTCGAAGCCGGCGGCGCGAACATGGGCGACGTCATGATGCTCCGCGTCTACCTCGCCGACCGCGAGGACTTCGCCGCCATGAACGAGGTCTACGGCGCGTTCCTCGACGAGAAGGTGCCCGATGGGGTCCCCTTCCCCTGCCGCACTACCGTGATCTGCACCCTCCCGAGGGCCGAGATGCTCGTGGAGATCGACGCCCTGGCCTGCGTAGACTGACCGTTCGTGCCGAGGTGAGAGAGGGCGTCGAGTGGCTGCAATGGACTTCGTGATCCGAGGCGCCGACGTCGCCGACGGGACCGGCGCGCCGCTGCGGCGTGCCGACGTCGGCGTCAGGGACGGCCGGATCGCGGCGATCGGCGACCGTCTCGACGGCACCCGCGTCATCGACGCCGGAGGCCTCGTCCTCGCCCCCGGCTTCATCGACATGCACGCCCACTCCGAGCTCGCCCTCCTCGCCGACCACGACCACCTCGCCAAGCTCGGCCAGGGCTGCACCCTCGAAGTCCTCGGCCAGGACGGGCTCTCGTACGCGCCCCTCGACGAGACGACCGCACCGCGGATGCGCGAGGCCATCGCCGCCTGGAACGGCCGCCCCGAGGTCGACCTCGACTGGCGCAGCGTCGGCGGCTACCTCGACCGACTCGACCGTGGCATCGACGGCCGCGGCATCGCCGCCAACGCCGCCTACCTCGTCCCCCACGGCACCGTCCGGATGCTCGCCGTGGGCTGGGAGGACCGCCCGCCCACCCCAGCCGAGCTCGACGTCATGAAAGCCCATGTCGCCCAAGGCATGGAGGAGGGCGCGTTCGGCCTCTCGGCCGGGCTCAGCTACGTCCCCGGGATGTACGCCGACACCGCCGAACTGGTGGAGCTGTGCCGCGTCGTCGCGCGTTACGGCGGCTACTTCGGTCCGCACCAGCGCAGCTACGGCGCGGGCGCCATGGAGGGCTACGCGGAGATGATCGACATCTGCCGCCGGGCCGGGTGCGCCCTCCACCTCGCCCACGCCACCCTCAACTACGAGGTCAACGAGGGCCGCGCCGCCGAGCTCCTCAAGCTCGTGGACGAGGGCCTCGACGAAGGCGTCCCCATCAGCCTCGACACCTACCCCTACCTGCCGGGCATGACCATGCTTGCGGCGCTCCTGCCGAGCTGGTCCGTCGAGGGCGGCTACGGGGCGCTCGCGCAGCGCCTCCGCGACCCCGCCACGCGGGCCCGGATCGTGCACGAACTCGACGCGGAGGGCACCGACGGCGCCAACGGCGTGCCGGTCGACTGGTCGAAGATCGAGATCGCCGGCGTCGCCGACCCCGGGCTGCGCGGCGCGGTCGGCCGCAGCGTCTCCGAAGCGGCCGGGGCTCAGCGTCCCTCGGAGTTCTACCTCGACCTGCTCGTGCGCGACGACTTCGGCACCGCCTGCCTCATGCACGTGGGCAACGAGGAGAACGTGCGCGCGATCATGCGCCACGGCGTCCACACCGGATCGAGCGACGGCGTGCTCTCCGGCGACAAGATCCACCCCAGGGCCTGGGGCTCCTTCGCGCGCTACCTCGGGCACTACACGCGCGAGCTGGGCCTGCTCAGTGTGGAGGAGTGCGTGGCGCACCTGAGCGGGCGGCCCGCCGCGGTGCTCGGGCTGAAGGACCGCGGCCTGGTCCGGGAGGGCTTCGCGGCCGACCTGGCGCTGTTCGACCCCGAGACCGTCGACGCCCGCTCCACCTTCGCCGAGCCGCGGCGCCAAGCCGCCGGTGTGCCGTACGTGTTCGTCAACGGCGCCTTGGCGATAGAGGACGGCGCCAGAACCGAGGCCCTCGCAGGGCGGTCAGTCCGCCGCTCCTGAACCGATCGAGGAGGTCGCGCCGAGGCCCCGCCGGGCGATCGGCGTACCGCTCCTGACTGCGCGACTCACGCTTTCGGGTGACACCCGCCCCGCCGACCCCGGTTCTTGTCGCACCCGCGCACGACGATCGGGGCGAGCCTTCCATTCCCCTCTCGGGAGGGTGGGGGTTAGGGATGGCAGGCCATGGGCGGCTTCAAGAACGGCCCGCGCCGCGTCGGGAGGCGCGTGAGACCATGGCCTCCGCCTGCAGGCGATCACAAATCGGAGGGCTCATGTTCGAAGCGTCCCTGGGCGGCGGCGTGCGGCTGCGGCCGCTCGTGCCGGAACTGGCCGACGAGCTGCTGAAGCACATGGACCGCGGCCGCGAGTTCATCGGGCGGTACGTCGCCATCGCCGACGTCGTTTCGGACGCGGCGGGCGCCCGCTCGTTCCTCGACGCCTACGCCGCGAAGACCGCCGCCGACACCGGCCGGATCTGGGGCGTCTGGAGCGACGACGTGCTCGTCGGCGGCGTCCTGTTCCGCACTATGGACTTCCGGATGCAGACCGCCGAGGCCGGCTGCTGGCTCGAACCCGCCGCCACCGGCAAAGGCCTGGTCACCAGGTCGGTGTCCGCGATCATCGACTGGGCGATCGAGGAGCGCGGCATCCACCGCGTCGACTGGTACGCCGCGACCCGCAACGCCGCGAGCGTCGCGGTGGCGCAGCGGCTCGGGATGACCCGCGAAGGCGTGCTCCGCGAGGCCTACCTTCACCGCGGCGAACGCTACGACATGGAGGTCTGGTCGGTCCTCGCCCCCGAATGGATCGCGCGCGAACGCTGAGTCCGCTTGTTCCGCAACATGGCGGGGGCTCCCGCCGCAACGGCGGGAGCCCCCGGTTCGATCCACGCCCGGGCGCCGTCCCCTCAGGACCGCGGCCGGGCCTCGCTCAGCAGCCCAGTTCCTCCAAGGTGAAGCTCAGGTCGGCGGTGTCGCCGGCCAGGACGTCCACTGCGGCGAAGTCGGCCGCGTAACCGTCCTTCGAGGCGATCACCGTGTAGGAGCCCTCCTCGAACCAGTAGGAGTAGGCGCCGTCGGCGTCGGTCCAGAAGTGGAAGGCGTCGCCGTCCTCCACCCGCACCTGGACCTGGGCCTCTTCGATCGCGACGGTGGTGCCGTCGCAGGTCTCGGCCTCGACGGTGCCGACGAGCTTGCCCTGCTCGACGGTGGGCACGACCAGCATCGAGACCGCGACCGTCGGCGACGGGTACGGGCTCACCACGTCCAGCGACAGCGTCGCGGTGTACGTGCCCGGCTGGTCGACACCGGCCGCCTCGGTGGCGCTGGTCTTGACCGCCACCCTGACGGTCTCGCCGGCCGGCACGACCACCGAGTCCACGCCGGTGGTCAGCCAGGACGTGTCGCCGGGGTAGGCGTAGCCGAGGATGCTGAACCCGCCGCCGCCGACGCTGAAGTCCACTTCGCCGTCGGCCGTGCCGGAGTTCGTGAGCTTCAGGTAATGCGTCCACGAACCCCCTTGCTGCACATACGAGTTCAGCGTCTCGGTGTTGACGCTGATCTGGGCGGTGCCGACCGCGAAGTCGGCGGTGGTCCACGCGTCGGGGACGATGGACACCTCCTCGGTCGCGGTCCCGTAGTCGGCGACGCTGGCCTTGAACTCGGACGGGCCCGAGCCCGGCGCGAAGGTCCAGTAGGCCCCTTCGGCGTCGGTCACGGCGCTGTAGCCGGAGTCGGTGTGCGTGACCGTCGCGCCCTCGACGGGCGCGCCCGTGTCGAGTTCGGTGACGGTGCCGCGCACGAGGCCGCCCTCGATCGGGACGCAGTCGCGGGAGTCGCCGACGAACACGTCGTCGATCTCCCACCACCAGGCCCAGGTCTTGTTGTCGTTGTAGTGGAACTTGACGCGCGCCTCGGTCGAGTCGGCCCACTCGGACAGGTCGAGCTCGACGGTCTGGTTGCGCGCGTTGGCGGTCGGCGCCCAGATGACCTCCCAGGTCTCGCCGCCGTCAGGGCTGACCGACACTTCGGCGACCGTGTTGTACGAGCCCTTGTAGTAGTCGGTCGCGAACGACAACGTCGGGGTGTCGGCGCTGGAGAGGTCGAACACGGGCGAGACGAGGTCGGTGTCGATGAGCTTGTTGCCCGAGCCCTGCTCGTCGGAGTCGATGACGGCGAAGCCGCCCGACCCGGGGGTGCGGTTGCCGCGCCCGCCGGGGTCGTCGAACGCCCACGGCCACGGGGTCGGGCTGCGGTCCACGACGGTCCAGCCGGCGGGGAGCCCGCCGCCCTCGAACCCGGCGCCGAGCGGTTCGTACCCGTAGCCGGCGGCGGTGCAGCCCTCGGCGATCGGGACCTCGATGAGCTGGTCGGCCGCGGCGACGACGCCGACGGTGACCTCCTGGTAGCCCGGGAGGTCGGCCTCGACGACCAGCTCCCACTCGCCCACGGGCAGGTCGAGCGAGAACTCGCCGGTGTCCGGGTCGGTGGTGGTGGAGACCTCGCCTCCGGCCGTGGTCACGGTGGCCGGGAGCGGCCAGCCGTGGCCGGAGCCGTCGACGACGGTGCCGGTGACGGTGCCGGACTCGACGGCGGTGAGGACCGCGTCGAAGACCGCCGTCTGGTCGGCCTCGACGGTGACCGTGCCGGTCTGCTCGCCGTAGCCGAACTTGGTGACGGCGACCGCGTACTCGCCGGCCGGGACGACCGGCAGGGCGAACGTGCCGTCGGCCTTGGTGGTGGCGGTGCGGGTGTACTCGCCGGTGAAGACGAGCTTCGCGGACTCGACGGGCTCCCCCGCGTCGTCCACGACGGTGCCGCTCAGGCCGCCGGTGTCGCCGACGGGCGAGGCCTGGACGGCGGCGAGGACGTCGAGCCTGCCGTTGCCGAAGACGTTGTTGAGCTCCTCGGTGCCGCCGCACTCGTCGTCGGCGGTCGGGACCGCCGATCCGGTGAGGATCGAGTAGATCTCGTCGTAGTCGCCGTCGAGCGCCGGTGCGGCCGAGAGCATCAGCGCGATGGCGCCGACCACGTGCGGCGACGCCATGGAGGTGCCGCTGCCGTTGCCGTAGCCGGTGCCGGGCAGGGAGGAGCGGACCGCGACGCCGGGTGCGGCGAGGTCGGGCTTGACCTGCCCGTCGCGGCCGGGGCCGCGGGCGGAGAAGTAGGCGATGTCGCCGTTCACGTCGTAGGCGCCGACGCCGATGACGTTCGGGTACAGGCCCGGCGAGCCGGCCGACTCGCAGCCCTCTTCGCCGTTGTTGCCCAGGGACATCACGGGGATGATCCCCGAGGCGTGCCACAGCGCGACGACGTCCTCGTAGAACGGGTCGTCGACGGAGGCCGTGGTGCCCCAGGAGTTGTTCACGACGTCGGGGGCCTTGGAGGGGTCGGGCGAGGTGCCGTCGGCCTTGGTGGGCGCGGCGATCCACTGCCCGGCCTCGATGAGGACCTCGGCGCTCGGGCAGCAGCCGTTGACGGCGATCCACTCGGCGCCGGGGGCGACGCCGATCTGGTTGGCGCCGCCGTCGGAGCCGACCATGGTGCCCATGGTGTGGGTGCCGTGGCCGTCGGTGTCGCAGGGGGCGTCGCCGGTGCATTCGCCCGCGACGTCGAAGAAGTTGTAGTCGTGGCTGAAGGTGCCGTCGCCGTTGTTGCCGCGGTACTGGTTCACCAGGGCGGGGTGGTCGTAGTCGACGCCGGTGTCGATGGAGGCGACGACGACGCCGGTGCCGTCGTAGCCGAGGTCCCACACGTCGGGGGCGTTGATGTCGTCCAGGCCCCACTCGACCGCGTCGGGCTCGACGCCGCCGGCGAGGGGCTCGACCGGTTCGATGAGTTCGTACTCGGGGGCGTCGACGATGCCCGCGACGGTGTCGAGGAGGACCAGTTCGGCCAGGAGGTCCTTGTCTCCCTGGACCTTGACGGTGTTGGACCCCCAGTAGGATTCGTAGTCGGCGCCTGCCTCGTCGAGGAGGTCGATCACGTCCCTCTGCGAGGTCTCCGCGAAGTCCTTGGCCGCTGCAACGGCCTGGGACCCCTTCTCGGTCTTGGTGTCGGCGGCGAAGGCGGGGCTGTAGTCGGGGGCTCCTTCGAAACGCACCCAGAGTTCGGCCTCGCCTTCGGCCTCGATCGCGGCGAGCAGGTCGGGGGCGACCTTCTGCTCGATGAGGGCGTCGGCCTCGGTCTCCGCGAACGCTGCGGTACCGGGCATCGCCGATACCAGTGCGCCCGCGGCCGAGGCCGCGAGTACTTTGGCCCATCGTCGTTGCGGCTTCGTCACGACGGCTCCTGTTCTGTTGGGCTCCGCGCGGGGTTCCCTCCGCGGAGCGTCACCTGTTGTCGGGCGGACGCCTCGCGTGGATGCGCGGGCGTCCCCGAAGCCACCGTGCCAGTCCACAAACGAACGCACAAGACCCCACTTTGCACGGTTCGGGCAGGGCCTCACAGACCTCCGGTTTCGACCAGATGCTCCAAAGTGAACGAATCGCACGCATGGGGCGGGGCCGACAGATGCCCTGAACTCGGAAGATTCAGCCCCGAGGCGGGCGAGTCGAACAGGCGGCCCATCGGAGGTAACGCTTCGTCAATCATGCGGAAACAGTCTGTCGAATCTTTGATGTGATCAAGATCACAAAGAAGGTGGTGCATCCCGTTTGGGACGCTTGAGGTCGGCAATGCGTCATGAACGCATTACCCCTTTTGCGCCCCCGGGCACGACGAAGGGCCCCCGCCAACAGGCGGGGACCCTCACAACGTCGTATGTCGGAACCGCTGCGGCGCGGGATCAGAAGTCGAAGCCCCCGAAGTCGCCGCCCCCGGCGTCCCCGCCGAAGTCGCCGCCACCGCCGCCGTCACCGGAGTCATATCCGGCCTCGGAGCCGTCCCCGGCGCCCTCACCGCCGTCGCCTTGGTCGTAGCCGCCGCCCTCGACCATGCCGCCCGCGTACGCGGGGGCCAGCATCGCGTCGAAGATCATCAGGCCCACGAACGCTCCCGCCGCACCGGCCAGCGCGGGCTGCCACCACGGGGTGTTGTACCAGCCCGCGGGCACCGGGCGACCGTCCACTCTGCCGCCCGGGTAGTAGTGGCGGTTGTCGTCGTCGGGGTCGGGCGAGCCGGTGTACCGGCGGCCCTCGACCTCGGCGCTGACGCGCTCGGTCAGGACGCCGACGCGGGCCTGGCCGCGCAGCGTGGGGATCTCGGGGCCGGGGTCGATGCCCATGGCGGTGCGGGCCGCCCGCACGTAGTGCAGGCCTTCGATCGCCGTCTCGGCGGCGAGGCGGTACTGGTGGATGGTGGCGGCCGATTCGAGCTGGGAGCCCGCGGCGGTGTACCGCTCGCCCGCGTCGGCGAGGGCCTGGCCTGCGGGGAGGTTGTCCCCCGGCGCGGTGAGGTTCATCGTCTGGCCGCCGAGGCGCTCGTGCAGGCGCCGGGCTTCGGCCGCGGCGTCGGCGAGTTCGGCCACGGCGCGCTTCTTGTTGGACTGGACCACGTAGGCGATGACCGCCACCGCGACCACCAGCAGGGTCAACCACAGCAACATGATCAGAGCCTACCCGTGGCCCCGCGTTTACACTGGCCTCTATGACGTGGGTCCTATTGGCGGTGGTGTGCCTGGCGGCGGGCGGTTTCGGGGGCTGGTTCGCGGGGAGGTCGCGTCAGGCGGCCGAGCTGGCGGCGGCCTCGGCCCGGCTGGAGGCGGCCTCGGACAACGAGCAGCGGCTTGAGGCGACGCTGCGGACGGTGGCCTACGAGGCGACCGACCATTCGCGGGCGGCGGTCGGTCAGGTGCTCGCTCCGATCGCGGAGACGTTGGCGCGCTACGAGTCGCGACTGGGCGATGTGGAGCGCGCCCGTGTGGACGCGTATGCGCAGTTGCGGGTCCAGTTGTCGGGGGTGGCCGAGACTTCGGAGGATCTGCGGGAGCAGACGGGGCGGCTGCTGGGGGCGCTGCGGTCGCCGCAGGTGCGGGGCCAGTGGGGCGAGGTGCAGTTGCGGCGGATCGTGGAGGCCGCGGGCATGGTCGAGCACTGCGACTTCTCGGAGCAGCATTCGGGGGCGGTGGACGGCCGCGGCGTGCGCCCCGACCTGGTGGTGCGGCTGTCGGGCGGGCGAACGCTCGTGGTGGATGCGAAGGCGCCGCTCCAGGCGTACCTCCAGGCGCTGGAGTCGGAGGACGAGGTGGGCCGCGACCAGCTGCTGCGCTCGCACGCGAAGCATCTGCGGCGGCATGTGGAGTCGTTGGCGGGCAAGGAGTACTGGCGGGCGTTCGAGGACACGCCGGAGATGGTGGTGCTGTTCGTCCCGGCCGACGCGTTCTTGGACGCGGCGCTGCGGGGCGACCCGGCGCTGCTGGAGGACGCGTTCGCGCGCGGCGTGGTCGTGGCCTCGCCCGCGACGCTCATGGCGCTGCTGCGGACGGTGGCGCACACGTGGCGCCAGGAGGCGCTCGCGCTGCACGCCAAGGAGGTTCACCGCCTGGGCCGGGAGCTGCACGAGCGGCTCGGCTCGGTCGCGGGGCATTTCTCGCGGCTCGGGTCGTCGCTTGAGGCGGCGGTGGGCTCGTACAACGCGGCGGTCGCGAGCGTCGAGTCGCGGCTCCTGGTGACCGCGCGCCGCTTCAGCGAACTGGAGGTCGCGGGCGACCCGCCCGAGCGCCCGGAGCCGGTCATGACGCCGACCCGAAGGCCGGCCTGGGAATCGGAGTCCGCAACGCCCCCGCCCGAACGCTGACCGAACGCGGCTCCGAAACGGTCGACGCGACGCGAGACGGTTCGCGGTTCGCGGTTCGCGGTTCGCGGTTCGCGGTTCGCGGTTCGCGGTTCGCGGTTCGCGGTTCGCGGTTACAGCGTCTACCATCCCTAGCCCCCACCCACCCAGAGGGGACCGTAGCCCCCAGGTTCGCGCGCGGGTACGACAACAACCGGGCCCAAAGGCCCGGTTGTCACCCGAACGTGTCAGACGCGCCCAGCGGCCTTGAGGTCCTTGACGAGTTCGCGCGGGAGCGAGAAGGTGAGCTTCTCGGTGACCGGCTCGAATTCCTCAACGCTGGTGAACCCGCGCTCGGCGAGGTGGGCGAGCACGTCCTGGACGAGGTTGTCGGGGACCGAGGCGCCCGAGGAGAGGCCGACGGTCGCGGCGCCGTCGAGCCAGGACTCCTCGATCTCGTGGGCGAAGTCGATGAGGTGCCCGGCGCGGGCGCCGTGCTGCACGGCGACCTCGACGAGCCGCACCGAGTTCGAGGAGTTGGTGGAGCCGACCACGAGCATCACGTCGCATTCGGCCGCGATGTCCTTGACCACCTGCTGGCGGTTCTGGGTCGCGTAGCAGATGTCGTCGCTCGGCGGGTTCTGGAGCATCGGCAGGCGCTTCTTGAGCCGGTCGACGGTGGTCATCGTCTCGTCCACCGACAGGGTCGTCTGCGAGAGCCACACGACCTTCTCGGGGTCGCGGATCGTGATCTGGTCGACCGCGTCGGGCCCGTCGACGAGCTGGATGTGCGCGGGGGCCTCGCCGGAGGTGCCGATGACCTCCTCGTGCCCCTCGTGCCCGATGAGCAGGATGTCGTAGTCCTCCTCGGCGAACCGGCGGGCCTCCTTGTGGACCTTGGTCACCAGCGGGCAGGTCGCGTCGATCGCCTTGAGGCCGCGCTCGGCGGCCTGGTCGTGGACCTCGGGCGCCACGCCGTGCGCGGAGAAGACCACCACCGACCCCGGCGGCACCTCCTCGTTCTCCTCGACGAAGACCGCGCCCTTCCCAGAGAGCGTCTCGACGACGTGCCGGTTGTGCACGATCTCCTTGCGCACGTACACGGGAGCGCCGTAGAGCTCCAACGCCTTCTCGACGGTCTCCACGGCTCGGTCCACGCCCGCGCAGTACCCGCGCGGCTTGGCCAACAACACTCGCTTCGGGTCTGCCACGCCTCGATGGTATCCGGCCGCCCGGTTTCGTCACACCCGACAGTTAGTCTGGCCACGTGAACGACGCGCCCAGCAGTGCCGCCGAACCGAACGCCGCCGAGACCGACCGGCCCGCGACCGGGCCCGGCGCTCCGATGAGCGCCGAGAACCCGTGGCCGCTGCGGGTGGTGTCCAAGAAGATCGGCGACTGGCTCGCCCGCCTGGGCGAGGTGTGGACCGAGGGCCAGATCACCGAGATCAGCCACCGCGGCCGCACCGTCTACCTGACGCTGCGCGACCCGGCGGCCGAGGTCTCGATGCGGGTCGTGGACTTCACCGGCGCGGTCGCGGCCTGCGACCCGCCGCTGCGCGACGGCGCGCAGGTCGTCGTGCGCGCCCAGGCCCAGTGGTGGGACAAGAACGGCTCGCTCTCGCTGCACGTGCGGGAGGTCCGCCAGGTCGGCCTCGGCGAGCTGCTCGCGCGATTGGAGCGGCTCAAGAAGCTGCTCGCCGCGGAGGGCCTGTTCGCGGCCGACCGCAAGAAGCCGCTGCCGTTCCTGCCCTACCGGATCGGGCTCATCACCGGGCGCGCCTCCGACGCGATGCGCGACGTCCTCAAGAACGCCAAGGCCCGCCTGCCGTCCGCCGAGTTCGAGGTCCGCGAGGTCGCCGTCCAGGGCCCGAAGGCGGTCACGGAGGTGTGCGCGGCGCTGGCCGAACTCGACCGGGACCCTGACGTGGAGGTCATCGTCATCGCCCGCGGCGGCGGCTCGATGGAGGACCTGCTGCCGTTCTCCGACGAGACGCTGTGCCGGGCCGTCGCCGAGGCGGTCACGCCCGTGGTCTCCGCGATCGGGCACGAGCCGGACACGCCGATCCTCGACTACGTGGCCGACTGGCGCGCCTCCACGCCCACCGAGGCCGGCAAGAAGGTCGTCCCCGACCTCGCCGAGGAGCAGCGCGGCCTCAACATCAGCCGCACCCGCCTGCGCCAGGCGCTGCACTCGATGCTCACCAGGGAGTCCGACGCGCTCGCGGCGGCGCGCGCCCGCCCGGTGCTCGCCCGGCCCGAAACCATGCTGGAGGCCAGGGCCGAGGCGGTCGCGAACCTCGCGCACCGGATGCGCGCTCGCGTCGACTCGCGCCTGGAGCGGTCCACGGACGAACTCGAACACCTGCGGGCGCGCCTGCGCTCGCTGTCGCCGCAGTCGACGCTCGACCGCGGGTACGCGATCGTCACCGACGCCGAGTCGGGCGCGGTGCTGCGGGACGCGTCGGCGGCGGGCGACCGCATCGGCGTGCGCCTCGCGGCCGGGTCCCTGGCGGCGTCGGTGACGGAGAAGATCGAGCAGGAGGAACGTTGAACGACGAGCAGTTGAGCTACGAGGCGGCCCGCGCGGAACTGGTCGCCACCGTCGAGCGCCTGGAGGCGGGCGGGGCGACCCTGGAGGAGTCACTGAAGCTCTGGGAGCGCGGGGAGGCCCTGGCCGACCTGTGCCAGTCGCACCTGGAAGGCGCGCGGGAGCGCCTGCGGGCGCGCACCGAGCCCGGCGACGAGACCGAATAGGCCCGCGGCGTTACGCCGCGGCGGCCACGCCTTCGGCGAGTTCGGCGAGGTCGTCCTCGCCGTCGGGTTCGGCGGTGAGAACCACGGTGACGCCGTTCAGCTCGGCCACCCAGGCTTCGCCGCTGTCCAGCGCGTACGAGGCCCAGGTGATGCCTGCGGCCTCGACGGGCGTGCCGGTCCCGGTGAGGCCGGGGTCGACGCCGGTGAGGGGGCCGTTGGTCTCGACGAGCTGGAGGCCGTCGCCGTCCGGGGAGTACCAGCCGGTGCGCAGCGTGACCGATTCGCCTTCGACGGCGAGGTCGGTGGAGATGGCCTTCCAGTCCTCGGAGAGGTCGGGTTCGACCACGGCCAGACCGAGGCTGACGGCGGTGGTGCGGTTCTCGGCGGTGTCGACGACGCTGACCTGGCGGTCGTCAGCGATCCAGCTCCAGCCCCAGTAGAAGAGCCCCAGCGGGACCAAGAGCACCGCCATCGACAGCGCCATGTCGCGCATGCGCCGCTGCTTGGGGCGGGTGGGCTTCTCCGCCACTGCCTCCGCCTCCGCGGGCGCTTCGGGCCCGGCGGGCGCGGCTTCGGCCTTGACCTCTTCGGTGGACATGGCTTCATGGTGTACGACCCGCCGTCCGGCGGCGGCACCGGCCCGCCCCGGCGTGTCCCAGCAGTCGCCCGAGGCATCGCGGCAAGCCGGGCCGGACGCTGCGGGCCGGAGGCGGGGGCGCGGACTCGAAGCGACCGGGCGTGTCCCGGCGGGCGCGGAACGGCCCCGAGCCGCGTCGCCCCGGACTTGTTCCCGATGGCGTGTCCCGGCGGGCGCGAACGGCCGGTGTCGGGCGTTCCGTACTCGGGGCCGGGCCCCTGCGGCCGTCCCGTCCCATCAGGTGGGCGAACCGGGCGGCTCCGCCCAGCCAGGCGCGAATCCGACTTCACGCCCGTTCGGGGCCTGCAATACCCTCACCGCAACGGCTTGCGCCCGACGGAAGGAGCCCCTCTTGATCCTCGTGGCAGGCGAGAACGTCATCGACCTGGTCCCCGCCCCAGGCGATCAGCTCCGGCCCACTTGCGGCGGCGGGCCCGCCAACATCGCGGTCGCGCTCGCGAGGCGCGGCGTCCCGACCGCGCTGGTCGGCTCGGTCGGCGGCGACCACTTCGGCCGCCGGATCTGGCGGCGGCACATCGCGGCGGGGGTCCGCCGCGACTGGCTGCACCGCACCGACCTGCCCTCGACGCTCGGGCTCGCGGTGGTGCGCGAGGACGGGCGCGCCGACTACGACTACTGGACGACCGGCACCGCCGACTTCGCGTGGGAGGGCCGGGCCCTGCCCAAGCCCGATCCGGCCCGTGTGGACCTCGTGCACTTCGGTTCCCTCGCGGCCTATCTGGAGCCGTCGGCGCGGGCGATCGAGCACTGGGTGAACCGGGCGCGGCGGTCCGTGCCGGTCTCGTTCGACCCGAACATCCGCCTCAGCGCGATGGGCGAGGCGGCGAAGGTGCGGGAGCGGACCGAGCGCCTCGTCGGGCTCTCGACGCTCGTGCGGGTCTCGGAGCGGGACCTGGCGCAGCTCTACCCGGGGACGGCCGTGGACGCGATCGCCCGGGAGTGGCTGGAGGCCGGGCCGGAGCTGGTCGTGGTGACGCTCGGCGACGCGGGCTCGGTGGCGTTCCACCGCGGGCACGTCACCGAGATGGCGGCCCCGCGCGTCGACCTGGTCGACGCGATCGGCGCGGGCGACGCGTTCACGTCGGGCCTGCTGGGCTGGCTGACCTCGGCGGGCTGGATGCGGCGGGACCGGCTCGGGGCGTGGGGGAACCGGACGGTGGTGGCCGCGGCGCTGCGGTACGCGAGCCAGCTCGCCGGACACGCGTGCACCGTCCCGGGCGCACCGTGACCGTCGCGTCACGGATCGTGGTTCACTCGCCCGTAACTCGCCGCCGGTCGGCATAGGATCGACGTGTGCCTGCTCTCGAACTGCGGATCTGCCTCGACGAGTCCGACCTCGCCGCGGCGCTGCGCCTCGACGCCCGGCGGGGCCTGACCTCGCACCCCAAGTACCTGCCGATGCGTCTGCACTACGGCGGGCGCGGCTCGGCCCTGTTCGGCGAGCTCACACGGCAGCCGGAGTACTACCAGACGCGCAGCGAGCGCGCGATCCTGCGCGACCGGGCCGGGGAGATCGCCGCGGCGGTCGGGCCCGCGGGCGTCTCGGTGGTCGAGCTGGGGGCCGGGCGGGCCGAGAAGATCCGGCCGGTGCTCGACGCGCTGCACGGGCAGGGCCGCCTGGACGCGTTCTGGCCCTTCGACGTGGCCGCGGGCGAGGTCCGGGACGTGCTGCTGGAGCTGGCGACCGCCTATCCGGACGCCTACCTCGGCGGGATCGTCGGCGACTTCACGCTCCACCTGGCGCACCTGCCCGACCATCGCGACACGCGGCTGGTGGCGTTCCTCGGCGGGACCTTCGGGAACTTCACGGGCCTGGAGCGCGGCCAGTTCCTGCGGGACCTGCGCGAGGCGCTGCGGCCGGGCGACCGGTTCCTGCTCGGCGCGGACCTCGTCAAGGACCCGGAGGTCATCCTCGCCTCGTACAACGACGCGGCGGGGGTGACGGCCGAGTTCAACCTGAACGTGCTGTACGAGCTCAACCACCGCCTCGGCGCCGATTTCGAGCCCGACAACTTCGAGCACATCGCCTTGTGGGACAGCGACACCGCGACCGTCGACATGCGCCTGCGCGCGTTGAAGCCGATGAAGGTCGACGTCGCGGGGCTCGGGCTCGGCCTCGATTTCAGTGCGGGCGAGGAGATCCACACGGGGATCTCCACGAAGTTCCACCGCGGGGAGCTGGAGAACCAGTTGCAGGCGGCCGGGTTCGAGCCGGCGCGCTGCTGGACGGACGAGCGGGACTACATGGGCGTGTTCCTCGCCGAGGCGGTCTGACCCGCCGGGCCGATCGGGCGCGTCCGGGGCGATCGGGAACTAGGGTGGTCGGCATGGGAGAGATCGTGCTCGTCCGCCACGGAGCGACGACCTGGTCGGCGACCGGCCGGCACACCTCGGTCACCGACCTCGACCTCACCGAGCACGGTGTGGCGCAGGCGAAGGCGCTCGGGCCGCTGCTGGCGGGCCGCGAGTTCGCGGCGGTGTGGTCGAGTCCGCGCAAGCGCGCGCTGACGACGGCGGGCCTGGCCGGGCTCGACGTCACGGCGGTGATCCCGGACCTCGCGGAGTGGGCGTACGGCGAGTACGAGGGCCGCACTTCGGAGGAGATCGTTGCGGCCGACCCGGACTGGACGCTGTGGACCGACGGCGGCAAGGGTCCGGGCGGCGAGTCGCCCGAGGAGGTCGCGGCCCGGTTGGACCGGGCGCTCGCGGAGGCCGAGCCGCTGCTGGAGCGCGGCGACGTGGCCTTCGTGGCGCACGGGCACAGCCTGCGGGTGGCGGCGGCGCGGTGGCTGGGCCGACCGGCGCGGGACGGGCGCGAACTGACCATCGACACCGCCTCGATCGGCGCCCTCGGCTACGAGCACGGCGGCCACGCGATCACCTTGTGGAACCTCACGGCCGCCGCCGCGAGCCCGAAGGACGAGCGGGCCCGCATCAACGGCGCCGACGGCACGGACGCCGCGAACGGCGCCGGACCCCTCGGCCGTCCCTAAGCCCCACCCTCCCGAATGGGGAGAAGAAGGTAGCCCCATCGTTCCGCGCGGGTCCGACAAGAACCGGCCCACCGAGGCGGCATGTCACCCGATCGTGTCCCGCCCGGCGCGGGCCGCGAGTTCGGGCGCTGCCGCTCCATGTTCGTCCCGACTCGGGCGCTCGTGTGGGTTCCCGTTGCGGCGCGGGCGGTTTACCCTGATGTGAACACCCCCGAAGGAGGCCCGATGGACCCCATTCTGCTTTCGATCGCCACCGCCGCCGCCGGTTCGCTCGCCGGTGAGGCCGCCAAGGGCATCGTCGCCGCCGGCAAGTTCGTCCGCGAGCGCTTCGGCGGCGACGAGGGTCGCGAGCTGGTCCTGCTCCGCGCCGAGGCCGGCAAGATCCCGCCCGAAGGGCTCGCCGCGGCGATCGAGCAGGACTGCGCCGACGACCCCGAGTTCGGGCGCGCGCTGAGCGAGCTCGTCGGCCGCCCGATCCGGATCTCGCAGGTCGACCAGTCCGGCCAGCAGGTCATGTTCCAGAACAACTTCCACGACGGCGCGCCGAAGAACGTCGTGCAGGCCGACCGGATCGAGAACCTCCGCCTCGACTGACGGCCGTGCCGGTGGGCCGCGGCCCACCGGCGACTCGCCGACGCGCCGGCCCGCGCCGCGGACCGCGTTCCGTAGCCCTGACCTGCGCCGATTCTTCCGATTTGCGGCGCGCCACGGCCCGGTTCGGCCCCCGCGGCGGGCGGCTCTGGTAGGCTCCCTCGACCATGAGCCCTCCCCTCCTCCTCATCCGGTCGCTGCTGGTCCGCGTCCCGCCGCGCGCATGGCTGTGGGCGTTCCTGGTCGCGATCCTCACCGAACTGACCGCGATCTCGGCCGGTTTCGACGCGCTGCGCTGGGTCTCCAAGCCCGCCTTGACGATCCTGCTGCTCGGCTACCTCATCGTCTCGGTCTCGCCGGGGCGGCGCCCCGCGCGCTGGATGGGTCTGGGCCTGCTGCTCGCGTGCGCGGCGGACATCGCGCTGCTGGTCGAGGGCGAACCCGCGTTCCTGACGGGCATGGGCCTGTTCGGGGCGATGCAGATCGTCTACATAGGCGTGTTCGTGCGACTGGGCGCGCTGGCGCCGCTGCGGCGGCGCTGGTTGGTGCCGGGGGCGTACCTCGCGTTCTGGTTGGGCGCGAACGTGGTGCTGTGGCCTCGGCTCGAAGCGCTGGCGGTGCCGATCGCGGTCTACAGCCTGCTGCTGGTGTCGATGGGCGCGGTGTCGAGCGGCCTCGGGCGCATCTCCGGCCTCGGCGGCCTGCTGTTCGTGGTCTCGGACCTGATACTGGGCATGGGCGTCGCCGGATTCGACCTGCCGCTGGAGGGCCAGGCGGTCATGGCGACGTACGCGGCGGCGCAGTTGCTGCTCGTGATCGGTTGCGTCCGTGCGGTGAACGCCTCAGGCTCGCCCTCGACGGCCGCCGCCGAGCAGTAGGGTCGGGGTATGAAACGCGTCTTGTGGGTCCTCGCCTTCATCGTCGGCGGCTACTTCATCATCCGAGCCTTGGTGGAGCCGTTCATCATCGACTACTCGGACCCTTCCAGCTACGCCGCCGACTGGGGCGGGCCCAGCCTCTTCGGCGTCCTCTTCGTCCACATGGGTCCCGGCATCCTCGCGGCGGTCCTGCTGGTCCTCATGGTCCGCAAGACCGGCAACCGCTCCGTCCAGGAGACCGTCGACGGCGCCCTCGACGACTGACTCCTTGCCGCTCCTCCTCGATCTCCTCTCCGTCCTCGCGTGCCTCGCCGCGGTGGCCGCCTTCGTGCTCGTCGGCCTTCGCCTGGCCGTCCCGGACGAACCGCACGCGACCCCCGACCGGCCCCGGCCCCGCCTGCGCAGACGCCTGATCGGCGCCGCGGCCGCGATCGGCGCCTTCACCGTGCTAACGCTCGCGACCGCCGCGCAGACGGCCTTCGGCGCGCCGCTCGGCGACCGCGTCGGCGTCCCCGTCAGGGTCGCCGAGGTCGGCGAATGCGACCAGCCCGTGCTCGCCTTCGGACTCGTCAAGCGCTGCGACCTCGCCGCGTACTCGTCCACAAGCCCGAGCACGGACTGGTCCGGCGCCCCGGTCGTCGTCTCGCGCACCGTGCCCGAACCGGGCGACGAAGTGGCCCAGTACGAGGTCTCGGGCTGGCGCGCGTACGTCCAGGTGCTCCCCCGGGACCGCACATGGCGCCCCGTAGCCGAAGAGGCCCGCCCGGACCTGACCTGGCTCCCCGCGGCGACGATGGCGGCCGCCACCCTCCTCGCCGGAACGATCGCCCGGTTCGCGAAGCGCCGCAGCCTCCCGGTGTAACTCCACGCCGGTACCGCGATCACGGAGGTGGGCACGGATCTCCGGCAGATGCAGGTGCGCCAGGGTCAGCGGCACCGATCCGAAGCCTACGAGCATCCAGACGAGGTCGATCGACGGTTCCGGGTACTGCAACCCGCCTGCGGCCAGCCCGGCCGCGACGGCGACCACACCGAACCCGAGCCATCTGGGCAGCTCGAAGAACGGCCTGCGCATCCCCGGAATCAATGCGAAGACGTTGACCACGGCCAGGACGGCGGTCAACGCCTGAAATGCGAACTGATGGCCGTGGACGTCGGCGACGAGTACCGTCGCCGCGCACGCCGATCCGACGCCGAGCGACATTGCCCAGCATCCCCAGTCGGCGGCTCGCAGGTGGTGTCGGACGGGTCGGTTGCGCCACTCCGCCGGGTCGACGCCCGGCGGCGCGGGCCGTATCATCGCCGCGATGGCCGAGGCGAAGCCGACCATCTGCATGCTCAGCGAGATCCTCGACAACAGGCCACTGTCGGCCTCGACCGCCCAGGCCTGCAACAAGAACGAGGGGACGATCGTCCCCACCGCCATCACGATGTAGACGGCGCCGAGCAAGGGCGTGAACCGCCTGCCGACACCGGTCATGCGGAGAAATCCGGGCGAGGGCGTACGTCGAGGCCTGGCTCGGGGAGAACGCCGGAGGGTGCGCGGTACATCGGCGGGGTCCGATTCACTTGTGACGGCGGGGGCGGCCGAGTCTGATCCAAAGTGTAGCGACTCCTCCACTGGACCGGGCCACATCGCTTCTCCGGCGAGGCTGCCGCACAGCCGAAAGGCCCCGGCTGGTGCCGGGGCCTTTGTCGTCGGTCAGGTGAGGTCGATGCGGGTGAGGCGTTGGGTGGCTCGGGTGAGGACGACGTAGGCGACGCCGGGGCCGTGGGAGGCGGCGACGGCTTTGAGGTCGACGGCTATGACGGCGTCCCATTCGAGGCCCTTGGACTCCAAGGGGCCCACCAGGGTCACGCGGTCGTCGTGCACCAGCGCGGCGAGTTCGGCGTGCCTGGCGTACGGCGCGATGATGCCTACGGTGCCCTCGACGGCGTCGAGCGCTTCGGCGACCGCGCCGGCGAGTTCGGGCAGCAGGGCGTCGGCGGCGACCTTCTTCTCCTCGACTGGGACGCCGGTCTCGCGCACGGCTTCGGGGAGGTCGATCTCGCGGAGGCGGGGGCGGGCCCAGGCGGCGGCGTACTCGAAGACCTCTTTGGAGTTGCGGTAGTTCTTGGTGAGGTGGAATTCGTGGACGCGGCCGCGGGGGACGGCGCGGCGGCGGGCGTCGGCGCTCTCGCGGGGGCGGGGCCAGCTCGACTGGGCCTCGTCGCCGACGACGGTCCAGCCGGCGGCGCGGCCGCGGCGGCCGAGGACGCGCCACTGCATGGGCGAGAGGTCCTGGGCCTCGTCGACGATGACGTGGGCGTAGTCCTCGTAGAACGCGTCGCGGGCCTGGCGTTCGGGCCGGTCGTAGTAGCGGTCCTGGGTGGTCGAGACCTCTTGGATGCCGTCCCAGGACCGGATGCGGTCCCTTCCGCGCGGCTGCGGTTTGACGCCGAGGAGGAGGCGCAGTTCGTCGAGGAGCGCGACGTCGGGGATGGAGAAGTCGGCCTCGCGCAGGGAGGCGGCGACGGCCTGGACGGCGTCGTGCTTGAGGTGGCCTTCGGCGGCGGAGGCGAGGCGGCGGGCGTCGCCGGCCCAGCCGAGGACGTCGGCGGGGTCGAGGTCGGGCCACCAGTGGTCGAGGAAGGTGAGGAACTCGCCGCGGGAGCCGACGTCGCGGGAGAACTTGGCGGGCTCGGCGTCGGGGATGACGGGTTTGATCTTGCGCCACAGGGCGATGAGGAGGGCGCGTCCGGCCTCGGTCTTGGCGAGGTTGGGGCGCGTCTCCTTCTCGAAGACGCGGGCGCGCACGGCCGCGAGTTCGGGGGCGTCGAGGCGGAACACGTCGCCGCGGTAGACGATGCGCAGTTCGCCGGGCGCGCCGGGCGGGGTCTGGCGGACCAGGCGCCGCAGGATCGGGAGCATGACGGTGCCGCCCTTGACGGCGGCGACCTCGGGCCGGTCCTGGCGGGTGGCCTCGACCCCGGCGTACAGCTCGCCCATGGAGTAGAGGGCGGCGGTCTCCTCGCCGAGGCTCGGCAGGACCCGCCCGATGTACTTCATGAACACCGCGGAGGGGCCGACGACGAGGATGCCGGCGGCCTCGTAGCGGCTGCGGTCCTGGTAGAGGAGGTAGGCGGCGCGGTGGAGGGCCACGACGGTCTTGCCGGTGCCGGGGCCGCCGGTGATGATGGTGGCGCCGCGCCCGGGGGCGCGGATGGCGGCGTCCTGCTCGGCCTGGATGGTGGCGACGATGTCGCGCATCCGGCCGGTGCGCTTGCGGCCCAAGGCGGCCATGAGGGCGCCGTCGCCGACGACGGGGAGGCGTTCGGCGGCGTCGTCGTTGAGCAGGTCGTCGCTGATCTCCTCGACGGTGCGGCCGAAGGAGCGGATGACGCGGCGGCGGGCGACGTCCTGGCGGTCGACGGCGGTGGCGCGGTAGAAGGGCGCGGCGGCGGGGGCGCGCCAGTCGATGAGGAGGGTGCGGTACTCCTCGTCGCGGACGCCGAGGCGTCCGATGTGGCGGACCTTGCCGTCGTCGAAGTCGAGCCGGCCGAAGACCATGCCCTCGTGCTGGGAGTCGAGGTCGGCGATGCGGCGGGCGGCGCGGTAGACGAAGACGTCGCGTTCGAACTGGGCGCCGGGGACGGTCGCGGCGAGGTGGGCGTAGCCGGAGTCGCGGTTGCCCTCGGCTTCGCCGCGGAGCACGTCGACGCGGTCGTAGACGCGGTCGACGAAGCGCTGCTCGATCGCGATCTCCTGCTCGGGGGTGTTGGCGGGATCGGGGTCGGGCACGGCGTGCGTCGTGTCGACGTCCTGCGGGTGGCGGTCGTCGGCGGGGCCTGGTTCCTGGGACACTGCGCTCCTCGCTCGAATTCGGGAACGCACCAGCCTAGCGCGCCGCGGCGACGCCCGTCCGCCGATCGAGGGCTACACGCGATCGGGCCACACCCGGTACATCCAGGAGTAGTCGTCGTCGATCTCGGTGAAGCCGAACCGCTCGTAGAGTCCCTGGGCGTCGCCGGTGGCGAGGACGATGCGCTTGAGGCGCATCCGCTCGGCCTCGGCGACGAGGTGGGCCATGAGGCGCTTGCCGATCCCGCCGCCGCGCACCGACCGGTCGACGATCACGTCGCTGAGCCACGCGAAGTAGGTCCGGTCGGTGACCAGGCGCGCGAAGGCGACCTGGCGGTCGCCTTCGTAGACGCCGTACGGGAGCGAGTGGTCGATCGCCCGGTCCATGTCCTCGCGGGTGCGCCCGGTCGCCCAGTAGGTGTCGGTGGAGATGACCCGGTGGATCCAGTCGCGGTCGAGGCGGTCGGGGTCGGAGGAGATCTCGTACGCGTCGGTGTCCATGCGGTTCCCTCGTTCAGCCGGTGGCTTCGAGGGTGCCCCTGGTGCGCTTGCGCCGCAAGTAGATTTCCATGAAGGCGACGTTGAGGACGATCGAGGAGACGACGGCCGCGGTGTAGGCGACGTCGAAGAGGGCTTCGAAGTCGCCGCCGTAGTGGCCGTCGAGGAGCGGCAGCTGCGCGGCGATGAACAGTCCGAGGTAGACGCGCAGGTTGACGGCCGCGAAGGTCGCGGCGAAGTTGCGCAGCATCCATTCGCGGTGGCGCGCGTAGTCGCCGGCGCGCACCGCCCGGTAGGCGAGGAGCGCCGACCAGAACCAGAAGACGTCGAGGACCACGAAGGTGGTCATGGGGATCGGCCCGGCGGTGGTGAGGAAGGCGACGACGATGCCCGAGAGGCTGCCGGGGAGGACCCCGGCGAGGAGGTAGATCCGGCCGAGGGTGCGGTGGACCTTGGGGTGGCGGGCGCGGATCGAGCCGAAGAACTGGAAGGGCCCGACGAGGAGCGCGATCCCGGCGGTGGCGGCGTGGACGACGAGGAACGGCAGGTGGAAGGGCACGTCTTCGCGGATGCCGACGCGGGAGTCGACGTCGGGGACGAGGTAGGCGGGCACGGCGTAGAGGACGATCGCGACGCTGAGGACGGCGACGGTGACGACGGCGGTGCGCCCTCGCCGGCGGTCGCGCCTGCGGGTGTCGAGGGTGGCGGTCATGGGTGCTCCAAGTGTGAGTGACACTATCGATAGCAAAACTATCACTTGTTTCGGAGGGCGGTCAACCGCGCTTCGGGTAAGAAGGACCCATGCGAATCGGCGAGCTCAGCGCGAGGACCGGGGTCCCCGCGGCCACCATCAAGTACTACGTGCGCGAGGGACTGCTCGCCGGCGGCGAGCGCCGGGGCCACAACCAGGTGGAGTACGGCGAGGAGCACGTCAGGCGCCTGCGGCTGGTGCGGGCGATGGTGGAGGTCGGGTCGGTGCCGATCGCGAAGGTCCGCGAGGTGCTCGCCGAGATCGAGGAGCCCGACCGCGACCTCGACAGCACGCTGGGGGTCGCCAGCCGGGCGCTGTCGCAGCACCGGGTGCCGGTCGAGCCGCCCGCGGAGGAGGACCTCGAGACCGCGCGCGCGATCGTGCGGCGCCGGGGCTGGGACGCGATCGAGCCGGGCCACCCCTACCTGTGGACGCTCGCCGACGCGATCGGGCGCCTGCGCGAGCTCGGGCTGGCCGACATGGTCGACATGACCGGGGAGTACGCGCGGGCGGCCGAGATCGTGGCGGAGTTCGACCTCGCGCTCCTCGCGACCCGGCGCGAGCCCGACGAGATCCTGGAGGCGATGGTCGTGGGCACGGTCCTGGGCGATGCGATCTTCGAGGCGCTGCGCCGCATCGCCCAGGTCGAGGTTTCGGCGCGGGTATTCCAACGAGGACAACGGAACACGGAAGAACCCGAAAGTCACTCATCCACTGGGGAGTGATCGCGGGCCCGTGACCGAGCGCTCCCGCCTCGTCTCATGCACGAATGACAATGTCTGCAATTGTCGGGTTTTGGACTGCGCAAGCCGATTGGGCGCTTCTACGCTTATCGCAACGCACCCCCGGTGGCGCGGTGGCAGAGGGCAAGCCTGCTCGACAAGAGACTTTGCCGCCATCACCAGGAGGTCGTCCGCCGAAGTGGGGTAGGCGGACGGCCCGCGGCGGGGCTCCGACAACCTGGCCCGGAGCCCCGCCGCCCTCGACGAGGGTCCTCACGGTTCGAGGGCCGCGGCGACCGCCGCGGCCCTCGATCGCGCTTGATGCCCGTCCTAGACCAGCGCCCCGTCGCGGGCGACGATGCGGCCGTCCTTGACCACGAGGGACCGCTCGTGGTGCTCCAGGACCGCCTCGGAGGGGTTGCGGCCGGCGACGGCGACGAGGTCGGCCCGGTCGCCGACGGCAAGGCCGTATCCGTCGAGGCCGAGGAGCTTCGCGCCGCCGTACGTGGCGGCCTCCAGGGCCAGTTCGATGTCCGCGTCCTTGCTGAAGCCGGCGTTGCGCGCGAACCACTGGGTGCGCTGGAGCAGGTCGCCGGTCCCGTACGGGCTCCACAGGTCGCGCACGCCGTCGTTGCCGATCCCCATGACGACCCCGGCGGCGTCGAGCTCGCGCAGCGGCAGGATCTGCCTGGGCGCCACGGAGGTCAGGCCGATCCGCAGTTCGGCGAGGTCGGCGATGAGGCGGGCGCGGGTCGCCTCGTCGGCGTCGCAGAGCGCGAAGGCGTGGCTGATGACGACCTTGCCGGTGTAGCCGAGCGCGCGGGTGCGCTCGATGATGAGGTCGAACTCGCGCACGCCGAGGTCGCCGCCGTCGTGGAGGTGGATGTCGATCTCCGCGCCGTGCTTCTCGGCGAGGGCGAAGACGAGGTCGAGGTGGGCCTCGGCGTCGCCGTCGAAGCCGGCCGGGTCGATGCCGCCGACGGACTTCACGCCCGCGGCGAGCGCGGCGTCCATGAGCTCGGCGGTGCCGGGGCTGGTGAGGATGCCGGTCTGCGGGAAGGCGACCAGCTCGACGTCGATGCGCCCGGCGAGGCGCTCGACGGCCTCCCGAACGGCGTGCACCGCGCCGATGCCGATGCCCGGGTCGACGTCGACGTGCGAGCGCGCGTGGGTGGTGCCGGAGACGACCATGTTGGTGAGCAGCGCGGTGATGAAGTCGGGGTTCGGGACGCCGAACTCGGCGCGGCGCTCGGCCCCGTAGGCGATGGCGGCGGCGAGGCCGGGCCCGGCGGTGCGCGGGACCCAGGGGCCGCCCCAGAGGGTCTTGTCGACGTGGGCGTGGGCGTCCACCAGGCCGGGGATGAGGACGGCGCCGGCGAGGTCCTCGACCGCGGCGCCCTCCGCGTCGAGCGCGTCCGCGACTTCGGCGATCCGTCCGTCGCGCACGAGGAGGTCGGTGCGCCCTTCGCTGCCCCAGAGCCGGGCGTCGCGCAGCAGCAGGTCGGTCATGTTCGATCCTTTCGCCTCAGGTCCCGCTCATAGCGGTATACCACTATTCACGACGGTATACCGTTGACGCGGGCCCGGCCACCGCCGGGCCCAGGAGAGAGACAGATCATGACCAGAGGCGAACGGGTCTACCGGGAGCTGCGCGAGCGGATCGTCACCGCCGATCTGCGCCCCGGGCAGCGGCTCATCGAACGCGACCTCGCAGCCGAGTTCGAGGTCTCCCGCATACCCCTGCGAGAGGCCTTGCAGCGCTTGGCGGGCGACGGCCTCGTCACGACCGTCCCCGGCCAGGGCAGCATCGTCACCGTGCCCACCCCCAAGGACATCGCCGACCTCTTCGACGTGCGCGCCGGCCTCGAACCGCTGGCCGCCCGCCTCGCCGCCGCCGGCGCCGGGCCCGAGACGCTGCGGCGCCTGCGCGCCTGCGTCGACTCCGACACCGCGGCGCCCGTGGACGCGAACGCCGACTTCCACCGCGAACTCGTCGCCGCCGCCGGCAATCCGCTCCTCACCCAGATCATGGAGCCCCTCGAAGCCCGGATGCGCTGGCTCTTCCACCTCACCTCCGGCGCCGACCCGGTGGAGCGCGACCCGGCCCGCCAGCGCCGCGAGCACGAAGCGCTCCTGGAGGCGATCGAGGCGGCCGACGCGGACCGGGCGGCGGCGATCTCCCTCGCGCACTTGGAGGACGGGCGCGCCCCGACCTTGGAGGCGGCGCGGCGCTGGCAGGTGGCGGCGGTGGACGCGGAGGAGGCGACGCGGACGCGGCGGCGGCGCGTCAGCGCCTGAAGACGCCCTGGCGGACGGCGGCGGCGACCGCGGCGGTGCGGTTGTCGACGCCGAGTTTCGCGAAGATGTGCACCAAGTGGGTCTTCACGGTGGCTTCGGTGACGTAGAGGCGCTGGGCGATCTGCTTGTTGCCCAGGCCTTCGGCGAGCAGGCCGACGATCTCGGACTCGCGTGCGGTGAGTGCGGGGCGCCCGGTGCGAACCTGGTTCATGACGCGGGCGGCGACCTTCGGGGAGAGGGCGCTCTCGCCGCGCGCGGCGGCGCGGACGGCGGCGAACAGCTCCTCGGGCGGGCAGGCTTTGAGCAGGTAGCCGGTGGCGCCGGCCGCGACGGCGCGGTGGATGTCGGCGTCGGTCTCGTAGGTGGTGAGGACGAGGACGCGCGGCGGGTCGGGCAGGGCGAGGAGGGCTTCGGTGGCGGCGACGCCGTCGGGGCCGTCGCCGAGCTGGAGGTCCATGAGGACGACCTCGGGTCGGGCGGCGCGGGCGCCTTGGAGTGCGGCGGCGGCGTTGTCGGCCTCGCCCACGAGTTCCATGTCGGGTTCGCCGTCGATGAGGGCGGCGAGGCCCGCTCTGACTACGGGGTGGTCGTCCACCAGGTAGAGCCGCATCAGTCCTCCTCGGGTGCGTGGATCGGTACGGCGGCGGCGACCGTGGTGCCTTCGCCGGGGTGGCTTTCGACGGTGAGGGTGCCGCCTACTGCCGCGAGCCGGGCCCGCATCCCGGCAAGGCCGAAGCCGCGGTCGGCGGGAGGGGCGTCGTCGGGTACCGGGCCGAGAGCGGCCGGTTCGGATGCCGGGCCACGCCGGAGGCGGGCCGCTTCCGGTGTCTGGGGGTCGAAGCCGTGGTCGGCGGGGCTTCCAGCGGTGTCGGGTCCGTCCGAGTCGAGAGCGGCCGGTTTGGGCGCCGGGCCGCGCCGGGGGCCGACCGGTTCCGGCGTCCGACGGTCGAAGCCGCGGTCGGCGGGAACGGCGTCGTCGGCGGGGCTTCCAGCGGTGTCGGGTACCGGGCCGGGGGCGGTCGACTCGGGCACCGGGCCACGCCGTGGGCCGGCCGCTTCCGGCGTCCCGGGGTCGAAGCCGCGGCCGTCGTCGTGGACGTCGAGGGCGACCGCGTCGCCGAGGTGGGAGAGGGTGACGACCGCTTCGGTCGCGTCGGCGTGCTCGGCGGCATTGGCGAGCGCGCCTTGGGCGACGCGCAGGAGGGCGGCGTCGGCGCGGTCGCCGGTGGGGCCCGGTTCGCCGACGGAGCGGAAGGCGGTGCGCAGGCCGGTGCGGCGCTCGGTGTCGGCGCACAGGAGCCGCAGGGCCTCGGCGAGGGTGCGGCCGTCGAGTCGGGCCGGGCTGAGGTCGCGCACGAACCGGCGGGCCTCGGCGAGGTTCTCGTCTGCGACGGCGGCGGCCTGGGCGGCGAGCGCGCGTGACCGGTCGGTGCCCCAGGATCGGTCGGCGGCCTGGAGGAGCATGGCGATGCTGGAGAGGCCCTGCGCGAGGGTGTCGTGGATTTCGCGGGCGAGGCGTTCGCGCTCTTCGAGGGCTCCGGCGCGCTGCTGGGAGTCGGCGAGGGAGTCGCGGGCGGCGACGAGGTCGTCGATGAGGCGCTGGCGCTGGCCGATCTCGTGCTGGAGGACCCAGAAGACGGCGGTGATCATCGCGGCGATGCCGATCGGGGCGAGGACGAGGCTCGGTTCGACGACCTTCGCGATGCGCAACTGCCCGGCGATGACGGCGGCGGTGAGCAGCGCGGCGGCGGCAACAGTGGCGGCAGCGGGGAGGAGGCGCAGGCACAGGAAGTACAGGGGGATCGCGCACCACGCGAAGGAGGGCGCGAGGAGGACGAGTGCGACGTAGACGCCGAGCACGAGTCCGAGCCAGACGGGCCGGGCGCCGCCGAGCCGGTGCCACAGGGCCACGCCTGCGCCGTAGAGGGCCGCGAGGATCGCGGCCACGGTGAGGGCGGCGACGGTGTGGCGGTCGGTGAGCTCGTGCCGGGCGACGACGCGCGCGGCGGAGGCGGCGAGCAGCAGGAAGAAGCCCGCGTGCATCGCCCCGTTGAGCCAGGACCGCTCCCCCATCGTGGCCTCCTCTGCCGAATCGTAGGCGGTGCCGGTGGCGGCTTCGCCGTTTCTCACCCGGGCGCCGGACCGGCCGGGCCCGAGTCGATGGCGGCGGCGCCTCAGCGCGCCCGCGCCCCCGCGACCCCGCGACCCCGCGACCCCGCGACCCCGCGACCCCGCGACCCCGCGACCCCGCGACCCCGCGACCCCGCGACCGATGATCATCGCCCGAGCCCGAACCCGGACTTGACGGGTCCGTATTACGACTCGAAACGACCGTTCCGGACCGGAGGGCCCGTTCGCCCGTACCGCCGACCGGCAGCCGCCGGTGCGCCGCCCACGACGCGGGCCGCGACCCGAGCCGAATCCCGTCCCGCATGCCGCCGGTAGGCCCGTTGCCGGGCCTGCTCACGAGGTTGCCCGGCGGCAGGGCCTGGTCGCATCAATCGAACGGTTGACGCCGGACCTCGTCCGGGCGGCGCGGGAAGACCCGTCGTCGGCTCGATGCGCCGGGGCGCGGCGCGCCGAAGACTTGTCCTCGTGCCGGTGAGAGCACCGGACCGAACTCGAAGGAGCCGAACATGAACGCCACGCCCACCACTTTCCGCAAGCGCCTCGCCGTCGGCGCGGTCACCGGTCTCGCCGTCGTCGGGGGGATCGTCGGCGTCAGCGCGTACGCGGCGCCGACCGCCGTGGCCGAGGCCGAACCGGTGGACGCGATCGCGGTCGCCGAGGTCCAGGAGGACGGCGTGCGGGCCTCGAACTCGCTCACCCACGAGGCGGCGATGGCGGTGCTCGACGCGGCCCAGGAGAAGGCGGCCGAGCTCGACCAGCGCGTCACGGTGACGATCGTGGACCGCGACGGGAACACGGTCGCGATGGTCAAGGGCGACGGCGCGGGCCCGCAGAGCCCGGACTCGGCCGAGGCGAAGGCTTACACGGCGGTGTCGTGGGGCCAGGCGACGAGCGACCTTACGAACGCGGCGAAGGGCAACGGCCCGAGCATCGCCGACATCCCCGGCACGCTGTTCCTCGCGGGCGGCGTCCCGGTCGTGTTCGACGGCGCCCCGATCGCGGGCATCGGCGTCGGCGGCGCCCCTTCGGGCGACATCGACGAGGAGATCGCCCTGGCAGGTCTCGCCGCGCTCGAAGACCTCGAAGGGTAGTCGTGGCGGCCCGCACGGGGTCCGGGCGCGGAGGCTTCGGACGCACGGGCTTTGAGCGCGGAGGTTTCGGGCGCACCGGGTCCGGAACCAGGGGCTTCAAGCGCCGGGTGGTCCTGGCCGCGGGGCTCGGCCTCGCGGCCGGGCCGCTGGCGGCCTGCGCGCCGGACCCCGAACCGCGCGAACGGGGTTCGCGTTCGCCGTCCGCCTCCGGGCGGACGGCGCGGCCGGGCGAAGGACTGCTCGCGCAGTGGGACGCCGACCTGCTGGAGGCGGCGGGCGCGGGCGACGCCGCCTCGGTCACCGCGCTCCTGGACCGCGGCGCGCGGATCGAGGCGCGGAACGAAGACGGGCGAGGGCCGCTCATGCTCGCGGCGCTCGCCGACCGGGTGGAGGCCGCGACGGTCCTCGTCGAACGCGGCGCCGACCCCGACGCGACCGACGACCTCGGCGACACCCCGTGGGTGACCTGCGGCGTGACCGGCTCGGTCGCGATGATGCGGGTCATCTGGGAGGCCGGCCCCGACCTGACAGTCCCGAACCGGCGCGGCGGCAGCCCACTCCATCCGGCTTCGGAGCGCGGGCACGCCGACTACGTGCGGGAGGTGCTGGCGACCACCGGCATCGAGTCCGTGATCGACCGCGTCAACTACAACGGCTGGACCGCCCTCCTCGAAGCGGTCGCACTCGGCGACGGCGGCGAACCTCACCAGGAGATCACCGCGATGCTCCTCGACGTGGGCGCCGACGCTAGCCTCCGCGACCGCAACGGCCGCACCGCCCTCGACCACGCGAGAGCACGCGGCTACGGCGTTATCGAAGACCTGCTCGCATAAGGACCGACCACATGTCGCACCCCCGAGCCACCCTTGACCCGGGGGGCCTTCCGCACCGACACACCCGACCCCGGGGGCACAGCCCGCCGGTCAGGTCCAGAGTTGGTGGAGGGCGATCTCCAGTTCGCCCAGCATGTTGCGCAGCAGCGGCATCGACAGGCCGATCACGGTGCCCGGGTCGCCCTCGATGCGGTCGATGAAGGCCGAGCCGTAGCCGTCGAGGGTGAAGGAGCCCGCCACGTGCAGCGGCTCGCCGGTCGCCACGTAGGCGGCGATCTCCTCGTCGGCGACCTCGGCGAAGTGGACGACGGTCCCCGAGGCCCGCACGACCTTCCGGTCGGCGGCGGTGTCGATGAGGCAGTGCCCGGTGTACAGCGTCCCCGAGTTCCCGCGCATCCGCTTCCAGCGCGACGTCGCCTCCTCCGGGCCCTCGGGCTTGCCGAGGATCTCGTGCCCGAAGTGCAGCACCGAGTCGCAGCCGAGCACGAGCGAACCCGCGCTCACCTGGTCGAGGACCGCCTCGGCCTTGAGTTCGGCGAGCGCGCTCGCCAGCTCGGCCGGGTCCTCGCCCATGACGCGGCTCTCGTCGACGCCGGAGACGATCACGAGCGGCTCGATCCCGGCCGCGCGCAGCAGTTCGCGGCGGGCCGGGGACTGCGAGGCCAGGACGAACGGGTGCGTCAACGGTCCGTCCCCCGGCGCGCCGGGACGGCGGTGTCGCGCCAGGACCGGCGCACGCGCAGCTTCAGGCCCGGGTTCGACCAGGCCGCCCGGCGCCCGGGCGCCTCCGACTCCTCCTCGGGGCGCGGCAGGGCCGTGATCAGCCCGACCAGCGCTGCGAGCTCCTCGTCGGAAGGGTTCCCGCGGAGGACCTTGAGCTCCAGACTCATCGCGCTACTCCTCATCGATGTCGAATTCGCGGTGCACCCGCTCCCAGAAGCCGTCGCGGACCCAGATCCGCGCTTCGGGGTGGTCGCGTAGAGAGTATCCGAGTTCCTTCTCGGCCTCCACCAGCAGCTCCTTGTCGATGACCGTCGGCAGCTGCGGGCCCGGCAGGAGGTCCGCTATGTTGTCGGCGCCCCTGGTCAGCAGCCATTTGTGGCCCACGTACTCCCCGACCGAGCGGACGGTCTCGGGGTCGAGCTTCTCGCCGGTCTGCGTGGTCCGCACGAATTTCGGCCGGGCCGACTCGGCCTGCGCCAGCGCGTCGGCGGCGTTCATGGTGACCGCCACCGACTGGCGCTGGCCGAAGACGGCGGCGGGGCTGGGCACGCGCGGTTCGGGCTGCGTCATGGGCGCGCCGACCATGCTCAGGGTGGCCGCGGCGGCGGTGCCGCTCTTGGTGAAGTAGGCGCGCACGTCCTCGGCCTCGATGGTGGCGACCGTGTCGGACTCCCACACGAGGCGCTCGGCCTGGTTGGTGCCGTAGGGCGGTTCGACGCCCCACAGGTGGACGCGCACGCCGTAGGCCTGGGCGACCTCGACGGCGGGGACCATGTCCTCGTCGCCGGCGAGGAGGATGGCCTCGTGGACGGCGTGGTGGCGGGCGAGGAGCTCCAGGTCGGAGCGGATCTGTGCGTCGACGCCCTTCTGCTGGCCGCGCGAGTTGAGGTTGCCGAGGCGGACCTTGACGAACTCCATGTTGGCGATGACGCGCTGGTCGACGGTGGGCACGCGGTCGCGGGCGGCGTCGAACCAGTACAGGCGCAGGAGCTCGCCGTCGGGGAGGCGGTGCGCGGCCCGTTCGATGAGGGATTTGATGAGCTTCTCGGCGTCGACGCGGTAGTCGCGGCGCGAGGTGGCGTCGAGCAGGAGTTCCGCGGCGGCCGCGTAGAGGTAGCCGACGTCGATCAATATGGCGTACCGCCGGGACGGCAGCCCGGGCAGCATCCCTCCGATTGGTGTCATGGCCCACTCCCAACGTCGGGCGGGACATTTCGTCCCGCTTCCCCCAGCTGTGTAAGACGGTACCCGGATCGGACGCTTGGGATGGGAGTGGTGCACGCCGCTCCGCGTGGCAAAGCGGTTTCTCCCGGTAGTGGCGCGTGTGCGGAGCGGACACGGCCGCGGGCCGCGGGCGGGGTTCACCCGTTCCGGTGAGGAGGGCGGCGGGGCAGAGCCCCGCCGCCTTCGGTGTCCTTACAGCGGGATGTTGCCGTGCTTCTTGGCGGGCAGTTCGTCGCGCTTGGAGGCGTTCATGCGCAGGCCGCGCACGAGCTGGGCGCGGGTCTCGCGCGGCTGGATGACCGCGTCGATGAGGCCGAGTTCGGCCGCGACGTACGGGTTGTTCAGCTTCTCCTCGTACTCGGACATGAGTTCGGCGCGCTTGGCCTGCTCGTCGTCGGCCTTGGCGAGCTCGCGGCGGTAGAGAATGTTGACGGCGCCCTGGGAGCCCATGACGGCGATCTCGGCGGTCGGCCAGGCCAGGCACAGGTCGGCGCCGACGCCCTTGGAGCCCATGACGCAGTACGCGCCGCCGTAGTCCTTGCGGCAGACGACGGTGAGCTTGGGGACGGTGGCCTCGGCGTAGGCGTAGATGAGCTTGGCGCCGCGGCGGATGATCCCGTCGTGCTCCTGGGAGGTGCCGGGGAGGAACCCGGGGACGTCCACGAAGGAGATGATCGGGATGTTGAAGGCGTCGCAGAAGCGGATGAACCGGGCGGCCTTCTCGGAGGCGTCGATGTCGAGGCAGCCGGCGAAGTGCATGGGCTGGTTGGCGACGACGCCGACGGGGCGGCCGTCGAGGCGCCCGAAGCCGGTGAGGATGTTCTTGGCGAACAGCGCCTGGGTCTCCAGGAACTCGCCCTCGTCGAGGACGGACTCGACGACCTTGTGCATGTCGTAGGGCTGGTTCGCGGAGTTGGGGATGACCGTGTCCAGCGCGAGGTCGTCGGCGGTGAGGTCGAGCTCGAAGTCCTTGGACTCGTAGGCGGGGGGCTCGTCGAGGTTGTTCGAGGGCAGGTACGACAGCAGGTGCTTGACGTATTCGAGCGCGTCGCCCTCGTCGGAGGCGAGGTAGTGGGCGTTGCCGGCGACGGCGTTGTGGGTGCGGGCGCCGCCGAGCTCCTCCATGCCGACGTCCTCGCCGGTCACGGCGCGCACGACGTCGGGTCCGGTGATGAACATGTGGGAGGTCTGGTCGACCATGACGGTGAAGTCGGTGATCGCGGGCGAGTAGACCGCGCCGCCCGCGCACGGGCCCATGATGAGCGAGATCTGGGGGATGACGCCGGAGGCGCGCACGTTGCGGAAGAAGATCTCGGCGTAGCCGCCGAGGGAGGCGACGCCCTCCTGGATGCGGGCGCCGCCGGAGTCGGAGATGCCGATGATCGGGCGGCCGGTGCGCAGCGCCAGCTCCTGGATCTTCGTGATCTTCTCGCCCGAGACCTGTCCGAGGGAGCCGCCGAGGACGGTGAAGTCCTGGGCGAACACGCAGACCTCGCGGCCCTCGATGGTGCCGTAGCCGGTGACGACGCCGTCGCCGTAGGGCCGGTTGGCCTCCATGCCGAAGCTGGTGGAGTGGTGCCTGCGGAGGCTGTCGAGTTCGACGAACGACCCCTCGTCGAGGAGCTGCTCCAGGCGCTCGCGTGCGGTGCGCTTGCCCTTCTCGTGCTGCTTCTCGATCGCCCGGGGGTTCCCGGTGGCCGATTCGGAGAGGCGCTCGGCCAGGTCGGCGAGCCGCCCGGCGGTCGTGTGGAAGTCGATGTCGGTCACGCTTCGGATCGTATCGGCCCGCGCGGTGGCTACGCTATGTGCGTGAGCACACCGACGAGAAAGCCACTGGACCGCGTTGCCCTGTGGTCGCTGTTGTCGGAGAAGTCCGACTTCTGGACCGCCGTTGATGTGGTTGCGGTCACAGGTTCGACGAACGCGGACCTCGCCGCCGCCGCGAGGGACGGCGCCGAGGAGGGCCGCGTCCTCATCGCCGAGATCCAGTCGAGCGGACGCGGGCGCCTCGACCGCACCTGGACCAGCCCCGAAGGCGCGGGCCTGACGATGTCGCTCCTGCTGCGCCCCACCCTCCCGCGCGAATTGTGGGGCACCCTCGGCCTCGTCGCCGCCGTCGCCCTCGCCGAGGCGCTCCGCGACGTCTGCGGCCTCGACCCGAAGCTGAAGTGGCCCAACGACCTCCTCCTCGACGGCCGCAAGGCCTGCGGCATCCTCGCCCAGGTCGAGGGCGACGCGGCCGTCCTCGGCGTCGGCCTCAACGTCTCCCTCACCGAGGAGGAGCTGCCGGTCCCCCACGCCACCTCCCTCCTCCTCGCCGGGGCCGCCGTCCTCGACCGCGCGACGATCGCCGCGGCCTTCCTCGACCGCTTCGCCGCGGCCTACCGCACCTGGAACGAGGAGGGCCCCGCGCCGGCGATCGAACGGTGGCGCCGCGACTCCGCCACCCTCGGCAGCCAGGTCGCGGTATCGTTCCCGAACGGCCGCAAGCTTTCCGGGCGAGCGGTCGGCATCGACGCCGACGGCTGCCTACAGATCGACCCCGGAGACGGCGCGGTGGAGACGATCGCCGCGGGCGACATCGTCCACCTGAGGCCGCATGACTGAGCATCGCGAGGCGATGCCCCGGCACGACCGAGGAGTGGCGGATTGACCGACCGAACGCACGGCGACGACGCACGACCCGACACCCGGCCGGCCCGGCAGCCGCCGGGACCGACCGGGCTCGACGCCGACGGCGAACGCCTCTACCGGCTCCTGCTCCCCCGCGCCGACGCCACCGCCGCGCAGCTCGCGGCCGAGTCCGGCCGGACCGGCGCCGACGTCCAGGCGGGCCTCATGCGCCTGGTCGAGGACGGGTTCGCCGTCATGAGCACCGACGCGCGCTTCCGCGCCGTCAGCCCCGACACCGTCCTGGGCGGGCGCATCGCCGCCCGCCTCGGCGCGGCCCTCGGCGAATACGAGGCCCTGCGCGAACTCCTGGAGATCGGCCGCACCGGCGCCGGCCCCGGCGGCGGCGACCAGGGCAACTGGGAGGCCGTGACCGGCCCGGTCGCCATCCGCTCGCGCCTGCGCGGCCTCAAGGCCGCCGCCGAGCACTCCGTCCGCACCTTCGTGCGGCCCCCGATGGTCCTGCCCGTCCCCGAGAAGGAGCTGCACCTGGGCCTCCAGGCCCGCGGCGTCGGCCACCGCATCCTCGTCGACCGGGCCGTGCTCGACGCCGACCCCTACGCCGCGCACCTGCGCCACGCGCTCGCCTCCGGCGACGAGGTGCGGTTCGCCAAGCGCCTGCCGCTCAAGCTGGTGCTCGTGGACGACCGGACGACGCTCATCGAGGTCCCCGACCCCGGCCGCCCGAAGGCCATCATCACCGAGAACCGCTCCATCGTGGAGCTCGCGGGAGCGCTCTTCGAGCAGCTGTGGCTCACCGGCGTCCCGGCGACCTCCAAGGCCGCCGACCCCGACCGGATCGACCAGGACGACGCGGTCCTGCTGGGGCTCCTCATCGCCGGGCTCACCGACCAGTCGATCGCCTCGCGCCTGGGCATCGGGCTGCGCACCGTCCAGCGGCGGGTCCGCGAGCTCATGGACCTGGCGGATGTGGACACCCGCATCCAGCTCGGCTGGCACGCCGCCAAGAACGGCTGGGTCCCTTAGGAGGCCGCGCACCGGGTTCACCGCGCGCGCCCTCCCGAATCGCGGGCCGCGGGCCGGTGACGCCGTGTTGTACTGTGCTTTTGAACTACAGTGCTTTTGAACAACCGCCCCCGCCCGTTTCCACTCCTGGAGGTCCGCAGTGGGATATCCCGACGATCAGCTCGCCCGCGGCGAAGAGGTCAAGCTCCACACCCGTCCGCATTGGAAGGAGGGCGTCGGCCCCGTCCTGTGGTTCGTGGTCTTCCTGGCCATCGGCGCCATCGCCATCACCTACACGACCCGGCTCGACTGGGACGGCAAGATCTGGCTGGTCCTGGCCGAGGTCGTCATCGTCATCGCCCTGCTCGTCTGGCTGTCGGTCATCCCGTGGATCCGCTGGCGCTCCACCCACTACGTGATCACCGACCAGCGCGTCATGTGGCGCGACGGCCTCGTGACCCGCGAGAGCCGCCACATCCCGCTCGCCCGCGTCAACACCGTGTCGTACACGCAGAACGTGTGGGAGCGGATCTTCGGCTTCGGCGACATGAACATCGACTCCGCCTCCGACGACGGCGAGATCAACCTCATCGACGTGCCGAAGGTCGACAAGACCAAGGCCCTGCTCTACCAGCTCGCCGAGGACGACCGCGCCCGCCGCTCCGCCGCGGGCGACGGCACGTGATCCTCTAGGCCCGCAAGCGAAGCGCCCGCGCGATCCGTTCGGATCACGCGGGCGTCGTCGTTCTGCGGTGCCGTCGTTCGCGGAGTCGCCGGTCAGGCCTCGGCGAGCTCGGGGTGGCGGAAGACCCAGGTGCGGTAGGCGAAGAACCGGAAGATCGTGGCGAGGCCGACGCCGAAGAAGTTCGCGGCGAGGTTCTTGGCGATCGCGGTGTCGAAGTACTGCGGCCAGACCTCGGCGAGCCCGTTGTTGGCCCACAGGCAGCCGAGCGCGATGAGCAGGCCGACGCCGTTGAAGAGGAAGTAGAGCGCGTACTGGCGGTGGGCGGCGGCGCTGCCGCGCCGGTCGCGCCAGGTCCAGTGGCGGTTCCCCGCGAAGGCGACGGTGGTCGCGACGATCGTGGAGACGATCTTGGCGCTCCAGTCCGTCCAGTCCAGGCCCAGGAACAGGACGTTGAACAGCCCGATGTCGATCACGTAGGCGGTGCCGCCGACGCCGGCGAAGCGGATGAGCTCCCCGGCGTGGCGCCGCAGCAGCGCGGCGGCGCGCGGGAACAGGCCGGCGGGGGCCGGGGGCGGGGTCTCGATCGTGGTCGGCATCAGCGTCAGCTTACCCGTCCCGGGGCCCTCGCGACAGCGCCGAACGGGTGCGAATCACGGCCGCGGGAGCGCTCCGATCCCAGCTCGTGGGAGGTGCGGCCCGCGGCCGGTCAGCCGCCGAGCGGGGCGGCGACAGCGACGACGCCGACGACGAACGGGTCGTCGCCGCGCTCGAAGCGGATCACGGCCTCTTCACCGGCCTGGACGCGGTGGACGCTGACGTCGACGCCGAAGGCGTACCAGCGCGGGTTCTCGACCGCGCCGTTCGCGACGCAGGTCGCGGGCTCGCCGAGGGACTGGTCGCCGACGGTGAGGCGGTCGCCGCGCAGGTTCGCCGAGCCGCCCCACACGGTGGCGGCGAGGTCGACCTCGCCGCCGTCCTCCACTTCGATCGCGGTGTCGGCGTCGGCGGCGCCGTCGTAGACGGCGATCTCCTTGGCCGCGGCGCCCGGCTCGGCGTAGACGACGGTGAGCGACCAGCCCGCCCAGTGCGGGTCGAGGCAGGCCGCGTCGGCGCTGACCGGCCACTGCGCGCACGCGGAGGTCGGCAGCTGGTGGTTGTCGGTGGCGACCCAGTACTCGCCGGCGCCGGCGACGAGGCCGGTGACGTCGACGAAGGCCTGCTCGCCGGTGGCGGCGGCGCGCACGTCGGAGGCGCCGAGGGCGGTCCAGGACCCGCCGGGCCCGGCGAGCGAGACGGCGGTGGGCAGGCCCTCCTCGGACCCGGCCCAGTACAGGCCGGCCCAGAGGACCTCGGCGCCGCCGGGGACGTCGAGGGCCGCGCCGGAGACGGCCTCGCCCTCGCGGCCCGCGGGGGCCTCGCCGGGCTTGTAGGCCTTCATGGGCCAGCGGTCGCCCGCGCCGACGAGCGCGAGGTCCTTGCAGCCGGGGACCGAGCAGGTCATCCAGGTGTTCCCGGCGGCGGTGACGCCGGTGGCGTCGAGGCTGGCGTAGCCGACGTCGCTGCCCGCGGGCGCGATGGGCACCTGGAGGGCGGTGGTGCCGCTGATGCCGGGGCCCTCCACGGTGACGGTGAAGGTCTGGTAGCCGCTGACCTCCTCGCCGATCGCGATGCGCACGAGCGCTTCGGCGGGGTCGGGCATCCGCGGTATCGAGCAGTGGACGACCGCGCGGGACTCGGTGCAGGTCCAGCCCGGTTCGGCGGTCTCGGCGGCGAGGGTGATGCCCTCGGGCATGGTGATGTCGAGGGTGACGCGGTCGGTCGCGGCGGCCTGGCCGCGGCGCCCGGTCGACTCGGTCTCGGGCTCGGTTTCGGTCTCGTTCGGGGCGGATTCGAGGACGGGTCCGGCGGACTCGGTCCGGTCGGCGAGGGGGGCGTAGCCGCCGCCGGTGCCGCCGGGGGCCGCGAGGCGGATGGGGAGGACGGCCTCGCCGCCGGCGACGAGGCCGGTGGTGCCCAGGCCGTGCGCGATCGTGTAGGTCTCGGGTTCGGGCTCGGCCGGGTCCTCCGCGGCGGGGGTCGGCTCGGGCTCGGTCTCCTCGGGGTCCTCGGGCACCGGTTCGGGGTCGGGCGGCACCGGGTCCTCGTCCTCGGGTTCGGGCTCGGCCTCCTCGGCGGGCTGGATGACCGTGGTCTCGGGGGCGGCCTCGGGCTCCTCCTCGTCCTCGCCGAGGGAGAGGGCGAACACCGCGACCGCGGCGGCCACCGCGACGGTGGTGCCGGTCGCGATGCTGCCCTTCGTGCCGAGCTGCTGGACGACCCTGCGGATCCAGTTGAAGGCGATCCGGAAGGGCGTGAATGCGGCCGCGAGGAGGCCCCCGACGGCCAGTCCGGCGGCCGAGACGGCCCCGGCGGCGATGTAGGGCGCCGCCGCGCCGCCGAGGAGGACCCCGGCGACCACGCCGCGCAGGCCCGAGTTCAGCTCGGTCAGCTCGGCGAACAGCAGGTTGCAGGTGACGCACGAGTCGAGGTGGTCGTCGACCTTGGTCGCGTCCCGGTCGCCGAGCTTGCCGCGCACGCGCGCGCCGATGCGGTCCACGGTCCAGCGGCACTCCTCGCGCGGGGAGTCGGCGGCGTGCTCGGAGAGGTAGTTCTGGCGCAGCTTCTCGCGGGCGCGGTAGGCGAGCGCGGAGACGCCGTTGGGGGTCATGCCGAGCAGGCGCGCGATCTGGGCCGGGGAGTCCTCCTCGACCTCGGTGTGCCACAGGACCATCCGCCAGCGCTCGGGGAGCTTGCCGAAGGCGAGCGCGGCGTAGCGGCGCTCCTGGCCCTCGACGGCGGGGTCGACGAAGAGCTCGCCGGTGTCGTGCGGGGAGAGGTCGTCGGTGAACTCGACGCGCTTGTCGCGGCGCATCCGGTCGTAGAAGGTGTTGCGGAGGGTCTGGAGCATGTAGGGGCGGAAGGCGAGGTCGGGCCCGGCGCCCTGGCGGAAGGTGTGGAGGAGTTTCGCGAAGGCCTCGGAGACGAGGTCGTCGGCGCCGGCGGGGTCGCGCGAGAGGATGCGGGCGAGGCGGCGGGCGGCGTGGACGTGGCGCTCGTAGAGGACTGCGTAGGCGGTGGTGTCGCCGCCGCGGGTGGCGGCGATGAGCTCGGGGTCGGAGCGGGTCTCGGGGTCGAGGTCGGGGCCCGGGTGGGCGCCGTGCTCCGCGCCGCGGGGATCTCCGGCGGGTACGGTCTCGGGCATGGTTCGCCGGGGCTCCTTCCTGGTTGTGCCGAGCTCGTACCATCGGGGAGGCTCGGTCCGTGCTCGCGGGCGAGGTGTCGTTCGTCTTCTCGGGGAGGAGCTCTCGATGTCTCCCTTGGGTTAACGATCGAGCGCCCCTCGGGTTGCGCTTATCGGGAGGTTCGCTTCACGAGTCGCGCGAACTGGACATTGCTGCGAGTTTAGGGCAAAAGACGGTCATAGCCGTGAATTGAGACGTGATTGTGACCAGGTGTGATGGTATTGGGACTTCCCGTCAGGGTTCCAGTCAACTGTCGGAAATGCGTCAGGCCATTGCGTACCGTGGGGTAACGCGCGCGCGGCGCGAACGACGCATAGGAGGTGAGCGATGCCCGCATCGGTCCTGCTGGCACTGCTGGCCGCAACGGCCCTGCTGGCCCTGACCCCGGCGCTCGTGCGCCGCTACGACTCGGACGAGCGCATGATCGCCGACCGGGCCTCCTCCGACGCCCGCGTCCTCACCCGCGACGGCCACCGCCCCTCGCGCCCCACCTCCCACCGCACCGCCGATCTGGGCGAATCGGACATACCGATCGAGGACCTGCTTGCGGGGCAAGACGATCCGGCGCCTTCGCCCGCCCGCGGGTGGGAGCGGCGCGGCACGCGCCGCGGGGAGTCGGTACGGTTGGGACCCGACCAGTCGTTGACCGGCGAGGACCCCGAGATGCACGAGCAGGCCAGGCTCCGGCAGATGCGCGCCGAGTGGTGGCGGCGGCGACACCGCCGCATCCTCTACGTGCTCATAGCGCTCACCGTCGTCGAGCTCATAGGCGTCGTCGTCGCCGGTCCCGGCTTCTGGATCGGCGCGGCCGTGTCGGTCCTCGTCCTCGGCGGCTACGTCTACTTCCTGCGCGAACGCGCCAAGCGCCTCCACCGTCCCGTGCCCAAGGCCATGCTCACCGCCGAGCCCGAGCACACCGAGACCGGCCCGCCGACCTACGTCCCCGAGCAGCCCGACGGCGACGAGGACGAGGTCCCCCGCGAGTCCTACCTGTTCGACGACGGCGGCCTCCACGACGAGCCCGCACCGCCGCCGCGCCCGGACCCGCGGCGCCCCGACGGGCCCGCGGGCGTGCGCGGACGCTCCTACGAGGCCCCGGCGAAACTGGAGCGCTGAGCTGGATCACAGCGGGGCTGCGGCTAAACTCGCACGGTTATGCCTGATGAGGAACCGCAGCACCGCCACATCCTGACGTTCAACTTCCGCCAGGGACGCAACAAGCCCCGCCACGATGAGGCCTTCGCCTCGCTGTGGCCGCGCTACGGCCTGGACTGGGAGCCCGGCGACGGCCCGATCGACTTCCCGAAGCTGTTCGGACGCACCGCCCCCGTCGTGCTGGAGATCGGCTCGGGCAACGGCGAGGCCGCCGCCGCCATGAGCGACGCCGACCGCGCCCGCGACCTCCTCGCCGTCGAGGTCTACCCCCAGGGCATCGCCGACCTCATGGACCGCGCCGCCGAACGCGGCCTCGACAATCTGCGCATCTACCAGGGCGACGCCCTCCCCCTGCTGTGGGAGGCCCTCGCGCCGGGCTCCCTCGACGAGGTCCGCGTCTACTTCCCCGACCCCTGGCCCAAGAAGCGCCACCACAAGCGCCGCATCATCCAGCCCGACCACGTCCGCACCCTCACCGCACTGCTGCGCCCCGGCGGCGTCTTCCACTGCGCCACCGACATCGAGGACTACGCCGAGCAGATGCTCGACGTCCTCACCGCCGAACCGGCCCTCGAGAACACGGCCGACGGCTACGCCCCCCGCCCCGACCACCGCCCGGTCACGAAGTTCGAACGCCGAGGCGTCAAAGCAGGCCGCGACATCTTCGACCTCATCTTCCGCAAACGCCGGTGAGACCCCCTCGCCTTGTGGGTGATGTACATTAGGATCGTATGTCATCAACATCAAGGAGGAGCGCCATGTCCATCACCCAGATCGATCTCGACGACGAGGCCCTGGCGAAGGCCATGGCGCTGATGGGAACGAAGACGAAGAAGGAGACCGTCAACACGGCGCTCACCGAATACGTCGAGCGCATGGAGCGGCTGAAGGCGGCCGAGTGGCTCTTCGATCAAGGTCAGCAGGGCGTTTTCGACGCCGCCGAAGCGGCGCATCAGGCCGCGAAGCAGGCTTGGAAGGACGCCGCTGAATGATCGGCGGGTACCTGCTGGACAGTTCCGCCATCTGGCATCTCTCCAAAAACATGCGTTCGCTTCAGGCGTGGCATGAGGCCATCGCCGTCGGCGCCTTTCGCACGTGCGAAGCGACCCGAGCCGAAATGTTCTTCTCCGCCAAGGACGCCGCACACAGAGACGAGATGATCAAGCGCTTCGACTCGTTCGGCAAGATCGCCCCGGTCCCCAAACAGGCATGGCGTTGGGTCGAGACCGCGCAGTACAAGTTGACCCAGCGAGGCCTCCACCGCTCCGCCGGCCCGGTCGATCTCCTCGTCTGCGCCACCGCCGTCCACCACGACCTGACCGTGCTTCACGTCGACAACGACTTTCGCACCGTCGCCTCCGTCATGCCCGAACTGCACGAGCGGGACATACGTCCGCTCGCTTGACCGACACTTCAGTCGAGCCGTGGCTTCGGGCGGTAATTCTCCTTGTCCGACAGAAGTTCCACGTCGGTCGCACCGTCCGCCACCCTCCGGCGGAAGCGTGCAAGCGCCTCGGCACGCCCCTGCACGTCGACAATCGTCGGCGGCTTCGCGGCCGTGAGCTTGCGGTGCCAGGCTTCTGCGGAGGCGTCGGTGAGGGAGGCGATCTGGTCGATGACGGCTCGGAGGCGGGCGGGGTCGTCGGAGGCGCGGTTCCAGGCGTCGGCGAACATCGGTTCGAGGGCGTCGGTGCCGCGGTCGCAGAGGACCGCGACGAGTTCGTGGAGGATCTCGCGCTGGCGGGTGTACCAGTTCGCGGCGGTGCGCGGCTGCATGACGTAGCGCCAGGCGATGCCCTTGAGGAGCGCGCACTGGACGCGCTCGGTCTCGGGGACGACCAGGTCGGCGTCGTAGCGGCGCAGCTGGCCGTCGCCGAACTGCTCGCGGGTGGCCTTGGCGGCGGCGTTCACGAAGCGGCCCACCATGTCCGAGGTGAAGCGCTTGAGGGCGACCTGGTCCTTGAAGGAGCCGTCGTAGTCGTGGAGCGGTTCGAGGAGCGGGTCGCGTAGGAGGTCGCGCAGCGCCTCGGCGAGGACGTCGGGCGGGTCGTCGCAGTAGCGGCCCGCGGCGCCCTCGCAGACGGCGGACTGCTCGGCGGCGTCGTCCATGAGCTTCGCGAGGTTGATGTAGCCGCCGTAGAGGCCGTCCTCGACGTCGTGCACCGAGTAGGCGACGTCGTCGGACCAGTCCATGACCTGGGCCTCCAGGCATTTGGCGCCTTCGGGCGCCCCGCCGCGGAACCAGTCGAAGACCGCGCGGTCGTCCTCGTAGACGCCGAACTTGCGGGTGCCCTCGCTTGCGGCCCAAGGGTATTTGCACATCGCGTCGAGCGAGGCGCGGGTGAGGTTGAGCCCGGCCGAGCCGCCGTCGCCGTCGAGGGCCTTCGCTTCGAGGCGGCTGACGACGCGGAGGGTCTGGGCGTTGCCCTCGAAGCCGCCGCAGGGCCCGGCCACCTCGTGGAGGGCGTCCTCGCCGTTGTGCCCGAACGGGGGGTGGCCGAGGTCGTGGGCGAGCCCGGCAACGTCGGCCACGTCGGGGTCGCAGCCGAGGACGGAGCCGAGCTCGCGGGAGATCTGGGCGACTTCGAGGGAGTGCGTGAGGCGGGTGCGCAGGAAGTCGTCGGTCCCGGCGGTGTGGACCTGGGTCTTGTCGGCGAGTCGCCGGAACCCGGCGGAGTGGAGGATGCGGGCGCGGTCGCGCTGGAACGGCGTCCGCACCGAGCCGGGCTCGGCCACCAGCCGCTCCGCGGCGGGCCAGCGCTTCGCCAGCGGGTGCAGTGCGGGATCGGTCACCGGTCGAGCCTATCGCGGCGGATCGGCGTACCTGCGGCTCGACGGCGGGACCGGCCGCGCCGACCGCTCGCCGGGCTCGTCCTGCCCATCGCCGTGGAGACGACCACCAGGGACAGGTCGCGCGGTGCGCGGCGGCGCCTGGTCTCCAGGGCACCGGCTCCGGCACTCCGTCTCCCCTGGCCGACCCGGGCCGCCGGTCCGGCCTGTTCGACCGGCTCGCCCCGTCCGCCGGTTCGACCGCTCGCCCGGCCCGTCTTCTCCTCGGGCGTAACGACGGCGGGACCGGCCGCGCGGTGCGCAGCCGGTCCCTGGTGGCCGTCGGGGGGCCGTGTTCAGGTCGTGGTTCAGTCGGTCAGGTAGAGGCGCATGACGCCGGTGCCGTCGCCGTCGACGCTGCCGTGGGCCCAGGCGACCGCCGAGAGTGCTTCGACGCCTTCGAAGTCGTCGGGGAAGGTCTCGGCGGCGGCGGCCAGGTCGACCCAGACCGCGACGGCGGCCTTGTCGGGGGCGGCGGCGGCGAAGTCGCTGAAGCGCGAGTCCTCGCCGAGCGTCCCGGACGGGGCCGAGGCGCCGGTGTAGGTGATCTCGGAGCCGTCGACCTCGACGCCGTCGGGCAGCGGCTCGCCGCCGGACATGTCGGAGATGAGGTCTTCGAGTTCCTGGGCGCGGTCCTCGGCGAGGCGGGCCGCGAAGTAGATCGAGTCCTCGCTCACCTCGGAGTCGGGGTCGAAGTCGCCGGCGAAGCTGAGGCTGGCGCCCGCGAGGAGGTCGGTGAACTGGCCGACGACCTCTTCGATCTCGCCGAAGTCGGGGCCGTAGGAGTAGTCCTCGCCGGTGGCCCAGGGCTCGTCCTCGGTGCCGTAGGACCAGTAGCGGGAGTCGAGTTCGAGGTAGCGGGCCTCTTCCTCGTCGGTGAGGGTGTCGGCGTAGTAGCCGGACTGGAGTTCGACGTACTCGTCGTACTCGGCGTCGGTGAGCGGGGTGCCCGCGTCCTCGGAGGAGGTGGCGTAGTCGTCGCCGTAGAAGTCCTCGGCGAAGCCGGTCCACTCCTCGGCGATCTCGCCGAGGTTCTCGGGGAGGTACGCGGCGGCGGCGAAGTCGCCGGCGGGCATGTCGCCCATGGTGGACATGAGGTCTTCGGAGCCGGTCCACGGGTCGTCCTCGGAGCCGAAGAGCCGGTAGGTGAGTTCGAAGCCCTCGTCGAAGGCGGAGAGGCCGGCGATCATCTGGCCGGAGTAGAACTGGCTGAACAGTTCCGCGTCGGCGCCGGTGAGCTCGGCGAGGCCTGCGACGGCGTCCATGTCGACCCAGTAGACGACGAGCTGGTCGCCGTCGAGCCAGGAGCGGGCCTCCTCGTAGGCACCGGAGGCGGAGAGCGGGTCGGAATCGGCCTCGCTCTGGGCGGCGTCGAGCGCGTCGGCGGCGCCGGTCTCGCCGACGACCATGAGGACGTGGTCGTCCTCGACGCTGTAGGCCATCTGGTCCTCGTCGACCTCGGCGGCGGCGCGGAGGTTGGCGAGGCCGTCCTCGGCGGCGTCGGCGTCGGTGCTGGCGAGGCTGACGACGGCGTAAGGCTGGTCGTCGTGCTCCCACATGGCCATGCCGTGGCGCTTGCCGAGCCAGGAGGTGAGGTCCTTCTCGGCGTCGACGCCTTCGAGGCCGGACTCCTCGAGGAGGTCGGCGATCATGTCGTCGGTGGAGTCGTAGTCGAGGTCGTCGAACTTGCCGAGGTGTTCGAGGAGCTTCGGCGTCTGGTCGAAGGACGGGTCGAAGTTGACCTCGACGTACATGCTCGCCGACGAGGGGAAACTCTCTGCCGGGTCGGGGCCGGAGACGAACACGAACTTGAAGAGCACGACGGCCGCGGCGGCGGCGACGAGCACGATGGAGAGGATCGCGGCGATGGCGACCTTGCCGCTGCGTCCGCGCCCCGGCGGGGGCGGCGGCGGGCCGGGCACGTAGGCGCCGGGCGGCAGGTACGGCGGCTGGCCGCCGGCCTGGCCCTGGTCGGGCGCGCCGGGGACCACGTACGGGTTCGGCTGCGGGGGGCCGGCCGGGTACCCGGCGGGCGGGCCCGCGGGGGGCCCGTAGCCGGGCTGGGGCCCGTAACCGGGTTGGGGCTGCGGCTGGTACGGCTGCTGCTGGTACTGCGGCGGCGGCCCAGCGGGCTGGCCGGAGTACTGCTGTGGGTTCGCATCGCTGGACATGATTCGACGCTACGGCGCGAATGCAACGGTCGTATCCCGGGAATGTGCCAATCGCGCCGCGGCGGGTCGGCGATCGGCGCGGGTCGATGCCTCGATGCAACGCCTTCGAGGCAGTGCCTTCGATGCGGCGCCTGTCCGCGCGGTGCCTCAAAGCGGCGTCTCGATGCGGCGCCTCGATGTGCCGGGCGCGGTCCGCGCGGGCGGGCCTCAGAACTCGTAGACCTCGCCGGGCCGCACGACCTCGACCGGTCCGGTGTAGGCGGCCTGCGCTTCGGCGAGGGTGCGCTCCCGCGGATTCCACGGTTCGACCAGATGGGTCAGCAGGAGTCGCGCGGCACCGGACTTGGTGGCGTACTCCCCCGCTTCCTTGCCGGTGAGGTGAACGTCCTTCGGATTCTCGTTTCCCTCCAGATAGGAGGCTTCGGCGAGGAGCACGTCGCAATGAGCGGCGAGCGATTCGAGGGCCTGGCACGGCCCCGAGTCGGAGGTGTAGGCGAGCGAGGAGCCCGCGTGCTCGACGCGGACGCCGTACGTCTCGACGGGGTGGGCGACCCGGTCGACGGTGACGGTGAGCGGCCCGAGCGCGAAGGCGCCGGGCTCCAGCTCGCGGAAGTCGTAGACGTCGCGGAGGGAGGCCGGGCACAGCTCGCCCTGGCCGCCGTAGGCCGCCACGATCCGGTCGGCGACCCCGGCGGGGCCGTAGAGCGGGACCGGCGCGCCGGGCGCCTGGGGGGCGTAGCGGTGCATGACGGCGTACCCGCAGGCGTCGAAGAAGTGGTCGGCGTGCAGGTGGGTGACGATGACCGCGTCGATCAGGCCCGGGTCGAGGTGCTTCTGGAGCTCGCCGAGGGAGCCGGTGCCGAAGTCGATGAGCAGGCGGAAGCCGCCGGCCTCGACCAGGTAGGCCGAGCAGGGCGTGTCGGGGGCCGGAAAGGAGCCGGCGCAGCCGATTACCGTGAGTTTCATGGCAGTTCACGCCCTCCTGAATTGCGGGTGGCTAGCGTCGCCGAGGGGGCCAGTACGGCGGCCGCCGCGTTCGGGAACAGGTTGCCCAGGAACCGGCGGGCGGTCCTGGTGAAGGCGGCGGGGTCGCCGGTCGCGAGGAAGCGGTGTTCGGCGGGCCCGGTCCGGGCTGCCAGGAGGTCCCGTTCGGTGAGCACGCGGTAGAGTTCGCGCGCGCATTCGCTCCCTGAGTTCACGAGCGTCACGTCCTCTCCCATCACCAGTCCGATGAGTCCTGAAAGCAGCGGATAGTGGGTGCAGCCCAATACGACCGTGTCGACATCGGATTGCTGTAGCGGCTCAAGGTACCCCTGGGCGAGGCCTAGGAGCTGTCGGCCGGTTGTCACACCGCGTTCCACGAAATCCACGAACGCCGGGCAGGCGACGGCGGTCACCTCGACGTCCGGGACGGCGTTGAACGCGTCCAGGTACGCGCCCGAGGAGATCGTCGAGACCGTCCCGAGGACCCCGATCCGGCCGGTGCCGGTGGTCGCCACCGCGCGGCGCACCGCGGGCCGGATGACCTCGACGACCGGGATGTCGTACCGGTCGCGGATGTCGGCCAGGCTCGCCGCCGAGGCGGAGTTGCAGGCGATCACGAGCGCCTTGACCTCCTGTTCGACCAGGTGATCGCAGACGTCGAGCGAGAGTTTGCGGACCTCGGCGATGGGCCGGGGACCGTACGGGACATGGGCGGTGTCGCCGACGTAGACGAGTCGCTCGGCGGGCAGCAGCTCGCTGATCGCCCGGGCGACGGTCAGGCCTCCGACACCGGAGTCGAAGATCCCGATGGGCGCGTCGTTCATGGGCTACGAGCGTACGTCCATTCCGGCCCGGAGCGCCCGGGCTCGGCACGGGAATGTCGCCAAAATGACAACGTGGCGATCGCCACATTTACAGCGCGCGAGCGGGTTTTCTGTCAGTGGGCGGCGCCAAGATCGAGGCCGGAAGCGGTGCTGTTTCTTCCCACCCTGGGTGGGGGGGGGACCCTGGGCGGGAGGCGCGCCCCTCAGGCGGCGGCCGCGACGCGCAGCATCACGAAGGCGGCGAGCAGGGTCACCGAGGAGGCGGCCATGAACATCCATGGCACGCCCTTGAAACGCACGGTCGCGAAGGCCATCATCGCCAGGAGCATCCCGACGACGCCGCAGGAGATGAACGCGGGCGTGAACCACCCCGGGCCGTCGCCGAAGATCTCGAACAGGCTCACGATCGCGGAGGCGACCCCCGCGAGCACGAGCACGAGCGCCCACGAGGCGACCCCGGCGAGGCGCCGCAGGCGCACCGAGGGGACGTCGTCGGAGGCGACGGTCGAACCGTCGAGTCGCGGCGGGTCGAGCGGGCCCGACTCCATCTGCGGCGCTTCGCTTTGGCGCGGCAGGCCGGTCGACTGGCCGAGGGTGAAGGTGCGCTGCTGGCCGGTGCTGCTCATTCGGCCAGGCTAGCAAGTCGCCGAGAAGTGCTCAGGAGCGCGTCAGCCGGGTGACGCGCACCGCCGAACCGGGCAAACGACCGCCCGCGGTGAACAACCCGAGGTCGACGGGCATCCCGCGCCCGCGCCGAAGAGGCCGGGCCCGCGCTTCGCGCGGGCCCGGCCTCTTCGATGTCGTCTTACGCCCAGACCTGGCCGTCGAGGGCGTTCGCGGCCTCGTCGAGGGTCTCGGAGTAGGCGCCGGTCGACAGGTACTTCCAGCCGCCGTCGGCCACCAGCAGCGCGATGTCCGCGCTCCGTCCGGCCCGCTCGGCCTCCCGCGCCAGCGCGAGCCCCGCGTGGAGCACGGCGCCGGTCGAGAGGCCCACGAACAGGCCCTCCGTGTCGAGCACCTCGCGGGTGCGGCGCAGCGCGTCCTCGGTGCCGACGCTCAGGCGCCGGTCGAGGACCTTCTCGTCGTACAGCTCGGGCACGAAGCCCTCGTCGAGGTTCCGCAGCCCGTACACGAGCTCGCCGTACCGGGGCTCGGCCGCCACGATCTGGACGCCTGGCGCGTATTCGCGCAGGTAGCGGCCGACGCCCATGAGGGTGGCGGTCGTGCCGAGCCCGGCCACGAAGTGCGTGATCTCGGGGAGGTCGCGCAGCAGTTCGGGGCCGGTGCCCTCGTAGTGCGCGGCCGCGTTGGCCGGGTTCGCGTACTGGTTGAGCATCACCCAGTCGGGCCGTTCGGCGGCCAGGGCGCGCGCCTTCGCGACCGCCGCGTTCGAGCCGCCCGCGGCGGGCGAGGACACGATCTCGGCGCCGAAGGCGGTCAGCAGTTGGCGGCGTTCGAGCGAGGTGTTCTCGGGCATGACCGCGACGAGCTTGTAGCCCTTGCGGCGCGCCAGCATCGCCACGGCGATGCCGGTGTTCCCCGAGGTCGGCTCCAGGATGGTCGCGCCGGGTGTGAGGAGGCCGTCGGCTTCGGCGGCCTCGATCATCTTGGCGGCCACGCGGTCCTTGACCGAGCCGGTCGGGTTGGCCCCTTCGAGCTTCGCCCACAGCCGGACGTCCGGCGAGGGCGAGAGCCGCGGCAGCCCGACCAGCGGCGTCTCGCCGACGGTGGCGGTGATGTCCTCGTAGCGTGCCACGGCCGCGATCCCCTTCGGCTACATGCCGCCCGCGACCGCGGGCAGGATCGTGATCGAGTCGCCGTCGGAGAGCTTGGCCTCGAGGCCGCCGATGAACCGGACGTCCTCGTCGTTGATGTAGACGTTCACGAAGCGGTGCAAGGCGCCCTCTTCGGTCACGACGCGGGCCTTGAGTCCGGTGTGCTGCGCGTCGAGGCTGTCGAACAGCGCCGCGAGCGTCTCGCCCTCGCCGCTGACGAGCTTCTGGCCGCCGGTGTGGGTGCGCAGGATGGTGGGGATGCGGACTTCGATGGACATGCTGGACTTCCCTTTGCTCGATGAGCGGCCTTGGGGCGCTCGATGTGTCTGGTTCGCAGCCGAGTCGCTGCATGACGCGTGCCGGGGCCGGGGGCCCCGGTGCAAACTCAGGAACAGTCGTAGACCGTCGAGTCGGGGGTGTGGGCGAACTTGTAGCTCTGGACCGCCTCGGGGGCGCCGGTGACCTCGATGGGCTCCTCGGTGACCTCGCCGCCGGCGATGCGGAAGGACCTGACCTCGGCGATCTCGGGGTCCTTGGTGGTGACGAGCACGTAGTGGGCGCCGGGCAGGCCCAGGTCGGAGGCGATCCCGGCGTCGGAGCGCGACGGGTAGGCCTCGGTGTGGGTGTGCGAGTGGTAGGCCACGACGACTTCCTCGTCGTTGTCCCACATGCGGTCGTATTCGCGCTTCCACTCTTCGGCGTCGAACTCGTAGAAGGTCGTGGAGCGGGCAGCGTTCGTCATCGGGACATGCCGTCTCGGCGTTCCCGTGCCCTCAGGGCCGGCGATGATGCCGCACGCCTCGTCGGGATGGTCGGCCCGGGCGTGCGCGACCATCGCTTCGACCAGCTCATGCGCGATCCGCAACACGCAAGCAAGCGTACACGCGACCGCCGCGGGCCAGAAGCCCTCGCTCAGAGCGTGAGACGCGCCTCCGGCGCCCCTGACCGGCCCGTCCGCGAAGCGCCCCTCGGGGCCCGCGACCAGGGGTGGGAGGGGGATCACGCCGGGAGGCGAGCGCGGCTCGCGCACCGGGCCCGCCGCCGGTCGGGGTGCATTACGCTCACCCGTATGTCCGTCACGCTCCCGCGCACGCCCCTGTACACCGACCACTACGAGTACACGATGCTCGAAGCGGCCCTCCGCGACGGCACCGCCGAGCTGCCGTGCGTGTTCGAGGTGTTCGGGCGCCGCCTGCCCACCGGGCGCCGCTACGGCGTGGTCGCCGGCATCGGCCGCCTCAGCGAGGCCATCGAGCGGTTCCGGTTCGAGCCCTCCGATCTGGAGGACCTGACCTCGCGCGGGGTGGTGAAGGAGTCGACGGCCGAGTGGCTGGCCGACTACCGCTTCGCCGGGGACATCGACGTCTATCCCGAGGGCGAGCTGTACTTCCCCGGCTCCCCCATCGTCACCGTCACCGGGACGTTCGCCGAGTGCGTGCTCCTGGAGACGCTGACGCTCTCGATCCTCAACCACGACAGCGCGATCGCCAGCGCCGCCGCGCGCATGGTGACCGCCGCGCGGGGCCGCCCGATCCTGGAGATGGGTTCGCGGCGCACGCACGAGGCGGCGGCGATCGCGGCGTCGCGGGCGGCGTACCTGGCGGGTTTCGCGGCCACGTCGAACCTGGAGGCGGGGCGCCGGTACGGGGTGCCGACCTCGGGGACGAGCGCGCACGCGTTCACGTTGCTGCACAAGTCCGAGATCGAGGCGTTCACGGCGCAGATCGACGCGTTCGGCACCGACACGACGCTGCTGGTGGACACGTACGACATCACGCAGGGCATCCGGAACGCGATCGCGGCGGCCGGGCCGCGGCTGCGGGCGATCCGGATCGACTCCGGCGACCTCGACGTCATGGCTACGGGCGCAAGGGAACTGCTGGACGAGTTGGAGGCGTACGACACGAAGATCGTGGTGTCGGGCGACTTGGACGAGTACTCGATCGCGGCGCTGGCGGCGGCGCCGGTGGACATCTACGGGGCGGGGACGGCCGTGGTGGTCGGTTCGGGCGCGCCGACGGCGCAGCTGGTGTACAAGCTGGTCGAGGTGGAGGGCCGGGCGGTCGCGAAGCGTTCGGAGCACAAGGGCACCAACGGGGGCCGGAAGGTCGCGGTGCGGCGGCACAAGCCGACGGGCACGGCGGTCGAGGAGGTCGTGGTGTCGCAAGGGGAGCCTGAGTCGATGCCGGGCGACAAGCGGCTCCAGGTGCCGCTGTTCCGCGGCGGGGAGCTGCTGGCGCAGTCGGATCTGGAGGGTTCGCGGGAGCTGCTGCGGCAGCGTCTCATCTCGATCCCTTGGGAGGGTTTGAAACTGTCGCCCGGTGACCCGGCGATCCCGGTGGTGCAGATCCGCGGGGGCGAATAGTTCCTTTTGGTCCCTTCGGTTTCGCGGCCGGTCCGAAACCGGCGGTCGGGGATCTGTCACACGTGGGCCTGCGCATTCGGGATACGATGCGGTTGCCCCCTGTCCGCGTTCCCGACGTTCCCGCGATCCTCCCCGAAAGGAACCGCCCCAATGGTCTTCAGCAAGCTCAAAGCCTTTCTCGGCAGTGGCATCCAGATCGACACGCTGCTGCACGAGAAGCACGTCGCCCCCGGCGGGGTCCTCAAGGGCGAGGTGCGCATCTCCGGCGCCGAAGTGGACGCTTCGGTGGAGGGCGTCGAGATCGAGTTCACCGCCCTGGTCGAGGACGACAGCAAGGGCGAGGACGCCGCCGGCGTCGTGCACGACTACTTCCGCGCCGAGATCTCGGGCAAGTTCGACCTCGCCAAGGGCACGGCCCACCCGATCCCGTTCGAGGTGCAGGTGCCCTGGGAGACCCCGTTCAACAACGTCGAGTCGCGTCCGCTGGTCGGGGGCATGAAGCTCGGCGTCTCGACGCACCTGGCGCTGGACCAGGCCCTGGACAAGGGCGACCTGGACTGGCTGACGGTGGAGGCGCTGCCGGTGCACAAGGCGGTGTGGGACGCGTTGGAGGCCTTGGGCTTCGCGTTCCAGGAGACGGACCTGGAGCTGGGGACGATCCAGGGGGCGACGGTGCCGTTCTACCAGGAGGTCGAGTTCTGGGCGACCGAGGGCGAATTCCACGGGCGCATCCGCGAGCTCGAGGTGGTCTTCGTTGCGGGCGAGGCGAACACGGACGTGGTGTTCGCGGCCGACAACTCGGCCGAGCTCCTCGCGCCGGACCTGAACTCGACGATCCGCTTCTCGCTGCCGACGGCGGGCGGGGACGTGACGGAGACCGTGAAGGCCCAGCTGACGCAGCTGGCGGCGCAGAAGGGCGTCTGACGCCTCGATACCGACGTGAAAGGGCGGCCCGGTGAACCGGGCCGCCCTTTCGCGTGCGTGAGCGGCGGGCTCGCACCGCGAAGGCGGGCGCTGCGCGCTGGCGCGGAACGGTCGCCTACGGCTCTGCGGGCGGCGGTCGCACCCCGGTTCCGGGCGCTGCCCGCCCGTTCTCTGGCCGTTTCCGCTGGTGAACCCGGTCGCGGAAGAAATCCGGGGATCACTCTTGCCAAGCTTCTACGTATACGTATAGTCTATACGTATACCGAGGGAGACCCCTGGAAGGAGGTTAGGATGCCGCTATGCCCAACAAGACGATCTACGTCGCCGACAAGGACCTCGCCCTCTACGACCGGGCGCAGGAACTCTCCGGCGGCAGTCTCTCCAGGGCCATCTCGCTGGCGCTCACGCGCTACGTCGACGCCGAAGAGGGCAGGCTCGAAGGCTTCGAGGAGATCACCGTCCGAGTGGGCCCGGGCACCGGCCGCAAACGCCAGCGCCAGCGCTTCACCGGCGTCAAGCTCGGCGAGTGGATCCGCTCGGACGCCAAGACCGCCGAGGTCTACCGCGTCTACCGCGCCCGGTCGGGCAAGTTCGTCATCCACACCGAGAAGACGCCCGACTACGTGCAGATGACGGCCGAGACCGGCTGGCGCAAGCACCTGGGGCTCGGCGAGCAGTTCTTCGGGGCGACGACCGGGGAGGCCTTCCTCGAGGTGGTCGACACGCTCGACGAGCTCAAGGCGAAGATCCCGGCCGAGCTGTACTCGATGGTCGCCGCGAGCGCCGAGGCGCCGCCGATCCAGGACCTCGACATCTAGTCGCGCGCAACCGAACCGCGCGTTAACTCCACCCGCGTCCGATCGCGGCCGCTGGGCCGCCGAGCGGCGCCTTCCGCACCACCGCGCGCCCTTCGGCGTGCCCGAATCCGAGCCGAGAGCGGCGGAGCCCTGCCCACCGACTGTCCACATTGCACATTCGAAGGCGAGGTGAACCCGTGCTCGACCTCGGCACACTGCTCACCCTCTACCCGCCCCCGCGGCGGCTGACAGCGCCGACGCAGGAGCGTCAGGGCGATGTCAGCGCCGTGTCAGCGGACCCGGCCAGAGTATCCACATGCCCGGAGCGGAACCCCGAACCGGAACCGCGACCAGCACCACCGCGAAGCGAGGAACCATGAACACCCGCAAGCCCCTGGCGATCGAAGCCCTGAACCTCACCAAGTCCTACGGCGAGAACAAGGTCCTCGACGGGATCGACATCACCGTCCCCGAAGGCAGCATCTTCTCCCTGCTGGGCCCCAACGGCGCCGGCAAGACCACGACGGTGAACATCCTGACGACCCTCATCCCCTCCGGGAGCGGCGACGCCTTCGTGGGCGGTCGCCACATCGACAAGGAGGCCGACGAAGTCCGCAAGCTCATCGGCGTCACCGGCCAGTTCGCGGCCGTCGACACCCTCCTCACCGGGCGCGAGAACCTCCAGCTCATGGGGCGCCTCCACCACCTGGGGAAGGCCGAGACCCGCCGCCGCGCCGAAGAGCTGCTGGAGCGCTTCGACCTCATGGAGGCCGCCAAGCGGGCCCCCTCGACGTACTCCGGCGGCATGAAGCGCCGCCTCGACATCGCGATGTGCCTCATGGGCGACCCGAAGATCATCTTCCTCGACGAGCCGACCACCGGCCTCGACCCGGCCGGGCGCCGCACCGTGTGGTCGATCATCCGCCGACTCGTCAAGGGCGGCACCACGATCTTCCTCACCACCCAGTACCTCGAGGAAGCCGACGAGCTCGCCGACAAGATCGCCGTCCTCGACGGCGGCAAGATCGTCGCCGAAGGCACGCCCGAGCAGCTCAAGCGGCTCGTGCCCGGCGGGCACGTGACGCTGCGGCTGCACCGCGCCGACCAGCTCGACCGCACCGTCGGCGCCCTGGAGGCCACCGGATCGGACCCGGACCAGCTCACCGTGCAGGTCCCCTCCGACGGCTCGGTGCACTCGCTGCGCAAGATCCTCGACGCCCTCGACCGTGAGGAGATCGAAGTCGACGAGTTCACCGTCCACACCCCCGACCTCGACGACGTGTTCCTGTCCCTCACCGGCCAGACGACCGCCGACTAGCCGCCCGAAACCCTTGAAGGAGACCTTCCGATGAGCACCCTCGCCTACTCCCTGTCCGACACCGGGACCATGCTGCGCCGCCAGATCAAGCACATGCAGCGCTACCCGTCCCTGACGATCATGCTCGTGGGCATGCCGGTCGTCCTGCTCCTGCTGTTCGTCTACGTCTTCGGCGGGACGCTCGGCAACGGGCTCGGCGGCGTCACCGGCGGCCGCGACGCCTACCTGTTCTACGTGACCCCCGGCATCCTCATCTCCTCGATCGCGGCGGTCGTGCAGGGCACCGCGATCGGGGTGGCGATGGACATGACCCAGGGCATCATCGACCGCTTCCGCACCATGTCGATCGCCCGCGTCTCGGTCCTGACCGGACACGTGCTCGGCGCGATGATCCAGGTGTTCATCTGCGTCGCGGCGGTGCTCGGCGTCGCGATGGCGATCGGCTACCGCCCCGAGGCGTCGGCGCTGGACTGGCTGGCCCTGGTCGGCGTGATCGCCCTGATCGGCTTCGGCCTCATCTGGCTCACCGTCGCCCTCGGCATGGCCGCCGACAGCGTCGAGACCGCCTCGAACACGCCGATGTTCCTCATCCTCCTGCCCTTCCTCGGCTCGGGCTTCGTGCCCACCGACTCGATGCCGACGGTGGTCCGCTACTTCGCCGAGTACCAGCCCTTCACCCCGTTCATCGAGGTGACCCGCAGCCTGCTCTCCGGCACGGCGGTCGAGGGCAAGGAGCTGGCCCTCACGGTCGCGTGGTCGCTGGCGCTGGCGCTGCTCGGGTACGTGATCGCGAAGAAGAAGTTCAACAAGCGCTAAAGCGCGCTGACGCGGGCGGATCGCAAGTCGCGATCCGCCCGCGTCGTCGTCTCGTCGTTCAGAGGGACCTGGGCCTGGGGATGCGGGCGCAGTCGGGGTCCTTGGCGCTCCAGTTCGGGTACGCCTCAAGGAGTTTCTCGGTCTTGTACTTGAAGTACGGCCAAGCCTCGGGACGCAGCTCGGTCGCCGAGGCGGCCCAGCGCAGGAACGGGACGTACAGCTCCCCCACGGCTGCCACGACCGGGTCGCCGGGCTCGTACTTGGCGGGCATGTACCGCTCCAGGAACACGTACGCCCGGATCGGACTCACCCTGGGGCCGTTGACGCCGTGGAACCAGCAGAGCTCCTGGATCGCCTCGAAGTGCTCGGCGCGCAGCGCGATCTTCCCCAGGATGTGGTTGACGAACCCGGAGGCGAACAGCGACAGCTCGTCGTCGGTGGGCATGCGGATCTCGTCGGGCTCGATCTGCGGCAGCAACCGCATCCGGGCCTTCCACAACTCGCGGAGCATGAGGAACCGCGGCGCGAGGCGCGAGGCGTCGCCTTCGACGCAGAAGATGTCCCAGTCCTCGAAGGAGCGCTTCGTGCCCGGGTTGAGCTCGGCGGGGTCGGCCTGGACGGGCACGAACAGGCGGTCGGCGAACTTCGCGTTCCGGTCGCGGTGGAGCTCGAGCAGGCGTTCGATGTCGTCCGTCGAGTCGCAGTCCACGACCATGTCGAAGTGGTACTCCGAATAGTCCACTGTGAACGACAGCGCATGGTCGCCGCTGGGCGCGCGGAACGAGCAGAAGTAGGTCAGCTGGTCCCCGTAGTGGTCCCCGGCCTTCCAGCATTCGCCGAGCGTGACCTCCTCGCCATACCAGGACGGCACGGGCACGCCCGTCTCGGCAAGGCGCTCAACGCCTTTGGCCGCCGCGCGGCGCCCGCCGGGGGCGTCGGCCAGCTCCGTCATCGCCGCGAGCATCGCGGCCGAGAACGCGTCGCCCTTCTGGAGGTAGTAGTGGATGAACACCATCTCCAGCTCCGGCAGTGACACGCCCTGCACCTCGGGCATCGTCGCGCGCGTCCACATGTTGCCGAGGAAGCCGGAGCAGGAGGTCTCGACGGCGAGGCGGTTCTCCGGGTCGGGCTTCTCGTCATCGGGGTATTCGTCGAGGATCTGGAACCATTCCTCGCGGTGCTCCTCAATAGTCGCCATGCCATCGCCTCGCTCCAGGACGGCCGAACGGCCGGTCCCCATAGGGAAAACCAGGGGCGCCGAGTATCGCAGTCGGGACGCACCGTAGTCAACCGCCAACCGGGGTCGATGGAGCCCTGCGAGGGGGCTCCGCCGCGGAGCCCCGCGGCCGTCCGTCCAAGATGCCCGCTACAGGTTGGAGCCGCCGGTCGCGTCGATGACCTGACCGGTGGTCCAGCGACCCGCCTCCGAGACGAGGAACAGGACCGGTCCGGCCACGTCCTCGGGGAGCCCGACCCGCCCGAGCGCGGCCCGCGAGGCCGCGACCGCGTGCGCTTCCTCGTTGCCCCGCAACCAGGACGCGTTCACATCGGTGTCGACGATGCCCGGCGCGACCGTGTTCACGGTGATCCCGCGCGGGCCGAGCTCGGCGGCGAGGGCGAGCGTGAACGCGTCGACCGCGCCCTTCGTCATCGCGTAGGCGATGCCCTCGGGGAAGGCGATGCGGGTGACGCCCGAGCCGGTGTTGACGATGCGCCCGCCGTCGGGCATGAGCGCCAGCGCCTTTCGGGTGACGAGGAACAGGGCCTTCGTGTTGACGGCGAAGACCCGGTCGTAGTCCGCCTCGCTCACCTCGGCGATGCCGCCGTAGGCGCCGATCCCGGCGTTGTTGACGAGGATGTCGAGCGGGGCCCCGCGCAGTTCCGCGGCGAGGGCGTCGATGAGGAGGTCGGCCGCGCCGGGCTCGGCGAGGTCGGCTCGGAGGGTGAAGGCGCTGCCGCCGGCTGATTCGATCGCGGCGACGGTCTCCTTGGCGGCCTGGGCGTTCGCCCCGTAGTGGACGGCGACGCAGGCGCCGGCGCGGCCCAGTTCGACGGCGACGGCCCGGCCGATGCCGCGGCTGGCGCCGGTGACGAGCGCGGTCTTGCCGGAGAGGCTGAACATGGGAACTCCTTTATTGAGTGATCGTTCAAGAATGAGGTCGGCACGAGGCTACCAGATTCTTGAACGATCGCTATACAATGGGTGCGTGACCAGAGGAAGGCCCAGGTCGTTCGACCGAGACGCGGCGCTCGAAGCGGCCCTGCGCGTGTTCTGGCGGCACGGCTACGAGCCCGCCTCGATCGCCGCGCTCACCGAGGCGATGGGCGTGCGCCCCGCCAGCCTCTACGCCGCCTTCGGCGACAAGCGCCGCCTCTTCGGCGAGGCCGTCGCCCGCTACCAGGACACCTACGGCGCCTTCCCCGGTGCGGCGCTCGCCGAGGAGCCCACCGCCCGCGCCGCGATCGCGCGGATGCTCCGCGAGATTGCCGCCAACTACACCGACCCGGCCCACCCGCCCGGGTGCCTGGTCATTTCCGGCGCCGTCAACCACGGCCCCGACGCCGCCGAGGTCGAGGACGAGCTGCGGGCGATCCGCCTCAAGTCACGCGACGCCGTCGCCGAGCGCCTCCGCGACGGCGTCGCGAACCGCGAGCTTCCCGCCGACACCGACACCGACGCCCTCGCCGACTTCATCGCCGCCGTCGTACGTGGCATGTCCCGCTCGGCACAGGACGGCGCGACGGCCGGCGACCTCCGCGCGGTCGCCGATTTGGCGATGAACGCCTGGCCACGAACGGAGTCGGAGGTCAGGTGACAGCACACCTGGTCGGAAGCGCCGCCGCGACGGGCTGCGGCGGGCTCAGATCACGCCGCCGGTGACCACCACGGTCCGCTGCGGATCGATGTCGGCGAGCCGGACCCGCCACTCGGCGACCGCATGGCCGTCCTCGGTGACCGTGGTGCGCTCCCCTACCGTTCGACCGAGGTCGCGCAGCTCCCAGCCGACCGGGAGCTGAGAGTCTAGGAAGAGCCGTTCCTGGAGATACAGGAACCCGTCGCCGGGCCGGTAGACCACCCAACCCGTGACGAAGTTCGCCGAGCGCGGGTCCTCGACGCCGGTGAACAGCACCGCGACTGATGCTCCACGGCGCAATGCCGCGAACTGCGCCCGCCAACTCGCCGCATACCGCTCGACGCTCCAATGGCCGAGCGAAGACCTGAAGTACTCGACTTCGCCGTCGGGGAACCGCAGGCACCCAGTGAAGTAGCCGTTCGCGGCGGCGTCGAGGGTGGAGGCGGTAATGGTCAACACGGACGGCTCACAGCGGCTCCTTCGCGCTCGGCCCGAAGGCTACCGCCGCGAGCGGCCGGCAGGCGCCCGGCCCTTGGTGCGGTCGATCGGGTCGGTGGTCGGTTCAGGCTCGGCTCGAAGGCTTCCGCCGGGTGCCCGGCTCCCGGCGCGGTCGAACGGGTCGGCGGTCGGTTCAGGCGTCGAAGTAGGCCCGTAGGCGCCGGGCGTAGACCTGACGCTCTTCGGGTGTGGCCCAGCCGGATCGGGCCTTGGACTCGTAGAGGCGGTCGCCCGTGTAGCGGGGGAAGACGTGGGTGTGGAGGTGCCAGACGTCCTGGTCGCCGGCGGGTTCGTTGTGCTGGCGGGTGGAGACGCCGTCGCAGCCGTAGGTCTCGCGGATCGCGATGGCGACCTCGCGCACCAGGTCGCCGAGGCCGCGGTAGGCGTCGGCGGGGATCGAGTAGAGGTTCTCGTGGTGGCCGGTGGGGACGACGAGCACATGGCCGAGGTTGTTGGGCCACCAGCGCGGCGAGATGAACGCCGCCGCGTCCTCGGTGCGCCGCACCATGTCCTCGGGGCCGGAGAGTTCGTCGGCCTTGCCCGCCAGGCGTTCGCAGAACGGGCACGTGTAGGCGGGCGGCTCGTGGCTGATGCTCATGGACTGACCGTAGCCGAATCCGGCGAGGTTCGGAGGCGAGGCGGGTTCGGAGCGGACCGGTCCGCCGAGTCGGTTGGGAAGGCGGTGCCCGCCAGTCGTCGCGAGGATCGGGGAAGGCGGCGCCGTCCGGTCGTCGCGAGGATCGGCGGCCACGGCTCCGCGCGGGGCGGTCACGGAGGCTCGCGGTCGGACCGCACGCGGTTCATCGCGGCGGCGGTCGGGCCGTGCGCGGGTCATCGCGGCAGTTGACGCATCGGTGTCGTTGCGGGCCAGGCGATGTGGTCGATCGCGAGCCAGGGCGCGTCGGCGACGGCGGTGGGCGTCAGGCCCGTGAACGCCTTGACCTCGCGGTGCAGATGCGACTGGTCGGCGTAGCCGCTTTCGGCGGCGACGCCCCCGGCGGGCCGCCCTTCCGCGAGGAGGTGCGCGGCGCGGTCGAACCGGACGAGCCGGGCCGCGTGCTTGGGGCTGATGCCGAGCTGGGTTCGGAATCGCGACCACAGGCGCTTGCGACTCCAGCCGACCTCGGCCGCAAGGCTCTCGACCCGAACGCGCCCTTGTGAATCGAGCGTGCGCCGCCAGGCGTGGGCCACCTCCCGGTCGACGGGCGGGCGCTCGTCCATCCTCCGGCCGAGCAGGTCGGTCGCGATCGCGAACCGCTTCTGCCACGACGGGGCGGCGCGCAGCCGCTCCTCGGCCTGTTCGGCCTCACGGCCCCACAGGTCGGCCAGTGGCACGAGCGTCCCGCTCAGCGCGCCCGACTCGCCGAGCACCGACGCCGCCGCGACGGGTCCGAGCCGGATCTGAAGACATGCGGCCGATCCGCGCCCGGCCGCCCTGACCTCCCCCGGCGCGAGCCCGATGGCGACGCTGCCGCGACGGCGACGCCCGGCGGCGTCGAAGACTGCGCCCTCGTCATCGCTCAAGTCGATGAGCACGGTCACGGAAGGATGGGCGACCATCGCGATGTCGACCTGCGCGGGCGCGTTGAAACCGAAGCCCGCCATGCTGATGCCCGGCAGCCGGAGCGACGGGGGCGGGACCGCGATGTTCGCCCGCGCCCAGTCGAGTGGAGCCCCGGCCGACTGCATGACTCCAGTCTAGGCCGCTCGAGACGGCGCCCGGCCCTTCAGAGTTCCGCCCCAGTGAAGGCCAGCAGAAGGTCGAGGGTCGCTTCCGGCGCTTCGAGCGCGGGCAGGTGCCCGACACCTGGCAGCATCGCGATGCGGCCCGCCACCGGCTCGTAGTCGCGCGCCGACGAAGGCTCCCAACGGGGGTCGGCGTCGCCGAAGATCACGAAGACCGGGACGTCGAGCGCCGCGAGCCGTTCGGGCATGGCCCGCTCGGCGAGGTACGCGCCGTTGCAGGCGAGCAGGGTCCGGAAGGCGCGGTACGGGATGTTCCGGACGCCCGCGATCAGTTCCTCGGGAAGCTCCACCGCCTTCGCGGCGGTCGCGTTGATGCCCTTGCGGATCATCGCGTCCGATCGGCGCGGCCACAGCAGCGGCCCGAACGGCGGGGCGAGCATGAGCTTGAGGATGGCCGGTTGCGGCAGCAGCGCATCGGGACTCGGGCCCGTGCTCATCAAGACGAGCGACCGCACGAGGTCGGCGCGGCGACCCGCCAACGCCGTGGCGACATACCCGCCGCTCGAATGCCCGACCACATCGACATCGGCGAGCCCGAGCTCATCGAGCAGCGCCGCGACCCTGTCCGCTTGCGCGGTAACCTCGTACGAGGCCGCGGGCGGCGACTGCCCGCACCCGGGAAGGTCGATCCGCACGACGCGACGGCGCTCGGCGAGCCCCGGCACCACCGGCCCCCAGAAGGCACCCGACGCACCCGAACCGTGGATGAGCAGCACCGGAGGCGCCTCGCGCGGACCGGCCTGGACCACATGCATCCCTTGCAGATGCGCAGTTTCACTCTCGATCATCTCCCGATGATGACCCTGCGCTGGAACCCCGTCTTGAACAAATGTCACAGAAGGCGAGTCACCTCGGAGATGGTCGCCGACGCGCTCGGGCCGCCCGGAGACTTTTGGGAACCTCGTAGCGCTGCATTCGACGTAGACTTTCAGAAAGTTTTTCTGTATTCTCGGCAAGTCGTGATCTATCATCCGCTTGAACTGCACTTTGATGCGGCCGACGATGGAAACAGTTTCAGTTAGATCGGGAGTTGTTCGTGGAATACCTCAGCACGCATGAAGAACTGCGCTCGGTCTACAAGGTCCCCGACCCCTCGGACGTCGCAGTGCGCAAGGAACTCGACCGGCTCGACGGCCACTGCCGGTCCTTCATCGCACGCAGCCCGTTCGTGGTCATCGGCTCCTCCGACCGCGCCGGTCGCGCCGACGTGCCTCCCAGGGGCGACAAGCCGGGCTTCGCGATCGTCCTGGACGAGCGCACCATCGCGATCCCCGACCGCCCCGGCAACAACCGGCTCGACACCCTCGAGAACCTGATCGTCAACCCCTCGATCGGGTTGCTCTTCGTCATCCCAGGCATGAACGAGACGCTCCGCATCAGCGGCGACGCCAAGGTCACCGTCGACCAGGCGCTTCGCGAACAGATGGCGGTCAACGGAAGTCCCGCACTGAGCGTCATCGTCGTCACGGTCCGGTCCGCGTACATGCACTGCGCCAAGGCCTTCATGCGCTCCGGGCTCTGGAGACACGAGTCCTGGCCCGACCGCTCCCGGATGCCCACCCTCGGCCAGATCTACAGCGACCAACTCGCCGTCGACCGCACCGGGCCCGAGGAGGACCGGCGACTCGACAAGGCCTACCGCGAAACCCTCTGGTTACTGCGCCGGGTGAAGCGGGCGGCACGAGAACGGCCCGTCCGCGCTTGGCGGACGGACCGTGACGATCCGAGGTTTGAGGCGAGGTCTTAAGGCGCAGCGCGCCGAGCGCAGGAGGCTCGTGAGGTCGGCGGGGGGAAGGTCGAAGACCGGAGAGCCGTCGCCGAGCTTCGAGTCCCTGAGGTGAAAGCCATCTGAGTCCGTGCAGAGTGAAACCTCGACGCAGCTGGAGCTGTCGGTACTTCCACTTCGAGTGCTCTTACGCCATGCTCGGCGAACCTCGATGCAGTCAGACGAGTTGGTGCTGCCGCTTCGAGTGCTCTTACGCCAGGAGGTCACGGCAGTGTTCATCGAGGAACTCCTTCAACGGTATTCCGAGTTGCCACATGGCTTGACCGGCCCCATCGTACATGGCAACCAAGGCATCTTCCTCGATGCACCAGCTGCCGTGGAGGCTCTCGGAGTACACGAAAACCGGGGGTGCCGTACGGCTGCCTCCCGGCTTGAAAATCTCGAATGGAGCATTGCGACCCCGATGGAACTTCGCGATGACTCTGATCTCGACTCCAGATCGATCCTGGTCCGCCAGCATGCGATTCACTTGTCCAATGGCGGCCTCCAAAGGCAGGTCGCGAAGGCCAAGGATCGCACTGTTGCCGATGAGGTACTGGATCGTCGGTTCATCCTTGCGGTTGCCGATGCCAACCTGCCGCCCGTGCTTGAAGGTCCACCCCTCATTCGCATCGGTGTCCGAAGTTCCCTCCGCCTTCTGCGTGTACCCGAAGTGGTAGTCACGAGTTTGAAGGGGACCAGGAATGAGGTTCGGCTCGTACTTGAAGATGAACCCCGAATGGAGCTCGGCCTTCGACAGGACCAGAGCGTGCAGGCGAGGGTCCGCCTCGATTCGCTGCGAGTCCTTCCTTTCCAAGATCATCTTCAGGTAGCGCCTAACCTTTTCGGTCAGCCTGTAGGTCAGGGCGATCTGCGCAACCTCACTCGGGCGGGGATGCCGCTCCCCCTTCTCCCAGTAGTAGATGGTTCCATCGGAGCACCCGAACGCCCGAGCAGCCTCAGGGCGAGTGAATCCGATTCCGATTCTTGAATCCCACAACAAGACTGCAACGAACCATCGCATGAGACGCGCCCGTATCACCCTTTGACCCCCATGTACTGGATGGATTGGGTCTCCATGATGGCACAACTAAGCGCGTCCAAAAACCCAACAATTTTGGGGTATAACAAATTCGGGGTCATTTTGTGATAGCCCGAATGTAAGAGCCCACATCGGAGGCCGATCGATTTAAGGCTTGTGCCTAGTTGTGACCTGGGAAAACTCCTCCTAGTGTCGACTGTGTCGGCGGTTGTGGATCATCCGTCGGCCGGTGGGGAAGCCGGGAGGCCGTGGCCTTCTGAACCGTTGCGGCGGTCTTCCGGCGCTACTCCATCGGATATCCGACAGTTTCGAAATGGAGGAGGCTCGATGGTCATGCGAAATCCGGCGGCGCCCGCCGCCGATCCCTTGGAGCGCGGGCGATTCAACGACGGACTCACCGACTTCACCGTTCGCGCTTCGAGTGCGAACGCGCCCGACTCGTTCCAGGTCGCGGTGACCGGCAATCCCGCCGACCTGGTGCTCATCGTCTCCGGCCTCGGCTCCGGCGACCTGCACGCCACGTGGGGCGAAACCTGGCGGGCCTTCGCGCCCGACTGGAAGGTCTGGGTCGAGGACGCCGCGTTCAAGGTCTTCTACAACGGCCACAGGATCGACAACCGTCCCGGCCCGATCAACCCAAGGCATTGCGATGGCTAGGACCACGTTCGCCGATGGCGAAGGGCCCTATAACCTCCGGTCGGACGGCGAACCGGGAGTCGACGGCTACTTGGGTTGCTTTCGCAGGGAGCCGGTCGTCTTCTCGCTGTACCAGACCGCGCCGGTGCCGCACCGGTACACGCCGGGCCCGGCGCAGTACCTGCTCGACTTCGACGACGGCGCGGGCGCGCACGAGTGCTGCCGCTTCACCGAGGACCCGACCGAGCCCGTCGAGTGGTACGGGGCGTGGGCGGGCGACGAGTGGAACGACTGGACGATGGTCCAGTGCCGCAAGCTCATCGAGCATCCCGAGACCGACTGAGCCGCCCTGGAGCCGGGCCGGTCGGGGCTGGGTGGAGCCCCGACCGGCCCTCCGCGCGTCCTGCACCCGATCGCGCTAGAGCCGAGTCCCGCCCCTCCTGGCGACGCCTCGTCTGACCCGGCGCGTCCACTACGCTCACGACATGCGACGCCTCTCGACCACCGGTGCGAGCGGGCACCTCCGCGGCACGCTCAATCGCCCGGCCCGCGCCGCCGATCCTCACGCCACATGCACCGCCCGCGATGCCGCAACCCTGGGGCGCGGCTCGCGCCGAGACTCGACCCGGGTGAGGTAGCCGTGGACTTCGCGTTTGAGCAAGGCCTGCATCAGGACACCTGCCCTCCGCTGCTACCGGAGATGATCGAGGCCGCCGAGCGGCACCTGGGGGTGATCCTGCCGCGGGCTTACCTTGACGTCCTTCAGATCCAGAACGGCGGCGTCCCGATGCGACGGTGCTGCTTCACCGACTTCCCGACCTCGTGGAACGAGGACCACTTCGCGATCGCGGCGATCCGAGGCATCGGCGGCGAGCGCGGCATCGACGCGCCGATCGGAGGAAGTCGGTACATGATCAGGGAGTGGGACTACCCGGACATCGGAGTGGTCGCCTTTCGCACTCCCTCAGGGGGTCACGACGCGGTCATGCTGGACTACGCCAATGCGGACCGGCCCGATGCGCCGAAAGTCGTGTACCTGGACGAGGACAGGGCGGTGAAGCCTGTCGCCGACAGTTTCGAGGCGTTCATCGACCGGCTCGTACGGTGCCCGGACTGCCTCGACGTCGCACGGTGAACGGTGATCGGCGCGTTGCTCCGCCGGCGCAGTGACCACCGCCGCAGGACGGTGACCGCTGGGGACACGCCTCGGTCCGGGCGGGCGGCGTTCAGGCGCTCGCGGGGATCACGCCGGTGGCCGCGAGGTGCTCGCGCGCCGCGGCGATGGCGGCAGGCGTGGTCGCGAACAGCTTGTGCTCCTCGCGGAACCGTTCGAGCAGTCCGACCGCGGTGAGCGTCTTGGCGTGCTCGGCCCGCAGCCCCGAGAAGTACACGGTGACGCCGCGGCTTTCCAGGCGTTCGACGGCGTCGCGCAGCACGAGCGCGCCGGTGGCGTCGATCGCGGTGACCCGCGAGAGCCGGATGATGACGACCCGCACGTCGGCGGTTTCGGTGAGGGTCAGCAGGAACCGGTGCGCCGCTGCGAAGAACAGCGGCCCGTCGATGCGGTACGCGACGATGTGCTCGGCGAGCAGGGCGTGTTCGGCGAGGTGGTGGTCGTCCTCGGTCAAGGGGACCGTGTCGATCCGGGCCGCGGCCGCGATCTTGCGCAGGGCGAGCGCCCCGGCGACGACGAGGCCGCAGACGACCGCCCAGACCAGGTCGACCGCGAGCGTCACGGCGGCTGTGAGGCCCATGATGACCGCGTCCGAGCGCGACGCCCTCACGAGGACCCGGACCGAGCCGACCTCGATCATCCGGATCGCGGTCGCCAGCAGGACCCCGGCGAGCGCGGCGAGCGGGATGTGCGCGACCAGCGGCGCGGCGGCGAGCATGATGAGCGCCAGGACGATCGCGTGGGTGAGCGCGGCCAGCCTGGAGGAGGCGCCGGAGCGGACGTTCACGGCGGTGCGGGCGATGGCGGCGGTGGCCGGGACGCCGCCGAACAGGGGTGCGGCGATGTTCGCGAGGCCCTGGCCGAAGAGCTCCCGGTCGGGGTCGTGGCGCGAGCCGACGGTCATGCCGTCCGCGACCGTGGCCGACAGCAGCGATTCGAGTGCGGCGAGCGCCGCCACCGCGACGGCGGCTCCGATAAGGCCGGGCACGGCCGCCGGGTCGAGAAAGGACAGTGAGGGCGAGGGGAGCGTGGCGGGGAGCGCGCCGATGATCGGGGCGTCGAGCCCGGCGAGGACGGCGGCGGTGGTCGCGGCGGCGACCGCCAAGAGCGAGAAGGGGATCTGCGGGCGCCAGCGAGCCCCGGCGAGCATGACCGCGGCGACGCCGGCCGCGAGCGCGACGGCGGGCCAGTCCGGGGCGGCGGCGTAGGCGCGGACCGCCCGCCAGGCGACGAGGGCGGTGTTCTCCCCTTCGGGGGTGGCGACGCCGAGCGCGGCGGGCACCTGCTGGAGGAAGATGACCGCGGCGATGCCGACGGTGAAGCCTTCGACCACGGGGGCGGGGATGAGGCGGACGTACCGTCCGGCGCGGGCGAGGGCGAGTCCTATGAGGAGTATCCCGGCCATGAGTCCGACGGTGAGGACCCCGCCGGGGCCGTACTGGGCGACGATGGGCACGAGGACGACGGTCATCGCGCCGGTCGGGCCGGACACCTGGTAGTTCGAGCCGCCGAAGATCGCGGCGACCGCGCCCGCGACGACTGCCGTGGCGAGTCCGGCGGCGGCCCCGAGGCCGGAGGCGACGCCGAAGCCGAGGGCGAGCGGCAGGGCGACGATCGCGACCGTCGCTCCGGCGAGGAGGTCGCGTCCCGGGGAACGTCGGACGGTGGCGAGGTCGGCGCGGCCGGGCAGGAGCCGGGCCGCGTGCCCCCAGGCGCGCGCCACTCTGCTTGGACCGCTTCGGGTGTCGTCGGTCGCGGTGGGGGCGTTCACGTGCGGGTCGCCGCGGTGTCGGTCTCGCGGGTGGTCTCGCGCAGTTCGTCGAGCAGTTCGGCTTGACCGGCGAGCATCTCGGTGAGGATGCGCCGGGCGGCCAGCATGAGGTCGGCGACGTCGGGACCGGCGAGGGCGTAGGTGACGGCCGTGCCCTCCCGGGTGGAGGTCACGATCCCCGCGCGGCGCAGGACCGCGAGTTGCTGGGAGAGGCTGGAGGCTTCGACACCGGTGTCCGCGAGCAGGTCGCGGACCTGTTTAGGGCCTTCGCCGAGGAGTTCGAGCACGCGGATGCGGACCGGGTGCCCGAGCATCCGGAAGAACTCGGCCTTCGCCTGGTACAGCGGCATCGCCATGGTCGACCTCACCTGCTCATCGAATCCTCTGATTGAAGACTTCTTCAATTCCTCATGTGCAAATGGGTGCATCGATTGCGGCGCCGGTCACGGTGACCGCTCGGAGGGACGCCGCGAGGACCGGACCTGCCTAAACTCCCCGTCATGGACCAGACACCGCCGCCGTGCCCGAAGTGCTCCAGCGCCTACGTCTACGAGATGGGCGCGCTCCTGGTGTGCCCCGAGTGCGCCCACGAGTGGAACCCGACCGCGCCCGCGGACGCCGACGAGACCCCGGAGCGCGTCGTCAAGGACGCGGTCGGCAACGTCCTCGCCGACGGCGACTCGGTCATCGTCGTCAAGGACCTCAGGGTGAAAGGCAGCCCGACCGGCATCAAGTCGGGCACGAAGGTGCGCGGCATCCGCCTGGTCGACGGCGTCGACGGCCACGACATCGACTGCAAGGTCCCGGGCATCGGTGCGATGCAGCTGAAGTCGAGCGTCGTCAAGAGGGCGTGACGCCCTCATTCGACTCGGCCGCTTGCGGGGGCGCCGCGGGGAGGGCGTCGCCGACGAGGACGGCCGCGATGGCGGCGGCGGTGGCGAAGGCGTCGGTGCCGAGGACCCGGCCGCGGGCCGAGGCGCCGTCCAGGAGCAGCGCCAGTTGCTCGCCGAGGTGCTCGGGGTCGGCGGCGCCGGCCTCGCGGGCGACGTCGGTGAGCCGGGCGGCGAAGGCCCGCTTGTAGTCGCGGGCGAGGACGCGCGCGGGGTGGCCCGGGTCGGGGATCTCGACGGCCGCGGCGATGAACGGGCACAGGGGCGCGTGCATGTCGAAGACTGCGAGGAGTCGCTCCCGCGGCGTGAGGTCGGTGTTCTCGAACACTTCGGGCAGGATGTCGGGATCGAATCGGCGCAGGCACTCGGCGATCAGCTCGTCCTTGCCGGCGAAGTGCTGGTAGAGGGTGCGCTTGGACACCTCGGCGACCGCGCAGAGCTGGTCCATGCCGGTGTTGGCGATGCCCTGATCGCGGAACAGCCGCCGCGACGCGCCGATGATGCGCTCGCGCGCGCCCCTGCCGCGGCGCAGGCCGCGCGGCCCCTTCTCCAACTCTGTCATACGCCCAGCGTATCCCACTCGGGTACCGACCGGTGTGCATAGCTTGCCGCACTCGGCGCGGTCTGATACGTTAAGTATCCAGACCGGTTTACATAACATCGGCGCAGTGAACGGAGCAGTCGTGGGAAAGCTCGACGGCAAGACCGCGGTGATCACAGGCGGGACCAGCGGCATGGCGCTGGCCGGCGCCAAGCTGTTCGTCGACGAAGGCGCGCACGTCTTCATCACGGGCCGACGCAAGGACACACTGGACGAAGCCGTCCAACTCATCGGCCGCAACGTGACCGGGGTGCAGGCCGACTCGGCCGACCTCGGCGACCTGGACCGGCTGTTCGAGACGGTGCGGCGCGACAAAGGCTCGATCGACGTGCTGTGGGCGAGCGCCGGAACCGGCGAGCAGGGCCGGCTCGGCGAGATCACCGAAGACCAGTTCGAGGCCGCCTTCTCCCTGAACGCGCGCGGCACGCTCTTCACCGTCCAGAAGGCGCTGCCGCTGCTCAACGACGGCGGCTCGATCATCATGACCGGGTCGAACGCGTCGCTCCGCGGCTACCCCGGATGGGGCGTGTACGCGGCGAGCAAGGCCGTGCTCCCCGCCTACGCGCGGGTGTGGGTGTCGGAGCTGCGGGACCGCAGAATCCGGGCGAACGTCCTGACCCCCGGCCAGGTCGCCAGCCCGACCATGGAACAGGTCATGGACGAGCAGACCAAGGCGCAGTTCGAATCCGTCATCCCCCGGCGAGCGATGGGCCGACCCGAGGAGATCGCCTCGGTCGCGCTGTTCCTCGCCTCGGACGACTCCAGCTACGTCAACGGCATGGAACTCGTCGCCGACGGCGGCACCACCGTCATCTGAACCCCTCGGCGAGAACGAGCGTCCGAATCCCGGTTCGACACACGCACAGACACGACGCCACCCAACAGTCCACACACGACAGGGACACCGACTCATGACCACCATCAGCATCATCGGCTCGGGCAACATGGCCGCCGCCATCGGCACCCGGGCGGCGAAACACGGCCACACCGTCGAACTCATGAACCGCGACACCGCCAAGGCGCAGGCGCTCGCCGACCGGATCGGCAACGGCGCCACCGTGGGCGCCTTCGGCGCGAGGCCCAAGGGCGACATCGTCATCCTCGCCGTCCTGTACACCGGCGCGGTCGAGGCGGTCGCGCACTACGGCGAAGCGCTGGCGGGCAAGATCATCGTGGACATCACCAACCCGTTCAACCCCGACGCGAGCGGTCTCGTGACCGCACCGGGCGACTCGGCCTCCCAGCAGATCGCCGCCGCCGCCCCGGCGAGCGCAAAGGTCGTCAAGGCCTTCAACACGATCTTCGGCGGCGTCATCGCCGAGGACAAGCCGCTCGACGCGTTCTTCGCGGGCGGCGACGCCGAAGCGAAGGCCCGTGTCGCGGCGTTCTTGGAGAGCTTGGACATGCGGGCCCTCGACGCGGGCGGGCTCGACACGACCCACGCACTTGAATGGGCCGGCATCCTCCTGGTGGGCCTGGCCCGCAACGGCGCCGGCTTCGACCTCGCCTTCGGGGCCCAAGCCCCTTGAGGGTGCGCTTCGCAAGCGCCGATCCCCGGGGGACGCGGAGCGGAGGGGCCGGGCATCCATCATGGATGCCCGGCCCCGCTGTCGTTCCGGCGGCTAGTTCCAGTTGTCGATACGCACGTCGTTCGGGGCGGGCTCGCCCTTGCCGTCCTCCAGGAGGTGCTTGAGGCTGAGCAGGAAGCTCGCCCACTTGGTCGAGCAGTGGTGCATGAACTCGACCGGCTCGCGCCAGCCCTGGTGCTTGAAGAGCACGACCGTCCAGTCGTCCTCCTGCCGCAGGTCCCAGTGGATCTCGGTGCCGATCCACTCGGCTTCGCCGCCGACGACCTCCCAGCGGACGCGCCGTCCCGGATCGAGCTCGGCGACCTTCATGTCGAAGCCGCCCGCCGGGAAGCGGAAGGCGATCACGCCCTCGGGCGCGGTGTCGCCGGTGGTGTCCTCGGTCCACCAGCCCCGAAGTCCCTCCAGAGTGGTCAGTGCCTCGAAGACCTTCGCGGGCGGCGTGTTCGCGACCGCGATGCGGTGCAGGATGTCGACCATCGGTCTGTTCCTCTCAGTCTGTCGGCGGTCGTCCGCCGGGGTTTCGCTGTGGGTGCAACGGGATTGCTGTTGCGGTGCGGCCTAGCGGCCCTACTTCGGGTCGTCGTCGGCCGTGTTGTCGTCGGGACGCTCGGGGCCGCGGTCGATCGCCTCCTTCTCGCGCTGGATGGTCTCGGCGAGGCGCTTGATGCGCTGGAGCCTTGCGTCCCAGACCGATCCGACCGCGGTGAGCTGGGCGACCGCGCGGGACAGCTGCGCCTGGTCGACGCGGTAGCGGCGTTCGCGACCGGCGGTGCTCGCGTGGACGAGGCCGACGCGGTCGAGCACGGCGAGGTGCTTGGCGACGGCCTGGCGGGTGACCGGCAGGTGCTCGCTGAGGCCGGTGGCGGTGCCGCCGCCAGCGTCCAGGAGCAGGTCGATCATGCGGCGGCGGGTCGGGTCGCCGATGGCCGACCAGAGGTCGTCGTCCACCGCGGTGCTCATCGGGCCGCGACCTTCTCGGCGTAGGGGGCCAGGCGCGGCAGGAAGAAGTTCCAGCCGGACTCGTGGTCCCGGTAGGCGGCGAGCGCCGTCGCCTCGTCCCAGCCGCGCTCGCGGAAGCCGGACTCGGTCATGCGCAGGAGGGTGCCCGCGCCGTCGGGTTCGAGCTCGAAGACGACGAGGAAGGAGGTGTTCGGGCCGGCCTCCTCGCCTTCGAGGTGGGTCCAGCGGAATGAGAAGTGGCGCGGCGGCGCGGCGTCGACCACGGTGAACTGCTGCCAGTCGATGCTGCCGTCCTCCTCGCGGAAGCCGATGCGGCCGGCCTCGCCGGGGACCGGCGAGAGCTCCGCTTCGTCGGGCCACCATTCGCGCAGGTGAACTGGGCTGCTGACGACGTCGAAGACGACTTCCGGGGAGGCGTCGATGCGGATCTGCCGCTCGTACGTCCCGTACTCGGTGCTCGGTTCCATGACTTCCACCTTTCGCAACCTTTGGTTGCTTACGACGATAGTGCTTCGCCCGAGGACGCGCAACCGTTTGTTGCATTTCTTTTTCGCGGGGCGCGGCGGCGGGGTGCGACCGAAGGCGCAGACGGACTCGCACTTTGGTCGAGGGTCCTTGGGGCGCAGTTCATCCGGCGACACGAGGCGCGGCGGCTCGGGCCCGGCGAGACTGGCGGCATCCCCGAACGAACGGAGCCGACATGACCACCGCCAGCCGACGGACCCTGCTCACCGCGGGCGCACTCGGTACGCTCACCGCCGGAGCCGCCGCGATCGATACGCGGGCGGCCTTCGCCGAGGAGGACGCCGTGACCAACTTGCGATTCGACCGGGGCGGCTGCGAGCCCGACCTCGACGTGGACTGGCACGCGGGCTGGCCCTCGCCGAAGCACGACCCCGAGCCGGAAATCCAGTCGCACGCCGTGGACGAGCACACGATCGTCATGCGCCAGAACATGTCCGTGAACTTCGAGGCGCCGTTCATGTTCCTGCTGTTCGGGAACGACTCGGCGCTGCTCGTCGACACCGGTGCGACCCCCGAGCCCGAGTACTTCCCGCTGCGGGCCGTGGTCGACGCCCACGTCGCCGACTGGCTGGAGCGCCACCCGCGCCGCAAGTACCGGCTCGTCGTGGCGCACACGCACGGGCACGGCGACCACAAGGCCGCCGACGCGCAGTTCGCCGACCGTCCTCGAACGACGGTGGTGGGGCCGGGACTCGAAGGGGTGCAGGCGTACTACGGGTTCGAGGACTGGCCGAACAACACCGCCGCGCTCGACCTGGGCGGGCGCGTCGTGGACGTGATCCCCGGGCCGGGACACCACACGTCGGGCACCGTCTTCTACGACCGGTGGACGCGGCTGCTGCTGACCGGCGACACCTTCTATCCCGGGCGGCTGTACGTGCAGGACTGGGACGCCTTCACCGCCACTGTGGACCGACTCGTGGACTGGTGCGAGGCGCATCCGGTCTCGCACCTGCTCGGCTGCCACGTCGAGATGTCGGTGCAGCCGGGCCTGGACTACCCGCGCGGGTGGACGTACCAGCCCGACGAGGCCGCGCTGCCGATGACCGTCGCGCAGCTCGGCGCGCTCCAGGAGGCGCTGCGGGAGATCGGCGGGGCGCCCGGCATCCACAAGTACGACGACTTCCACGTCTGGTACCAGGTCGAATAGGCCCGGCGGGGCGGACGGGGCGAGTGGTTCGGGGGTTTTCGTCGGACCCCTCGCCTACCATCGCGAGATGAGTGTTCACTTCAAGATCTGCATCGACGCCGAAGACCCGCACCGCCTGGCGGCCTTCTGGGCCGAGGCGATGGACTACGCCGTCGAGGACCACTCGCCGCTCATCGAGATGCTGCTGGGGCAGGGGCTGATCGGCGAGGACCTGGTGGTCGAGATCGACGGGCACAAGGCGTGGAAGACCGCCGCGGCCGTGCGCGACCCGGACGCGCCCGTCAACGCGCAGAACGGGGTCGGGCAGGGGATGCGGCTGCTGTTCCAGACCGTCCCGGAGAAGAAGTCGGTGAAGAACCGCGTGCACCTCGACCTGCACTACGGGCCCGACGACTACCAGGCGCAGGCCGACCGGCTCGTGGGGCTCGGCGCGACGCGCCTGGGCGACTACGACGAGGACGGCGCCAAGTGGGTCCTCATGGCCGACCCCGAGGGCAACGAGTTCTGCGCGCACGGCTGAGGCGCGGGCGGTCCCGCCGGACGGCTCGCCCGTCCGGCGGTCGCCGCGGTCAGACGTGGTCGCGCCACGAGTGGCGCGGGTCGAAGCCGAGGAGCCTGCGGGCCTTGTCGATCGACAGGAGCGTCTCGTGGCCCTCCACGGGGCGGCGCAGTTCCAGGTCCGGGTAGTGCGCCTGGACCAGTTCCGGTGTGGGCGTGGACATCACCGTGTCCGGGGAGGCGATCACGAAGACCTCCTTGCCGGTGCCCTCGCGTTCCAGCCCGAGGCGGATCGCCAGCGCGCCGTCACGTGCGTCTATATAGGACCAGAGGTTCCAGTCGCGGAGGGTGTGATCGGCCTCGAAGGCGGGGAAGGCGGCGTAGTCCTCGACGTACATGACGTTGGAGAAGCGCAGGCCGGTGGCCTTGAGGGCGGGGTTCCAGCGGCAGAGCTGGTCGACCATGGTCTCTTCGAGGGTCTTGACGAGCGAGTAGGTGGACTCGGGGCGGGGGGCGTACTCCTCGTCGACCGGGAGGTAGGGCGGCGGGGTGTCGAAGGGGAGGCCGAGGACGGTTTCGCTTGAGGCCCAGACGATGTTGTCGATGCCGGCGGTCTTCGCGGCGGTGAAGACGTTGTAGGTGCCGAGCATGTTGTTGCGGAAGATCGCGGCGTTGGGCTGGAGGCCGGGCGCGGGGATGGCGGCGAGGTGGACGACGGCGTCGAGGCGGTCGTAGCGGTCGTCGACGCCGGTGAGCGCCGAGACGACCTGGCCGTAGTCGGCGAGGTCGAGGCGGAGGTGGGGCGCGAGGTCGTCGGGCGAGGGGTGCTGGTCGAGGTTGACGACGTCCCAGCCGTGCTCCACGAGGTCCCGTACGCAGGCGCGGCCGAGTTTGCCGCTGCCTCCGGTCACCGCTACTCGGGCCATGCCTGTCTCCCCCTTCGATGGCGGCCCCGCGGCCGCCGGTCGGCGGCCTCCGGGCCGGTTGCGCGGCCCTGCGGCCGGTACGTCGGCCTCCGGGCCGGTACGGCCCGAAGCCTAGAACCTGGAGTGCACTCCAGGGCAAGCGGCCTGGTGGCGGCGCGGAGGAGGGCGTATGGAGGGGGTAAAGGTAGTCGGCCATCCCTAGCCCCCACCCACCCAGAGGGGACTGTGCCGCAACCCTGCCGCGCGGGTCCGACAATAACCGCCCTCCGCGCCGCCCATGTCACCCGACCGAGCGACCAAAGCCGAGTGACCGTGACCGAGTAGCCGAAGCCGGGTGGCCGGGACCGAGCGACCGGAACCGAGTGACCGGAACCGAGTAGCCGAAGCCGGGCGTCCGGGCTGGCGGCACGTCCGGTCCTCGGCCCGTGGCAGGATCGCGGCCATGACCTCCACCACTGCCGTGCTGCGCGTCGGCGCCACCGAGATCATCGCACTCGACGACGGCGAAGGCCCGTTCTTCTCATCTCGCGCCAAGGCGTTCCCGCAGGCCACCGAGGCGCAATGGGCCGAAGCGGACCGCTTCGACCCGGGCGCCGTCGACGCCGATGGCCGCTGGATGCTGCGGTTCAGGGCGTTCGCCCTGCGCAACGAGCGGGGCGTCACGCTCGTGGACGCCGGGATCGGTCCCGCCGACGGCCCCGCCGCCTCCTGGGCGCCCGTGCCCGGCCGCCTGCCGCAGTCGCTCGCCGCCGCAGGGATCGACCCGGCCGAGGTCGACTCGGTCGTCCTCACCCACCTCCACACCGACCACGTCGGCTGGGCGGTGGTCTCCGACGCGGGATCGGGACACCGCCCATTCTTCCCGAACGCCGAATACCTGTTGCAGCGCAACGAGTTCGACGCGGTCGACTCGTTGAACCCGGCGCTGCGCGAGACACTCCTGGAGCCGCTCCAGGCCGCGGACCGGCTGCGGCTCCTCGACGGCGACGCGCCGCTGCGCGGCGGCGCGCGGGCCGTGGCGACCCCCGGGCACACGCCGGGGCACCAGAGCGTCCTGGTCGCCGACGGCCGCGAGCTGGCCCTGGTGACCGGTGACCTGCTCGTGCACGCCCTGCAACTGCTCCACCCGGACCTGCCGTACTCCCACGAGATCGACCCGGAGGCCGCGCGCCGCTCGCGAGAGCGGGCGCTCGGCGTGGAGGCTGCGACGACGCTCCACCTGGCGACGCCGCACCTGACGGAGCCGTTCATCTCGGTCTGAGCGGGCGGCGTGCGGGTTGTGGGTGTCGGGGGCTCTCGGTTAGGTTCGGGGCGTGGAGATCGCCGATGAACCTCAAGCCCTGCTGGACCGCGTCAAGGCGCTCGGCTCCTCCGGTCGGCGGGTGATCATCGGGATCGCCGGGTGCCCCGGCGCCGGGAAGTCGACCGCCGCCGCGTGGCTCGCGCGGTCGCTCGACCCCACCGGGCGCCTAGCTGTGCAGGTGCCCATGGACGGCTTCCACCTCGCCAACGCCGAACTGGTGCGCCTGGGACGGCGCGAGCGCAAGGGCGCGATCGACACGTTCGACGGCGCCGGGTACCGCGACCTGCTCGAACGCATCGCGCTGGCCCGCCCCGAGACCGTCTACGCCCCCGAGTTCGACCGGCGGGTCGGCGAGCCCGTGGCCGGGTCCATCGCCGTCGGCCCCGAGGCCGAGGTGGTCGTGACCGAGGGGAACTACCTCCTCGACGCCGAGGGCCCCTGGCCAGGCGTGCGCGCCGCGCTCACCGAGGTCTGGTACTGCCGGACCCCCGAGACGCTGCGCCTCGAACGCCTCATCGCCCGCCACGAACGCTTCGGCAAGTCCCCCGAGCGGGCGCGCGCCTGGGTCATGGACGTCGACGAGCGCAACGCCGAACGCATCCGCGCCGCCCAGGACCGCGCCGACCTGGTCATCGACTTCCCCGCGCTCGGCATCGGCGCCCCCGAGGCCTGATCGGCAAGCCGCCGACGCGCTCAGACTCGGTCGGCGGCGCCCGAGGGCGGATCCCCGCACGGCCCTATCGTTCCCAGGTGGTCGGCGTCGCCGGCGGCGAGGGTTGCGGCGCGAACCCCGCGCAGCCGCCCGCGTAATCCGATCGCAGTCGCCGACAAAGTACGGAGCGACGTTGCCGCCCGCGGCGAGCATTGCGGCGCGAACCCCACGCAGCCGTGGCGCGCCCGCGTAGTCGGGTCGCAGGCTCTCCCTCGGAGAGGGCCGGCCCCGCGCGGCGCCCTCGGCGGACCTGCGTGTCCGGGCGGCCGATACCTCCTCGACAAGCCCGGGACCAGGCCCGGGGGTCGTTCCGGTGCTTCCGATCCGGCCTCCGGGGGCCTCGATCCGGGTTACGGTGAGCCCGACATGGCCCTGCCGACCGCGGCGCCAAGGGCCGCAGCCCACCGCACGGAGGCGTCCATGAAAGCGTTGCAGTACCGCGAGATCGGCGTGGCCCCAGTGGTCGTCGACATCCCCACGCCCGAGCCGAAGCCCGGCGAAGTCCTGCTGAAGGTCACCGCCGCCGGGGTCTGCCACTCCGACATCGCCGTCATGTCCTGGCCCGCCGAGGGCTTCCCCTACGAGCTGCCGCTCACCCTCGGCCACGAGGGCGCGGGCACCGTGGCGGCGCTCGGCGACGGGGTCACCGGCCTCGACATCGGCGAGTCGGTCGCCGTGTACGGCCCGTGGGGCTGCGGGCGCTGCATCAAATGCGCGGCGGGCGAGGAGAACTACTGCCAGCGCGCCCGCGAGCTCGACATCAACCCGCCCGGCCTGGGCGCGCCCGGCGCGATCGCCGAGTACATGATCGTCGACGACGCGCGCCACCTCGTGCCGCTCGGCGACCTCGACCCGATCCAGACCGTCCCGCTCACCGACGCCGGGCTCACCCCCTACCACGCGATCAAGCGGGCCCTGCCGAAGCTGACGCCCGGCTCCTCGGCCGTCGTCATCGGCACCGGCGGCCTCGGCCACGTCGCGGTGCAGCTGCTGCGGGCGCTCACCTCCGCGCGGGTGATCGCGCTGGACGTCAGCGAGGACAAGCTCGAACTGGCGCGCAAGGTCGGCGCGCACGAGGCGTTCCTTTCCGACGCGGAGGCGGCCGGGAAGGTCAAGGACCTCACCGGCGGCATCGGCGCGCAGGCGGTCTTCGACTTCGTGGGCGTCGCGCCGACGGTGGCGACGGCGGGTGCCTGCGCCTCGGTGGAGGCGGACGTGACGATCGTCGGCATCGGCGGCGGCACCCTGCCGGTGGGCTTCGGCGCGCTGCCGTTCGAGGTGTCGGTGAAGGCGCCCTACTGGGGTTCGCGCGACGAGCTCATCGAGGTGTTCGAGCTCGCGCGCGGCGGCGCGATCGACGTGCACGTGGAGCGGTTCTCGCTCGACGACGCGCCCGAGGCGTACGAGCGGCTCCACGCCGGGACGATCAACGGCCGGGCGGTCATCGTCCCGAACGGCTAACAGCTTCCTCAGTGGCGCGGCCCGGTCGGGTTCCCGACCGGGCCGTTCCATGTCGCGGCTTCGATGCTGGAGCAGGGTCAGCAGGCGAGGGTGACCGGGCCGATGAGGCCCGAGGGGCGGCGGGCGCCTTCGTAGTAGTTGGCGGCGCTGTTGCTCACGAGGAGCTCGATGCGGTTGGCGCCCGGTCGCAGGAGGCCGCGGAGCGTCAACGTGTACGGGCGCCAGAGCAGATCGCCGGCTTCGGTGCCGTTCACGATCACCTTCGCGGCTTCGCCCACGTCGCCGAGATCGAGCACGGCGTCCGTGATCCCTTCGGGGAGTTCGATGTCGGTGGTGTACCGGTAGGTGCCGGAGAAGCGGCGCAGGTCTTCGCGCGCGGCCCAGTCGCCCGGGCCGATCGGGACCGGGTCGGCGGCGGTGAGCGATCGGATCGGTTCGCCGGTCCAGTCCTCAAGGGTGAACGTCGCTCCGAGCGCCAGGTGCGCCGGCGGGTCGGGGAGTCCGGCCGGTCCTGTGAGGACCTTCGTCTGGCGGCGCTCCAGGTCGAGCGCGATCTGGGCGCCGACGTGTTCGGCCGCGGTGCGGGCGCCGGTGAACGGGTCGAGCCATTGGACGCCGTCGGGTGCGGCGGGGAGGGTCAGGCGGGTCGCGATCGGGTCCTCGCCTTCGTTGAAGCAGGCGTGGACGATCCCGCCGGGTCCGTCGAAGCGGACGACGCGCAGGCCGGGCGCGGCCGGGGCGGCGTCGACCGCGAGGCCCGCCGTTCGCAAGTGGCCCTTGAGGTCGGGAAGGCTCCAGGTGTCACCGAGGACGAGGCCGCCGGAGGCCGCGAAGTCCTTCAGGACCGCGTCGGCCTCCGGGTCAAGTGAGAGGGCGGCGGGGCGCAGGTCGATGACGGCGGCGAAGCGCTGGTCGCCGAAAGTGAGGGTTCCGGCGTCGATCGCGGCGTCGGTGAGGCGGGCGGGGTCGAGGTAGAAGAAGTCGACCTGGTGCTGGAGGAGTTCGCGGGCGGGGGCGTCGGGGACGTGCTCGGGGTCGGCGAGGACCGCCGTGGCCGCGCGGTGGGTGCCCGACTCGTACAGCGCCGCGACACGGGCGGTGTAGGCGACGAGCGCGGGGAAGTGCGGCCACCAGGAGTTGTGGGGGCCGAGGTCGGGTTCGCTCTCGTAGGCCCGGCCGCCGCGCACCGAGTGGTAGAACGCGTGCATGACCAGTGTGGACACGCCGCGGCTGAGATACCAGTCGAGCAGCCATTTCGACTCGTCCAGGGTGAGGCGCCAGCCGTAGGCGCCGAGCACCTCGGCGACCGCGGGCGCGCCTTTGAGCCGCGCGGCGCTCGCGGCGGTCTTCGGGGCGGTGCTCTCGGGCCCGGTCAGGCTCGTCTCGCCCGGGAGGACCCACCGCCACACCGTGTCCTGGCCGGGCCAGTGCAGACCCGCGGCCGTGGCGAGGTCGTCGGGCTCGGCAGGATGGCCGGTGAGGGCGATGCCGTGGGCCTCGCACCAGCGGGCCTGGGCGCCGTGGTAGACCGCGATGAGGCGTTCGCGCACCGCGTCGCCGTAGGCGCGGGCGAAGGCGCCCTCACCGTCCCAAAGGGACGGCAGGAGCCGCAGCACCTCTGAGACGTCCAGG
>NZ_STGX01000001.1:152956-274660 GCF_004912155.1 Glycomyces paridis | reverse complement strand
GCGGCCGCGTAGGCGTCGTGCGTGGTCTCCAGGAACGCCTGCACCGCATCGGGATTGAGGAGATCGGCGGCGGCGGGGGCGAGGGCCGAGCCGTCGTCCTGGCCGGTGTGCGCGCCGCGGATCGTGCCGCCGCTGGGGGTGTCGAACACGGCGCGGACACGCCAGCGCCCCTTGGGGAGGACGAGGCGCACAAGGCCGCGCTCCTCGACCGGCAGCAGCTCGGATCGTTGCGGCGGTTCGAGACTCGCGGCGCCGGCGGAGTCTCCCAGCGGGGTCCGGACCACCGTGACCAGGCGCGCGTCGAGCGAGCGTCCGAGGGCGGGGCGCCAGTATTCGTCCACGGGCCCTTCGACGTCGCGGTCGACGTGGACGAGGCAGCGGGCGGCGAAGCGGTGGTCGCGCGCGACCACGGCGCCGTTCGCCGAGCCCGAGGGATAGGAGGCCTCGTCGTAGAGCATCACGGCCAGGCCGAGCCGGGCGCACTCGTCGACGGCGACCCGCACGAGCCGGAAGTACTCCTCGGTGAGGTAGCCGATGCGACGGCTCAGGCCGATGCGGGCGCTGAGCGTGACGCCGGCGAATCCGGCGCGGGCGATCTCGCGCAGCTGGGCGAGGACGCCCTCGTCGGTGAGGTCGTCGTTCCAGAACACGAATGCGTAGGGTCCGGTCGGCGCGCTGGTCATGGGTCCCCCAAGCCTAGAAGTCCTCGGAATTGAAACGATACAAGACGGTGTTCGGGGTCCTGCTTGACGCCTGTAGAACCTAGAGCTACGATGCATAGAAGTTCAAGGCATAACAGTTCAAGGTATAGAGATTCCAGGGTTAGGAGGCCCCCATGCGCATCGCCAAAGACCTCGTCGCCGCCTCGTCCACCCCCCTCGTCCTCGGCATCCTCGCCGAGGAGGAGAGCTACGGGTACGCGATCCTCAAGGAGATCAGCGACCGGTCGGGCGGGCGGCTGGAGTGGACCGAAGGCCTGCTCTACCCGCTGCTGCACCGCCTGGAGCGCACCGGGTACGTCGAGTCGACCTGGCGCACCCCCGAGGGCGGGCGCCGGCGCAAGTACTACCGCATCACCGACGACGGCCGTCGCGAACTCGCCGAGCAGCGACAGCAGTGGGCCGCGGTCTCCGAAGCGCTGCAAGACATCTGGAAGGCCACGCGGTCGGCGGCGCCGACCCTCAAGCCGGCATTGGAGGGATGAGATGGGCACCGACACCGAGATCGAGGGCCAGATCGCCCAGTGGCGCGGGTACATGCTGCGCCGCAAGGGCGTCGAGCAGTCCGACGTGGACGAGCTCGAAGACCACCTGCGCGGCCGCGTCGCCGACCTCACCGAGGGCGGACTGCGGCCCGACGAGGCCTTCCTCATCGCCGTCAAGCGCATGGGCTCGGTCGACGAGGTCTCGCGCGAGTTCGCCCGCGAGCACTCCGACCGGCTGTGGAAGCAGCTCATGCTCACCGGCGACCCCGACGCGCCCGCCGACACCGCCCGGCGGCGCGAACTGCTCGTCATGATCGGCTGCGCGGCACTCGCCGCCGTCGGCATCAAGCTCCCGATGCTCTTCGGGGTCGGCTTCGACGACGACGCGTCCTTCTACGTGCGCAACTTCGGGCTGTTCGCGCTCGTGCCGCTCACGGTCTACTTCGGACTGAGGCGGCGGGTCGCCGGGCGCACCGCGCTCGCCCTGGCCGCGTTCTTCATCGTGGGCGCCGTCGGGGCGAACGTGTACGGCCTCGCCGACGACTCGCAGTCGATCGTGCTCTCCGCCATCCACCTGCCGCTCGCGCTGTGGCTCGTCGTGGGCCTCGCCTACGCCGGCGGCGACTGGCGCTCGGGGCAGCGGCGCATGGACTTCATCCGCTTCACCGGCGAGTGGTTCATCTACTTCGTGCTCATCGCGATGGGCGGCGGCGTCCTCACCGGCTTCACCGCGGGCGTCTTCAGCGCGATCGGCCTCGACCCGGAGACGTTCATCTCCGAGTGGCTCATCCCCTGCGGCGCACTGGCGGCCGTCGTGGTCGCCGCCTGGCTCGTGGAGGCCAAGCAGAGCGTCATCGAGAACATGGCGCCGGTGCTCACGCGGGTGTTCACGCCGCTGTTCGCGCTCACGCTCGTGGCGGTGCTCGTGGCGATCGCCGTGACCACCAACGCGATCGACGTCGAACGGGACATGCTCATCCTCTTCGACCTGCTCCTGGTGGTCGTGCTCGGCCTGGTGCTCTACTCGATCTCGGCGCGCGACCACGCGCAGCGCACCGGCGTCTTCGACTGGATGCAGCTCGCGCTCGTCGTCAGCGCCCTGCTCATCGACGTGCTCGTGCTCATCGCGATCACCGGGCGCATCACCGAATGGGGCCTGACGCCCAACAAGAGCGCCGCGCTCGGCGAGAACCTCGTCCTGTTCGTCAACCTCGCGTGGACGGCCTGGCTGTACGTCTCGATCATCAGGGGCCGCAAGCGGTTCGCGACCTTGGAGAAATGGCAGACCGACTACCTGCCGGTGTACGCCGCCTGGGCCTGGATCGTGGTCCTGGCCTTCCCGCCGATCTTCGCCTTCGCGTAACGAGCGGACTCGCAACCAGGGAACCGACGACGCCCCGGGCCATGCGGCCCGGGGCGTCGTCGGTTTCACCCGGAGTCAGTCGGAGGCGAAGGCGCTGTCGAACGAAGCCTCCGGCGGCTCGAAGTTGAGGTTCCGCACGAAGTGCACCGCCTCGGCGGCGCCCTTGAGGCGGTCCATGCCCGCGTCCTCCCACTCGATGGAGATCGGGCCCGCGTAGCCGATGGCGCCCAGGACCCGGAAGCAGTCCTCCCACGGCACGTCGCCGCGGCCGGTCGACACGAAGTCCCAGCCGCGCCGCGGGTCGCCCCACGGCAGGTGCGAGCCGAGGCGGCCGCCGCGCCCGTTCAGGCGCTTGCGGGTGTCCTTGCAGTCCACGTGGTAGATCCGGTCGCGGAAGTCCCACAGGAACGCTGCCGGGTCGATGTCCTGCCACACCATGTGGCTCGGGTCCCAGTTGAGCCCGAACGCGGTCCGGTGCCCCACCGCCTCCAGCGCCCGCTGCGTCGACCAGTAGTCGTAGGCGATCTCGGAGGGGTGCACCTCGTGGGCGAAGCGCACGCCCACCTCGTCGAAGACGTCGAGGATCGGGTTCCAGCGGTCCGCGAAGTCGTCGTAGCCCGCCTCGATCGCCGACTCGGCCACCGGCGGGAACATCGCCACGTACTTCCAGACCGCCGAACCGGTGAAGCCCACGACGGTGTCCACCCCGAGCCGCGCGGCCGCGCGCGCGGTCGCCTTCATCTCCTCGGCCGCCCGCGTGCGCACCCCCTCGGGCTCGCCGTCGCCCCACACCCGCGACGGCACGATCGCCTGATGGCGCTGGTCGATCGGGTCGTCGCAGACCGCCTGGCCCACAAGGTGGTTGGAGATCGCCCACAGGCCCAGGCCGTGCGATTCGAGGATCGCGAGCCGCTCGGCCACGTAGTCGTCGTCGGTCGCCGCGCGGCGCACGTCGAGGTGGTCGCCCCAGCAGGCGACCTCCAGCCCGTCGTAGCCCCAGCCCGAGGCGAGGCGGCACACCTCCTCGAACGGCAGGTCCGCCCACTGGCCGGTGAACAGGGTGATCGGTCTAGGCATCGAGACTCCTCAGGTAGGTCAGGCCGTCCACGGCGATGGCGTCCTGGGTCGGCGCGAGCGGACGCCAGATCGAGGCCGCGGTGGCGATGCTCGCATTGTGCGCCGTGAACGACTCGATGACCAGAGGCCCGGCGTAACCGGCGCCGTCGAGCGCCGCCAGGATCGCGGGCCAGTCGAGGTGGTCGCGGCCCGGCGCGCCCCGGTCGTTGGCGCTGACCTGCACGTGGCCGATGCGACCCGCCGCCCGGCCGATCGCCGCGGGAAGGTCGGTCTCCTCGATGTTCATGTGGTAGACGTCAAGGGCCAGTTCGCAACCGGTGCCGTCCAGGGCCTCCAGGGCCTGGTCGACGGTGTTGATCAGGCTCGTCTCGTAGCGGTTGAGCGGCTCCACGGCGACGGTGACGCCCCGCTCGGCGGCGTACTCGCAGACCGGCGCGAGGCCCTCGCGCAGTTCGCGGTACGCCGCCGCACGGTCGTCAATGCGCCAGGTGCGCCCGACCGAGGCGTAGGCGGGCCCGGCGACGACCGCCGAGCCCACCGCCGCCGCGGCGTCCACGACGCGGCGGAGGTATTCCCGCGTCGTGGACACCGTCTCTTTTGGAGCCGCGACCAGTTCGCGGCCCGGCCCCATCACGAGCACCACGGTGGCGGTGAGCCCGAGTTCCTTCAGCAGGTCCGCGGCGCGCTCGGGGTCCCAGTCGCCCGGGTTCTCCACGGGGAGCTCGATCGCGTCGAACCCCCACTCGCGCACGCGGACCGCGAGCCGGGCCAGGGCCTCGTCGTCGAGCGGCGAGGCCCAGACCCAGGTGTTCACGCCGAGCGGACGGCTCAACGGTCCCGCCACGCGTCGGGGAAGCCCGGCAGGTCCTCGCCGCCGAACTTGGCGTAGTGCAGCGAGGGCATCTCCTCGTTGCGCGCCAGGTAGTCGTCGAGCTCGGCCGCGGTGATCGGGTCCTGCGGGAGCACCCACTCGGCCGGGACCTGCTCGCCCGCAAGGATCATCGTCGCGGCGATGATCGGCGTGCGCCACTGGAAGTTCGAGTAGACGGGCGCCAGGGCGGTCATCCCGGTCTCCTCCCACTTGCGCATGAACGACAGCTCGTCCTCGCCGGTCATGACCGGGAGCGGCTTGCCGGCGTCCTCGAAGGCCTCGATCGCGGCCACGGCGCCGTCGCCGGCGTCCATCCAGATGCCGTCCACGTCGCCGCGCTGGAGGTACTGCGTGACGATGTTCTTGATCTCCGCGGCGTCCCCGCCGGTGAACTCGTTGCCGAGGACCTCCAGTTCGGACTCGGCGAAGATCTTCTCGGCCGCGGCCCACCGGTTCTCGAGGACGTCCACGCCGGGCAGGATGCGCAGCGCGAGCACCTTCGAGCCCGGTTCCAGTTCGTCCACGAGGAACTCGGCGGCGTCGGCGCCGAAGGCGTAGCCGCCGATCGGGTGGATGAAGGTCACGGCGCAGTCGGTGTTGACGCCGCGGTCGAACACGACGACCGGGACGCCCGACTCGCAGGCGGCCTCGACCGCGGGGGTCAGGGTCGCGGTGGTGGACGGGGAGATGATGATGGCGTTGCAGTCCCCGGCGTCGATGAACGCCTGGATGTCGGAGATCTGCTGGTCGTCGTCGTCACCGGCGTCCGAGACGCGGAACTCGCCGATCTCGCCGGACTCCTGGAGCACCTCGACCTGCTGCTGCATGGTGATCCAGCCGGTCACGCGCCACGGGTTCGAGACCGAGGCGTTGGAGAAGCACACGGTGGCGTCGCCGCCCTCGCGCGCGAACTGCGAGGTGTCGATCCACTCCGGTTCGATCGCCTGGAGCCAGGGCGTGGCCGGGTCGCCCTCGGGCTCGATGTCGCGCTGGGCGAGCTGCTCGTCGTAGTCGGCCTGGACGAACCACTCGTCGCCCGATTCGGCGGCGGTGGTCGTCTCGTCTTCCGGTGCGTCGGTAGGACTGTCGGTCGTACAGCCGGTCGCCAGCAGCAGCCCGAGGGCTGCCGCTGACGCGGCGGCGAGGCGCGTTGTCTGCATCGTTCGAGACCTTCTTCTCATGAGGGATTTGCGGTTGCTGAGACGTGCGGGGCGGTGGACCCGGGGCGGGCCCGCCGCCTCGCGGCGTAGGCGACGGCGGCGATGATGATCGCGCCTTGGACGGTGGGGCGCAGGGTGGCCGGAAGCGCCATCTGGTTGAACAGGGAGAACAGCGCCTCGATGGCGAGCGCCCCGGCCATCGCGGCGAGCACGGAGCCGCGCCCGCCGCCGAGGACGACGCCGCCGAGCACGACCGCGGTGATCACGGTGAACTCCAGGCCGTCGCCCACTTGGGCGCTGACGCCGGCGTAGCCGCCGATGAGGATGCCGGCGATCGTCGCCGAGAGTCCTGAGAGGAGGAACGCTGCAATGCGGGCGGCGTCCACGCGGGCCCCGGCGAGGCCCGCGGCGCGCTCGTTGTCCCCCGATGCCATGAGGATGCGCCCGAAGCCGGTGCGCATGAGCAGGATCGCCCCGGCGCCCACGGCGACCATGATGATGACGGCCCAGGGGATCTGGCCGAGGACGGGGACGCCCTCGATGCCCATGCGCCCGGCGGTGCGGAAGGACTCGGAGAGCCCGCCGGTCGGGGCGCCGCCGGTCCAGAGCCTGATGGCGCCGAACAGGACCAGGAGCATCCCGAGTGTGGTGATGAACGACTGGACCTTGAGGACGGTGGTGATGAGCCCGTTCACGAGGCCGACGAGGAGGCCGAAGCCGACCATGACGAGCAGGACCGGGACGGTCCGGGACTCCTCGCCGTCGATGAGGCGCGCGGCGATGACGACCTGGGCGCCGACGAGGGCGCCCACGGAGAGGTCGAAGTTGCCCGAGACGATCACGAAGTACTGCCCGGCGGCGAGCACCATGAGCGGCGCGGCCTGCTTGAGGAAGGCCATGAAGGACGGTCCGGCGAAGAACGCGTCGTTGAGGACGAAGATCCACGCGAAGATCACGGCGAGCAGGACGAAGACCGTCCCGGTCGGATTGGCGGCCCAGCGGAGCAGGTCGACGGGGCCTCGCAGGCGCGTCATCGCGACTTCCCTTCTGCCGCTGCGAACCTGGGTCTGGCGGCGGTGCGGTCGAGTTGGCGGCGGGCGTAGAGGGCGACGGCGGCGATGATGACCGCGCCGCGCAGGACGTCCTTGGCGAAGGGGTCGATCTGCATGACGTTGAAGACGGTGTCGAGGACGGCGAGGATCGCCACGCCCGCGACGGTCCCGGCGACGCCGCCGCGCCCGCCGAGCAGGAGCGTCCCGCCCAGGACCACCGCGGCGATCGCGTCGAGCTCGTACAGGTTCGTGTAGGCCTCGGCCGAGCCGGTGCCGAAGCGGGCCGCCAGGAGGAGCCCGGCGACCCCGGCGCACATGGCGCACAGGACGTGCGCGGCGATGAGGACGCGGTCGGTGCGGATGCCCGACATGCGCGCGACCTCGGCGTCGCCGCCGACGGCGTACATGTGGTGGCCGGTGCGGGTCGAGCGCAGGAACCACACGGCCGCGCCCGCGAGCGCGAGCATGACGAGCGCCGAGACGGGGATGAAGCCGATGCGCGTGTATCCGAACTGCTGGAACAGCTCAGGGACGTCCCCGGCCGGTCCCTTGTACTCGGTGTCGAGGTAGCCCTTGATGATGAGCCCGGTGCCGAGGGTGGCGATGAAGGGGTTGACGCGCAGGAAGGCAACGATCGCGCCGTTGGCGGCGCCGATGAGACCCGAGACGAGCAGGACCGCGCCGATCGCGACGGGGATGTTCTCGGGCCGTCCGTCCATCGTGGTCGCGGCGACGAGGCTGGAGAGGGCGGCGGTGTAGCCGACGGAGAGGTCGAGTGAGCGGCACAGGATCACGAGGGTCATGCCGATGGCGAGGAACCCGGTGAGGCTGGTGCGGGTGAGCATGTCGACGAGGTTGGCGGTGGCGAAGAGGTTGGCGCCCTTGTCGGCGCCGTCGATCGCGACCGCGGCGCCGCCGAGGACGAGGACCCCGGCGAGGGCGAGGTAAATGAGCGCGGTGGTGCCGAGGGCGGCGAGGCGGGCGGTGAGCCGGTGCCAGGCGGTGGCGATCGCGGTCATGCGGGGTCCTCCGTGCTCCGGCGTCCGGTCGCGTAGGCCATGACCTCCTGCTCGGTGGCGCCGCCGGGGAGCTCGCCGGCGATCCGTCCCTCGTGGAGGACCACGATGCGGTCGGCGAGGCCGATGACCTCGATGAGCTCGGAGGCGATGAGGAGGACCGCGAGTCCTTCGGCGGCGAGGGCGCGGATCTGGGTGTACAGGCGGTGCTTGGCGCCGACGTCGATGCCGCGGGTGGGCTCGTCGAGGACGATGACGCCGGGTTCGGCGGCGAGCCATTTGGCGACGACGACCTTCTGCTGATTGCCGCCGGAGAGGTAGCGGACTTCCTGGTCGTCGCCGCGGGAGACGAGGTCGAGGCCCGAGAGGATCTGCGGGATGCGGTCGAGGCGGCGCCGCGAGCGCAGGTGCGCGTTGGCGTCGAGGACCATGCGGGCGTTGGCGCGCACGGACTGGTTGAGGGCAAGGCCTTCGGCCTTGCGGTCCTCGGTGACGAGGGCGAGTCCGGCCTTGATGGCCTTGCGGGGGGAGGTGATGCGCCGGACGTCGCCGTCGACGGCGACGGTGCCGCGGGTGAAGGGCCTGATGCCGAAGACGGCTTCGGCGATCTCGGTGCGGCCCGAGCCCTGGAGTCCGGCGAGGCCGACGATCTCGCCGGCGCGCACTTCGAGGTCGACGCCGTCGATCCGGGCGTTGCCGCCGCCGGTGACCTTGAGGCGCACGTCGCCGGTCTCAGTGCCGGGCAGGCGTTCGGGGAAGGCGGCCTCGATGCGGCGCCCGACCATCGCGGTGACGAGGTCGTCGGGGGTGATGTCGGCGGTGTCGACGCACTGGACGAGGCGCCCGTCCTTGAGGACGGTGATGCGGTCGCACAGGTCGAAGATCTCGCGGAGGCGGTGGGAGACGTAGAGGACGGCGACGCCCTTCTCCCGCAGGCGTTCGACGAGGCGGTAGAGGAGCGCGACCTCGGCGTCGGCGAGCGCGGCGGTGGGCTCGTCCATGCAGATGAGGTCGGCGCCCTGGGAGAGGGCCTTGGCGATCTCGGTGATCTGCTGGTGGGCGACCGAGAGCGAGCCGACCTTCGCGGCGGGGGCGAGATCGTCCACACCGAGGTCGGCGAGGAGGTCCGCGGTGGCGGCGGCCATGGCGCGCCGGTCGATGCGGCCGCGGCGGCGCGGTTCGCGTCCGAGGTGGACGTTCTCGGCGACGGTGAGTTCGGGCAGGAGGTTGAACTCCTGGAAGACGGTGGCGACTCCGGCGCGCTGGGCCTGGAGGGGGTGGGTGAAGGAGACGGCGCGGCCGCCGAGTTCGATCGTCCCGGCGTCGGCGGTGTGAACGCCGGCGAGGATCTTCATCAGGGTGGACTTGCCCGCGCCGTTCTCCCCCACCAGTGCGTGGACCTCGCCCTGCTCGATACGGAGGTCCACAGAGGAGAGCACGGGGACGCCGAGGAAGGCCTTGTCGATGCCGCGCGCATCGAGCACGGGCGGTGCGGTCATCGGTCCACCTCCGCCCAGTCGCGGGTGCGGGCGGAGGCCTCGACGGCGGCGGCGATGCGGGCGGCGCGGAGGCCGTCGGCGAAGACCGGCAGGCCGTCGGGGGCCGCTCCGGCGATGGCGGCGCGGGTGTCGGCCACGAAGGCGTTGAAGCAGTCCTGGTAGCCCTGGGCGTGTCCGGCGGGGACGGTGGCGAGGCGGGCGGCGTCGGGGCTGAGGTGCTCGGGGTCGCGCATGAGGTCGGCGTTGCCCTCGCGGCCGCCGACCCAGAGGGTCTCGGGACGCTCCTGGTCGAAGGCGAGGGTGGCCTCGGTGCCCGAGATCTCGAGCAGGAGGCGGTTCTTGCGTCCGGCGGAGACCTGGCTGACGACGGTGGAGCCGATCATGCCCGCGGCGGTGGTGAACTGGAGCGTGACGATGTCCTCGGTGGACACGTCGCGGCCGGAGCGGCGGCGGTTGGCGGTGGCGAGCTGGGCGTTGACGGCGGTGATGCGGTCGCCGGTGACGAATTCGAGGAGGTCGCACCAGTGGGAGCCGATGTCGCCGAAGGCGCGCAGCGCCCCGCCCTTGTCGGCGTCGACGCGCCAGTTGTCGTCGCCGGGCCGCAGGAGCCAGTCCTGGAGGTAGGAGCCGTGGGCGAGCGTGAGGCGCCCGACCTGGCCGGCGGCGACGCGGGCGCGGGCCTCGCGGACCATCGGGTGGAAGCGGTAGACGAAGGGGACGGCGGCCACGACGCCCGCGTCCGCGGCGGCCTCCGTCATGGCCGCGGCGGCGGCGACGTCGGTGGCGAGGGGCTTCTCGCAGACGACGTGCTTCCCGGCCGCTATGGCGGCCAGGGCGATCGGGGCGTGGAGGTGGTTGGGGACGCAGACGTGGACGACGTCGGCGGCGTCGATGAGGGCGCCGAGGTCGTCGAAGACCGCTTCGGCGCGTAGGGCTTCGGCGGCCTCGCGGGCCCGCTCGGGGGTCGAGCCGGCGATCCCGGCGACCGATCCCCCGGCCACGGCGATGGCGTGGGAGTGGACGCGTCCCATGAAGCCGGTGCCGATGATGGCGGCCCGGTAGGTCGTCGGTCTGGAGATCGTGACTTGAGCCATATGACGACCGTAGGGCAGACTTATGACGGAGCACAAGCAAAAGTTGCTCGCGTTATGAAACAGTTATGACACCTGACCGTCTAAACCCGTGTGATTCACTAGTGCGGTGACAGATGACTCCGGGACGCCGCGCCGCCCCGTCGCCGCGACCGCCGCCGGCGCCGGGACGCTGCTCCAGCTCCTGCGCGACGGCGTGCCCCGGACCCGCTCGGAACTGGCCGCCCTCACCGGCCTCGCCCGCTCCACCGTCGCCGGGCGCATCGACGCGCTCCTGGCCGCCGGGCTCATCGCCCCCACCGGCGAGACCGCCTCGACCGGCGGCAGGCCCCCCGCCACCTTCGCGTTCAACCCCGCCGCCCGCATCGTCATCGGCGCCGACCTCGGCGCCACCCACGCGCGCCTGGCCGTCACCGACCTCGCCGGGAGCGTGCTCGCCGCCGTCAACGCCGACCTCGACATCGCCTTGGGCCCCAAGGCGGTCCTGGACTGGGCGATCGAGCACGCGCACCTGCTGCTCGCCGAGGCCGACCGCCCGCTCGGCGACCTCCTCGGCATCGGCATCGGCCTGCCCGGGCCCGTCGAGCACTCCACCGGCCGCGCCGTGAACCCGCCGATCATGCCCGGCTGGGACGGCTTCGACGTGCCCTCCTACGTGCGCGGGCACTTCCCGGTGCCGGTCCTGGTCGACAACGACGTCAACATCATGGCCCTCGGCGAGCACTTCACCGCCTGGCCCGAGTACGAGCACCTGCTGTTCATCAAGGCCGCCACCGGCATCGGCTGCGGCATCATCGCCTCGGGGCAGGTCTACCGCGGCGCGCAGGGCGCCGCCGGGGACATGGGGCACATCCGCGTGGCCGGGGCCGACGACGCGCACTGCCGCTGCGGCAACACCGGCTGCCTCGAAGCGGTGGCCTCGGGCGCGGCCATCGCCGCGGGCCTGGCCGGGGAGGGGATCGCGGCGGGCGGGTCGCTCGACGTGGTCGAGCTCGCCCGCGCCGGGTCTGTCCCGGCCCTGCGGCGCATCCGCCAGGCCGGGCGCGACATCGGCGAGGTCCTCGCCGGGGCCGTCAACTTCTTCAACCCCTCGATCATCGTCATCGGCGGGTCGCTCGCCCTCGCCGGGGACCACCTCATCGCGGGCGTGCGCGAGGTCATCTACCAGCGCTCGCTTCCCTTGGCCACCAGGCACCTGCGCATCGCCGCGGCCCGCACCGGCGAGTCGAGCGGCGCGATCGGCGCCGGTGTCATGGTCATCGAGCACGCCCTCGACCCCGCCCGCCTCGACGCACTACCCGCAGGCGCCGCAAGCGGCGCAAGCGGCGCCGAAGTCTCCACCCGGAACGGATGAACATGCAGCGCAACACCCTCGGACGCACCGGCCTCAAGGTCAGCCCCCTGTGCATCGGCACCAGCCCGCTGGCGAACATGACCGGCGTCTACGACTACGAAGTGGACGACGAACGCGCGCAGGCCACGGTCGCCGCCGTCTTCGACAGTGAGGTCAACTTCCTCGACACCTCCAACGGCTACGGCGAGGACGGCCTCGCCGAACGCCGCGTGGGCGAGGCGATCCGCAGGAGGGGCGGGCTCCCCGAGGGCTTCATCCTCCAGACCAAAGTGGACCCCGACCCGAGGACGCGGGACTACTCCGGCGCCCGCGTGCGCGCCTCGGTCGAGGAGAGCCTGGAGCGCCTCGGCGTCGACCGCCTGCCGATCCTGGCCCTCCACGACCCCGAGTTCATGCGCGAGGACGGCTTCGCGCCCGGCGGCGCGCTCGAAGCGCTCGTGGCCCTGCGGGACGCCGGGGTCGCCGACCACCTCGCCGTCGCCTCCGGCTCGATCGAGGTCACCGAGCGGTACCTGGCGACCGGCGAGTTCGACGTGGTCCTCAACCACAACCGGTTCACCCTGCTCAACCGCGACGCCCGCGCCCTGTTCGAGCAGGCCCGCGCCGACGGCCTCGGCGTCCTCAACGCCGCGCCCTACGGCGGCGGGATGCTCGCCAAAGGCCCCGCGCAGCAGCCGAAGTACTGCTACGGCGAGCGCGACCGGGCATTCGCCGACGCGGCCTTCGCGATGGCGCAGGCCTGCGAGGCGGCCGGGGTGCCGCTCGCGGCGGCGGCCCTCCAGTTCTCGACCCGTTCACCCCTTGTGGACTCCACAGTGGTCGGCGTCTCGCGGCCCGAGCGGGTCGCGCAGACGCTCGACCTCCTCGCCGTCGAGATCCCCGAATCGCTCTGGGAGGAACTGGAGTCGCTCGTCCCGGCCGCGACGCTGTAGCCGTCCGGCGCGCCGGGCCCGTCAGACCCCGCCGGCGCGGCGGATCTGGTCGACCTGGTCTCGCACGTAGTCCTGGAGCGCCGCGTCGTCGGTGTTGCGGCTCAAGACCTTCAGGTGCTCCACGGCGCCTTCGACGTCGCCCAGCCGCCGGTAGCACTCCACGAGGAGCCTGCGGTTCGCGTCGGCGGCCGAGGGCGGGTCGAGCACGCCGCGGTCCCGCAGCTCGTCCAGGATCGCGGCCTTGACCTCCCCGGCGTCGACCGCGTCTTCAAGGAGGCCCGCCGCGAAGTACCCCTTGGCGAGCCAGTGCCAGTGCATGGCGGGCACCCCGCTGGGGCGCTCCGCCGCGATCATCAGCTCCAGCGCGGGCACGGCCTCCGCCTCGCGGCCCGCTTCGATCAGGCCCCGGGCCTGGGCGAGGCCGAAGCCCGACCGCACCAGCGGCGGCGTGTCGGCGTTGCATTCGGCGATCCGCTCGTCCGTCTCGCGGCGGTAGGCGGCCGTGGTGCCCGCTTCGGCATGGGCCGCTTCGAGGTAGGAGAACGCGTGCACCGCCTGGGCGGGCCAGTCGGCGTCCAGCGCGGCGTCGCGCATCGCCGACGCCAGCGCGAGGACCTCTTCGGGCGGTGCCTGCCGTTTCACCGCCCGGTGCACGCGGTGGCCCGCGACGAGGGCGACGACGTAAGGGTCGCCGGATTCGGCGGCGTCCTCGGCGGCGCGGGCCAGCGCGGCGTCGACCGCTTCGGAGTCCAGACCGGTCATGACGTTGGCGAACGCGAACTCCGCGAGCGCGATCGCCCGGGGCTCCGGCAGTTTGCGCAGCATGTCGCGCATACCGGTGACCACGGGGACCGCTTCGTCGAGGCTGCCGTTGTCGGCCATCCAGACCGCGGCGTCGCACAGGCAGAGCGCGACGCGGACCCAGTCCTCGTCGGCCTGGTGCAGCCCGGCCGCCTCGTGCAGCGCGGGGCCCTTGTCCGGGCCGCCGCCCAAGAGCGCTTTCAGGTGCGCGTGGCGGGCGGCGAGGTGTTCGGGCGGTTGCCCGAGTGCCATGAGGTGATCGGCGGTCGAGGTGCGCTGATCGCGTTCGAGGTGCCGTTCGGCCCGGGACAGTATCTCCTCGGGGGACAGTCCCTTGGGGATGACGGCGGTGAACGGGTGGTAGGCGGCGCTCATCCGGATCTGTGCGAACGGCGGCGCGGCGAGGCGGGCGCGGACGCGGTCGCTCTGGGCCGCAGTGCCGTTGCGGGCGTCGAACTGGGCCGCGAGGTCGAGTGCGACGCCGCTCATGCGGTCGAGGAGCCGCGCGGCGTCGACGTACTCGTCCTCACCCTGCTTCGCCCAGCCGATGGGCTCCTCGCCGCGGCCGGCCGCGACCATCTCGCGCATGAGCACCGCCGTGGCGGCGGCGAAGTCCCGTTTCCCGGTCGGCCGGTTCAGGGTCGGGAAGCCCCACATCATCCGGCTGAGCGTGTCGAGGCCCGCGTCGAGATTCCCTGTGAGGGCGCAGAACTCGATGAGTTTGCCGCTGTATTCGTAGCGGTAGACGTCGCGCGAGATCGCGCGGCGGGCGAGCCGGAACGCGCGGCGCGCCTCGGCGTGCCGTCCGAGCCGCATGAGGGGCAGCAGCATGTCGGCCTGCACCGGGACCGGGCGCTCGTCGAAGGTCCTCGTGCCCTCGAGCACCGGTGCGGCCAGTGCGTACGCGGCCGCGTCGTCGCCGCGACCGGTGAGCCGGGCGACTTGCAGCGCGAAGTCCCACAGGTGCCCGCGGTCAGGTCCGCCCGCGGCGAGCCACTGCCGGTAGCTGTGCTCCTCGCGCTCCCAGTCGGCGGCGATGTGGGCGACGGAGCGGCGGGTGGCGTGCACGTTCCGGAGGTCGTCGCCCGCGGCCCGGTAGCGCTGTTCGACGTCGTCGAGCGCCGCGTGTATCCGGTCCATGTCGATGGCCGGGAACTCGGCCATGGTCTGGATCGTCCGGCAGTACCAGGAGCGCAGCGCGGCCTCTTCGAGCGGGTCGAACTCGCGCGTGCGGGAGTCGTGTTCGGCAAGGCACTCGGCGAACAGGGGGAACACCCTGTGCCATTGGCGCCCTACGGCGTAGGCGTCGGCGAGGGCCTGCCGGGCGACGAAGGCGAGGCGGGCGTGGCCGCCGGATCGGGCGCCGTCCACCACGTCTTCGAGCCGCGCCTGCCGTATCTCGTAGTCCTCCACTGCGAGCGCGGACTCGAACGCGGCCCACAGGTGTGGTTCGGGGTGGCTCATGGGTCTCCTCCGGTCACGGCGTCCGCTCCCGGTCGAGTGCGGCGACGGCGGCCGGGCTGGTCCTCGGCGCGCCGCGGACCACCCTAAAACGTGCGTTCCACCCATGACTATTCGCGGGAGTCGGGGCCGGACGCGTCGCGTCCGGCCCCGTCGTCGCGATCAGGTCACACCGTGCGGGTCAGGCGCGCCACGGTGTGGAGCGCCTCGGAGACCGCGACGGGGTCGAGGGCGCCGAGGTCGACGCTGTCGATCCCCCTGAGGTGGATCGCGACGGTCTGCTCCCCGCCGGGGTCGTAGCCGGGGTAGACGCCCGGCTCGGTGTCGATGATGAGGTTCACGGCGCCGTCGATGTCGCGGTAGACGCTGCGTCCGCTGGTGTGGCCCTTGGGGTGTCCGAACTTCCAGCCACGTTTGAGGAGCCCTACGATCGGGCCCGCGCCGACCTTGTTGTGCTCGAAGCGCTCCAGGCGGCCGGTGGCGCGCTCCTCGTCGAGCAGCACGTAGACCTTCCGGGCGAGCTGGTCGAAGGGCTGGAGGATCTCGTAGTCGGCGAACACGGTCGCCCAGGCCTCCACGGCTTCGGCGCCGAGGGTGACCGGGTGCGCGAGGCGGACGCGGGCGGTGTCCGCGAGCTCGATCGGCTCGTCCTCGGCGTCGGCGAGAGTGCGGTCCTCTGCAAGGCGGAAGGAGACGTGGGCGCCGCCCTCCTCGGCCTGCCAGACGAGTCGGCTCGCGAGCTGCCACATGAGGGCGTGGTCGACCATGAAGCGCCGAAAGTCCTCATAGGACCACGTGCGTCCGGCCACCATCGCGGCCTCCAGGCGCTTGACCTGCTCGGCCGAGGTGGTCTTGAGGTCCTTGCGGAGGGCCGCGAAACGCTCGTAGGCGGCCTGGGCCAGTTCGGCGTCGTCGGCCGCGGCGGGCTTCGGGGCGCTCGCGCGGCGCTTGCCCTTGTCGTCCAGCACGAACGGCTTGAGGCCTTCGTCGAAGGCGATGGTGAACGAGCGGGGGCCGTAGTCCAGGACGGTGGCCGCGTCGGCGTCGAGCCCGAAGTCGGGCACGAGGCGGTCGGCGAGCTCGTCCAGTGAGAGTTCGAGCCGCTCGGCGATCACCTCGATCTGCGCCGAGGCGGTCTTCTTGAGCGACTTGAACTTCCCGTTCCCGGCGATGGAGTGCACGGCGCGCAGGGAGGTCTCGGTGCCGATCCGGCCGAGGATCTCCAGGCCGCGCACCGACCTGCGGGCCTGGCTCTTGCCGGGCCATTCGCGGATGAGCGCGGTCAGGCGGCGCACCGCGTCCTCATCGGCGAACCGGCCGAGCTGGTCCATGGCCCAGCCGTCCTTGGAGGGCGAGCCCGAGGCGGTCCACAGTTCGAACAGGCTCCAGGACAGGCCCGCGAGGGACGCCGGGTCGCACTCGGCCGCGAGGACCTCGACGCCCGGGTAGGGACGTTCGGGGTCGTCGAGGATCAAGGCGGACAACAGGGTCCGCAGGGCCTCGTCGGGGAGCGCGGTCTCACGGCCGACGGACAGGAGCTGCGGGAGCATCGCCGGGTCGGCCCATGCGGGCGCCTTGGGGATGCGGGCGACGCGCGGGTCGAGCGGGTCGGCGTCGAGGGACGCCTCGACCGCCGCGGCGGCGGGTCCGCCGTACGCGGCGGCGGCCTTGAGCACCATTTCGCGGTCGGTCTCGGCGAGATGCCGCAGGGCCTCCTCGGCGACCTGGCGGGGGCGGCCGGGCTTGCCCACCGCGTCGGGGACGAGCAGCGATGCGGCGTCGGCGGCGTGGCGGTCGAGCCACCGGCGTCCCATCGCCCGGTCGGTGCGCGAACGCGCGGCCCAATCGGCGGCCAGGCGCGCGGCGTCGACGTTCACGAAGGGCAGCAGGGTTTTCCGGTACGAGGGCTTCTTCTTGACGAGTGCGAGGACGTGCGAGGCGACGGCCTCGCCGTGGCGGGACAGGAGTGCGAGGATCGTCCCCGGCGAGGAGTTGCGGACCTCGCCGTCCCACTTGCCGACGTCGATCCGGGCGCCCTCCTCGGGGCCGAAGGCGAGGTACTCCACGAACAGGTAGTTGCCCGGCTCGGTGTAGCCGCTGCGCTGCCACACCGTGGGACTGCGCAGCCAGGAGTCCTCGTCCACGGCCTCCCTCCACGCCTCGCGCTCGCCCTCCTCCCACCGCAGTTCGTCCACATCGGGCGCGGTGAGGGCGATCGCGGCGCCCGCCTTGATGCGCGCGAAGGACTCCCACGGCGGGGTCGTGAACACGGCCGGAGCCGCCGCCACGGGGTGGCGGCGGGTCGCGGCGAGGAGTTCGGCGACGCGCGCCTGGTCGGCCGCGTCGCGGCCGGGGCCCGGCTCCAGCAGGCCCGTGGCCTTCGCGAACCCCGCGAGGCGGGCCTGCCCGGGACCGGTCGTCTCGGCGACGATGCGGGAGAGGACCCCCAAGGCGCGGTCGGGGAACCGCTTGACGGCGGCGCGGGCGGCGACCATCGCGTGCGGGTTGCCGAGGTCGCCGAGGAGGTGGGCGAGCGCCTCGTCGGAGGGCATCCGGCTGAGCAGCTCGTAGGTGTGGTCGCGCAGCTCGGCGTGCGCGTCCTGCTCCCCGGAGAGGATCGGTCGGAGGATCGGCAGGACGTCGAGGCCGAGGGCGTCCGCGGCGATCGCGAGCGCCTGCGCGCTGTTCCAGTGCCGCACGAGCCGGCGGATGCGGCTGCGCTCCAAGTGCTCCTTGGTGGACATGATCGACCACAGGATGCCGCACCCGTAATCGGCGTGCGTCTCGGCTGCGTAGACGTCGCAGGCGTCCATGACCCAGTCGGCCTGGTCGGGCATGAGGACGGCGGTGAGGAAGCGGCGCAGTTCGTCGCTCCGGCGCGCGGCGAGCGCGTCGCGGGCGGCGGCGTGCTCGGCGTCGGGAAGCCCCGCGAGCAGGGCGCGCATGGGCTCGGCGAAATGGGCGACCCCGTCGTAGTGGGCGAGGCTCACCAGGGCGACCTCGCGGACCGAGAGGGTGTCCTCGTTGTAGTTCGACTTCGCGCGCCAGTACATCTGGAACGACATGAGTTCCAATGTGGCCTGTGCGGCGAACGCGATGCCGTGCTCGGCGGCCCAGGCGTCCCGCAGCAGCGCCGTGTGGCCCGCGCCGATGCGCGGCCTCGCCTCCAAGAAGATCCTGGCGCGCAGGGCCGCGCCCAGCGGGTCGGGCCGGCCCTCGGCCGCGGCCGCGATCGCCGCGATGTGGTCGGGGTGCTCGACCGCGGCCGTGATCCGGTCGGTCTGCCAGGCCCACTTGGCGTAGAGCTCGGCGAGGCGACGCGGCGCGTCGGCGTCGACCGCGACCGGTTCGGCGCCGCGGTCGCGGCGGGCGAGGAGGTGCGCGTTCCAGGAATCGGGGAGTTCGATGCGCTCGGGCTGCGAGGAGGTGTCGGTTCGGTTCACGCCCCGAGCATAGGAAGCCCGTACGACACCGGCCGCCCGGCGGCGTGTTCCACCACCTGGACGCCGGGGTGCGGTCGGCGGATCGGGCTGGAATGCTTGCCGACGGCGCGAGGGCCGCGCCGCCGAAGGGGGAACCAATGACCGTCGCACTCGTGACCGGCGCGTCCCGTGGGCTGGGCGCGCACATCGCCGCCCGCCTCGCCGCGGACGGCTTCGCCGTCGCCGTCAACTACGCGTCGAACCGCGAGCAGGCCGAACGGGTCGTCGCGGGCATCCGCGAGGCGGGCGGGACGGCCGAGGCCTTCGGCGCCGACATCACCGACGAAGCCGCCGTCACCGACCTCGCCGCACGCGTCCGCGCCACGCTCGGACCCGTGGAAGTGCTGGTGTGCAACGCGACCGGGCCCCAGCCCGAGAAGCCGATGACCGACGTGACATGGCAGGACCACCTCGACCAGCTCGTGTTCTTCGTCAAGAGCCCGACCCTCCTGGTGCAGGCGTTCCTGCCCGACATGCGCGCGGCCGGACGCGGCCGGGTCGTCCAGATCGGCTCCGACGTGTTCGAACGCTCCCTGGAGAACATGTCGGCGTACACCGCCGCCAAGGGCGCCCAGTGGGGCCTCACCCGCACCTGGGCGAAGGAGCTCGGCGTCCACGGCGTCACCGTCAACCTCGTCGCCCCCGGCTGGATCCCCGTGGAGCGCCACGGCGAACTGACCGAGCAGGACCTCGCCGGCTACGTTCGCGACGTCGCCGTCCGCCGCATCGGCGTCCCCGCCGACGTCGCGGCGGCCGTCGCCTACCTCGCCTCCGACGACGCCTCCTTCATCACCGGCCAGCGCCTCACCGTCAACGGCGGCCACAACATGGACTAGGCCGTGAGCCGCTGCACCTCCTCATAGGACGGCACCTCGACGGCGACCGGACGCCCGGCCGCCACGTCCTCGGCGGCGCGCACGGCCGCGCCGAGGGCGGCGCGGAACAGGAGCGAGCCGGTGCTGACGCGGGCGGCCCCGAGCGCGGCGAGCGCGCGCAGATCCGGTCCGGCGGGCGAGAACAGGAGGTTCACCGGGGCGCCGATCCGCGCGGTGAGCACCGCGATGTCGGCCGGATCGGTGGCTCCGGGCACGAAGACGCCGTCGGCTCCCGATCCGATGTAGACGGCGGCCCGTTCGATCGAGACCGGCAGCGGGCCGGGCGCGCCGAGCCAGTAGGCGTCGGTGCGGGCGTTCAGGAACAGGCGCGGACAGCGGGCTTTGACCGCTGCGACCAGCGCCGCATGGCGATCGGGGTCGGCCAGGGTCCCGTCGGGCCGCCCGTCCTCCAGGTTGACGCCGACGACGCCGAACCCGGCCAGCTCCTCGGCGAGGTCGGCGACCTCGCCCGGGTCCGAGCCGAACCCGGCCTCGATGTCGACGGTGACGGCGCCGAGGGGCGCGAGGAGGCGGGCGAGTTCGACGGTGCGCCCGCGGGCCGCGCCGGTGCCGTCCGGCAGGCCCGCGGCGGCGGCCACGCCGAGGCTCGTGGTGCCGATCGCGGCGAAGCCGGCCGCGAACAGGGCCGCGGCCGAGGCGCCGTCCCAGGCGTTCGGCAGCAGCAGCGGCCGACCGGGCACATGCGCGGCGCGGAAGTCCTCGACGCGGTCGCTCACGGCGCCACCTCCAGGACCGAGGGCATCCGCAAGGTCGGGTGCGGCTCCTCCTCGATCCGCAGTACATGTTTGTGCCGCAAGGCTTCGCAGACTCCCGTAGCGAGCGCCAGGGCCTGGTCGCGGCCGGGGCAGGCGTGGGCACCGGCGCCGAACGGCAGCGCGGCCAGGTCGACACGCACGCGCACGCCGTCCGGGCCCTGCCGGAAGGTCGCCAGGACGGGCGGATCGGTCCCCAGAACCGCGGCGACCCGCGCTGCGGTCTTCGCGCGCAACGTGTTCCCGATCAGCGCCGCCGTGGCCTCGCAGGTCTGCACCAGCAGGCCGATCCGGGCGGCGGACGCCTCGTCCGCGACGCCGCCGAACGCGTCCACGAGCGCGACCACCGCGGCGTCGGCGGCCGGGGACGAATCGCCGACCGGGTAGGCGGCGGCGACGGTCCGGACCAGTCCCGGATCGGCGCCGGGCGCGCCCAGCGCCGCGGCGAGCACGCCGACCGGGACGTCACGGGCGATCCAGTCCATGACGTCGACCGGGCCGACCGCGGCCGCGAGCACCGCCGCCGCACCCTCGCGAGCCCGCACCCGCAGATCCTTGGAGTCCAAGGGCGCCAACGCTTCCAAAGCGAGGTCACGGCGGCGCCGGTGCGCGGGCCCGGAAGCGAACCTGGCGACGCCGTGGCGCAGCCAGGCGAGCGACCCGGGAGGCCCGTCAGGGGCCGGGGGCGGCGCGAACGCCGGATCGGTGAGCAGAGCGAGCGAGTCCATGGAAGGACCGTAGGGCCCGAACCGTTCGGCACCCGCCGAAGCGTCGCGGGGAACAATGGGGCCATGACCGACCGCGCGCAGGGCGCCCGCCTCGCCGGGCTGGCGGCGCTGCTGGCCGACCCGACCCGGGCGACGTTCTGCCTGCTCCTCCTCGACGGCCGCGCCTGGACCGCAGGCGAACTCGCCCGCCGCGCCGCCGTCGCGCCCTCCACCGCCAGCGGCCACCTCGACCGACTCGTCGCCTCCGGACTCTGCGCGCAGGAGCGGCAGGGGCGCCACCGGTACGTGCGCCTCGCCGACCGGCGGGCCGCCGCCCTGATCGAGGACCTCGCCGGACACCTGCCGCCCGCCCCGGCCGCGACCGGGCTCCGGGCCGCCACCGCCTCGGCGGCACTGGCGCGCGGACGCACCTGCTACGACCACCTCGCCGGGCGACTCGGCGTCGCCGTCACCGACGCGATGCTCGCGCGCGGCTACATCGAGGGCGGTTTCACCTTGAGCACCAAGGGCGCCGAGTGGATGGACACGGTGCTCGGCGCCGGTCCGGACTCATGGCCGCGCTCGCGGCGACCGGCGGCGCGCGCGTGCCTGGACTGGACCGAGCGGCGCCCGCACCTGGCGGGCCGGGCGGGCGCCGAAGTGTGCCGCGCGTTCCTCGACCTGGCTTGGATCCGCCGCGTCGGCACGGGAAGGGCCGTGCGGCTCACCGCGGACGGCGTGACCGCACTCGGCGCGCACCTCGGTATCGAGGACGCCGACGCGCTGGCCTGAGCCGGCCGGCCCGGAGGCCGGCCGGAGCGGTCGCGTCAGACGCGGGTCCACTTCTGGTTGGTGTTGTTGTGGCAGGAGTACAACTGCACCGGGGCGCCGTTCGAGGAGCTGTACACGTCGAGGCACACGCTGGAGTAGCCGACACTGCGGATCGTCCCGTCCGAGCCGAACGTCCACTTCTGACCGTTCGAGTTGTTGCACGCCGAGAGCTGCACCTGCGCGCCGTTGGTGCCCGACGGCGCAGTCAGGCAGACGCCGAGGACCCGCAGCTCTTGCGAACCGGTGTAGGTGAACTGCTGGTTCGCACCCTCGTAGCAGGTGTAGAGCTGGACCCTCGTGCCCGAGGCGGTGGAGCCGTTCGGGACGTCGATGCACTTGCCCGCAGAGTTGCTGCGCAGCAGGTCGGTGCCGGTGCCTCCGGGGTTGCCGGGGGTCGTCGGGTCGCCGCCGCCGGGGTTGCCGGAGTCGGGGGCGACGGCGCGGCCGGTGCTCGTGGAGATCATGCCCGCGCACAGGCCCCGCGAACGCAGGTCGGCCGCGATCTGCGGCACCGCGTTGATGGTGTTCTGGTAGGCGTCGTGCATGAGGATCACGCCGCCGTTCTGGAGGTTGCGGGCGGCGGCCACGATCTGGGCGGTGCTGGCGCCGTTCCAGTCCTGCGAGTCGACGCTCCAGATGACCTCGGTGAGCCCGTACTGGGCCTCGACGGACTTCAACGTCGCGTTGGTCTCGCCGTACGGGGGCCGGAACAGCTTCGGGGTGACCCCGGTGGCCTGCTGGATCGCCTGCTGGGTGCTGGAGATCTCCTGGGCCATCTGCGCGGAGGACAACTGCGTCATGTGCGGGTGCGACCACGAGTGGTTCGCGACCCACATGCCCGCGTCGACCTGCGCCCTCGCCAGCGACGGGTTCTGGGAGGCGCGCTGGCCGGTGTTGAAGAAGGTCGCGCGCAGCCCGTTGGAGGTCAGGGCGTTGAGCAGGCTGGTGGTGGTGCCCGGGTTGGGCCCGTCGTCGTAGGTCAGGGCGACGTAGCCGTTGCAGTTCTGCGCCTGCGCGGGCGCCGCGGCGGCGACCACCACGGCGGCGGTGCCGACGGCGACGACGAACGCGGACAGGGTGGCGATGAGCGTCCTCATGCGGCTTCGCATGGTTGCCCTCCTTGGGATGTCGTCCGGACGCGGCGGGCTGAGGGTGCCGGCGGTCCGGAGGGTACGGCGCATCATTCGGCGTCGACGGAGGGGCGAGGGCCCGGATTGTCATGAGGGGATGACGGTGGAGCGATGTTCCGCGGTGAACAGGAACAGCTCGAATTATCCGGCCCCCGCAACGCCTCCACAAGCGGACCGCGCCCACTAAATATCCATGAGTATCGATTTATAGCCGATCGGCCGGGGAACGGCCGACGAGCGGGCGGCGAACGGCCGAGGGTCCCTCGGAGTGGCGGACCGGCAATGGAAAACGCTATCCTTCCGGGAAGCGACGAGGAGGCGGCGATGGCGCGGCGATTCACGGTCCACGAGCGGCGAGCGGTACGGGACCTGGCGGGCGTGTGGGAGTTCGCCTTCCTCGGCGACGTCGACCCCGACTCGATCGACCTGGGTGACATCGACTTCGACGCGATCATGGCCGTCCCCGGCTGCTTCGACGCCACCCCCGACCACGCCGGACGGCGCGGCCTCGCCGCCTACCGGCTCCGCGTCCCCGTCACCCGCCCCGGCCGGCAGCGCCTCGCCTTCGACGGCGTCCACCACTGGTGCCGCGTCCACTGGGACGGCGCCCCGATCCGCGAGCACGCGGGCGGCTTCACCGCCTTCCACGCCGACGTCCCGCACGCCGAGGCCGGCACCGCCGTGCTCGTCGTCCTGGTGGACAACCGGATCGGCCCGCGCTCGCCGCTGCACATGGAGCACTTCGACTGGTACCACTTCGGCGGCATCGCCAGGGGCGCCGAACTGCACTCGCTGCCATCGACGTGGATCGAAGGGCTGCGTGTCACCACCGACGACGTCCATGAAGGACGGTTCACGGTGCGCGTCGACTACCGCTCCGACGAGCCCGCCACGGCCCCACTGGAGATCGAGTACGACGGCCGAGTCCTCACCGCCGAGACCCTGCGACTCGACACCTCAGGCCGGATCGAGCGGACATTCACCGTCCCGGGCGCCCGGCCCTGGTCCCCCGCCGACCCCGCGCTGCACACGGTCGCCGTGCGCCTGGGCGAGGACGACATGCGCGAACGCTTCGGCCTGCGCGAGATCGGAACCGCGAACGGGCGCGTCACCGTCAACGGCGAACCCCTGACGCTCCTGGGCTTCAACCGGCACGAGTCGCACCCGCAGTTCGGCCACACGCAGCCGCTCCCGCTGCTGCTCAACGACCTCCAACAGATCCGCGACCTCGGATGCAACTTCGTGCGCGGCAGCCACTACCCGCAGGACCCGATGTTCCTCGACCTGTGCGACGAGTACGGCGTGTGCGTCTGGAGCGAGACCATCGGCTGGCAGTACCCGGTGGCGCTGCTCCAGGACCCGGATTTCCTCGCGGCCCAGCGCGACCACCTCGACGAGATGGTCGCCGCGGCGGCGAACCACCCCTCGATCGTGCTGTGGGGCATCCTCAACGAGTGCCCCAGTTACGACCCGGCCGCGCGGCCCGCCTACGAGTCGCTCCTGGGCCGCCTCAAGGAACTCGACCCGTCCCGGCCCGTCACCTACGCGACCCTCAACGTCTACGACGACGTCTGCCTCGACCTCGCCGACGTCGTCTCCGTCAACACCTACCCCGGCTGGTACTTCGGCGGCCTCGACGAGGTCCCCCGCGAGCTCGACCGCATCGCCGACCACCTCGAACGCACCGGCCACGGCGCCAAGCCCCTCATCATCTCCGAGATCGGCGCCGGCGCCGTCCCCGGCTGGACCGACCCCCACAACGGCATGTGGACCGAGCAGTACCAGTCCGACCTCCTCGAAGCCACCGCCCGCCACCTCCTCGCCGCCCCCGACCGCTACGCCGGCCTCGCCATCTGGCTCCTCGCCGACTTCCGCACCACCGCCCACAAGGACATGCTCCTCAAACGCCCCCGCAGCATCAACGACAAAGGCATCCTGGACGAGTACCGCCGCCCCAAACAGGCCTACCGCACCATCCGAGCCCTCTTCCGCGACCGCTCCTGACCACGTCAGTCGATGCTGGTGACCGTCGTCAGCAGGACCACCGAGTCGGCCAGCGCGGTCAGCCCGTGCCGTTCGCGAGGGATCGCGGCGAGCTCACCCTCGCCGACCTCCACCTCACCGCCCGCCGATTCGAGCCGCACGCGCCCGCGCATCACCAGCAGCGATCCCGCGTCGGGCGCCTCGTGCTCCGACAGCGCCGTCCCGCTCACCAGCGCGATGAGACTCTGCCGCAACGGCCCGTCATGCAGCACGAGCACCGCACTGCGCCCGTGCGCAGCGGCACGGGCCCGATTGAGATGGTCCCCCGCGAGTTCGTTCAGGTCATCCACGTCCACCGCCCCCTCGATCCGCCCCGAGACTAACCGCCCCCACCCCCGCCCGCACCGAATCGCCGACCCGGGGCGCGATCACCCGGCGGGCCGCCTCGGGTGGGGTCCGACGGCCCGCGGGTAGGGTGCTGGGCATGCGTTTGTTGGTGGCTCGGTGCCAGGTTGACTACACTGGCCGGCTTTCTGCTCATCTGCCCATGGCTACCCGTTTGATCATCTGGAAGGCCGACGGCAGTGTGCTGGTGCACGCCGACGGCGGGTCGTACAAGCCGCTCAACTGGATGACGCCGCCGTGCACCGTCGTCGAAGGCGCCACCGAGTGGACCGTCACCTCGAAGAAGTCCGGGGACCAGTTGAAGATCACGATCGAGGAGGTCTTCCACGACTCCAGCCATGAGCTGGGGGTCGACCCGGGGCTTCAGAAGGACGGCGTGGAGGCGCACCTTCAGGAGCTGCTCGCGGCGGACACGGCGCCGCTGGGGAAGGGGTGGTCGCTCGTCCGCCGCGAGTACCCGACCGCGATCGGGCCGGTGGACCTGATGTGCCGCGACTCCGATGGCAGGAACGTGGCCGTCGAAATCAAGCGGCGCGGGGAGATCGACGGGGTGGAGCAGTTGACGCGGTACCTGGAGCTGCTCAACCGCGACCCGCTGCTGGCGCCGGTCGACGGCGTCTTCGCCGCCCAGGCCATCAAGCCGCAGGCGAGGGTCCTGGCCGAGGACCGCGGCATCCGCTGCGTCGTCCTCGACTACGACGACCTCCGCGGCGCCGTCGACCAGACCCAGCCGCGACTGTTCTGAGGAACGAAAAGGGCCGCGGCATCCGCCGCGGCCCTTCGCCGTTCGCTTACAGGGATTCCCTGATGTCGATGCAGCTCTGGGTGTTGTACTCGGCGGTGGACGGGTCGTCGCACAGGTCCTTGGCGATCTGGAGGAGCACCACGTAGATCACGACGCTGGCGGCGAGGGTCAACACGCCGAGGATGATGCCGGCGATGCCGGCGCCCTTGCCCTTGCCGCCGCGAGAGCCGGACTTGACGACGGCGATGATGCCGAAGATCAGCGCGAGCACGCCGAGGGGCAGGCCCGTGAAGAGGTTGATGCCCGGAATCCACGAGAAGACGATCAGGCCGACGAGGCCGAGCACGAGGGCGGCGACGGCGAAGCCGTTGCCCTGCTTGGCGGGAAGGGGTTCGGGGATGGGCGCGGGGGCGGGAGGATAAGCCACGGAAGTGCTCCTTGGGAGTCGTTGAACGGATCGATTCGGGCAAGACGACTCTGATTCTAGGGTCAAGGTGCGAACGCCCGCCGGGGTGTTTACCGATCGAGTCGGCGCGGGCCGGGCTTCGGGGCGACTTCGCCTCCGGGGGAACGAAAAGGGCCGCGGCATCCGCCGCGGCCCCTCGAAGACTCAGGTCAGGGCGTCTCGAAGTCGGTCTCCCAGTCGTCCCAGTCGCCGCACTCCTCGTCGGTCAGACCGGCTTCGTCGCAGGCCTTCTGCCACTCCTCGTCGACGTAGTCGCTGGCCGCGTTGAAGACCATGACGTTGATCGCGAAGGTGCCGATCACGGCGATGAGGCCGAGCACGAGGCCGGTGCCGCCGGTCCCCTTGCCCTTGCCGCCGCGCGAGCCGGCCTTGACGAGGCCGATGATGCCGAAGATGATCGCGATGATGCCCAGGGGCACCGCGATGAAGACGTTGACGACCGGGATGAACGCGAAGACGGCGCCGATGATGCCGGTGACGAGACCGGTGACGCCGAAGCCGTTGCCCTGGGGCGTGGGCATGGGCTGCGGGTAGGGCGCCGGGGGCGGGTAGGCCACGAGAGGACTCCTAGGGAAGATCGGGGACGGGTTCGTTCGGGCGGAACCCCGGTCAGTCTAAGCGACCGACGCCAACTGTGCGGCCCCCGGTGCGGTCGCCGTCACCGAGAGCAGGGCCGGGACCAGGCACTGCATCGACACGAACTGTCCATAAAGCAGTGATTTGCCGTATCGGTCCCGCCGCCGCCGGGCCCGGATCGGGGACGCGCGGGCCGATCGTGACCCGACCTTCACGCGTCGGCAACCGTCGCTTTACGCGCGAACCGCCCGACGAAGGTGTGAACGGGCACGTAGAAGCGGCGTGCAAGACTATTGGCATGCTTCACGCGGTGGTCCCCGCAGGCGGTTCCGGAACCCGGCTCTGGCCCCTGTCTCGCGCGCAACGACCCAAGTTCCTGCTGCCCTTGACCGGTACGGACTCCTCGCTGCTCCAATCGACGGTGGAACGGGTCCGGCTCCTGTCCGACCCCGACCGCGTGTACGTGGTGACCGGCGCGGCGCACGCCGTGGACGTGGCCAGGCAGCTGCCCGACGTCCCCGGCGACAACATCCTGGTCGAACCCTCCCCCAGGGACTCGGCCGCGGCGATCGGCCTCGCCGCCGCCGTCATCGCCGAGCGCGACCCGTCCGCGATCATGGGCTCCTTCGCCGCCGACCACCTCGTGCTCGACGGCGAGGCCTTCGCCAAGACCGTCCGCAAGGCGATGGAGCTCGCCTCGACCGGCCTGCTCATGACGATCGGCATCAACCCGTCCGGCCCCGACACCGGCTTCGGCTACCTGCGCCTGGGCGCGCCGGTCGGCCCCGGCTACCAGCTGGAGGCCTTCGTCGAGAAGCCCGACCAGGTCTCGGCGGTCGAGTACGTCTCGGCCGGGAACTACCTGTGGAACGCGGGCATGTTCGTGTGGCGCGTGGACGTCTTCCTCGACCAGCTCGCCCGCCACCGCCCCGCCCTCCACGACGCGGTCCGCACCCTCGCTGCCGCGTGGGACTCCACCGGCCGCGAGGCCCTGTTCGCGCAGCTGTGGCCGACCCTCGACCGGATCTCGATCGACTACGCGGTCATGGAGCCGGCCGCCGCCGCCGGCAAGGTCGGCGTCGTCCCCGGCGACTTCGACTGGCACGACGTGGGCGACTACGACACCCTCGGCCAGGTCCTCAAGGCCGCCGACAAGACCGGCAACGTCGTCGTGCGCGGCACCGGCGAGACGCTGCTGACCGAGTCCAAGCGCAACGTGGTCGTCCCGGCCGCCGGGCGCCTCGTGGCCGCCCACGGCGTGGACGACCTCATCATCGTCGACACCCCCGACGCGCTCCTGGTGTGCCCCAGGGACCGCGCGCAGGAGGTCAAGGCACTCGTCGAGGAACTCAAGCAGGCGAACAGGACCGATCTGGTCTAATGGCGCCCATGCAGCTCGCCACGCGCCACCGATCCGCCGTCGCCGCCGTCCTGCTCGCCTGCGCGGCGGTCTACATCGCGGTCGCCCTGTCCCAGTGGCTCTTCGGCGTCGGCCTAGACCCGCGCGACGACACGCTCAGCCGCGCCGCCGGGATCGGCTTCACCGACGAGGCGCGCGGCACGCTCTTCTCCTTCGTCCCGGTCGTCCTCCCGGCCGCCGCGGCGCTGCTGGCCCCCGCGACCCGCCCCGGACGGGTGATAGGCCGCCTTACCCGTCTCGTCTACGTCCTCTACCTCGTTATCGGAGTGCTGCTGGCGATGTCGGCGGCTCGGTACGGTTTCGACGACGTCGGGCAACTGGCGGAGGAGGGACAGGTCTTCATCGACACCCGTGCGGCGGTGGAACGCCTGCTGCTGGACGCGGTGTGGTTGGCACTGGCCGTCATCGGCCTGCTGTCCACCGGGTGGAGCGGGATCCGCGAGCGGGCCTCCCAGGCGGAGGGCCGCGGCGACGACGGAGACCATTAGGTCGCCGCTGTCAAGGCAAGTCCCCCACAAGCGTGAGTCTGAGGGGTCCTTCCGTCAGCCAGATCACTGTGCGCTATCGTCTGATATCGAACCGTTATCGAATAGCGATGAAGACTCATCGTCCATAGAGATGAGTCAGGCGGCGCGGCCCCATCTACAGGCCGCCCGCGGGCACCGGGTTGCGACACAGGACTGATCACCGAGCGGGCGAACGGCACGCCCGCGGCAGGGCCGTACGCGTTTCAGGGGAGGGGACGCGTCCGCCCGCCGGTCCGCGCAGACCGATGCAGTGCAAGTGATTGCAAGGGGGGAGCACCGGTTCGACCGGTGCGCGAACGAGGAGGCGGACGTATATGGACGGCCGTGACTACTTGGCCGACCTGTTGGGTAACGTTCCGGAGTGGCAGGCTCGCGCACTGTGCGCGCAGACCGATCCGGAGGCGTTCTTCCCCGAAAAAGGGGGCTCCACGCGGGATGCGAAACGCATCTGCGCGCGATGCGAGGTCAAAGAGAACTGTCTGAATTACGCGCTCGACCACGACGAGCGGTTCGGCATCTGGGGCGGACTCTCGGAGCGGGAGCGCCGCAAGATCAAACGCCAGGCCCGCGAGGCGGCACGCCGGCGCAGCGAGCGGCTGCCCGTGGTGGTGTGCCTGCCGAGCCCGATGATCAACCCCGCGCTGACGACCGAGGTCGTCTTCGCGGCCGAGCAGCGCCACGCCGAGCCGGTCCTGGTCGGCTCGGGCCCCGGAGGCCCCGTCGGCCTCATGGACGAGCTGATCGGCGCCCGCCTGGGCGACCCGATCGGCGACCTGGTCGCCGAACCGGCCGCGCAGGAGCGCATCCCGGTGGCCGCTTAGCGAACATCCCTACGAGCGAACGACAACGCCCACGCGGCGGAGAGGGCGGGACAGCGGAGTCCCGCCCTTTCGCGTGTCAGGGCTCCAGGTCCTCGGGGGGCAGGTTGAGCAGGGACGCGAGCTGCTCGGACAGCACCTGGCGCACCAGCGCCTCGATCTCCGGGCGGCTCTCGCCGCGCAGCTCGATGGGCCTGCGGTACAGGACGATCCGCGGCGAGGCCGCGACCGTGCCCGGCTGCGAGGGGTACAGCTTCGAGAGCGCGACCCCGCGGTCCTCGACCACGTCCGCGTCGTACGAGCGCGGCTCGGGCGGCACCTCGTCCACGGCGAACTCGATGTGCCGCAGGTCGGTGAACTGCGCGCCGAGCGCCTCGGCGAGCCGCCGCTCGATCGCGACCACCGCCTCCATCACCAGCGCGTCGAAATCCTCGACGGGAGTGCGCCGCAACGGCAGCGCGCCGGGCGCGAGCGGGCCCCGCATGCCCCGTCCGTGTCGATCTCTGCGCATTGGGCCACCTTAGCGTCAACGGCGGACGATCCGGGTCCGCGAGGTCGCCCGGTGCCCCCCGAATCGGCCCGCCGCTCCCCGCCCGCGGGCGCCGCGCCGCGAATCGGCCCCGTACCACTGCTCAGCGCCGCTGACTTCACCTCCGCGAGTGGTAGTTTCGTGGGGTGAGGTCGGATCGGCGTTGCTCCCGGAACGGCTGCCGCCAGCCTGCGGTGGCCACTTTGACATATATCTACTCGGATTCGACCGCTGTGGTCGGCCCGCTCTCGACGGCGCGGGAGCCCCACAGCTACGACCTGTGCGACGCGCACGCCAGGCGGCTGACCGTGCCCCACGGCTGGGAGCTGGTCCGCCACCAGGGCGACTACGCGGTCCCCATGCCCACCGACGACGACCTGGTCGCGCTTGCCAACGCCGTCAGGGAGGCCGCCGTCGGCGACCGCCCCGACGCGAACCAGGGCACGCTGACGGGCCTGGGCGTCGACGACGCGGCGGACGCCGCCGCGCGCGCGAGCCGCAGGCTCGCCGAGGCCGAACCGGCTCCGCACCAAGGGCACCGGCCCGCGGGCCCGCAGTTCGGTGCCCGGCGTCACCTCCGGGTGGTGTCCGGGGACGAGGACCCGCAGCGCTAGTCTCGTCACTGGGGCGGCCTCTAGCGGTGCTGCCAGACGCTCCCCGACCGGACCCGCAACACCGGAAAGGCGGCATCTGAGTGGCTTCCAGACTCAGCGATTTCGTGAAGGCCTACGACGTGCGCGGACTCGTCGGTTCGCAGCTCACCCCCGAGGTCGTGGAGGCCATAGGCGCCGCCGCGGTCGCCGTCACCGGCGAGCGGACCTGGGCCGTGGGCCACGACATGCGCGACTCGGGCCCCGGCTTCGCCGAGGCCTTCGCGCGCGGCGCGACCCGCGCGGGCGCCGACGTCATCGCGGCCGGGCTCTGCTCCACCGACATGCTGTACTTCATCGCCGGCAAGCGCGACGTCGCCGGCGCGATGCTGACCGCCAGCCACAACCCCGCCGAGTACAACGGCCTGAAGCTGTGCCTCCCCGGCGCGCGTCCCATCGGCCTCGACACCGGCCTCGCCGACATCCGCGACAAGGCCCAGGCGATCCTCGACGGCGAACCCGCTCCCGAGGCCGAGACCCCCGGCACCGTCACGAGCGAGGACTTCCTCGCCGCCTACGCCGGGCACATGCGCGACCTCGTCGACCTCTCCGAGATCCGCCCGCTCAAGATCGTCGTCGACGCGGGCAACGGCATGGGCGGCCACACCGTCCCCGCCGTCCTCGGCGACGAAATCCTTCCGGGTCTCCCGCTCGACATCGTCCCGATGTACTTCGAGCTCGACGGCTCCTTCCCCAACCACGAGGCGAACCCGCTCGAACCGGCGAACATCGTGGACCTCCAGGCCCGCGTCAAGGAGGTCGGCGCCGACCTCGGCCTGGCCTTCGACGGCGACGCCGACCGCTGCTTCGTCGTGGACGCCGACGGCGAGCCGATCACGCCGTCCGCGATCACCGCGCTCATCGCCACTCGCGAGCTCGCCAAACACCCCGGGGCGGCGATCTGCCACAATCTGATCACCTCGAAGGCCGTCCCCGAGATCGTCGCCGAGCACGGCGGCCGCCCCCTGCGCACCCGCGTCGGCCACTCCTACATCAAGGCCGACATGGCCGCGGAGGACGCGGTGTTCGGCGGCGAGCACTCCGCGCACTACTACTTCAAGGACTTCTGGTTCGCCGACACCGGCATGCTCGCGGCGATGCACGTCCTCTCGGCCGTCGGCGAAGGCGACCGCGACGCCAAGGAGCTCGCCGCGGCGTTCGTGCGCTACACGCCCTCCGGCGAGATCAACTCCAAGGTCGCCGACCCGCACGCGAAGATCGAAGAGGTCGCCGCGCAGTACAGTGCGAGGGAAGGGGTCTCGACCGACCGACTCGACGGCCTCACCGTCTCGCTCGAAGACGGCTCCTGGGCGAACCTGCGCCCCTCCAACACCGAACCGCTGCTGCGTCTCAACGTCGAAGGCCCCGACCGGTCCTCGATGGAACGGCTGCGCGACGACATCCTCCGCACCGTAAGGAACTAGCCCATGCCCGCCACCGCGCCCAAGCCCGTGCTCCTCGAACTGCTGCGCTGCCCCGAGCCGCACCACGCCCCGCTCGCGTACGACCGGGAGGCCGCCGCGCTCGTCTGCTCCGAGTGCGCGAAGGTCTTCCGCGTCGAGGACGGCATCCCCGTGATGCTCCTCGACGGCGCGGCACCCCTCGACTGACCGGGCGCGGACGCCGCGGCCCAGGAGGCCCGCCGACCGCCCCGCTCCCCGGCAACCGAAGCGAACCGCCAAGGGACGCACCGAGTGCGGACCGAAGGGCCACAGGCCAAGGAGGAACACAGCATGGGTCTTGAGGACGACGGGGTCGCCGGCATCAGCGGCGACCGGCTGCCCGACGAGCACCGCATCGAAGGCGACCTGAGCGACGCGGTCAGGCCCGGCGGCGCCCTCTGGGCGCTCGCCTCGGCCGGGCCGCAGCTGCGCGAGTCCGCCTCGATCGCCGCCGACGCCGGCCTGGGCGCGCTCGCCGAGGAGGGCCGCCCCCGCGCGGTCGTCGTCGCGGGCGTCGGCACCGCCGCCCGCACCGGCGACATCCTCGCCACGGTCGCGGGCCCCCGCTGCCCCGTGCCGATCCTCGGCCACCGCTCCGCCGGCGTCCCCGGCTGGGTCGGCGCCGCCGACGTCGTCATCGCCGTCTCGGCCTCCGGCCGCAGCCCCGAGGCGCTCGCCGCCGCCGAGGCCGCCGCCCGCCGCGGCGCGCGCCTGGTCGCCATCGGCGCCCCCGACTCCGAGCTCCAGGCCCTCGCCGAACGCGCACGCGCCTCCTTCGTGGCCGTGCCCCGCCGCGCCCCCGCGCGCCTGAGCCTGTGGGCGCTCACCGTCCCGGTCCTCATGGCCGCCAGGGAACTCGGCCTCGTCAGCCTCGTGGAGGCCGACATCGCCGAGACCGCCCGCCGCCTCGACGAGGACGCCGAGCGGTGCCGCCCGGACGCCGACGCCTACGTCAACCCCGCCAAGTCGCTCGCGATGAACCTCGCCGGGTCCATCCCGGTCGTGTGGGGCTCCAGCCCGCTCGCGGGCGTCGCCGCGCGCCGCTTCGGCGACATGCTCGCCGCGAACTCCCGCTACCCGGTCGTCTCCGGCGAACTCGGCGAGGTCGGGCGCGGCCGCGTCGGCCTCCTCGACGGCGTCTTCGGCTCGCTCGCCGAAGGCCAGAAGGACATCTTCGCCGACCCCGAGGCCGACGAGCTGACGCGCCTGCGGATCGTGCTCATGCGCGACGACGGCCTCGACGGCGACGACTCCACGCCCAAGCCCGACACCCGCCGGGCCGACGCGGTCGCCGACCTCGCGCTGCGCCGCGGCGTCCGCTGCGACGTCCTGCCCGCCGAGGGCGGCTGCGCCCTCGAACGGCTCGCCTCGCTCATCGCCGTCCCCGACTTCGCCTCCGTGTACCTCGCGCTCGCCCACGGGCTCGACCCGATGCGCGTCCCCGCCGTCTCGGAGATGAAAGACCTCACACTCGGCGCCGAATAGCGCCCCGCGGCGCCTCTTGCGCGCCGCGAACCGACACCCGGTGACCGGCCGGGCCGCGGCGGCGGCCCGGCCGGAGCCGTCTGGACGCCCGTGCGCGCGAGGCGGGCCGGGGTAGCGGGACGCGCGGGCCCAACCGTTAGAGTTGAATCCTTCGACAGGAACAGTGAGGAGCGGCGGTGCAGGGGCTCTACGGCGTCATCCGCAACTACGCGTGGGGATCGCAGACCGACATCGCAGGGCTTCAGGGCAGGGAGACCCCCGCGGACCTGCCCGAGGCCGAGGAATGGCTCGGCGCCCACCACAGCGCCCCCTCGACGCTCCACGACGGGCGGCCCCTGGACGACGCGATCGCCTCGGCGCCCGCCGACATGCTCGGGCGGCGCGTGTACGAGCGCTTCGGCCCGCGCCTGCCGTTCCTGCTCAAGCTCCTCGCCGCCGGCAAGCCGCTCTCGCTCCAGGCGCACCCGAACCTGCGCCAGGCCCAGTCCGGCCACCAGCGGGAACTGCGCATCGGCATCGACTCGGCCTACCGCAACTACGTGGACGACAACCACAAGCCCGAACTGCTCGTCGCGCTCACCGAGTTCCGGGCCTTGTGCGGCTTCCGCGACCCGCTCGCCGCCGCCGAGGGCATCGAGGCGCTCGCCGTGCCCGAACTCGAAGGCCTCGTGCGGACCCTCCGCGACCCCGCCGCCGGACTGCGCAGGGCCGTGACCGACCTCCTCGGCCTCGACCGCGACGAGTGTCGCGCCGTCATCGACGCCGCCGCCAAGGCCGCCTCGGAACTCGACGGCCCCTCGGGCCTCGCCGCGGGCGACGCCGCCGACCTCGTGACCCTCGCGCGCGACTACCCCGACGACCCCGGCGTCCTGGTCAGCCTGCTGCTCAACCACATCACGCTCCAGCCCGGCGAAGGCGTCTACATGCCCGCCGGGAACCTGCACGCCTACCTCAAGGGCTTCGGCGTGGAGATCATGGCCGCCAGCGACAACGTGCTGCGCGGCGGCCTCACCAACAAGCGCGTCGACGTGCCCGAACTGCTGCGCGTCCTCGACTTCGAGGCGATCGACGAGCCGCGCGCGGCCGTCGAGGACAGCGGTCCGGTCCGGTCCTGGCCGGTCCCCATCGACGACTTCGCCCTCCGGCGGGTCGAACTCACCGGCGCGCCGCAGACCCTCGCGATCGACGGCCCCCGCATCTGCCTGAGCACCGGCGGCTCGGTCACCGTGGCCGACGACGAGGGCGAGACCGCCTTCTCCCCCGGCCGCGCCGCCTTCTCCACCGGCACCTCCGGCGCCCTCACCGCCTGGGGCGAAGGCGAACTCTTCATCGCCAGCGCCTGAACGCCGAAAGCACCGACGGCCCGACCGCTCTGCGGTCGGGCCGTTCCCGTGCGGTCGTCAGGCGAGCTTCTTCTGCACCACCAGGACCCGGTTCAAGGGCCAGTACCCGATTGCGGTGTTGATGTCGACCATCGGGCCGTTGGCCTCGGCGTTCCAGGTGTGGACGTACCGCATCTGCGGGCGGAAGCGCCGCAGCTGCCGCTGGTTGGCGATCTTGAGGATCAGGCCCAGCCGGTGGCCCCGGTGCTCGGGCAGGACGATCGTGTCGTCCTGCCAGGCGTGGCGCTCCTCGCCGGGATCGACGCGGATGAACGTGTAGCCGACCACGACGCCGGTCGCGACGTGCCGCACGGCGCTGATGACCTGGGACTGGCCGCTCGCCGCCCGCGAGCGCTCGTACTCGCGGATGCGCGCGGCGTCGACGTCGGCGGGCCGGAGATCGAGCGCCTCGCCCAGCGGCATGTCGGTGTACATCCGCTCGCACAGGTACGCGATGCCCTCCACCAGGTCGTCGGCGACGGCGGACGCCGTGCTCTGCACGAGTTCGTATCCGGCCGCGTGCGTCCAGGCCTCCTCGAACCGGCGCGTCAGGACCTCCTCGCCGACGGCGTCGAGGTCGCACCGGTTGTGGAGGTCCTGGTCGACTACCTCGTAGCCGCGGGCGAGGGCGAACGGGGGGCCGGACCGGTCGAAGTCGGCGCCGCCTTCGACGTGGTCGGAGGTGTAGCCGACGAGCGTGTCGCGGCCCAGTTCGGCGGCGCGGCGCTCGGCGTGCGCGAGCAGCGCGGTGCCGACGCCGCGGCGGCGGTGTTCGGGGTGGACGCGCAGGTGCACCTCGACGAGGTGCTGGTTGTCCTGAAGCGCCAGTTCGAGTCCGAGGTCGCCCACGATCTCGTCGCCGACGCGGGCGAGGAGGCGTTCGAAGCGGTGGTACTCGCCCCTCGAGAGCAGGCCGAGCCGAGTCAGGGCCGGGTTGGTCAACGGTTCACCGGGGGCGTCGTGGCGTTCGACGGCGTGGCGCATGGCGATCCACGCGTCGGTGTCGCCCGGGTCGACGGGGAGGATTTCGAGAGGGGTGTGCATGACTCCGACGATCCCGAACCCGCGCATGGATGGCAATCGATTAAACGAGGTGGCCCGACCGCCGGGCGGTCGGGCCGTTCCTGCTGCAACGCGGGAATCGCGGGTCAGGCGAGCTTCTTCTGGACGTCGATGTCGCGGCACAGGGGCCGGTAGCCGACGGCCTCGTTGATCGCGATCATGTGGGAGTTGACCTCGGCGTTCCAGGTGTGCACGTACCGGAGCCTCGGCCGGTAGGAGCGCAGGAGGCGCTGGTTGGCGATCTTGAGGATCGTGCCGAGGCGGTGGCCGCGGTGGGCCGGGTCCACGATGGTGTCGTTCTGTCCGGCGTGGTCCTCCTGGCCGGGCCAGACGAGCAGGTCGGTGAGCCCGGCGATCTCGCCGGACTCGACGTGGCGGACGGCGGCGGCGAGCTGGAGTTCGCCCCGGTCGGCGCGCACGCGCTCCTCGTCGCGGACGCGCTCGGCGTCGTACACGGCCGGCCGGATGTCGAGTTCCTCGCCCATCGGCGGGTCGGTGTACATGCGCGCGCGCATGGCCGCGATGCCCTCCACCAGGTCCTCGGGCGCATGGTTGACCCACTGGACGAGCTCGTACCCGGCGGCCTTCTCCCAGGCCTCGACATACAGCCGCGCCAGGTCGTCGTCCTCGACCGCGAAGAGGTCGTTGCGCCGGTGGATCTCGTTGTCGACGTTCTTGTAGCCGCGCGCGGCGGCGAAGGCCTGGCCCGAGTGGTCCACGGGGGCGGCGCCGTCGACGGAGTCGATGACGCCCGTGAGCACCGTGTCCCTCCCGTGCGCTGCGGCGCGGGCCTCGGCGTGCGCGAGCAGTGCGGAGCCGACGCCGCGGCGCCGGTGCTCGGGGTGGACCTGGAGTTCGAGGTTGGCGAGGTGCTGGTTGTCCTTGAGGAAGAGCACCAGCTCGTAGCCGCCGACGACCAGGCCGTCGACGCGTGCCGCGTAGCGCTCGACCGCGACCGAGGCGGGATGAAGGAGCAGTCGCAGGCGCTGGTGGGCGGGACTGACCGTCTCGTCACCGGGCATGTCGTGCGCGACGGCGGCGTTCTGCATGGCGATCCAGGCGCTGACGAGGTCGGCGTCGAGCGGATCGATCGGAAGCATCTCAATGTCACTCATGTTCCCTGTACCGTCCCGTACTCGCGCGTCGCGCGCAATCGAATTAGGAGGAGCGGCGGGCCGGGCCGCGAGAGGCCCTGCGGCACCGGGAGGTTCGCGAGGGAAGAAGAAATGTCCGCGCCCGACCGAAGTCGGACGCGGACATAAATGTGCCGGGCGGCCACCCCAGACCGCCCGGCACTCCCCCCGGTTTGGTATTCCCCGGCGCCACGGTGATCGTTCGGGACCCTGTGGATCCGTACTGTTCGCTTCATCTCCGTGACGCTGCGTATCTGCAATATTACCCACCGCCTCAGCAGTGTCAAGCAGAAACTCGGGTTGTCTCCAGAATTTTTTGGTGGGCCTCGCCATACGCCGTGTCGCAGGCCCCTTCACGTGCGGTTTCGCCGCCGCTTCGGCGTGTCGCGGGCCCGGTGCGGCGATCGGTTCGGTGGCGGCTGCCACGGTGCCGTTCGGCGGGGCCGCCGGGCGCGGCGCGTAGCATTTCAGGCATGACGAACACGCTGCGAGCCGACGACTACAAGGTTGCCGACCTCAAGCTGGCCGACTTCGGCCGCCACGAGATCCGCCTGGCCGAACACGAGATGCCCGGCCTCATGGCCCTGCGCGAGCGCTACGGCGCGTCCCGGCCGCTCGACGGCGCCCGCATCACCGGGTCGCTGCACATGACGATCCAGACCGCGGTCCTCATCGAGACGCTCACGGCGCTCGGCGCGCGGGTCCGCTGGGCCTCGTGCAACATCTTCTCCACGCAGGACCACGCCGCCGCCGCGATCGCCGTCGGCCCGCACGGCACTCCCGAAGCGCCGCAGGGCGTCCCGGTGTTCGCCTGGAAGGGCGAGACGCTGGAGGAGTACTGGTGGTGCACCGAGCGGGCGCTCGACTGGGGCACCGAGGAGCCGAACCTCATCCTCGACGACGGCGGCGACGCCACGATGCTCGTGGTCAACGGCGCCCGGCACGAGGCCGCGGGCGCCGTACCGGACGCGTCCACCGCCGAGAGCGAGGAGGAGGCCGTGGTGCTCGCGCTGCTGGCCCGCTCGCTCAAGGAGGACCCGACCCGCTTCACCCGCAAGTCGGCCGCGGTCAAGGGCGTCACCGAGGAGACCACGACCGGCGTGCACCGGCTCTACGAGCTCGAACGCGAAGGGCGCCTGCCGTTCCCGGCGATCAACGTGAACGACTCGGTGACCAAGTCGAAGTTCGACAACAAGTACGGCGTGCGCCACTCGCTCCCCGACGGGATCAACCGGGCCACCGACGTGCTCATCGGCGGCAAGACCGTCGTGGTCTGCGGCTACGGCGACGTCGGCAAGGGCTCGGCCGAGGCGCTGCGCGGCCAGGGCGCCCGCGTCATCGTCACCGAGGTCGACCCGATCTGCGCGCTCCAGGCGGCCATGGACGGCTACCAGGTGCTGACGCTGGAGGACGCGGTCGAGTACGCGGACATCTTCATCACCACGACCGGCAACCGCGACATCATCTCGATCGACCACATGCGGCGGATGAAGCACCAGGCGATCGTCGGCAACATCGGCCACTTCGACAACGAGATCGACATGGCCGGCCTCGCGAACGAGCCGGGCATCAAGAAGCTCGAAGTCAAGCCGCAAGTCCACGAATGGCAGTTCGCGGGCGCCGACGGCGCCGCCGGCCACTCGATCATCGTGCTCAGCGAGGGCCGCCTGCTCAACCTCGGCAACGCCACCGGGCACCCCAGCTTCGTGATGAGCAACAGCTTCACCAACCAGGTGCTCGCCCAGATGGAGCTCCACACCAGGCTCGACCAGTACCCGATCGGCGTCTACACGCTGCCGAAGCACCTCGACGAAGAGGTCGCCCGCCTGCACCTGGACGCCCTCGGCGTCAAGCTCACCACGCTCTCGAAGAAGCAGGCCGACTACATCGGCGTCCCGGTCGAAGGCCCCTACAAGCCCGACCACTACCGCTACTAGCGAGATCCCGTAGGCATCGAGGCCCGGTCCACTGGGGACCGGGCCTTCGCCGTGCGGGCGAGCGGTGCGGAGCGCGTGGCGTGCAAACGAGGCCGTGAAGATCCCACTCGGCTCGACCGCGGAGCAATCGAGCCGGGCGGGTCGTGGGGCGGGTGCGATCCGGAGGATGCCGGTGTCGTTGCGCCGCTTCGGGTCAGTCGAGTTCGACCACTTCGCGGGTGATGCGGGCGATCTCCTCCACGATCGGGATGCCCTCGGTCTCGTCGACGGCGCCGCTGGTGAGGATCGCCAGGGTCACCGGGTCGTCGCCGTCGCCGCCGAGGACGCCGACGGAGTTGACGACCCACAGGCCGCCGAGCTGCGACTCGACGTCCCAGCCGTTCTTGAGCCAGACCGACTCCTCCTCGGTGGCCGCGGCGGACACGCCCCAGGCCTGCTCCTCGATCACCGAGCCCATGAGCTCGCGGCCGAGGTCGACCTGCTCGGCGGAGAGCACGCCCTCGAAGAGGGCGAGGTCGGTCAGCAGCAGCTGGTCCGAGGCACTCGACCAGCCGACGCCCCAGCGGCCCTGCGAGTCGACCGTGGTGTCCTCCAGGCCGAAGCGCTCGTGCGCCGCCGCGAGCGCCTCCGCACCGCCGAGGTAGTTGTACAGCGTCGTCGTCGCGCCGTTGTCGGACTCGGTCATCATGAGCTCCAGCAGCTCCCGGTGGTCGGCGGGGATCGCCTCGACCGAACCCCAGTACTGCTGGACCATCGCGAGGAGCTCGACCTTGACGATCGAGGCGGTGATGTGGGTCTGGTCGGGGTTGTAGTCGAGGCGCACCTCGCCGCGCTCGACGGCGACCGAGGCCTCCACCTGCGTCCCGGTGCCCGCCAAGTACTGGTCCAGGCGCTCGGTGAGTTCGGCCTGGAGCCGCCCGCGCTTCTCCTCGGCCGACTCGCCGAAGAGGGAGCCGAGGCCTTCGTCCGCGTAGGCGGCGACGCCCGCGTAGGACGCGCCGACCGCCACGACGGCCGCCGCGGGGACGCCGACGCGGAGCACGGTGCGCCGGGAGGGGCGGAATCGGTCCGGAATGTTGCTCGCTTGCCGAATCATCAAGCAAGGCTAAGGAATCCGACACTCGCGGTCAACGGCGCAGAGCGGGAATCCGGTGAAAGATCCTGTCGTAAATCTCATCGGGGACGCAGGCAACCCGAACCATGCGAAAAGGCGTGCAGCCCTAGGGCCGCACGCCTTTTCAGCAGGTGACTAGTAGCTCGGGAGGCTCGGGTCGACCTGGTTGATCCAGCCGATCACGCCGCCCTGGACGTGCACGGCGTTCTTCAGCCCGGCGGCCTTCGCCGCGGCCAGTGCCTCGGCCGAGCGCACGCCCGCCTTGCAGTAGAACACGGCCTGGCGCTCGGTCGGCAGGTCCGCCAGAGCGGCACCGGAGACGATGTCGCCCTTGGGGATCAGCCGCGAGCCGGGGATGCGCACGATCTCGTACTCGGCGGGCTCGCGCACGTCGATGAGGTCGATGTCGCGGCCCTCCTTGATCCACTGCTCGAGCTCACGCGCGGTGATGGTCGAGCCGATCGCGGCCTCGACGGCCTCGTCGGTGATCGTCCCGCAGAACTCCTCGTAGTCGATGAGCTCTTTGATCGTGGCGTTCGGACCGCAGACCGCGCAGCCCGGGTCCTTGCGGACCTTGATCTTGCGGTAGGTCATCTCCAGCGCGTCGTAGACCATGAGCGAGCCGACGAGCGGGTCGCCGATGCCGGTGAGCAGCTTGATCGCCTCAGTGGTCTGGATCGCGCCGATCGAGGCGCACAGCACGCCGAGGACGCCGCCCTCGGCGCAGCTGGGGACCATGCCCGGCGGCGGGGGCTCGGGGTAGAGGCAGCGGTAGCACGGGCCCTGGTCGGCCCAGAACACGCTGGCCTGGCCGTCGAAGCGGTAGATCGAGCCCCACACGTACGGCTTGCCCATGAGGACGGCCGCGTCGTTGACCATATAGCGGGTCGCGAAGTTGTCGGTGCCGTCGATGATGAGGTCGTACGGCTCGAAGACCTCGAACACGTTGTCGTTGTCGAGCACCGTGTTGTGGATGACGACCTCGACGTACGGGTTGATCTCGCGGATCGAGGCGGCGGCGGACTCGGACTTGGGGCGGCCGATGTCGGACTGGCCGTGGATGATCTGGCGCTGGAGGTTCGACTCGTCGACGGTGTCGAACTCGGCGATGCCGATCGTGCCGACCCCGGCCGCGGCCAGGTACATGAGCGCGGGGGACCCGAGGCCGCCGGCGCCCACACAGAGCACCTTGGCGTTCTTGAGTCGTTTCTGACCGTCCATGGCGACGTCGGGGATGATGAGGTGGCGCGAATAGCGGCGCACCTCGTCGACCGACAGCTCGGAGGCTGGTTCGACCAGCGGCGGCAAACTCATATCGTCAATAATGCATGTCCACGCTGTGGATATTCCAGCGGGAAGCGCGGTGTGCGGTTCTTCACGCCGATGGGACGGCGCGTCCCATTCCCTGGGAGGTCAGCGGTCGACGAAGTCGTCCGGCGGGAGGTCGGGCCCGTTGTAGTCGCCGACCGGGCCGGACACGTACGTCTCGCCGTCGGGGAACGGCCAGGAGTTCCCGACGCACCCGGCGAGCTGGTAGGTCTGCTGGGCCATCACCGGCGAGAGCTCGCCGTCGGCGGGGCAGACCTCGTGGCCGTGGCCGAGCCGGTGGCCGACCTCGTGGTTCACCGCGTACTGCCGGTAGGTGTCGAGGGTGCCGTCCCAGTGCTCGACGCCGGTGAGCCAGCGCGCCGAGTTGATGACGACGCTGTCGCCGTTGCGGCACGAGACCGTCGTGTTCTGCGAGCCGCACAGGTACGAGCGCTGCTCGGGGCTGGCGAGGTAGACGGTGAAGTCGGCCGAGCCGCCCTCGCCGACCTGCTGGAAGCGCCACGCGCCGCCCGCCGTCCACGACCGCGGGTCCTCCAGTGTCTCGTGCACGAACTCGCTGAACCCCGCGACGTCGATCTCCAGGCCGTTCTCGACGGCGATGTCGTACTTGAGCAGTTCCCCCGACGCGCCGAACACGCCCGTGTCGGCCGGGTCGGCGTAGGTCCAGGTGCCGGTGCCCGAGAAGTACAGGGGCGGCACGACCTCCTCGGGTTCGGGCGAGGGGACGACGTCGGAGGGCGAGGGCGCCGCGACGGTCTCGGGGGCGACCGGCTGGTCGTCGTCGAGGGCCTGCGGCTTCTCGGTGTCGGTGGCGCCCACCGCGAAGTAGAGGCCGGCGCCGGCCATCACGACCAGGATCGCGAGGAACACGAAGCGGCGCCTCCTGCGGAGCCTGCGGTTGCGTTCCAGCCGTCCCTCGGTCACACCGGCGAGTCTAAGACAGCTGGAGCACCGGCAGGCCGACCCCTGAACATTGTGTGGCACGGTTCGAGTTCACATTGCGGACAAGGCGTCCCTCGCGTCGTCGGACCGGTCCGCGCGCACCTCGTCGAACATCGCCGCCATCGCCCGCGCCACCGCCTGCGGGCGCTCCATCATCGCCACGTGCCCCGTCTCGTCGAGGATCAGCAGCCGCGAGTCGGGGATCGCCAGCGCGGTCGGCGGCGCTTGGCGCACGTCGATGACCCGGTCCTGCTTGCCCCACACGACGAGCGTCGGGCATTCGATCTCCTCGGCGAGGCGCCACAGCGAGTGCGTGCCGGGCACGAACGCCTGGAAGAAGGAGGCCATGAGGCCGCGGTAGGTCTGGATGTACGCGCGGTTGTTCCAAGGGGTGGCGAGGCGGCGCCTGGCCTCGGCGATCGCCTCGCGGCGCCGCTGCGGGTGCATGAGCCGGGGGTCGGCCCAGGTGCCGAGGATGATGTCGTCCACGACCTGTTCGGGGGTGCGCGAGCGCATCTGCCGGTCGGCGAACCAGGCCATGTTCGGGACGGCGAGCATCGGCAGGTAGCGCGACTGGTGGGAGCGGCGCGGGTTCGCGAAGGGCATCGCCGGGGAGACGAGGGTGAGGGTGCGGACGAGGTTCGGGCGGGTCGCGGCGAGGTAGACCGAGACCGCGCCGCCGAGCGAGTGGCCCGCGAGGTGGACGGGGCCGCGGCCGGACTCGGTGATCCAGGCGGCGACGTCCTGCGCGAGCAAGGGGATCGTGACGCGCGGGGCGGGGGCCGAGTGGCCGAAGCCGGGCAGGTCGATCGCGTCGGCGGCGACGCGGTCGGCGAGGGCGTCGGCGAGGTCGGTCCAGTTCTGGGCCGAGCCGCCGAGCCCGTGGACGAACACGGCGGGCTCGGCGCCCGGCGCGGTGGCCGGGGTGTGCCTGATGAAGAGGCGGCGGCGGCTGAGCCGGTGCTCGATGCCGGGCCACGGCGGGTGCGGGCGGCGGGGATTGCGAATCCCGCCGGCGTCCACCAGCCGCGCCCGTTTCATGGGAGCTAGTGTGACACCTCGGCGGCGAGCGCGCCCAATGTAGCCGAAACCACCGCCCGGGACCGCTCGGCGGTGACCACGGCGGCGCCGGAGAGGCGGCGCACGGACTGGCCGTCGAGCCAGAGGATGACGACCACGGCGGTCTTGACCGGCCCGGTGGGGACGATCGAGGCGTGCTCGACCTCGACGCGGATGTCGCTGGCGCCCAGGCGGGGACGCAGGGCCTCGACCGTGGCGGCCGCGGCGGCGTGCTGGATGTGCCAGTCGATCGGCGGCACGGCGACCTTCCCGGTGGACTCGGCGCCGCCGAGCCCGAGGGTCACGCACACTTCGGCTTCCAGGCCCGCGGACTCGATCTCGACGCGGCGCAGCTCGATCGGCCCGAGGGTGGCGACCTCGACCTCCGCGGCGGGGGCCTCGATGCGGGCGTGGACCTCGTCGCCGGGCTCGTCGGCGGACTGCGGGCCGGGTTCGACGGCGCGCTGCTCGGCGACGACGCGCGAGACGATCTGGTGGACCTCGTCGGGGTCGACGCCCTCTTCGAGTTCGAGCCGCAGGCTGGAGGCGCCGTCGGGGCCGGTCACGTGGAAGGCGTCGCGGACGCCGGGGACCTGGCGGACGGCGTCGACCAGGCGTTCGGGCTCGGGGTCGTCGGGGACGGCCGGGCTCGGCAGGTGGCCGCTCTTCTCCACCGAGGCCGGCGGGGTGGGCTCGGCGATCGGCGGGCGGTTGGCCGGGGGCGTGCGCAGCGGGGCCTGCTCGGTGACGGGCGGGCTGGGGACCGCGGCGGGCGAGAACTCGGTGACCGGCGGCTGCTGGACGATCGGGAACTGGTCGGTCTGCTGCTCGGCGACGGGGACCGGGGTCTGCGGCGTCGGCGCGGCGGGCACGCTCGGGGTCTGCTGGACCGGCGGCTGCGGGATCTCGATGGGGCCGGTGTGCTGGGGCCGGTCGGGCGCGGAGGGCGCCTGGGTCTGGGGCGATTCGCGGAGGGCCGGGGGCGCGCTCGGCTCCTGGACCGGCGGCGGCGCGAACGCGGCGGCGTTCAGCGGGGGCGCGCTCGGGCCCGCGTCGGCCTGCGGCGGGGCGCTGACCGGCTGGGGGCTGTACTCGGGGGCGCGTCCGGGCGGGGCGAACTCCTGGTTCGGGCCCGGCTGCCGGAGGCCCTGCGGCGGGACCGGGTAGTCGCCGGGCATCGGCGGGGCGCTGTAGCCGGGGTGCTGCTGCGGCACGCCGAAGTCCTGCTGGGGCGGGACCGGCGGCTGGAAGCCCTGGTTCGCAACGGGCGTCCCGTTGAACCCGCGGTTCGGCGCGGGCGGCGGCGCGAAGCTCTGGTTCATGCCGGGCTGGACGCCGAACTCCTGGGGCGGCTGCGGGGTGAAGTCCTGGTTCGGCACGGGAGGGGCGCTGTACTCCTGGTTCGGGACGGGCGGTGCACTGAAGTGCTGGTCGGGGGCGGCGAACTCGCGGTTCGGGCCGGGAACGCCGAACTCCTGCGGGGCGCCGGGAGGGGCGCCGTGCCCCGGGTTCACAGCCGGCGGCGCACTCTGCCCCTGGTTCGCGCCTGGCGGCGCACTCTGCCCTTGGTTCACGCCTGGCGGCGCACTCTGCCCTTGGTTCACGCCTGGCGGCGCGAACGGCGACTGCAACTGCGGCTGGGACTGCGCCTGCGCCGCAGGGTCGCCTTGGAATCCTTGGGGGCCTTGGGGTGTCTGCGGCACGGCCGGCATCGGCTCGAACTGCTCGCCCGGCGAGGGGCGGCGGGTGGCGGGGACCATCGGCCCGGTCTCGGCGATCTCGACGTTCGGGACCTGCCCGGTCGGGTCCTCGCTGTAGCGGTGGCGCCTCCCGCGGTCCGGGTCGAACCGGTACTGCTCGGGCGGCTGCCCCGCGCCTTGGCGGGCCTCCTCGGCGGCGTCGGGAGCATCGTCGGCGGGCGGGCCCCAAGACCTGCCGATACGCCTGCGTGCGGGCCGTTCCTCCCCGGTCGGACGCTGCGGCTCATCCGGTCGGTTCTGGTCATACACCACTAGACAACTCCTTCATATTCCCGCCCTCAAGGTACCGTGGCGCGCCCAGTGACTCGAACCCGCGTTTGTCGCCCCCGTACGCTGGGAGACTGTATCCAGGTTTCCGTAAACTTCATTCAGGTCGCAAGACGTCGCGACTGACGGATGGGCGACATGAGGCGAGGAGAGGTGCCGGAGTGAACAGCGCTGGTGAGGGCCGGGTCCGACTGCCCAGGAGCGAGCGCCGGGCGCAGCTGCTTCAGGCCGCGCAGAGCGTCTTCGTCTCCAAGGGCTACCACAACACCTCCATGGACGACATCGCCGAGAACGCGGGCGTCTCCAAACCCGTGCTCTACCAGCACTTCACGTCGAAGCTGGAACTCTACCTGGCGCTGCTGGACGGCCGGGCCGCCGAGCTGGTCGGGCAGGTGCGCGACGCCATAGAGTCTACTGAGGACAACAAGGAGCGGGTCAACCGCGCGATGCGGGCCTACTTCGACTTCGTGGACGCGCAGGGCGAGGCGTTCCGGCTGGTATTCGAGTCCGACCAGCGCAACGACCCCGAGGTCGCCGAGCGGGTCATGCGCATGGAGGCCGACTGCGTGGCGGCGATGGCCGACACGATCATGGCCGACGCCCACGTCGACAAGGCCCGCGCCGAACTCCTCGCCACCGGCCTGGTCGGCGCCGCCGAGGTCGCGGCCCGGAAGTGGATCGCCTCGGGCCGCGTGATCCCCAAGGACGAGGCCGTGCAGCTCATGAGCAGCCTCGCCTGGCGCGGCATCTCGCACTTCCCGCGAGAGGGCGAACCCGAGCACGCATAGCGGAGGCTCGGCCGTTCGCTCTCGGCGCACTGCGCCGTCCCGGTGCGGGGTGGTCGCCGCGAGTAGTCTTGCTCTCGTCTAGCCGTCAGAGCATTTCGATTGAGGAGGGCCCGTGGAGGTCAAGATCGGTGTCCAGTACGCCCCACGCGAACTGGTGTTGGAGAGCAAGCTGTCGCCGAAGGACCTGTCCGAGACGATCGAACAGGCCGTCGAGAGCGGCGGGGTCCTGCGACTCGAAGACGACAAGGGCCGGCAGGTGTACATCCCCGTCGAGAAGATCGCTTACGTCGAGGTCGTCGCCTCCAACGTGCGGTCCGTCGGCTTCACTGTCGACGCCTGAGCCTGCGAAGGCGTCGGGCCGTGAACTGAAGCGCAGCACTGTCGACGCCTGAGCTTACGTAGCTGCTGCGTTTCGAGGCCCGGAGCATCGCTCCGGGCCTTTCGGCTATTGCAGGACCATGAAGGGCGCGGTGGCCTGGACCTGCTGGTCGTCGGCGACGACGGCGTCGAGGCCGACGTTCTGCACCCGGTAGAGGATGCCGCCGGAGACCACGAGGACCGGTTCGCCGCGGTTGAGGGTCGACTCGACGGGGTCGGCCGGGTTGGCGGCGATCTGGTCGATCACGAGGCCGCCGATGCCGTCCTGGACCTCGGTGCGGGAGTTGTCGAGGGCGACGCGGAAGAGCTTCTCGTTGTCGCGCTGCCCGGCGATCCACAGGTAGTTCTCGGAGCTCCAGGCCACGTCGGCGACCTCGGTGATGTCCAGGCCGATCTGCTTGGGGGCGCTGGCCTGGATGTTGCCGTCGGCGTCGACGCTGACCGCGGCGACCCAGGCGAGGCCGTCCTCGACGTAGGCGAGGCGGCGGCCGTCGGCGGCGATCGCGATCGAGGTGACGTCGGTGCCGACCGAGAGCTCCTGGACCGATCCGGAGTTGAGGTAGACGGCCTTGGGCATGCCGCCGTCGATGACCAGGACCGCGTCGGCGCCGAGCCACTGCGGGTCGCTGAGGTCGCCGCCGAGTTCGGCGGTGACCTCGCGGGTGGTGGTGCCGACGGCGCCGACCTGGAGCACGTCCCCGTCGGGGCCCGCGACGATCGCGGCGATCTGCCCGCCGGCGTCGACCGCGACCTGCCGGAGACCGTCGACGCCGAACCCGACCCAGAGGTGGTCGGTCGAGGTGTCGGTGACCTGCTGGTCCGTCGTGTACTCCCAGACCCGCTCGTCGGCGATGAAGTAACCGTTCTGCTGGAGCCGGAGCTCGTTGGGGATGGCGTTCCAGTCGCGCCAGTCGCCGAGCGAGCCTTCGCGCACGTTCTCGCCGTCGATGACGAGCGCGAACTCGCTCTCCAGGCCGAGGCTCCAGGCGACCTGGGCGGCGATGGCCTCGACCGTGTCGCCGTCGAGCTCCTCGCCGATCGCGAACTCGACCTGGACGGTGCCGTCGACGTTCGGCGACTTCGCGGAGGCGCCCTCGGGGATCGCGTTGCGGGCGGAGAAGGAGGTGAAGTCCGAGGGCCCCTGGATGAGCCAGCCGAGCAGCAGCAGCCGCTCGGCCTCGGGTTCGAGGTCGCGGTAGATCCAGCGGAGGTCGGGCACGAGCAGGTCCTTGAGGCCCGCCTGGAAGTACAGGGGCGCCCGCTCGTACGACTGCGTGAAGTAGGAGTAGTCGAGAACGACCTGCTCGGGCTTCTCGGTGATCGCCCAGGCCTCGGAGAAGCCCTCGCGCTCGAGGATGAACTTCTCGGCGTACTGGCGGGGGACCGAGTGCATGAGGACGGAGCCGTCGGGGAGGTACCGGCCAACGATCGAGCCGGTGACTTCGAGCACGGCCGAGACCGAGTCCTCGGATTCGAGGGTGATCGACTTGTCGGCGAGCAGGTCCATCCCGGAGGAGGCGTCGGAGAACTCCTGCTCGGCCTCGGTGAAGGCGAGGAGGCGGTCGTTGCGGCCCTCGGCGTCGCCCGCGGCGGCCTTGAGGTAGTTCTGGACGGTCTCGCCGGCGTCGTTGGTCGGCAGGAACTCCTCGGGGGTCGTGCCCGAGGCCGCGTCGAAATCGGAAGGGGCGTCGCCGATGACCTCCGGGGACTTGCCGGAGGGGATCCCGCACGCGGCGAGGGCCCAGGTCACGCTGAAGGCAGCGGCGGCGGCGAGGCTAGTCCTGCGGCGCATGCGGGGCCTCCTGGTCGTCGGGCGCCGCGGCGGGCGCGGTGGTCGCGGGCCGGTCGAGGCGCAGCGGGATCGGCGAGGTGATGACGCGGTTGCCGGACTGGAGCGGGAGCGTGAGCACGAAGAGCGTGCCCTCGCCGGGGGCGCCGGTCGCCTGGAGCGTGCCGGAGTGGAGCTTCGCGTCCTCCAGGCTGATCGCCAGGCCCAGGCCGGTGCCACCGGTCTTGCGGTTGCGGGAGGGGTCGGCGCGCCAGAACCGGTCGAAGACGCGGTCGGCGTGGCCGGGTTTGAGGCCCACGCCGTGGTCGCGGACGGCGACGGCCATCGCCGTGTCGCCCTCGGCAACGGTGACCTCCACGGGCCCGCCCTCGGCGTGCTCGATGGCGTTGGCGACGAGGTTGCGCAGGATGCGCTGGACGCGGCGGGGGTCGACCTCGGCGATGACGCGGCGCGCGGGCTTGGCGACGGTGACGGCGACGCCGCATTCGCCCGCGAGGTGGGAGAGGCCCTCCACGACGTCGTCGGCGATGCGGCCGACGTCCACGGCGTCGACTTCGAGCGAGGCGAACCCCGAGTCGAAGCGGGAGATCTCAAGGAGTTCCTGGAGCAGGTCCTCGAAGCGGTCGATCTCGTGCTGGAGCAGCTCGGTGGAGCGCTTGGCGACCGGGTCGAAGTCGTCGCGGTTGTCGTAGAGCAGGTCGGCGGCCATGCGCATGGTCGCGAGCGGGGTCCGCAGCTCGTGCGAGACGTCGGAGGTGAAGCGCCGCTGCATCATCGACATCTCCTCCAGGCGCCCGATCTGGCTCTGGAGGTTCTCGGCCATGAGGTTGAACGACCCGGCGAGCCGCGCGAGGTCGTCGGAGCCGCGCACCTCCATGCGCTCGTGGAGCAGGCCCGCGGCGAGGCGCTGCGAGGTGCGGGCGGCCTCGCGCACCGGCGTCACCACCAGGCGGGTGACCAGGGCGGCGATGACGCCGAGGAGGAGCACGAGGGCGACCCCGGCGAGCGCGAGGTTCGTGCGCAGCAGGCCGATCGTGTCCTGCTGGGAGTCGAGCGGGTAGAACGCGTACAGCTCGTAGTCGATGTTGAGGTCGATGAAGGAGCCGACCACGAGGTAGGGCTTGGACTCCTCGCCGTCGAGCGCGAAGTCCGCGTACTCGATGGCGACCTTGCGGTCGCCGACCGCGGACTGGAGCGCGGCGGAGGGCTCGGCCTCGGTGACGACCGGGTTGGTCTTGGTGATCTCGTCGTCGACGGTGCGGAGCATGATGACCGGCGCGTACACCGGGTCCTCGACGAGCTCGTTGACGATCCGCTGCATGGTCGCGCCCAGGCGCGTGTCGGTCGAGGAGCCGTACGGGGAGAGCTGGTCGGCGGCGCGCTCGACCGCGTTCGTGGTCTCCTCCACGGCCGTGTCCCGGCCCTCGGAGAGCAGGCCCGAGGTGACCGAGCCGGCCACGACGAAGCTGAAGATGAGGACGAGGACCGTGGAGGCGATGAGGGTGGAGGAGACGACGCGCAGCTGGAGCGAGGCGCGGAAGCGGTCGACCAGGGGCCGCGAGAGGCGCCCGCCGAGGCGCGCGGCGCCCAGCCCGAGCCGCCTGAGCCACACCGGCCTCGTTCGAGGCCGGTCCCCGTCGCCCTTCTCCACTAGCGCACTAGCCCAGGCCGGCCTTGTACCCGACGCCGCGGACGGTCTGGATGAGCTGCGGGCGCTCGGGGTCGGGCTCGATCTTGGCGCGCAGGCGCTGGACGTGCACGTTCACCAGCCGGGTGTCGGCCGAGTGGCGGTAGCCCCAGACCTGCTCCAGGAGCACCTGCCGGGTGAAGACCTGGCGGGGCTTGCGGGCGAGGGCCACGAGCAGGTCGAACTCCAGCGGGGTCAGCTTGACCTCGGCGCCGTTGAGGGTGACCTGGTGGGCGGGGACGTCGATCTGGACCTGAAGGCCGGGCTTGCCGATCTCCAGGCGCTCGGGGGTGACGTCGTCGCCGCGGCGCAGGCGCGCGCGGATGCGGGCGACCAGCTCCTTGGGCTTGAAGGGCTTCACTATGTAGTCGTCGGCGCCCGATTCGAGGCCGAGCACGATGTCCACGGTGTCGGACTTGGCGGTGAGCATGACGATGGGGACGCCGGACTCGCCTCGGATGGCCTTGGCGACGTCTATGCCGCTCATGCCGGGCAGCATGAGGTCGAGCAGCACGATGTCGGGACGGTGCTCCTTGAACGCGGCGAGGGCCTTCTCCCCGTCGGTGACGAACGTGGGGGTGAATCCTTCGGTCCGGAGGATGATGCCAAGCATCTCCGCCAGCGCCGGGTCGTCGTCAACGACGAGTACACGTGCTCTCATGGACACCAGTTTTCCACCTCGCTAAAGGCTGAAGCACCACGGGTGTCTACCCGTGGTGCTCCAACTGTAACGACTATCCGACGGACTTGACCGCCCGTGCGGGGTCGGTGCCTGCGGCGATGGCTTCGAACGGTTCGCGTCCGGCCTGGATCTCGCCGAGCTGGACCATCTCGCGCTTGGTGAAGAAGCCGACGATCCAGTCGGCGAGGACGCGGCCCTTGCGGCCGGTCCCGGGCACGCGCGACAGGTGGTAGCCGCGGTGCATGAGCCAGGCGAGGAGGCCCTTGGCCTTGAAGCCGTAGGTGTTGGCGACGCCCTTGTACAGGCCGAGGCCGGCGACCGAGCCGATGTACTTGTGCTTGTACGGCGTGAGCGTGCGGCCGACGTGCTCGGCGTAGACGTTGTCGGCGAGGATCTTCGCCTGTCGGACGGCGTGCTGCGCCGAGGGCGTGCACCAGTCCATCGGGAAGTCCGAGGTGTCGGGGACCTGGGTGGAGTCGCCCGCGCCCCAGGCGCCTTCGACGACCTCGCCGACGGTGTCCTTTCCGGCCTCGACGCCGCTGGCGACCTGGAGCCTCGTGTTGCATTCGAGGTGGCCGCGGGGGCCGATCGGCAGGTCGGTCTGCTTGAGCAGCGGGTGGGGCATGACGCCGGCGGTCCAGATGATGGTGTCGGAGTCGAACTCCTCGCCGTCGGTGAGGACGACGTGGCCGCCCTCGCAGGACTTCAGGGTCGTGCCGAGGCGGATGTCGACGCCGCGCTTGGTGAGCTCGCGGGCGGCGTAGGCGCCCATCTCGGGGCCGACCTCGGGGAGGATCTTGTTGGCGTACTCGACGAGGTACCACTTGATCTCGGAGGCGTCGAGCATCGGGTAGTTCTTGACGATGTTCGCCGTGAGGTCTTCGAGTTCGCCGAGGGTCTCGGCGCCGGCGAAGCCGCCGCCGACGGTGAGGAAGGTGAGCGCCTTGCGGCGCACGTCCGGGTCCTCGGTGGTCGCGGCGATGTCGAAGCGCTGGAGCACGTGGTTGCGCAGCCAGATCGCCTCGCCCATCGACTTGATGCCGATGGCGGTGTCGGCGAGGCCGGGGATGGGGAGCGGCCTGGAAACGGAGCCGGGGGCGACGATGACCTCGTCGTACTCGACCTCGCGGGCGGGACCGACGAAAGGCTGCACGGTGAGCGTGCGCTCGGCGTGCTTGATCTCGGTGACGGCACCGGTGAGGATGGTGCAGTGCTTGAGGGCCTGTCGGAGCGGCACAACACCGTGTCGCGGGGAGATGGATCCGGCAGCCGCCTCGGGCAGGAACGGCTGGTAGGTCATGTGCTGGTTGGGGTCGATGACCATCAGTTCAACTTGGCCGCGCTTGATGTCGCCTTTCAGCAGCTTGCTCAAGCGTTCGGCAACGTAAAAACCGACGTGACCGGCACCTATCACGACAATACGTTTCACGTGTTCAATTCTGGCCCTGCTCAGGGGTCCTTGTGTAGCGAACGCGCGAGGACGTAGATCACCGTGACTGCGGCCACGATCCCGGCGGCGACCGCGACGGCGGCGGTCAGACCGGTGAAATACGCGGTGAACAGGGCCAGGGTCGCGGCGATGACCACTGTCGACGCGAGGACGAGGCCCAGATGGCGCGCCCAGGTGAGGATGATCTCACCGTCCATTGCGGTAGTCGTCCGGAAGCGCTGCGCCACGGCGGCCGTGGCGTGGGCGGTGTAGAGCAGGCAGGCGAGGGCGGCGGTCGTCCACAGGGAGGGGTCGGCGCCGTCGTCGGCGCGTTCGAGGGCGCCGCTGACGATGCGGGCGGCGAGGACGAACAGGATCGCGATGAGCGGGGCGATCCCGGCGGGCAGGAGGGCCGCGGCGAGGGAGACGAGGACGGCGGGCACGAGGTAGGGGCCGGAGGCGGCCCACTCGGCGGGGACGGCGAGTTCGGCGGCGACGAACAGGGACAGGGCGACGGTGGCGCGCAGCAGGACGGGCGCGGCCGCGACGCTGCGGGCCCAGCTGACGCTGCCGCTGCGGCCGGCTTTGAGGCGTTCGCGGGCGCCGTCGGAGAGGGCCCGGACGAGGCCGCGCCGGGTGTCGCTCATCTGCGGCTCGCAGAGGTCGTGCAGGGGCTCATCGGTAGCGCCTCCGGTTGAGTTCGGCGAGGACGTTGTCCAGGGAGGCCGAGCCCTGCCAGGGTTCGACGGCGACGCCGAGGTCGCGCAGTTCCATGATCGTGTTGGCTCGCGAGAGGCGCCACAGGCGCTCGGCGTAGGGCGTCCAATGGGTGCGGGCGGGCGGGGCGACGTGCGGGGGGGGGGTGTCGACGCACAGGACGGGCCGCCCGGCGCGGGCGAGGCCGGCGATGAGCTGGAGGGCGCGGTCGGTGAGCAGGGGCGTGAAGACGACGTTGAGGCTGCGCTGGCCGGCGATCTGGCGGCGGACCATCTCGGGCGAGGGCGGCAGCGGGTCGTTGGGGATCTCGATGGAGGCGAGCCAGCGGAGGGTCGCGGCGGCGTGACGGCGCCCGGCTCCGGCCCGCATCCGACGGCCGCGGGCGCCGAACTCGATGCAGGCGACGCGGTCGCCTTGGAGGGCGTAGTGGGAGGCGACGGCCCCGGCGGCGCGGACGGTGAGGTCGGCGACGGAGGGGGTGCCCTCGCCGGGCACGGCCGGTTCGCCTTCGGCGGGCGCGACGCCGCCGGAGACCCCGGCCTCGACCTGGAGGTCGAGGATGAGGGTGACGTCGGTGTCGCGTTCGGACAGCGTCGCGTTGACGTAGAGGTCCCTGGTGCGCATGGAGGTGCGCCAGTCGATGCGCCGGAGCCGGTCGCCGGGCTGGTAGAGGCGCACTTCGGCGAGTTCGCCGGAGTCGCCGCCGCGGCGGGAGCGGTGGACGCCGGTGACGCCGTCGGCGAACGGCAGGGATTCGGCGGAGTCGAACCAGTCGGGGACGGGCAGGACCCACACGGTGGTGCCCGGCAGGCGCTGCACGGTGGTCTCCAGGAGGCCGCCGCAGGCGATGGACCGGACGTGGACGGGCCCGAGGTGGTGGCCGCCCCAGCGGCGGGCGCGTCCGGCGACGCGCATCTCGCGGGCGACGCCGGGGCCGAGCGCCTCGGCGAAGTCGCCCTTGCCGGTGTGCAGGGCGATCCAGGGGTCGGCGGTGGCGGTGACGAGCGTGGTGATCGGGACCGGTTCGGGGTTGGCGACGACGATGCTCGCGGCGGCGGTCGCGCCTTCGGCGCAGGTCTCGTCGTCGAGGGCGACGAGGCGGGCCTCGGGCGGGCGGACGGGTCGGCGCTGGAGGAGGAGCGCGGTGCCGATCGCGAAGGGCGCGGCCAGGACCACGAGGTCGACGCGTCCGACGGCGACGGCCGCGAGGAGGCACACGGCGACGAGGGCGACGGCCCTCGTCAAGGCCATGGTGCGGCGCCAGGTGACGGGCGGTTCGGTCTCGGCGCGGCGGACGGGCCTGGCGTTGTCGGTGCGCAGGCTCAGCGCGGGGTCGCCTGCGAGGGTCATTGGGGCCGGACGGCGTAGGTGGGGGCCTGGGCGGTCTGGGGCGCCTCGACGCCGCGGCAGATGTCGGCGACGACGACGGCCGGGTCGATGCGGCGCATCCACAGCTCGGGCTTGAGGGTGATGCGGTGGGCGAGGGCGGCGCCGGCGACGCCCTTGACGTCGTCAGGGGTCACGAAGTCGCGCCCGGAGAGGACGGCGAGGGCCCGCGAGGCCAGGAGCAGCGCGAGCGACCCGCGCGGGGAGGCGCCGACCTGGACCTGGGCGTGGCCGCGGGTCGCGGCGGTGATGGCGACCATGTAGCGGCCCACCGAGTCCTCGACGGTGACGCTCTCCAGCGCCCGCTGCATGGCGACGAGCGTGGGCGCGTCGATGACGGGGGCGAGGTCGACCTGCTCGACGCGGCGGGCGATGCGGCGCTGGAGGACCTCCCACTCCTCGTCGGGGGTCGGGTAGCCGAAGGAGACGCGCAGGAGGAAGCGGTCGAGCTGCGCCTCGGGGAGCTGGTAGGTGCCCTCGAACTCGACGGGGTTGGAGGTGGCGAGGACGGTGAACGGCTCGGGGAGGAGGTGGGTCTCGCCCTCGACGGAGACCTGGCGCTCCTGCATGGCTTCCAGGAGCGCGGACTGGGTCTTGGGCGGCGTCCGGTTGATCTCGTCGGCGAGCAGGAGGTTGGTGTGGACCGGGCCCTTGCGGTAGACGAACTCGCCGGTCTTCTGGTTGTAGAGGAAGGAGCCGGTGACGTCGGCGGGCAGCAGGTCGGGGGTGAACTGGAGGCGCCGGAAGTCGAGGCCGAGGCTCTGGGCGAAGCAGCGGGCGGTGAGGGTCTTGCCGAGGCCGGGGAGGTCTTCGAGGAGGATGTGGCCGCCCGCGAGGATGCCCGCGAGGACCAGGCGCAGCGGCTCGTCCTTGCCGACGATGACCGACTGGACGGACTTGAGGACCGCCCCGGCGTGGTGCGCGACCTGGTCGAGGCTGATGGTCGGGGTGTCGTCGGTCATGAGATCTCCTCGATCGCTTGCAGGTGTTCGTCGAGCTGGCGCGGGGTGGGGCAGTCGGGGGCGGGCCCGGTCAGGAACGCGAAGGTGCGCTCGCCGAGGACCTCCCGGCACTGGTCGGGATGGTCGGTCAGGGAGAGGCCGCGGCGCAGCCGAAGCCGCTCGGAGGCGATCTCCACGAGGTGGCGCCTGGCCTTGGACTCCTCGAAGCGCCCGGGCTTGGCCTCGGCGAAGATGAGCCGGTCCTCCCAGCGGTTGACCTCCACGAACGGCCGCCAACTCGGGTCGTTCACGGTGCGCACCCGCAGCTCGGGGGCCTGGACGGTGTCGGCGCGCATCCCGTTCACGACCGAGTTCGCCGCGAGCGCCGCCAGCGCGAGCGCGATGAGCTGCCAGACGGCGAAGTCGACGCCGGAGAGCCGCGCGACGCCCCAGAAGCCGAGCGCGAGGGCGACCGCGCCGATGGCGGGCCAGAGCTTGAGGGCCCCGAACGGGGCGAGGAACGCCTTCATCGTCCCTCCCGGACGCCGAGCTGGGACCGGAGCGCCAGGAGCGCGTCGCGGGCCTGGTCGCGGTCGCTCTCGTCGACTTCGCGTGGGGAGTAGCGGGCGCGCAGGTAGGACTCGGAGAGGCGCCGGAGCGCCTCGCCGTCGAGTTGATGGCGTTCGAGGAGGCGCCTGACGAGGTCGGCGGGGGTGTCGGAGCTCTCGCGTTCGATCCCGACGGCGCCGGCGGCCTGCTCGAAGTGCACCCAACAGGCGATGATGGCCGAGCGCGGGTCGGCGCCGAGGTCCATCTCGGCGAGCGCGGCGGTGACGGCGTCCTCCACGATCGCGAAGTCGCGGTGGAGGTGCAGCGTCTCGGGTTCGGCGACCCCGCTCACCCGCGGGGCGAACATGAGCCAGTCGACGAGTCGGCGCACCAGGAACAGCAGCACGAAGCAGGCCGGGACGCCGATGAGCAGGCCGAGGACGAGCCAGGAGACCCAGGGCGGCAGGGTGAATCCGTCCTCGACGGTGTCCCGCGGTTCGCCCGTGGGCAGTTCCTCCATCGGGCTCTCGAACTCCAGCGGCATTGACTCCTGCTCGCCGGGCGCGTCGGGGAGTTCGGCCTCGCGCCAGCTGACGCCCGCGCCCTGCGCGGCGATTCCCACCACGAGCAGCGCGGCCGCGACCACGATGACGGGCAGCCACCTCTTCGATGGCCCGCGCCGAGCCGGTTCGGGAAGCGTCATGGGGATCCTCAATGCGAGCGGTGCGAGGGGTGGTGCGCGACACCACCATATGCCAACCGCCCAGAAACCGCCTACCACCCCGCGTGGCGCAGGTGCGCATGCAGGACTCCGAGCGTGAAGATCTCAAATCTCGGCATCGAAAATTGAGATGTTGGCGAACACGCCAAGCCGAGTTGAGATGCTCCGCAACATCTCAACTCTCGCGCCTAGAATTTGAGATGTGGACCTCGAAGAATTCGCGCAAAGCCCGACCGGACACTTGACGCCAATATAGGGAACGGACGGACGAACCGGCAGGATATTCAACACATGGCGTTCGTCCCCGAACCTCTGACCGCCACCGCGGATCTTCACCAGACCACATGGCAGGCGGTGGGCCGGGCGAACCTGGCGCTCGGGCGCCTCGACCAGTCATCGTTGCAGATCCCCAACCCAGCACTGCTGCGCAGGCCCACCCTCCGCCGCGAGGCGCAGAGCACCTCGGCCCTCGAAGGCACGTTCGCCCCGTTGGAACGGGTACTCGCTGAGGATGACGGCGAGGATGAATCAGGCCCGATGGGGACCGCCCTGGTCGAAGTGCTCAACTACGTCTACGCAGCTGAGCACGCGTTCGAGCTGATAAGCGACGGGCATGCGATCACGCTCAGCCTGCTGGAGGAATCACAGCGGACGTTGGTGATAGGCACTGCGTCCGAACGGAGGGATCCAGGTCGTCTGAGGACGGTTCAGGTCGCCATCGGCAACGGCGGCTCTTCGATCGAATCGGCTCGCTTCATCCCCATGCCCCCGGGCATCGAGTTGCGTGCGGCCGTCCAGGACTTGCTCGACTGGATCCGAGACGGGGCCGACCGCGACCCGGTGGTCTCTGCGGCGATGGCCCACTATCAGTTCGAGACGCTGCACCCCTTCTCCGACGGCAACGGCCGTATCGGACGCATGCTGATCGTTCTCCAGCTCATCACCGATGGCGCTCTGCGGCTTCCACTGCTGAGCGTCTCGCCGTGGTTCGAAGCGCATCGCGACGAATACCAGGAAGGTCTCTACAACGTCTCGGCGAAAGGCGACTGGGACTCCTGGATCCGGCTCTTCAGTTCCGGGTTGGAGGCCGCGGCCGATGACACACGGCTCCGAGTGGAGGATCTGCTCGGTCTTCAGCGCGAATACCTGGATCTGGTCCAGGAGGCGTTCCCCCGGAGCGGCCTGACCCGCGATATCACCGGCAGCCTCATCGGGTATCCGAGGTTCACCGTTCCGTCACTGGCGAAACGCCTCAACAAAGCCACCCCGCAGGGCGTCGCCAACGCTGTGGCCCAGCTGGTCAGTCTGGGCGTACTGGAAAAGCTCACCGGCAGATACCGTCACCAATACCAGGCGTCGGCGGTCATGGAAGTGCTCTTGCAGACGGGCGACCGAACGAATCGAACCGGTCGCCGCTAGCCGAAGCGTTTGATGAAGCGCTTTTGGCCGGGGGTTTCGACCGCGGTGCGAGCGTAGTTGGTGCGGACGTAGGCGAGGGCTTCGGGGGCGGGGAGGCCGTCGAGGATCGCCAGGCAGGCGAGGGCGGTGCCGGTGCGGCCGTTGCCGCCGTGGCAGGCGAATTCGACGCGTTCGGCGGTGGTGCGGTCGAGGGCGCGGGCGAGGGCGGCGGGGAACGCGCCCTTGTCCGACGGCAGGCGGAAGTCCGGCCAGCGGATCCACTCCGACTCCCAAGGCACCGCAGGGGGCTCCTTCCCGAGGAGGTAGAGCGCGAACTGGGGGGCGGGGCCCTCGGGGAGCGGGCGGGCGAGGGGGCGGCCGCGCACGAGGCGCCCGGAGGGGAGGCGCATCACGCCCGGCGCGGCCGGGTCCCAGGTGTCGGTCATGGTTCGACCCTACTGCGCCGCAACCTTTCCGAGGGTCGGGTAGTCGGTGTAGCCGCGTGCGTCGACGCCGCCGTACAGGGGCGCGTCCTCGCGGATCGGGTTGATCGGGGCGCCGGTGCGCAGGCGCTCGGCCAGGTCGGGGTTGGCGATGAACGGGCGCCCGAGGGCGACGAGGTCGGCGCCGGCGGTCAGGGCCCGTTCGGCGGCGGCCAGGCCGCCGTCGGGGTGGAAGGGGCGGCCGTCGCCCGCGCTCGGGTTCGCGATGAGGGCGCTCGGCCAGAGGCGGCGCAGGTCCGCGAAGAGCGGCGAGGCGGTCTCGGCGTAGGCGATGTGGAGGTAGGCGAGGCCGATCGGGGCGAGCGCGTCGAGCAGGGCCGGGAAGAGCCGCTCGGGGTCGTCCATGTGGATGCCGTTGATGGCGTTGGTCGGCGAGATCCGCAGGCCGGTCCGCTCGGGTCCGACGGCGGCGGCCACCGCCTCGGCCACTTCGGCGACGAACCTGACGCGGCCCGCGACCGAGCCGCCGTAGGCGTCGATGCGGCGGTTGGTGCTCGTGGCGAGGAACTGGTTGAGGAGGTAGCCGTTGGCGGCGTGGACCTCGACGCCGTCGGCGCCGGCGCGGATCGCGTTGCGGGCCGCGGCGGTGAAGTCGTCCCTGGTGGCGTGCAGGTCCGCGATGGTCAGTTCGCGCGGCACGGGCGCGTCCCGGTGCCCGGTCGGGGTGTGGATGCCGCCGGGCAGCGCGATCGGGGAGGGCGCCACCGGCACCAGGCCGCCGTTGTTGTCGGGGTGGCCGATGCGCCCGCCGTGCTCGATCTGGAGGAACATCCGGCCCCCGGCGGCGGCGACCGCGCCGGTGACGCGGCGCCAGCCGGCCACCTGGGCGTCGTCGAAGATCCCGGGGATGTCGGGGTAGGTGTAGCCGACGCGGCTGGGACTGCTCGCCTCCGCCACGATGAGCCCGGCGGTGGCGCGCTGCGCGTAGTACTCGGCCATGATCGGGGTCGGCACGCCCCCGGGCCGTGCCCGGTTGCGGCTCATGGGGGCCATGACCAGGCGGTTGGCAAGGTCGAGGGCACCGATGCGGGCGGGTTCGAAGAGGCTCGTGGCCGTCGTGTTCGTCATGGCGCTACCGTAGAACCTGACACCGATGTCAGGTTCAATGGATTGTGAGGCGGCTCATGAGGATCGGCGAACTCGCCCGGCGCACCGGCGTCAGCGAGCGCTCCCTGCGCTACTACGAGGAGCAGGGCCTCCTCGCCGCCGAGCGCACCCCCGGCGGCCACCGCGAGTATCCCGAACGCGCCGTCGACCGGGTCGTGCGCATCCAGGTCCTCTACGCCGCGGGCCTCAACAGCCGCACCATCGACGGCATCCTCCCGTGCATGCACGACCTCGACGGCGGCCCCAACGAGCACGCCACCGAGTCCCTCGCCCGCGACCTCAAGGCCGAACGCGACCGCATCGACCGCTCCATCGCCGACCTGGTCCGCACCCGCGCGATCCTCGACGAGGTCATCGACACCGCTCGCCTCCCCGGCGACCGGGCCTGAGGTCAGGCGGCCTCCACCGGGATGGCCTTCAACCGCCGCAGCGGCGTCCGCAGCAGCGGCAGGCATCCGGCGGTGAGCATCACCGCGGCGATCACCAGCACCGCCCGCGCCCCCAGCCACTCCCCCGCGAGCCCGCCGAGGATCGACCCGGCCGCCAGCGCCGCCCAGCACACCACGCGCTGCGTCGCGCCGACGCGGCCCTGCATGTCGTCCTCGGTCACCGCCTGGCGGTAGCTCACGACGTTCACGTTGAACACCACGACCGCCGCGACGAACAGCACCTGTCCGGCGAACGCCGTCACCGCGCCCAGGCCGGGGCCCGACGCGGCCACGACCGCCATCCCCGGGCCCGAGACCATGAGCGCCCCGATCGCGACCGGCCCGACCCCGAACCTCGCCGAGACCCGCCCGACGAGCATCGCTCCGAGGATCCCGCCGACGCCCGAACCGGCCAGGACGAACCCGGCCACCTGGCTCGACTGCCCGGCCTCCCGGATGAGGAAGACCATGAGCATCGCCTGGAACGCCCCCACCGAGAGGTTGCACCAGGCGCTCGCGAGGGCCACGTTCCGCAGGATCGCGTCGCCGAAGATGAACTTGAACCCCGCCGCGATCTCGGCGCCCAGGTGCGGCTTCTCGGGCCGCACCGGCTCCTCCTCGCGGTAGCGGATGCGCGCGACCGCGAAGGCCGACACCGCGAACGACGCCACCGAGGCGACGATAGCCACCGGTGCCGTCAGCACCGCGACCAGCGGCCCGGCCCCGAGCGGCCCGGCGGTGTCGGAGGCCGACCTGATCCCCTGGATGCGCGAGTTCCCCTTGGTGAGGCTCTTGTTGTCGATCAGCCTGGGCACGAAGCTGACCTGCGCGACGTCGAAGAACACGGAGGTCAGGCCGAGCAGGAACATCGCGGCGAACACGTGCCAGACGGTGAGCGCGTCGAACGCCCACGCGATCGGCACGGTGAGCATCACCGCGGCCCTGAGGGTCTCGCTGACGACGATGATCGGCTTGTCCCGCAACCGGTCCACCCAGACGCCGACCAGCAGGCCGAAGAGGACCAGGGCGATCTGGTCCATGGCGTACAGGAGCCCGATCTGCGCCTCGCTCAGTTCGAGGACGACGACGGCGATGATCGAGAGCGAGAAGTAGGCGACCTGGAGCCCGACCTGGCTCGCGGCGACGGAGGTGAACAGGAGGCGGTGGTCGGCGTTGCGGAACACGGGATCAGCCGGGGGTGGCGTTCATGGGCGGGCCTTTCTCGGGGTGAGTACCCGAGCTTAGGCCCCGAACGCGACGAACGGGTGCCACGGCCGGTGCTCGCCTACGGCGGCAAGGGCTTCGGCGGGCGTGGCCCCGGCGACGCAGCGCTGGTGGTACTCGACCATCATCTCGGCGGCCATGTCGTCGGGCACTTTCGCCAGGCTCGACACCACGGTCGAGGTGCCGGCGTGGAGCAGCGCCGCGGTGAAGCCGAGGGTCTCGTTGCCGACCTCGACGGTGGAGCGTCCGAGGTCGCATGAGGACAGGACGACGTGGCTCGGCGGCTGGTCGAGCCCGAGGAGCTCGTAGGCGTTCAGCGGCCCGAGCCCGAAGTCCAAGCGGGAGAACAGGACGTTGTCGGGCTCATGGTGTCCGTGCGCGGCGAGATGGGCCACCGAGGCGCCGTCGAGGGCGCGGAGCACGGCCTCGGGATCGGACTTCTCGGCCAGCACGAGCTGTGCGCCGGAGTAGAAGTCGGCGACCGCTTCGATCTCGGCATCGGCCCGGACGAGTCCGGGCCCTGCCGCGATGATCGCCGGACCCGTCGCGTGCGGCCGCTGCATGGCGCGCCACCACGCTTCGGCGGAAGGTGAGACGGTGAGCGGCCGCCCTCGCAGCGGCGGCAGCATCGGCCACGGCACCCAGGCCAAGCGGCTGTGCGGCACGATCACCAGTTGCCGGTCGCCGACGTAGTCGGCGATGGCGCCCCAGGCGCCGTCCGCGAGCGCGGTGGCGTTGCGGCGGAACGAGCTCTCGACGCTGAGCCGCAGCCTCGACGGGAGCTTGTAGGTGCGCCCGAGCGCATCGAGGTCCGCGCCGAGGCGCCGTTCGAGTTCGATGGCCTCGGTGAACGGCAGCAGCTCGGTATGCCGCAGGCCGTCGCCGCCCGCGAGCACCGCCCGCAGTTTCCCGCCCACGCTGAAGAGGTTCACGACCGCGGTGTCGTGCGCGGACGCCAGTTCATGGATCGCCTCAGGGGAGATCCGTTCGGCCTGCGCACCGGGGCCGGGGGTGGCGCGGTCGTGATCGCGGATCTCCGCTTCGAGGCGGCGCACCCGGTCGAGCGCGTCGGTCACGGACTCGCCTTCGAGCTGTAGGTCCCAGAGTTCCTGGCGCGCTTGGCGAAGCCGTCCTAGAGCCTCGCGCGCGTCAGGGTCGGACGAGGACTTCACCGGCGGGATGCGCAGCGACTGGGCCCGCGATCGCTCCGCCCACCACAGCATCTCGGCGGGATCGCCGTTGTCGACCGCCCGGATCACGCCCTGGGCCGAGAGCTGCACGCCGAGCGCGGACACGCCCGCCTGGAACTCGACCGACCCGAAGGTGACCCGGTACTCGTCCAGCAGGTCGAGGCCGGCGCGCAGCTCCGACATCGGGTCGCGGCCTTGCGCCGAGGCCAACTCCGCCTTTGCGAGGTGGCGAGCGAGCCCGTCCGCGAGCACTTCGTAACCGGGGCCGTTCTGCTCGACGCCGAGATCGGCTTCGACGCCGTCGAGGTCGCCGACGCGGATCCGGGCCCGGGACGCGAGAATCCGGGCCTGGTTGAGCCGGAGGTACCAGCCTCGCTGCTCCAGCGCGTCGCACAACCGGGAGACCTTGCCGGCGAAGTCGGAGCCCTCGGTCTCCGTGTCGAACTCGCCCTGGAGGATGAGCAGGCGCGCGAGAAAGGCCATGGGTTCGTTGCCCTGCCGGTACAGCGAGTCCATGGCCTGTTCGGCCCATTCGGCGGCCTGCTCGATCCGCTTGTCCTCGAACGCGGTCGCCGCGCGCCAGAACTCGCCGAGTGCCGCCTGCCGGAGGTCTCCCGAGAGACGGGTCGCGGCGATGACCTCTGCCCAGTGCGCGATCGCCTGTCGGTACATGCCGACATAGGCCATCGCGTCGGCGTTGGCGCTGTTGACGAAGACTTCGAGTTCAGGAGCGTGCTCGCGATATTCGGCCCGGACCTCTTCGAAGGCCGCGAGCGCCTTCGTCACATCGCCGAGGTCGAGCAGTAGGAGCGCCTCGACGTGCTGCGCCTTCACCTGGTTGAGGCGGCGTCCGAGCTGCGCGAACAGCTCGCGTGCCCTGCGGGCGTTCTCCAGCCCCTTGCCGAGTGCACCCAGGTCTCGAAGGGTATTGGCCCGGTTGAGGAACAAGCCCGCATACGACCAGTCGGGCCCGTTGGCCGCGAGCAGCGGTTCAGCCTGGTCGAAGCAGTCGAGCGCCTCCAGCAGCCTGCCGTTCTGCTGAAGGATTATGGCCCGTTGATGCGTGAGCAGGCCTCGGTCCTGTTCGTCCACGAATCGGTCTACCCGGTCGAGGAGCACCATTCCCGCTGGGGCCTCGCCGGAGTACGTCAGGGTCAGCGCGCGCGAAATGAGGATTCGAGCGGTGAGTCGCGCCGTGGCGGTGCCGCGTCGGGGCGGTGCGTCAGGGCTCCAGTCGAGCAGTCGAAGCGCCTGGTCGAAAACCTCGGCGGCTTCGGCGATGCGCCACCGCGCCTGGAGGCGGTACCCGCGTGAGAAGAGTCGCCAAGCGCGTTGGAGCATTCTTCATATGCTACAGCCGAACCGCCGGAGTCACGACGACCGCCGGGAGCCCATTCCGCTGTAGCGACTCCTCGGGCCTGATGACGAGTTGGAACATCTGCCCGCCGGGAAGGCCTTCGACGACGAATCGACCCGACTCGTCCGTCGAAGCGAGCTTCGACCCGTCGCCGCTTCTGAGCTCGACCTCGTATATCCCTTCTGGACCGATCCAACCGTCCAGGCGCAACTCGTGAACGGCTGACGGCCTTGGCGTGACCATGACGGTGACCGTTTCGCAGTCGAAGGTGATCGAGGCCGGATCACCCTGTCCCACCGTCATCTCGGTTTCGCCGCGCATCGGTACGAGCTCGTTCTCGCGGGATATCCGCGCCACCCTCGCGTCGAGGGCCGCCTCCAATTCGAGCGCGAACAGCACCCTTTCGTTGAGATCGTCCGGCAGCGGGTCGTCGCGGTGGTGCAATTCGTTGATGACCGCCAGGATCCGCTCGTCGCAGGAGTCCAGCTGTTCGTAGCCGCCCTGATCTTCGAACTCAGGTCGCATGTTCACCCTGCCCCTCACCCGCGCTCCAGGACGGATCGTCCAAGAGCGCTGTCCTCATTTTGTCCAAGCACCGTCCCCGTGTGGGTCCGATGCTCCCCCTCTTCATTCCCAATGACTCGGCGATGTATTCGTAATCCGGCCGGGAAACCGCGGCCACAATGGCCAGCAGTCGCTTGCATCGATCGTTCTGGGCGAGAAATGCACGGCGAACGGCCTCCCGGTCGCCATCGCGGATCACTCCGTCCTCGATGCCGTCGAGGACGGGCTCCTCGATGTCGATCGGGTCCGCCACGACCTCGCGCCGCGCACGCCCCATCTGCCTCCAGGCCTCGCGGCTGACGGTCGTCAGGAGCCATTTGGTCAGGGCGCGAGGCTGGTCCAGCTCTCGTTCGGTGTGCCAGAGCCGCAGCCACGCGGTCTGCACCGCGTCGGCCGCGCTCTCCCTGTCCAGGCCCGTGCGGCGAGCCGCTCGCCAGAGGACCTCGTTGAGGTCCTGGACGAGCGCCCGTTGCGCGGACCCGTCGCCGGCGCGCGCGGCGAGGTACAACTGCGCGCGCCGGTCGTAGTCCACGGCAGCCACCGAATGAGCTGAGGTCATGTTCATGACCTCAGGCTAGCTGCTTCTTCAGCCGCTTCAAGGCCTCGTGCGCACGCGCGGAGGCCGCCGCGGAGTCCAGTGCGCCGCCCGGCTCCGCATCGGCCATCGCGTTCACCAGGAACGCGGCGGCGATCGGAGCGGCGAAAGAAGTGCCGCTCCAGACCGCGTACCCGGACGAGAAGTCGTCGGGGTCGTGGCTCTCCCTGTGCCGGTTGAGGTAGGACGACCTCGCGCGGCGATCGGGCATCCGGGAGCCCTTCGCCTCCCTGGGATACGTGCTCACCAGCCCGGCCCCGGTGGCGTAGCAGGTGACCCACGGGCCTTCGTTGGAGAACATCGCGATGTGCCGGTTCGGGTTCAGCGCTCCGACGCTCAGGATGGGGGCGGCCACCTCCGGCAGGTGGTGCGCCGAGAAGGCCGCCGGATAGAAGGGCCGGTCGGACGACTGGTTCCCCGCCGCCGCGACCACTGGGATGCCGAGCGCCGCAAGGCGCTTGACCGCGTCGCCGATCCATCCGCCCGGTTCGTCGTCCGGGCTCTCGTCGACGTAGCCCATGGCGAGGACCACGACATCGACGTTGACCGCCTCGGCTTCGCCGTTCCTCGACGCCTCGACCTGGTCGGCCACGTGGTGCAGCGCGGCGATGACCTCGTGCTCGTAGGCGAGTCCGTCGTTGTGGACGACTCGCAGCGAGTACACCTGGACGTCCGGCGACATCTGCCGGAGCAGGCCGGTCATGAAGGTGCCGTGGCCGAAGTGGCTTGCGACCTCGCCGACGAGGGTCGGTTCGTGGACCGGACCCTCCCACGGGTCGTCGAGCGGGATCGCCGGGGAGTCGGAATGCTCGCCGAGCTTCGTCTGAAAGGCGTGGTCGACGATCACGAACGTGTCATCGCCCTCGGAACGGTCGGACACGTCGAAGGCCGGATGCTTCGGCGGCACGCCGGTGTCGAGGACCGCCACACGCATACGGCGTTCGGCCGAGTGTCGGCTCGGCATCGGATTGACCATGTCGACGGGAATGCGGCCCAGGGAGAACGAGTGCGAACCACCGACAGGGGGTTCGCCGTTGCCGACGCCCGGTCCGCTCTTCGAGCAGATCATCAGGTGTTCCAGCCGAACCTTGTCCAGCAGTTCACCGGGAAGGCTCGACTCACCGGAGCCCGTGCGCAGGCGCTGGATGAGCGCCCAGGCGTCGACCGCGGCGTGGTCGCCTGCGGCGCTGGTGACGGGCACGCGGTACGAACCCTGCCCGGCGACGATCACGCTGGCGGCCTGGCTCTCCAGCGACATTCCGGTCGGGCTGATGGCGCCCTCGAGCTTCCGGCGGGCTTCGGCGTTCTGGATGACCGACTCGTCCACCAGCAGGCGGTCGTAGCGGTAGATCGTCCCCACCGGGGAGGACTGGCCCGCGGTCCGCACGACCTGGCCCGGGGCGAGGACGCGGCCGCCGTGGCGGTCGAGTGTGGAGTAGGCGAGCTCCGGCACGCCGCTCATGTGGTCGCGCCGGGGATTGGGCTTGAGATGGGGTTCGTGATCGGCGAACACCAATCGCATGGGGAGCTCCTCTGCTTCTCTAGGGGTCTATTCGGTTGTCAACCGAGGAGGGGGATCCTTCTCGAACGATTCTCCTCATCCTCCGCCGGTCGTGGGGTACACGCCGGCGCCGCGGTCGGGAGGCACTCGGGCCCGGAATGCCGCGATCGCCACGGGCTGGGCGGATATCACGGCATTCACCAGGCAAGAGTCCTCGGCGTCCGGCGGGATACAAGGCGTCGGGGGTGAATTCCAGATTGGCACGTTCGCACCGGGGTCGGCAGTGCGTTCACCCGGGGGCGGTAGGGGTGCGGACGCACCGCGACCGCGCCGTCCGCTGGGCGGTCGGCGCGGTCGCGCTGATTCGGGCGGGTGCGGCTAGCGTCCGGCGGGCGTGCCGTCCTCGTCGTCGATGATCTCGACAATGGGTTCGTCGTCCCAGGTCTCGATGTCGAACTCGCCGTCGCGGACGCCTTCGACGAAGGCTTCCCACTCGGACGGGGTGTAGATGAGGATGTCCCCCTCGGGGTCCTCGGCCATGCGCAGGGCGACCATCCCGTTGTCGGCGTAGCCGATCTCGAGCGCGGCGGGAGCGCCGTCCTCGTGGGTGGTGCGTTCCCAACGGGCCGTGGCAGTGTCGAATTCGCCCTTGAGCGGGTGCTCACGCTTCGTCATGGCCCAAGCATAAAAGGGCCCGGATCGAGCGATCCGGGCCCCTCTCGCGTGCGCTAGCCCTGGTGGGGGTAGCGGTAGTCGGTGGGCGGGACGAAGGTCTCCTTGATCGAGCGCGGGCTGATCCAGCGCACGAGGTTCTGCCAGGAGCCGGCCTTGTCGTTGGTGCCCGAGCCTCGGGAGCCGCCGAAGGGCTGCTGGCCGACGACGGCGCCGGTGGGCTTGTCGTTGATGTAGTAGTTGCCGGCGGCGAACCGCAGCTCCTCGCCGGCGCGGGCGATCGCGGCCCGGTCGGTGGCGAAGACGGCGCCGGTGAGCGCGTACGGGGCGACGTCGGCGGCCTGGCGGACCACGGCGTCGAAGTCGGCGTCGTCGAAGACGTAGACGCCGTTGATCGGCCCGAAGTACTCCTCGGTGAACAGCTCGTGCGTCGGGTCGGTGGCCTCGACGAGGGTGGGCTGCACGAAGAAGCCCTGCGAGTCGTCGGCGGTGGCGCCGGTGACGACGGTGGCCTTCGCGTCGCCGCGCAGGCGCTCGAAGAGCGCGGTGTGCTTGGCGTAGGCGCGCTCGTCGATGACGGCGCCGCCGAAGTTGGCGAAGTCGGTGACGTCGCCGTAGGTGATGTCCTCGGTCATGCCGACCACGGCGTCCTTGAGGCCGCCGCGCCACAGGGACGCGGGCACGTAGGTCCGCGAGAGCGCCGAGCACTTCTGGCCCTGGTACTCGTACGCGCCGCGCACCATCGCGACGGCGAGGCTGTGCAGGTCGGCGCTGGGGTGGGCGACGATGAAGTCCTTGCCGCCGGTCTCGCCGACCAGGCGCGGGTAGGTGCGGTACCCGGCGATGTTGCGCCCCACGGTGTTCCACAGGTGCTGGAAGGTCTTGGTGGAGCCGGTGAAGTGGATGCCGGCGAGGTCGGGGTCGAGCAGGGCGACCTCGCTGGCGTGACCGACGCCGGTGACCATGTTGATGACGCCCGGCGGCAGGCCCGCCTCCAGGAGCACCTTCATGACGAAATGCGCCGCGAACTGCTGGGTCGGCGAGGGCTTCCACACGACGGTGTTGCCCATGAGCGCCGGGGCGGTCGGGAGGTTCCCGGCGATCGCGGTGAAGTTGAAGGGGGTGATCGCCAGGACGAAGCCGTCGAGCGGGCGGTGGTCGGTGCGGTTCCAGATGCCCTTGGAGGAGATCGGCTGCTGCCGGTAGAGGCCCTCGGCGAAGCCGACGTTGAAGCGCAGGAAGTCGATGAGCTCGCACGCCGAGTCGATCTCGGCCTGGGCGACGGTCTTGGACTGGCCGAGCATGGTCGCGCCGTTGAGCGCGTCGCGGTAGGGCCCGGCGATGAGGTCGGCCGCGCGCAGGAAGATCGCGGCGCGGTCGGCGAAGTCGGTGCGGACCCAGTCGTGGCGGGCGGCCTTGGCGGCGGCCACGGCCCCGGCCCATTCGGCCTCGGTGGCCTCGCGGGTGACGCCGAGGACGTGGGCGCGGTTGTGCGGCTGGACGACCTTGATCTCCGCGCCCGCGCTGCGCCGCCACTCGCCCGAGAGGTTGAGGTCCAGTTCGAGCTGCGTGCCGGCGAGCTCGACGAGCTTCTTCTGGAGGCTCTCGCGCTCCGGGCTGCCCGGCGCGTACGAGTTGATCGGTTCGTTCTGCGGCGTCGGGACTGTAAACAAGGCGTCCATCGCACCCCTCCCCATTGATTCGATGGCTACTGCGATTTCATGTCTTTGATAACGAGGCTACAAGATGCGTCGCCTTGCCGCCATCCTCGCACAGTTCCGGGCCTGCGACCTGCTGCGACGAGAACTGGCGCGCGCGTCGCCGCAAGCGTCCGGTGTGACGCAGCGGCCCTCACGGGTGTACGTACTCTGGGCCCGTGACCAAGACGCAGGAAACGCAGGCCGAGACCGCCGAGCCGACCGCCGCGCCCGCACCGCGGCCCGGCCGCATCGCCCTGTGGGTGCTCGGGGCCTGCGCGGCCCTCTCCCTCGGCGGCGTCGTCTACTCGCTGCACCGCCTCACCGGCATGGCCGACGGCCTCGACGACACCGGCGTCATGCTCCTGGCGAACAGCCTCTTCAGCCCCATCATCACGGCCGCCTTCGCGGGCGCCGTCGCGGGCGTCGCGGCCCCCCGACTGATCCGGCACTGGCCGCGGGCGGCCACCGCCACACTCGGCTTCACCGTCGTCGCGCTCGCCGCCGCGGTCGTCGCCTACCTCAGCTTCGGCGTCGACCCCTCGATCGCGCTCGTCCTCGCCGCGGTCCTGTTCGGCTCCGCGATCGTCGGCGGCCTGTTCTCGCTGCCGCGCCACGCCGTCCCCGTGGTCGCCGGGCTCAGCGCGACGCTGCTGCTCCTGCTCCTCATGTTCGCGCGCGGCCTGTTCGAGGCCGCCTCCTCGGTGAGCCTGTTCTCCGACCCGCTCGACGAGTACGGCGCCCTCGGCCGCACCATCCCGTTCGTCGCCGGCCTCGCCTGCGGCCTGTGCGCATTCGTCTACCTGCGCCGCAAGCGGTCCGGCACGAAACTCCTCGGCCACCTGCTCGCCGGGGCCATGCCCGGCGGGATCTGGCTCGTCGCCACCATCGTGGCCCAGATCGGCGTCGAAGTGCTCCTCGCCGTCGGCCTCGACCAGGTCTCCCCGCTCGACGAGGCCTTCCTCGGCGTGAGCTTCCAGTGGCAGTACAACGGCTCGATGACCGCCATGTTCGCCGGCGCGTTCTGCGCCGTCCTCGCCTACGGTCTGCTCATCCCCAAGGCCCCCAAGCAGACCGCCGTCGCCGCGCAGCGCGCGGCCGCGAAGGCCGCCGAGCACGGGTGATCCGGTACCGGCCGGAGCCTCAGCAGTCCGCCGGAAGGATCTTGAACGCGTCGAACTTCGGCGTCAGCGGCCTGACCGCTCGAAAGTCCCGCTGGTCCAAGGTGAAGATCCGGTCGGTCTGGTACTCGTCGGCGAGGACCACGCCGATGCAGTCGGCCAGGTCCAGCTCGAGCGACGCGTACTTGCCCTGGACCTCGTGCGCCGATCGCAGCCGGTCAAGCGTGATCGCGCCCAGGACATCATCACCGTCTGCGAGCCTGCCGAGAAGCGCCCCCATGATGGCGCGGGCGGTCTCGAAGCCGCTCCGCTTATAGGCGAGATGGTGCAGTTCGGTCAGCACCATCGGCGACAGCACGAACGTCTCCGCGTTGAGCACCGCGACCGCCGCATCATGCAGGGGCTCGGCCCTGCCGAACGCCGACAGCAGCGCCGACGTGTCGGCGATGACGATCACCGACGGCCCGCCTTGCGTTCCAAAGCCTCGGTGAGGGCCCGCTCCTGTTCCGCCACCGACATCGGCTCACCGAGGTCGAACACCGGCAACGGCTCCTTCTCCGGGCGGTGGTCCTCGACGTATTCGGACACGATGCGCCGTAGCAGTTCAGCTCGAGTCAGCCCTTGTTTCCGAGCCAGGGCATCAAGTCGCCAGATATCGGTCTCGCGCAGGTAGGTGGTCGTCTTCCGCTGCTGCTCGCTCATACAACATATGGTACCCGCTATGGCGCTTCCTAGGTCGGCGCGGACAGCGCCGCGAGCAGGTCGGGGATCTCGGCCGGGGCGTACCAGTCGAGGACGTTCGCCTCGATGAGCTCCAGGTCGACCTCGCCCGAGGCCAGCGCCGCCGCGATCTCGGCGGCCGCGTCCGCGTCGTCCACGTGGACCGCCGCGACCCGCTTGAGCTTGACGCTCCCCTCGAAGTCGGCCCCGGTCCCGCCGGGCCGCTCGGCCACGAGCTTGTCGGGCACGTCGGCCGAGATCACCACCCGGCGCGCACCCTTCGACAGCGCACCCTTCAACAGTGCACCCTCAGACCCGGCGAGCAGCGCCACCGAGGCGGTCGCCGCGTCGGCGAAGGCCGTGTACTCCAGGTCCTCCACGTCGGCGCCCGGGGCCTCGCCCCGGAGCCAGGAGGTCACCGTGTGGACGGCCGCGACCGGCCTCACCTCGCCGGTCTCGGCGAGGCGGGCCAGCATCGCGACGTCCGCCGGCATGTAGATGCGCGTCATGGAGGCTATTGTGCGGCACCGCCGGGCGCGCCGTGGCAGCGCTTGTACTTCTTGCCCGAACCGCACGGGCACTGCTCGTTCGGCCCCACCTTCTCGGAGTGGGCCTGCCCGGGGTTCGCCTGCTTCGCCGGCGGCGCCGTCGAGGCCTTGCGCGGGCCCGCGGACCGGGCCGACTTCGGGGCGACCTTCGCGGCGCCCTTCGAACCGGCGCCGGGAGTGCGTGTGACTGCCCGCTTCTGGCCCGGGACCGGCTTGGGCGGGCGCTTGAACACCGTGCCGTCCTCGGTCGTGGCCTGCTGCTCGACCCCGCCGGGCGCGTCGGCCGACGGCGCGGACTGGAGGAGCCGCTCGGGCTTGCGCAGCGGCTCCAGGCCCCGGATCTCGGCCACGGGCTCGGCCGAGCCGCCGTCCTCGGCGGTCTTGGTCTTGAGCTCGGCGTTCATGAGGAACCGGACCGAGTCCTCCTTGATGCCGTCGAGCATGGTCTGGAACATGTCGAAGGCCTCGCGCTGGTACTCGATGACCGGGTCGCGCTGCGCGTACGCGCGCAGGCTGATGCCCTGCTTGAGGTAGTCCACCTCGTAGAGGTGCTCGCGCCACTTGCGGTCGATGGTCTGAAGCAGCACCTGGCGTTCGAGCTTGCGGAAGACCTCCTCGCCGAAGGTCTCCTCGCGCGACTCGTAGTAGGCGTGCGCGTCGGCCTTGACCGCTTCGAGGAGGTTCTCGGCGTCGAGCTTGTCGAGGCCCTTGACCTTCTTGACGAGCTCCTTGTGGGTCAACTGGATCGGGTAGAGCTGCTTGAAGGCGCCCCACAGCTCGTCGAGGTCCCAGTCCTCGGCGTAGCCGTCGGACGTGGCTCCCGCGACGTAGGCCTCCAGCACGTCGTCCACGAAGTGGCCGATCTGTTCGGAGACGTCCTCGCCGTTGAGCACCTTGCGCCGCTCGTCGTAGATGACGGTGCGCTGGCGGTTCATGACCTCGTCGTACTTGAGGACGTTCTTGCGGATCTCGCCGTTGTGGCCCTCGATCTGCGACTGGGCCGACTCGATCTGGCGGCTCACGAGCTTGGAGACGATCGGGACGTCGTCGGGCACGCGCAGGCGGTTCATCATGGCGCGCACGGCGTCGGCGTTGAACCGCTTCATCAGGTCGTCGGAGAGCGAGAGGTAGAACCGCGACTCGCCCGGGTCGCCCTGGCGCCCGGCGCGGCCGCGCAGCTGGTTGTCGATGCGGCGCGACTCGTGGCGCTCGGTGCCGAGCACGTAGAGCCCGCCCGCGTCCTTGACGTCCTCGGCCTCGGCCTTGGCGGTCTCCTCGAACTTCTCGAGGGCCTCCTGCCACGCGGTCGAGTAGGTCTCCTCGTCGGCCTCGTCGACGCCGCGCGCGCGCAGGTCGGAGGCCGCGAGGTACTCGGGGTTGCCGCCGAGCATGATGTCGGTGCCTCGCCCGGCCATGTTCGTGGCGACGGTGACCGCGCCCCGCTGGCCCGCCTGGGCGATGATGTCGGCTTCCTTCGCGTGGTTCTTCGCGTTGAGCACGTGGTGGGGGATGCCGCGCTTCTTGAGGAAGCGGCCGAGCATCTCCGACTTCTCGACCGAGACGGTGCCGACGAGGACCGGCTGGCCGGTCTCGTGGCGCTCGGCGATGTCGTCGACGACCGCCTGGAACTTCGCCTCCTCGGTCTTGTAGATGACGTCGGACTGGTCCTTGCGGATCATCGGCTTGTTCGTGGGGATCGGGATGACGCCCATGCCGTAGACGTTGTTGAACTCCGAGGCCTCGGTCTGGGCCGTACCGGTGATGCCCGCGATCTTGTCGTACATGCGGAAGTAGTTCTGGAGCGTGGTGGTCGCGAAGGTCTGGTTCTCCTGCTTGATGTCCACCTTCTCCTTGGCCTCGATGGCCTGGTGGATGCCCTCGTTGAAGCGCCGGCCGGGCAGGACGCGGCCGGTGAACTCGTCGACGATGAGGACCTCGTTGGACTCCGAGACGATGTACTCGCGGTTGCGCTCGAACAGCTCCGCGGCCTTGATCGCGTTGTTGAGGTAGCCCACGAGCGGCGTGTTCGCCGAGTCGTAGAGGTTCTCGATGCCCAGGCGGTCCTCGACGCGGGCCACGCCGACCTCGGTGATCGCGATGGTGCGCTTGCCCTCGTCGACCTCGTAGTGCTCGTCGCGCTTCATCGAGCCGACGATCTGCGCGAACTCCTTGTACCAGCGGGGGGTGTGGTCGGCCGGTCCGGAGATGATGATCGGGGTGCGGGCCTCGTCGACCAGGATCGAGTCGACCTCGTCGACGAGCGCGAAGTTGTGGCCGCGCTGGACCAGGTTCGCCGCGGCGCTGGTCATGTTGTCGCGCAGGTAGTCGAACGCGAGCTCGTTGTTCGTGGAGTACGTGATGTCGGCCTGGTAGGCCTCGCGGTGCTTCTCCGAGCCCTCGCCGGGGAGCACGACGCCGACGGTGAGGCCGAGGAAGCGGTGGATCTCGCCCATCCACTCCGCGTCGCGTCGCACCAGGTAGTCGTTGACGGTGACCTGGTGCACGCCGTTGCCGGTGAGCCCGTTGAGGTACACCGGGAGCGTCGAGACGAGCGTCTTGCCCTCGCCGGTCTTCATCTCGGCGATGTTGCCCTGGTGCAGGGCGGCGCCGCCCATGAGCTGCACGTGGTAGTGCCGCATCCCGCGGACGCGCTTGGCGGCCTCGCGGACCGTGGCGAAGGCCTCGGGGAGCAGGTCGTCGGTCGTCTCGCCGTCTTTGAGTCGCTCCTTGTACTCGTCGGTGAGCGCGCGCAGCTCCGCGTCGGTCAGCGCCTCGTACTCGTCCTCCAGGGAGTCGATCGCGGACGCGATGACATGGAGTCGCTTGAGCGCGCGGCCCTCGCCTGCCCGCAGTACCTTCTCGAACAACGACACGGAGGATCAGCTCCCAGCAAGGTCTTGACCAGATCGGGTGGATTTCCCGCCCAATACTACGCGTAGGCAGCGGCTGGCCCCCATGCCAGCCGGTGCGGCACAATCGGTGCCTATGGAACCCGTCACCCTCGACGCCGACGGCCTGCGGCTCGTCGCCTGGGAGCAGCGGCACCTCGCCGACCTCGCCCGGATCTACGCCGATCCCCTCATCGAGCGCTACCTGGTCATGCCCCTGCCCTGGGGCGGGCCCGCCCGCGACCGGTTCGTGTCGATGCAGGTGCGGCACTGGCAGGGCGGCAACCCGCGGTGGGCGGTCGAGGAGGACGGCGCCCTCGTCGGCTCGATGGCGCTGACGAAGTCCTTCCCCTCGGAACTGACGATCACGTACGTCACCGCGCCGTGGGCCCGCGGGCGCGGCGTCGCGCAGCGCGCCATCCGCGCCGCCGTCGCCTTCGGCTTCGAACGCCTGGGCGCCAAGCGGATCGCCTGGGACGCCATCGTCGGCAACCACGCCTCGCGACTCGCGGCGCTGCGCACCGGCTTCACCGTCGAGGGGATCGCCCGCAGCGGCGTCAACCAGCGCGGGACCTCCCGCGACTGCTGGGTCGGCGGCATTCTCCCCGGCGAGGTCCGCGGTCCCGAGAACCCGCCGTGGCACTACGCGGTCGCCAAGCGGCAGGCGGCGTTCTTCACGGCGCCCCAACCGGTGCTCGACACCGGCGCCGCCGGGCTGCGGCTGCGGCCCCTCCAGCGCTCCGACCTCGGCGACCTCGCAGCGACCTGCGCCGACCCCGAGACGCAGCGTTGGGTCGGCGGCCTGCCGAACCCGTACACGAGGGACGACGCGGACGCCTGGCTCGATTTCAGCCGCGGCCGCCGCGACCGCGCTGAGACCGTCCTCTACGCGCTCGCCGACGCCGACGACCGCTACTGCGGCTCAGTCGAACTCGTCCTCAAGGCCCCCGGCGAGGCCGAGCTCGGCTACTTCTGCGCCCCGTGGGCGCGCGGGCGCGGCTGGACCACGGCCGCGGTGCGGCGCCTGTGCCGCCTCGGCTTCGAGGAGCTGGCCCTGGAGCGGATCGCCTGGCGCGCCGTCGTCGGCAACGAGGCCTCGCGCCGCGTCGCCGAGAAGGCCGGGTTCACCGTCGAGGGGGTCGGCCGGGGTCTGCGCCACGGCGCGGACGGCCGGGTCGACTCCTGGATCGGCAGCCTCTTCCCCGCCGACCTGGGCTGACCCGCTCCGGCGCCGCCCATTCGAACCTCGCAAACGGTTGACGCGCCCTCCCCGGCCTGCTTTTCTGAGTGCGTGCATTTCTTCGAACCCGTCGAGACGACGGCGTTCGCGCTGCGTCCGGCCCCCGACCACGTCAAGATCGACCGCGGCGCCGACAGCGCCCCCTTCGAGCCCCACGCGGTCGCCACCGGCCCGGCCGACGAGGCGGTCTGGGGCGCCCTGGCCTTCGGCGCGGACGACGGCGTGGTCAGCGTCCGGTTCTGGGTCGAGCCCGAGCGGCGCGGCGACCGGCTCGGCGCCCGGATGCTCAAGGCCGCCGCGCCGGGCCTGTTCGCCGCGGGCGCGCGGCGGGTCGAGGTGCGTCCGCCGGTGCGCGACCAGGCGGCGATCCGCGCCGCCCTGCGCGCGGGCTTCCGGCCCGACAGCGGCGTCTCGCGCGGCGCGGCCTGGGACGGCACCGAAGCGCTCGTCCTCGGCCTGCTCCCGGCCGACGGCCCCGGGCCCACGCCGCGCGTCCTGCCCGACCTGCCCGGCGGGACCCTCGGCGACGGCACGATCGCGCTGCGGCCCCTGACCCCCGGCGACTACGAGGCGCACCTGCGCCACCGGTCGAGCCCGGACGTGTACGCCGGGGCGGCCCTGCCGCTGCCGCCGAGCGCCGCCGAGGCCCGGGAGGTGTGCGAGTGGCGCGCGGCCGTGGACTGGCTGCGCGGACGCAGCGCCCTCATGGTCATCGACGACGGCACCGGGTACCAGGGCACGATCGGGCTCTACGACGTGGCGCGCGTCGTCGGCACCGGCATGGTCGGCTACGACCTGCGGGCCGGGGCCCGCGGCAACGGCTACGCGACCCGCGCGGTGCGCTTGGTCACCGGGTGGGCCTTCCGCGAGGTCGGCATCGACCGGGTCTGGGCGGGCACCGACCTCCACAACACCGCCTCGCAGGCGGTGCTGCGCCGGGCCGGTTTCCGCCTCGAAGGGGTCGAAAGGGGCGGACTGCCCACCGTCAGCGGGCGCCGGAGGGACACGCTGCTGTGGGCCGCGCTCAGTAGCGACTGACGTGCAACCACCAGGGCGGTTCCACGCGTCGAAGATATAGTGATCTCGTCACTTCGCTATGTGGAGGAACCCCCTTTGAAGCTCATGCCCGTGCGCGCCTTGGCGGTGCTGTCCCTGCTGCTGGCGGCGGGGGCCTGCGCCGCTCCCCAGACCGGGACGTTCACGCCCGCACCGATCGTTCCGGTCGTCTCCATGGACGCCGCAGAAGAGCAGGACCCGACCGAGCCGTTCTCCCTGTCCGTCGTGGACGGCATCCTCGAAGAGGTCAACGTCACCTCGGACCGCTCCGAGACCATCGAGGGCGCGTTCTCCGAGGACCTGACGAGCTGGACCTCCGAGGGGATCATGAACGCCGGGTCCACGCACACCGTCGTGGCCAAGGCCGTCAGCTCGGACGGCACCGTCACCGAATTCGAGCAGCAGTTCACCACCGAGGCCCGCGAGAGCTCGGGCTTCGAGGTCCTCGACGTCACGCCCGTGGTCGAGGGCGAGGAGGTCGGCGTCGGCGCGCCGATCATCGTCAACTTCAGCGAGGCCGCCCCCGACCGGGCCGAGGTCGAGCGCCACCTCGTCGTCGAGTCCGAGAAGGGCCACGAGGGCGCCTGGCGCTGGATCAGCGACACCCAGGTCATCTACCGGACCAAGGAGTACTGGGAGCCGCACCAGACGGTGACCTTCACCGCCGACTTCGAGGGCGAGTTCCTCGGCGAGGACACCTGGGGCGGCGAGGACTACGTGGCCGAGCTGGTCATCGGCGAGTCGCAGATCTCCTTCGTGGACCTCGACGCGCACACCATGACCGTCGAGGTCGACGGCGAGGTCGTCAAGGAGATGGCGATCAGCGGCGGCTCCGGCGCCGAGTGGGAGTACTACACCGCCACCGGCGTGCACCTGGTGATGGAGAAGTTCGCCGACAAGACGATGGTGTCCCCCGGCCGGGAGCCGGGCGACGAGGGCTACTACTCGACCGACGTCCAGTGGGCCACCCGCATCAACATCACCGGCGAGTTCGTCCACGGCGCGCCGTGGAACGGCTCCCTGGGCTCGGCGAACCTCTCGCACGGCTGCGTCAACGCCAGCAACGCCGACGCCGAGTGGTTCTACCACCTCGCCCAGCGCGGCGACCCGGTCGACATCGTCGGCTCCCCGCGCGAGATGCCCTGGAACAACGGCTGGGGCTTCTGGATCATGTCCTGGGACGAATGGCAGGAGGGCTCGGCCCTCTAACTCCCTCTGACCGAAGTGAGACGAGGCCCCGGGCGCGAGCCCGGGGCCTCGTGCGTTCCCTGGCGGGAACGCTAGAGGTCGAGGCGGAGCAGGCCGTAGTCGAAGGCGCGGCGGCGGTAGACCACCGACGGGCGCCCGCTCTCCTTGTCGTGGAACAGGTAGAAGTCGTGGCCGACGAGCTCCATGTTCTGGAGGGCGTCGTCGACGGTCATCGGCTCGCCGGGGTGAATCTTCTCGCGGGCGATCCGGCCGGGCATCTCGTCCTCGACCAGGCCCTCGTAGTGGTCGACGTCCTCGGAAATGAACCGCGCCTCGGTCCGCTCACCGGGCTCGGCGAGCAGCGTCGCGGCCGAGGCCGCGGGCCCGCTGCCGTTCGAGGTCGCCTCGGCGACCGACATCGGCGACTTGGAGCCGCCGCGGTGGATCCGCTTGCGGTCGGAGGTCTTGCGGAGCTGGTGCCCGAGCTTGGTCACCGCCAGCTCAAAGGCGGACCGGAAGTCTCCGGCGCAGGCCTCGGCGCGGATGACCGTCCCCTTGGGGCGGCAGGTGATCTCGACGCGCTGGGCGTGGTCGGCCTGGCGGGGGTTCGGCTCGTGATAGAGCTCGACGTCGATGTCGATCGCTTCCCCGTCGTACCGGGCGAGGTACTTCGCGATCTTGGATTCGATCTTCTCCTCGACGAGCTCGCGGTAGTGGTCGGGCACTTCCACGTTGCGGCCCTTGACGACGATGTCCACCTCTGAACCTCCCAGATGCATCCCGCTCTGCGCGGGGGGATGCTGACGATGCTGAACTGCTGGGTCCGGAGCCGAAGATCCGGTACGGCGGAAGGATCGACCTCCTCTCACGGGTGGGACGGGCTGCGGCGCGTGCGTCCCCCGTCCCGGCCCGGCTCGCGGAGCCTGGCCGGAACTCCCTGGGGGAGTTCACTTCTGGTCCAGTGAATGTCCATCTGGCCTCAGCCGTCTCGTTACCGATCTGAGATTTTGAGACTAACCCCTCCATCACCGAAAGTCGACCCTTCGGCTACACGAATTCTCCAACGCGCCGCGCGGTGCGCGCGTGCGTTTCCGCGTAACCGAGATAAGTCTTCGCATTCGTGGCCGAACCGTCGACCGGCGCTGTCGGGGACCTGACAGCGGAACGAATACCCGAAAGCGGGATCGTCACACCTCCCGCAACTCAGGCCGCGGCGACGCAGACCGCCGCGGGGACGGCGACACCGGCGCCCGCCAGGGCCCGCGCGGCCGCGTGCAGGGTCGCGCCGGTCGTCACGACGTCGTCGACGAGGATCGCGGGCGCCCCGGTGGCCGCCAGCGCGGCGGCGGCCCGGGGCCGTGCGCGCAGGCTCGCCGTCGCGGCGGCCAGGCGCCCGCGCGGGGTGAGGCCGACCGAGTCGGGCCTGGGCAGGGCCCGCAGGCACGCGTGGACGGGCGGGCGCCCGGGTACGGCGGCGCAGGCGGCGGCGACGTGGTCGAAGCCGCGGGCGCGGCGGGCGGCGCGGGTGGGCGGGACGGGGACGAGGACCGCGCCGGGGACCTCGGCGGCGACGACGGCGAGGGCGCGTCCGAGCAGGGCGCCGAGGGCGGGGGCGAGTTCGCGCCTGGAGCGCTCCTTGTACTCGTTCAGGGCTTCGGCGAGGGTGCCGGCGTAGGGTCCGGCGGCGACGACGGGCGGGGCGCCGCGCACGGCGGGGGCGGCCAGGAGCGGGCGCAGGGCCGCGAGGTCGGCGGCGCAGTCGGGGCACAGGCCGAAGCCCGCCGCCGACGCGCTCCGGCAGGAGGCGCAGGCGGCGGGCAGGAACAGGTCGCGGGCGTCGTCGGTGATCGGCACGCGGGTGTAACGAGTGTCAGGCCCGGAGGGTCACCGCCGGGGGGATGCGGCTGGCGCGCCAGGCCGGGTAGACGCCCGCGACGACGCCGACGACGGCGCCGATGACGGGTCCGGCGGCGAACAGGGACGGGTCGAAGACGATCTGCCAGTCGCGCATGAGCGAGACGAGCGCGGTGACGTTGACGCCCAGGACGGTGCCGAAGAGGCCGCCGATGAGCCCGATGAGGGTCGACTCCCAGACGAACTGCATCGCCACCGCGCGTCTGGCGGCGCCGACGGCGCGGCGCAGGCCGATCTCGGAGCGGCGCTCCATGACCGAGACGAGCGCGGTGTTGGAGACCGAGACGGCGCCGATGACGAGGGAGACGGCCGCGAGGCCGAGCAGGAGGGCCTGCATCTCGTTCTCGACGCCCTTGCGGAAGCTGCGCAGATCGGAGGGCTTGGACACCGAGAGGTTGTCGGCGCCTTCGGGGAAGACCGCGGTGGGGGCGGTCTCGGCGACCTTGTCGGCGGCGCCGAGGTCGGTGCGGATGAACACCTGGGCCGCGGCGTAGTCCGGGTCGGCCTCGGTGCAGGGGGTCGGAGGGATGACGACGGCGCCGGTGAGCTTGGCCTCGCCCTCGGGCGCCTGGTAGACGCCGACGAGCGCGTACTCCTCGCCTTCGATGTAGATCATCGGCCCGCCCTCCAGGGAGGAGTAGCCGAGGTCGCGGGCGGCGGACTCGTCGATGACGGCGACGCGGTCGTCGCGGGCGACGTGCCCGGCGTCGAAGGCGGCGCCCTGGGTGAAGGTGAAGCCGTAGGCCTCCATCGCGCCCGGCTCCATGCCGAAGACGGGGACGTCGCGGGCGTAGTCCTGGGACTCGGTGCGCGAGGCGGTCCGCTCCTCCCCCGCGGCGCAGAAGATCCCGGCGTCGACGACGCCGTGGATGCCCCGCACCCGTTCGGAGGATTCGAGGTCGGGGGCGTACCCGGCGTCGCGCATGTTGTTCGAGAACGAGACGGTGACCTGGGTGGCCTCGGTGGCGTCGAAGCGCTCGGCGATGGCGGCGGCCGATGTGGACGAGAGCCCGACGGTGGCGACCGTGGCGGCGATGCCGAGGGCGATGCCGATGGCGGTCATCCAGGTGCGCATGGTGCGCCCGCGCAGGGACTGGAACGCCTCGTAGGCGATGCCCATGCTGCGGACGCCGAAGCGGCCCTTGGCCTTCGGCAGGAGCTTCTCGGCCTCGGCGCGCGCCTTCCGCTCGGCTTTCCGCTCGGCCTTGGCGGCCTTGCGGGCCGCGCGGCCGGTGGGCGCCGATTCCTCGCCGGGGGTGACATATTCGAGCAGTTCGGTGTCGGTCTCGGGTTCGCGGCGCTTGCGTGCCATCAGCCGTTGCCCCGGTCGCGCCAGGCGATCACGACCTTGTCGCCCTTCGCGAGCTCGTCCTCGACTGGTTCGACCACGCCGCGGCCCTCGTGGCGCAAGGTCACCTCGACCTCGACGTGGCGTTCGGTGGCGTCGTCGCCTTCGAGGACGGTGATCATGGTGCGGTCCTCGGCGTCGGTCCACAGTGCCGAGAGCGGCACGATGAGGGCGTCCTCGGCGGAGCGGGCGCGGACGAGGGTCAGCTCCTGCTCCTCGCCGGGGGCGAGCTCGTCGAGGTCCTCGATCTTGTCCTCGTCGAACTCGAAGACGGCGTAGGTGTTCTCGACGGTCGGGGCCTCTTCCTCCCAGCCCTCGGACTCGCCCTCCTCCTCGCGGACGTCGAGTTCGAACTCGCCGACCTCCTGGCCTTCGAGGGGGCCCGAGCCGTATTCGAGTTCGGCTTCCCCGCCGAGCTTGTTGAGTTCGGCGGCGGCCTCGGAGTCCAGCTTGGCCTCCAGCTTCCAGTCGCCGGAGGCGAGGACCAGGACGGCCTCCTCGCCGACGGGCGCGGACTGCTTGACGTTGACCTTGCTGACCTGCATGGGCAGCTCGGGCAGGAACACGACCTCGGAGGCCGGGAGCTTGGCCCGCTCCACCGTGGTCGTCTGGGCGCCGCCGATGTTCTCCTCGGTCTCGGCGTCCTCGCCGGTCCCGTCGGTCTCGCCTTCGCTCTCGGGCGGCGGGTCCTGCTCGACCTCCTCTTCGAGGACGGCCGGGTCGTAGCCGGCGTGGTCGTAGAGCTTCTCGAGGTCCGAGGCGGTGCGCGAGTCGAAGGTGCCGGTGGTCGGGGTGCCGTACAGGGATGCGAGCGCCTTCTGGAGCTGCTCGACGTCGGGGCCCGTGTCGCCCTCGACGAGGTCGCGGTAGGCGGGCACGTCGCCCTTGAGGGCGATCATCGGGCGGCCGGAGACCTCCAGCAGGACGGTTCCCGCCTTGACCTCGTCGCCCACTTTCAGGGGGATCTTCGAGGCCAGCGCGGTCTCGATCCCCTCGGGGGGGTTGGGCGCGGGGACGGCGAAGTCCCCGGTGCGGTCGAGGACCGCGTCGAATTCCAAGGTGTCGATGAGCTGATCCTGGTCCACCCGGACCGTGATCACGCTGTCGTCGGGTGCGCTCGTCTCCTCGGCGCGCTGCGCCGGGGTGCGCGCCTGCGCTGCGAAGTACCAGGCGGTACCCGTGGCGCCGAGCAGCGCGAGGGCGAGCACCCCGCTGACGACATGGCTTTTCGTGAGCCGCATGTTTGTGTCCTCCTCCGCCCCCAAGACGCGGGAGACGGAGGGACCAGTTGCGGCCGTTTCGTCTCGATTCGGTAACGGCCCTTGCGGACCGGGCCGTCAGTTGTTCAAGCCGACGGATTTCATCCGGTCCTGGTGCGCGCGTGTGAGGCGGCGCAGGAGGGCGTCGAGGGTGCCGCCGTCGCCGACGATGAGGCCGGTGAGGCGCTCGTTGGCGGCCGCGACGCCCTGGGCGCGGTTGATGCCCTCGCCGACGAGGCGGCGGGCCCACAGCGACAGGCGGCCGGTGACGGCCGGGTCGGCCTTGACGGCGGCGCGGATCTCCTCGGCGGCCAGGTCCGCGGCGGCGGTCTCGGCGAGGACGGTCGCGATGAGCTCGCGGTCGCCCTCTTCGAGCCCGGCGGAGACGGCGCGGATGAAGTCGTCGGCGACGGCGTCGCCGAGGTGGACCTTCACGAGCGCTTCGAGCCAGTCGCGGGGCGAGGTGGAGGCGTCGAAGGAGCGGAAGGCCTCCTTGAACGGGGCCATGGCCTCGGCGGGGTCGGCCCCGAGCTCGGCGAGGCGGTCGGCGAGGAGCCGGTAGTTGCGAATCTCACCCACGGCCGCCTCCGAGAGGGCGGCGCGGCGGGCGAGGTCGGGGGCGAGGCGGGCGTCGAAGACCATCCGCTCGAAGGCGAGGAGTTCGCCGAGTGCAAGCAGGCCAAGGAGGTCGATGACGGATTCGCGGCCGGGGGCCGGGGCCGCGGGGACCGGGCCGTCGGGGCCGGCGGCGGGATCAGTTGTCTCGGACACGGGGGCAGGTTACCACTGGCCCGGAGCGCCGTTCGTCTTCGCGGTGTCGCCGCCGCACCGGCTTCCGAGGCGTCTTCGCAGGCCAGAAGGGTCTCATAAGGGTGAGTCCGGCCACCTTCGAGGCGGGTCGGGAACGGCGCACCGAGACGAACGGGTCCGGAGAGCGTAGGATGGTCGGGAGCGACCGCGGCCACGACGTGGCAGTCCCCTTGACGAAGCTCGCGAGACGAGTCTTCGACGATTGCGAGAGCGGTCCTCGATGCGGTCACGGCGCCAGGCGCCGTGCCGCTCCTGCGAAGCGGCGACTTCCCGAATCCGGCGGTCGTCGCCGCTGTGTGACGAGACATGATGTGGCGCCGAGTTCCCCGGATCTGGTGACGTCCTCCGCCACGAGGTGAACAGAGTGAACGAAGTGAACAACGACCGGCCCAAGAACGAGGGGCCGACTTTCGCCCAGCTGGGTGTCCGCGATGAGACCATCGAGGCCCTTGCGGCCCTTGGCATCGAGCGGGCATTCGCCATCCAGGAGTACGCGATCCCGATCGCGCTCCGCGGCTCGGACATCATCGGCCGCGCCCCCACCGGCACCGGCAAGACCTTCGGGTTCGGCCTGCCGATCATCGACCAGATCACCTCCGCCGAGGAGGGCGCCGACGGCAAGCCGCAGGCGCTGATCCTGGTCCCCACCCGCGAGCTCGGCCTCCAGGTCGCACGCGACCTTGAGGACGCGGGCAAGACCCGCGACATCCGGGTCCTGCCGATCTACGGCGGCCGCGCCTACGAGCCCCAGGTCGAGGCCCTCAAGTCCGGCGTCGACATCATCGTCGGCACCCCCGGGCGCCTGCTGGACCTCTACAAGTCCAAGCACATCAAGCTCGACAAGATCGCGCACTGCGTCCTCGACGAGGCCGACCGGATGCTCGACCTCGGCTTCTCCGAGGACGTCGAGAAGATCCTCAAGCTCCTGCCCGTCGAGCGCCAGACCATGCTGTTCTCGGCGACGATGCCCGACACGATCATGTCGCTCTCGCGCCGCCACATGCACCGCCCGATGACGGTGGCCGCCGACGTGACCGGCCCCGACCAGGAGGCGGCCAACAACACCCGCCAGCTGGTCTACATGACCCACGCGCTCAACAAGGTCGAAGTCGCCGCCCGGATCCTCCAGGCCCGCGGCCGCGGCCTGACGATCATGTTCTGCCGCACCAAGCGCGCCGCGCAGAAGCTCGCCGACGAGCTCGACTTCCGCGGCTTCGCGGTCGGCTCGGTCCACGGCGACCTCGGCCAGAACGCGCGCGAGCGGGCCCTGCGGGCCTTCCGCTCCGGCAAGATCGACGTGCTCGTGGCGACCGACGTGGCCGCCCGCGGCATCGACGTCCCCGACATCACCCACGTGATCAACTACGACTCGCCCGAAGAGGCCGAGACGTACGTGCACCGCATCGGCCGCACCGGCCGCGCGGGCGCGACCGGCATCGCCGTGACCTTCCTGACCTGGGAGGACCTGCCCCGCTGGAAGATCATCGTCAAGGCCAACGGCCTCGACATCGGCGAGCCGGTGGAGACCTACCACACCTCCGAGCACATCTACACCGACCTCGACATCCCCGAGGGCGCCCCCTCGGCGCTGCCGAGCGAGCTGCGCAAGCGCGACGGCCTGAGCGCCGAGCGCGAGGAGAACGTGGAAGGCGACGCCCGCAAGTCCGGTCGCGGCCGCGGACGCGGCCCGCGCGGCGGCGGCGACCGCGGCAGGGGCCGCGGTGACGGCGACCGCCGCGGCGGCGGCCGGGGCGCCTCCAACGAGGAGCGCGGCACCACCGGCGAGAGCGGCGAGGCCCCGGCCCCCCGCAACCGCCAGCGCCGCCGCGTCCGCACCGAGGGCGAGGCCGCCGCTCCCCGCGAGGCCGCCCCCGAGCGCGCCCCGCGCACCGACCCGGCCCCCCGCGCCGAGGGCGAGGGCGACGCCCCGGCCCGCAGGCGCCGTCGCCGCCGCCGTCCCAACGGCAGCAGCGACCGCCAGACCGGCGAGGACTAGCGGTAAGCGCCGCGCAGACTGAAGGCCGTGGCGTGTTGTCACCCGATCGGGTGACAACACGCCACGGCCTTTCTGTCGCACCCGCCGGGCACTCTAGAAAACCGGGGGCCCGAGAACCCCGCTCCCACGACTCGCCAGTGCTCCCTCAAACCGGGCCCTGGAACTGCGCACCCTCAAACCGCGCGCCTTCAAATCGAGCGCCCCGGAACCGGCGGCCCCTCGGCCTGGCCGCGCACGGGGTCGCCTCGCGGCGTTAGGCTGCTCCCATGAGCGACCGGTCCGATCTCCCCGCCTACGAAGGGCCGCCCGTGAACGTCCCGCCGCCGCCGGGCTGGCGGGTCGAGTCCGTGGCCCTCACCGGCGAGCCGCGGCGCCTGCCCCCGCAGGACCACGCCGCGATCAACGCCGACGAACAGCGGGCCCGCCTCGTGACCCACTGGATCACCCTGGTCTCGGTGGCCCTCATGTTCACCGTCCTCGTCATCGGCCTCCTCAACGGCTGAGACCCGACGACGAAGCGGCCCCGACCATTCGGTCGGAGCCGCTCTTCCGTACAGGGCTACTGAACCGTGCCGCCCCACTTCATGTCCGCGCCCGAGTGGCCCGACTGGAAGATCAGGAACGCGGCGAGCAGCAGCAGCGCGAGCGCGATGATCCCGACCACGAACATGACGACCTTCCGCCCCGCGGCGGCCGGGTCGTCCGAGGCGACCGCGACCGTGTCGCCGTCCTCCGAGGGCTTCGGCGCGTCGCCGCCGCGCTTGAGCGCGGTCCTGCGGCCGCGGTCGAGGCCGGCGAACAGGCCCCACACCGGGATGAGCGCCACCAGCGTCCACAGCAGCCACCAGCCGTAGTCCTGGTGCTGCTCGATCGCCTCGCTCCAGGCGTTGCCCCCGGACAGGTAGTTCGCGAGCTGCTCGCCGCTCCAGATCGATCCGTACGCCGAAGCGGGCGCGGCGAACAGCAGCACGGCCACCACCCACCCGACCCGCTGCCGCAGTGGCGGCACGAACAGGTACAGCAGGCCGAACAGCACCAGCAGGGCGACCAGGATGATCGGGGCGTGCACCGCCAAGGGGTGAACCGGCAGATCCAGAATCGTCGTCATGGATTCAATTGAACCCTAAAGCGATCACCAAACGGAAGCGCCGGCGGAACTTTCGAACACGGCGACGTAGCCCATGACGGCGTCGGCGATGAGTTGGACGGCGATGGCCGCGAGGAGGACGCCGGCGATGCGGGTGAGGACCTCGATGCCGCCGCGGCGCAGGATCTTCACCAGGAAGCCGGAGAAGCGCATGACCAGGAAGATCGAGACGTGGATGACGACGATCGCCAGCGCGATCCAGAGGTAGTCGACGTTGGACTCCGCCTGCTTCACGAACAGGATGACCGCGACGATCGCGCCGGGGCCGGCGAGGAGCGGGGTGCCGAGGGGGACGAGCGCGATGTTCGAGGTGGCCGCCTCGTTCGGGTCGTCGGCCTTGCCGGTGAGGAGCTGGAGGGCCACCAGCAGGAGCAGGAGGCCGCCCGCGCCCTGGAGCGCGGCGAGGTCGATGTGCAGGTAGCTGATGATCTGCTGGCCCAGGAGGGCGAACAGCGTGATCACGCCGAGCGACAGGCACGTCGCCTGGAGCGCCGCGCGGCTGCGCTGGCGCTGGTCCATGGTCCCCGTCAGCGCCAGATAGATCGGCACGATCCCCGGAGGGTCCATGATGACGAACAGCGTCACCGCCACGGTCAGGAAATATTCGACTCCACCCACGCTGCGAGTATGGCAAGTTCACCAGGTCACAGCCCCGGATTCGCCCACTCGTGTTACGTGCGGCTCAGCCGGGGCCGTGCCGCAGGTCAGGCGTAGTCGAGGACGGGCAGGACGGCCCCGGACGGGATCGCGAGCTCGGTGATGACCGGCTCCTCCCCTTCCAGGTCGAGGAGCTTCCAGCTCGCGTCCCCCGGATTGCCGGCGATCTGCCAGCGGCCCTTCGGGTCGGACCACTGCCCCTCGTACTCGTAGAACCCTTCGGCGTCGGCGGCTTCGTACGCCGCATCGGTGTTCATGAGGGTGTCACCGTCGAAACTATTGCTCGCCCGACCGACGGCCTGCGCCATGAGTTCGGGCGAGTCGGGGTCATCCGCGGCATCGACGAGTCCGGCTTGGAGCTCCTGGTCGTCGGCGTACCCGCACGACTCCTTGTCGCTGGAGGTCCCTGCTTCGGGGTCGAGGTCGGCCACGCAGACGTAGTTCGGATCGCTCTGGTCGGTGAGGACCACCGACTGGAACCCGGCCTGGGCGACCGTCTCCAGCCCCAGGTCGAGGCTGTCGTTGAACATGAAGGCCGAGGAGGTCTCCCCGGCGGTGGAGGACCAGAGCTCGGCGGTGAAGACGGCCGTGGAGTCGCTCCAGTCGGTGAGCGTGATGTCGAAGCTGGTGGTGAAGGTCCGCGGCGCCTCGCCGCCTTCGACGAGGACGTCGGCGAGCCGGTACTCCTCGGAGGTGAAATCCGTGGTGGGCGTCACGATCGCGAACTCGCCGCCGCCGGTGTTGACCTTGACGTAGGCGTCGTAGGACATCGCGTACGGGTCGCTGACACTGCCGTCGCCGGCGTAGACGGTCGCGGCGTCGGCGGTCTCGACGAGGTAGGAGTCGGTCATGCCGTAGACGTTCTCGGGCAGTTCCTCACCGATCGCGAGCCGCTCGTCATCCTCGGTGAGGACCTCGTAGCCGCCCGTGGTGTCCAGGACCGCGAACTCCAGGTCGAACTCGGTCTGGGCCTGGCTGGTGGACGTGTCGCCCGCGATCACGCCCTCGTCGGGGGACACGGGGGCGGTCCAGGGCTGCCACACGAACGCGGCGGCGCCGAGCACGAGCAGGCCGGTGCCGCCTGCGGCGGCGCCGACGCGTCTGCGGCGGCGGATGCGGCCCGCGCCGGCGATGGCGGCGTCGGCCAGGCCGGGGTCGTCGTAGTCGGGCGCGGCCTCGGCGACCTGCGCCAGGCCGCTGCGCAGCAGTGTTTCGAGGTCCTCGCTCACGCCGCCTCCTTCGGTTCCATCGCCAGGCCGAGCGCGGCCGCGGGCGAGCCGAGGCGCTTGCGCAGGCCCGCGAGCGCGCGGGAGGCCTGGCTCTTGACGGTGCCGACGGAGATGCCGAGGGTGTCGGCGATCTGCGGGTCGGTGCGGTGCTCGTAGTAGCGGAGGACGAGGACCGCGCGCTGGCGCTTGGGGAGGGCCGCGATGTGGCGCCACATGGCGTCGCGCATGGCGGTGTGCTCGGTGAAGTCGCGGGAGAGGTCGGGGCGGTCCTCGAAGACCTCGGTGGGCTTCTCGCGGTTGGAGCGCTTGCGCCACCAGGAGGCGTTGGTGTTGTAGAGGATGCGGCGGGCATAGGCGTCGACCGAATCAGTGGTCCTGATCCGGCCCCATGCCAGGTAGGTCTTCGTCAAGGTCGTCTGCACCAGGTCCTCCGCTGTCGCCCAGTTCCCCGTGAGGAGATACGCCGCACGGTGCAGCGCGGCCGAGCGCGCCGCCACGTACTCGCGGAACTCCTCGTCCTGGGACGATTTGGCCTCGCTCACGAGTCTCCCTGAGGGGGTCGAACAACAGACGACTTACCCCCGGTGGGCGGTTGCCCCGTAGGGCGGAATTCTGCCAAAAGATGGGTGTCATCGGCAACCGAGGGTTGGTGCTACGTGAGTATACGAAGTATCTGCAATCGGGTGTGTCCCGGCACCCGGGGGCGCGACGGGCGTCATGGCCCGGGAAGCGCGACACCCGCCGGGGGGCCCGGCGGGTGTCGGTGCGTTCGCGTTGCGTGAGAGCCGTTGCGGCTCAGGCGTCGTCCTTGCTGAGGGCGTCCTCGGGGATGAGGTCCTCCTCGGGTTCGGCCTCGCGCTCGTCGACCGCCTCGGGCTCGTACATCTCCTCGCACATCTGGAGGTACAGCTCGTTGGGGTTCGGCAGGTGCGGGACGTTCCGCAGGGCCTGGTCCTGGCCCGCGGACTCGATGATGAACTCACCGTAGTTGAGCATCCGGCCCATGGGCGTCTGCGAGTACTTCATGTCGGTGACGCGCCCGAGCGGCATCATGGCGACCGAACGGGTGATGACGCCCTGGATGAGCATGATGCGCTTGTTGGTCAGGATGAACCGGTCCATGTACCAGTCCAGGAGCTTCCAGCCCACGAAGCCGAGGACGGCGAGCCAGACGAGGACGGTGGCCCACAGGGCGGTGTCGCGGTTCTCGAAGTCGGCCCTGGTGAGCAGGCCGGAGACGAGCCCCATGATGAAGGTCGCGAGCGTGCCGATGACGAGCCACGGCATGAGGTGGATCCAGTGCCGGCGCCACTCGCCGCGGTACTTCTCGGTCGGGAAGAGGTAGCGGGCGGAGATGGGGGACGGCACGTCGGGGACGGTGACCGTGCGCGGGCCCGAGAGCAGGCCGACGGTGAGGCCGTCGTCGAAGCGGACGCCGTCGATGTCGCTCGCGGCGGTGGCGGGGGCGGAGCCGGCCACGCCGGCGGGGAACTGGTATTCCCGGGTGGGGGAATCGGCGCCCGGGGCGGGACCGTCGGAGGGGGCGCGGGGACTGGGGGGCTCCAGCGGCTCGGTGTCCTTGTTGTCCCCCGAGCCGCCTGCACCGGAATCGGTCATGGTGTCGCCGTCGTCAGGTCACGAGGTTCGTGAAGAACGCCGCGAAACCGTTTGCGGCATCGAGGATTCCGCCGGCGAGGTTGCTGACGACGTCACTAGCTTCACCTGGCCTGAAGGCTACAAAGAACACCAGGAACGCTAGTCCGCCCCATGTCAGAAACTTCTTCAACTTCCTCACCCCTCCCGTCAAGGGTCCTGGCCGATCCTTCGTCTGGCGCAGGCTTGCACGAGTCTACCGTACGAGCATGACTCGGCTTTCAGTTTTGTGAAGGGCCCCTTCGGTGTGCACCGATCGGACCGTGCCGGGAAGCGCTGTCGCCCTGAGGCTCCACTGTCGCCCGACGCCGCCGTCTACCAGCGGTTCGACCTATTCGCTTGTACCACGGGGGAGCTTACCCCAAGTCACCCACCCTTGGCTCAATGTAGGCGCATCGCCGGTACCGGCCCTATGGAAGCGTCCGGTATCCGACAATCGCCGCGACCGCGCTCCGCTTTGAGCACCGGGCTCGGCATTGAGCACCGTCGCGCGGCCAGGTCTCCAGAGTGCCACCGCGGTGCGACGAACGGGGACCCGGCCGGGGTCGGATTTCCGACCGAGCGGCTCAGGCGCCGGGGCGCTGTCCGAACACGTGTTCCCTCACCCACGCGTGCAAGGCGATCCCGCTGGCGACGCCCGCGTTGATCGAGCGGGTCGATCCGAACTGGGTGATCGAGCAGACCATCGCGCAGGCCTCGCGGACCGGTTCGGACAGTCCGGGCCCCTCCTGGCCGAAGACCAGGACGGCCCGCCGCGGCAGGGAGGTGGTCTCGATGGGGACCGAGCCGGGCAGGTTGTCGATGCCCACGACCGCCAGGCCCTCCCCCGCCGCCCATGCCACGAAGTCCTCGACGGTGGCGTGGTGTTCGACGTGCTGGTAGCGGTCGGTGACCATCGCGCCGCGGCGGTTCCAGCGGCGCCTGCCGACGATGTGGACGGACTTCGCGAGGAAGGCGTTGGCGTTGCGGACGACGGTGCCGATGTTGAAGTCGTGCTGCCAGTTCTCGATGGCGACGTGGAAGTCGTGGCGGCGGGCGTCGAGGTCGGCCACGATCGCCTCGCGGCGCCAGTAGCGGTAGGCGTCGACCACGTTGCGCCGGTCGCCCAGGCGCAGCAGTTCGGGGTCGTAGTGGTCGCCCGCAGGCGGCGGGCCCTCCCAGGGGCCGACCCCGACCTCCTCGGACGCGGGGTCCTCAGAGGCGAGGTCCGCGCCGGTTGCGCCGGGTTCGGGCGCCGTCTCGTCAGTCACGCCGACCATTGGAGCACAGGCGGCGGCGCGCCCGGCCGCGCTCGGGCGGCGGGGGACGCCGGGCACGGGCCCGGAGGGCAGCACGCCGCCCCGGCGGCTACGGGGGAAACCGACCGGGGCGACTCGGAACATATTAGCCACCGGCCGCCTGCGATCGGGCACACACCCAAGTGATTTCCCTTGCCGCAGAAGGAAATCGGGCCTTTGGCGCCCCGTGTCACTCAGGCCTCGCGACCGCTTCGGAGCGCGGGCCGGGGCGCCGTTCAAGCCCGGAGGAAGGCCCGGAGCGCCTCGGGGTCGGCGAGCGCGTCCTTGTCCACCGCCTCCTCGGGCTTGACGCCCTTGAGGATCTTCTTGACGGGGACCTCGACCTTCTTGCCGCTGAGGGTGCGCGGGATCGCGGGCACCTGCCGGACCTCGTCGGGCACGTGCCGCGGCGAGAGCTGCTCGCGCAGGGCCGCGGTGATGCGCCGTCGCAGGTCGTCGTCGAGGACCGTGCCCTCGGTGCAGGCCACATAGAGCAGCAGGCGGTCCTGACCCGGGTCGTCCAAGTGGACGACGAGGGAGTCGGCGACGCCCTCGACGGCCTCCACGACCGCGTAGAACTCGGCGGTGCCCATGCGCACGCCGCCGCGGTTCAGGGTCGCGTCGCTGCGCCCGGAGATGACCGCCGAGCCGCGGTCGGAGATGGTGATCCAGTCGCCGTGGCGCCAGATACCGGGGAAGTCGGTGAGGTAGGTGTCCCGGTAGCGGTGCTTGAGAGGGTCGCCCCACAGGCCCACGGGCATGGAGGGCATCGGCGAGGCGATGACGAGCTCGCCCTCGCGGCCGATGTGCGGGCGGCCCTCGGGGTCGAAGGCCTGGACGTCGGCGCCCAGGCAGCGGCACGAGAGCTCCCCGCGCCACACCGGGACGGTGGGCGCGCCGCCGATGAACCCGGTGCACAGGTCGGTGCCGCCCGAGAGCGACTGGAGCTGCGCGGTGGCGCTGATGGATTCGTACACGTAGTCGAAGCCGACGGCCGGGAGCGGGGCGCCGGTGGAGCCGATGCCGTGCAGGCGCGAGAGGTCGGCCTCCTCGCCCGGCTTGATGCCGCGCGAGCGGCAGGCCATGAGGAACGGCGCGCTGGTGCCGAAGAAGGTGGTGCCCGACTCCTCGGCGAGGCGCCACATCCCGGCCGGGTCGGGCATCCCGTCGAACAGGACCACGCCCGCGCCGACGATCGGCGCCGACACCAGGTAGTTCCACATCATCCAGCCGGTCGTGGAGTACCAGAAGAACCGGTCGCCCACACCGAGGTCGTGGTGCAGCGAGTGCATCTTGGCGTGCTCGATCGCCATGCCGCCGTGCGAGTGCACGATGGCCTTCGGCAGGCCCGTGGTGCCCGAGGAGTACAGGATGTACAGCGGGTGGTCGAAGGTGAGTGCCTCGAACTCCACGCCCTCGTCGTAGGCGCAGAAGCGGTCCCAGGTCTCGCCCTCGACCTCGGTGCCGAGGTACGGGAGGGTCACGAGCGCGCCCAGGCCCTCCAGGCCGCGCACGACCCGCTTGAGGTCGGCGGTGCGGTCGATGGACTTGGCGCCGTACTTGTAGCCGTCGACGGCGACCAGGACCTTCGGCTCGATCTGCGCGAAGCGGTCGAGGACGGCCTTGGCGCCGAACTCGGGCGCGCAGCTGGAGAAGACCGCGCCGAGGCTCGCCGAGGCGAGCATGAGCGCGAAGGTCTCGGGGATGTTCGGCATCCAGGCCGCGACGCGGTCGCCGCGGTGGACGCCGTGCGCCACGAGCCCGGCACGGGCGCGGGCGACGGCCTCGCGCAGGTCGGCGAGGGTCCACTCGACGGGGTCGCGGGTGTCGGAGTAGCCGCGCACGAGCACGTCGTCGTCGGCCACGCCCGGCGCGGTGAGCACCGCGCGCGCGTAGTTGAAGGTCTCGTCGGGGAACCAGACGGTGTCGGGCATCGACTCGTCGGCGAGGACCCGGTGCTCGGGCACGGTGGCGCCGAGGCCGAAGTACTCCCACAGCGAGCCCCAGAACGGGCGCAGGTGGTCGACCGAGTACTGCCACAGCGCGGGATAAGAGGTGAGGTCGCGTTCCTCCCGGCGCGACAGCCACTGGCTGAAGCGTCCGATGTTGGTCGTCTCCACCGCGTCGGTCCGCGGCAGCCACAGCACCTCGTTGGTCACGATCGCCTCCCGATTTCCACAACGTTGTGGCCCACAGCACTATCGTGGCACGACTCGGGTTCGCTCCGGGCCGCGGGGGAACCGGGGGTGCGCCCGTTCACCGCTACGAGTGGGGCCCGTGTCCGTTATGCGGGCGCGAGCTCGTCCTCGATGTACCGCTCCCGGGTGATGTAGAGCCCGGCGGCGAACAGCAGGACCGCGAGCGCCCCGACGAGCCCGAACGGCACCGACCACGAGCCGGTGAGCCCGAAGACCCAGCCGACCGCGAGCGGCCCGGCCCCCGCGATGAGGTACCCGCCCGACTGCGCGAACGAGGACAGCGCGCTCGTGCCGGCCGGGGTGCGGGCCCGCAGCCCGAACAGGGTCAGGATCAGCGGGAACACCGAGGTCCCGATGCCGAACAGCGCCATCCACAGCCAGGTCGCCGGCCCGCCGCCGAAGAGCCAGAGCCCGGCGATCGCGGGCGGGTAGCAGGCCATGAGCAGCAGGAACACCGGGCGCGGGCCCCAGCGGACCGTGAGCACCGGGACGACCACCGAGACGGGGATCTGCACGACGGTGAGCACGCCGAGCATCGTCCCGGCCGCGGCCGCGCTCATGCCGTCGGAGGCGAGGATCGTCGTCGTCCAGCCCATGAGGATGTACGCGATGGCCGACTGCGCGCCGAAGGCCACCAGCATCGTCCACGCCAGGCGCGAGCGGCGCACGCCGTGCAGGCGCCCGATCGGCGCGACCCCGGCCGCGGCGGCGCCCGGGCGCCACAGCAGCCACGGGACGATCGCCACGAGCGCCGGCAGCGCCCACACCGCCAGCGCGATCCGCCAGTCGTCCAGGAGGTGGTCGAGGGGCGCGGTGGCCGCGGCGGCGACGGCGGTGCCGACCGCGAGCGTCGTCGAGTACGCGGTGGTCATGAGGCCGATGCGGTGCGGGAAGTAGCGCTTGACGATGACGGGCACGGCCACGTTGCCGATGGCCCCGGCGGCGAGGGCGAGGAGGCTGAAGAGGAGGAAGAGCGCGGTGTTCGGTGCCCAGGCGCGGGCGACGAGGCCGACGCTCATGACCAGGAGCGCGCCGGTGAGCAGCGGGCGGGGGCCGAAGCGGCGGGCGAGGCGGGGGGCGAGGGCGCCGAGGCCGGCGAAGGCGAGCACGGGAAGGGTGGTGAGGAGCCCGGCGACGGTCTCGGACATGCCGAGGCCCTCGCGCAGTTCGGCGAGGATCGCGCCGACGCTGGTGACGGCGGTGCGGAAGTTGAAGGCGGCGAGGACGACGCCGACGACGAGCAGTGCGGCGAGGCGGCGGCCCTCGGGCGTCGCCGGGGCGGCGGGGCCGGCGGGGCCGGTCGGGTCGGCGAGTACGGCGTGCGGGGCGGGTTCGGGGACGGCCTCGGCGGCGTCCTCGAAGGCGGCCTCCACGGCTGCCTCTACGGTGCTGGCCGCGGATCGGTTCGCGGCGGCCGCGTCCTCGGCGTCCTTCGCGGGGGCGGCATCGGTCGTCACGCGGACGGCTCCTTCCGGGTCGGGAACGGATCGGTGGCCCGGTGGGGTGGAGACCGCTGTCCAACCGTGCGGCACGCACAGGTGTGCGCAGTGCCGCGGTCTTTCCTGGGTCGCATGCGCCGGTGCGGAGACCGGGATACGATCGGGTCAATTCATGGGATGAATCGACGGCCTGTCAACGGTATCGCGGCCGCTGTCTGCTTTAATCCTTCTAGTGTTGGGAAACACGCACCCCCCATGGCGGGCCCCCCGGCGGCCGTGGAAACGCTCCGGAGAGGTCTGGTCCGCCAGTGGCACTACAGTCGACACGCAAGTCCGCCCTCGTCGATCAGGTGATCGATCAGCTGCGCCGCCAGATCGCCGACGGCGAGTGGGCGCTCGGCTCGCGCATCCCCACCGAGAGCGAACTGGCCGAGCTCCTCGGCGTCGGCCGCAACACCATCCGCGAAGGCGTCCGGGCGCTGGCCCACGCGGGGCTCCTGGAGATCCGGCAGGGCGCCGGGACGTTCGTCGTCGGCCGCAGCGAGGTCACCGCGGCCGTGCGCCGCCGCATCGCCGCCAGCCCGGCCTCGGACGCGATGGAGGTCCGCCGGGGCCTGGAGGTCGAGGCCGCGCGCCTCGCCGCGCACCGCCGCGACGAGGCCGACATCACCCGGCTGCGCATCCTCCTGGCCGAGCGCGAGGCGACCCACGAGGTCGGCGACACCGAGGCGTTCGTGGCCGCCGACATCGCCCTGCACCAGGCAGTCGCCGAGGCCAGCCACAACAAGCTGCTCGCCGAGCTGTACACCGAGCTCGCCGAGTCGCTGCGCGACACCGTCCGCGCCGGGCTCGGGCCGGTCCTGGCCGAGGAGCCGCACATAGACCACACCCGGGCCGTCGAGGCCGTCATCGCCGGGGACGCCGACCTGGCGGCGGCCGAGACCGCCGCGTACCTGCGCCTGCTCATCGACGACTGAGCGCGGCCCGAGCCTCGGATGACGGCGCCTGCGGGAGATAGAGTCGACAGTGCCGCCCCTTGCGGCGTCGATCTGAATGGAGTCCTCATGCGCCTGTCCGCCCGCGTCGACTACGCACTGCGAGCCGCGGTGGCGCTCGCCGGATACGGCGATCGATGGGTGTCGGCCGAGCAGATCGCCGAGGACCAGGGCATCCCCCGCAAGTTCCTCGAATCGATCCTGCTCCAACTGCGGCGCGGGGGCATCGCGACCTCCAAGCGCGGCTCCGAGGGCGGCCACCAGCTCGCGCGACCCGGCGACCGGATCAGCCTCGCCGACGTCATCCGGGCCGTGGACGGCCCGCTCGTGGGCGTCCGCGGGGAGCGCCCCGAGGAGGTCACCTACGCGGGGACGGCCGCGGCGCTGACGAACGTGTGGATCGCGCTGCGCGTCTCGGAGCGGAACATCCTGGAGTCGGTCTCGCTCGCGGCGGTCGCCGCCGACGACCTCCCCACCTCGGTCACCAAGCTCCTGGAGGACCCTGACGCCTGGGTCATCCGCGGCGCCTGACGCGTCGGGCCCTCGGCGGCGGCGCGGCTCTGCCAGAATCGGAGCGTGAAGTTCCCCGACCTTGGGGCCTGGTGGGACCGCGTGCTCCTGGGGGCCCGGAAGCGGTCCAACCTCGTGGACCACTCCTGGCGCGCGCAGGAACGCTACTTCGAGGTCCACGGCGGCCAGCTCGCCGCCGCCATCTCCTACTACGCGTTCTTCGCGGCCTTCTCCATGTCGCTGCTGGCCCTGGCGATCTTCGGGTTCCTGCTCAACATCCCCGAGATCTACGACTCGGTCGAGGGCTGGCTGTCGACCAACCTGCCGGTCATCGACATCGGGGTCCTGGAGAGCTCGCGCAAGTCGGTGACGATCTTCGCGGCGGTCGCGCTGGTGGTGGCCGGGGTCGCGTGGGTGCAGTCGGTGCGGGCAGCGATCCGCCAGATCTGGGACCTCGACGCCCAGCCGGGGAACCCGATCCTGCGGTGGATCATCGACCTGGGCATCCTGCTGGGAATCTCGCTGCTGCTGCTCATCACGATCGGCGCGACCGCCGGCGCCGAGGTCGTCCTCGCCTGGCTCGACCTCGACGAGGTCACCGGGAACATGGCGCTCGTGGTCCGCTCCGTCTCGGTCCTCGTCGGCCTGGTCGCGAACGCGCTCCTGGCCGCCGTGCTCCTCCAAGCCCTCCCCCGCGTCGTCATGCCCCTGCGACGCGTCGTCTGGGCCTCCCTGGCCGTCTCCATCGGCATGGAGCTGCTCAAGACCGTCGGGCGCCTCTACGTCCTCCAGGTCTCCGACCGCCCCGCCTACCAGGCGGTGACCACCGCCGTCGGCCTCCTCGTGTTCCTCTACCTCTTCAACGTCATGCTCCTGCTCGCCGCCTCCTGGACCGCCACCTCCCTGCGCGGCCGCGCCATCGACCTCTACGAGCGGGCCGCCATCCCCAACGGCGTCGGCCGCCTCTTCAAGCACCGCGAACGAACCGAGGGCCCGGACGCCTGAGCGCCCGGACCCCCGGTGGTGATCGGCACTCTCGCGACGCGGCCGCGCAGACCTGGCCGTTCATGAGGAACATGCCGGGGTCGTGGGGGTCGCCGGTGCCTTGGAAGCCGATCTGCTTCGTGTGGCCCGGTTTGAGCGGGAAGTTCCAGAAGGCCGGGTCGGCGACCATGGCGTCGCCGTCGGCGGCGATGTCGCCGCCCCAGGCGTGCAGGACGGACTCGACGCCGCCGGACCTCCAGGCGAGGTCCCATTCGCCGATCGCGGTGTCACCGGTGTTGGTGACCTTGATCTGGACGACGAAGCCCGAGCCCCAGTCGGCGACCACATCGTAGTCGACCGAGCAGGACGCCGCGGCGTAGGGCGCGTCCGCGGCGTCGCGGGCCGGGCCGTAGGTCACGGTCTGGTACTCGGGGGTCGCCATGTCGTAGCCGAGGAAGTAGCTCGGCCACGGCGGCTGGTTGTACGAGACGTTCTGCCAGGAGACCGCGAGGCGGTACTGCGGGTCGTTCATCAGCGTCGGCAGGGCGTAATCGGAGGCGATGGTGGTGGTGAACAGGCGCACGCCGTCGTTGGACTCCTTGCGCAGGATCACCTCCTCGCGCCAGTCGCCGAGCAGGTCGGCGGTGAGGACCGGGTTGCCCTTGGTGCCGTTGCTGGTCTGCACCCCTTCGGGGGTGAAGATCTCCGACTGGGTGCCCGTCTCCGGGTCCCATTCGGCGATGAACGGGTAGATCGGCACGTAGTTCGGCTCGTCGAACTCGTGGTCGAAGATCTCGCGGCCGAGGTCGCCGTCCCACCAGATCATCGAGTTCGCCGAGGGGATCGAGGTGGAGATGAGTGTGCCGTCGGCGGCGTGGAGCTCGCCTTCGCGGGAGTTCCACGCGCCCGTCGCGGAGGCCGCCCAGCACTCGGCCCCGGGGTAGGCGGGGTCGATGTCGCCGCAGGCGCCGCGGCCGGTGTCGCGGGTGCCCGGGATCGACCAGAGCACGTCGCCCGTGTCGGCGTCGCGGAAGGCGCCGGCGCGGTTGCCCGAGCAGCTCATGCACTCGAAGGGGCTGAAGATCTCCAGGCCCTCGTTCGAGGGGTCGAAGTCCGAGACGTGGAGCGCGTCGCCGTGGCCGAGGCCGGTGGAGTACAGCGGGGTGCCGTCGTCGTTGATCGTCATGGCGCCGAAGACGATCTCGTCGCGGCCGTCGCCGTCGGTGTCGGCGACGGACATCTGGTGGTTGCCCTGGCCGGTGTAGGCGCCGCCCCAGCTGTCGGAGCTGAAGGACCACAGCTGCGGCAGGTTGTCGCCGTCCCAGTTCCAGGCGGTGATCTCGGTCTTGGCGTAGATGCCGCGGTTGGTGATGAGCGAGGGGTGCACGCCGTCGAGGTAGGCGACGGCGGCCATGAGGCGGTCGCCGCGGTTGCCGTAGCAGTCGCCCCACTGGCAGATGTCGCCGCGCTCGGGCGAGAAGTCCACGGTCTCCATGGCGGCGCCGGTCTGGCCGTTGAAGATCGTGAGGAACTCCGGGCCGTCGAGGATGCGGCCGGTCTCGTTGCGGTAGTCCGCGTCGGGGTCGCCGATCACGGTGCCGACGCCGTCGACGGTGCCGTCGGCGGTCTTGAGGGCGACCTCGGCGCGGCCGTCCGAGTCGAGGTCGTAGGCGACCAGCTGGGTGTAGTGGGCCCCGGCGCGGATGTTGCGGCCGAGGTCGACGCGCCACAGCAGTTCGCCGCTCAGCGTGTAGGCGTCGACGTAGACGTTCCCGGTGTAGCCGTTGTGGGAGTTGTCCTTCGCGTTCGACGGATCCCACTTCTGGACGAGCTCGAAGACGCCGTCGCCGTCGAGGTCGGCCGTGGTGGCGTCGGTCGGCGCGTAGGTGTAGGCGACGCCGTCGGGCGTGGTGCCGCCCTCGGGGCGCTCCATGTCGATGTCGATGAACTGGTCGTCCCAGACCTCGAAGGCCGCGGTGTAGCCGGTCTCGACGCCGTCGGCGACCGTGGCGACCCAGTAGGTCGCGTTCGCGGTGCCGCCCTGGTCGGTGAGGTTCGTCAGCTGCGTCGGTTCGGGGGTGATGAGGCGGCCGTCGCGGTAGACGTTGAAGGCGAGGCCCTCGGGGTCGTTCGCGAGGCTGCGCCAGCTCAGGAAGTTGCCGCCGTCGACGGCCACGGCCACGGGCGCGCGGTCGAGGCTCTCGATCTGCTCGGCGCAGTCGGCGCACGGCTCGTCGGGGCCGTCGCCGGAGCCGGGCGCGTCGCCGATCCGGGTGAGTTCGAGGCCGTTCAGGTGGCCGGTCTGGCCGGTGATGTTGACGTTCAGCTGGCCGTCCTCGACCACGATCCCCTCGAAGTCCTTGGCGAGGATGGACTTCGACCCCGCGTTCGCGGCGCCGTAGCCGACCCCTTCGAAGGCCACGTTGGTCCGCGCGGAGCCGAGGTAGTCGCCGACGAACACGCGGGCGCTGTAGAGGCCGTCGGCGACGTCGACCGCGAAGTCGTACGAGCCGCCGAACCAGGCGACGAAGTCCGAGCCCAGCGGGTCCTCGGCGTTGCCTCGGTCGCGGTCGATCGCGCTCGTCATGTCGGTGGTGAAGCCGTAGCCCTTGTCGGCGTCGTAGACGGTGCCGCGGTTGACCTCGGTGTAACCGGGGGCCACGGTCTGGCTCGCGGGCCCGAAGTCGAACTTGAACCCGGCGGTCGCGGTCGCGACCGCGAGGGTGTCCGAATAGGCCGATTCGCCCTTGCCGTTGACGGCGGTGACGGCGAACTCGTAGGCGGTCTCCTCGGCCAGGCCCGCGACGCGGCCGACGCCCGCGGTCGAGGTGGTGCCCAGGCGCCATTCGCCGCCGGGCTCGCGCACGTAGACGCGGTAGATGTCCGCGTCGTCCTGGTCGGCCCAGTTGAGGGTGATGCTCGCGTTGGCGACGGTGGCCGCGGTGACGCCGGTCGGCGCCGCCGGGACGTCGGCCGGGGGCGCGACGTCGACCACGTGATCGCTCAGGGGAAGCCCGAGCGTCGCGGTCTCCTCGGCGACCAGGCGGGCCATCTGGATGGCGCCGTACTCCTGGAAGTGCGTGTCGTCCGCGGTGCCGTTCGGCCGGTTCGGGTAGACCCCGGCCGGGACGTGCAGGAACACCGACTTGGCCTCTTCAGGCCCGATCTCGTTCAGGTAGGCGCGTGAGGAGGCCGAGAGGTCGACCATCGCGACGCCGGTCTCCTCGTGGAGCTCGTAGACCTTCTCGACGTACTCGGGGAAGGAGGTGTTGAACTCGCCGGTGTCGGCGTTGAAGCTGCGGCGCGACACCGGGGTCACGAGGACCGGCACGGCGCCCTTCTCGATCGCGCCCGCGATGTAGTGGTCGCGCAGGTAGGTCTTGTAGTCCTCGGGCGAGGTGTACCGCTCGGGGACCGAGACGGTGGCGTCGTTGTGCCCGAATTGGACGAAGAGGTAGTCGCCCGGCTGGATCTCGTCGAGGATCGCGTCGAGGCGGCCCTGCTCGACGAACGAGCGCGAGGAGCGCCCGCCGATCGCGTGGTTGGCGATCGTGACGTTCTCGTCGAAGTACCGGTCGAGGACCTGGCCCCAGCCGGCCTGCGGCTCGTAGTAGGGGTCGTAGGTCTGGACGGTGGAGTCGGACGCGAGGTAGACGGTGATGGCGTCGTCCTGGGCCTGGGCGGGGGCGCCCGCGGTGAGGACGCCCGCGAGCGCGGTCGCCCCGGCCGCGAGCACCGCGAGGGAGCGGCGCAGGCGAGGGGGTGGAGGAGTCATTGGCCTCATGTTCACTTCCGGGGTGAGAGGAGGGGACTAATCCGGCGATCGTGAGTGAATCGTTTCAATCTCGGGATTGATCGCCGAGCAAGCGGTTTCTGCTGAGAGGACGGTACCTGCGCGTGCAGGAAAAGTCAATGCATGTCGATACGTGTGGCATCCGATGCGCGGTTCCGAGGGATTCCGTGCCGGGATCGCGGGCCCGAAGGACCGCCCGCGATCCCGGTGCCGTCAGCGCACGTGCGCGCCGAGGTTCCCGCCGAGGGCCTTCGCGCCCTCGGACACCAGGCGCGCCATCTGGTTCGCGCCGAAGTCCTGGAAGTGGGTCGAGTCGGCCAGGCCGTCCGGGTAGGCCGGGTACGCCCCGGCCGCGAGGTGCATGAACACCTGCGACTGGGCCCGCGCCGGAGTGATCGCGTTGAGGTAGGCGCGCGAGCGGGCACCGAGGTCGATGAGCGCCACACCGGTCTCGGCCACCAGCTCGTGGACCTTGTCGGCGTAGGTCGCGAACGACTCGTTGAACTGGCCCGAGGAGTTGTAGTCGAGGCGGTTGATCGGCGTGAGCAGCACCGGGGTCGCGCCCCTGGCCGTGGCCCCGGCCATGTAGTGGTCGCGCAGGTACATCTTGTAGTCGGCCGGGGAGGTGTAGCGCTCGGGGTTGCCGGTGCTCGCGTCGTTGTGCCCGAACTGGACGAAGAGGTAGTCGCCCGGTTGGATCGCGTTGAGGATCGTCGTCAGGCGCCCCTGTTCGATGAAGGAGCGCGAGGAGCGGCCGCCGATGGCGTGGTTGGCGACGGTCGTGTTGGCGTCCGTCCAGCCGCCGAGGCGCTGGCCCCAGCCGGTCATCGGGTACACCGAGGAGTTGTAGGTCTGGGCGGTGGAGTCGGAGGCGATGTAGATCGTGGGGTTCCCCGATGCGGGCGCGGCGCCGGCCGGGACGAGCTTCCACTGCTGGTTGATCCCCGCGGTGGAGTCGTACTGGGACAGGCGCGAGCCCAGGCCGATGCTCCACTCCCACACGTCGAGGGCCTTGCCGGAGTTGCGGTTGACGAACCGCAGCCAGGTGCCGTCGTCGATGACCTGCCACTGCTGGTTGGTCTGGCCGTTGGAGGGGTACTGGATGACGTCGGCGCCGTTGGCGGTGGACTTGCCGTAGACGTCGAGGACCTGGCCGGAGTGGCGGACCTCGATGCGGTAGTAGCCGCCGCCGGCGTCGACGAAGCGGAACTGCTGGTTGTTCGCGTAGGTGCGGTTGCCCTGGACGAGCTTGGCGGCGTTGGCGGTCGAGGACCCGGCGATCTCCAGGACGAGGCCCGAGTAGCGGGACTGGAGGTGGTACCAGGTGCCGGGGGTGAAGGCGGCACTCGCGGCGCCCGCGCCGAGGAGGCCGCCGGCCGCGAGGCCGGCGCCGATCCCGGCGAGCGCACCGAGGGAGCGGCGGGTGAGTTTGGCGTCGAACGGGTTCGGTCGATTCGGTTGTCGCATCGGGGGACTCCAGTGCTCGATGGTGAGGGTCGCGGCGCGGCCCGCGGGCCGCGCCGCGACCCTTGTGAGGAGGGAGACGGTCGGAGGGAGGGGTGGGCGCGACGGCCGCGAAACGAGTGTCATGAAGCCAGTGCCATGAAACCGTGTCATGACACCGGTGCCATGAAACGATTCAAAGTCGCGCCGGATCCCACCGCCCGTGTCGCGGTGGAGGCGATCCCCGGCGGTGCCGGGCTTCGCAAGGGGATCAATGTACTCACGAGTATCGATTTATTTGGCGAGAATCGTAACCCCTTGAGAGCGCTAACACAAGCCCCGTCGCGAACGGACGGTCTCCGGACGAATCCGCCCGCCGTCGCCACCATCCCAAACCCCCACCCTCCCGAGAGGGGAAGGTACTGCCCACCGTCGCGCGGGGGTCCGACAGAAAGCCGGGCGTGTCGCCCGCCAGTCACCCGAAAGCGTGAAGCGCCGATCCGGTCAGCGCGCCATGGGAAGCGGCTCACTGCCGAGGGACCGCCGCGCGGCCCGGTAAGGCCGGGAGGAGCGGGGCGAGGCGTTCGGCGGCGTCGGCGAGGTCGATGCCCTGGGCTGCGACCCAGTCGTCGTCGAAGTAGGTCTCGCCGTAGCGCCGGCCCGAGTCGCACAGCAGGGTCACGATGCTGCCGCCCTGGCCGCACTCGCGCATCTCGGCGATGATCGCCAGGGCCGCCACGAGGTTCGTCCCGGTCGATCCGCCCAGGCGCCGCCCGAGCCGGTCGGAGGCCCAGCGCAGGCACGCGATCGACTCCGCGTCCTCCACCTTCACCATCCGGTCGACCAGGCCCGGCACGAACGAGGGCTCGACCCTCGGGCGCCCGATCCCCTCGATCCGCGAGCCGCGGTCGACGCGGGCCGCGCCGTCCCCGTCGCGCCAGCCCGCGAAGAACGCCGAGTGCTCGGGGTCGACCACGCACAGGCGGGTCGCGTGCCGGCGGTAGCGCACGTACCGGCCGATGGTCGCCGAGGTGCCGCCGGTGCCTGCCCCGACCACGACCCAGGTCGGGACCGGGTGGCGCTCCAGGCGCATCTGCTCGAACACGCTCTCGGCGATGTTGTTGTTCCCGCGCCAGTCGGTGGCCCGCTCGGCGTAGGTGAACTGGTCCATGAAGTGCCCGCCGGTCTCGGCGGCGAGGCGCTCGGCCTCGGCGCAGACGCCCGCCGCCTCGCGCACCAGGTGGGCCTTGCCGCCGTAGAACTCGATCTGGGCGATCTTGGCGGGGCTGGTCGACTCGGGCATGACCGCGGTGAACGGCAGCCCGAGCATCCGCGCGAAGTAGGCCTCGCTGACGGCCGTCGAGCCGCTGGAGGCCTCGATGACCGGCGTCCCCTCGTCGATCCAGCCGTTGCAGATCGCGTAGAGGAACAGCGAGCGGGCGAGGCGGTGCTTGAGCGATCCGGTCGGGTGGGCCGACTCGTCCTTCAGATAGAGGTCGACGCCCCATTCCGGGGGGAGCGGAAACGGCAGGAGGTGCGTGTCGGCCGAGCGGTTCGCGTCGGCCTCCACAGTGGTGATCGCCCAGTTCACCCAGAGGCGGTCCTTGGTGCGGTCAACGGCGTGCATGCGCGTCCCCCCTGCGCTTGGCGTTCACGGCCCGGCCTGCTCCGGCGGGACCGGCTGCGGGCGGTCCTCCCATTTGGTCGAGAGCGTGATGGTGGTGCGGGTCTGGGCCACGCCGGGGATGGCGCCGACGCGGTGGATGAGGGTCTCCAGGTCCCCCATCTTCGGCACGCGCACCTTGAGCTGATAGCACTCGACGCCGGCGAGGAAATAGCACGACTCGATCTGCGGAATGGCGCGCAGCCGTTCGCAGATGTCGAGGTGGTCGGCGGAGTTGTCGGGGATGATGCCGATGAGGGCCGTGATGCCGAGGCCGATGGTCTCGGAGTCCACCACGGCCTTGTAGCCGGTGATGATCCCGTTCTTCTCGAGTTTGGTGACGCGGTCCTGAACGGACGGCGCGGTGAGACCGACCCTGCGCGCGAGCTCGGCGTACGAGGTGCGTCCGTCGGTGCGCAGGAGGTTCACGATGGTCTGGTCGATCTCGTCCACCCGTTGAGGATAACCAGAGTTGCCACTTGCGCCCTGTGCCTACCTCATACCCGCGAACTCCTAGAGCGTCGGAATCAGCTCAGAGCGCCGTTGACATACGCGTGGTACTTTCAGGCAAAACCTACCGACCGAAAGTATGTCCAAGAACTCATGGCAGGTTTGACTGAATAGTGGTGTAATGGGTTTAACGCACGAAGTGAGTCTTCATCACGGGGAGGAAGAAATCATGGAGACCGAGGACCGCCTACTCACACCCGGCGAAGTTGCCTCGCTGTTCCGCGTCGATCCCAAGACCGTCACACGCTGGGCCGCTGCGGGCCGGATCGGGAGCATCCGCACGCCTGGCGGTCACCGTCGGTTCCGCGAATCGGAGGTCCGGGCGCTGCTCGAAGGCGACGCCGGAGCGCAGGCCGCCTTCGAGTCCGGGAACGTCCAGCAGTAGATCGCCTGGTCGTGCCCGCGACCGCGAACGACCGATCGATGATCGGGCCCGCCACGGCATCGCACACGAGCCGTGAATCCGCCCGCTACGGCGACTTCTGCCAGCCGTAGAAATCCGAGCAGCGGCCGCACAGAGCCGCAGATTCACACCTGGCACAAGCCGGTCCCGCGAGACCCTCCGCCGCCCGCGGTGGAGAGCGCAGTGGACCGGCTTTTCGCGTGCCCGGGAACCGCGCGACCCTCCCCCGTGCCGCCGGTGCCGCCGGGGCGCCTTCGCGCCGTGGGCCGTCATTCCATTTCGGAGTCTATTTGTTCCATTAAGGGCAATTGTCCACACTCTGAAGTCGTATGAACACCGCGAGTCGCCACAGAAGCGGCCAATCGGATTTTTCTGGATTTCCCGGTCCTGAGACTCTTGACATCACACTCAGACATAGGCAAACTTCGATATGAGATTGGGAGCGCTTCCGCATCCACCCGGTACGCGCGGAGCCGCTCCCCGAGCCGACTACGAGGGAAGGCACATGACACTCAGTCGAAGCAGGAGCAAGCGCCTGGCGGCCATCGCCGCGGCGGCGCTCACGGCCGCCACCGTCGGCGCCGTCGCGGTGACCACCGCGGGCGCAGCGGAGAACCCCGCCGAGGTCGACGCCGCGCAGGCGAAGGTCGACAACCCCTACGAGGGCGCCAACGTCTACGTCAACCCGATCTGGGCCGAGAACGCCGCCGCCGAGCCCGGCGGCGAGGCCATCGCCGACCAGCCCACCGGCGTGTGGCTCGACCGGATCGGCGCCATCGAGGGCAACGACTCCCCCACCACCGGTTCCATGGGGCTGCGCGACCACCTCGACCACGCGGTGGCCGAAGGGTACGACCTCATCCAGGTCGTCATCTACAACCTCCCCGGCCGCGACTGCGCGGCCCTCGCCTCCAACGGCGAGCTGGGAGCCGACGAGATCGACCGGTACAAGTCCGAGTACATCGACCCGATCGTGGAGATCCAGAGCGACCCGGCGTACGCCGGCCTGCGGATCGTCAACGTCATCGAGATCGACTCGCTGCCGAACCTGGTCACCAACGTCTCGCCCCGCGCCACGGCCACGCCCGAGTGCGACGAGATGAAGTCCAACGGCAACTACGTCGACGGCGTCTCGTACGCGGTCGCCGAGCTCGGCGCGCTCGCCAACACCTACAACTACATCGACGCCGGCCACCACGGCTGGATCGGCTGGGGCGACACGAACCCCGAGTACGACAACTTCAACGCCTCCGCGGCCCTGTTCGGCTCGCTCATCGGCGAGAACGGCATGACCGCCGACCACGTGGCCGGCTTCATCTCCAACACCGCGAACTACTCCGCTCTGGAGGAGCCCTACTGGGAGGTCGACCAGAACGTCGGCGGGCAGCCGCTGAACCAGAACCCCGAACTGCCGTGGGTCGACTGGAACGACTTCAACAACGAGAAGGACTTCACCGAGGCCTTCCGCACCGAGCTGGTCGCCAACGGCTTCAACGACAGCATCGGGATGCTCATCGACACCAGCCGCAACGGCTGGGGCGGCGACTACCGGCCCTCGGGCCCGTCGTCCTCCACCGACCCGGTGACGTTCGTCGACGAGTCCCGCATCGACCAGCGCATCCAGAAGGGCAACTGGTGCAACCAGGCCGGAGCCGGCCTCGGCGAGCGCCCGCAGGCCTCGCCCGAGGCCTGGATCGACGCCTACGTGTGGATCAAGCCTCCGGGCGAGTCCGACGGCTCCTCCGAGCTCATCGACAACGACGAGGGCAAGGGCTTCGACGAGATGTGCGACCCCGACTACCAGGGGAACCCGCGCAACGGCAACAACCCGTCCGGCGCCCGCGACGACATGCCGATCTCGGGTCACTGGTCTTCGGAGCAGTTCCAGGAGCTGCTCCAGAACGCCTATCCCCCGTTGAGCTGACGGCAGGCGGACCCGAAGGCGCGGCGGCGCGACACACCGCCGCCGCGCCGAAAGGTCCGGGGGACGAGGGCGGACCGGCACTCTGCCCGCGATGAAGACGACGGCGGGGCCGCGCGCAGGCGCGGCCCCGCCGTCGTGCGCGCGGAAGGCACCGAACCGTGGCCCGAATCCGATCCAATCCGGCTTTTGCCGCGAAACGGTCAGTCGAAAGGCCCCTTGCACAAGGTTCCCTCGGGGGTACGACAGGGACACGAGGGCGGGGTGCGGCGAGGCGAGGGCTGTGGGGCGCGGGGCGATCTCGGCGAACTTTTTCCAAGTGACCGATACGAATCGCGCGGGAGCGTTTTCACTGATTCAAGCGCTTGCCGCGCGGCCAGCAGCCTTCGAAACCGTTGCCCCGGGCGCCCTGTCGAACGAAATATCCTGGCGGACCTCTTGACAGTCCATCTATATATCGGAGATTATCAATGCACATCTTGGGAGCGCTTCCCTCGATGGACACCCGTTCCGGGTCGCACTCGTGCGGCCCATCAACCCCGAAGGACATCGAACTATGCAAGCACCTCGAAGGAGAAGGAGACTCGCCCTCACCGGCGTCGCCGTTGGCGCGCTCGCCGCGGGCGGTCTGACCTTCGCTTCGGCGAACCAGGCACTCGCCGAAGAGGGTTGTCAGGTCGACTACAACGTCGTCAGCAGCTGGGGCGGCGGCTTCCAGGCCAACGTCGTCATCACCGCGGGCGAGGCCATCAACGGCTGGGAGGTGGAGTGGGACTTCCCGTCCGGCACCTCCGTCTCCAGCGCGTGGAACGTCGACTGGAACGTGAGCGGCGGACACTTCACCGGCGGCGACGTCGGCTGGAACTCCACCATCGCCTCCGGTCAGAGCAAGGAGGTGTTCGGGTTCATCGGGTCCGGCTCCTCCGCCACGCCCGGTGAGTTCTCCGTGAACGGCGACGTCTGCGGCGAGGTCACCGAGCCCCCGACGTCCGAAGACCCCACGGACGACCCGACCGACGACCCCGGCAACCCGGGCGACAAGGTCGACAACCCGTACACCGGCGCGAACGTCTACGTGAACCCGCAGTGGTCCGCGAACGCCGCGGCCGAGCCGGGCGGCGACGCAGTCGCGAACGAGCCCACCGGCGTGTGGCTCGACCGCACCAGCGCGATCTACGGCAACGACTCGCCGACCACCGGCTCGATGGGCCTCGAGGACCACCTCGACCACGCGATCGAGAACGGCTACGACCTCATCCAGATCGTCATCTACAACCTGCCGGGTCGCGACTGCGCCGCCCTCGCCTCCAACGGCGAGCTGGCCGCGGGCGAGATCGACGCGTACAAGAACGACTACATCGACCCGATCGTGGAGATCCAGGGCCAGGCCAAGTACGCCGACCTGAAGATCGTCAACGTCATCGAGATCGACTCGCTGCCGAACCTGGTCACCAACGTCTCGCCCCGCGAGACCGCGACGGCCAACTGCGACACGATGAAGAACAACGGCAACTACGTCGACGGCGTCTCGTACGCGGTCGCCGAGCTGGGCGCCCTGTCGAACACGTACAACTACATCGACGCCGGCCACCACGGCTGGATCGGTTGGGGCGACGTGAACCCGCAGTACGACAACTTCAACGCGTCCGCCGCGCTGTTCGGTTCGCTCATCGGTGAGAACGGCATGACCGCGGACGACGTCCACGGCTTCATCTCGAACACCGCGAACTACTCCGCGCTGGAGGAGCCCTACTGGGAGGTCGACCAGAACGTCGGCGGCCAGGCGCTCAACCAGAACGCGAACCTGCCGTGGGTCGACTGGAACGACTTCAACAACGAGAAGGACTTCACGCAGGCCATGCGCGAGGAACTGATCGCCAACGGCTTCAACGAGGACATCGGCATGCTGATCGACACCAGCCGCAACGGCTGGGGCGGCGACTACCGTCCGACCGGCACCTCGACCTCGACCGACCCGGTCACCTTCGTGGACGAGTCCCGCATCGACCAGCGCTTCCAGAAGGGCAACTGGTGCAACCAGGCCGGTGCCGGTCTGGGCGAGCGCCCGCAGGCCGACCCCGAGGCGTGGATCGACGCCTACGTCTGGATCAAGCCTCCGGGCGAGTCGGACGGTTCCTCTGAGCTGATCGACAACGACGAGGGCAAGGGCTTCGACGAGATGTGCGACCCCGACTACCAGGGCAACATCCGCAACGGCAACAACCCGTCCGGCGCGCGTGACAACATGCCGATCTCGGGCCACTGGTCCTCGGAGCAGTTCCAGGAGCTCCTGGAGAATGCGTACCCGCCCGTCAACTAAGGGCGCGGTGAGCTGAAAGTCAAGCGGGGCCCGGCGATCCGGGAGGTGGTCGCCGGCCCCGCATTCCGACCAGATCCTCGGTTCCTTCCGGTGACCGGGCCCCGCGGGACGGCGGGGCCCGGTCGTAACACGCCTCCGGTGCTTCGCGTACGAGAACGGCCCGGCCGGTCAGGAATCTGACCGGCCGGGCCGTTCGTCGTGCGCCCTGCCTAGCGGGAGACGTAGGCGGGGCCGCCGATGCCGCGCAGCAGGTTGTCGACGAACCGCTCCACGGTGCCGCCGACGTTGAGCTCCGGGTAGTGCGAGTACACGAAGATCGTCAGCAGTGGGCTGATGAACATGGCCACGGCCAGGTCGAGGTCGACCCCGTCGCCGAGTTCGCCGCGTTCGGCCCAGTGCGCGAAGGTGTCGCGCACGAACAGGCGCCGGTGCTCGACCATGCGGTCGTGCTGGCGCTTGTACTCCGGTTCCTTGACGGCGGTCATCATGCACTTGAAGACCTTGCGGTCCCGGGGCCCGAACGTCTTGCGCATGTTGTTCCCGATGTGGACCAGGTCGTCCCGCAGCGAGGTGCGGGGCATCGTGGCCGGGATCGGGGCCTTGATGGCCTCGACGGCCGTGGCGATGAGCTCCTCCTTGGAGGACCAGCGCCGGTAGATGGTGGCCTTGGAGACGCCGGAGCGCTCGGCGACGGCCTCGACGCTGACGTCGGCGATGGTCCCGTGCTCGGCGATGAGGTCCAGTGCCGCCTCCAGGATCGACTGGCTCACGGCCTCGCTGCGGGGCCGGCCCTTGGAGGGGGCCGGCACCGCGGCGGGGGTCACTGGATCGCTGAGCTCGGGACGCATGGCTCGATTGTGCCTTAGACCTCGACGAACTCGGGCTCGGCGGCGGCCTCGCGCTCGGCCTCGCCCGCTTCGCGGCGGCGCTTGCCGGGGAAGAAGAGGGCGATGACGACGAGTCCGACCACGGCGACGCCGATGGCGGCGTACGCGGTGGTGTGCAGCGCGGTGATGAACGAGGCGTCGGCCGCGGTCTGGACGGCCTGCTGGGCCGCGTCGGGGACGAGCCCGGATTCGAGCGCCCCGTAGGTGGAGGCGTACGACTCGGCGGCCTTGTCCGGCAGCTGCGGCGCGGCTTCGCCGATCTCGGACTGGTAGGCCTGGGCCATGACCGTGCCGAGCACGGCGACGCCGAGGGCGCCGCCGACCTGGCGGAGCGTGTTGGCGAGGGCGGAGCCGACGCCGGCCTTCTCCTTGGGGACCGAGGCCATGAGGGTGTTCATGGCGGGCGGCATGAGGTTGGCCATGCCGGCGCCGGTGATGGCGAACAGGACGATGACGACCCAGACGGGGGTGTCGGCTTCGAACACGGTGGCGGTGACCGTGAAGTTGGTGATGACCAGGAGCATCGCGACGATGCCGACGGTCTTGGCGCCGAAGCGCTGGACGAGCGTGTTCGACATGGGCGCGAAGACGAGCATCGCGGCGCCGAACGGCAGGAACAGCAGACCGGTCTCCAGTGGCGTGTAGCCCTTGAGCAGCTGGAGGTAGAAGGTCATGAAGAACATCAGGCCCATCATCCCGAAGAACGTCAGGGTGATGATGGCCGAGGAGGCCGAGAACCTGGTGTTCTTGAACAGGCCCATGTCGAGGGAGGCGTGCGGGGTGCGCCGCTCCCAGAGGACGAAGGCGACCAGGACGATCACGCCGAGGGCGATGGTGCCCCAGACCGTGACGCCGGTCCACGAGCCCTCGTCGCCGGCCTCGATGATGCCGTAGGTGAGGCTGACGAGGCCGATCATGGACAGGGCCATGCCGAGGAAGTCGGCCCTGGCCTGGGAGCCCTTGGACTCGGGGGCGAGGATGAGGACGGCGATGAGGCCGAAGACCACGATCGGGACGTTGATGAGGAAGACCGAGCCCCACCAGAAGTGGTCGAGGAGCGCGCCGCCGACGATGGGGCCGATGGCCCCGCCGATGCCGACCGCGCCGGTCCAGATGCCGAGGGCCTTGGGGAACTCCTTGGCGGAGAAGACGTTGCGCAGGAGCGAGAGCGTCGAGGGCATCATGACCGCGGCGCCGGCGCCCATGAGGGCGCGGTACCAGATGAGCTGGTCGGGGGTGGTGGCGTAGGCGGAGAGCAGGGAGGCGACGCCGAAGACGACGAGGCCCGCCAGGAGCATCCGCTTGCGGCCGATGCGGTCGCCGATGACGCCGGAGGCGAACAGGAGCCCGGCGAAGACGAGCGTGTACGAGTTGATCATCCAGGCGAGGTCGCTCTGGGTGGCGCCGACGCCCTCCTTGGGGTCGGCGAGCGTCTTCATGGCGACGTTGAGGACGGTGTTGTCCAGGACGACGACGATGAGGCTGATGACCAGGACGCTGAGGATGGCCCACCGGCGCGGGTGGCCGGCGTCCTCGGGTTCGGTCGCGTTGACCGGTTCGGAACGGGAGTCGCTCACAGGGTTTCCGTTTCTGTGGAATGCGCGGCGGCGCCGGTGCGGCGGCATCGGAGGCCGCCCTTCGCGGGCCGTGCTGGTGTCGTCCCCGCCGCGGCGCCGACCGGGCGGGTCCGTGTTGTCGACGCGCGGCGGGCGGGCGGTGTGACGCGGGCCAGGGGCGCGGTGTTCGCGGAGGTGGGGGCCGAGGCCTCCACGCGCGGTTCTGGTGCGCCGTGGTCGCGGTAGTCGTTCAGGTTGCGCAAGGGCTACTGCGATCACGGCGCTATGGTGTTGCGTCTGAGCCTACGGCATTCAGATACGATACGGTACCGTATCGTAATATCGATCACAGAGAATGGTAGCGCCCCGGTGCGACAGACGGCACCGTAATTGCGCCCGACCTGCGGTTCCACCCCGCCGCCTGCGGCCGCGACCACTCTTTCGAGGGACGCAAACGCCTTGACGGGCCCGTTCTGTCGTACCCGGCGGGGAAGGTTGCACCTACCTTTCCCCGGGAGGGTGGGGGTTAGGGATGGCTGTACGGGCTTTGCCGTGAACAGCGCGCGAACGGCCGCGTTCACTCCGCATCGGGCGTGGCGGGCCGCCCCCGCGACGGGTGGTTGAATGGCCACGTGGCACCCAAATTCCCGTACGAGGACCTCCAGGCGTTCCTGGCCGCCCTGGAGGCCGACGGCGACCTCAAGCGGATCGGCGTCGAGGTCGACCCGCACCTGGAGATCTCCGAGATCACGCAGCGGGTCATCCGCGAAGACGGGCCCGCGCTGCTGTTCGAGCGCCCCGCCGGCAGCACCGTCCCCGTGGCGATCAACCTCTTCGGCACCGAGGCGCGCATGGCCAAGGCCCTCGGCGTGGCCAACCTCAACGAGATCGGCGACCGCATCGGCGAGCTCGCCAAACCCGAACTCCCGGTGGGCTGGGCGGGCATCCGCGACGGCCTCGGCAAGCTCATGCAGCTCAAATCGGTGCCGCCCAAGAAGATCCGCAAGGCCCCGTGCCAGGAAGTGGTCTTCACCGGCGAAGACGTCGACCTCGACATGCTGCCGGGCCTCCAGGTCTGGCCCGGCGACGGCGGGATCTTCCACAACTTCGGGCTCGTCCACACCAAGCACCCCGAGAGCGGCAAGCGCAACGTCGGCCTCTACCGCCTCCAGCAGCACGACCAGCGCTCGGTGGGCCTGCACTGGCAGATCCACAAGAACTCCACGAGCCACTACGCCGAGGCCGAGCGGCGCGGCGAGCGCCTGCCGGTCGCGATCGCGATCGGGCCCGACCCCGTCATGGCCTACGCCGCGACCGCCCCGCTCCCCCCGGACATCGACGAATACCTGTTCGCGGGCTTCCTGCGCGGCGAGCGCGTCGAGATGGTCGACTGCCTCACCGTGCCCCTCCAGGTCCCGGCGAACTCCCAGATCGTCCTGGAGGGCTGGGCCGAGCCCGGCGAGCGCGCCCCCGAGGGGCCCTTCGGCGACCACACGGGCTTCTACACGCCCGTGGAGCCGTTCCCGGTGATGCACATCGAGGCGATCACCATGCGCCAGAAGCCGATCTACCACACCATCGTCACCTCGGCGCCGCCCCAGGAGGACCACGGGCTCGGCAAGGCCACCGAGCGGATCTTCCTGCCGCTCATCAAGATCATGATCCCCGAGGTCGTCGACTACGACATGCCCGCCGCTGGCGTCTTCCACAACTGCGTCATCGTCTCGATCGACAAGAAGTACCCCAAGCAGGCGCAGAAGGTCATGAGCGCCATCTGGGGGCTCCAGATGATGAGCCTCACGAAGCTCATCGTCGTGGTCGACGCCGACTGCGACGTGCACGACTACCGCGAGGTGGCCTGGCGCGCCCTGGGCAATGTGGACTACTCGCGCGACCTGCTGCTCACCGAGGGCCCCGTCGACCACCTCGACCACGCGTCCTACCACCAGTTCTGGGGCGGCAAGGCCGGGATCGACGCGACGACGAAGACCCCCGCCGAGGGCTACACGCGCGGCTGGCCCGAGGCGATGCGGATGAGCTCGGACGTGCGGGCCACGGTCGACCGCCGCTGGAGAGAGTACGGACTCTGAGCCCCGCCCCGCCCGCCCGCCGCCCCGAACCTGAGGAACCGCCGTGTCCACGATCGCCCGCCCGAACCACGTCAAGGACTTCCTGAAACTCGTCGCCTTCGAGCACTCGGTGTTCGCGCTGCCCTTCGCCTACCTCTCGACGCTCACGGTCATGACGATCGAGGACGCCTTCAGCTGGCGCGTCCTGGTCCTGGTCACCGTCGCGATGGTCGCCGCGCGCACGCTCGCGATGGCCGCCAACCGCATCATCGACCGCCGGATCGACGCCCAGAACCCGCGCACCGCCAAGCGCGAACTGGTCACCGGCGCCGTCTCGCTGCGCACGGCGTACGTCGGCTGCGCGGTGAGCCTCGTGGCGCTCCTGGTCTCGGCGGGCCTGCTCAACTGGCTGTGCCTCGTCCTCAGCCCGCTCGCGGTCGCGCCCCTCATCGTCTACCCGTACGCCAAGCGCTTCACGAACTACCCGCACGCGATCCTCGGCCTCGCCCAGATGGTCGCCCCCGTCGGCGCCTGGCTCGCGGTGACCGGCACCTTCGACGGCTCGGGCCCCGCGATCGTCCTCGGCGCGGCCGTCGGCCTGTGGATCGGCGGCTTCGACCTCATCTACGCCTGCCAGGACGTCGACGTCGACCGCGAGATCGGCGTCCACTCGACCCCCGCCCGCTGGGGCGTCAAAGCAGCCCTCCACGCCTCCTCCGTCACCCACGTCGTCGCCTGGGCCGCCTTCGCCTGGTTCGGCGCCCTCACCGGCTTCGGCTGGATCTACTGGACCGGCCTCGCGGTCGTCGCCGTCGCCCTCGCCTACGAACACGCCGTCGTCAAACCGAACGACCTCTCCAAGGTCAACCGCGCCTTCTTCACCGCCAACGGCTTCGTCGCCGTCGCCCTCTTCGCCTTCGCTTTGGCGGACCTGCTCCTCCGCTGAACCGGGCCCGCCGACGGCCCGACGCGTGCCGGGCTCCCTCGTGGACCCGTACCTTGTGGATTCGGTCACACGACCGAGGTCACGGCATCGAGGTTCGCCGATCCCCTCTTGCGCAACGACATCCGAACTGTCAGTGTGACCGTGGCGGGAGCCCTCCCATGAGGTTCCCGTCACCGAACCCGTTGCGGCACCGCGCATTACGCGACGCCGCGATCCACACAGATCGGACACGCATTGACACGACGACGATGGCGCACCGCCCTCGCCGGGGCGACCGCGGGCGCGCTGGCGCTCGCGGGGGCGAGCCCCGCATTCGCGGAGGACGCCACCGCGCAGCTCGATGAGAAGGCCGACCCGGCCCTCATCGCCGAGATCGACGCCGAAGGCGAAGCCGAGGCCTGGATACGTTTCCAAGGCGGCCCGGACTTCAGCGACGCCTTCGACGCCGATGCGAAAACCGACAAGGGAACCGCCGCAGTCGAAGCCGCGCAGGCGTTCGCGACGAGCTCCCAGGCCGAGGCGACCGCCGTCCTCGAAGAGGCCGGAGCCGCGTACGAATCGTACTGGGCCTCCTCCTCGATCCGCGTCACCGCCGACGCCGACCTGCTCGCCGAACTCGCCGCGCTCGACTCCGTCGCCGGGATCGACGCCCCCGGCGAGTACGCCGCGGTCGAACCCGTCGAAGAAGCGATCGGGGTGCAGGCCGCCGAGTGGGGCCTCACCGGGATCGGCGCCGACGACGTGTGGGACATGGGGATCGACGGCAACGGCGTCGTCATCGCCAGCATCGACTCCGGCGTCGACTACACGCACCCGGCGCTGGTGGACCAGTACCGGGGCAACAACCACGACGGCACCTTCACGCACGACTACAACTTCTTCGACGTGCAGGGCACCTGCGGCGGCGTCCCGTGCGACACCGACGGCCACGGCACCCACACCATGGGCACCATGGTCGGCGACGACGGCCAGGGCAACCAGATCGGCGTCGCCCCGGGCGCCCAGTGGATCAGCGTCAACGGCTGCTGCCCGAGCCGCGAAGGGCTCATCGCGGCCGGCCAGTGGATCGCCGCGCCGACCGACCTGGCGGGGAACAACGCCGACCCGTCGAAGGCGCCCGACATCGTGAACAACTCGTGGGGCGCTTCGAGCACGATCTACGACCCGTACTACGAAGCGGTCGTGGCGCTCTGGCACGCCGCGGGGATCATCCCGGTGTTCTCCGCGGGGAACTCCGGCAGCTACGGGTGCGAGTCGACGAACTCGCCGAGCACCTACTCCGACGTGATCGCCGTGGGCGCCTACGACAGCACCGGCCTCATCTCGCCGCAGTCCTCGAAGGGGCCGGGCGTGGACGGGCAGAACAAGCCCGACATCGCCGCCCCGGGCCTGGGCATCCGCTCGGCGGTGCCCGGCGGCGGGTACGGCTACAGGAGCGGCACCTCGATGGCCGCGCCGCACGTCTCGGGCACGATCGCCCTCATGATCAGCGCCGCGCCCTCGCTCGCCGGGGACTACCAGGCGGTCTACGACATCCTCGCCGGCTCGGCGGTGGACGTGGACGACACGAGCTGCGGCGGGACCGCCGAGGTCAACAACGTGTACGGCCACGGGCGCCTCGATGCGTTCGCGGCGTTCACGGCCTCGCCGGTGGTCGACTTCGGCGCCGCCGAAGGGACCGTGACCGACTCGCTCGGCGCACCGCTGGAGGACGTCAAGGTGGCCTTCACCGGCGACGTGACGCGCACGGCGGTCACCGCCGCCGACGGCACGTATGCGATCCCGGCGCTCCCGGCGGACGACTACGTCGTGACGATCGAGAAGTTCTGGTACGCCACGCAGACGTATGCCGTGACGGTCCCCGTCGGCGTCACGACCACTGTGGATTCGACGCTGGCGACCCGCCCGACCGGCACCATCACCGGCACGGTCACCGACGGCTCCGGCCAGGGCTGGCCGCTGGCGGCGTCCGTCTCGAACGCGGGCGGGCAGGTCTCGGTCGAGACCGACCCGGCGACCGGCCAGTTCTCCATCACGCTCCCGGTCGACCAGTGGGACCTCGTCGTGGAGGCGGCTTACCCCGGCTACTCGACGCAGACGGTCACGGCCTCGACGGGCGGCAGCGTCCCGGTGGCGCTGACGGCCGACTCGACCTGCACCGCACCCGGATACGGGTACGCGACGCTCGGCGAGAACTTCGAGACCGGGGCCCTGCCGGAGGGCTGGACGGTCGTCAACCGGGGCGAGGGCGGCTGGGCGTTCCAGAGCGTGCGCGCGAACTCGGCCGGCACCGGCGGTTTCGCGATCGGCGACGGCGCGGCCCTCCCCGGCGGCGCCCTCCTCGACACCGATCTCATCTCGCCCGTGTTCGACCTGTCCAGCGCCGACAGCGCCCAGTTGACCTTCGGCGCCTGGATCGCGTCGTTCCTGAACTCGGGTACGCACGACGTGTCCATCAGCACCGACGGCGGCGCGACCTGGGAACCGATCTGGGACCACACCGGCACCCTGTCCGCCCAGACCGTCACCGTCGACCTGTCCGCCTGGGCCGCCTCCACCGAGACCCGCCTGAAGTTCCACTTCGGCAACAACAACCAGCGGGCCTTCTGGTGGCAGCTCGACGACGTCCTGGTGGGCACCGCGGGCACCTGCGCCCCCGTCGACGGCGGCCTGGTGCTCGGCGAGGTGACCGCCGCCGGCGCGGCGGTCGAGGGGGCGACGGTACTGCACGCGCCGTCTGGTTACAACAGCGCCACCGGCGCGGACGGCTCGTACTGGATGTTCGTGCCCGCCACGGGAGCGACGACGCTCGAGGCCGCGAAGACCGGCACGGGCACCGATTCCGGCCAGTTCACCCTGGTCAACGGAGCGGTGACCATCGCCGACTTCACGCTCACCTGACCGACGCCGAAGCCGCATTGAAGTGATCGGCCCGGGGCTCCGCCCCGGGCCGTTCAAGTTCGGCGGCAGCAGGCGGGAGGTGTGGGGTTCGGTGTCAAAGCGGGCGGCGACGAAGCGGCGGGCGAAGAGCGAGGTCGGCGGCGGGCTTTGCGGCGGGTGACCGGTGAAGGCGGGCGCACTCCCGACGGGTCTGGGCGGCGGTCCGGCGCCGGACGGGCGGCGCTCACCAGCGGGGTTCCGCTTGCCGCGAGGAGGCGGTCCGACACGCCCGACCGCGGGGTACGGTACCGCTGACCTGCGAAAACATCTGACTTTCACCTGTTCGAGTGATGACACCCCGCCGAGTCCGATCTATCCTTGATATAGCACATACAAGCGAAATCAGCAGGAAAGTTCGAGGAGGTGCCGTATGACCGCTCCAACCCCCACCGCCGTCCACGCCCTCCTCGACGATGCCGCCTCGGCGATCAATCAAGTGCACGCCCGCGCGCTGGCTGCGGTGATCGAGGCGCACGCCCGCAACCTCCCTCGCGATGTCGACGGCCACTCCGGACTGCGCGAATGGCTGCGCACCACCTTCGACTTCCACGCCCAGACCGCCGCAGACCTCGGCGCGATCGCCCGGAACGCACGCAAGTTCACCGCGCTGACCGAGGCCGCCACCACGGGCACCGCCCGGATCGACCGGATCGCCGCGGCCGTCCGCCGGCTCGAACAGGTCCAGGCCTTGCGCGTGTACGCCAAGACCTACTACCGCGAACCGGTCCCCTCGCCCTTCGACCCCTCGCGCTCCTGCCCCACCCCCGAACACCTCATCCGAGAGTGGTGCGTCCACGGCACGGTCGAAGAAGTCCGGACCCACATCGGGGAGCTCCTTGCCGCCCTCGACACAGGCGAGGAGATCCTCGAAGGTCTGGGACAGGAGTCCTTGCAGCGCTTGGACCTCGCCGAACTGCCCAACGGCATGTGGGCCGTCGACGCCACCCTCGCGGCCGACACGGGTCGGCTGTTCGCAAAGTACCTCGCCACCGCCGTGCCCCCGCCCCGCCAGGACGAGTCGGACGCCGACGGCGTCCTGCCCGCCCAGGCGAACCGGAACGCCGAGGCCCTGCACCAGCTCCTCGCCGGATACGGCGCCAGCCCCCATGCGGCGACCCGGCACGGCCACACCGCCACCCTCGACCTCACCGTCGACATCGAGACCCTCCGCGGTGAGGACACCGGCCGCCTTCCCCTCCTCGAAGGCAAGCCGATCAGCGTCGGCAAGGCCCGCCTCCTCGCCTGCGAGGCGGGCGTCGTCCCTTCGGTGTTCGACTACGCCGCAGGCGAAGCAGTCGAACTCGGCCGCGCCCTGCGCCTGCCCAACACGGCGCTCCGCCGCAAACTCGAACTCGAACAGCCGGCCGGGTGCGCATGGCAGGGCTGCGAACGCCCCATCTACTGGACCGAGGCGCACCACATCGAGCATTGGGCCGATGGCGGTGCGACCGTCGCCGAGAACCTGATCCTGCTGTGCCGCTTTCACCACGGCCGCATCCACACCAAGGGCTGGTCGCTCACGAAGACCGGCCCGGGACGGGCGTCGATCGTCCACCACGACCACGCGGACGGCGAGGGCGTCCAGAGTTCGGAGGGCGAGTGCGGCTGCGCCGATTGGCGAACCGATGCCGACATGGACACCCTGCACGCGGACGCGGACGCGTTCCCGACCGGGCTCTACCGCTCGGAGTGGACCGAGCGCACGCGCCATGTGCTCGCCCCGGCCGCCGAAGCAGTCGACATGGCCAGGACGATCGCGGCGATGAACGCCGCGAAGGCAAGGGCCCGAGCGAAGTTCGCGATCCCGACACGGGCCTCCGAGGCGGAGCCGATGCCGATTGCCGAAGCGAACACCACGCGGACACCGCATGTCCCGGATACGCCGCGATGTTCCAAGGTCGGATCGGTGACCGCCGCCGAAGACCCCGGCGAGCCGCCGTTCTTAACCCGCCCGTCCCGGAGGCGACCGAGGCGGGGACGGAGCGCCACAGACTGCGGCATGGCCAGCTCGAATTCCAGGGGGTTCGAGCCCGTTCCCATGCTCGGCGATCGAAACCGATACCTCTGACCCGCACCGCTGCGCCTTGCGCTAGCACCCGCCTCACCGGCACCGACCTCTTCGGCCCAGAGCCGCGCCGCTCCGTCGCTGCCCGCCCCTGCCACCACCCTCACCGGGCGCTGTCTCGACAACTCCCCCCGACCATCCACCGCTGTCGCCGCCCGCTCTCACCGCGACTGCGACCGAACCGGCAACAGCCCCTGTGCTCACGGCGCCTCCGCGACCGGGCAACCACCACCGACGCCTCCACGGCACCCATGCCCCGACCTGGGGAGGGCGCTAGCAGTTGGGTCACCAGCCTGTGGTCGTTCGTACCTGTGCCTCGACGTAGGGGGCGAGGGTGGCGGCGTAGGTCGCCGTCATGTGGGAGTGGTCCCGGTAGGTGAGGATGTTGCCGATGACCGCGGGGCAGGTGCCTGCGGGGCAGACGTACTCGACCAGGTCGGCGAAGGCGACGTTCGGGGGCGGATCGGTGTAGCCGATGGTGGGGTCCTCCGCGGCGCGGGTGAGACCCACCGGGGTGGTGCACTCCTCGACTTCATGCAGCTCAAGGCATTCGGGGAGGGGTTCGGCCAGCCGCGGGAGGTCGCGGAGGGCGAGGACTCGGGTGCCCCAGGCGTCGAGGGTGCGCCAGCGGTCGGCGAAGCCCTCGTAGATGCCCTCACCGGAGGTGAAGGCGCGGGTGGAGAGGGTGACGACGAGGTCGGGGCGGAGGTCGTCCAGGATCGCGAGGGCCTCCTCGTTCCATGCGGCACAGGAGTCCTCCTGGCCGGTGCTGAACTGGCAGCCGGACTTGGTGATCGAGACCAGGCGCCAGCCCGCGTCCAGGGCGGCGTCGTGGAAGGCCGGGAACCAGTGGGCGATGCGGGAGCCGCCGACGAGGGCGATGGTGTGCTCGGCGTCCTCGTCGCCGTAGGAGCAGGGCGTCGCGTGGGTGCCTTCGAGGCCGGCGTCGCAGCCGTCGGCGTAGATCACCGGCATGTCGCGGACGTTGTCGAGCGGCGGGATGAACGGCAGTTCCGCAAGGCCCGCAGCGAGTTCGGGATCGGTGAGGACGGCCGCGCCGGGGTAGGAGTCGCGGTCGGCGGCCGCTTCGGCCAGGGCCGCAGTGCGGTCGTCCTGGCGCTGCGCGTGAACGTGCTGGGCCGCAAGGGTCACGGCGAGGACGGGAACGGCGAAGGCGGCGGCGGTGGCGAGGGACCAGCGGCGGCCGGGCCGTCTGCGGGCGAAGGCGGCGACGCGGCCCTCGACGGCCCAGGTGGTGGCCGCGGCGAGGACGATCGCGGCGGCGAGGATCGCGGCCCCGCCGAGGAGGGTGGCGGTGTCGCGGCCCATGCGGTGCAGGTAGACGACGAGGATCGGCCAGTGCCACAGGTACAGGGCGTACGACCAGGCGCCGAGGCGCATCACCGGCGGCCAGGTGAGCAGGCGGTCGACGGCCCAGCGGCGGCCGGTGTTCCCGGCGAGGAGCACGCACATCGCGCCCGCCAAGGGCCACAGGGCGATCCAACCGGGGAACATCATGGAGACCTCGAAGAGGGCGCCGCAGGATAGGAGCGCGGCGAGGCCGATCCAGCCGAGCGGGGCGCGGATCGCGTCGGGGACCTTGAGGTGCGGGAGGGCGAGGGCGAACATGCCGCCGAGGGCGAGCTCCCACAGGCGCGCGCCGGTGTCGAAGTAGGCCCAGGCCTGCCGGGTCTCGGTGGTCACGACCGCGTACGTCAGCGACACGGCGAAGACCATGGCGCACAGGACGAACGCGGCTTCGCGGAGGCGGATGGGGCCGCGTCGGGCGATGAGTGCGGCTGCGCCTATAAGGACAATCCACAAGAGGTAGAACTGACCTTGGATCGATAGGGACCAGAAGTGCTGCAAGGGGCTCGGGGCCTCGTCGCGGGAAAGGTAGTCGACGGCCCTGGTCGCGAGCGCCCAGTTCTCGGCGTACAGCAGCGAGGCGATGCTCTCGCGGAACACGGCGGGCCAGCGGGAGGCCGGGAGCCACAG
>NZ_STGX01000001.1:150481-152842 GCF_004912155.1 Glycomyces paridis | reverse complement strand
TGAACCAGATGTGGTAGACGGCGACGAGCACGACCGCGATGGCGCGGAGGCCTTCGACCTCGGGTCGGAAGGCGGGTCGCGGCCGCGGGGAGGCGGTCGCGGCCGGCGCCGGTGCGGTGACTGTGGACATCGTGGCCGTCAACGATGGACGTCGGCGTCGGACATCTGCGCATCGTATGGAGGTCCCGCGTCGGGCGGCGAAACGCCGTCGACCGCCGCGGTGGCCTTTCGGTGAAGGATCGGTGAACCGCTCCGATTGGCGGCCGGGCCCCTGCGGGCCCGGCGCTATCGGGTTCAGAGCACGGTGAGGTTGACGCTCAGGAGGACCGCGGAGAACGCGAGGCCGCCCGCGAGCATGAGGGCGTGGCCGGTGGCGGTGTGCTTCGTCAGCTGCCGTTTGGCGCAGGCCGTGGCGAAGACCGCGGCGGTGACCGCCGTGAGTGCGACCGTCGCCAGGCCGAGGGCGAGCGCGGTGGTCAGGAGCGGTGAGCCGGTGACGACGCGCTGAGCGAGGAGGTTCTGGTCGGACATGGCGGTCATGAGGAGGGCGAGGACGGCGAGCGCGGTGCCGCCGAGGAGCCAGGCCGTCCAGGCGGTGGCGGTGCGCAGCAGGGGCTTCCGGTCGCCGCGGCGGAAGAGGCGGACGAACGCGGTCGCGGTGAGGACGAGGAGTCCGGCGGTGAGTACGAGGGTGCCGAAGGCGAGTGCGGCGAGGTGGAGGGTGGAGGACTCGTGCCAGGGGACGGGCGCGTAGGCGACGGCGGGGTCCTGGCTGCTGAGGAGGAGCCCGTCGGCGGTGAAGGCGATGGTGGCGTCCCCGTCGCGCTCGCGGAAGAGGCCGTCGCCGAGCGGCGTCCAGTGCTGTTCGCCCGCTTCGGGGTCGAAGGAGAGGCCGGTGGTGTGGAGGAGGCCGTCGGCGGCGGTGACGGTGACGGGCCCGAAGAGGCGGGTGACCTCGGTGAAGTCGGAGCGGGAGGTGCGGGTGCTGACGTATTCGCCGGTGTAGGCGTCGAGGTCGTCGGAGGCCGCGGGCGCTTCGGCGGGGGCGGGGAGGGCGTCGAGGGCGGTGAGGACGTCGCCGACGAGGGTGCGGGCGGCGTAGATCGTCGCTGCGGCGTCGGTGCCGTCGCCGTTGAGTGCGATGTGGCCGCCGATGCCGCGGGCGGGGACGAGGGCGAGCGCGGAGTGGAAGCCGGAGACGTCGCCGTCCTTGAACCAGACGCCGCCGCCGGGGCCGGCGAACTCCTGGAGGCTGAAGCCCATGCCGGGCATGCGGTCGTCGGCGCCGAACTGGCGGGTCGTCATCTGCTCGGCGACGCCTTCGCCCAAGGCGGGGTCGCCGGTGGCGAGCGCGGTCATGAAGCGGGCCATGTCGTCTGCGGTGGTGAGGATGCCGGGACCGGCGGGGACGCCCGGGGAGAGGCGGCCCTCGGTGGGGACCTGGCCGTCGGCGTAGCGGTGGCCTTCGGCGGTGGCGGCGTCCTTGGCGGGCTCCTCGTGGACGATGCGGCTGTGGTCCATGCCGAGGGGCGCGAAGACGTGCTCGGCGACGTAGTCCTCATAGGACTGGCCGGAGGCGTCCTCGATGAGGAGCCCGGCGAGGACCATGTCGTAGTTGTCGTACGTGACGACCTCGCCGGGCGGGCGGAGGCGGTCGGGCAGCGCGGCGGCGGCGAACTCGGCGAGGTCGGGCATGTCGCCGGCGTCCCAGCGGCCCCAGCCCGCGATGCGGTCCTCGAAGCCGGAGGTGTGGGTGAGCAGGTGCCGCAAGGTGATCGGCCGACCGGGGTAGGTGTCGGGGACGGTGAAGGCGAGGGGGTCGTTGACGTCGGCGTCGAGGTCGAGCCCGCCTTCGGCCACGAGCTGGAGGGCGGCTGCGGTCGTGAAGAGCTTCCCGACCGAGCCGGTGTAATAGGCGGTGTCGGCGGCGAACGGGGTCCCGTCTGCGGCGACGGCCTCGCCGTAGCCCTCGGCGAGGACCGTCTCGCCGTCGACGACGAGCGCGGCCGCGGCGCCGGGGATCTCTTCCTCGTCGAGGATCTCGGCGATGCGGGACTCGATGAGTGTCCGGGCGGACTCGACATCGAGAGATTCGGTACCGGTCTCGGCGGCGGCGGGCGCGCCGAAGGCGAGGACCGAGCCGAGGACCAGGGCGGGGAGCAGGGCGGGGGCCAATAGGGATGCGGGCGGTTTCATGAGGCCAACGCTATTGCCGCGCATAGGCTCTCACCATGAGGAAGCCTGGCGGATGCGGGGTGGGGCCAGCCTTACCGGGGAGGGGAATGAGGAGCGGGAGGTGGGTGGTGGCGGGCCCGATCACCGGCATGCGGCTCTGGCGCGCCGGGCGGTCGTGAAACGGGC
>NZ_STGX01000001.1:128846-150339 GCF_004912155.1 Glycomyces paridis | reverse complement strand
CCGGCGACCCGGCGACCCGGCGACCCGGCGACCCGGCGACCGACAGTAGCCAAGCACATCGGCGGTTCGGATCCGCATTCGGCGCTCGGGCAGGAAGAGCGGCCGGAGCCGCAGTCCCGGCCTACGCCCGCGCCCGAAACAGTCCGTACCTGGCGGAGCCGGGAGCGGCCGGGACGGTCCGCATCCGGCGAAACGGGAAACACCCCGGGCGGTCCGCTTCCGGCACAACCGAAGGTGCCTCGGGCGGTCCACATCCGGCGGGCCGGGTGCGGCCAGGGCCTCCGCGCCGGGTGGAACCAGCGGCGCCTCCGGGTGGTCCGCAGCCGCAGAACCGAAAGCGCCTCAGGCGGTCTACACCCGGCCGGCCCGCGTGCGGCCAGGGCCTCCGCGCCTGGTGAAACCAGAAGCGCCTCAAACGGTCCGCATCTGGCGAGACCGGCGGCCCCCCGGACGGTCCGCGTCCGGCGAAGCCAGCGGCACTTCGGGCGGTCCGCATCAAGTGGATCCGGGGCGCTCGGATTCGATCAACACCGCCCCGCGTTCGGGCCTCGCCGCTCCCTCATCGTCCGCCTCTCGCATTCGGCCGCCATCGGGGACCGTTCACGCACCTTCTTCGCGTCCCTCGGTCGACATGGCGGCGGAATCGACACGGTCGCAACGCTGGACTTCTGGGCGGCCGGTGGTCCAAGATGAGGCCATGCGGCCCCGATCGTCCGAACCCGTCCCCTCGCGGAGGCGCCAGTGCATCCGCTGATCGGGCTGCTCGTCGCCTCCGGCCTCTTCGCCATCGGCCTGTATGGAGTCCTGACCCGGCGCAACGCCGTCCTCCAGCTCGCCGCCGCCGAACTCATGCTCGGCGGCGTGCACCTGACACTCGTGTCCGCCGACGTCGTCCACCGCTCGCTCACCGGGCAGAGCTTCGCGCTGTTCATCGTGGTCATAGCCGCCGCCGAGGTCGGGGTGGGGCTCGCGCTGATCCTCAACCTCTGGCGAGAGCGGGCGAGCATCGACACCGACGACCTCCCCGAGACACCGCCCGAGGACCGTGACGACGGCCTGCGCGGTGCGGCCGTCCCGGCAGGCGACGACGCCGAGGGGGCCCGATGACGCTGGCGCTGATGCTGATCGGCGTCCCCGCCCTCGCGGGGCTCGCCGGGCTCCTCGTGCGCGGGCGCGGCCCGGCGCGCGCCCTCGCGCTCGCCGCACCGGCCGTCGCGATCGTGGTCGCCGCCGCGTGCGCGGCCGCCTCGCCCACCGGGGCGTTCACGCTCGCCGACTTCGGGTCGGTGCGGGTGAGCGCCGCGTTCGACCTCTCCCCCACCGCGAGCGCCGTCGCCCTCGCCTCCTCGACGGTCGCGTTCCTCGTGCAGCTGTACTCGACCGCGTACCTGCGCACCGACCCGCGATACCCGCCGTTCGCCGCGCAGGTCAACCTGTTCCTCGCCGCGATGCTCCTCGTCGTCGCCGCCGACGACCTCGTGCTCCTGCTCATCGGCTGGGAGGTCATGGGCGCCTGCTCATACCTCCTCATCGCCCACTACGCGACCCTGCCGAAGGCGCCGGGCGCGGCGGCGAAGGCGTTCCTGGTGACGCGCTTCGGCGACGTCGCGTTCGTCCTCGGCGTCATGATCCTCGCGGCCGCCGCGGGCTCCTTCCGGCTCAGCGAGATCCGGGACGTGCCCGAGGGCGCGGCGGCCGCGGCCATGCTGCTGATCCTGTTCGGCTGCATCGGAAAGTCGGCGCAGTTCCCGCTCCAGATCTGGCTGCCGCCCGCGATGGCCGGGCCCACCCCGGTGAGCGCGCTCATCCACGCGGCCACGATGGTCGCGGCCGGGGCGTACGTGCTCACGCGTTTGCTGCCGCTGTGGCCCGCCGAACTGCTCGTGGCCGTCGCGGTCGTGGCGGCGGTGACGATGGTCGGCGCGGGGCTGTGCGCGCTGGCGGCGTCCGACGTCAAGGGCGTGCTGGCGTGGTCGACGGTGAGCCAGGTCGGGTTCATGTTCGCGGGGGTCGCCGTGGCGGCCGGGGACGCGGCGCTGTTCCACCTGGTCTCGCACGCCGCGTTCAAGGGGCTGCTGTTCCTGACGGCCGGGACCGTGATCGCCGTGGCGGCCACCGACGGCTCGCTGCGCACCACGCGCCTGCGGCCGGGCGACTCGCCGCCGGCGTTCTGGGCCATGACGATCGGGCTCGCGTCGATGGCGGGCCTCCCGCCGCTGGGCGGGTTCTTCAGCAAGGAGACGGTCCTCGGCGCGGCCTACGAGGCGGGCACGCCCGCCGGGGTCGTCGTGTTCTGGGCGGGCGTGGGCGCGAGCATCCTGACGGCCGCGTACGCCGCGCGGCTGTGGCTGCTCCTGTTCTGGCGCGGCACCGACCGGGAGAAGTCGCGGGCCCGCCTGGCCGGGCCGGAGGCGTTCAGCTTGTGGGCGTTGACGATCAGCACGCTCGGCGTCGGCGCACTGTACTACCGGGGGCCGTTCACGGTGCCCGAACTGCACGGAGACCTCATGGCGCTGCTGCTGCTCGCGACCCTCGGCGGGTTCGCCGTCGTCGGCGACTGGTGGTGGCGCGCCCATCGCCGCGGCAGCCGTTCGGCCACCGACGACCGGTTCGACCCCGCCCGCCTCCTCGGCCGCACCCGCCCGGCCTTCGCCGCCGGACTCTACGGCGAACGCCTCGCGGCCAAGGCGACCCGCGCCCTCGCGCGGGCGGCCAGCCTCGGCGCGCGGGCCCTGGACGAACGCCTCGTGGACCGCACCGCCGTCGAAGGCTCCGCACGCGCAACCCTCGCCGCAGCGCGGGAAACGGCCGCCGGCCACCGCGGCGGCCTCGCCGCCTACCTGCGACTGAGCGCGGCAGGCACCCTCGTAGTCGCAGCCGTGGCGATCGGAGTGAGCCTGTGGCACGGGTAAACGGCACCGCAAGCAGCACCGTGGACGAAACGGCGACCGGAACGCCGACGGCCCGGACCGGTGCGGGCCTGGGATTGTGCGAAGCGGGTCCGCGGCCCGCACCGCGATCGGTCGGTGCTCGGTCGCTCAGTGGTGCGGCTCCGAGGATGCGACACCGGATCGCCGCTGTCCGCTCGCCACTGCGCCTTCCTCGGCCCGATCTCGTTCCCGTCCTGCGAGAGGTGCGCGCATGAACTGGCTGCTGGTCGCCGCCGTGGCGCTGCCCTCGCTCGGGGCGGCGCTGGCCTGGGCGTATCGCGGCGAGCGGCAGGCACATTGGCTCGGGGTCGCCTCGGCGGGCGCCGGACTCGTCGCGGTCGCGGTGCTGCCGTTCGGGCGGGAGGCGAGCGGGTGGTGGCACCGGCTCGACCTCGCTTGGGCCCCTTCGATACACCTCGACTTCGCGCTGGCCGTCGACGGCGTCTCGTGGCCCTTGGCGCTGCTGACCGCGCTCCTCGGTCTGCTGTGCTGCGTCTACAACGCCCTCGGGGCCGAGCGCTCCTCGGCTTCAGCTCCGCTTCAGGTTCCCGCAGCTACGGTTGCGACCGGGGGCCCTTTCCCAAAGGCGGACCGCGCCGTCGGCGTGCCCGCCGAAACCACAATCGCCGCCGCCTCCGCAAGCGGCGGGACCAGGCAGGCCGGGGTCGGGTCGGTCCGAACCGGGCGAACCGCCGGCGCGGAAGCCGGCGAGGCGACCGCCGAAGCAGGCCGAGTCTCGCCGGTGCTGACCTCGTTGCTGCTGGCGGTCCAAGCAGCGTCGACGCTGGTGTTCCTGGCGGACAACCTGGTCCTGTTCTTCATCGCGTTCGAGGCGGTCCTGCTGCCGATGTGGGCGATCATCCACCGGTACGGCGACCCCGCCGCACGGCGGCACGCGGCCGGGAAGTTCGCGCTGTTCACCGTCGCGGGGTCGCTGCTCATGGCGACCGGGCTGTTCATCGCGGTCGCCGACACCGGCACGGCGGGGCTCGGCGCGATCATCACGGCGGGCGGGGTCGGGGAGCCGGTGTCGCTGCTCGTGTTCGCGCTCCTCGCGCTCGGGTTCGCGGTCAAGGCCCCGCTGTGGCCGCTGCACTCGTGGCTGCCGGACGCGCACACCGCCGCCCCCACGGTCGGCTCGGTCCTGCTCGCGGGCGTGCTGCTCAAACTCGGCACGTACGGGCTCATCCGGGTCGCGGGCGGCCTCGCGCCCGACGGCGCCGCCGAGGCCGCGCCGGTCCTGGGGGCGCTCGCCGCGCTCGGCATCCTCGTCGCCGGGCTGGTGTGCCTGAGCCTGCCCGAGCTCAAACGGCTCATCGCGTACTCGTCGGTGGGGCACATGGGTTTCGTGGTCCTCGCGTTCGCGGCCGGGACGGAGGCGGGCGTCCGGGCCGCACTGTTCGGCAACCTCGCGCACGGCCTGGTCACGCCGCTCCTGTTCTTCCTCGCCGGGGCGATCAAGGCCCGCGCGGGCACCGGGCGCCTCAGCTCGCTCGGCGGCCTGCGCCTGGCCGCGCCACGGCTCGCGGGGCTGCTCGGCTTCGCGGCCCTCGCCTCGCTGGGCCTGCCGGGCCTGGCCGGGTTCTGGGGCGAGGCGTTCACCGTGTACGCCGCCGCCGAACGCGGCGGGGCCTGGCTCGCCCTCGCCGCCGTCGCGGCCTTCGGCGCGTTCCTCGCCGCTGCGTACCTGCTGCGGATGCTCAGACGCGTCAGCCACGGGCCGGTCGCGCCCGCGGCGGCCGGCATCGGCGACGTCTCGGCGGCCGAGGCCGCCGTGTGGACGCCGCTCGTGGCCGGGACGCTCCTGCTCGGGCTCGTACCGGGCCCGCTCCTGGCGCTGTTCGCGGAAGGACTGCTGTAGATGCGGGCCCAATCGATCGACCACCTCGCCCTCCTGCCGCTGTACCTCGCCGCCGCCGGAGCGGTCCTCGCACTGTTCGCGGGCCGGGCCGCCAAGGCCGCCACGGGGATCGGCCTCGCCGCCTCGGCCGCCGCGGCGGTCTGGGTCGGCCTCGGGCCCGACCGCGCCACGTTCGCCGTGGACGAATGGCACTCCTATGTCGCCGACGACGCCGCGATGGGCGCCGCCGCCCTCTTCGCCGCGCTCGCGCTCCTCGTCGCGGGCTTGAGCGGGCGCCAGGCGGGCGAGTACTGGTTCCTCCTGGCCGCCTCCGCGGCGGGCGGGATCGCCCTGGCGGGCGCGCGCGACCTCGTGACACTCATCGTGGCCGTCGAGACGCTGACCCTGCCGCTGTACGTGCTCGTCGCCAAGCCCGGCAGGGAGGGCGCCGAGGCGGGGGTGACGTTCCTCATCGCCTCGGTGACCTCCTCGGCGACCGCGCTCATGGGCGCGGCGCTCCTGTACGCGGCGGGCGGGACCGTGCACCTCGGCGGGCTCCCGGCCGGGCTCGACGGCGCCCCCGCGGGCCTGACCGCCGCCGGGCTGGCCCTGCTTCTCGGCGGCCTCGCGTTCAAACTCGCCGCCGCGCCGCTCCACGCCTGGGCGCCGCTCGTGCTCGAACGCGCCCCGCTGCCGGTCGCCGCGTACCTGGCGAGTGCCTCCAAACTCGGCGGCGCGGTCGCCGTGATCTGGATCGTCCACTTCGGACTTACCGACGGCGCGGCGGGCCCGCAGCGCAGCGCCGGGATCGTGCTCGCGGTGCTCAGCGTCGCCTCGATCGCGGTCGGCAACCTCGCCGCGCTCGTGCAGCGGCGGACGGTGCCGCTCCTGGCGTGGTCCGGTGTGGCCCATGCCGGTTACGCGCTCGCCCCCCTCGCGGTCCTCATGACGGCCGCCGGCCGCACCGACGCGACCGCCGCCGCCTCGGCCGCCTTCGCCTACGCCGTGTTCTTCGTGCTCCTGGAAGCGGGCGCCTTCACGGCCCTGACGGCAGTCCGGCCCGGCGATGCGGACGCGGGAGGCGACGATGGAACGCTTCGGATGCAATCGGGACAGGCGACCGGCGCGGTCCGCCCCGGCGTCACCGAGGTGCACTCGGCTTCCGATGCCGCGCCGCTCAAGGCGGGCATGCCGGACGCCGAGGCGTCCGGCACGGGGGCCGACGTCTCGATCCGAACCAGCGGCTTCGCCGACACCGACTATCGCGAGGGACCTTCACGCGCGGTCGTCGAAGTCTCGGCGGCTTCGGCCGCCGAGCGTCGTACCTCGCGGGCACCGTTGGAATCGGGGGGTCCCCCGAGGTCCGATTTGTCGCGAACCGCCACAGGCGGAGGCGTTCATGTTCCCCGCGATGGTGGAACCATTCAGGTTCCAGGGGAAGGCGGGCGGATCGCGGAGTTGTCCGGGCTGCGGAAGTCGGCGCCGTTGCCGGCGTCGGTGCTGGTGCTCGCGGTCGTGGGACTGGCGGGGCTGCCGCCGGCGCTCGCCGGGACCTTCGCGAAGGTCGCGGTCCTCGAAGTACTCGCGTCTTCGGCGGTGTGGCTCGCGGTGGTCGTCGCCGCCGGGGCCGTGGTCGGGCTCGCCTACTACCTGCCGCTCGCGCGCACCGTACTCCTCGGCCGGGCCGCCGCGACCGGGAAGGGCCGCTTCGCGCTCGAAGTCACGCTCGTCGGGCTCGCGCTGGCCGCCGTCTCGCTCGCGCCGCGCCTCGTGCTGGAGTTCACCACCTTCACGCAGTGAGCCTCGCCCGGATTCCGCCGCCGGGCAACAGACCGGCCGGATTCCGCCGCCGGGCCGACGCTCGCTCGGCCGCTTCGCGACCGCGGGCCCCGCAGCCGAACCCGGTGGCCGTTGTGTCTCCAGTGCCGGAGTTCACGGTCGTTTTGCAGTGAACTCCCAGTTCAGGGGGAAATACTGAGGGTGATCGGGGTGTTCTACTCCCCAAAGAAAGGGAAACCCAGCCACCATGAAGCATCACAACGGCCTCAAAACGGCGGTGCTGCTCGGCGCGATGTCGGCACTGGTCATCGCCATCGGCTACGCGCTCGGCGGCTCCACCGGGATCGTCATCGCGGCGGTCATCGCCGTCGCCATGAACGCCTACGCGTACTTCAACTCCGACAAGATCGCCCTGCGCGCGATGCGGGCCCGGCCCGTCACCGAGGCGGAGGCGCCGCAGCTGTACGCCACGGTCAGGGAGCTGGCGCAGCGCGCCGGGCAGCCCATGCCGCGCCTGTACGTCTCGCCGACGATGCAGCCGAACGCGTTCGCGACCGGCCGCAGCCCCGAGCACGCGGCCGTGGCGGTCACCGAGGGCATCGTGCAACTGCTGACGCCCGCCGAACTGCGGGCCGTGCTCGGGCACGAGCTCTCGCACGTCTACAACCGGGACATCCTCATCGCCTCGGTCGCGGGCGCGCTCGCGGGCATCATCACCATGCTCGCGAACCTCGCGATGTTCCTGCCGTTCTTCGCCTCCGACGACGAGGACCGGCCGAACCCGCTGGTGCTGCTGCTGACGATGATCCTCGGCCCGCTCGCGGCCGGGCTCATCCAGATGGCCGTCTCGCGTTCGCGCGAGTACGAGGCCGACGCCTCCGGCGCGCGCCTCACCGGCGACCCGCTGGCCCTGGCCAGCGCGCTGGAGAAGATCTCGGCCGGGGTGGACCGGTACCCGATGCGCGCCGACAGCCGCGTCGCGGAGCAGTCGCACCTCATGATCGAGTCGCCGCTGCGCGGCGGCGGCATGGCGAGCCTGTTCTCGACGCACCCGCCGACGGCCCAGCGGGTCGAGCGGCTGCGGGCGATGGCCCGCGGCGTCGTCCGTTAGCAAGGTCCGGGAGCGCCCTCCAGAGGACGGTCCGGACACGACGAATGCCGCGCCGGCGCTGCCGGTGCGGCATTCGTTGCAAGTCGGCGATCGCCTCGGCGCGGTGCGCCGGTGCGGACCCGCGTCAGTAGGTGCTGCCGCCCAGGTCCTTGATGCCCGAGCGGACGTCCAGGAGGTACACCAGCGAGGCCCCGATGGCGATGAGCACGAAGAAGCTCGGGCGCCCGTAAGCGCCGAAGACCAGAGCGAAGACCGCCCCGAGGATCAGGATGAGGATCCAGGCCCCCTTCGAGAGGGTGCCGACGACGTTGAAGGCGTCGGCCTTCTGGACCGCGCAGTGGACGCATGCGATCAGGCACAGCAGGACGGCCCCGAACCGGATGATCTGGGAGACCAGACTCCGAATCTCGAAGGCGAACACGGCATCGAACTCTGGCATGTGGCCCAGCCTACCCGCAGGTGCTCAGGAGCCGGTGGGCTCGGCTACTTGCCGAGCTTGCGACGCTGAACGCGGGTCTTGCGGAGCAGCTTGCGGTGCTTCTTCTTCGCCATGCGCTTGCGCCGCTTCTTGATGACCGAGCCCATAGAGCTTCCTCACAGATGTTCACTAGACGATACTTAGAGCCCGACCAGCCTAGCTCGCCCGCCCGGAGCCCCCCGCGCCGGGCGAGTCGGACCGCAGGCCCCGTCACAGCCGGTGCGTGGCGGGACCCGTCGGGCCGAGGGGTTCAGTCGTCGGTCTGGAGCGCCTCGGAAAGGTAGGTCTTGACGGCGCTCTCGGGGACGCGGAAGGAGCGCCCCACCCGCACCGCCGCGATCTCACCGTTGTGGACGAGCCGGTACACCGTCATCTTCGAGACGCGCATCAACTCGGCCACTTCCGTCACCGTCAAGAACTTGACCTCGTCGAGGAGGTCCCCGGGTTCGCTCATGTGTCTCACCGTTCTGTCGAGGGCTGTTGCGAGCACTTACGCAAGGACGTGGGGTTGTGTGATGTATTAGAGGTGCGGTGGACGCGAATGCCCATATGAACCGAAACAAGTCGGTCGTCACTAAGCGTGACGTTGATGTATTTCGATTGGGATGTTGCTCATGTTACGGCAGTCCGGGCCACCCGGCAACACCCGATCTCACACGGTCTGGGCGCGGAAGGCCGTAATCTCCTCCGCCGCTTCGGCACGTCCGGGCGCGGCTCACACGGTCTCGGCGATGAACGCCGTGATCTCCCCCATCAGGTCCGCGTAGCTCTTGCCGTAGACGTCCTCGGCGGCGTCGGCCGCCGAGCCGCCCTCGCGGGCGGTGGCGCCGAAGAACTCGGTGAACTTGTCGATCCCGTACTCGTCGATGACGTAGTGGACGCCGAGGAACCCGCAGCCGTACTTGCCCGAGCCGGCGAGGGTGTCGTCGTCCTGGTCGGGCGGGAGGATGTCGCTCTCGCACCCGCCCTGGCCGACGTAGTCGCGCACGTCCCACAGCCGGTCGTACTCGTCGAGGGACTTGTCGCCGTGGTCGATGTACTCGGCGACGCCCTCGACCATCCACCAGGTGTCGTCGGCGTAGCGCTCGGAGGGCGCGGCCCACAGCGTCACCGCGTGACCGAGCTCGTGGCGGATGACGGAGGTCAGGCCCGCGCCCCAGCCGGTGCGGTCGACGCCCATGACGGTGGCGTACGTCGAAGGCTGGCGCTGGCCGTCCACGGTGCCGGTGAGCGGCAGGGCGAAGCCGAGGACGTCCTCGGAGTCCCAGCCGCTGCCGAACCAGGTCTCGAACTCCTCGTCGCTGGCGATGTAGATGACGTACCGGTCCGGCTTCTCCCAGTGGGCCCACTCGTCGGCGTTCTGGGCGGCGGCCTCGGACACTTCGAGGGCCTCGTCCAGGCGGTCCTCCATGGACACCGGGACGGCGGTGACGGTGCGCTCGCCGACGGCGGCCACGAGGTCGGTGACCTCCCAGGGGTGCGGGCCGTCCGAACCGGACTCGGAAACCTCGATCATGACCATGCCCTCGTCGCCCGCGCGCCAGCGCGTGTTGAAGGCGATGTCGGCGGCCTTGCAGGTCTCGGCGGGCTCCACGAAGCAGTAGGAGACGGCGACGGAGACGTCGTACAGCGGGACGGCCCCGGAGTCGTCGGCGAGGGGGCCCGAGGCGATCTGGTAGTCGAAGCGGGAGACCTGCATGGCGGTGAGCGAGTTGAACCGGCCGGTCATCTGCTCGTGCAGGGTCGGGTCGTAGGCGGCGAGCCAGCCTTCGAGGCTGCCGTTGAGCAGCGACTGGGACTGGGCGTCGAGGACGAGCTGCGCCTGCTCCTTGAGGTAGGCGAGGATCTCCGACTGGGGCGCGTCGGGGCCGGGGCTGGGCAGGGTGCCCTCGCCGGGTTCGACGGCGGGGCCCTGGATGGAGCCGGTCTCGGCGGCCAGGAGGTCGGGGCGCCAGCCGTTGGCGAAGGCGCCGCCGAAGACGGAGGCGGCGACGAGGAGGAGCACGACCAGGACGGTGGCGACGCGCGAGCGCTTCGGTTCGGGGCGCGGGGCGTAGAGCGGGACGTGCCCGCCGGGCCAGGGCGGCATGGCGCTGACCGGGATCGGTCCGGGCGGGACGGCCCCGGGGTACGCCGCGGCGTGGGCGGCCTGCGGGTGGAGGCCGGGCTGGGCGGCCTGAAGGTGGGGTCCGGGCGGGGCCATGTCGACCGGGAGCGCCGAGGGCGGGGCGGTCGGCTCGGGCATCGGCGGGGCCGGGGCGGCGTGCGGGATCGCCGCGTCGCCGGCCTGGGGCAGCACGGGGCCGGGCGCGCCCTGCTGGGCGTCGGGGGCGGGGCGCTGGCCGGGCACGAGAGGAGCCGGGCCGAACGCACCGGGCCCGGATTCGCCGGGGCGGTCGCGTTCGGGGGTTTCCGGGGTGAAGTCCTCGGGGGCTTGAGTCACGTTCGCAACTGTAGTCGCCGATCGCTAGCCGCGCGAGACGCGAGTGGGGTTCGCGCCCTGGCCGGGGCGGCCGCGGCGGCGGACGCGAAGGGGCCGCGCCGAAGTCGCCTCCGGCGCGGCCCGCGCGTCGGTTCGGTCAGGACTTGGTCCACAGGGACCGGGCGAAGACGGCCAGGTTCGCGGGGCGCTCGGCCATGCGGCGCATGAGGTAGCCGTACCACTGGTCGCCGTAGGGCACGTACACGCGCATCCGGTAGCCCTCGCCGGCGAGGCGCAGCTGCTCGGCGGGGCGGATGCCGTAGAGCATCTGGAACTCGAAGGTGTCCTTGTCGCGGTCGTACCAGCGGGCGCGGTCGATGCCGATCTCGATGAGGCGCGGGTCGTGCGTGGCGAGCATCGGGTAGCCCTCGCCGGCCATGAGGGCGTTGATGCAGCGCACATAGGAGCGGTCGACGTCGAGGCTGCGCTGGTAGGCGACGGTCTCGGGCTCCTTGTAGGCGCCCTTGCACAGGCGGATGCGCGACCCGGCGACGGCGTGGGCCTTGCAGTCGTCCTCGGTGCGGCGCAGGTAGGCCTGGAGGACGGCGCCGGTCGACTCGTGGTCGGCGCGCAGGCGCTGCACGATCTCGATGGTCGAGTCGGTGACGGTGTGGTCCTCCATGTCGACGGTGACGGTGGTCCCGGCGTCGGCGGCGGCCTCGCAGATGTCGCGGGCGCGCTCGTAGGCCAGTTCGGCGTCGATGCGCTGGCCGAGGGCGGAGAGCTTGACGCTGACCTCGGCGGCGGCCGAGAGGCCCTCCTCCTTGAGCGCGGCGAGGAGGCGCAGGTACTCGTCGCGGGTGGCGTCGGCCTGCTCGACGACGACCGTGTCCTCCCCGAGGTAGTCGAGGGTCGCGAGCAGTCCGTCGGCGGCGAGGGTCCGGGTGGTGGCGACCGCTTCGGCGGTGGTCTCTCCGGCGACGTATCGGCGCACGAGCGAGCGGCTGACCGGCGCTGTGCCGACGAGGCGCTCGATCTTCGATGACCGGGCGGCGGCGAGGATGACAGAACGCAGCATGAGTGCAGCGTAGCCGTCCGCTGTCGCCGATCAGGTCACAGCGCGATAACACATGATCTTGGGCATTGGAAACCGCGATCAGAAACCAGAGTGATCATCTACTTCCAAGGCCCGCGGCGCCTCGGACCCGCCGATACACGGGCCCGGGCGCGGGCGGCGGACCGGTGTCGGTCCGCAGTGGACAGTCCTCGGTCAGTCCAGGAGGCGGTGGTAGAGGGTCTCGTAGTGCTCGGCCTGGGCCTCCCAGGTGTAGCGGTCGAGGAGGTCGGGGTCGGTGTAGGGCTTGCGGTAGGTCTCGGGGGCGACGAGGACGGCGGTGAGGGCGCGGGCGAGGTCGGCGGTGTCCTCGGAGGCGAAGGACTCGCCGATGCCCATGTCCGCCACCGCCTCCGACATCGCGCGGACGTCGGAGACGACCACGGGGATGCGGGCCTGGAGGAACTCGAAGAACTTGGTGCTCAGGGCCACCTCGTGGTTGACCGGGCCGCGCCGCAGGGGGTGGACGCCGACGTCGGCGCTGGCGAGGAACGCGGGGAGCTCGGCGTAGGGCACGTAGCCCATGAGGTGGAGGCGGTCGGCCGCGCCCGCCGCCTCGGCGGTCGCTACCAGGCCCTGCACGTACGGGGAGTCGAGCGTGTTGATCACCAGCGCCACGTGGAGGTCGGGCAGGAGGGCGAGCGTGCCGACGAGGGTGTGCAGGCCGCGCGGTTCGGCCGCGCCGCCACAGTAGACGGCCAGGGGCGTCTCGGCGGGGAGGCCGCAGGCGGCGCGGACGCCGGGGGCCGGGGCCGCCGAGGGCGTGCGCGGCGGGGTGTTGAGGACGACGGCGGGCCGCTCGGCCAGGCCGTGCTCGGCGACGAGGAGGTCGGCGAGCGGCTCGGAGACGGTGACGACCGCGTCGGCGCACTTGAAGTACTCGCGCTCGTAGAGCGTCTGGGAGGCCAGCCAGCGGCTCCCGGCCGGGTTGGTGATGCCGGGGACGAACTCGTGGGCGTCGTACAGGAGCCGGACGCGTTCGCCCCGCGAACGCGCGCGGGCGACCGCCCGGGCGCCGACGCCGATCATGCGGTAGTCGTGGGCGTGGACGAGCGCGGGCCGCAGCGCCTCGATGAGCGGCCCGTATGTGACGTCGTAGCGCAGCGGCGTCGGGTCGAGCCGGCGCCAGGCGCCGTTGCCCGCCAGGGCCTTCCACATGGCGGCGTCGAAGGTCTGGAGGCGCCCGTGGGTGCGCCTGCCGCGCCACCGGAAGCCCGCGCGGGTCTGGCGCACGCGGGTCTGGAGGAAGCGGCGCCGGACCTTCCCGGCGAGGTCGCGCATGGGCCGGGGCAGGACGCCGCGGGCGCGGGCGCCCGGCGCGAAGGACCGCTGGACCTCCTCGGTCTTGGAGATCCCCACGTCCCGCTGGACGACGTCGGCGAGCCCGTTGTTCTTGTACATCAGCGGGAACCGCAGCCGCATGGCCCGGTCGAGCAGGGACTTTCGGGCGGGGACGGCCTCGAGCGGGAGGCGGTGGACGGTGGCGGCCCCGAGCGCGTACTCCTCGGGCGCGGGCGTGGTGCTGCGGCCGATGAGGTGCACGTCCCAGCCGTAGTCGGCCATGGCTCGGGCGGCCTTCTGGACGCGGGAGTCGCCGTCGACGGTGTTGTCGACGAGCATGACGACGCGGGGGCGTCCGGTGGGTTCCATGGTGCTCCTCATGGGGCTGGCGCGGGAGGGTCGTACAGGGTGCGGTCGAGGCGGCGGGTGACGTCGAGACCGGGGCGGCGGCGCGCGAGCGCCCACCCGAAGGGGACGGCGGCCTCGTCGACTACGACCACGCGTTCAGCGCCGTCGAGGCCCAGGTCCCCGAGGCGGCGCAGGGCGAGGCGCCGCAGCGCCTGGCCGCGCACCACCTTGTAGGCGGGCCAGAACAGGCGGCGGCGGATCGTGCGGGCGGCCTTGGCGTGCAGGGCGGCGCCCTTGCCGCAGGCGCGCCCGGCGGGGCCGGGCAGGCGCCCGGCGGCGCGGCGCAGCAGCACGCCGGGGCCTTTCTCGACGAACGCGAGGTAGAGCCACACGAGGGGCTGGCGGTGCTCGGCGGGGCCGACGGTCACGGCCCGGGCGGCGGGGTGGAGGTCCCTGCCGGGCCCCCAGCCCTGGCCGCCGGAGGCGGACAGGACGGTGACCTCGGCGCCCGCGCCGACGGCGGCCTCGACGTAGGCGTTGACCTTCCGGACCTGCCCGGCGTTGAAGACCACGACGACGACGCGGCTCACCTGCGGCCCCCGGCGAGTTCGCGAGCGCGCTCCTGGAGCGGGCGCAAGGCCGCGTCCCGGGTGAAGGCCGCGCCATAGGAACGCGCGGCCCCGCGGGTCTCCTCGTCGGCGCTCCTGGCGGCGTCGCCGGCCTCGGCCATCGCGCGGGCGACCTCCTCGGCATCGAGGCGCTTGGGCCGGAACCACAGCGGATAGTCGCGCAGCATCGGCTCGGCGGCGCTGCCGGGCTCGTGGACCGACACGATCGGCTTGCCGACGGCCATGTACTCGAAGATCTTCCCCGAGGTCACGTACTTGGAGCCGCCCGCGAGGAAGACGAGGACGTCGGCCTCGGCGTAAGCCTCGCCGACGGCGGTCTTGGAGACCGGGCCCCGGTAGCGCACGTCGCCCTCGCCGTCGAACTCCAGGCCGAAGTCGGCGCGCAGCCGCGCCGGGCTGTGGGTGAAGAACCCGAGGTGGCCCCACAGGTCGAGGGTCGCGTCCGGGTGGTCGCCCGCGGCGGTCATGGCGCGGAAGCCGTCGACCATGCACCGCACCGGCTGGTTGACGGTGAGGGTGCCGACGTACGCGTACGAGAGCGGGCCGGTCCCGGGCGCCCCGGCGGCCAGGGGGTCGAGGCAGTCGGGGTCCCAGCCGTTGGGGACGGTCATCATCCGCTCGGCGGCGGCCGGGTAGCGCTCGGCGTGCCAGTCGCGGAGGGCGTCGTTGACGAACACGGCGGCGCCCGCGCGGGCCATGACGCGCCGCTCCCACTTCCAGGCCGGGTGGCCCGGCGGGTACGCGTCGGCGTTGGCGAACAGGTCGAGCGTCCAGGAGTCGCGGTAGTCCATGATGTACGGCAGCCCCGTGAGGCGCGAGATCGCCCACGCGGCCGCGAAGGACGCGAACGGGTTCCCCGTCGCCAGGACCAGGTCGAACGGCTCGCGCCGGTGGAGGCGGCGGGCGAGCGCGACCGCGCGGCTCGCCCAGGAGTGGTAGACCTCGGGGAAGACCCGGCGCAGCTTCCACTCGTGCAGGCGCCTGGCGGTGGCGGGCGCGTTGCCGCGCAGGCGACCGTAGCGGGCGAGGTCGGTCTCCCACGCGAAGAAGTCCATGCCGGGGGCGAGGACGGTCACGGCGGGGTCGACGCCGTCGGCGAGCGCGGGGTCGGTGGAGCCGGTGACCTCGTCGTAGAAGCGGTCGGGGGCGCGCATGACGGTGACGTCCCAGCCCGCGGCGGCGAAGTGGTCGGCGGTGGCGCGGGCCCGGTAGACCCCGGAGGCCCGCGAGGGCGGGAAGTAGAACGCGAGGTAGAGCAGGCGGGGACGGTCAGCGGACACCGTCGGCCTCCAGGAAGGTCTCGTAGGAGTAGGTGGTGCGCAGGCCGGGGCGGCGCGCGAGGAGCGCAGGGAGGTCGTCGGCGAGGAGGTCGACGGCGCCGGGCTCGCCCAGGACGATCCAGTCGTAGTCGTGCGCCTCGATGAGGCCCGTGAGGGTGGCGAGCCGGTAGGCGGTGCGCATCGACCCGGTGCGGCGGCGCCTGCGCCGCTCGATCGGGTGCGCGACCCGGCGGTCCCAGGCGCGCAGGACGCGGTCGGCGGGGCGGGTGAGCGGCCCGATGCGCAGGCGCCGCAGCACCGCGCGCGGCAGGCGGCACAGCAGCCAGGTGACGATCGGGTTCTCGCGGGCGCGCAGTTCGTTGGGGCGCAGCCAGAACACGGTGACGCGCGGATCGACCTCGTGGTCGTCCCAGTGGGGCCTGCGGTCGGCCACGAGGTGGACCTCGTGGCCGTCCTCGGCGGCCAGGCGCGTCTCGGTCTCGATGGCGCGGTAGCGCTTGGCGATCGGGGTCGCGTACAGGATCTTCACGGCGCGGGCTCCTCGGCGGCCCGGTCCCAGGCCTGGAAATGCTGGCGGGCCACGGCCTCGTAGCCGTAGCGGCCCGCGAGGACCTCGCGGGCGCGGGCGAGGTCGAGCCCGGTGCGGTGGCGCCCGCGCAGCTCGGCGAAGCCCTTGGCGAGGACGGCCGGGTCGTCGTCGACGTCGACGAACTGCCCGGCGGCGGCCTCGACGCCCTCGAGCGCGTGCTCGGGGCCGCCGCTGCGGGTCACCAGGACCGGGATGCCCGCGGCGAGGGCCTCCACGACGACCATGCCGAAGGTCTCGTGGCGGCTGGTGTGGACGAGCAGGTCGTGCGCGGCCATGATCCCCCGCACCTCGTCGGGTTCGACCGCGCCGCGGAAGTCGACCGCCTCGGCGGCGCCGAGGTCGGCGGCGAGCGCTTCGAGGTCGGCGCGCCCGTCGCCGTCGCCGACGACGGTGAGCGTCAGGCCCGGGTCCTCGGCGCGGGCGCGCGCGAAGCCGCGCAGCAGGTGGTCGATGCGCTTGCGTTCGGTCAGCGTCGACACCGAGAGCCAGCGGCGCAGGTCCCGGGGGGCCTCGGCGCGGGGGGCCCGGAAGTCGATCGGGTTGGCGATGAAGCGGATCTTCCCGGCGTGGTGGGGGAAGACGCCGGCGACGAGGTCGCGCAGGGGCTCGCCGACGACGAAGTAGCCGTCGAGGCGGTCGAGGATCTCGTCGTAGCGGTCGCGGGCGCCCGGCTGCGCGAGGACGTCGGCGAGGAACGAGGCGTGCTCGGTCGCGAAGACCTTCGCGCCGGGCGCGGCGTGCTCCAGCGCGGCCCACCCGGCGGTGAACGGCACGTGGGCGTGCACTATCGACGCGTCGATCGGCTCGCCGCCGAGGGCGACGCCGAGCCAGGACGCGAACTCGTCGGACTGGGCGCGCCAGTCCTCCAGGGGCGGGGCCATGACCGGGACGCGGTGCAGGACCGCGCCGGAGGCGGTGGCGATCGGCGGCACCGAGCGCGGCAGGAGCTCGCGCTGGACGCGCCAGACCGTCTCGCGGCGCTCGGGCGGGCGGATCACCGTCCACAGGTTGAGGTGCCACACGTCGAGGCGCTCGCAGCCGGGCGCGACGGCCTCGACCATGGAGCGCACGAACGAGCCCCGGAACGGCACCTGCGCCTCGGGGTACCAGGGGGTGACGACGGCGACGCGCCGGCCGGCGCTCACGCCGCCGCCCCGACCGCGACCGGCGCCGGCCCGATGAGGCCCGCGTACACGCCGGTGAGGGTCTCGGCCTGGCGCCGCCAGGTCCACTCCTCGAGCGGCACGCGCCCCTCGTAGGCCTCGCGGTACCGGTCGGGGTCGGCGAGGACGGCCTCGACGGCGCGCACGAAGTCGGCGGTGTCCCCGGCCCGGAAGACCTCGCCCTGCCCGGTGGCGCGGACGGTCTCGGCGACGGTCCTGACGTCGGAGACGACCAGCGGCAGCCGGGCGTGCGAGTAGTCGAATATCTTGGTGTGCAATGAGATCTCGTGGTTCTGGTGGTGGAGGACCGGGTTGACGCCGATGTCGGCGGCGGCCACGAACGGGACGACCTGCCGGTAGGGCAGGTGCGGCAGGAGGTGGAGGCGCCCGGCGACGCCGAGCTCCTCGCCGCGGGCGACGAGGTCGCGCACGTACTTCCAGTGGTGGCGCGAGAGCATCAGCACCGCATGGACGTTCGGCAGGGCCGGGAGCGCCTCGACCATCGTGTGGATGCCGCGCTGCTCCAGCGGCGCCCCGGAGTAGACCATGAGCGGCGTGTCCTTCTCGACCCCGCACAGCTCGCGCAGGTCGGGGACGTCCTCGGCCTCGGCGAGGCCGTCGGTGTCGGGTGCGTTCATGACGACGGCGGGTCGCCGGGCCAGGCCGTGCTCGGCGACGAGGAGGTCGGCGAGCGGCTCGGAGACGGTGACGACCGCGTCGGCGTGCGGGGCGTGCTCGCGTTCGTGCGCTAGCTGGGCCGGGCGCCACCACGGGTGGTCCTTCCAGGGCTTGAGGCCCGGGAGGAACTCGTGCACGTCCCACACGAGCTTGACGTCCCGGCCGCGGGCGGCGGCCCTGACCTTCGCGCGGGCGCCGACGCCGAGCATCTGGAAGTCGTTGGCGTGGATGAGGTCCGGCTCCAGTGCGTCCACGACGGGCCCGAAGCCGAGTTCGAGGTCCCACAGCGCCGGGTCGAGGCGCCGCCAGGCCCGGTCGCCGAGGACGCGCTGCCAGAACGCCCCCGCGACGCGTTCGGGCAGGCCGGTGGCCTTGGCGCGCTTGGCGTCCAAGCGGTCGGTCGCGCGGGCGCGCAGGCCCACCCAGCCGCGGGCGGCGGTGACGGCGGCCCGGCGCGGCAGCAGCGCCGCCGTGCCGCGCCCCGCGCTCGCGCGGCCCGCCCGGAGCGTCTCCAGGTCGGCGCGCCAGGCCCGGACCTGCTTGCGGCGGTAGTCCTTCAGCGGCCCGGGCGGGTACGCCAGCGGCGACCGGAGCCAGGCGCGGCGGACCTCGTGGCGGCGGCGGTCGAACACGCGGCCGACCTGGACCAGGCGCACCGCGGCGCCGCCGAGCTCCCACTCCTCGGCCCTGCCGGTCGCGCGGCCGAGGAGGAACACCTCCCAGCCCGCCGCCGCGGCCGATTCGGCCTCCTTCTGGACACGCGAGTCGCCGACCACTCCGTTCTGCACCAGCATCACTATTCGCCGGGGTCTGACGCTCATCGTTCCTCCGAGTCGCACGGTGGACCACCGCAGGGGGACTTCATTGCCGCCATCGTACGCAACAGGGTCGTTCAACTGGTGTTTCCCTAAATTTGGGCCCATGTGAATAGTCCATTCGCATCGAATTCTCTTGATGTCGCCGCGGTTTTCCAATGCGCTTCCACTCGTATAATCGGCCGCGCACCACTCAACCGACTCACACAAAGGCTCGGAATGCGATACAGCGTCCAGGAATCCGCGCAAGTGCACGCCAGCGCCGAGATAGGGCCCGGCACCGGCGTCTGGGAACTCGCCCAGGTCCGCGAGGGGGCCCGGCTCGGCGCCGACTGCGTCGTCGGCCGCGGGGCCTACATCGGCACCGGCGTGACCGTCGGCGACCGGGTGAAGATCCAGAACTACGCCCTCGTGTACGAGCCCGCGCGGCTCGCCGACGGCGTGTTCGTCGGCCCCGCCGCGGTCCTCACCAACGACCGCAACCCGCGCGCGGTGAACGCCGACGGCGGCCGCAAGGGCGCCTCGGACTGGGCGGCCGTCGGCGTCGACGTCGCCGAGGGCGCCTCGATCGGCGCCCGCGCGGTCTGCGTCGCGCCGGTGCGGGTGGGCCGGTGGGCGATGGTCGCCGCCGGGGCCGTCGTCACCCGCGACGTCCCCGACTTCGCCCTGGTCATGGGCGTGCCCGCCAAGCGGGTCGGCTGGGTCGGGCGCGCGGGCGAGCGGCTCGAGGACCTCGGCGAAGGGCACTGGGAGTGCCCGGTCGACGGGACGCGCTTCACCGAACGTGAAGGCGCGCTGGAGGAGGCGTCGTGAAGGTCCTCAGCGTCGTGGGGGCCCGCCCCCAGCTCGTCAAGCTCGGCGCGGTCGCCAAGGCCTTCAAGGGCACCGGCCACGAGCACCTGGTCCTGCACACCGGGCAGCACTACGACCCGGGCCTGTCGGACGTGTTCTTCGCCGAGTTCGGCATCCCCGAACCGGACTTCCACCTCGGCATCGGCTCGGGCGGGCACGGCGCCCAGACCGGCGCGATGCTCGCCGCGATCGAGCCGGTCCTGGAACGCGAGCGCCCCGACTGGGTCCTCGTCTACGGCGACACGAACTCCACGGTCGCCGGGGCCCTCGCCGCCGTCAAGCTCCACTTGAAGGTCGCGCACCTGGAGGCGGGCCTGCGCTCGTTCAACCGGCGGATGCCCGAGGAGCACAACCGGGTCCTCACCGACCACTGCGCGGACCTGCTGCTGGCGCCCACGGCGGAGGCCATGCGGCACTTGGCGTCCGAGGGCCTGGCCGACCGTTCGGTCCTCGTGGGCGACGTCATGACCGACGTGTGCTTCGCGACCAGGGACGCCGTGCTCGGCCGCGGCGAGGCGCGGCCCGCGCTGCCCGCGTCGATCGACACCGCGGCACCGTTCCTCGTCGCCACGCTCCACCGGGCCGAGAACACCGACGACCCCGGGCGGCTCGACGCGCTCCTGTCGGCGCTCGCGGACCTGCCGGTGCCGGTGGCGCTCGCGGCGCACCCGCGCCTGCGCGCCAAGGCCGCCGCGGCCGGGATCGCGATCGAGCGCGGCGCGGTCGCCGTCTGCGACCCGCTGCCGTACGGCGACCTCGTGGCCGCGGTGCTCGCCTCCACAGGGGTCGTCACCGACTCCGGCGGCCTCCAGAAGGAGGCGTACCTGCTCGGGCGCCCGTGCACGACGCTGCGCACCGAGACCGAGTGGGTCGAGACCCTCGAAGGCGGATGGAACGTCCTCGTCCCCGACCCCGCGCGCGTGGACGACTGGCGTGCCCTCGCCACCCGGCCCGCGCCGGACGCGCCGCAGGGCGCGCCGTACGGGACGGGCCAGGCGGGCGCCGAAGTGCTCGCGGTCCTCGCCGAACGGGCCTGAGCACGAGGAACGCCCCGGACCGATGGTCCGGGGCGTTCGGTGTCCCGGCAGCGGTACGTGACGGTCCGTTTCGGGCGGGGTTACTGATGGCGGCGACACGGGGTGGGGATTGGGTTCGGGCGCGTGGTGTGTCCGGGCGCCGCCGTCGTTGCGGTTACCCCTGGCAGCGACAAAGGGGGATCGCCTTCGGGTCCCCGGCGTGTCCGGGCGCCACCGTCGTTGCGGTTACTGAAGGCGCCGATGGCGAGCGGTCCGAACGATCAGGGCCCGATGCCGCCCTCACGGCCCGATCCGATTGCGGCACAAGCACTCCCGGTCGTGGCGTGAAGGTCCTTCATGGAATATCCACCCGTTCGGGTGATGACACCACCACTACACTATGTCATCATTGAATCACGCACAAAGAACCGAAAACAGCACGAACAACCGAGAAGACTGGAAGGAGGCGACACCAATGAACTCCCCCGAAGCCACCCACACCCCCGCCCCTTCCCGCTACGCCCCACCGCCCGCACTCGTGACCGACCGCCGCACCCGGGCAGCCGAGATCCGCTCTACCCTCGATGGCGCTGCTGCCGCGATCAACACCCAGCACGCACAAGTCCTGGCGGCGGTGATCGCGATGCGAGACCAGAACCTGCACCGCGACCAGTTCGGTTTCTCCGCACTCCGCGACCTGCTCCTGGCCGAGTTCGCCTTCACCTTCGACACCGCCGGGCAGGTCGCGGCGATCGCCCGCCTCTCCCGCAAGTTCACCCACCTCACCGCAGCAGCAGTGTCGGGGCAGGCCCGGATCGACCGGGTCGCCTATGCGGTGCGCCAGTTGGACAAGACCCCCGCGATGCGCCTGTTCGCCCGCACCCCCTTCCGCGCACCCGTCGCCTCCCCCTTCGATGGGGCGGTGGCGTGCACGACGCCTGAGGCCGTGATCAGCGAGTACTGCGCCCACGCCACCTTCACCGAACTACGGTCCCACCTCGACGGTCTTGCCGCCTCCCTCGCCGAGGAGGCCGAACTCCTCGACGGCCTCGGTCAGGAAGCACTGCAACGCCTCGACCTCACCGAACAAGGCAACGGCATGTGGTCCCTCGAAGCCACGTTGACCGAGGCAACCGGGCGCTTGTTCGACAAGTATCTGAAGACCGCG
>NZ_STGX01000001.1:127769-128713 GCF_004912155.1 Glycomyces paridis | reverse complement strand
GGCCGCCTGCCCCTCCTCGAAGGCAAGCCCATCTCCGTCGCACAGGCCCGCCTCCTCGCCTGCGAAGCCGGCATCATCCCCTCGGTCTTCGACTACACCACCGGTGAAGCGGTCGAGCTCGGCCGCGCCCTCCGCCTCCCTAACACCGCCCTCCGCCGCAAGCTCGAACTCGAACAGCCGGGCGGCTGCGCCTGGACCGGGTGCTCCCGGCCCCTCGCCTGGACCGAGGCCCACCACATCACCCACTGGGCCGACGGCGGCGCCACGGTCGCCGAGAACCTGAGCCTGCTGTGCCGCTTCCACCACGGCCGCATACACACTGCGGGGTGGAGCCTCACCAAGACCGGCCCCGGCAAAGCGTTGATCGTCCACCACGACCACGACACCACGGCCGACACCGGTGCTGATGCTGATGCGGGTGCTGTCGGGTGCGGGTGTGCGGACTGGCGCACCGACGCCGATCTGGATGCCGTGCACACCGAAGCCGGGGAGGATCTGCTCCCGCTGGGGCTGTACCGGTCCGAATGGTCCGAAGCCCTGAAGTCCGAACTGCGCGGCTGGGCCGACATGGCCGACCGCGCCCGCTCCATCAAAGCCATGAACGACGCCAAAGCCAGGGCCCGAGCACGATTCAGCATCAAGGACCATGCCGAAGACAGCCAGGCCGAAGCGACACCGGTACCGATCTCGACTTCGGCATCTGAACCGAACTCGCAGTCGAAGGCGGCGTCGGGAGGTGAGCCGGGATCGGTGGACCTGATCGGTTCCAGGCAAGCTCGGACACGAATTGTCTCGACGGATCACGGCGAGCCGCCGTTCTTACCCTGCCCGCTCCGGTGGCGACCGGGGCGGGGAGCGGAAGCACCGCAAGTGCCTCCAGCCCGAACTCCCGAGAGGGAGTCGGGCCCCTCGCCATGCCCGCAGCCCCGCAGCCCTACAGCCCC
>NZ_STGX01000001.1:16888-127756 GCF_004912155.1 Glycomyces paridis | reverse complement strand
GGCGGACAGGCGGACAGGCGGACAGGCGGACAGGCGGACAGCGAATGATCCAACACGACCCTCACCGCACCCGACCGTCGCCGCAATCCCTGACCGCGAGCATCGCCGAACCTCGAGCCGACAATCCGGGCGCCACCAACTCCCACCCTTTGTCGCCGCCGGTCTTTAACCGCAAGCATCGCCGACCCCGAGCCGACAATCCGGGCGAGACCAATCCCCACCCCTTGTCGCCGCCGATCCTTGACCGCGAGCATCACGAGGCCTACTGCCCGACCGCATTGCCGGGACAGCTCCTACCCTCTTGCCACCGCCTGCGAAGCCCGACTCCGCCTCGAATGCTGCAATGGGCGCACACCCCACATGCGACACGCGCTCGCGGCGAGCGGCGAGCGGCGAGCGGCGAGTCCTTGCTCGCACGACCGCCCTCTGACACAGCGACCGGAACGGAGGCGCACTACAGCCCTGGCCCGTCTGCGACCGCCGACCTGGGAAGACTAGGCGCCGAGCACGATGTGGCGGCGGCCCTTCCACGCGGCCGGGTCGGTCACGCGCCGCCCGTCCAGGAGCACCCGCGCCTGCGGCAGGTCCGTGGCCGACAGCGTCCGGTACTCCTCGTGGTCGGCCTGCACCACTGCGGCCGTCACGGTCTCCCCGCGGTGCGGCGTCAGGCCCTCGGCCTCCAGTTCCGCGTCGGTGTACATCGGGTCGCTCACGTAAGGCACGGCCCCTTTCGCCTTGAGCGCCTCCACGAGCGGGAACACCCCGGAGAACGCGGTCTCCTTGACGCCGCCGCGGTAGGCCGCGCCGAGCACCAGCACCACGGCGCCGGCGAGGTCGCCGTAGGCGCCGGCGAGCACGTCCGCGGCGTAGGACGGCATGGCCGCGTTCGCCGCCCGCGCCGAGCGGACCACCGTCGCGTCGGGGTCGTTCCACAGGTACATCTGCGGGTAGATCGGGATGCAGTGGCCGCCGACGGCGATGCCGGGGCGGTGGATGTGGCTGAACGGCTGGGAGTTGCAGGCCTCGATGACGGCCATGACGTCGAGGCCGCGCCTGTCGGCGAAGCGCGCGAACTGGTTCGCCAGGCCGATGTTGACGTCCCGGTAGGTCGTCTCGGCGAGCTTGGCCATCTCCGAGGCCTCCGCGGAGCCGAGGTCCCACACGCCGTTGGGGCGCGGCAGGTCCGCCCGCTCGTCGAAGTCGAGCACGGCCTCGTAGAAGGCGACGCCCGCCGCCGCCGAGGCCGCGTCGATCCCGCCCACGAGCTTGGGGTAGCGGCGCAGGTCGGCGAAGACGCGGCCGGTGAGGACCCGCTCGGGGCTGAAGACGAGGTGGAAGTCCTCGCCCGCGGTCAGGCCCGAGCCGGCCTCCAGCATCGGCGCCCAGCGCTCGCGCGTGGTGCCCACCGGCAGCGTCGTCTCGTAGGACACGAGCGTGCCGGGCCGCAGGCCCTTCGCGACCGCCTCGGTGGCCGCGTCCATCCACCCGAAGTCCGGCACGCCTTCGGCGTCGACGAACAGCGGGACGACGATGACGACGGCCTCGGCCTCGGCGACCGCCGCGGCGGTGTCGGCGGTGGCCGTGAGGTTCCCGGCGGCGACGGCCTCCTTGAGCAGCTCGGCGAGGCGGTGCTCGCCGGGGAACGGCTCGACGCCGTCGTTGACGGCGGCGACCACCCGGGGGTCCACGTCGGCGCCGGTGACGCGGTGCCCCTTGGCGGCGAACTGCACCGCCAGCGGCAGCCCGATCTTGCCCAGCGCGACCACACAGATGTTCATTGCCAACCTTCTATTCCTGCAATCGGAGTCGACCGGCGCGGGCGCCGGAGGTCTTCGCGGCCTCAGTGCACGGGCGTGCGGTCGAGGACCATGGTCTCGCCGGTGCGCGCCGAGCGCAGCATCATCTCCGAGACGGCGACGGTGGCCGCGCCCTGGCGCAGGTCCACGATCTCGCCGCCCCGGCCCAGGACCGCGTCCCTGAAGTGCTCGTGCTCCACGCGCAGCGGCTCCCGCTTGCGCAGCGCATACCGGATCATGTCCCCTTCGGACACGCCGCGGAAGTTCGAGATCGCCTCCCACTCGGTGTCCTCGACGCCGTTGGCGTAGAACGTGAGGTCGGCGGTGAGCGTGTCGGCGACGAAGCAGCCGCGGTCGCCGGTGACGATCGTGGTGCGCTCCTTGAAGGGGCTCAGCCAGTTCACCGAGTGGCTGGCGATCGCGCCGCCGTCGAGGTGCCCGACGGCGGCGAGCATGTCCTCGTGCTCGCGGCCCGAACGCGAGACCGTCTCGGCGCTCACCGACCGGTACGACTGGCCCGTCACCCACGAGGTGAGGTCGATGTCGTGCGTGGCGAGGTCCTTGACGACGCCGACGTCGGCGATGCGGCCGGGGAAGGGCCCTTGGCGGCGGGTGACGACCTGGAGGATCTCGCCGAGCTCCCCCGCTTCGAGGCGCTGGCGCATGGAGGCGACGGCCGGGTTGAACCGCTCGATGTGCCCGACCCCGGCGACGAGGCCGCGCGAGGCGAAGGCCTCGGCGAGCCGCGCGGCGGCCTCGGCGGTGTGCGCGAGCGGCTTCTCGATGAGCACGTGGACGCCCGCCTCGGCCAGGAGCAGGCCCACCGGTTCGTGGTAGGCGGTCGGGCAGGCGACGACGACGTAGTCGACGCCGAGGGCCACGAGCTGCTCGGCGGTCTCGACGAGGCGGACCCCGGCGGGGATGGAGGCGGCGTCGGCCAGCGGGTCGGCGACGGCGACGAGCTCGACGCCGTCGAGGGCGTGGAGGACCCGGGCGTGGTTGCGCCCCATGGCGCCCAGTCCGACGAGTCCAGCGCGCAGCGCGGTCTGGGTCACTTCCGCTCCAAGGTGTTCACGGCATCGACGATGCGGTCGAGGTCCCCCGAGGTGAGCGACGGGTGGACCGGCAGCGAGAGGACCTCGCCGGCGGCGCGGTCGGTCTCGGGGAGGTCGGCGCCCAGGTGGGCGTACGGGGCAAGGCGGTGGATCGGCGTCGGGTAGTAGACGGCGGCGCCCACCCCGGCCTCGCGGAGGTGTTCGATCGCGCGCTCGCGGCCCTCGGCGCGGACCGTGTACTGGTGGTAGACGTGCCGGGCGTCGGGGGCGACCGGCGGGACGACCACGGAGGCGGCGTCGATGCCGGCGTCGAGGCGGGCGGCGTTGGCGCGGCGCGCCTCGGTCCACTCGTCGAGGCGCCCGAGCTGGACGCGGCCGATCGCGGCGGCGACGTCGGTCAGGCGCATGTTCGCGCCGACGATCTCGTTCGCGTACCGCTGCTCCATGCCCTGGTTGCGCAGGAGGCGCAGGGTGCGGGCCAGCTGCGGGTCGTCGGTGGTGACCATGCCGCCTTCGAGGGCGTGCATGTTCTTGGTGGGGTAGAAGCTGAAGGCGCCCGCGGCGCCGAAGGAGCCGACGGGCCGCCCGGCGAGCTGCGCGCCGTGTGCCTGGCAGGCGTCCTCCAGGACCGCCAGCGAGTGGCGTTCGGCGAGGGCGCCGAGCCGGTCCATGTCGGCCGGGTGGCCGTAGAGGTGGACGGGCATGACCGCGGCGGTGCGGGGCCCGACGAGGGCGGAGGCGGCGTCGGGGTCGAGGCAGAAGGAGTCGGGCTCGATGTCGGCGAAGACCGGTTCGGCCCCGACCAGGCGCACGGCGTTCGCGGTGGCGGCGAAGGAGAACGAGGGCACGATGACCTCGTCCCCGGGGCCGATCCCCATCGCCATGAGCGCGAGCTGGAGCGCCGAGGTCCCCGAGTTCACGGCCACGCAGTGCGCGGTCCCGGAGACCTTCGTGAACTCCTCCTCGAAGGCCGCGACCTCGGGCCCCTGCACGACCATCCCGCTGCGGAGCACCGCGACCGCCGCCGCGATCTCCTCCTCGCCGAGGTGCGGCCTGGCCGCGGGAATGGCGGGCGGTGCCTCGCCGTGCTGATCGTTTGGCATGCGTCTCCCCGAATTGGTCAGTCGGGACCTCACGCTAACGATAAGTCGGTAATGGCGCCGGAATCGCGAGTGAACACCCCGCGAACGCCAGGAGATGAGTGCGTGCCCGGGACCTCCGGGCGCGACGAACGTTCACATCCTCTGTGGACGGATACGGTTCGGCGGTACAGGTCAGGCGGGGAACGCGTCGCGGGCGAACTTGAGCGACTCGAACAGGTCCTCGGCCCGGCGCGTCCGGTTGCCGCTCTTGCGCGTCGACACCTCGAGGGTGATCGAGCCGTCCCAGTCCGCCGCGGCCAGGTTCCCCAGCAGCTCCGCGCACGGCTGCGTGCCGCGCCCGGGGACCAGGTGCTGGTCGGCGCCCGGCGCGGTGCCGTCGCACAGGTGGATGTGCCGCAGGCCCTTGCCCATGCGCTCGGCCATCGCCAGCGCGTCCGCCCCCGACGCCGCGCAGTGCGACAGGTCCAGCGTGTACGACTCGTACCCGTGGCGGGTCGGGTCCCAGTGCGGCCGGTAGGGCACGAGGTTCCGTCTGCCGACCTTGAGCGGGAACATGTTCTCCACCGCGATCGTCACCGACGGGTAGCGGGCCCGCAGGCCGTCGAGCACCGTGGAGAACTTCGCGGCGTAGTCGCGCTGCCAGGAGAACGGCGGGTGGATCACCACCGTCGGCGAGTCGAGGTACTCGGCGGCCTGCACCGAGCGGCGCAGGCGCGTCCACGGGTCGGCGCTCCACACCCGCTGGGTCACCAGCAGGCACGGGGCGTGGACGGCGCCGATCTTGACGCCGTAGTGCTTGGCGAGGCTCGCGGCGGCCGACGGGTCCTGGGAGACGCGGTCGGTGAAGACCATGAGCTCGACCCCGTCGTAGCCGAGCTCGGCGGCGAGCTCGAAGCCCACCGCGGTGGGCTCCGGGTAGACGGAGGTGGTCGACAGCAGAACCGGGACGGACTGGGTCACACGGACCAGGGTACGCCGTGCGCCCCGGCGGCCCGCAGCCTTCGCCGCCGCCCCCCGGCCGGTGTGGCGCGCACCCCGGCGGGGGCGCCGCTGCGGGTACGGTTGTCCGATGACCGACGAGGTGGCCGCGGGTTTCGACCGCGAGTGGGTGGAGTTCCTCGACCCCGAGGACGCGGACACGATGGTCCGCGCCGACCTGACCTGGCTGCTCTCCCGCTGGGGCTGCATCTTCGGGAAGCACCCCGACGAGGGCGGGTGCCCCGGGATCGACCTCGGCCGCCCCGCCGACGGCTGCTGCCTCCACGGCGCGTTCTACACCGACGAGGACGACCTTCGCCGCACCAGGCAGATCGTCAAGAAGCTCACACCCGAGACGTGGCAGCTCCACCGGAAGTGGAAGGACACCGTCGTCGACGACACCCTCGAGAACGACGAGGGCGAGGAGGAGCCCGCCAAGAAGACCGCGGTGGTCGACGGCGCCTGCGTCTTCCACAACCGCGAGGGCTTCCCCACCGGCTCCGGCTGCGCCCTGCACCAGCAGGCGATGCGCGACGGCGTGCACCCCATGGAGTACAAGCCCGAGGTGTGCTGGCAGCTGCCGGTCAAACGCGACTTCAAGACCGAGCACCGCGCCGACGGCACGGAGGTCTCCGTCACACTCATCACCGAGTTCGACCGGGCCTCCTGGGGCCCCGGCGGCCACGACTTCGACTGGTGGTGCACCGGGTCGCCCCTGGCGCACACCGCCGCCGAACCGGTGTACCTCTCCTACGCCGTCGAGCTCACCGAACTGCTCGGCGCGCCCGCCTACGAGCGGCTCGCCGACCTGTGCGCCGCGCGCGAGAAGCTCGGCCAGGTCGCGCCGCACCCGGCCACGGCCGCGGTGCGCGTCCCCGCGCCGGTGCGCCGGGTCATTCCGAGCTGACGGGCCGGTCCTCGGGTTCGCCCGCGCCCTTGAACGCCTGCTCGTAGCTCGCCGACAGGTGGCCGATGTCGATGGCCCACTTGCCGATCCGCGAGAGCTCGGCGGTGAGGATCGTCCCGGCCGGGCCGAGCGAGACGAGGAACAGGTCCGCGTCGTCGAGCCGCTCGGCCTCCTCCAGGACCCGCCCGATGTCGCCGTAGGCGTTCCTCGGCTCGGAGTACAGGTAGTCGACCGAGGCGACGTTGTCGAACAGCTCGTCGACCATCGTGAAGCGCGAGCCGCGCCCGGTGACCACGCACACGCGCTGCCCGTCCCAGACCTCCCGCCACAAATCGACGCCGAGCGCGCCGACCTGGCCGAAGAAGATCGGGCGCGAGACGTGGGCGACGCCGTACTGCACGTCGCGCGGCAGTATCTCGCGCAGCCGCGGCCACGAGTCGCTCCACACCTTCTGCCAATGGGGGCTGCGGAACAGGTACGGGAATCCGACGAGGAGCCGGTCCTGGTCGTAGTTCTGATACGTGAGGACCGCTTGCAGATCCCGGCGCAGCGGCGCCGAACCGGCCTGGAATCCGAGGTTGTAATCGGGATTGAGCATGATCCGCAGTTCGCCGTCGCCGAAGCGGGCGAAACTCAGCCGCTCCTTCGCGACCCGCCGGAGCGTCGTCTCGAAGTCGAGAACGCTTTCCTCCGAGAAGCGCGTCACCTCGTGCAGGACCTTCTCCGAAAGCGAGAAGCGAATGACCTCCTCGACCTGCCGGGTGCGTTCGAGGTGCTTGTTCACCTTCTTCAGCTGCGTCGCCATCGCGGCGTTCGTGGCCTGCATCTTCACCAGCTCCTGACGGATCTCCCGCAGCAGCTTGGTCTGCACGCCCCCCTGGCGCAGACGATTCGAGAGGTAGCTTCGGACTCCCATGGGAAACTCCAGGTGACTCGCGTCCGGATCGGACGTGTGGATTGCTGCCCTGTGGCTTGTGACAACGCATGAACGACTATGCATGTGGACGGATCGCCGAGCCGAAAGGATAACCGTCGCATCCATTGGCCATGATCCGGAAAGGAGTGGAGGTGCAATGCGCTACAGCGTGCAACCGAATCCACTGCGAAAGGCGTAGGCCGCGAATGACGATCGCGACGGCCGCTCCGTTACGATGCTACCGGATGAACGGTCGGTGAACCGTCATGCGACATGGCGACCCGCCGATTGATGAGGACTCCCGAACACCATGCGTCTCAACTCGCTCCGCAGACTCTGGAACCTCGCCGCCGCGAGCGCCCTCGCCGTCCTCGCCGCCGTCGCCGCCGCGGTCCCCGAACTCGCCTGGGCCGCCCTCGCGGCCGCCGCCCTCGCCCTCGCCGAGGCCCGGCGCGCCCACCGCGGCGACCCCCTCGCCGCGGCCGTCGCGCCCCGCGCGCTCGCGATCGCGGCGCTCGTCGTCGCGGCGACCGTTGCGGCCGGACCCACGCCGCTGCTCCTCGCGGGACTCGTGCTCCTCGCGCTCGTCACCGCAGAACCCCTGCTCGCCAAGGTGTTCGGCGCCTCCCGCCTGGAGACGGCCAACCTCGCCGTCGCGCGCGCGGGCGCCGACCGGTGGTTCGCGCCCCGACCCGTCGCCGCCGCGGTCTCGGCCCTCACCGCGGTGCTCGCCTTGGCCGCCGCCGCGCTCACCGCCTTCGACGCGGCCTGGGCCGCGTGGACCGCCGCCGCCGTTTCGCTCGCCGTCGCCGCCGCGATCGGCGCCGGGACGCTGCGGGCCGCGCGCCGCCGCGGCGGGCCCTCCCGGGCCGGGGACCGCGCCGTCCTCGACGCCGTCGAGCGGCTGCGCCCGCAGTTCCTCGTCCACCTCGCCGGGCCGCCCGAGTCCACGTTCCACCTGCGCATGTGGCTGCCGTACTTCGACATGCTCGGCGACCCCTACGCGATCGTGCTGCGCCACCGGGACCTCCTGGGCGACCTCGCCTCCCGCACCGAGGCGCCGATCGTCGTCGCCCCCCGCATCACCGACGTCGAGAACCTCCTCACCGACTCGGTCCAGGGCGTCTTCTACGTCAACAACAGCATGGAGAACGCCCAGCTCGTGCGCACCGGGCGGCTCACGCACGTGCAGCTCATGCACGGCGACTCCGACAAGCTCGCCAGCCGCAACCCCGTCTCGGCCATGTACGACCGGATCTTCGTCGCCGGGCAGGCCGGCATCGACCGCTACCGCGCGCACGGCGTCGACCTCCCCGACGCGAAGTTCCGCATCGTCGGGCGCCCCCAGCTCCACGGCACCCGCGTCGGGCCCCGGCCGGACGCCGAGGGCGCCCCCGTCGTCCTCTACACCCCGACCTGGACCGGCACCTCCGCCGAAGTCGACTACTCCTCGCTGCGCATCGGCGAGCCGATCGTGCGCGGCCTGCTCGACCGCGGCGCCACCGTCCTGCTGCGCGCCCACCCGTTCACCAGGCACGACCGCGGCGCCGCCGCCCGCCTCGCCGGGCTCGAACGCCTCCTCGCCGCCGACGCCGAGGCCACCGGCCGCGCGCACCGCTGGGGCGCGGCCACCGCCGAGCGCATGAGCCTGTCCGAGTGCATCGACGCCGCCGACCACGCCGTCACCGACGTCTCCGGCGCCGCCTCCGACTGGCTCTACTCCGGCAAGCCCTTCGCCCTCACCGACATGCAGGACCTCGGCGAGGCCCTCGCCGAACGCCTCCCGCTCGCCGAGGCCGCCTACCGGATCGACGCCCGCGCCGAGCACCTCGGCGAGGCCCTCGACGCCATGCTCGGGGACGACCCCCTCGCGGCGCGGCGCGACCGGGTCCGCACCTACTACCTCGGCGGGTTCGCGCCCGAACGGGCCGTCGAGCCCTTCCTCGACGCCGCCCGCGAGGTCTACCGCCCCGCCGGCGCGTCCGCCGCCGCCTGAAGCCGCGGCCCGCCGCGGGCGACCGACGCCCAGGTGAAGGCGAACCAACGGGCAGATGACCGCCTGGCGAACACGTCGCTAGACTGGCAGGCACGCCCCGCTTGCGGCCACCCGCCGACGCCGCCTGGTAGCCGCATCCGAGTCCGCCAGGGCAAGCCAAGGGCAGAACCAAGCGCCTATCGAGGAGTTACGTTGTCAACACGTCCAACCGTGTATGTGGGGATGAGCGCCGACCTCATCCACCCCGGCCACATCAACATCCTGAGCCGCGCGGCGGAACTCGGCGATGTGACCATCGGCCTGCTCACCGACGCCGCCATCGCCAGCTACAAGCGTCTCCCCCACATGACGTACGAGCAGCGCAAGGCCGTCGTCGCCAACCTCAAGGGCGTCGTCGAGGTCATCCCGCAGGAGACGCTGGACTACGTCCCGAACCTGCGCACCGTCAAGCCCGACTTCGTCGTCCACGGCGACGACTGGCGCACCGGCGTGCAGCGGGACACCCGCCAGCGCGTGGTCGACGCCCTCGCCGAGTGGGGCGGTGAGCTCGTCGAGGTCCCCTACACCCAGGGCATCTCCTCCACCCAGCTCGTCGCCTCCGTCAAGGAGGTCGGCACCACCCCCGACGTGCGCCTCACCCGCCTGCGCCGCCTCATCGACGCCAAGCCGATCGTCCGCGTCCTGGAGGCCCACTCGGGCCTGACCGGCCTCATCATCGAGACCGCCGAAGCCGAGCGCAACGGCCTCAAGGTCGAGTTCGACGCCATGTGGTCCTCGTCCCTGACCGACTCGACCGCGCGCGGCAAGCCGGACATCGAGCTCGTCGACCTCAACTCGCGGCTCCAGACGATCAACGACCTGTTCGAGGTCACCACCAAGCCCCTCATCTACGACGGGGACACCGGCGGCAAGCCCGAGCACTTCTCGTACACGGTGCGGTCCCTGGAGCGCCTCGGCGTCTCCGCGGTCATCATCGAGGACAAGGAGGGCCTCAAGCGCAACTCCCTGTTCGGCACCGAGGTCGCCCAGACCCAGTCGACGATCGAGGACTTCGTCCACCGCATCCAGGTGGGCAAGAAGGCCCAGGTCACCGACGACTTCATGATCATCGCCCGCATCGAGAGCCTCATCCTCGAAATGGGCATGGAGGACGCCGTCACGCGCGCCAAGGCCTACATCGAGGGCGGCGCCGACGGCATCATGATCCACTCGCGGCAGAAGAGCCCCGACGAGATCTTCGAGTTCTGCGAGCGCTTCGCGGCCTTCGAGACCAAGGTCCCCCTGGTGGTCGTGCCCACCAGCTACAACCAGGTCACCGAAGAGGAGTTCATCGAGCGCGGCGTCAACGTCGTGATCTACGCGAACCAGCTCATGCGCGCCTCCTACAAGGCCATGTCGAGCGTCGCGAAGTCGATCCTGGAGAACGCCCGCTCGGCCGAGGTCGACTCGCAGATCGCGAACATCAAGGAAGCGCTCGCGATCATCCCGGAGAACGAGTCGTGATCGAGCCCGGACGCTTCATCGACCAGCTCTCGCGGCTGGGCGTCGATTTCTACACCGGCGTGCCCGACAGCCTGCTCAAGCAGCTCGGCAGCCACATCATGGCGACGCTGCCGCGCGAGCGGCACGTCATCGCCGCGAACGAGGGCGCCGCCGTGGGCCTGGCCATCGGCCACTACATGCGCACCGCCAAGCCCGCGCTCGTGTACCTCCAGAACTCCGGGTTCGGCAACCTCGTCAACCCGGTGCTCTCCCTGGCCGACCCCGACGTCTACGGCATCCCGATGCTCGTGGTCGTCGGCTGGCGCGGCCAGCCCGGCGTCAAGGACGAGCCGCAGCACGTCAAGCAGGGGAAGGTCCAGGAGGCGCTCCTGGACGCCTCGGGCCTGCCGTGGGCGGTCCTGCCGAAGGACCCCGACGCGGCGGACAAGGCGCTCGCCGAGGCCCTCGCGGTCGCCGTCGAGCAGTCCTCGCCGTACTTCCTGCTCGTCGAGAAGGACACCTTCGCGGACGGCGAGAAAGTGAAGGCGCCCGCGCCTGACCTCGCCAGCCGCGAGGACGCGCTCGTCGCCGCGGCCACCGCCGTCGGCGACGGGGCCGCGATCGTCTCGACCACGGGGATGCTCAGCCGCGAGCTGTTCGAGTACCGCCAGCGGGAAGGGGCCTCCGGCGACGGGGACTTCCTCACCGTCGGCGGCATGGGGCACGCCTCCTCGATCGCGCTCGGCGTGGCCATGTCCGAGCCCGAGCGCGAGGTCTGGTGCTTCGACGGCGACGGGGCCCTGCTCATGCACCTGGGCTCGCTCGCCGTCATCGCCGACCACGCCCCGGCGACGTACTTCCACATCGTCTTCAACAACGGCGTACACGACTCGGTCGGCGGCCAGCCGACCTCCGTGGGCGTCATCGACGTCGCCGCCGCCGCGAAGGCCCTCGGCTACCGCTACGCCGCCTCGACCGACGACCTGGGCACCCTGCCCGAGCAGGTCGCCGCGATGCGCGCGGCCGGCGGGCCGGCCCTGCTGGAGCTGAAGGTCAAGCCGGGCAGCCGCAAGGACATCGGCCGCCCGACGCGCACCCCGGCCGAGGCCAAGGCCGCGTTCATGGGCGCCCTGGCGAAGTAGCCGCGGGACCGATGCCGACATCCGCATTCGCCGACCGGGACGTCCGGTTCGGCACCGGGGCCATCGAGCTCGTCGGCGCAGTCGCCGACGGGCTCGGGGCCCGCAGGGTCCTCCTCGTGCGCGGCAGGCGCTCGTTCACCGCCTCCGGCGGGGACCGGCTGCTGCCGGGCCTCGAAGCGGTCGCCGAGGTCGAGCAGTGGAGCGACTTCGCGCCGAACACGGACGCGGCCGACCTCGCGGTCGGCCTCGGGATCGTGGAGCGCTTCGACCCCGACCTGGTCGTCGCCGTCGGCGGCGGCTCCGCGATGGACATGGCGAAGCTGCTGTGCGCCTTCAGGGGCGTCACCGACGCCGACGAGCTCCAGGACCGCATCAGGGCCGGCGCGAAGGTCACCGGGCGCGCGACGCGCCTGGTGCTGGCGCCGACCACGAGCGGCTCCGGCTCGGAGGCCACCCGGTTCGCCGTGGTCTACATCGGGAACGGCAAATTCTCGATCGAGGGCCCGGCGATGCTCCCCGACGCGGTGGTCCTCGACCCGTCCCTGACGGTCTCGGGCTCGGCGTACCAGCGGGCGACCTCCGGGGTCGACGCCGTCGCGCAGGCGATCGAGAGCCTGTGGGCCGTCGGCGCGACCGAGGAGAGCCGCGTGTTCGCCCGCGAGGCCCTGGAGCTGCTGCTCGGGGCCCTCGAAGGGTTCGCACGCGAGCCCGACGAGGCGAACGCCCGGGCGATGGCCTTGGGCGCGCACCTGGCCGGGCGGGCGATCGACGTCTCCCGGACCACGGCCGCGCACGCGCTGTCGTACGGGATCACCAAGACGTACGGCCTCAGCCACGGCCACGCGGTGGGCGTGACGCTGGGGGCGTTCATCGAGGCGCACGCCGACCCCTCGCGCCTGCGCGAGGGGATCGACCCGGCGGCGCACGCGGCCGCGATGGCCGCGGTCCTCGGCGGGCTCGGCGCCGCCGACGGCACGGAGGCGCGCGAGCGCTTCACCGCGCTCATGCAGCGCCTCGGGCTGGAGACGAGCCTCGGCAAGGCCGGGGCGGACACGCCCGCCTCGCGCGAGGCGCTCGCCGCCTCGGTGAACGTGCAGCGGCTCGGCAACAACCCTGTGGACTTCTCCGCACCCGAGCTGGCGGCGCTGCTCCAGGGCATCGACTAGCGCGAACGTGAAAGGCCGCGTCCCTCAAGGGACGCGGCCTTTTCGGTACCTAGGCGACGGGGACGGTGCGCTCGACCCAGCCGTAGAAGGTCCCGGCTTCGGGCGAGGCGAGCCGCAGCTCCTCGGCGTACGCGCGGATCGCGCGGACCTCGGAGAGCACGAGCTGCGTGCGGCGGATGGTGCGCACGGTCGCGTCGGAGCGGAAGTACTTGAAGTCCGAACGCGGCAGGAGCCAGTCGGGACCGTAGTTCTCGGCGAGGAACGCGTCCGCGTCGGCCGGGACGTACACCTCGGCGCCTTCGAGCTCCCCGGTGGCGACCGGCGCGAAGTGCTCGGGCCGCAGGTCGTGGGAGTTGAAGGCCCAGGCGCGGCCCTGGTGGAACCAGACGGGGTTGACGTCGATGACGTGGCCGTCGATGCGGAGGTTGAACGGGCGGCCCTCGAAGCCGACGCCGACGTCGAAGCCGTGCGCGAGGCAGGCCCGCATGACGGCCATGCTGTCGGCCTTCGCCTCCTCCGGACCGTCCCCTTCGGACAGCAGGGCGATGTCGAAGTCGTCGTCGCCGGGGATGATCCGGCCGTTGCGGCGGGTGCCCAGGAGCGTCCCGTAGAGCACGAACGCCTTGCGGCCCAGCTCGTCCTCCAGGAAGTCCCGGAACTTCGCGTAGGCCGCGACCGCACCGGTGACGTCGGCGGCGGCGGGCGTCGACCACTGGCCCTTCTTGTTCACCGTGTAGCCCTTGGCCCGCAGGTCCCCGAACGTGCCGGAGCCGCGCGGGTTGTCGAGGACGACGGACGCGGCCATGTCGCCGATCGCGACCGTCTCGCCGCCGCAGGTGACCGCGAGCGTCGTCTGCGGACCGAGCGTGGCGGCGACGGGGTGCTTGAGCAGCACCTGGAACTCCGGGCGCCAGCGCGCGGGGTTGACGGAGGTGGTCACGACCGGCTCGCCGTCGAGGTGGAGGGTCACCGTGGAGGCGCGGCCGTGGAAGAGGAAGCCGTTGACGGCGAGCCCGAAGTTCCCGACGGTGACGGCGCAGTGGCCCGCGGCCGAGCCGAGCGCGACCGGCTCCGGGCCGGGCCCCACGGTGATCGCAAGGCGGTCGTCGGCTTCGAGGCCGGTGCGCGAGGCGTAGTCCCTGCGGAAGGCCCACAGCGCCATCTGGTGCTCCGACCAGGACTTGTCGGCGGCCTCGGCGCGGTCCCACGCCGACTGGTAGGCCGCCGCGGCCTCGGCCCCGCGGCCCGCGGCCTCGTAGAACCGGCCGAGCCTGAACGGCGCCCAGACCCGCTCGGGGTCCTCGGCGACCCGGCCCATGAGCGCGATCGCCCGTTCGAGGGCCTCGGCCCGCAGGACCGGGTCGGTCGCGGCGAAGCCCTCGCCGTCGTGGTGGAACGGCACGGTGGCGACCCGCTCGGCGGCCATCGCCGCGTCGTACTGGAGCGTGTGGTCGCCGCCGTGCGCTTCGAGGAGGGTCTCGTAGAGGCGCAGCGCCCGCGGCCAGGCGCCGAGGCGGCACAGGTACTCGGCGCGGCGCCGGGCCTGCGCGAGCTCCTCGGGGGCCGCGTCGGCGCACCGGTCGAGGAGCGCGACGGCCTCGGGGAGCCGGTCGGTCTTGGCGTACAGGCCAGCGAGGGCCCGCATGACCTCGGGTTCGCGCCCGCCTCCGGCGAGGACCGCTTCGAGGTCGCGGACGCGCGACTCGCGGTCGCCGAGGAGTTCGTGGACGCGGGCCCGGCGGCGCAGGCACGCGAGCGGGTCGGGGGCGCCGGCGTCCAGCGCGGCCGAGTAGGCGTCGCGGGCGCCTTCGAGGTCGCCGAGGCGGTGGCGGACCACGCCGAGGCGGAACGCCAGGTCGGGGTCGGCCGGGAGGCGGCGGAAGGCGGCGGCGTAGGCGCGTTCGGCCCGTCGCCACCGCCGCGCGCGGTGGAGCAGGCCTCCGACTTGGGACTGGCACCAGCCCACGGGGTTCTTCATTTGGGGGTCCTTCGGGGGGCGAGAGGTCGAGGGGGTGACGGGGAGGAGGGGGCCGGGCCGCGACGGGGGATCGGCGGCCCGGCCTGGGCCGGAAGGGGGTCCGGCCGCTACTTGACGCTGTTACTGGACGTGCTACTTGAATTCGGGGCGGGAGGGGTCGCCGTAGCCGTGGAAGCGGCCCGCGGCGGGGTCCTCGATCCGGGCCTTCTCGGAGTAGTCCAGCAGCTCCTGCACCTCGGTGGGGTTGAGCTGCGCCTGGCGCAGGACGACCATGTCGGAGGCGGGCCGGAAGTACTTGAAGTCGGAGCGGGGGGTGCGCCAGTCGGCGCCGTAGTTCTCGACCAGGAAGTCCTCGGCCCGCTCGGGGATGTAGACCTTCTGGCCGCCCATCTCGGCGGTGACGACGGGCTCGAACGACTCGCGCCCGAGCTTGTGCGAGGTGAAGGCCCAGGCCTTGCCCTGGAAGAACCACACCGGGTTGACGTCGAGGGTGACGTTGTCGACCTTGACGTGCATGAGGCGCCCGTCCACGGTGACGCGCACCTGGAAGCCGCCGCGGACGAGGGCCTTGACGATCTCGATGCCCTCGCGCTTCATGGCCTTCGGGTCCTCGGCGCTCGTGAGGAACGAGACGTCGAAGTCGTCGTCGCCGGGGATGATCGCCCCGCCGCGCACGCAGCCCAGGAGCGTCCCGTAGCACAGGAACGCCTTGACGCCCAGCTCGCTCTCCAGGTAGTCCTTGAGCTTGACGTACCCGGCCACGAGGTCCTTCTCGCGCTTGGGGTTGGCCTTGGGCGGCTTGGAGAGGCGGCCCTTCTTGTTGATGGAGTAGCCGTCGGCGAGGCGCTTCATGAGGCTGCCGTCGCCGCCGGGGACGCCGACGGCGAAGCCGGGGGCGCCGTTGGGGGCGACCACGGGGCGGCCGTCGAGCGTGATCGACAGGACCGAATGCGGCGGGAAGTGCGCGGCGACGCGGTGCGTGATCGTCGAGCGGAACTTCGGCATCCACTGGCCGGGGTCGGCGGTGATCTTCTGGATCGGCTCGCCGTCGAGGAGGATGGTGAGCTCGTTGCCCAGGCCGTGGCGCAGCACGCCGACCACGGAGACGCCGTGGTTGGACACCTGCGCCTCGACGTAACCGGCGGCGTCGCCGGGGACCGGCTCGGCCTCGGTCGGCTCGACGGTGCGGTCGTACCGCTCGTCGGGCTCGTCGAGCACGAGCTCGCCCTGGAGGTTCGCGAGGTACCGCTCCCGGAACGTCCACGACTCGATGGACTGGTGGACCCACGACTGGTTGGCGATCTCGGCGCGGCGCACGGCCTCGCGGTAGTTCGCGCGGGCGGTCGCGACGTCGCCGAGGACCTCCTGGAGGGCCGCGAGGCGGAAGGTCGCCCACACGCGCTTCTCGGAGGAGTCCACGATCGCCTGGATCTGCTCGACCGCCGCGGCGCCGCGGGCGTCGCGGCCCGCCGCGTCGGCGGGGACGACCTCGTCGTCCGGGCCGATGCCGAACGGCGTCCGGAACGCCGACTCCAGGACGCCGGTGTAGGCGTTGCTGATGTCGGAGTCCTTCGGGTCGGCCTCGATGAGCGTCCGGTAGACCGCGGCGGCCTCGTCCCAGCGGGCGAGGTCGGCGTAGGCCTTGGCGAGCAGGAGCAGCGAGGCCTGGCTGGTGTCGCCGGCCGCCACGAGCTCGGCGAGCGCCTCGGCCGCGCCCCGCGTGTTGTCGACCTCGAACTCGGCCTTGACGAGGGTGGAGAGGAACTTGCGGTTGCCCGGCTGGAGGTCGAGGGCCTTGCCGAGGTCGGCCACGGCCTCGGTCCACTCGCCGAGCTGGCCGCGGGCGATCGCGCGGCGGTTGTAGTAGTCGCCCTGGTGCCTGCCGCCGGCGCCGATCGCGGCGGTGTACGCCTCGACCGCGCCGTGGAAGTCGCTCAGGCGCTCGCGGACGCGGCCGAGGCGGAACGCGTAGTCGGCGTTGCGCGGCTGGGCGGCCGCGGCCTTCGCGTAGTAGCGGCAGGCCATGCCCCAGCGCTCGAACCGGTCGCACAGGCCTCCGGCTCGGGCCCACAGCGGGCTCAGGTTGACACTCATGGCAATCGCGCTCCTAAGTAAGCGGGCAGGAGGGGGTACTTCATTCGCCGAACACCCGGTCGATGAGGCGGTCCGCCGCGTGGCCGTCCTCGGGTCCGCAGAAGCGGCGGCGGAACTCGCCGTACCGCTCAGTGTGCGCCTCGGCCACCGCCGGGAGGTCCTTGAGGGCCGCGACGGTGTCCTCGGTGGTGCGGAGGATGGGTCCGGGGACGGTGCTTTCGAAGTCGAAGTAGAAGCCGCGCAGGTTGTCGCGGTAGTCGTCGAGGTCGTAGGCGTAGAACAGCATCGGGCGGCCGGTGTTGGCGAAGTCGAACATCAGTGAGGAGTAGTCGGTGATGAGCGCGTCGCTGACGGCGAGGAGCTCGGCCACGTCGGGGTACATCGAGACGTCCCAGACGAAGCCCTCGCCGGCCCCGGGCACGGGGTCGACGATGTTCGGGTGGCGGCGCACGAGCATCACGTACTCGTCGCCGAGGGCGCGCTTGGCCGCGTCGAAGTCGAACGGCGAGGTGAACTTGTACCGGCCGCGGCCGTAGAACTCGTTGTCGCGCCAGGTCGGCGCGTACAGCACGAGCTTCTTGTCCGCGGGCAGGCCGAGGAGCTTCACCAGGCGCGCGCGCAGCGCCTCGGTGTCGCCTTGGTAGAACACGTCGTTGCGCGGGTAGCCGGTCTCCAGGACCGGGCCCTCGTACCGGAACGCCTTCGGGAGCTGCTCGGTGCAGAACTCGTTGGGCGAGACCAGGTACGACCAGTTCGGGATCTCCAGCGCGATCTTCTTCAGGTAGTCCGGGTCGGCCGTCTTGAGGTCGGGGACGTCGAAGGCGATCTTCTTGAGCGGCGTACCGTGCCAGGTCTGGACCACGATCTGGCCCTCGCGTCGCTGGAACCAGTTCGGCAGGTGCGTGTTCGTGACGATGTACTTCGAGGTCGCCAGCGCCTCGTACCAGGCCCGCGAGCCGTAGGTGACGCCGGTGGCCGGGGCCGGGACCTCGAACTGGCGGTTCTGGACCGACCAGTAGTGCTCCAGGGGGGCCTCGCGCTCGACGAGCCGCTCGTAGACCGCGCGCGGGGAGTCGGAGTACTGGCGCCCGTAGAAGCAGTCGTAGAAGACCGCCTCGCGCAGGGGCCGCTGGCGGCGCAGCTGCGGGTAGAAGAAGCGCTGGAGCCACTCGGGTCCGGCCGGGGCCTGCTCGGAGGCCTCCACGAACGGGCCGGTGCGGATGAAGCCCTGGTCGATGCCGTGGCGGCAGGCGGTGATGTCGCGTCCGTCCACGGTGGCCTTGATCGGCAGCCGCGCCTCGGCCTGGGAGACCAGGGCGAGGTTGGTGGTCCGCTTGTCGCCGTTGGCGTCGCGCGTCTCCAGCAGCAGGTCCCAGACGCCGGGGATGAGCGCGACGGTCCCGGCCAGGGAGGTCACGGCGTTCGCCGCGAGCTCGCCCGACCAGCCCTGGCCGTCGGCCTCGACCTCGAACGGGTGCTGCTCCTGCTGGCCGCGCAGCTGGAGCACGATCCGGTCCTCGGGGGCGAGCGCGCCCTCGCCGGTGAGGACGACGGTGCCGCCGTCGGTCAGGCGCAGGTCGGTGACGAACGGCAGCGGCGGGCGGCCGGACAGGCGCACGTAGCGCGTGGGGGTGACGTCGACGGCGAGGGTCGCGTCCCGCAGGGTGGTGTGCGCGCCGGTGACGTCGTTGCCGACGAGGAGTTCGCGGCGCTGCTCGTCGTAGTTGAGCTCGATGTACATGCGGTCGGTGATGCCGCCGATGGGGGCGATGGCGACGCCGCCGAAGGCGTCCAGGAGGTCGCGGGCGGCGACGACGGCCCGGAAGGAGCGCGAGTCGCCTTCGCCGTCGAGGTCGACCTCGACGCTGTGGGCGGGGTTGCCGCGGGTGCGCCCGAAGGTCAGGGCGCCCTTGGCGGCGGCGACCTTGTCGTGGATCTCGCCGCGCAGCACCAGGTCGGTGCCTTCGAAGTCGCAGCCGAGGAGGACCACGGTGGGCCGGTCGATCTTGACGATGAGGCGCCCGCCGCTGAGGACGGGGACCATCCGGAACCGGTCGTCGAGCCAGCGCGGCTCCAGTTCGAGCGTGCCCAGTCCCGAGCCGGCGGCCATGCCGCCCTTGTGGACGCCGAGCTGGTCGACGACGCCGAGGGCGACGTGCCAGACGCCCTCCTCCCAGCGGCCGTCCTGCTGGAGCTTGGCCGGGTCGAGGAGCGCCTCGAACTCGGTGGAGACGACGTGGCGGTCGCTCTTGCCGTCGAGGCGCTTGGGGCGCACGCGGGCGGTGGTGGTGGACGGCAGCATCTGGAACGCGCGGTTCTTGGAGTTGCGCAGCCACATGACGCGCCGTGAGGGGTTCCAGGTCGCCGGGTGGGCCGGGGAGGTCGGGGCGACCGAGCCGCGGATGGCGAGGCGTCCGTCCTCCCAGACGACGGCGTGGAGGTTCGCGCGGACCGGCAGTTCGGTGATCTTGCGCAGGAGGCTGCGCGGGGAGGGGATCTTGGAGGCCGAAATGGGGGCGTCGAGGCCGGTGAGGAGCTCGTCGACGGAGCCGTCGCGCAGGATGCGGCAGGAGATGCGCAGGTGGCGCGGGAGCTTGCGGATGACCTCTTCGCTGACGGTCCCCAGGTAGGCCTTGGCGTCCTCGCCGAAGGCGCGCTGCACGTCGGGCTCGGCCTGCGAGATCGACTTGAGGATGAGCTTGAGGTGGTGGCGGATCGCCATGTCGTCGTAGCCGTCTTTGAGCTCGCGCTCGCCCTGGCGCTCGAAGAAGTCCGAGACCATGCGGGTGGTGGCGATGCGGTCGGCGATGTTCTTGCCGTCGGTGGTGCGCTGGGTGATCGACGGGGCGCCGCCCTCGCGGACGCGCCAGTAGTAGATCGAGGTCTCCAGGACGTCGATGGAGTCGGCGAGCGCGTAGGCGGGGATGGTCGCGGGGGCGTCCTCGAAGAGCACGCCGGCGGGGAAGCGGAGCTCGTTGGCCTCCCAGAAGTCGCGCCGGTAGACCTTGTTCCACGCGGTCATGTCGCGCAGCAGGGCCGGGTGCTGCTTCAGCGTGGTGCGCAGTTTCGTGGCGGCGAAGGCCTTGCCGTGCATGGGCGAGGAGCTGGCGCCGGTGGACTTGATGCGGCGGACGTTGCCCGCGCCGATCTGGGAGCCGGTGCGCTCCATGGTGTCGACGATGAGCTTGTAGGCGAAGTGCGGGATGACGTCGTCGGAGTCGACGAACGCGAGGTACTTCCCGGTGGCGGCCTCCGCGCCGGTGTTGCGGGCGTGGCCGAGGCCGCCGTTCTCCTGGACGACGAGCTTGAAGCGGGGGTCGTTCGCGGCGAAGCGCTTCGCGATCTCGATGCTGGCGTCGGGCGACCCGTCGTCGACCATGATCACTTCGAGGTCGCGCAGGCTCTGGTCGGCCAGGGACTGGAGCGCCTCTTCGAAGTAGGCCTCGACGTTGTAGTACGGAATCACGACTGACAGTTGGACCATTACGCCTCGCTCTATGCTCGCCCGACCGGGTCGCGGTCTCGGGCCCCCTGGGAACCGGCGGATCGCGGTGCTCGCTCCGGCGCGCGCACCGTCCGCCGCGCGCTACTTGAAGGTCTCGTTCACCTTGTCGAGGTCGCCCCCGAAGTCGATCTCGATGACGTTGTGCTGCGAGATGTCGACGGCCTCGAACTTGAGGCCGTCCTTCGCGATGGCGAGTTCGATGCCGCCCTCGAAGTACTCCTGGTCGTCGACCTCCGCGAGCCGCTTGGCGACGACCGCGCGGTCGTCGGCGGAGACGTAGTTGATGCCGACGGCCTCGCCGAGGGCGCCGTCGCTGACCCGCTTCGAGAGCTGGTTGATGTAGCCGTCGGCGCCGAGGGTGTACTTGACCTCCTCGTCGGAGACCTTCGCGGTGTTGACGCTGACGAAGGACCGGTCCATGGCGATGTGCGGCAGCAGCACGTCGAGGACCTGGGGGTCGAAGACGACGTCGCCGTTGAGCCACAGCACGCCCCCCGGTCCGAGGATCGTGAAGGCCTTGAGCAGGCTCTTCGAGGTGTTCGTGTCCCCGTACGCCTGGTTGTAGATGAAACCGACGTCGGGCACCTCCTCCATGATCATCTCTTTCTTGAATCCCACCACCAGGTGGATCGAGTGGCGCGAGAACCGCGAGGTCAGCAGCCGCAGCGAGCGGCCGAGGATCGTCTCGCCGGTGTTCAGCGGCGTCAGCGGCTTGGGATGCGGACGACCCAGTCGAGAACCGACCCCGGCCGCCAAGATGACAATATTCGTGGACACAGAGAATTCCTCAAATGATCGCGAGCGAGTCCGGTGCAGTTTACCGGGCGTCCGCCTGGAGGCCGCATTGCCCGACCTCCGGGTATGAGGTGCGCGGCGGTCCCCGCGCCGCCCGGTTCGGGGCGCCCGAGCCGGTATCGTAGCCTCGCAGTCCCCAGCCGCAGCGAACCACCGGAGCCGACGTGCCAGAGCCGACCGGGGCCACCGGGCCCGCACCGACGATCGCCGCGGTGCTGGCGGGCGGCAGCGGGCGGCGCATGGGCGCGGCGGTGCCGAAGCAGTTCATCGAGGTCGCCGGGAAGCCGGTGCTCCGGTGGACCCTGGAGGCCTTCGAGGCCGAGGCGTCGGTGGACGAGGTCGTCGTGGTCGTCGGCGAGGGCCAGGAGGGGCGCGTCCGGGAGCTGGCCGCCGAGGCGGGCCTGGGGAAGGTCGCCGCGGTGGTCCGCGGCGGCGCGACCCGTTCGGACTCCTCGACCGCGGCCGTCGGCTGGGCCTGGGGTCGCACCGGCGGCGACCGGGACTGCAAGCTGCTCATCCACGACGGCGCCCGGATGCTCGTGCCCGCGAAGGTCATCGCCGCCGTGGCCGCGGCCCTGGAAGGGCACGGCGCGGCCGCCGCCGCGGTGCCCTCGGCCGACACGGTCGTCGCCGTCCGCGACGGGGACGGCGGGACCGTCCTGGAGCGGGCGCTGGAGCGCGACCGGCTGCGGCGGGTGCAGACCCCGCAGGGCTTCCGGCTCGGCCTGATCCGCGACGCGTACGCCGCCGCGGCGGCAGACCCGGGCTTCACGGCCACCGACGACTGCTCGGTGGTGCTGCGGTACCTGCCGGACGTCCCGGTCCTCCTCGTCCCCGGGGACGAGCGGAACCTCAAGGTCACCGGCCCGGCCGACCTCGCGGTCGCCGCGGCCCTGCTCGACCTGCCCTGAGGCCTCAGCGGCGCGCGAGCGCCTCGGGTGCGCGCTCGCGCGCGTGCGACCACACGGGCCGGTACGTCGACCGCACCGCCTGCCGGAAGACCTCCACGAGGTCGCCGGGGGCGAGGTCCCCCAGGTAGTACTCGCGGACCTCGGCGCGGACCGGCGCGAGCGAGTCGGCGCCGAGCAGCTCGTCGAGCACCGCCTCCAGGTTCCCGGCGTCGGCGTCGACGCGGTAGGCGGCGCGTGCGAGCGGGAACTGCGCGGCGTAGGCGTCGCCGAGGCCCCGCGGGTCGGTCATCGCCAGGGGCCGGCCGCCGTAGAGCCAGTCGGAGGCGGTGCCGCTGACGTCGCACACGGCCGCGTCGGCGGCGTTGACGCAGTCGGTGAGCGTCGCCTCCTTCTCCGCGCGGGCGCCCCACCAGTGGTCGCGCCCGGTCGCTGCGGCGTCGGCGGCCAGCAGCGCCCTGATCTCCTCGGCGAAGGCCCGGTAGGCGCGGTTCCCGGCCGTGTAGGGGTGGGCGCGGAAGACGACGCGCGCGCCGCGCCCGAGCAGGCCCTCGACGATCCGGCGGCCCGCCGCGAGCGAGGAGTAGTCGACGTCGCTGGTCAGGCCCGCCCACGTGGGGGCGTACAGGACCGTCGGCGGCTCGCCCGGCGCCCTGTCGCGGGGGCCGACGCGGATCTCGTGCAGTTGCGGGCGCCCGATCCGCCGGAACTTGTAGGAGGGGATGTCGACGCCGTGCGCGCGGTACCGGTCGACCCCGGCCTGGCCGGCGACGAAGACCCGGTCGTACATGAGCGAGACCTGGCTGCGGCTGATCGGCTTGTCGGAGTCGCCGTGCATGAGCTGCACGTGCCGGTAGCCGTCGAGCTTGACCAGCTGCGCGTTCTTGACCGCGTGGTTGACGTAGAAGCACGCGCCGACGCTCTCGGGCAGGAGCCGGTCGAGGACGGACTGGGCCGGGACGCGCACGATCGGCGCGTCGGTCTCGGCCGCGACGCCGCCGACGAGGTGGCGTTCGCGCACGATGATGAGGTACGGGTCGCCGACCGCCGCGAAGTAGGGCAGCCACATGCGCAGCTGGTACTCCGAGTGGCGCGTCCCGGCGAAGTGCACCACGAACTTCGGGCGCACGGCCGCGACCGCCGCGGCGACGGCGGCGTCGACCGGGTGCGGGTCGGTGCGCAGGCGCCACTGGCCCGCGGCGGCGACCGCCCCGGCCCAGCCGAGGACGGCGACCGCGAGCGCGAGGAAGAGCGGGTCGGTGGCGGCGGCGACCGGCGCGGGAGCGGCGGCGGCGAGCGGGAAGGCGACCGACAGGGCGTTGACGAGCGCCCCGACCGTGGCGGGGGCGGCGAGGCGCCGCGTCCGCGAGCGGTGGACCTCCAGGTTGACCGTGTCGAGGCGGCCGATCCCCACGGCCCTGGCCGCGAGGTCGGCGCAGGCGAGGTGGCAGGCCAGGAGCGCGCCGGCGGCGAGCAGCGGCCACCGCTCGGTCCCGCCGGAGGCCCAGACCGCGATGAGGACGGCGAGGGCCGCGAGGACCCGGGGCACGCGCAGCGCGGCGATGCTCCCGGGGTGGCGGCGGGCGACGGCCGCGAAGACGGCGAGGGCGAGCGCGTAGGCCGCCCAGGCCGCGCCGGGCAGGGCCACCGCCGCCGCGACGGCCGCGGCGGCGAGCGCGGTCAGGCGGATGGTCTCGGATCTGAGCAGTCGTCTCACTGGTCATGCCTTCACTGGTGGGCGCGCCGACCGGGCGGTGCGCCGGCGGAAGCGTGCCCCCGCACCTCCATGGTGCGGGCCGTACGCGCGCGGGTCTCGGATACGGGCGGATCGCACCGGCGGTCAGGGCCGCCGGTCGGCGAGGAGCCGTTCGAAGAGGCGCTCGTGGAGGGCCACGACCCGGTAGGGCTCGAAGGTCCGGGCGGTGGCCCGGCCGCCGTCGGCGAGCTTGCGGCGCAGCTGCGCGTCGTCCATGAGCCGCGCGAGCGCCTCGGCGAGCCGCTCGGCGTTCTTGGGTTCCACGAGCAGGCCGTTGACCTCGTGGTCGACCAGTTCGATCGGCCCCTGCTTGACGGCGGTGGCGACGACGGGCACTCCGGCGGCCATGGCCTCCACGAGGATGAGCCCGAAGGACTCGTAGTGGGAGGTGACGGCGGCGATCGAGGCCTCCTGCCAGACCGGGTCGAGCGGGGAGACCGGGCCCATGAGCTTGATCCGGCCGCGCAGGCCGTACTCGCCGATGAGCCGGTGGAGGCGCTTCTTCTCGGGGCCGCGCCCGTAGACGCGCACGCTCCAGTCGGGGTAGCGGTGGGCGATCTCGCCGAAGGCCTCCACGAGGAGGTCGAAGCCCTTCATGCTCGTCAGGCGCCCGGCGGACATGATGACGGGGGCGGTGAGCGGGGAGGGCCCGACGGTGTTGGCGGGCACGGAGTTCGGGATGACCTCGACGATCCCGGCGCGGTCGCGCAGGGCCTCGCGGTAGGCGCGGGCGTCGGCCTCGGTGATGACGACGAGGGCGTCGAAGCGGTCGCAGGCGGCGAGGAGGCGGCTGCGCACGGCGGGCCGGTAGTTGTCAAGGAAGAGGTGCTCCTGGGCGACGACCACGGTGTCGGGGCGGGCGTACGCGGCGGCGTACAGGTTGAGCGAGGCCTGCGTGGTGACCAGGATATCGGTGTCGACCTCCTGGAAGAACCGCTTGACGCGGCGGTCGAGCAGGCGCGAGGACTCCTTCATGTTGTTGACGTTGTCGGCGTCGAGGAAGGAGGGCCGCCGGGCCCGGTAGGCGTCGAGCGGCGACAGGGCCTCGCCGCCGTCGGCGGGCGCCCGGACGTCCCACAGGCTCCGGACGGCGATCCGCGGGTCGATGTCGAAGTCCGGGGCCGCCTTGTTGCGGACGCAGGACGCGATCGCGACGTCGTGGCCGCGCTCGGCCAGCGCCTCCGCGGTGTTCACGGTGGTCCTGATGGTCCCGCCGATGCCCCAGACGGTGCGGACGAGGAAGGTGATGCGCACGGTGCCGCTTCCATTCTCGCGGTGGCGGCCCTCTCGCCGCCCGAACCGCGCCCCGCTCGCGCCGCACCGGGGGCGGGCGGCGGCGCCGGCGCATGGCCGGGCGTCGGGGCGCTGCGGCCACCATAAGCGCCGCGGGGCCCGATCCGCGGCAGGCCACGCGCGCCCGTCCGGCTACGAAGCGGTCTTCTTCGCGGCCTTCTTCGCCGCGGCCTTCTTGACCGTCGTCGTCTTCGCGGCGGTCTTCTTGGCCGCGGCCTTCTTCGCCGTCTTCTTCGCGGCGGTCTTCTTCGCGGTCTTCTTCGCGGCCTTCTTGACCGGGAGCGTGCCGGAGGCGACCTTCTCGCGCCGCTCGGCGAGGAGCTCGGCGGCGCGGTCGATGGTGAGGTCCTCGATCGAGTCGGTCTTGCGGATCGAGGCGTTCGTCTCGCCGTCGGTCACGTACGGGCCGAAGCGGCCGTCCTTGAGGGAGACCTCCTTGCCGGTGACCGGGTCGGGGCCCAGCTCCTTCAGGAGGGTCTGGGCGCGCTGCTGGCGGCCGCGCGACTTCGGCTGCGCGAGGAGCTTCTCGGCCTCTTCGAGCGTGAGCGTGAACAGCTGCTCCTCGTTGTCGAGGGAGCGGAAGTCGCGGTTCTTCTTCACGTAGGGGCCGTGCGGGCCCAGGCCGGTGCGGATCTCCTCGCCGTCGGCGTCCTTGCCGACCAGGCGCGGCAGCGTCAGCAGCTTGACGGCGTCGGCGAGGGTGATCTCGGAGAGCTTCTGGCCGGTCAGCAGCGAGGAGGACTTCTCACCGGAGGTGACGTAGGGCCCGTACCTGCCGGTCTTGGCGAGCACCGGCTCGCCGGTCTCGGGGTGGGTGCCCAGCTCGCCCTCGTTCTCGGCGAGGTCGAACAGCTCCTGGCCCTTCTCGGGGGTCAGCTCGTCGGGCGCCATGTTCTCGGGCACCGACGGGCGCTTGCCGGGCGCGGTCTCGTCCCCGGGGCCGACGCGTTCGAGGTAGGGCCCGTACCGGCCGACGCGGACGACGACCTTGCGGTCCTGGTCGTCGGTGTAGATCGGGATCGAGTTGACCTCGCGGGCGTCGATCTTGCCGAGCTCGTCCTCGACCATCTGCCGCAGCCCGCCCGAGGCGGCCACAGTGCCCTCCTTGTCCTCGCCGCCGAAGTAGAACTTGCGCAGGAACTCCTCGCGGGACTCGGCCCCGGCGGCCACCTCGTCGAGCTCGTCCTCCATCCCGGCCGTGAAGTCGTAGTCGACCAGGCGCGGGAAGTGGCGCTCCAGCAGGCCGACGACCGCGAACGCCCGGAAGGCCGGCACGAGCGCCTGGCCCTTCTTGAAGACGTACTCGCGGTTCTGGATGGTCTCCATGATCGACGCGTACGTGGAGGGCCGGCCGATGCCGCGCTCTTCGAGGGCCTTGACCAGGCTCGCCTCGGTGTAGCGGGCGGGCGGCTGCGTGGTGTGCCCGGAGGCCTCCAGGCCCTTCTCGGCGAGGTGCTGGCGCTCGGCGAGCTCGGGGAGGCGCTTCTCGGCGTCGTCCGCGTCGCCCTCCTCGATCGACTCGACGTAGGCGAGCAGGAAGCCCGGGTTCGTGATGGTCTTGCCGGAGGCGCCGAAGTCGGCCTCCTCGCCGCCGGGCGTCGTCGCGCGGGCGCGCACCGACGTGGAGTTCCCGGTCGCGTCGACCATCTGCGAGGCGAGCGTGCGCCGCCAGATGAGCTCGTACAGCCGGTGCTCCTCGGCCGAGAGCTGCGCCTTGAGCTGGTTCGGGGTCTTGAAGCGGTCCCCGGCCGGGCGGATCGCCTCGTGCGCCTCCTGCGCGTTCTTGACCTTGCGCGCGTAGTGGCGCGGCTCGGCGGGCACGTACTGCGCGCCGTACAGCTCGGCGGCCTGGGCGCGCGCGGCGTTGATCGCGGTCGCCGACAGGTTCGTCGAGTCCGTCCGCATATACGTGATGTGGCCGTTCTCGTAGAGCCGCTGGGCGACCCGCATGACCTGGGCGCTGGAGAGCCGCAGCTTGCGCCCGCCCTCCTGCTGGAGGGTCGAGGTGATGAACGGCGGGTAGGGCTTGCGGCGGTACGGCTTCTTCTCGACCTTGAGGACGGTGAAGTCGCGGCCGTCGAGGCGCCGCGCGAGGCCGCGGGCGCCGGCCTCGTCGAGGTGCACGACGTTGCCCTTGACGCGGCCGGTGGCGGCGTCGAAGTCCTTGCCCGTGGCGACCCGGTCGCCGTCGAGCGCGATGAGGGTGGCCTTGAACCGCTGGTCCTCGTCAGTGGCGAGGTTCGCGGTGACGTCCCAGTAGTCGGCGGTGCGGAACGCCATGCGGGCCCGCTCGCGCTCGACCACGAGCCTGGTCGCGACCGACTGCACGCGCCCGGCCGACAGGCGCGGCATGACCTTCTTCCACAGGACCGGGCTGACCTCGTAGCCGTACAGCCGGTCGAGGATGCGCCGCCCCTCCTGGGCGTCCACCAGGTCCTGGTTGAGCTCGCGCGGGTTCGCGGCGGCCTCGGCGATCGCCGCCGGGGTGATCTCGTGGAAGACCATCCGCTTCACCGGGATCTTCGGCTTCAGCGTCTCCAGCAGGTGCCACGCGATGGCCTCGCCCTCGCGGTCCTCATCGGTGGCGAGGAACAGCTCGTCGACCTCCGCGAGATAGCCCTTGAGCTTCTTCACGTGCGCCGACCGGTCGGGGTTGACGATGTACAGCGGCGCGAAGTCGTTGTCGACGTCCACGCCCAGGCGCGACCACGCCTTGTCCTTGTACTTCGCCGGGATCTCCTTGGCGCTGCGCGGCAGGTCCCGGATGTGCCCCAGCGACGAGTCGACGATGTAGCCCGGACCGAGGTACGAGGCGATCGTCTTCGCCTTCGCCGGGGACTCGACGATGACCAGGCGCTTGAGATCGGCCACTGCTCCCACCATTCATCCGGAAAATGCACTCGATTCGTTACGGTAGCTCACGCTTCCGCACTGCGTCCCCTGAGTATGAGTGTGCCCCGGCCACCAGGACCGGGGCACACGCCAGGACTGGCCCGGATCAGTTAGCCGACTTCGACCGACTCACGCTGCTCCGGGGCGTGGGCTTCCCCCGCCTCCACCACCGAGGAACGGCGCTTGGAGACGACGATCGCGGTCACGAGGGCGGCGACGGCGAGGCCGGCGATGATCCAGCGGACGGGGCTGGAGGCCTCGTCGCCGACGCCTTCGACCGTGTAGACGACCACGGCCGGGGCGATGATGAGGCTCACCAGGTTCATGACCTTGAGGAGCGGGTTGATGGCCGGGCCCGCGGTGTCCTTGAACGGGTCGCCGACCGTGTCGCCGATGACCGCCGCGGCGTGGGCCTCGGAGCCCTTGCCGCCGTGGTTGCCGTCCTCGACGTCCTTCTTCGCGTTGTCCCAGGCGCCGCCCGAGTTCGCGAGCATCACGGCCATGAGGACGCCGCACGCGATCGCACCGGCCAGGTAGGCCGCGAGCGGGCCCACGCCGAGGCCGAAGCCGACCGCGATCGGCGCGGTGATCGCCAGCAGGCCCGGAGTGACCAGCTCGCGCTGGGCGTCGCGGGTGCAGATGTCGACCACGCGGCCGTACTCGGGCCGCTGCGTGCCCTCCATGATCCCCGGGAAGCGCGCGAACTGGTCGCGGACCTCGTTCACGACCGACCCGGCGGAGCGGGCGACGGCGTTGATCGCGAGGCCGGAGAACAGGAACACGACGCTCGCGCCGATGATGAAGCCCACGATGTTGATCGGGTCGGCGATGTTCAGCGTCTCGAACAGCGCGCCGCCCGCGAGGCCCTCGGAGGACACCGCGTCGGTGTAGGAGCCGAACAGCGCGGTCGCGGCCAGGACGGCCGTCGCGATCGCGATGCCCTTGGTGATCGCCTTCGTGGTGTTGCCGACCGCGTCGAGGTCGGTCAGCGTGCGCGCCGCGTCGCCCTCCACGTCGCCGGACATCTCCGCGACGCCCTGCGCGTTGTCGCTGATGGGCCCGAAGGTGTCCATCGCGACGATGACGCCGACCGTGGTGAGCAGGCCGCAGCCGGCCAGCGCCACCGCGAAGAGGCTCACGAGGAAGACCCCGCCGCCGAGCAGGTACGCGCCCAGGATCGCGGCGGCGATGGTCAGCGCGGTGTAGACGGCCGATTCGAGGCCGAGCGAGAAGCCCGAGAGGATGTTCGTGGCCGCGCCGGTGCGCGTCGAGGCCGAGACGGTCTTCGTGGGCTTGTAGCGCGTGTCGGTGTAGTAGCCGGTGAGCGCGAGGATCGCCGCGGCGAGCGCGATGCCGATGAGGACGGCGACGACGGCGAGGACCTGCGGGTTGACCGGGATGCTCGCGATGTCCTCGGCGGGGATCTTGCCGCCGAGGTCGCTCCACGACGAGGGGACGTACCAGAAGACGGCCGCGGCGGTGAGCGCCGCGGCGACGACCGCGGAGATGTAGAAGGCGCGGTTGATGGCCGTCAGGCCCGAGGCGTCCGAGGCGCGCATACGCGTGATGGCGACGCCGATGATGGCGCAGACGATGCCGACGGAGGCGACCAGGAGCGGCAGCACCAGGCCGGTCTCGCCGAAGGCGGCGCGGCCGAGGATGAGGCTCGCGACGAGCACGACGGCGTAGGACTCGAAGAGGTCCGCGGCCATGCCGGCGCAGTCGCCGACGTTGTCGCCCACGTTGTCGGCGATGGTCGCCGGGTTGCGCGGGTCGTCCTCGGGGATGCCCTGCTCGACCTTGCCGACGAGGTCGGCGCCGACGTCGGCGGCCTTGGTGAAGATGCCGCCGCCGACGCGCATGAACATGGCGAGGAGGGCGGCGCCGAAGCCGAAGCCCTCCAGGACCACGGGCGCGTCGCCCTTGTAGACGAGGACGACGACCGCGGCGCCGAGCAGGCCCAGGCCGACGGTGAGGAACCCGACCACGCCGCCGGTGCGGAAGGCCAGGTGCATCGCGGTGGTGGGCTTCCCGTCGCGGGCCGCGGCGGCGACGCGCACGTTGGCGCGGGTCGCCATGTTCATGCCGGCCCAGCCGATGAAGGAGCTGAACAGGGCGCCGACGATGAAGAAGACGCTGCGGCCGAGCTTGACGTCCATGCCGCCTTCGGCCGGCAGCAGGAAGAGCAGGACCACGGCGATGACGACGAAGACGCCGAGCGCCTTGAACTGGCGGCGCAGGTAGGCCGAGGCGCCCTCTTGGACGGCCCCGGAGATCTCGCGCATCTTGTCGGTGCCGGTGCCGGCGCTCAGGATGCCCTTGACGAGCGCCGCGGCGCCGCCGAGCGCGATGAGCGCCAGCACGGCCGCGAGCACGACGAGGCTGAGGTTCGCGCCTTCAAGCGCGCCTACGCCCTCGTCGCCGTTGGCGAGCAACGTATGCATGTACTTCCTCCATAGCGATGTGCGGCGCGCTGGCTCGCCGTGCCCGGGGTGACGCGCGCGTGGCGCGTGGTCGTTCGATCACCGGTGGGGGCCGAGACGGGCAGGACGGTGCGGCCGGTGCCGCGTCCGGGACGCGGCTGACATAACGAGCGGAGTGTAACGATGTGAGCGCTTTATAAGTGGGGTCGGTCACGCCTCGCGGGGAGGGTGTGCGGGGCCTCAGTGGTCGCCGGAGGAGCCGGAGCCGGGGAGTGGCCAGCTCATGCTGACGGTGGTGCCGCCGTCGGCGTCGGGACCGGTCACGACCAGGTCTTCGACCAGTCCGCCGAGGACGATGAGGGTGATCTCCTCGGAGAGGGTGTCCTCTTCGACCGCGTCGTGATCGCTCGCTCGCGCATCGCCGCCGGGCGTGCTCGCGGCGGCCTTGCCGTTCGCGCGTGCGCGCAGATCCTGCGCGTTATCGGTGATTTTCGCAACGAAACGATCACCGATCGAAAATTCTACGCGCACGAGGTCGTCGAGTCCGCGGTCGCGGTGCCGCAGGACCGCGCGCGTGCACGCTTCGCCCACCGCTTGGCGCACCTCGTCGAGGAGCCCGGTGGCGACGCCCGCGTGGGCGGCCACGTCGGCGGCCACGAGGCGGGCGGCGCGGACGTACGCGGCGGCGGGGGTGAAGGCGAACCGCACGGTCACCGGATCGGCGCGTCCTCCGGCGCGGTCGTGCCTGGACCCGTTCACTCGCCGGGCACCGCTTCCCGGACATCGAGCACCTTGTCGAGTCCGGTCAGGTCCAGGAGCTTCCTGATGCGGGGGTTCTGGCACACGACGATGAGGCTCCCGCCGGCGTCGGAGAGGCGGCGGCGGGCCCCGATGAGCACGCCCAGGCCGGTGGAGTCGCAGAACTCGGTGGGCGTCAGGTCGATCGCGACGCGCATGCGGCCCTCGGCGGAGAGCTGGCGCACGGCCTCGCGCAGCTGCGGGGCGGTGTACATGTCGATCTCGCCGGTGACGCTGATGACGGCGTACTCGCCGACAGTGGAGAGGCCGAGCCCCAGTTCGGGCTCGGCCGCGCCGTCGCCTGATGTCCCTCTCACGCCGTCTCCTCGCGCTCTTCGCGTCCGCGCCCGGTCCCGGGGGCCGCCCGGGGTCTGCGAACACTGTGTCTTGGCCCATAAGCGTACTGCGTTCCGACTGGATGCGAGTCGGGAGCGTATGACCGGATCGCGACCGCGGCACCGCCGTCCTGTCGGACTCCTGCGGCATCATTGGAGGCGTGCCCGCGCCCGCCGAACAGCTCATCGCCGCCCTCCAGTCCGAGGACGGCGGCCTGCGCCATCTGCGGCGCCTGCCGCCGCGGCGCTCGGTGCGCTGCGAATGGCCCGCGTGGGTGCCCGCCGAGGTCCGCGACGCCTTGGCCGACAACGGGATCGTGCGCCCCTGGCCGCACCAGGCCGAGGCCGCGACGCACGCCTACGAGGGCCGCGACGTGGTCGTCGCCACCGGCACCGCCTCCGGCAAGAGCCTCGCCTACCTCCTGCCGCTGCTCACCGAGGCGCTCCGCAACGACGGCGGCGAGGAGGCCGGGCGCACCCTCTACCTCGCCCCCACCAAGGCCCTCGCGGCCGACCAGGCCCGCGCGGTCGGCGAGTTCGCCGTCCCCGGCCTCGTCCCGGCCATCGTCGACGGCGACACGCCCTTCGAGCACCGCCAGTGGGCGCAGCGCTTCGCCAACCTCGTCCTGTCCAACCCCGACCTCCTCCACCACTCCCTGCTCCCCCGCCACCGCATGTGGCGGTCGCTGTTGAAGAACCTCAAGTACGTCGTCGTCGACGAGTGCCACGTCTACCGCGGCGTCTTCGGCGCCCACGTCGCCCTCACCCTGCGCCGCCTCCTGCGCCTCGCCGCCCACTACGGCGCCGCCCCGACCGTGATCGCCGCCAGCGCCACCGCCGCCGACCCGGCCGCGTCCCTGTCGGTCCTCACCGGACGCCCCGCCGTCGCCGTCACCGAGGACCACTCCCCGCACCCCGGCGCCACGGTCGCCCTGTGGGAGCCGGTCACCTACGAGATCGAGGGCGAGCCGCAGCAGGCCTCGACCCTCAGCGAGACCTCCCGGATGCTCGCCCAGCTCGTGCGCCGCGGCGTGCGCACCCTCGCGTTCGTGCCCTCCCGCAGGGGCGCCGAGATCGTCGCCGCCGAGGCGCGCTCGCGACTGGGCGCCGACCCCCGCGCCGACCGGATCGCCGCCTACCGGGCCGGCTACCTGCGCGAGCACCGCCGCGAGCTCGAATCGGACCTGCGGGACGGGAAGCTCCTGGGCGTCGCGACGACGAACGCGCTCGAACTGGGCATCGACGTGACGGGCCTCGACGCGGTCCTGCTGTGCGGCTACCCGGGCCGCCTCGCCTCGTTCTGGCAGCAGATCGGGCGGGCCGGGCGCGGCGACACCGAGGCGCTCGCAGTGATGCTCGCGAAGGACGACCCGCTCGACACGTACCTGGTGCACCACCCCGAAGCGATCTTCGACCGGCCGGTGGAGTCGAGCGTGTGCGACCCCTCGAACCCGTACGTCCTGGCCGGGCACCTGTGCCTGGCGGCCGAGGAGCTGCCGCTGCGCGAGGCCGACCTCGACGCGATCCCCGGCAGCCGCGCGGTGGCCGAGCAGCTGTGCGAGCAGAAGATGCTGCGCCGCCGCCCCGGCGGGCGCTACTACTGGATCGGGTCGGAGCGGCCCGAGGTGTCGCTGCGCGGCTCGGGGCCGATGGGCGTCGACATCGCCGAGACGAGCACCGGGCGGCTCATCGGCACCGTGGACGCGGCGGCCTCGCACCGCCTCGTGCACCGGGGCGCGCTGTACCTGCACCAGGGCGAGTCGTTCATCGTCGACGAGCTCGACCTGGACGACGGCGTGGCGCTCGTCCACGCCGCGAAGCCGCCGTGGACGACCACGACGCAGGAGATCACGCACCTGGAGATCCTCGGCGAGCGCGAGCGCCTGGAGATGGGGCCCGCGACGCTGTGCCTCGGCGAGGTCGAGGTGACGTCGAACGTCATCTCCTACCAGCGCCGCCGCCTCCCCTCGGGCGAGGTCATCGACACCCAGCCGTTGGACCTGCCGCCGCAGGTGCTGCGCACCGTGGCCGTGTGGTGGACGGTCGATCCCGAAGCGCTGGAAGGCGTCCCGGACCTGCCGGGCTCGCTCCACGCGGCCGAGCACGCCTCGATCGGCCTGCTGCCGCTCATCGCGACCTGCGACCGCTGGGACATCGGCGGCCTGTCGACGGCCGCGCACATGGACACCGAGCTGCCGACGGTCTTCGTCTACGACGGCCATCCCGGCGGCGCCGGCTTCGCCGAACAGGCCTTCCGCAAATGGCAGGACTGGCTCGGCGCGACCCGCGGCGCCATCGCCGGCTGCACCTGCCGCCACGGCTGCCCCAGCTGCATCCAGAGCCCCAAGTGCGGCAACGGCAACGAGCCCCTCCACAAACGCGGCGCCCTCGCCCTCCTCGACCGCCTCCTCGAAGCCGGCCGCGGCCCGGTCACCACCACGGTCACCGCCCCGCCCGCCACCGAGGAGCAGAAAAAAGAGGAAGACCTCTGGCCCGGCGACTTCTGACCAGGGTCAGCCGGCGACTCGGGTCAGCCGGCGACTCGAGTCAGCCAACGACTCTGGTGAGGCTGGCGCTGAGGTGGGGGGTCATGGGGTTGCCTTCGGCGGCCATCTCCTGGGCGTACATGAGGGCGCCGTCGACGAGGCCGTAGAGGCGCTTGCCGGCGGTGACCTCCTTGGCCTGGGGGCTGCGGACGACGGCGTCGGTGGCGATCTCGATGCGGGTGCCGTCGACGTGGCCGTAGTAGAGGTCGAGGATGCCGGTGGGGTGGGCGAGGAGGACCTCGACCTCGGGGCGGCGGGGGTCCTCGCCCCTGACGACGCGCCACCAGCCGGTCTCCTGGGCGGCGGGGCGCACGGCCTTGCCGTCGGCGTCGATGATCCACGAGCGGGCCCGGTAGCGCAGGAACGGGCGGCCGTCGTGGAGGAACGCGACCTCCTGGGCGTACAGGAAGTCCTCGGCGCCCGGGTAGCCGCCCTGGCCGCGGCCCCTCCAGCGCCCGACGAGCGGCAGCAGCGGCAGCAGGTCGTCGTGCAGGTTCGGACCGCGGCGCAGGTCGTCGGTCTCCTCGAAGGGGTAGGGCTCGACCTTGTCGAAGGTCGAGGCGAACTGTTCCGGTACGTCGCGCTCGCTCATTTGTTCCTCGCGGTTCGGATGGTCCAGTAGCCGAGTGCGCCCGCCATGGCGCCTGCGGCGATGACGAGCACGGCCGTCAATGCCGTCTCCACGGCCACCACTTTACGTCCGCTCCTCGTCGTTTTCCCGATGCGATGGCAAGATGTTGTTCATGACTACACCTGGACCCTTCGACAACTGGCTCTCGGACATGGACGGCGTGCTCGTCCACGAGGGCGTGCCCGTCCCGGGCGCCAACAAGCTCATCGAGAAGTTGCAGTCGGCGGGGAAGGGATTCCTCGTGCTCACCAACAACTCCATCTACACGCCCCGCGACCTCCATGCGCGCCTGAAGAACTCGGGGCTGGACGTCCCGGCCGAGAACATCTACACCTCGGCGATGGCGACCGCGGACTTCCTGCACTCCCAGCGCCCCAAGGGCTCGGCGTACGTCATCGGCGAGTCGGGCCTGACGACGGCGCTGCACGAGATCGGGTACGTCCTCACCGACTACCGCCCCGACTACGTGGTCCTCGGCGAGACCCGCCGCTACGACTTCGGCGCGCTCACCACGGCGGTGCGACTCATCAAGGCCGGGGCCCGGTTCATCTGCACGAACCCGGACACGACCGGCCCGTCCCTGGAGGGCATCCTCCCGGCCTGCGGCGCGTTTGCGGCGATGATCACGGCGGCCACGGGCGCCGACCCGTACTTCGTCGGCAAGCCGAACCCGCTGATGATGCGCAACGCCTTGCGGCGCATAGGGGCCCACTCGGAGTCGACGGTGATGATCGGCGACCGCATGGACACCGACGTGCTCTCGGGGCTCGAAGCGGGCCTGGAGACGGTCCTCGTTCTGTCGGGGGTCACTGACACCATGGAGACGGTCGAGCGGTACCCGTTCCGGCCGAACCACGTCAAGGACTCGGTCGCGGACCTCATCGACTGGATCGAGTAGCAGCGGCGACCACCCGCAGCCGCGAGTAAGGAGCACCCCATGCCTCCCGGACAACGCCCCGCCGGACCGACGCCGCGCACGCACCGGGAGGACGAGCACCCGGCCGCGCCCCGCCCCGGGCGCGCGCCCTCGGAGGCCTCCCGTCCCGGACGGGAGGCGCCGCCCCAGCAGCCGCGCACCCGCGCCAGGGAGCCGGAGGACAAGCTCTCGGCGATGGAGTCGCGCGTCCTCGCGTTCGAGGCCCGCTGGTGGCGGGCGCCGGGCGCGAAGACCCAGGCGATCAGCGACGAGCTCGAGCTCACCCCCGAGCGGTACTACCAGCACCTCGCCCGCCTCATCGACCACCCCGAGGCCGCCGCCCAGCAGCCCGCGGTCGTGCGGCGCCTGCGCGCCGCCCGCGACGAGCGGCGCGCGGCCCGCTAGGGACCTCGGCGGGCGCGGCGGCGCTGCACGACCGCCGCTTTGGTGCCGACCCGTTGCGGCGCTGGACGAGGGCCCCGCCGTGACCGTCGACTCCTCGCCCGGTGCCGACCCGTTGCGGCGCCGGTCGGAGGCCCCGCCGCGACCGTCGGCCCCTGACCCGTCGCCGACCCGTTGCGGCGCCGGCCCGCCGCGACCCCGGCCCGCCGCTAACCCGCCGCCGGCCTGCCCCGGCGCTCGGTGAAGGCGAACCAGGCCCCTCCCGCGGCGAGGACCGCGAGGCCGCCGAGGACCGATGCCGGAGGCAGGCTCGCGGCCACCAGGAGGCAGCCGCCGAGGCCGATCCACGGCAGGGGGGCACGCCGGTCGAGGGTGACCGCCGAGGCGTTCGCCACCGCGTAGTAGACGAGCACGCAGAAGCTCGAGAACCCGATCGCACCCGTCAAGTCGAAGGCGGACACCAGGAGCAGGACGAGGGCGCTCGCGGCGACCTCGGCGGCCCACGGGACGCCGAAGCGCCCGGACACGGCCGCGAGCGGCCGGGGCAGGCGCCCGTCGCGGGCCATCGCCAGGACGGTGCGGCCGATCCCGGCCAAGAGCGTCAGCAGCACGCCCGCGACCGCGACGCCCGCGCCGATCGACACCAGCGGCAGCAGCGCCGGGGCGCTCGCCCCGGCGAGGTCGGCGAGCGGCGCGGTCGACTCGGCGAGCGTCCCGGCGCCCAGGACGCTCAGCGCCGTCACCGCCACCAGCGCGTACACGGCCACGGTGGCGCCCAAGGCGATCGCGATCGCGCGCGGAACGGTCCACGCCGGGCGCGCGACCTCCTCGCCGAGCGTGGCGATCCGCGCGTACCCGGCGAAGGCGAAGAAGATGAACCCGGCGGCGGTGAGCGTCCCCCACGGGTGGGTGTGGCCCAGCGGCTGCGCGGCCACCGGGCCGGTCAGGCCGGCGGTGACGACCGCGCCGAGCACGAGGAGCGTGAGGGCGGCGAAGACCGCCGAGGCGACCGCGGTCCGCTTGACGCCCAGCAGGTTCACGGCGCAGAACGCGACGACGGCCGCCGCCGCGAGCGCCTTCGGATGGGACGGCAGCAGGTAGGCGCCGAGGGTGAGGGCCATCGCCGCGCCCGAGGCGGTCTTGCCGACGGTGAACGCCCAGCCGGCGGCGAACCCGGCGGCCGGGTGGAGCAGCCGCGTGCCGTACACGTAGGCGCCTCCGGCCTGCGGGTACAGGGCGGCGAGGCGGGCCGAGGAGCGGGCGTTGCAGTAGGCGAGGAACGCGGCGATCGCGAGGGCCGCGAGCAGGCCCGGGCCCGATCCGGCGGCGCGCGCCGCCGGGCCCCAGACGACGAACACGCCCGCGCCGAGCATGGAGGCGAGCCCGATCGCGATCGCTGAGGGAAGGCCGAGGCGTCGTCTGAGGGGCGGCCGTGCTCGGGGCGCAGTGGGCATGGCTCGAAGATACCGCGCGGGACTTCCGCTCCGGCCCTACCGATACCGCCGCTCGGGCTCCAGCCACAGTGGCAGCTCCACTGTGCCCCAGGGGACGCGCTGGACGATCCGGATGATGACCACGCCGATGAACAGGCCCGCGGGGGTGTCGCTGAACCAGTGGAAGCCCAGGTAGGTCGTGGAGTAGGCGACGATGAGCGGCGGCAGGGTCAGGAAGAGGACGCGGACCCACGGCGCGAAGGACCGGCCGACCATGAGCACGATGAACCCGTACCAGACCACGGCGTTGAGCACGTGCCCCGAGGGGTACGCACCGGCCGGCTCCAGCGAGGTCATGAGCACCGCCTGGGCGGCGTCGGCGTACGGCGGCTGGGAGATGTCGGGCCAGTGCGGGTAGACGCGCAGCAGCGTGTACTTCATGACCAGGACCGCCCCGGCCATGAAGTAGGTGGTGACGAACGCCAGGAGCGGGCGCACGTCGCGGCGGCGCCAGGCGATGATCGAGGCGATGCCGAGCGCGACGCCGCCGAGCGCGCCGCCCTGACCGAGCATGTTGGTGAGGACCGCGAACTGGTGGGTGAAGCCGGTGCGGTGGGCGTCGGCGGCGTCGCGCACGGCGATGTCGAAGTGCACCAGGGCGCTCGGCCAGAACAGCGGCACCGTCCATGCGACGAGTGCGACGACCATGGCGATCTCGAGCGCCCAGGAGCGGGGCCGCCTCACGACGAACGGCCTCCATCTGTCCGGCTTCGCCCGGTTATCGCGCTGCCCTACGACGCTCACGGCCGTAAGCCTAGCGACCGCCCCGGCGGCCGCGGAAGCGATATGGCCGGGGCCGCACCGGACCCGCGCCTGGCCCGGGGAACGACGAAGCGCCCGCGTCGCCCGCCGGTGCGGCGGGCGGCGCGGGCGCCGAAGACGCTGCTACAGCCCGGCGACGTCCGCCTGCTTGGCGCGGACCGCCTCGGCGGCCTCCTTGAGGTTCGCCAGCTCGGTCTCGTCGAGGGGCGTCTCGACGACCTTCTTGACGCCCTCGGCGCCGATCTGGGCGTTGACGCCCAGGTAGACGCCGGAGATGCCGTACTCGCCGTCGACCCACGCGCACACGGGCATGACCGCGCCGGAGTCCTCCGCGACGGCCTTGGCCATGCGGGCGGCGGCGGCCGAAGGCGCGTAGTACGCCGAGCCGGTCTTGAGCAGGGCGACGATCTCGGCGCCGCCGTTGCGGGTCTTGGTGACGAGCTCCTCGACCTTGTCGGCCGGGAGGAGGTCCGCGAGCGGCTTGCCGTCGACCGAGGACTGCGAGGGCACGGGCACCATCGTGTCGCCGTGCGAGCCGAGCGTCAGGGTGGTCACCGACCCGACGGGGACCTGGAGCTCCTCGGCCACGAAGTTCGTGAAGCGGGCCGTGTCGAGCATCCCGGCCTGGCCGAGCACGCGGTGCTTGGGGAAGCCGGAGGCGAGCTGCGCGAGCGCGGTCATCTCGTCGAGCGGGTTGGAGACGACGATGACGACGGCGTTCGGGGAGTGCTTGACGAGGTTCTCGGTGACCCCGCGGACGATCTTCGCGTTGACCTCCAGGAGGTCCATGCGGCTCATGCCGGGCTTGCGGGGCAGGCCCGCGGTGATGACGATGACGTCCGAGCCCGCGGTCTTGTCGTAGCCGCCGCCGTCGGCGTCGGTGGTCGCGCCCACGACCTTCGTCTCGAAGCCCTCGATGGTGCGGGACTGGTTCATGTCGAGGGCGATGCCCTCGGGCTTGCCCTCGACGATGTCGGTGAGCACGACCTCGTCGAAGACGTCGTACTCGGCCAGGCGCTGGGCGGTGGTGGAGCCGTAGAAACCGGCGCCGACGACCGTGACCTTCTTACCCATCGAATGCTCCTCTGCATTTCAGGCTGCCTGTGTGCTGCGCAGGCTCCCGGATTGGCTGGCGCCGTCGCCGGCGGCCAGAGTGTGCCAGGTGAATGGCGGGCCACGCTCGGTGACACGCCAACCGTGCGAGGCGAGCCGAGCGTAACCGGGTCTGTCCGTCCACGCTATGACTCGCGTCTCGAAGGGCGCATCCGGCCCCTGGTCGGGTGGCGGAGGCCTCCCGAACGGGCCCGGTGGCGCGCCCGCGCGATGATGTGAGGCGCCTTCGGGAAGCCCCGGCGTCCCGAAACGTGGACCAACGTTGACAACTCCTACTGATTTTGTGGAGTATTTGAGGGCCGTCCAGAACCGAGGGAGCCGCGCGTGCTGATCGCGACCACCATCCTCTCCGCCGTCGCAGCGGGCTTCGTCGCCCAGCTCGTCGACGGCAGCCTCGGCATGGGCTTCGGCACCATCACCATGACGTTCCTCCTCGGCCTCGGCATCGCCCCCGCGGTGGCCTCCGCCTCGGTGAACGTCGCGACGATCGCCACCGGCACCGTCAGCGCCGTCGCGCACACCCGCCTGCGCAACGTCCACTGGCCCACCACGCTGCGGCTGGGCATCCCCGGCGCCGTCGGCGGCTTCGCGGGGGCCTGGGCGCTCGTCTCGCTCACCCGCCTCGACGCGGCCACGCCCGTCACCAGCGCGATCCTCATCGCCCTCGGCGCGGTCATCGTGTGGCGCTTCGCGAAGGGCCGCGCCACCGCCACCGGGCCGGTCCGCTCGGGCTTCGCCGTCCCCACCGGCCTCGTCGGCGGCTTCCTCGCCGCGGTCGGCGGCGGCGGCTGGGGCCCGGTGACCATGCCCATCACGCTGGCGACCTCGCGCCTGGAGCCGTACAAAGTGGTCGGTTCGGTCTCGACCGCGCAGGTCTTCGCCTCGACCGCGGCCGTCGTCGGCTTCTGGTTCGCCGCCCCCGAGACGCTCACCGTGCTGTGGCCCCTGGTCGCCGGCATGGCCGTCGGCGGCATGGCGGCCGCCCCGCTCGCGGCCTGGCTCACCCGCCGCATCCCGACCGCGAAGCTCGGCTCGACCATCGGCATGCTCGTGGTCGCCTTGAACCTGCGGACCCTCCTGGGCGGCTTCGACCTCCCCTGGCCCGCCGTCACCGCCCTGTACCTCGCGCTCGCGGCCGTCTGGGCGCTCGTCCTCGTCGGCCCCCGCCGCCGCGCCCCCGAACCGGTCGAAGCCGAGGCCTGAAACGCACGAGGGGCCCGGACCGCCTCGCGGTCCGGGCCCCTGCGCTCCCTGCCGTAAAGCCTTAGAACGCCTTGCCGCGCTGGAGCTCCCGCGCGATGACGATCCGCTGCACCTGGTTGGTGCCCTCGTAGATCTGGGTGATCTTGGCGTCGCGCATCATGCGCTCCAGCGGGAAGTCCTGGGTGTAGCCGTAGCCGCCGAGGACCTGGACCATGTCGGTGGTGATCTGCATGGCCGCGTCGGAGGCGAAGCACTTGGCGGCGGCGCCGAAGTAGGTGAGGTCGGCGTCGCCGCGCTCGGACTTGGCGGCCGCGGCGTAGGTGAGCTCGCGGGCGGCGCTGATCTTCATGGCGGCGTCGGCGAGGAGGAACTGGACGCCCTGGAATGCGGCGATGGGGCGGCCGAACTGCTCGCGCTCGGCCGCGTAGGCGGTCGCGGCGTCGAGCGCGCCCTGGGCGATGCCGAGGGCCTGCGCGGCGATCGTCACGCGCGTGTGGTCGAGGGTGCGCATGGCGAGGGAGAACCCCTGCCCCGCTTCGCCGATGAGGCGGCCCGCCGGCAGGCGCACCGAGTCGAGGTAGACCTCGGCGGTCGGGGAGCCCTTGATGCCGAGCTTCTTCTCGGGCTTGCCGAAGGAGACGCCCGCGTCGCCCTTCTCGACGACGAACGCCGAGATGCCCTTGGCGCCGGCGCCCGGCTCGGTCACGGCGAACACGGTGTAGAACTCGCTGACGCCCGCGTTGGTGATCCAGCGCTTGACGCCGTCGAGGACCCAGCCGTCGCCGTCGCGCACGGCGCGCGTGGTCATGGACGCGGCGTCCGAGCCGGCCTCGGGCTCGGAGAGGCAGTAGGAGAACATCGCCTCGCCGGAGGCCACCGGCGGCAGGTAGCGCCGCTTGAGGTCCTCTGAGGCGTCCAGCAGCAGCGGCAGCGAGCCGAGCTTGTTGACCGCGGGGATGAGCGAGGAGGAGGCGCACGCGCGGGCGACCTCCTCGATGACGATCGCGGTGCCCAGCGCGTCGATGCCCGCCCCGCCGTACTCGGCCGGGATGTGCGGGGCGTGGAGGTCGGCCGACCGCAGCGCCTCGTACGACCGCTCGGGGAAGGCCGCGGCGGCGTCGGCCTCCGCGGCGCCCGGCGCGACCCCCGCGTCGCACACGGCGCGGGTCGCGGAGCGGATGTCGTCGTACTCTTCTGGCAGGCGGTAAGGGCTGAACCCGGTGGACATCGGCGGCTCCCGGCTGTAGTCGATCCTGTTGTTACTCGTCGGTAAGATAGGGCGAGTGTAACCCACCCCGCGCACACCTCGTGACCGGCGCCACCGTGAGTTTTCCACGGTTTCGCCGCAACGTCACAGGACGTTCATGCGTGAAGTTGAATATACGATGGCGCAGGCCATAGCCGTGTTCACGTACAATTCGAGGCCGCCGTGCGAACGGCCGACCGAACGGACACGGCGGCGCGCCGACGGACCGGACCGGGCACCAGGACCGGCCCCGCACGAACCAGGCCGCCCCGCACCGGGGGCGCCTCCGGACGAGCACAGACAGGGCACGCACCAGATGGTCAACGCGATCCAGACCCCTTCGCAGAACACCACCACCCGGCCCCGCATCTCCTTCCTGGGATGCGGCTACCTCGGGGCGACCTACGCGATCTGCTTCGCGGAGCTCGGGTACGAAGTGATCGGGTACGACGTCGACGCCGCCAAGATCGAGGCCTTCGCCTCCGGCGTGCTCCCGATCCACGAACCCGGCCTCCCCGAACTGCTCAAGAAGAACCTCGAAACCGGACGCCTGCGCTTCACCACCGACGTCAAGGACGTCGCCGAGTTCGCCGACGTCCACTTCATCTGCGTCGGCACCCCCCAGCGCCAGGGCGAGCACGGCGCCGACCTCTCCTACATCGAGTCCTCGGTCGTCGAACTCTCCGCGCACCTCACCCGCAAGGTCCTCATCGTCGGCAAGTCCACCGTCCCTGTCGGCACCGCCTCCTGGGTCCAGGAGCTCGTCGACCGCCACACCCCCGAGGGCCTGGGCGTCGAGGTCGGCTGGAGCCCGGAGTTCCTCCAGGAGTCGAACGCGATGCACGACGTCCTGCGCCCCAACCGGATCGTCTACGCCGCACAGTCCGAATGGGCCTCCCGCCTCCTCAAGGACGTCCACCGCGGCATCCTCGAACTCGCCGCCGTCGAGGACCGCGAGGTCCCCGTGGTCGAGACCGACCTCGCCACCGCCGAACTCGTCAAGGTCGCCGCGAACGCGTTCCTGTCGACCAAGATCTCCTTCATCAACGCCATGGCCGACCTGTGCGAGGTCACCGGCGGCGACGTCGCCGACCTCGCCAAGGCCATCGGCTACGACCAGCGCATCGGCAACAAGTTCCTGCGCGCCGGCATCGGCTTCGGCGGCGGCTGCCTGCCCAAGGACATCCGCGCCCTCTCCGCGCGCGCGGGGGAACTGGGCGTCGGCGAGTCCTTCCGCTTCCTCGACGAGGTCGACGCGGTCAACACCCGCCGCCGCTCCCAGGTCGTGCGCCACGTCGCCGACCTCGCCGAGCGCCCCACCGGGCCCAACGGCCCCGACCTGTCGGGCGTGCGCGTCGCCTACCTCGGCGCGACCTTCAAGCCCGACACCGACGACATCCGCGACTCCCCCGCGCTCGCGATCGCCCGGCGCCTGCGCGCCTGCCGCGCCGACGTGGTCGTCTACGACCCCGAGGGCCTGGAGAACGCGAAGTCGGCCGCGCCGGAGCTGAGCTTCGTGAAGACCCTCGCCGAGGCCGTGGCGGGCGCCGACGTGGTGTGCGCGATGGTCCCGTGGGAGGAGTTCCGCACCCTCGACCCCGAGGCGCTGGGCCAGCAGGTCGCCGAGCGCCGCATCCTCGACGGCATGAACGCCTTCGACCCCGCGCAGTGGACCAAGCACGGCTGGACCTACAAGGGCATCGGCCGCTAGCGACGAACGCTAATCGCCCGGGACGCATCACATCCCGGGCGATTAGCGTACATATACTTATATTCTCGGCGCTTGCCTTCAAAACGGACACCTGGGGACCCCCCGATTCAACGATGCCCGGCGGGTCCGACAGGGGCGGTTTCGATCAGGTCGCGAGGTTGACTCGGGTGAACGGCCAGGCGTGCGGGGCCCGTTCCACGAGCTCCTCGGGCGGGTCGGGCAGGCGGCGGGCCGGGGCCTCGCCGACGGCGATGACGACGACGCGGTCGCCCGCGATGAAGACCTCGGTGCGCACGGCCGGGTCGGCGACGGCGCGCACGCCCTCGTCCAGCACCCACCGCAGCAGTTCGGCGCCGCGGCCCTCGGCGGCCTTGGCCTCCCACATCAGCGTGTCCACCGGCTACTCCTCTTCTGCGCCCGCCCCGGTCGACCCGTCGAGGCCCTTCCAGCGCTTCGCCTTCGCGCTCTCCAGGCCGAACTGGTCGAGGGTCCGGGCGACGACGTGGTCGACGATGTCGTCGATGGTCTCAGGCAGGTTGTAGAAGGCGGGCACCGGCGGCAGCACGACCGCGCCCATGCGCGAGAGCGCCAGCAGGTTCTCCAGGTGGATCTCCGAGAGCGGGCTCTCGCGGGCGAGCAGGACGAGGCGGCGGCGCTCCTTGAGGGTCACGTCGGCGGCCCGCCCGATGAGGCCCTCGGTGTAACCGGTGCGCACGGCGGCGACGGTCTTCATCGAGCACGGCGCGATGATCATCCCGTCGGTGCGGAACGACCCCGAGGAGATCGGCGCGGCCTGCTCGCCGGGGCCCCAGTGGTGGTCGGCGAGCGCGGCGACCTCGGTGGCGCTGAACGGGGTCTCCAGGCGCAGTGTGGTCCGCGCCCAGCGGCTCATGACCAGGTGCGTCTCGACGCCCTCGATGTCGCGGAGCGCCTGGAGCAGGCGGACGCCGAACACCGCTCCGGTCGCGCCCGTCATGCCGACGACCAGTCGCATCGCTCCTCCTCGAATCCCCTGTGCAGTGGCACAGGACACCTACAATCACGTGATGAGGCACCACAAACTAGGCATTGCGGTCGCAGTCGCCACACTGCTGGTGCTCGCCTGGATCTGGCCCGAGGGCGGGGAGCCGCCCGAGGGGACCCTGGCCGCGACCGAGCCTACTGCCTCGGCGGCCCCCGCGCCCGAGACCGAGGGCGCCGGGGAGTCCGGGGACACCGGGGACGGCGCCAGCGCCGCCGACGAGTCCCCTGCCGAGACGGGCGCCGAGCCGTCGACCGAGGCGCCCGCGACCTCGCAGGCGCCCTCGTCCGCTCCCGTCCCGGCGCCGTCGGCCGAGCCGGCCTCGAACGCCTACGACGGGCCGCTGGGCACCCGCAACCACACCGATTCGGAGGCCGTGGCGCTCACCTTCGACGACGGGCCGTCGCCGGAGTGGACGCCGACGGTCCTGTCGATGCTGCGCGAACGCGGCATCAAGGCCACGTTCTGCGTCATCGGCGCCTACGCCGAGGCCTACCCCGAGATCATCGCCGACATCGTCCGCGAGGGCCACACGCTGTGCAACCACTCGTGGTTCCACGAGTTCGACCTGGGGAAGCAGAGCGAGGACGAGATCCGCGCGAACCTCCAGCGGACCAACGACGCGATCACGAAGGCCGCGCCCGGCGCCGCGATCGCCTACTTCCGCCACCCGGGCGGGCAGTGGACCGACCGGGCGATCGCCGTCGCCGCCGACATGGGCATGGAGTCGCTGCACTGGGCGGTCGACCCCTCCGACTGGGACAACGCGACGACCGAGTCGCAGATCGAGGACCGGGTGCTCGACCACACCGGGCCGGGCGCCATCGTGCTCCTGCACGACGGCGCCTCGAACCAGAAGGACATGTGCGGGGCCCTGGAGAAGATCCTCGACGAGTTCGACCGGCGCGGCTACGCGTACACCGCGCTCTGACCGCAGCGCGATTCGACGGCTGCGCGGTGCCGTGGCTGCACGGCGCTGCGGCCGCGCGGTGTCGCCGCCGCATGGCCTTGCGGCTGTGCCGTCGGCTCCGATCGCCTGCGGCTCTTCGTGTCAGCGGAGGTTCGCGGGCATCCGGCGGCCCGGCAGCAGCGCGAGGAACGCGAGGGCGAGGAGGCCGACGCTCATGCCCGCCTGCGCGGGGAACGCGAGGTTGAGGAACCCGCCGGCGTCGTCTTCGTCGTCGCCGCCGGTCGGGCCGGAGCCGGGCGAGGCGGCCTCGCCGGTCGGGCCGTTCCCGCCGCCGTCGCCGGTGCCCTCGGTGCCGTCGATGTCGGAGGTGCCGTCGCCGTCGTAGCTGGGGCTCGGGGTCGGGGTGCCGGGCGGCAGCGGGTAGGTCTGGTCGGCGTTCGACCAGTCCACTTGGGAAATGGCGTTCGCATTCGAGTCGCGTCCGCCGCCGTCGGTGTTCAGGGACAGCGAGAAGACGCCCACCGCCCCGATCACGGCCGCGGCGAGCACGAGTCGCGTGAACCGAAACCTGCGCACAGGTACACCTTAGTCGCGGGACGCCAGCGGTGTGCGCCCGTCGGGCACAGTGACCCGAACGAGTTCGCTTGACGGTCTTGGCACTCCGTGGCGAACCGGGTCGGCGTTCAGGCCGCGGCCGTCCGCGAGGCCCGCACGGTGCCCGCCACGACCGCGCCGACGAAGACCGCGGCGACGTACACGGCGAGCAGCCCGAAGACCACTGTGGCCACGGCCGGGTCGGTGAACGCGGCGGTCGCGGCGGCCGCGATCGCGATGAGGCTCCTTGCGGGCCAGCCGAGTCCCAGGTCCCGGCGGGCCACCGGCGAGGCGGCCTTGTCGAGTCCGGCGGCGAGGTCGTAGAAGTAGAGGGCGATGACGGCCAGGAGCGCGAACAGGACCGGCCAGGCGACGCCCGCGGTGATGCCGACCGCGGCGATGACGCCGAGTTCGACGGCGCGCAGGCCCGCGGGGATGAACCAGTCGAGGAGTCCCTCGTGGTCGGTGCGGGCGACCGAGACGGCGAGCACGAGAGCGAGCCCGGCGAGCCCGAACGGCACCCACGCGGGCGTGTCGAGTGCGGCGGCGGCCACGGCGGCGCCGGCGGCGAGGACGGCGGCGGCGGTCGCCGCGAGCGGCGTCATGTCGCCGCCGACGGGGCTGCGCGGCACCAGGCGCGCCAGCGGGCCGTCGTCGCGGTGCGCCGACCGGTCGGGGCGGCGCATGGCGGCGGTGCGGGCGGCCATCGACCGGAGGGTCCGGCCGAGGGTCGTGTAGGCGAGGGCGAGGAGCTGCCAGGCGAGGAGCGCGGCGAGCGCGACGGCCGGGCCGAACGCGAACGCGGCGACGGCCAGGAGCAGCCAGCGTTCGCCGACGGGGGCGACGACGGTGCGCTTGGCCCAGTACAGCGGCGTCCGGTGGGCGCCCATGACCTGCTCGGAGGCCGAGCCGAGGCGCTGCCCGAGGTGCGCGGCGCGCCCGGCGGGCGGCGCGGACTCGCGTTCGCGGGCCTTGCGGACCACGGCGGTGTCGAGCAGGACGGCGTACCAGGTGTCGGCGGTGTGCCGGACGGTCTGGGTGACCATGGCGCCGATGGCGAGGCCCCACGCGGCGGGCGCGGAGGCCCCGGCGGCGACGGCCCCGGCGGCGAGCCCGGCGTAGATGAGGAACTCCTTGGAGCGGTCGGCCATCATGTCGAGCCAGCCGCCGAAGGAGGAGAAGTTCTGGGTGTAGCGGGCCAGCTGGCCGTCGACGCAGTCGAAGACGAAACTGAAGTACATGAGGGCCGCGGCGGCGGCGAACCACAGGGAGGCGGCGCCCCCGCCGCCGAGGAGCGGCTCGCCCCATCCGGTGGCGAAGATCGCGGCGGCGGCCACGGCGAGGCCGATCGAGACCCAGGTGATGGGGGTGGGGGTCCAGCCGAGGCGCGCGGCGAGGACGACCAGGCGCGGCGACCAGCTGGAGACGGCGTAGGTCGCGAAGAGGTCGTCGTCGTGCTTGACGGCGCTGCGCAGGCGCCAGGCGTCCATGTCGACCGCTGCGAACGCGGCGGCGACCTCGCGGGCCTCCTCGCCGCCGCCGACACGGCGGTGTTCGAGGCCGCTGGTGGCGTAGGCGTTGACGGGGATCGCGCGGGCGTGGAGGGCGGCCAGGAGCGCTTCGAACGCGTCGCCGCCCGAGCGGCGCGGCCAGTGGCGTTCGAGCCGGGCGAGGTGGGCGGCGGAGACCTTCGCGAGCCCGCCGAGGCGGGTCGGGCCGGGCCCGGGCCCGGTGACGAGGCCGCGTTCGACGGCGACGGGCGCGGCGGTCGGGTCGTCGGCGCCCACGAGGACGCCCGAGCGGCGCGAGGAGTCGGAGAGGACGGCGGCGACCGTGGTCTGGGAGGCGACGAGGTCGGCGCACGCGGCGTAGAGGGCGCCGTCGCCGGAGAAGGCGAGTTCGCCCAGGTGGGCCAGGTCGGCGTCGGCGTCGGCCGACTCGATCTGGGCGGCCTTGACGGGCCGGTCGGTGCCGGGCCTGACCAGGACGGTCACGTCGTCGCAGCCGGCCTCGCGGATCTGCGCGATGAGGCGGTCGAGGACCGTGCGGTCCTCCTCGATCTCGGCGTAGCCGCCCGGAGCCGGCAGGATGACGGCTCGACTCACGTGGCGGCCTCGACGGGGCCGGGGACGAGGACGGGTGCGGCGGTGGCCTCGGCGGCCTTCTTGGCGGCGGCCTTCTTCGCGGCCTTCGCCTTCGCGTCGCGCTTCTCGGCGGCCTTGTAGGCGTCGAGCGCCTCCTCGACGGTGCCGTCGGTCTCCAGGGTGCCGGCGTCGAGGAAGATCCCGCGCTTGCAGTACTTCTTCAGGTCGCCTTCGGAGTGGGAGACGAACACGAGGGTGCGGCCCTCTTCGAGGAGGCCCGCGATGACGGCCTGGCACTTGCGCTTGAACGCGGCGTCGCCGACGGCGAGCGCCTCGTCGACCAGGAGGATCGGGTGCGGCAGCTGCGTGATGACGCCGAAGCCCAGGCGGACCTTCATGCCCGAGGAGTAGTGCTTCAGGGGCGTGTCGATGAAGTCCTCGAGCTCGGAGAAGTCGACGATCTCGTCGAACTTCGACTTGATCTCCTTGGTGCTCATGCCGTGGAGCGCGCCGACGAGGTTGACGTTCTCGCGGCCGGTGAGGTCGCCGGAGAACCCGGCCGACAGGGCGATGAGCGGGGCGACGCGGCCCTCGCGGCGCACGTAGCCCTCGTCGGGGATGAGGACGCCGGTGATGAGGCGCAGCAGCGTGGACTTGCCGGTGCCGTTGCGGCCGATGATGCCGACGGCGTCGCCGGGGAAGATGTCGAAGTTGACGTGCCGCAGCGGCCAGAAGTCCTGCTGCGCGGCGCCCTTCTGGTTGGCGGCGCGGCGCACGAAGAGGTCTTTGACGCGGGCTTTCTTCTGCTTGCCTTTCGCGAAGCAGATCCCGAGGTCGCGAGCCTGAATGATCGGCTCTTCCATGGGGGCGGCCCTCCCGGAACAGGTGGTTGCTGTGCGGCTTGCAATGGCGGGCCAATACTACCGCCCGGTCGGCCGGGCCCGGTGCGGGCCGATCCGTGAGGGGCCTCTCCCCGGCGGGGGCGGGTTCAGCGCTCGCCCGCGGCGGCGCGGCGGCGCTCGCCGGCGAGGCGTTCGGCCTCGAAGGCGGCCAGGATCTTGCGGTAGGTGAACTCGGTGCGCTCGGCCGACTCGCGGGCCTCGACGCGGGCCCGGCGGGCCTCGCTCCAGCCGAGGGCGACCGCGCCGAGCGTGAGCAGGCTCATCAGGGATGAGGCGGCCCACAGGAGCCGGAGGTCGCCCCAGAAGGCGAGGGCCGCGAGCGAGGCCGCGAGCACCGGTCCGGCGACGGCGGCCAGGCGGGCGGCCGAGGGCCGGCCGAGGCGGCGGTGGAGGGCTCTGAGCTTCGGTATCAAGGCAGGCACTTTCAGACGCGGGCGTGGGCCAGGAGGCCGGTGACGAGGGTGCGGTAGGAGTCGTGGCTGAACCGCTCGGCCACCCGCCGGCGGGCGAGCGCGGACTGGGCGAGGAAGCGGCCCGGATCGGCGCGGTGCGCCTCCACGATACCGGCCACTGCGGACGGTTCGCAGTACAGCGCGGCGTCGCCGAACGTCGGCTCGAAGCGCGGGGGCAGGACGGTCACGCACCCTGCGGCGAGCGCTTCGAGGACGGCCCTCCCGAACGCCTCGTACTGCATCGGGTGCGGGAAGTAGATCCAGAAGTCGAGCTGGAACAGGAACGAGTCGACGTCGGTCTCGTTGTAGCCGTAGCAGGTCCACGAGTGCGGCGGGGCCTGGCCGGTGACGGCGGCGACGCTCTTGACACCGCCCATGACGCGCACGTCCCAGCGCCCGTCCCCGGGGTAGACCAGGGGCAGGTCGGCGGCGAGGGGCCACTTCGTCCAGTCGTCGCGGGAGTGGCGCCCGACGACGGGGACGGCCGCGCGGAACCCGGTGCGGGCGGGCGCGATCGCGGCCGGGTCGAGGATGCCGGGCATGTCGAAGTCGGCGAGGGCCCCGGCGGTGAGGCCGTCGAGGACCGACCCGGTGCGCTCCTTCGGTTCGAGCGCCTCGCGGACCTGCGGCCCCTGCGGCACCCACAGCGGCTCGACGCCGAACATGTCGGTCGCGTTGGCGTGGCACGCGTCGGGGTCGTATCGGATGTCGGAGCCGTCGCGTTCGGCCGGGGCCTGGTTGGCGAGGACGACCATCCGGGCCGGGCGCAGGCCCGCGCGCTCGCCGGCGCGGAACTGGAGGATCGGCGGGTACCGCAGAACGAGCAGGTCGCAGGTGGCCTCGTCGGTGACCAGGACCTGGTCGACGGTGCCGTCGTTGATCCACCGCTGGATCGGCTCGCACATCAGCCGGTCCTCGGTCGTCATGTGCCGCCACGACTCCAGGTGCATGACCGCGACCTTCAATCCGGTGCCGCGCAGCGCCCGGATCTCCTCCATCGTGGACTTCTGAGGTCCGCCGAAGGGCCGCCAGTCGAGGCAGAACACGACGTCGAAGTGCCGCGGCCCGGGCCGCGCGGCCGTGATGCGGTGCGGGGCCGCGAACGGGCGCTCCTCCGGATCGCGCTCCAGGCGCGGATCGGCCGTCCCCTTCGCGATCGCCTTGTGCCACAGCGGGTACGCCGACTGGTAGGCGCGGCGGGACGGGTGCTTCCAGCCGGGCCCGAACTCCTCGCGCGAGAGCGAGCCGGGCGCCTGGCGCATGAGCGTGTCCCGCACCCCGTCGAGGCGGCGCACCGCCGCGGGGCCGAACGCGGCCCCGATCCGGTGCAGGAACTCCGTGTCGGCGCCCTTGCGGACCTCGTCGTAATACCCGACCCGGTCGATGACGCTGCGCCGCAGCGTCATCGACGCCGTCGACGTCGTCGCCAGCACCCGCCCCGGCCGCGTCACCGTCAGGTCCTCGTTGAACAGGAACGCCTCCCCGTACGTCAACTGGAGCGCCGGGTCGGCCAGGAGCGGCGCGACCGAACGCGCCAGGCGCCCCGGCGCGGCCCAGTCATCGGCGTCCAGCCCGGTCACGAAATCCCCGGTCGCGGCGTCGAACGCGGTGTTCCGCGCCGCGAACGTGCCCCCGTTGACGGGCCTGCGGATCACCCGCACCCGCTCGTCCAGCGCCGCCGCCGCGTCCAGAACCGGCCCGAACGCCTCCCCCGACGCGTCGTCCACGACGAGGACCTCCAGGTTCGCCCACGAGCCCTCCACCAGCGACCGCACCGCCGTCAACAGCTCCCGGCCCGGCCGGAACGCCGTCACGACCACCGACACCTTCGGCCCCTCCACGCGCGGCACCGGCGCGGCGCGCAGCCGGTCGAACCGGGGCAGCGCCGCATCCTCGCCCACGGGGTCCAACCGCAGCCCCGGCTGCCCGCACAAGGCGCCCAGGCGCGCGAGCCAAGCCGACTCGGAGCCGCCGCGACCGGACACCGCCGGGTCGGGATGGGCGAGGTCGGCCAGCAGCGCCCCCCGCTCCAACGGCCGCATACGCCTCCCGTAGCAGCGCAGCAAGAAACGGGCCCGCCGCCACTCGCCGAGCGCGAAGGCGATCTGCGCGTGCACGGCGGCGTCGCGAGCACCGACGCGCCGCGGACCGGCGACGTCGAACGCGAGATCGTACAACGCCAAGGCGTCCCGGCGATCCTCCTCCGCATCCGACTGGAGACCCACCACCCGCGCCAGGTCCCGCAGCGCCGCCGGACGCACACCGGACGCCGCGGCCCGCCGCGGCCCGCCGCCCGCGCGCGCGGCCGCCACCAGATCCGCGAACGGCAACCCCCGGTGAGCGCCGCGGGCGAGCAGGTGACGAGCCGCCGGCGAACGCGTCCGCAGCGCCGTGGCGACCAACGACCCGGGCTCCCTCGCCTCCGACCGCATCAGATAGTCGTCGGTGAGGCGGGTCGGATAACGGGCGGCCTCGTCAGCTGCGATCATCGGCTCAGTTCATCTCCAGGTTCCATTCCGCCCAGATCTTCGCGTGTCCAATCGCAATGGAGTTGAATTGCACACGAACAAAAGCCCTTGCCTGTGTAAACAGATGCTGAACTGGGAAGCCGGTCAGTACTCGCATTCGCGCCCGGGATATCGTGGGCGCGAAATGAGCGACTCAACGAAACGCCCGCGCATCATCCGCAACGACTATAGGGCGCTCCGCCCGTCGAATGCAGTCGATTGGAAGCCCAGTCTCGCGGTGAGCGTGGTCGTGCCGGCCTACGGCGGCCAGGACAAGCTCGACCTCACCCTCGCCGCCCTCGCCGCCCAGACCTACCCCGCCGACCTCCTCGAAGTCGTCGTCGTCGACGACAACTCGCAGCCGCCCCTGCGCCTGCCCGAACTGCGCCCCGAACACACCCGCCTCGTCACCACCGCCCCCGACTCCTGGGGCTCGGCCCACGCCGTCAACACCGGCGTCGACCACGCCGAAGGCCAGGTCGTCCTGCGCCTCGACGCCGACATGGTCGCCTACGCCGACCACGTCGAACAGCAGCTGCGCTGGCACCACGCCGCCGACTACCTCGCCGTCCTCGGCCACAAGCGCTTCGTCGCGTGGGAACCGGGCCGCATGACCCCCGAGCAGGTCCACGAGAAAGTCGCGTGCGGCGAGGCCGCCGCCCTCTTCGCCGTCGAGGACTCCGCCCCGCACTGGATCGAGCACGTCATCGCCGACACCGACGGCCTGACCGCCCACCACCCCGGCAACTACCGCGTCTTCATCGGCGCCACCGGCTCCCTCCACCGCGACCTCTTCAAGACCGTCGGCGGCCTCGACACCGACCTGCGCCTGGGCTCGGACACCGAGTTCGCCTACCGCCTCGCCCAGGCCGGCGCCGTCTTCGTCCCCGAGACCCAATCGTCCGCCTGGCACCTCGGCATCCCCCAGATGCAGGCCAAAGAGGACGAAGGACGCCGACAGCGCGTCCCCCACATCGCACAGCGCGTCCCCCTCCACGGCATGCGCCGCACCGCCCCGCCCCGCGCCTGGCGAGTCCCCCTGATAGACATCGTGATCGACATCACCGACGCAACGGTGGCCGATGTGGACGCCTGCGTCGCCCCGATCCTCGGCGGCCCCGACGGCGACGCCCGCATCACCCTCGTCACCGGCCAGGGCCCCCCGCCGCACGACCGCGTCTCCATCCTCGCCGGCGACGGCGCCCAACCGCGCCTCATCGAAGAGCTCTACGGCACCGAAACACGCGTGCGCCGCAGCACCGACACCCCCGAGCACGACCCCGCCGTCCCCTACCGGCTCCTCCTGCCCAAACCGATACCCCTCGGCCCCAAGAGCATCGGCAAACTCCTCGCCGCCATCGAACGCGTCGACGCCGGTCTCCTCCTCGCCGCCCTCCCCGACGGCCCCCCGGCCCGCCTCGAACGGACCGCCGCCTTCGCCCGCGCCCGCCACATCACCGGCGACACCGACCTCGACCAGGTCGTCGCCGGCATCTGGGGCGTCGCCGAACACCAGGGCCTCGCCGAACCCGAACCCGGCCCCACCGTCTTCAACCCCCCGCCCGCCGACCCCGCCCGCCGACTCGTCCGGCGCCTCCTCGACGCCCGCCAACGCGCGCGCCTGCGCGCCCTCCTCCGCAGATGAAGGCGGCCGACATGACACGCCACCGCATGGGCGCCCAGGCATGAACGGACCGCACGCGAACCCGGCCGTCCTGCGCCACAACGACTACGGCCCGCTCGTCAGAACCGACGACGACCCGGTCCTCAGCGTCAGCGTCGTCGTCCCCGCCCACGGCCACCAGGACAAGCTCGACGTGACCCTGGCCGCCCTCGCCGCCCAGACCTCCCCCGCCGACCTCCTCGAAGTCGTCGTCGTCGACGACGGCTCCACACCGCCCCTGCGCCTGCCCGAACTGCGCCCCGAACACACCCGCCTCATCGCCCCGGACCCCGTCACCACCGGTGTCGGCTGGGCCTCGGCCCACGCCACCAACACCGGCGCGGCCCACAGCGACGGCGACGTGATCCTGCGCCTCGACTCGGACATGCTCGTCTTCGACGACCACGTCGCGTCGCAGCTGCGCTGGCACCACACCGCGGACTACCTGGCCGTACTGGGGCACAAGCGGTTCGTGGACTACCGGCCGGGCGACCTCGACCCGGCGGCGGTGTTCGCGGCGGTGCGCGAGGGCAGGGCCGGGGAGCTGTTCGACGCCGGGGCCTCCGAGCCGCAGTGGATCGAGACGATCATCGACGTCACGGGCGGGCTCCGCGAGGCCGACCACCGGGCCTTCCGGGTGCTCGTGGGCGCCTCGTTCTCGGTGCACCGCAGCCTGTTCGAGGCCTCGGGCGGCATGGACGCGGAGGTGGTGCTCGGTTCCGATACCGTCTTCGGGTACCGGCTGCACCAGGCCGGCGCCGTGTTCGTGCCCGACGACCGGTCCTCGTCGTGGCACCTGGGCCCCCGCCAGATCGCCGCCCGCGGCGACCTCGCGAAGCGGTACCGCCGCCCCCACATCGCCAACCGCGTGCCCGAACTCGACCGCAAGCGCCCCAGGGCGTCCCGCGGCTGGGACACGCCGCTCGCCGACGTGATCGTCGTTCCGTCCACGCCGGATACTGATGCGGCCGAGAGGGAACCGGCCACCGACGCGCCGACCGCCTCTGGTGCGGACGTCGACATCGAGTCCTGTGTGGATGCCCTCCTGTCCGGCTCGGTGCCCGACCTGCGGGTGACCGTGCTCGGCAAGTGGCCCGAACCCGTCACCGGACGCCATGCGCCCCTGGACGACCCGGACCTCGACGCGCGGCTGCTCGTCGAGTCCTTCCGCGGCGAGCCGCGGGTGCGGTTCGCCGCCGAAGCGCCCGTGGACCCGAGAGTGCCCTACCGCCTCCACGTCCCCGACGCGGTGACCGCGGGGCCCGAAGCAGTGGCGTCCATTGTGGCCCACGCGAACGAGCACCGGCTCGGCCTGGTCGAAGTCGCACTGCCGCAGGGGATGGTGCGCCTGGAGCGGACCGCCGCCGCCGCGCGGGCGGCGCACCTCGGCGTCGCGATCGACGCGGTGTGGGGCTACCAGCGGGTCGTGTCCGGGCCGCTCGCGGCGGCCTTCACCGCCCCGGAGCCGTCAGTCGCGGCCGAGCCCGGTGGGGCCGCCGAAGGTCTGGGCGGCAAGGCCTTCGGGCTGCTGAAGCGCACGCTCGGACGCTGACCCCCCGGCCGGACGGCCGGTCCGCTGCACCCGCTTGGAGAGCCGGTACACCTGGCGCAGCGCCTCGTACCCGAGATAGGCCCGGGCGGCGAGGAGCCGCTGCTTGAGGCCCGTCACGCCCTCGGCGGGACGCCACGCCTCCGGCCCCGGGTGGTACCGGCGGTACAGCTCGGAGGTGCGGCGGAAGAACTCGCGGCGCTTCTTCGGGTCGACGCGCTCGGTGTTGCCGATGACGAGCAGCAGGTGCCAGACCATGTGGTTGAACAGCGCCACCCGCACGCCCTCGTCCTCGACGCCCGCAAGGTCGTCCCAGGTGCGCTGCCACTGGGTGAACACGTCGAAGTGCCGGTCGTCGCGGGTGCGCGTGATGGACGAGCCCGCCCGCTGGCGCCACTGGTAGCAGCACTCGGTGACCACGGCGATCCGCTCCGCGCGGTGCAGCAGCCCGTACGTCCAGGGGATGTCGGTGTACCAGCCCGCGGGGAAGTCGAGGTCGATCCCGGTGAGGAAGCCGCGCCGGGAGACCTTCGTCCAGGGCGTGTGCGTGTAGTCCACGATCTGCGGCCACTGCGCGAGCGTGAACGCGCCCGGGTCGGCCGGGCAGTGCTCCGCGAGGTCGGCGAGCTCGCCGATCTCCACGACCTCCCCGGTGGGCGTGCCGATGTCGCGGACCTTCTCGTGCTGCACGAGCACCACGTCCGGCCCCGCGGCCACCGCGGCGAGGACGCGCGCGACGGCGCCGGGCTTGAGCTCGTCGTCGGCGTCCACGAACCACACGTAGTCGCCGGTGGCCTCGGCGAGGCCGACGTTGCGGGCCGGGCCCGAACCGGCGTTCTCGGGGGTGGAGACGATCCTGATGCGGTCGTCGCCCTGCGCGTAGCGCTCGGCGACGGCACGGGAGCCGTCGGGCGAGCAGTCGTCGACCACGACGACTTCGAGCCGGTCTTCCTCGCCGCCCACGATGGTGTCGAGGCACCCTGCGAGGTATTCCTCGGCCTCGTAGACGGGGATGACGATGCTCAATGAGGGCATGACACCGATGGTAACTCCGGAAGAACAGCCGCACCGGCCGCCGAATATGACGTGCGCGACTGTACGAATCACCCATTTCGGCTCGTGAACGGCAGGATTCGCACCTCAGGAGGGTCGCCGCGGGCGCCTCACGGCGCCCATTCGCGACCGGTGAACTCTTATCGATCTGTCGGTGAACAAACGGTTCGATCGACCGATGTCGACTCCGACATGGACGAGAAATGAACGCGCGACCAACACGGATCGACGTTTACCCTGGTCAATAGGACCGCGCCGAAGATTGCTAATCTCGATTCGCATTCACACCGCACACCCCGTCCAATCGCAGAGGAGTCCATTGTGGCACCCGTTGTGCAGGCAGGCCCTCCCGTCGACCTCGTCGTGGTCGGCCAGGGCTACGTCGGCCTGCCGCTGGCGCAGGCGGCGACCGCCAAGGGCCTCACCGTGGTCGGCCTCGACCGCTCGCAGCGGGTGGTCGACGCCCTGAACGCCGGCGCCAGCCACATCGACGACATCGCCGACGCCGAACTCGACGCGATGCTCCGCCAGGGCTACACGGCCACCGCCGACCCCGCCGTCCAGGCGCGCGCCAAGGCGATCGTCATCTGCGTCCCGACCCCGCTGGGCGAGGCCGGCGGCCCCGACCTGGCGGCCGTCGTCGGCGCCGCGCACTCGGCCGGGAAGCACCTGGCCCGGGGCGCGCTCGTGGTCCTGGAGTCGACGACGTACCCGGGCACCACCGAGGAGATCGTGGCCCCGATCCTGCGCGAGGAGTCGGGCCTGGAGCCGGGCGTGGACTTCCACCTCGCGTTCTCGCCCGAGCGCGTGGACCCCGGCAACCCGGTGTACGGGATCGTCAACACCCCCAAGGTCGTCGGCGGGTTCACCGAGGCGTGCACCGCGGCCGCGCGGGACCTGTACGGCGCGTTCATCGACCGGATCGTGGTGGCGAAGGGCACACGCGAGGCGGAGATGGCGAAGCTGCTGGAGAACACGTACCGGCATGTGAACATCGCGCTGGTGAACGAGATGGCGGTGTTCTGCCGGGAGCTCGGCGTGGACCTGTGGGACGCGATCGACCTGGCGAAGACGAAGCCGTTCGGGTACCAGGCGTTCTACCCGGGGCCGGGGGTCGGGGGGCACTGCATCCCGATCGACCCGAACTACCTGTCGTACAAGGTGCGGACGCTGGGCTACCCGTTCCGGTTCGTGGAGCTGGCACAGGAGATCAACAACCGGATGCCGGAGTACGTCGTGGGGCGGGCGATGGCGAAGCTCAACGCGTCGGGCCTGGCGCTGTCGCGGGCGCGGGTGCTGCTGCTCGGGGTGACGTACAAGCCCGACATCGCCGACCAGCGCGAGTCGCCTTCGACGCCGGTGGGCCGCAAGCTCGTCGAGGCGGGCGCGGAGCTCGCGTACCACGATCCGCACGTGGCGTCGTGGAGCGTGGCGGGGCACGAGGTCGAACGGGTGGCCGATCTGGCGACCGCGAAGGCCGACCTCATCGTGGTGCTGACGCACCACGCGGAGTACACGCCCGAGGCGCTGCCTTCGGGGGTGCCGGTGCTGGACACGCGGGGTGCGCTGCGCGGCGCCGACGACGTCGAGGCCCTCTGACCGGCCCCGGGCAGTCCCCCGCCCTCCCAGGGGGGCGACCCCACGTCAAGTCTCCCGGGCGGGTCCGACAGAAAACCCCCGTTCTTACACGCGTAAGGAAAAATGTCGCCCGAAAGAGTGAAAGGGCCGCCGCGCACCCGACGGTGCGCGGCGGCCCTTCCCGTTGCGGGACGGGCGGTCGCGGTCAGGCGACCGCGCGGGCGAACTTGCGGCTGGCCCACCAGACGAGGAGCACCGCGAGGCCGCCGATGAAGACCGCGGCCTGCCACACCGCGTCGTTGCCGAGGTCCCCCGCGAACAGGGACCGGGCGGCCTCGACCGCGTAGTAGAACGGGTTGAAGTCGGCCACCGACTGGAGCCATGCCGGCGCCAGCGCCATGGGCAGCATGATGCCCGACAGCAGCATGATCGGCTGGACCACGGTGTTGAGCACGGGCGCGAGCGTGTCCTCGCTCTTGAGGACCATCGCCACGCCGTACGAGAGCGCGCCGAGCATGAACGAGGTCAGGATGATGATCCCGAACATGAGGAACACGCCGCCCCAGTCGATCTGGAGGCCGCCGATGAGCGCGGCCAGCACGACGAGGATGAACGCCTGGATCACCGTGGTGGTGACCGTCGAGAGCGTCCGGCCGATGAGCAGGGCGACGCGGCTGACCGGGGTGACCCGCATCCGCTCGATGACCCCCTGGCGCAGCTCCGCGATGAGGCCGAAGCCGACGAAGGTCGAGCCGAACAGCGCCATCATGATGATCAGGCCCGGCACGAAGGTCTCCATCGCGCCCGCCTCGAAACCGGGGGTGCCCTCCAGGCCGTCGAGGAGCGGGGCGAAGAAGATGAGGAAGTACAGCGGCTGGATGAGCATGACGACCAGCCACACCGGCTGCTTGAGGTTGAGCTTCATGGCCCGCGAGTAGACGAGCCAGGTGTCGCGCAGTGCCTTCATGGTCACTTCTCCTCTCGCAGCGACCGGCCGGTCTGCTTCAGGAACACGTCGTCGAGGCTGGGCCGGTGCAGCTCGATGGAGGCGGGGGCGATCGCGGCGGTGTCGAGGGCGCGCAGCAGCTCGGGGAGCGCTGCGGCGCCGTCGTCGACGTAGAGGCGCAGGAGCGCGACCCCGGTGGCCGGGTCGGGTTCGCCGGCCTCGACCTCGCGGACGAAGCCCTTGCCGCCCAGGAGTTCGTGGGCCTCGGCGGCCTGGCCGGTCACGCCGATGAGGACGACGTCGCCGGCGACCTCCTTCTTGAGCGACAGCGGCGTGCCCTCGGCGACGATCTCGCCGTGGTCGATGATGGCGATCCGGTCGCACAGGGCGTCGGCCTCGTCGAGGTAGTGCGTGGTCAGGAAGACCGCGGTGCCGCGTTCGCGCAGGGCCCGCACCTCGTCCCACATGTGGGCGCGCGACTGCGGGTCGAGCCCGGTGGTCGGCTCGTCCAGGAACAGGAGCTTGGGCTCGTGCATGACGCCCAGGGCGATGTCGAGGCGGCGCTTCTGGCCGCCGGAGTAGGTCTTGACCATGCGGTCGGCGAACTCTTCGAGTTGGAAGGCCTTGAGAACGACCGCGGCGCGCGCGGCGGACTCGCGCTTGGACTTGCCGTAGAGGCGGCCCTGCATGACGAGTTCGTCGCGGGCGGTCACCTCGCCCCAGGTGCCGCCCTCCTGGCCGACGAAGCCGATGTCGCGGCGCACGCCGGCGGGGTCGCGGGCGAGGTCGTGGCCGCAGACGCTCACCTTGCCCTCGGTGGGTTCGATGAGGGTGCTGAGCATCCGCATCGTGGTGGTCTTGCCGGCGCCGTTGGGGCCGAGGAGTCCGAAGATCTCGCCCTCCTTGACGGCGAGGTCGACGCCGCGCACGGCCTCGACCTCCTTGCCGCGGGACTTGAAGGTCTTCTTCAGCCCCTTGGTCTCGATGAGCATGGGTACCTCACGGGTGGGTGGGTCGTGGCCGCCCTGAGACGGCCGGTTTCCTTGATCAAGTTTGACTATATACAGGTGTCGATCAAGGCCGCAACTTGGAATATCACGTGCGCCACCTGCACCGGCGGGCTGAAATGCGATAGTCAAGGATGAAGTAACATTGCGTGCATGTGGAGTACGCGACTGCTCGTCCTCGGCCTGGTGCGGTGGCTCGGCCCCGTCCACGGCTACCTCGTCCGCCGCGAACTCGACACCTGGCGGATGCCCGGAGCCCCGGAGGTCGGGGCGGGCTCGATCTACCACGCCCTCAAGCGCCTCACCGCCGACGGCCAGCTGGAGGTCGCCGCCACCGAGTCGGTGGACGACCGGCCCGCCAGGACCACGTACCGGATCACCGCGAAAGGCGAGGCCGAGTTCCAGCGGACACTGCGCGAGAAGCTGTGGGACGTGGCCGAACGCGACGACCCCTTCGCCACCGCCTGGGCGTTCGCGCAGGTGCTCACCCCGGCCGAGAACATCGCGATCCTGCGGCAGCGGGCCGAGGTGCTCTACTCCCGCGTCGAGCAGGTGACGATCCTGCTGGCCGCCACCACCCCCGAGTTCGTCCAGGGCCGGGAGGGCGAGTTCGTGCCCGCCCACGCGCGGGCCATGCTCAAGCGCCAGACCGACCTGTGGAACACCGACGCCGAATGGTGCGAGGACACGGCGAACCGCATCGAGTCGGGCGACCTGGAGGTCGGAGCCGACCTCGACGCCGCGCAGGCCGGCCACTGGCGCGAGGCGATCAGCAGCGAACGGTTCATCGACACGGTCACCGAGCGGCACCACCTGTTCGACGAGTGAGGTGAGCCGATCGTGTCACCTGAACGATCGTTTAATAGATCACCTTAAAAAATCCACAACTTGCCTTGTGGAGAACCACCAAAGATCGAGTGCTTTATACCGGTTCATCCATGCCATCGGGTTCGCCATCCCCCCGCGCTCGGATACGCGGCCACTACACTGCGGGACGTGCGCAAGGTTTTGATCGCCAACCGCGGCGAGATCGCAGTGAGAGTCATCCGGGCCTGCCGGGACGCCGGTTACGAGTCCGTCGCCGTCTACGCCGACGGCGACCGCGATGCTCCCCACACGCTCCTGGCCGACGAGGCCTTCGCCCTCGACGGCCTCACCGCCGCCGACACGTATCTGCGGATCGACAAACTGCTGAAGATCGCCCAGCGGTCGGAGGCCGACGCGGTCCACCCCGGCTACGGCTTCCTCTCCGAGAACGCCGAGTTCGCCCAGGCCGTCATCGACGCCGGGCTCACCTGGATCGGACCCACCCCGCAGTCCATCAGGGACCTCGGCGACAAGGTCACCGCCCGCCACCTCGCCATGAAGGCCGACGTGCCCCTGGTGCCCGGCACCAAGGACCCCGTCGAGGACGCCTCCGAGATCCTCGCGTTCGCCGACGAGCACGGCCTCCCCGTCGCCATCAAGGCCGCCTTCGGCGGCGGCGGCCGCGGCCTCAAGGTCGCCCGCGAACGCGACGAGATCCCCGACCTGTTCGAGTCGGCCGTGCGCGAGGCCGAGGCCGCGTTCGGGCGCGGCGAATGCTTCGTCGAGCGCTACCTCGACCGGCCCCGCCACGTCGAGGCGCAGGTCCTGGCCGACACGCACGGCAACGTCATCGTCGTCGGCACCCGCGACTGCTCGCTCCAGCGCCGCCACCAGAAGCTCGTCGAGGAGGCCCCCGCGCCGTTCCTCACCGACGACCAGCGCGCGACCATCCACGCCGCCGCGAAGGCCATCTGCAAGGAGGCCGACTACCACGGCGCGGGCACCGTCGAGTTCCTCGTCGCCGTCGACGGCACCATCTCCTTCCTCGAAGTGAACACCCGCCTCCAGGTCGAGCACCCCGTCTCCGAGGAGACCAGCGGCCTCGACCTGGTCCGCGAGCAGTTCCGCATCGCCTCCGGCGAGGCCGTCCCCATGACCGAGGACCCCGAGCCTCGCGGGCACTCCATCGAGTTCCGCATCAACGGCGAGGACCCGGGCCGCGGGTTCCTGCCCGCCCCCGGGACCGTCACGCGGCTGCGCCTGCCCGCCGGGCCGGGCGTGCGCGTCGACACCGGCATCGAGGAGGGGACCGTCATCGACGGGAACTTCGACTCGCTGCTGGCGAAGGTCATCGTCACCGCACCGACCCGCGAGGAGGCGCTGCGGCGCTCGCGGCGGGCCCTCGCCGAGATGGAGGTCGACGGGCTCGCGACGGTGCTGCCGTTCCACCGGGCCGTCATCGAGGACCCGGCGTTCGCCGAGGACTTCACCGTGCACACGCGGTGGATCGAGACGGAGTGGGACAACACGCTCGCGCCGTTCGACGCGGCGGCAGGGATCGGCGGGGACGCCGAGGAGCGCACCAGCCTCGTCGTCGAGGTCGGCGGGAAGCGCCTGGAGGTGTCGATCCCCGCCGGGCTGCTGAACCCGGTGAGCGCGAACAAGCCGAAGAAGCGCGGCCCCAAGAAGCAGTCCGACGCCGGACCCGCCATCGGCGGCGACGGCCTGCCCTCGCCGATGCAGGGCACCATCGTCAAGGTCGCGGTCGCCGACGGCCAGTCGGTCGTCAAGGGCGACACCATCGTGGTCCTGGAGGCCATGAAGATGGAGCAGCCCATCGAGGCGCACAAGTCGGGGACGGTCTCGGGCCTGGAGGTCGCGATCGGCGACGTCGTCGCAGCCGGTGCCCCGATCTGTCAGATCGCGGACTTACAACCGGAACATTGAGGGGGGACAATAGTCAGTGCTGTGCGTGACGCCACAAGCACTGCTGCTCTCCATCGAAACCGGGTTAGGGTTCTCGGCGGCGGAAATCCTCCGCCGACACCTCGACCACTCCCGACAGGGGGATCTGCCATGCGCTTCATCGACCGACAACCCGAACACGACCTCACCTACTCGGACGTGTTCATGGTCCCGAACCGCTCGGCGGTGACTTCGCGGCTCGACGTCGACCTGTCGACCGACGACGGCACCGGGAACACGATTCCGATCATCGCGGCGAACATGACCGCGGTCTCGGGCCGCCGCATGGCCGAGACGCTCGCGCGCCGCGGCGCGATGGCGGTGATCCCGCAGGACATCCCCGTCGACGTGGTCGCCGACGTGATCGCGCGCGTGAAGTCGCGCCCGCTCGACTGCGACGCGGCGCTGACGCTCCCGCCGACCGCCACGGTCGCCGAGGCGATCGCCCTCTTCTCCAAGCGCGCCCACGGCGCGGTCATCGTCACCGACTCCGAGCGGCGCCCGCTCGGCGTGGTCACCGAGGCCGACTGCCGCGGCGTCGACCGCTTCACCCAGCTGGAGCAGGTCGCCTCCGACCGGCTCGTGACGCTGCCGCTGGGGATCTCCGACGCCGAGGCGTTCCGGATCCTGGAGGCCGCGAACGTGAAGCTCGCGCCCGTGCTCGACGGCGAACGCCTCCACGGGGTGCTCACCCGGGCGGGCGCGCTGCGCAACACCATCTACCGGCCGAACACGGACGCCTCCGGGAAGCTGCGGATCGCCGTGGCGATCGGCATCAACGGCGACGTGACCGGCAAGGCCGCCGCGCTCGTCGAGGCCGGCGCCGACGTGATCGTCGTCGACACCGCGCACGGGCACCAGGAGAAGATGCTCGACGCCCTCAAACTGGTGCGCGACGCCGCCCCGGACCTGCCGATCGCGGCGGGCAACGTGGTCACCGCTGAAGGCGTCCTCGACCTCGTGAACGCTGGCGCCGACATCGTCAAGGTCGGCGTCGGCCCGGGCGCGATGTGCACCACCCGGATGATGACCGGCGTGGGCCGCCCGCAGTTCTCGGCGGTCCTCGAATGCTCGGCGACCGCCCGGCGCATGGGACGGCACGTGTGGGCCGACGGCGGCGTCCGCCACCCGCGCGACGTCGCCCTGGCCCTCGCGGCCGGCGCCTCGAACGTCATGATCGGCTCCTGGTTCGCCGGGACCCACGAATCGCCCGGCGACATGCACTACGACACCGAGGGCAAGCCGTTCAAGGAGTCCTTCGGCATGGCCTCGGCCCGCGCGGTCAAGGCCCGCAGCGCCGCCGAGACCTCCTTCGAGCAGGCCCGCAAGGCCCTGTTCGAGGAGGGCATCTCGACCGGCCGCATGTACCTGGACCCGAAGCGCCCCGGCGTGGAGGACCTCCTCGACTCGATCGTGGCCGGCATCCGTTCCGCCGCGACCTACGCGGGGGCGACGAACCTCGAAGAGTTCCACGAGCGCGCCGCGGTCGGCATCCAGTCGGCGGCCGGCTACACCGAAGGCGCGCCGGTCCCCAGCAGCTGGTAGCGAAGGCGAGTTCGCGGCCCTGCGGCACTGGCCGCGGGGCCGCGGGCGTCCGCCCGTCGGCGGGCGCCCGCGGTTGTTCCTCGCGAGGCGTTCTGACAGGAGCCGAGCGCGGGTGCACCCGCGCTCGGTCTTCGGGGACGGCCCCCGGGGTTTCCCACTCTCGCCGTCAGTCCTGTCAGGACTCCGCTGCCCCGCATCTCCACCACCACCGTCGGAGCAGACGTTTTTTCTCTACCAACAATCACAGGTCGGGGCGCTGCTGCCAAGTACTGATTTCCAGCCTGTGGATAACTTGTGGACCGAACATCGTCGGCGCAGGTCACGAGCTTGTAGAGCAGTGTCGCCGCTGTGGTTTCGTTCGTGTTCCCGTTCATGGCTCAACGGTGGCATAAGGTCCGCACCGTCGGCAAGGGCGAGTTGTCGTCCTGTGGATAACCTCCTGTGGACAATGCTGTGGACGGGCCGATCAGGTGCTCGCGTCGCGTGCCAGCATCGCCGCCTGGACCCGGTTCGCGCAATCGAGCTTGGCGAGGATGCGGCTCACGTAGGTCTTCACGGTCGCCTCGCTCATGTGGGCGCGGCGCGCGATCTCGGCGTTCGAGTGGCCCTCGGCGACGAGGTCGAGCACGTCGCGTTCGCGCGCGGCCAGCCGCGCCACGCGCTCCACCGCGTCGCGTCGGCGCGGCACCGACTCGGGGGCGACCAGGCCGAGCACCATCCTCGTGACCGCGGGCGACAGGTACGCCTGGCCCGCCGCGACCGCCCGGACCGCCGCCACCAGTTCCTCAGGCGCGCACGTCTTCAGGACGAACCCGGCCGCACCGGCCTCCACCGCGGCGAGCACGTTCTCCTGCTCCCCGAAGGAGGTCAGCACCAGCGCCCGCGTCCCCGAGGACGCCGCGGCGAGCCGCTCAACGACGTCTAGGCCGCCGAGCCCCGGCATGTGGAGGTCGACCAGGGCGACCTCCGGGCGGTGCCGGGCGACCGCCGCGAGCGCTTCGCCGCCGTCCTGCGCGGCTGCGGCCACACGGATGCCCGCCGCCTCGAGAATGGTCCGGACGCCCGCGAGCACCAGCGGCTCGTCGTCGGCGATCACCACGGCGGTCACGGCTCCCGCACCCCCGCCACGGTCGTCAGCGGCAGCAGGACCAGCAGGAGCACCACGGTCGCCACGGCGGCGACCCGAGCGATCCGCGGCCGCGCCGCGACCTCCGCCACGAGCGGGAGCATCGCGCTCAACCGGAACCGGCCCCCGCCCGCCCGGCAGTCGAGCAGTCCCCCGGCGGCATCGAGGCGCTCGCGCAGGCCGTCGAGGCCGTGCCCACCCGGACCGGCCGCGGCGGCGGCGCCCGGCAGCGGATTCTCGACCGCGACCAGAAGCGCGTCGGACTCCCACGTCACGCTCGCGTGCACGGGCAGCCCAGGAGCGTGCTTGGCGGCGTTCGCCAAACCCTCTTCGAGGACCGCGTACGCCGCACCGGCCGCCGCCGGCGGGAGCGGCTTCGGCTCGCCCTCCTGGCTCAGTTCGACGGTCACGCCCGCCTCCAAGAACACGGCCGCCAGCGCGGCGGCCTCGGCCGAGTCGAACCGGGCCGCGGGTTCGGTTCCGGTGCGCAGCACGGCGACCAGGCCGTGCAGGTCTTCGACGGCGGCGCGGACGGTGTCGCCGACCTGGCGGACTTCGGCGCGGCGTTCGTCGTCGTCTTCGCGGACTTCGAGGGCCGCGGCCTGGAGTGCGGCGAGGCCGAGGCGTCGGCCGATGCGGTCGTGCATGTCGCGGGCGAGGCGCAACCGTTCGCGGTGCACGGCGGCTTCGCGTTCGCGCACGGCGCGGCGGTGTCGCTGCCAGAGGGCGACGACGACCGCGGCGGCGAGGATCACGAGGATGCCGGACGGGACGGGCCCGGCGGGCATGAGTGCGAGGACGGCGAATTCGGCCAGGACCACGACGATCGCGGCGAGGAGACCTCTCATCCGGTCAGGGTACGCAGCCCTTTCGATTCGGAGCATCCGGCCGGGGCGGCTCTCCTGGTGTTCTCTTTCGTCGTTGTCGCGGGCGACGTTCGGCGACTGTCGCCGTGGGGTGGGTTTTCCTACGGTTGCCTCATGATCGAAGTGAGGGATTTGCGCAAGCGGTACCGGGGCGGCACCGCCGTCGACGGGTTGTCGTTCTCGGTGGCGCCGGGGCGGGTCACGGGGTTTCTGGGGCCGAACGGGGCGGGGAAGTCGACGACGATCCGTCTGATCCTGGGGATCGACCGGCCGACGGGCGGCACGGCGACGGTCGGGGGGCGGGCGTACGCGTCGCTGGAGCGTCCGTTGACGCAGGTGGGTGCGCTGTTGGAGGCGGGTGATCTGCATCCGAGCCGGAGTGTGCGGGAGCATCTGCGGTGGTTGGCGCGCAGCAACGGGATCGGTGAGCGGCGGGTGTCGGCGGTGCTGGAGGCGACGGGCATGGCGGGTGCGGCGCGGAAGCGGGCGCGGGCGTTGTCGCTGGGGATGCGGCAGCGGCTCGGGGTGGCGGCGGCGCTGCTGGGGGATCCAGAAGTGCTCATTCTGGACGAGCCGGTGAACGGTCTCGATCCGGAAGGGGTGGTGTGGATCAGGCGGTTGATGAAGGGCCTGGCGGCGGAGGGCCGGACGGTGCTGGTGTCGAGCCATCTCATGTCGGAGATGGCGTTGACGGCCGATCACCTGGTGGTGATCGGGCGCGGGCGGCTGCTGGCGGACTCGTCGACGGCGGCGTTCATCGCCTCGCACGGCGGGTCGGGTGCGGGTCTCGAGGAGGCGTTCATGCGGTTGACGAGCGAGTCGGTGGAGTTCCGGGCGGGGGTGCGCGATGAGGGCGTTCGGTAGGGCGACGGCGGCGGAGTGGGTGAAGCTGCGGTCGGTGCGGTCGACGGCGGTGACGCTGTCGGTGTTCGCGGCGCTGTCGCTGGGGTTCGGGTGGCTCGTCAGCGGGTCGATCGAGGACGCGTTCTTCAACGGGGACACCCTCGCGGCGACGTTCATGGGGTTGCTGGTGACGCAGTTGGTGCTGGTGACGTTCGCGGTCTCGTGCGTCGGTTCGGAGTACTCCTCGGGGACGGTGCGGGCGGCGCTGGCGGCGGTGCCGTCGCGGGGGCGGCTGTTCGCGGCGAAGATGGTGGCGGTCGGCGGGGCCGCGGCGGCGGTCGTGCTGCCGGTGGAGCTGGCGGTGTTCGCAGTGGTGCAGGCGCGGGCGGGCGAGCGTGCGGTGCCGTGGGCGGCGTGGGGGACGGTCGAGTCGCTGCTGGGCGGGTGGATCGGGTTGACGCTCATGTGCGTGTTCGCGGCGGCGGTGACGGTGGTGACGCGCAGTACGGTGTGGACGCTGGCGATCCTGCTGCCGGTGCTGTTCCTGTCGGGGCAGGGTCTGGGGAACCTCGATCCGATCCGGCCGGTGGTGCAGTACTTCCCCGATCAGGTGTCGATGGTGATCATGCACATGACGATCCCGGGCGATCCGACGTTCGGGCGCGATTACGGGGCGTGGACGGGGATCGCGATCCTGGTGGCGTGGACGGGTGCGGCGCTGGCGGGCGGGTGGCTGTCGATGCGGCGCCGGGACGGCTGAGGAATACGAGGCGGCGGCCGGTTTTCTCGTCCGGTCGCCGCGGGGTCCGTCCGCAATTGACGGAACCACCGTCCTCACAGGAAGTTCTCATATAGCTTCGCTGAGTAGTCGGCCGCTGGTGTTCCAGGACCGCAGGCCGATCGGGCCCGGCCGCAGCCGGCCGGGCCGCAGCACCAGCGAGGGAGTTCCAGTGAGACGAGTTGCGATGTTCGGGGCCGGTTCGATGCTGCTCGCGGCGGCGCTGGCCGCGCTGCCGGGCGCCTCGGGGGCGCAGGCGGCGGACGAGGAGAAGAAGGTCCTGCTGTTCAACGCCCCCATGACGAGCAACGGCGAGGACGTCCCCGACGCCGCGCTCTCGCTCGACGCGTGCCTGACCGGCGCGACCGACCCCGACGGCGTCAACGGCTTCGGGTCGTGCGCCGACCAGGCGGTCGGCCCGGTCCCCGAGGTCGGGAAGGTGCCCGGCTTCCTCCAGCTCACCGACGCGAGCGAGTCGAACACAGGCGCGGCGATCCTCAACCAGGCCCTGCCGAACCAGGGCGGTTTCGAGGTCACGTTCGCGCAGTACCAGTACGGCGGCACGGGGGCGGACGGCATCTCGTTCTTCCTCGTGGACGGCGACACCGACCTCACCGAGGCGGGCGCGTTCGGCGGGAGCCTGGGCTACGCCCAGCACGGCGACAACCCGGGCGTCGACGGCGCCTACCTGGGCCTGGGCCTGGACGCGTGGGGGAACTTCTCGGCGGACACCGAGAACCGCGGCAACGGCTGCCCCGAGGACTACCGGGCGCCCGAGCACCTGCGGGTGGCGATGAACCGCGCCCCCGACAACGTGGCGCTGCGCGGCCCCGGCCAGGGCACCGAGGGCTACTGCCTGCTGGCGACGACGGCGACCGACGAGAAGGTCGGCACCGCGGTCGACGGCGACCTGTACGGGACCGCGTTCCCCGAGAGCCTGCGCTCGGATTCCCTCGAGGGCGCGAAGCGGCTGGTGAAGCTGAAGATCACCGACGGCGAGCACCCGAAGGTGACCGTGGACCTCGACTTCCTCGACGGCAACGGCTGGTACCGGGCCCTGGAGACGACGATGCCGTTCGCGGCCCCCGACTCGTTCAAGATCGGTTTCGCGGCCTCGACGGGCGGCGCCACGGACGTGCACCTCATCCGCCACCTGCGGGTCGAGACCTTCGAGTAGCGACGGCACGCGAACGGGCCCGGGGCATTCGCCCCGGGCCCGTTCGCGTGGCCGGTCAGTACTCCATGAGCTGGCGGGCGGCCTCGGCGACCGAGCCGGACAGCGACGGGTAGATCGTGAAGGTCCGGGCGACCTGCTCGACGGTGAGTCGCTGCTCCACGGCGAGCGCGATCGGGGTGATGAGCTCGGAGGCGCGGGAGCCGACGACGACGCCGCCGGCGACGATCCCCGAGGAGTTCCAGGCGAAGAGCTTCACGAACCCCTCGGTGCGGTCGACCATCTTCGCGCGCGGGTTGGACGCGAAGGGCAGCAGGACGCCGCGGCAGTCCACTTTGCCGGAGTCGACGTCGGCCTGGGTGACGCCGACGGAGGCGAGCTCGGGGTCGGTGAAGACGTTCGCGGCGACGTGGGCGAGCTTGATGGGGCGCACGGCCTCGCCGAGGGCGTGCCAGATGGCGATGCGGCCCTGCATGGCGGCGACGGAGGCGAGGGCGTGGACGCCGGTGACGTCGCCGGCGGCGTACACGCCGGGGACGTTGGTGCGCGAGACCTTGTCGACGGGGATGAAGCCGCGCTCGTCGACCTTGACGCCGTAGGCGTGCAGGCCGAGGTTGTCGGAGTTGGGGATCGAGCCGACGCAGATGAGCGCGTGGGTGCCCTCGACGACGGTGCCGCCGTCGAGTTCGACGGCGACGCCGGTGTCGGTGCGGCGGGCGGCGGCGGCGCGGGAGTGGTTGCGCACGTCCATGCCGCGGCGCACGAAGACGCGGCCGACGGTCTCGGCGGCCTCGGCGTCCTCGTGGGGCATGACGCGGTCGCGCGAGGAGATGAGGGTGACCGCCGAGCCCATCGCGAGGTACGCGGAGGCGAACTCGGCGCCGGTGACGCCGGAGCCGACGACGACGAGGTGCTCGGGGAGCTCCTTGAGGTCGTAGAGCTGGCGCCAGGTGAGGATGCGCTCGCCGTCGACGGGCGCGGAGGTGAGGGTGCGGGGGGTGGCGCCGGTGGCGATGAGGACGACGTCGGCGTCGGTGTCGTACGGGTCGCCTTCGAGGGGGACCACATGGAGTTCGTGGACGTAGTTGTAGCCCTTGTCGACGCGGAGGCCGGCGCGGCCGTAGACGATGTCGACGCCCGCGTCGACGAGTTTCTGGGCGATGTCGGCGGACTGCTGGGTGGCGAGGCGGCGGACGCGGCCGTTGACGGCGCCGGGGTCGGCCATCGCCTCCTTGGTGCCGATGCCGAGCTCGGAGGACTCGTGGATCTCGGTGAGGACCGAGGACGCGGCGATGAACGTCTTGGAGGGGACGCAGTCGGAGAGGACGCAGGCGCCGCCGGCCCCGGTGGCCTCGATGAGGGTGACGTCGGCGCCGAGCTGGGCCGCCACGAGGGCGGCCTCGTAACCGGCCGGGCCTCCGCCGATGATCGCTACTCGTGTCACGGGGCGCGCCTTTCGCTGTTCGGGATGCTTCAGTGCGGGCAGGTTTAAGGGTATCTTCGAGTCGTGCATCTCTATGCCGCGTATGGCTCGAATCTCGACCCCGCCCGCATGCGTGCGACCTGCCCGCGCTCGCCGCTGGTCGGCACGGGTTGGATGGAGGGCTGGCGACTGACGTTCGCCGGCGCCGACCTCGGCTGGGAGTCGGCGGTGGCCACGGTCGTCGAGGCCCCCGGCGAGCGGGTGTTCGTCTCGCTCTACGACCTGGACCCGGCCGACCGCCAGGTCCTCGACGAACTGGAGGGCCTCAACTCGGGGCTCTACCGGAAGATGAACACGCAGGCGGCGACGCTGGAGGCGAACCGGCAGGTGTGGCTGTACGTGTTCGACGGGTTCGAGGGCGGGCTGCCGAGCCAGTGGTACCTCGACGAGATCATGCGCGCCGCGGAGGCCGCGGGCGCCCCGCAGGACTACGTCGAGGCGCTGCGCAAGCGCCCGACCGCCGAGTAGCCCCGGCGCGACACGCCGGGGCGACAAACTTTTCAGACCGGGCGGGGACGACACGTCGTCCCCGCCCGTTCGCGTGTCCTCAGAACGCGGGATTGACGGCGGCGGCGAGGACCGTGTGGGTCATGACGCGGATGCCGTGCCCGAGGGCGCGCTCGTCGATGTCGAAGTTCCCCTGGTGGATGTCGAGGCGCTCGCCGGGGCGGCCGACGCCGAGGCGCGCCATCGCGCCGGGGACCTGCTCCAGGTAGTACGCGAAGTCCTCGCCGCCCATGGACATCGGGGCCTCGACGACGGCCTGCTCCCCGAGGGCCGCGGCGGTCGCGCCGGCGAACATCGCCGAGGCGGCGCGGTCGTTGACGACCGGCGGGACGCCGCGGCGGTAGTCGATCTCGCATTCGACGCCGCAGGCGCGGGCGACCGAGCGGGTCACCTCCTGCACGAGGTCGGGAATCATGTCCCAGGTCTCGCGGCCGTGGACGCGGACGGTGGCGCGCGCGAGCGCCTCCTGCGGGATCGCGTTCGCGGCCTCGCCGGCCTGGACGGCCCCGAAGACGATCGCGACCGACTGGCGCGGGTCCAGGCGCCGGCCCACGAGGGCCGGGACGTCGACGACGACGCGGCCGATGGCGTTGACGAGGTCGGAGGTGAGGTGCGGGCGCGAGGTGTGGCCGCCGCGCCCCTGCATCCGGACCTCCATGACGTCGCACGCGGCCGTCAGCGGCCCGTTGCGGACGCCGATCTGGCCGACCTGGAACTGCGGGTCGCAGTGGAACGCGAAGATCGCGTCGACGCCGGTGAGCGCCCCGTACTTGATCATCGTGGGCGCGCCCGAGGGGAACTGCTCCTCGGAGGGCTGGAAGACGAGGCGGAAGCGGCCCGGCAGGCCCTCGCGGCGCTCCAGTTCGCCCAGGACGCGGCCCAGGCCCAGGAGCATCGCGGTGTGGGCGTCGTGGCCGCACGCGTGGCAGACGCCCTCCACCGTGGAGCGGTACGGGACCTGCTTCGGGTCGTGGATCGGGAGCGCGTCCATGTCGGCGCGGATCGCGATGATCCGGTCGCCGGTGCCGATGTCGCAGGTCAGGCCGGTCCCGTCGGGGATGAGGCGCGGGTCGAGCCCGGCCTCGGCGAGGCGGGCGGCCACGAAGTCGGCGGTGTCGTGCTCCTGGCGCGAGAGGCGCGGGTTGGCGTGGATGTGGCGCCGGGCGGCGACGATCTCGCCCTCGTGCGCTTCGAGCCAGCCGTCGAGGAAGTCGGGCAGCGATGTTGGCATGGCCTGCGGCTCCGTAGCGGTGTTGCCGGCGGCTGCGACTGGGGCAGCCTTATCGAGCGTGGGCAGTGCGGCCGGTACCACGAGACGCGATTCGGGCGCGGTCGCACTCGGGAGCGGCTCATTGGATTTCGTGGCGGTACCCATCTCGACGACTTTCTCCGCAGTGAGCGTGTACATTCCTTCGCGCCTCGCAATTCGCGTTCGAGGATCAAAGACGATGGAGGGCGATCGACCAAGCTTAATCCGATCGCACTCCGTTGCGGTCAGCGCCGCATTGAGCGACGCCCGCCGTCCGAACCCGGGCGGGACCTGCGCTCGGCCCGCGAATCGCACCGGGGCAATTCCCGCCCATGGGTCACGGCCGCACGACTGGCGGTTACGGCCCCGCGGCCGAACCCGCCGTCATGAGGCATAACGCTTGCCAGCCCGATTAGTTACGGCCGCAGCACGGTTTTTCAACCGACGCCCGGCAATGCACCGACTCGGTGACGCGACCCCGGACCAGTGTTTCCCCGTTCACCGAATGCGTCGACAGACGCCTTGTGCGCTTCGGCGCTCGGTGACACTCCCGTCACCATTCGTCGAACGGCGCAATGGGGTCACCAGTGCTCGTTCGGCGTGTAGCGCCCCCATTCGGCGGCGAGCGCGGTGCAGACCTCGCCGACGGTGGCGCCGGCGGCGAGCGCGGTCTTGAGCGGGTAGAGGACGTTCGCGGTCCCGGCGGCGGCCTCGCGCACCGCTGCCAGGGACGACGCGATCACGGCGGCGTCGCGGCCGGCGCGGTGGGCGGCGAGGCGCTCGACCTGCGCGACTTCGATCGCGGGGTCCACTTTGAGCGGTTTATAGGGGGCGTCATCGCCATTGAGGAGGTATTTGTTGACGCCGACGACGGTCTGCTCGCCCGCGTCGATGCGCTTGGCGGTCGCGTAGGCGCTGCGTTCGATCTCGCTCTTCTGGAAGCCCTCCTCGATCGCGGCGACGGCGGAGCCGTGCGCGAAGACGGCGTCGATGAGGCGCAGGGACTCGGCCTCGACCTCGTCGGTGAGGGCCTCGACGGCGTAGGAGCCGGCGAAGGGGTCGACGGTGTCGCACAGGTCGGTCTCGGCGGCGATGACCTGTTGGGTGCGCAGCGCCAGGCGCGCGGAGCGGTCGGTGGGCAGGGCGATGGCCTCGTCGTAGGCGTTGGTGTGGAGCGACTGGGTGCCGCCGAGGACGGCGGCGACGGCCTGGACGGTGACGCGGGCGAGGTTCACCTCGGGCTGCTGGGCGGTGAGCTCGACGCCGGCGGTCTGGGTGTGGAAGCGCAGCTTCATCGAGCGGGGGTCCTTCGCGCCGAAGCGGTCGCGCATGATGCGGGCCCAGATCCGGCGGGCGGCGCGGAACTTCGCGACCTCCGAGAGGAGCGTGGAGCGGGCGACGAAGAAGAACGACAGGCGCGGGGCGAACGCGTCGACCTCCAGGCCGGCGGCGAGGGCGCACTCGACGTACTCGATGCCGTCGGCGAGGGTGAACGCGAGCTCCTGCGCGGCGGTGGCCCCGGCCTCGGCCATGTGGTAGCCGGAGATGGAGATCGTGTTCCACTGCGGCAGTTCGGCGGCGCAGTACGCGAAGGTGTCGCTGACCAGGCGCAGGCTCGGGGCGGGCGGGAAGATGTAGGTCCCGCGGGCGATGTACTCCTTGAGGACGTCGTTCTGGATCGTGCCGCGCAGGGCGGCCGGGTCGGCGCCCTGCTCCTCGGCGACGAGCTGGTAGAGCAGGAGGAGGACGGCCGCGGGGGCGTTGATGGTCATCGAGGTCGAGACCTCGTCGAGGGGGATGCCGCCGAACAGGACGCGCATGTCGGCGAGGGAGTCGACGGCGACGCCGACCTTGCCGACCTCGCCGAGGGCCTCGGGGGCGTCGGAGTCGTAGCCCATCTGCGTGGGCAGGTCGAAGGCGACCGAGAGTCCGGTGGTGCCGGCGGCGAGGAGGTCGCGGTAGCGGCGGTTGGACTCGGCGGCGGAGGCGAACCCGGCGTACTGGCGCATCGTCCAGGGCCGGGAGGCGTACATGGTCGGGTGGACGCCGCGCGTGTAGGGGAAGGAGCCGGGGTCGCCGAGTCGTTCCTGGAGGTCGGGCGCGAGGTCGTCGGGGCCGTAGACGGTTCGGATCTCAAGTCCGTCTCGGCCTTGCGGTGGCGGCTGCATGGCTGCCATCCTAGGTTGTGAACTGCGTCTTCGGAAGATCATGGTGGTCGCTCCGGGGGCGCCGCCGCTCCCCCGGACGAAGGCCGTCTACGTCGCCGTCAGCGCACTGTTACGCGTCCCCGGTTCCACACCGGTGGCCGGGACGCGGCAGACTAGTGGGGATCCCTCGCGAGGAGTGGCGGTATGACGTACTCATCTGACTACGGTCGCGGTGGTCCCGGCGCCTATGAGGACCCCCGCCCCGGCGCCGTGCCGACCCCGCGGAGCTCCCCCGAAGGCCAAGGGCCGTACGGCGGCCCGGGCGCCGATCCGGGGCGCGACCCGCACCCGTCGTTCGGGGCGAGGTTCACCGGCTCCGAGCCGCACCCGCCCGGGTACGGGCGCGGGTACGAGGCCTCCTCGGGCTACGACGCGGCCGGCGGCCAGTCGGGCGCCTACAACCGGTCCCCGTACGGCGGGGACTCCTACGGCGACTCCTCGTACCGGCACAGCTCCTCGTACGGCAACTACGGGAACCTCGGGCAGAGCTTCGCGGTCGGCGACGAGCCCGGGCACCGCCCGGGGGCGGGCGGTCCGGGCGCGAACCGGGCCGGGCCCGGCGACATGGTCGCCGACCGGTACCTCCTGGTCGACCTCGTCGGCAAGGGCGGCAACGGGTCGGTGTGGCGGGCGACCGACACGGTCCTGCGCCGCGAGGTGGCCCTCAAGGAGGTGTTCCTGCCGCCGGACCTGCCGCCGCAGGAGCGCTCGCAGCTCATCGACCGCTCCCGGCGGGAGGCGCAGATCGCCGCGGGGCTCTCGCACCCGTCGGTCATCCGCGTCTTCGACGTGGTCGAGCACCTGGGCCTGCCGTGGATCGTCATGGAGCTGCTCCAGGCGCGCAGCCTCGCCGAGATCCTGACGCAGGACGGCCCGCTGGCCCCGCGCGTGGCCGCGAAGATCGGCATGGCGCTGGTCGGCGCGCTCCAGGCCGCGCACGACGCGGGGATCATCCACCGGGACGTCAAGCCCGGGAACGTGCTCATCTCCACCGACGGGCGCTGCGTCCTCTCCGACTTCGGCGCCGCCCAGATGCACCAGGTCTCGGGGGGCACGACCCCCGGGAAGGTCCTCGGCTCGGCGCACTACATCGCGCCCGAGCGCGCGGTGGGCCACCCGGCCGCGCCCGCCAGCGACGTCTTCAGCCTCGGCGTGACCCTGTACGCGGCCGTCGAGGGCCGCCCGCCGTTCGACCGGGGCGACGCGGTCTCCACGATGCGCGCGGTCGTGCAGGAGCCGCCGGAGAACCCGCGCCACGCCGGGCCGCTGACGCCGCTCCTGGGCGGGATGCTCGCGAAGGACCCGCAGCAGCGCGCCTCGCTCCCCGAGGTCCGCCAGGAGCTCGCGTCCCTCCTCGCCGGGCCGCTGGGCGGCACCGGCGTCACCGGCGGCATGGCCGCCGGACCGGCCTACCGCAACGACGGCGGCGGCGGGCCCTCCGCGGCCTACCAGGAGGTCTCGCCGCCGCGTCCGCGCGCCGACGGCACCGGCGGGCGCCCCCGCGTGCGCGAACCCGAACCCGAGCCGGAGCCGAACCGCTGGAAGTCCGGGTCGGTCATCGCGATCTGCGTGCTCCTGGTGGTCGTGCTCGGCTGGGGCGTCTACAAGTGGCAGTTCGCCGGGGACGGCGGCGGGGCCGGCGGCGCCGACCCGACCACGGCCGCCGAGGACGCCTCCGGCGGCGAGTCCCCCTCCGGCGAGGGCGAGGAGGAGGACGGGGGCTCCGAGGAGGACGAGGGCCCGTCGTTCGAGACCGCCGCCCACGAGGGCGACGGCTTCACCGTGAACCACCCCGCCGAGTGGCCCGAGGGCCAGGCCGGCGACGACTACGTCTCCTATTACAACCCCGAGGACGACACCCAGTGGGTCCGGTTCTACGCCGGCTCCGACCGCGGCGCCGGCGACGCCGAGGGCTACCTCTCGGACTACTTCGACGGCCTGCCCGTGGAGATGACCGACCTCGAACGGGTCGCGCTCGACGACGTCGAGATCGCCGGGATGGGCGGCACGGTCCTGGAGTACACCGGCACGAACCTCGACGAGGCCGGCGCCGAGCGCCACTCGATCTGGGCCATCGTGGACGCCGGGGACGGGACCACGTTCGGCGTCTTCATCTCCGGGGACGCCGACGCATGGTCGCTATCACAGGAGGTCTACGCCGAGGCCGTGGCGTCGTTCCAGACCGGCTGAGGCCACACCGTCCGCAAGAGCGGCCCCGCGGACGGCGGATATGCGACCATTTCCCCATGACGGACGTGACCAATCTGGATGCGCTGCGCGCCACGGCACTGCGGTGGATCACCGACGACCCCGACAAGGCCGCCCGCGACGAGCTCTACCGGCTCCTCGACGCGCTCCCCGGCACCGCCGAGGAGCTCGCCGACCGCTTCGCCGGGCGCCTGAAGTTCGGCACCGCCGGGCTGCGCGGGCCCCTGCGCGCCGGACCGAACGGCATGAACCTCGCCGTGGTCCGCGCCGCCGCCGCCGGGCTCGCGAACTGGCTCGACGCCAAGGGCGCGACCGGTCCCGTCGTCATCGGCTACGACGCCCGCCACGGCAGCCGCGACTTCGCCGTCGAGACCGCCCGCGTCGTCACCGGGTCGGGCCGTCGCGCGCTCCTCATGCCCGGTCCCCTGCCGACCCCGGTGACCGCGTTCGCCGTGACGCACCTCGACGGCGCCGCCGCCGTGCAGGTCACCGCGAGCCACAACCCGCCGCAGGACAACGGCTACAAGGTCTATCTCGGCCGCGAACTGGGCGGGGAACTCGGCGCGGGCGCGCAGATCGTCCCGCCCGCCGACACCGAGATCGAGGCCGCGATCGAGGCGCTCGGGCCGCTCTCGGAGATCCCGCTCGGCGACGAGGGCGAGACCCTCGACGAGTCCGTCCTCGACCGGTACCTGGCCGCCGTCGCCTCCGTCGTCGACCCCGACGACCCCAAGCGGCTCGCCTCGGTCGCCACGCCGATGCACGGCGTCGGCGGCGCCACCCTCGTCAAGGCCATGGAGCGGGCCGGGTTCGCCGCCCCGACCCTCGTGCCCGAGCAGGCCGACCCCGACCCGGACTTCCCCACCGTCGCCTTCCCCAACCCCGAGGAGCCCGGCGCGATCGACCTCCTCAAGGCCCTCGCCGCCGAGGAGGGCGCGGACGTGGCGCTCGCGCTCGACCCCGACGCCGACCGCTGCTCGGTGGCGGTCCCCACCGGCGACGGCTGGCGCCAGCTCAGCGGCAACGAGGTCGGCGTCCTCCTGGCCGACCACTGGATGCGCAAGGGCCACAAGGGCACCTACGCGACCACGATCGTTTCCACGACGCAGCTCAAGGCCATGTGCGAGCGGCGCGGCTTCGCGTACGAGGAGACCCTCACCGGCTTCAAGTGGCTCGCCCGCGCCGGCGCCGACCTCGCGTTCGCCTTCGAGGAGGCCCTCGGCTACTGCGTCGCACCGGAGTTCCTGCGCGACAAGGACGGCGTCTCCGCGTCGCTCGTCGTCGCCGAGATCGCCGCGGGCCAGGCCGCGCGTTTCGCGACCCTCCAGGACCGCCTCGACGAGCTCGCCGAGGAGTTCGGCGTCTACGAGACCGGGCAGCTGTCGGTCCGCGTCGAGGACCTCTCGGAGATCGACGCGTGCATGAAGCGCCTGCGCGCCAACCGGCCCGCCTCCCTGCTCGACGAACCCGTCACCGACTACCTCGACCGGCTCCCCGACGCGGACGTCGTCACGGTGACCACCGCGAACGCCCGTGTCGTCTGCCGCCCCTCCGGCACCGAACCGAAGCTCAAGGCCTACCTCGAAGTCCGCGAGGACACCGGCGGCGACCTCCCCGCGGCCCGCGAACGGGCCCGCGCCGGCGTCGAGGCCCTCAAAGCCGAGATGGCAGCGATCCTCGGCGTCCCGCACTGACGCCCGTACGACGAAGGGGCCGGGCGCTACGCGCCCGGCCCCTTCGGCACGGCGTGTCAGAACATGAAATCCGACGGCTGGTCGCCTACGCTCGAATCATGGCTGATCTGGAGATCCACGATGTGTCCGAAGACGTGATGGCTCGACTGCGGCTCCGCGCGCAGAACAACCACACCACCGTAGAGGGCTTCGTGAAGCGCCTGCTCGAACAGGACTCGAAACGACTCACCTCCGACGAACTCGTCGCACGCGGCCGAGCGATCTCCGAGGGCAGCGGGATCACGACCGAGGACATACTCGCGGCCGTCGAGGAGGACCGAGCGCACCGCAAATGATCGTCATCGACACCTCCTCCATGATCGAACTGCTCACCAGCTCTGATGAACTGGGCGAAGGCGTACGCGCGGCAGTCGCGGGTGAGAAACTGATAGCGCCGCACTTCATCGATCTCGAGTTCAGCTCAGTGCTCCGCGGCTTGGTACTCGGCCGCAAACTCGATCAGGCGAAAGCCAACCTGGCCTTGGAATCGCTGATGCAATCGGACATTGACCGGTATGAGCACGCATGGTACCTGCCCAGGATCTGGGAACTGAGGGCGAACATGACCACGTACGATGCCTCCTACGTGGCACTTGCCGAAGCGTTCCAGGTTCCGCTGTTGACGGTTGACTGCAAATTCGAGCGCACTCCGGGACCGAAATGCAACATCGTGACCATCAAGTGCCTGGACGGGCAGCGTGGCTGACGACCCTCCCCCGCCGAATCCGAACGGCGCCGCGATCATCGCTTACTACTCTGCCCGTGAACCCGATGAGGAGTTCGCGGCGAATCTCGAGGAAGTCCACCAGGAGATGAACCGATCGTTCATCGTGAGGGATCCGTGGGAGTGCTACAGCGACGAATGAGGGCCGGGCGCTGCGCGCCCGGCCCTTTTTCGTGTCTAGAAGCGGCGGTAGGCGCCGAACTGGCGGTCGCCGGCGTCGCCGAGGCCGGGGACGATGTAGGCCTTGCCGTTGAGTTCGGGGTCGACGGCGGCGGTGGTCATGCGCATGGCGATGCCGGAGGCGGCGAGCTTGTCGATGCCGTCGGGGGCGCAGAGGACGCTGATGAGGTCGATGTCGGTGCAGCCGCGGGCGGCGATCATCTCGCAGCAGCGCAGGAGGGAGCCGCCGGTGGCGACCATCGGGTCGAGGACGATGACGTGGCGGCCGGCCAGGTCGTCGGGCAGCGACTCCATGTAGGCGTACGGCTCGTGGGTCTCCTCGTCGCGGGCGAGGCCCACGAAGCCCATCGAGGCGTCCGGGATCATCGCCTGGGCGGCGTCGGCCATGCCGAGCCCGGCGCGCAGCACCGGGACGAGCACGGGCGGGTTCCCGAGCCGGTACCCCTTGGCGGGGGCCACGGGGGTCCTGATCTCGTATTCGGTCACGGCCACGTCGCGCGTGGCCTCGTAGACGAGCATCATGGTGAGCTCGTGCAGGGCGGCCCGGAACCTCGGCGAGTCCGAGCGCTCGTCGCGCATGGCGGTGAGCCGTTCGGCGGCGAGCGGGTGTTCGACGATCTTGACATCCACGGTTACCAACCTTAACGTCCAGTTCGCCGGGCTAATGTGAGCTGGTCACCACACGCTGAGCCGAACGTCGCGACGGCGGTCGTTACAGGGACGGATACCATCGGGTCATGGGATCAATTGTGAGCGGCGCCGAGGCCGCCGCCCTCGTCCGCGCCCTCCCCGGCGTCGACGCGGTCGGCCTCGAAGCGCGCGCGGCGGGGCTCGCCACCCGCTCGGTCAAGAAGGCGTCGAAGGCGCAGGCCATCGACCTCGCCATCAGCATGATCGACCTGACCACGCTCGAAGGGGCCGACACCCCCGGCAAGGTGCGGTCGCTCGCGGCGAAGGCCGTGCGCCCCGACGGCGACGCGCCCTCGACCGCCGCCGTCTGCGTCTACCCCGCGATGGTCGCCGTCGCCGCCGAGGCCCTCGAGGGCAGCGGCGTCAAGGTCGCCTCGGTCGCCACCGGATTCCCCGCCGGGCAGGTCCCGCTCGACCTCCGCCTGGCCGACACCGAGGCCGCCGTGCGCGCGGGCGCCGACGAGATCGACATGGTCATCAGCCGCGGCGCGTTCCTCGCCGGGGACCTCGAACGGGTCTTCCACGAGATCAAGGCGGTGAAGGCCGCCGCGGGCGAGGCCCGCCTCAAGGTCATCCTCGAAACGGGCGAACTGGTCACCTACGACGACGTGCGCCGCGCCTCCTGGCTCGCCATGCACGCCGGGGCCGACTTCATCAAGACCTCCACCGGCAAGGTGGGCGTCAACGCGACCCTGCCGGTCACGCTGCTCATGATGCAGGCCGTGCGCGACTTCCGCGCCCTCACCGGCCGCCAGGTCGGCGTCAAGCCCGCCGGGGGCATCCGCACCACCAAGGACGCGATCAAGTACCTGGTGTGCGTCAACGAGACCCTCGGCGACGACTGGCTGAGCAACGAGTGGTTCCGCTTCGGCGCCTCCAGCCTCCTCAACGACCTGCTCATGCAGCGCCAGAAGCTCACAACCGGCCACTACTCCGGCCCCGACTACGTGACGGTGGACTAAGCGATGTTCGAGTACGCCCCCGCGCCCGAGTCGGTGCGGCCCGAGATCAAAGAGCACTACGGGCTCTTCGTCGACGGCGAGTTCGTCGACGGCGAGGCCGTCTTCAAATCGGTGAACCCCGCCACCGAGGAGGTCCTGTTCACCGTCGCCGAGGCCGGAGCGGCCGACGTCGCGAAGGCCGTCGCCGCGGCCCGCCGCGCCCAGGAGGCCGTGTGGGGCCCCATGAGCGGGGCCGAGCGCGGCAAGTACCTGTTCCGCATCGCCCGGCTCCTCCAGGAGCGGTCCCGCGAGTTCGCCGTCGCCGAGTCCCTCGACAACGGCAAGCCCATCAAGGAGACCCGCGACTTCGACGTCCCCACCGCCGCGCAGCACTTCTTCTACCACGCCGGGTGGGCCGACAAGCTCGCCTACGCGGGCCTGGGCGCCGACCCGCGGCCGCTGGGCGTCATCGGCCAGGTCATCCCCTGGAACTTCCCGATCCTCATGCTCGCGTGGAAGATCGCACCGGCGCTCGCGTGCGGGAACACGGTGGTGCTCAAGCCCGCCGAGACGACGCCGCTGACCGCGCTCATGTTCGCCGAGCTGTGCCAGGAGGCCGACCTGCCCCCGGGCGTGGTCAACATCCTCCCCGGCGCCGGGGCCACTGGCGCCGCGCTCGTCGACGCCGACGTGGACAAGGTCGCCTTCACCGGTTCGACCGCCGTGGGCCGCGCCATCGCGAAGTCCATCGCGGGCTCGAAGAAGAAGGTGACGCTGGAGCTGGGCGGGAAGGCCGCGAACATCGTCTTCGACGACGCCGCGATCGACCAGGCCGTCGAGGGCATCGTCAACGGCATCTTCTTCAACCAGGGCCACGTGTGCTGCGCCGGGTCGCGCCTGCTCGTCCAGGAGTCGGTCGCCGACGAGGTCCTCTCGCGGCTGAAGGAGCGCGTCGCGACGCTGCGGGTCGGCGACCCGCTCGACAAGAACACCGACATCGGCGCGATCAACTCCGCCGAGCAGCTCGAACGCATCACCGCGCTCACCGAGACCGGCCGCGGCGAGGGCGCCGACGTGTGGCAGCCCGCCTGCGACCTGCCCGAGAACGGCTTCTGGTTCCGCCCCACCGTGTTCACCGGCGTCCAGCAGTCGATGCGGATCGCCCGCGAGGAGATCTTCGGCCCGGTGCTCAGCGTCCTCACGTTCCGCACCCCCGACGAGGCGATCGCCAAGGCCAACAACACCCCCTACGGCCTGTCGGCCGGGGTGTGGACCGAGAAGGGCTCCAAGATCCTGTGGGCGGCCGAGCGGCTGCGCGCGGGCGTGGTGTGGGCCAACACGTTCAACCAGTTCGACGCCGCCAGCCCCTTCGGCGGCCTGAAGGAGTCCGGTTACGGCCGCGAGGGCGGCCGCCAAGGGCTGGAGGCGTACCTCGATGTCTGAGCGACTGCGGGTGAAGAAGACCTACAAGCTGTACGTCGGCGGGAAGTTCCCCCGCTCCGAGTCCGGAAGGAGCTACCCGGTGACCAGCCCCGACGGCGCCGAGCTCGCGAACGCCGCGCTCGCCAGCCGCAAGGACGCGCGCGACGCCGTCGCCGCGGCCCGCAAGGCGCAGCGCCCGTGGGCGGGCCAGACCGCCTACCTCAGGGGCCAGATCCTCTACCGGGCCGCCGAGATGCTCGAAGGCCGCGCCGGGCAGTTCGCCGAGGAGCTGGCCGACGCCACCGGCGCCGAGCCCCATGCGGCCCTCGGCACCGTGGAGCAGGCGATCGACCGGCTCGTGCACTACGCGGGCTGGACCGACAAGTACGCCTCGGTGCTCGGCGGCGCCAACCCCGTCGCCGGGCCCTACTTCAACCACACCAAGCCCGAACCGCTCGGCGTCGTCGCCGTCCTCGCGCCGCAGGACGACCCGTTCCTGGGCCTGGTCGAGGCCCTCGCGCCCGCGATCGCCGCCGGGAACACCGTCGTGGTGCTCAGCAGTGAGGCGAAACCGCTGCCCGCGTTGAGCTTCGGCGAGGTGCTCGCCACCTCCGACCTGCCCGGCGGGGTGGTGAACCTGTTGAGCGGCAACGTCGCCGAGGTCGCGCCGCACCTGGCCGCGCACGCCGACGTCAACGGGATCGACCTCGGCGGCGTCGAGGACGCCGCGCTCGCGGCCGAACTGGAGGCCGCGGCGGCCGGGACGCTCAAGGTCGTGCGCCGCCCGGGCAAGGTCGGCGACTCGCTCGCCCTGCTGCGGCAGTGGACCGAGTACAAGACCGTGTGGCACCCGGCGGGCATGGCCGCCGCCGCGGGCGGCGGCTACTGACGAGGCCTGAAGACCCCTGCCGGCGACGCCGGCGGGGGTCCGTCGTCACCACCTGGACCGGCGGGTCCGTGCCGCGGCCGCGGCACGGGCCCGTCCCTGTATTGAGAAGTGCCGATACGTCAGTACTGCGGCGTTTTCGGGCGCCCCGTGCCGAAAGCGCGCACCGGAGCGAGTGGCCGTGCCATGTGGTCGTAGGCTGTTCCCCAGCTAGAGGACTCTGTGACCACGTTGACGACTGCGGGAGGGACGCGACATGGCGGCCGAATCGGACGGGGCGGCGCGCAGCGCCGAGACCGACAAGCTCTGGAACGAGACCGGCGTCGACCCGGTGGAGCTCCACCTGGGCAAGGACTCGGGCTTCACCCTGCGGGCTTACCGCATGTCGGACACGCTGCCGACCGCGAAGCGCGACGAGGAGCCCGAGGACGGGGTGTCCGAGGACAAGGCCTCCAAGGACGAGGTCGCCGAAGAAGCGCCTGAGGACGAGGACGCGCCGCTCGCGGAAGACGAGGACGCGGACGAGCCCGACGAGGCCGACTTCGCCGACGACGAGCCCGAAGAGGAGGTCGACGCCCTCGACGCCGAGCCCGAAGAGGTCCCGGTCTTCTTGACGCGCAAGGGGAAGCTCCTGCTCTTCCGCGAGCCCGAGGCGCTCGTGGCCTACGTCAAGGAGAACGACGACCACGACCTGGCCGTCATCGAGGAGTACGCCGAGCTCCAGGAGCGCGTCGCCGTCGCCGACATCGCCTGTGAGGAAGACGACACCTACGAGCTCGACCTCGTCGTCGCCAACCTCCGCGGCGGCCACGACACCTGGGAGCCCGAACTCCTCATCAAGGCCGCCGAGGTCGGCCGCGACCTCGGGTACGCGCTCAAGAACGACTCCATCGTCGGCGCCCTCGCCCCCGGCTCGCCCCTCGACGACCTCGACGAGACCTTCCGGGTCGTCGTCGACGGCGGCCTGCGCGGCAAGCTCGCGCGCCGCCGCCTGCGCAAGAACGACGCCCAGCAGGCCGCCATCGCCTGGCGCGGCGTCATCGCGAAGCTCAACGACCACGTCGAATGGCGTTAGGAGCGCAGCCGAGTGGAAGTAGGGCGAAAGGTCCGAACGGTCTGCGGTCCGGTGCGACGGTGACGCGATAGGCAATCGGGAGAATCGTCCGAACAGCCCATTGCCACTCGTACTCCAAGACCGATTCCCGTGCCGCCGCGGCGTGACCGCGGCGGCACCGCTGCGTTACTCCACAAGGGAATCGCCTGGTCAGGACTCTCAGCCAATTGCCGGAAAGGCGTGTTAAGGACCTGAGGGAGGCCCGTTCCGGGGCCCGCCCGGCGTACGCGCCCTTCGCGAACCCGCACTGGGAGTCCGCTTGCAGAACCGAGTATTCTGCGGAAAACTGATAACGGACTGGTAAAAACGGGCGGGGCACAGGCCTCGCCGTCAGGGGTCGGTGCCCGAGGGCGCGCCCTACGAGAGGAGCTCCGCGGGTGCAAGTGTTCTGCGGCATCACCACCGATCAGCAGGTAACCGGGGCCGGACCGGGCGACACCGCCTGCGCGGTCGCGCTCGTCGCGGCCGGAGGCGGCCTCATCGCCACCGACACCTTCGGCGACGACCCGCGCGGCTGGGTCCGCCTCAACAGCCTGCTCGCCCGCTCGGCCCCCGGCCAGTCGGTCTCCGTCGCCGTCGACGGCGACGTGGTCCAGCTGGCCGAGTACGCCGCCGCCGCAGGGCAGTACGTCGTCCGCGCCGACGGCCGCGCCTCCCGCTCCAAGGACGCCCTCGACGACGCCATCGCCATCGCCCGCGGCATGGCCACCGGCGAAGTCGCCGGGCAGCCCTTCGCCGCGCGAGCCGAGATCGCCGCCCTGCGCCCGATCCTCGACACCGTCGCCTCCGCCGCCCGCGCCCGCCACGACGCCGCCGAGGCGCTCACGTGCCTGCTGCGCGCGGTCTTCCCCGCGGCGCTGGCCGCCTGGGACGACCCCAGCGAGGCCAACGCCGTCGCGATCCTCACCAGACTCCCCCAACCCGGTGCGCTCCAGTCGATCTCAACCGAAGAGCTCGCCGCGGACCTCGCCACGGTCGCCGACCCCGGACAGGTCGCGGCGATGGCCGGGGCGCTGACCGAGGCGATCCGGGAGATCGGCGGCGGGGACGACCCGTCGGTGGCCCCGTCCGTCTCCGCCACGGCCGAGGCCGTCTCGGCCTGGGACCGCTCGCTGGAGGGCCTCATCGGCCTGCTCCAGGCCAAGCGCCCCCGTTCCGAGGCCCCGCCCGCCCCCGCTCCCCCGGCCCCCGAGGAGCAGGCCCCGCCGCGCCGCTTCCGCGACACCACGCACGCCACCGTCCGCCTTCCAGGCGACCTGCCGGACCGTCAGAGCCTCCGGGCGCTCGACCCCGCCTCGCAGCTGCACTCGGTGCTCCCGGTCGATCTCGAGGCCACTCAGGTGCTCCCGGACCCCGACCGCGCGCCGGTCGACGGCGAGCCCTCGACGCGGTCGCTGCGGCGCCGCCGCTCCGCCCCCGCGGAGCTGTCGCAGCCCAACGAGCTGTTCAAGCCCGCCAAGCCGATGCAGGCCGACCCCGAGCCGCGCCGCCACCCGTGGCAGCCCAAGGAGGACGTCAGCATCGTCGACGTCGCGAGCCTCGCGAACGACGACGACGGCCTCCTCATCTTCGGCCAGGCCCGCAGCGCCTGGTTCAAACGTCCCGAAGGCGAAGAGCCCGAGTCGGAGTCGTGGAACCTCCCCGGCGACGACGGCTGGCGCACCGCCCGGACCGCGACGCAGACGCCCGCCACGGAGGAGAAGACGACGCCCGCGGGCCTGCCGCGCAGGAAGCCCCAGGCGAACCTCGTGCCCGGCGCCGTCGTCGCCGACGAGCACACCCGCTTCGACGAGCCGATCGAGCGCGACGCGGAACTGCTGGCGCAGAACACCGCCGGCTACTTCAAGGGCTGGGGCCGCGCTCGCGGCGCCCGCCCCGGCACGGCCTCCCGGACGGAGAGGATGGCCGCCCGATGAGCGCCAACCTCGGTGTCTACGAGCGCTCGCTGAGCATGCTGCTGGGCTCCCTCGTGGCCCGGACCCCGGGCCTGTCCCACGCGGTCCTGGTGAGCGTCGACGGACTGCCGCTGGCCGTCTCGGCAGGGCTGCCGAAGGAGCGCGCCGACCAGTTGGCGGGCATCGGCTCGGGCCTCCTCTCGATGGGCGAGGGCGCTGGCCGGTCGATGGACCACGGCCCCGCCCAGCAGGTCATCGTGGAGATGGCCGAGGGCGTGCTCCTGGCCGCCCCGGTCGGCCCGCAGATCTGCCTGACGCTGCTGGCCGTGTCGCAGTGCGACAGAGAGCAACTCGGCTACGAGCTGGGCCAGTTCACCATGCAGGTGGGTCCGCTGTTGAACGAAGCCCTGACCAACACGGGTTCGATCCCGAAGGTCATCTGAGGCGAAGACTGAGCGAGCGGCCCGGGGCATTGCCTCGGGCCGTTTCCGCGTCTCTGGTGTTCTTGGGGACGGGTCAGAGAAGTCAGCGACGAAGAGGTCTCGCTATTCCCCGGTTTGGTTGCGGGCCTGCGGGTCTCGGCCGTCCCGGCGAAACTTTCTCACCAAATGTCATCCTTCTGGGTGTTGCCGCCCTATACCACCAAGAGTCACAATTGACCTACACCAATAGAACAGACAACCCAAACTCGGCAACACATTCGAGAAGCAGCGAAGGAGGTGCAATCCAATGGCGGCGACAGCGCTTCAGATCCTCACCGGCTCCGGCGAACGAGCCCAAGCCATCCGAACCACCCTCGATGAAGCCGCCGCCGCAGTGAACGCCCACTACGCCCAGGTCCTCTCAGCGGTCATCACCATGAAGAACGCGAACCTCCACCGCAACGCCTTCGGCTTCTCCGCCCTCCGCGACCTCCTCCTCTCACAGTTCGACTTCACCTACGCCACAGCCGGATCGGTCGCCGCCATCGCCCGCCTCTCCACGAAGTTCACCCTCCTCACCGAAGCGGCCACCACCGGCAGGGCCCGCATCGACCAGGTCGCCTACGGCGTGCGCCAACTCGACAAGACCCCCGCCATGCGCCTGTTCGCCCTCACCCCCTTCAGGGAGGCGGCCACCTCCCCGTTCGATCCCGAGGTCTCCTGCGCCACACCCGAAGCCATGCTCAGCGAGTACTGCGCACACGCCACCTTCACCGAACTCCGAGCCCACATCGACGCCCTCGCCGCCCAACTGGCCGACCAAGAAGAGCTGTTCGAGCACCTCGGCGAGCAGGCACTGCAATGGATCGAAGTCGGCGAACAGGCCAACGGACTCTGGTCGCTCTCAGGCGAACTCTCCCCCGACACCGGCCGCCTCCTCGACAAGTACCTGAAGACGGCCTGCCCACCACCCCGCCAATCCGAGCAGGACAACGACGGTGTCCTCATGGCCCAGCCCAACCGCCACGCCGAGGCCCTGCACCAGCTCCTCGCCGGATACGGCACCTCCCCCCAGGCCGCCACCCGCCACGGGCACACCGCGACCCTCGACCTCACCGTCGACATCGAGACCTTGCAGGGCAAGGACACCGGCCGCCTCCCCCTCCTCGAAGGCCGCCCCATCAGTGTCGCCAAGGCCCGCCTCCTCGCCTGCGAAGCCGGCATCATCCCTTCGGTCTTCGACTACGAGACAGGCGAAGCGGTCGAACTCGGCCGAGCCCTCCGACTCCCCAACACCGCCCTCCGCCGCAAACTGGAGCTAGAGCAACCGGAAGGGTGCGCCTGGCAGGGATGCGACCGTCCGATCGCCTGGACCGAGGCACACCACATCGCTCACTGGGCCGACGGCGGCGCGACGGTCGCCGAGAACCTGATCCTGCTGTGCCGCTTTCACCACGGCCGCATACACACTCCTGGCTGGTCGGTCGAGAAGACCGGCCCCGGACAGGCGCTCATCGTCCACCACGAGGGCCACGAGAGCGCCCCTGCGGACATCGAAGGCGGATGCGGGTGCTCGGGACTGGCGCACCGACGCGGACATGGACCGAGCCGAGGACGGCGCGGAATCCTTCCCCACCGGGCTCTACCGCGCGGAGTGGGCATCGGCATTGGAATCCGAACTGCGGACCAGGGCCGATGCGGCAGAGCGCATCAACATCCTCGCCGACATCAAAGCGGCCAAGGCCAGATTGCGAGCCAAGTTCGGCATCGCGGAAGCCTCCGCTGACGAACGGATACCCGCGCAACAGCCGCCAGCGCCAAAAGAGCGAGAACTCCCCAGCCCCCCCATTGCGCCCACACGAATCCCCTTCAAGCCAGCCGCAACAGCAAAGCAAGACTCCCTTGGGTCGACCCATCACCGCCCGAAGTTGGCAATGGCCGGACCCGTCGACTACGGACCTCCCCCATTCTTAAGACGCCCGTCCCGGTGGCGGCCGGGGCGGGGGTACGGGACACGCCTCCCAGCCCGATGCCCGAAAGGGTCCGGGCACACCGCCATGCCCAGACCTGGCTGTCAAGCCCTGGACCAGAGTCCGCCCGCCCCGCACACCTCAAAGATCCGTCACGCCTCACCCCAGAGGATCCAAGGTGTCCGCGCCCCTCACACCGACGACCCCTGTGCCGAAGAACCCGGCCAGACCCTCCCCTCACCTTCTTGTCGCCGCCGCAGTAGCCCCGCCCACGAAGGCGCGCAAAGCCAAAGAACAGGCCACGGACCCGCCGCGCCCTCATCCGCGGTGGAGGAGACGCCCGACCTGAGGTCATGACGCACGTTCATAGGATCGTGCCCATGTCGCACAACGATTCCTTCGGCCCCACCGCAACAGCCTCTCAGTCTGCCGAGGTCGCTCGCCTCTATGCGCGATTCGCCGCGGTGGAGGCCAACGGCGTCTCGCCGATCTACGAGGCGCTGGCCGCAGGGGTGTCCGAAGACGGCACCATGTGCGACCGCATCGCCGAACTGCCGCCCGCGAAGCGCCAGCCGAATCTGGTGTTCGCCGCCTCTCGGCATCTCGGTGCACCGGTGAGGGACTACGGGCGGTGGCGTGCATGGCTGTCGGAGCAATGGGGGCAGATGCTCCCGATCATTCTTGAGCGGGCGACACAGACCAACGAGGCGGCACGGTGCGCGACGCTCCTCCCCGCGCTCGCCGCGATCGACGGCCCGATCGCCCTGCTGGAGGTCGGTGCCTCTGCCGGGCTGTGCCTGTATCCCGACCGCTACAGCTACCGCTATCGGACGGCTTCAGGCATCGCCAGCCTCGACCCCGGCGACGGACCCAGCAAGGTCGTTCTCGAATGCGAACTGCGCCAGGGCGAAGCACCGACCCGGCTGCCGCAGGTCGTATGGCGAGGGGGCATCGACCGCAACCCTCTCGACGCGACCGACCCTGACGCCCGCGCCTGGCTCGAATCGCTCGTCTGGCCCGAACACCACGATCGCCGCGAGCGCATCACGCAAGCAGCCGCGATCCTCGCCGAGCAACCACCGCGCCTGGTCGCCGCCGACCTGAACGAGGCCCTCCCCAAGGTCGCCGCCGCAGCACCGCCGGACGCACACCTCGTGGTATTCCACTCGGCGGTACTCGCCTACCTTCAACCCGAGGAGCGCGCCCGATTCCGCCGCACGGTCCAAGACCTCGACTGCACCTGGATCAGCAACGAAGCGCCCGCAGTGTTCCCCGACATCACCGCCCAGCGCCCGGAAGGCACCGCATCCGAAGGACACTTCGTCCTCGCCGTCGACGGTGTCCCAACCGCCTTGACCTCACCGCACGGGCGGACATACGAAGCCATCCCGGCTCGATCCTGAAAGCCTGCCGCGTTGGAGAACTGGGAACGACGGCTGAGGTCAGGAAGCGAGGCGGGAGTGAAGCGCGGTCCAGTCGGCGGGGGTGAGCCAGAGGGCGGGTCCGTTCAGGCCTTCCTTGGAGTCGCGGATGCCGGCACGGTCGCGATCGGCGGCCACGCAAGCCAGAAGGGACGACCTTGCCGCAGTGCTCAACTGTCGGAACCTCTTGCTGCGCCGACCAGTTCGATCCCGATTGCCAACACTCCGGCGGCCTCGCGGTCGGGTGGGTAGATCTGGCGGATGTTGGCGAGTTGGCTTTCCCTGCTGGCTGTCGGGTTCACCGATGCGACGGACTCGTGATCGAACATCTCCTCGAAATCGCGGTACCGGTGGACGTACGTGACACGGGTGAGAACTTCGTCGCCCTGACACTTGAACCTGATCAGCTTGCCCGCCTTGAGATTTCGCCGGGAGGCGTCGTTCACGCGGATCTCGGTGGTCTTCTTGCCGGAGGCGATCAGGTCGAAGTAGCGCTTGTAGATGCCCATCTCGTGAGCGCGCGGTCGATCGGTCTGCTGGGCGGGCCGAGCGTGCATGAGCCTTGCGAGCTCACGGACGGTGAACGACCTGAAGAAGTGCTTCGGGTCGGCGAGCATGACCCCGACAAGCCACAGGAGCGCATCGACATAGTCATCGACATGGCCGGGAACGGTTGTGGTGTCCAGCATCCACGGTTCGACATCTGCCGGGAGCGCGGTCTTGCCCTGTTGCCGGAGCAGTGACTTCGAGAGCTTGGCACCGGTCGGCGCGAGAACCTGTGGGGTGAAGATCCGCATGGGGATCTGAGCGACGGGGGTGCCCATCGCACCGAGTGCGCCGTCTACGAGCTGGCAGCCGAAAGTCCAGTCGCCGCCCTTGATCATGACCGGCAGAACCTTCCGGTCGTGACCGGCCAGGCGCTCCTTGACGAGGTTGCGGTAGAGGGTGGCGAGGTCGAGGTACGGCGAACCGTCTTCGGGGTCGATGTGGGCCTCGTACCCACCGTGGTCCATGCATACGGCCGTGAACTCGGCACCGTCCTCGCCGAGGCCGCGGAGCCTGGTCCGGTCGCCGCGCTTCTCGGCCCAGCCGCACTCGGGGCAGGGGACCCGTACGTGGATGTTGCCGTGTGAGGGGGCCAGCCACAAGCGGATGCCGTCGAGGTGTTCGAGGCTGCGGAGGAACTCGGCGCGAAAACCGGGTGCGGCTTGCTGGTCGGTGTACGTCTCGATTGTGTAGTCCACATCGGTGGCGTCGGCGAGTGAGTCGAAGAAGGCCCGGTAGTACCGGTCGATCAGGTCGTCGATCCCGGCCTTGCCGAGTGCATGGAAGTAGGTTCGCTGGTAGGCGTGATGCGTCTCCGGGTCGAGTTCGACATCGTGCGGCGCGTTGTCGAGAGCCCCGAAACGGACGACGGTCTCCACGCCGAACTCGCGGCGAGCGATCTTCGCGAGGGAGAACGCAGCGGCCTGGACGAGATTGGTGCCCAAGTGCGGGGCGCCGTTGATCTGGGTGCCTACGACGAATTCGATGCGGTCGGGCCGGTTGGCGTGGACCCGGGGCCGCAGGAGGTCGATCGAGCGCATCAGCGCGTTCGCGAGAACCGAGTTCGGGGAGACCAGGAGATCCATGATGGCCGTAACCTCTCGTCGCGAGCGGGTTTGGGGAGGCGCAGATTGGCGCAGATGAAGTCGAGCCTGTCGGCGGGGCGGCCGGGTGAGACGAACACGGGTTCGTATCCGGCGTTGTAGTAGCCCTGGACGATCAGTTCATGGACCCGGCGCAGTTCGCGTTCCTTGGCCCACACGATGTCGTCGGGGTCCTCGAACTTGTCGAGCGGGTCGAGGACGAACACGGTGTCGTATCGGCAGCGGGCGGTCGCCGCCTCCAGTTCAGGCGCCGGGGGTAGCCCGAAGAAGCCTTCCCAGCCGTATCCGTCCGGGATACCGCGGTTGTAGAACCGGATGCCGCTCGTGTGGGTCTCGAACTCTTCGATGAATGCGGCGAGGACCTCCAGGGAGTATTCACGGCGATCCTCTTTGCGGAGGTGGCGGCCGAGGCGGTCACGGTGTCTGCGGTAGATCGCCCGGCCCGGTTCCTCCTCCATGACGGGGATGCCGGCTTCACGGATGGCCTCGATGAGGTCGTCTTTACCGGTTGAAGGTCCGCCGGTGATCACGTACCGCCGCGGTGGTTCGGTGGCGGCGGCGGTGATCGCTTGCGTAAGCGCGTCGGTCTCTTTCACGGCGTGATTCTTTCTCGGATCGGTCTGGTCACGGGCGACTCCAGGTAGGGACGCACCCAGACCTGGTCGAGATCGAAGTCGGCCGCAAGGGCGGCATTGAAGGTGTCGAGTCCGTCGGCCGACTGGGCTGCGGTCTGGATCGTCGCGGCCGCCTCCTGAGAGATGGGCGGGCACCAGCCGGCGAGCGACATGAGCGCGTCGGCGCTCACGTCACCGGGAAACGTATCGGCGTGGGCAAGGGCGACACTGCGGGCACGGCCCCACTTCCATGCCGCACTTCGCAAGGCGTCGACGATCTCCTCAGGGTTCGCATCCAGGCTGAGGAGTCGCTCGACGTGCAGCAGGGCGGCTCGAAGGGAGTACAGGTCCGCCCAGACCAGCGCCGTGGACTCCTCTTGAGCGGTCACTTCCCAGGCGAACGGATCGGCTGGAATCGATTGGCGTGCAGTAGATGCGGTCAGTCGCGGTGCGATGAGCCTGGTATTGCGGAATCGGTCCGCATCGGCGAGGAGTTCGGCGGCGAGGTGATCGACCATCTCCGGCTCGATGCGCTTGCGAAAGTGGTCGGCCTCGTATGCGACCGCCGTAGCGGCGAGCGCACGTCGCTTCATCAGGTTGAGGCCCGCACCGGTGTCGAGGCCGAACAGGACGCGAATCCCGGAAGCCAAACGAGGATCGGGATAGCGGGCGAACAGCGAGCGCAGCAGACCGTCGGCCGCCTCGGTTCGGCTGGCCGGATCGATAGGGTCGGCGGCGCGTCCGACAACCCCTCGGAGTTCAAGCAGCGCTGGCGGAGACAGGTCGACGGTGAGCGGGAGACCGTGGCGAAGCACCACACGGAGCGCCGCACCGACGTCCTGATGGAGTGGGCTTTTCGTGGTCATGCAAGTATTGAACCATAGATGCCCAGAAAATGCCCACACTCAAACCGGCGTGGAAGTGGCGTTGGAGCTCAGCTCGGGATTCCGGACCTCAACGGGCGAGGTGGGAGTGGAGGGCGGTCCAGTCGGTTGGGGTGAGCCAGAGGGCAGGGCCGGTCGGGCCTTCCTTGGAGTCGCGGATGCCGGCGCGGTCGCCATCGGCGGCGACGCAGACGCAGTTGCCGCCCTGGTTCGCCGATCGCTGGGCCTTGCGCCAGGTGAATTGATCTTCGAACCCCACGACAGTCATGAATACAGCTCCTTGGACAGCTTCTTGATGAACGCCAAGCTGGCCTGTTCCGACAGGGCCATCTTGATCAGATGAAGATATGCGTCATCATACTGCGCGACCTCCTCGGGTTCGTCGAGGTAATTTGCGCCGGTCAGGTAGTCGACGTACACCACGCCATACTCGGGCGCGATCGGGAACCGGAGCACCATGAACGCACCAGCAATGGCCGAATGCGCCCCGGCACTATCCGGCAGGACTTGAAGAGTTATGTTGGGCCGCTTGGAAAGCTCTGCGAGGTACGCAAGCTGCTCCCTCATCGTTTCCGGTCCGCCTACGGCGCATCGAAGCGCGGCCTCGTGCAGCACCGCCCAGTACTGGACACGCCCGTCGCCGGTCAGAATTACGGCACGAGAAAGTCGGCCCTGCACATGGCCCTCGACAACATCCGCGCCGAGTTTGCCCTGCCCCAGCATCGCTCGTGCGTAGGCCTCGGTCTGGAGCATCCCTGGGAGTGGCTGGATCGCAATCTCCCGGATCGTTGAAGCATCGCGCTCCAGTGCCATCAGGTCTTCGACCGGTTCCCAGATCGCGGGCCGGACTTCGCCCTTCGGCCTTCGTTTTCGGGATCGTTTGACCAGGTCGAGGAGTTCCGTCTTGCGGTCGGCGTCCACCCCGTAGATGTCGAGCAGCTTCTCCGCCACAGGGTTCGACATCGAGGACACGCCGCCCTCGTATCGGACCATCGCCGAGGGGTCGATGCCCGCTCGCTCGGCGGCCTGTTTCTGGGTCAGGTCGAGCGCGGTCCGCAGGCGGCGCAGTTCGGCTCCAATGATGCGGCGCAGGGCGGTCGGGCCGTCGGGTGTGCTCATGATCGACACCTTTCGAAGGAGATTGCGTGTCCCTAGTTTACCTGAGGTGAGTTATTCGCTACGATCTACTTCACACGATGAGTGTACGCAGAGCGATCAAGGGAGAGCGCAGTGGACACGACCGAGCCGCCCGCAGACTTCTACGAGTCCGATCTCGCCTTCGGGGAGAAGCGGATCGGGGAGATGTGGGAGCACGAGGCCTACACGCTCCGCTTCAATCTCCCTGCGGGGCTGAGCTTCCGGGAGGCCGATTCGCTCGCGCACCGGATCGTCGTGGAGATCGCCGATCGGTATACAGGTGCCGCTGAGTCGGGGAGTCTCGGGCGGGAGTTCGACAGCGGCGTCTCGACCTCGTTGAGCCGCAAACCGGGTTCGACCATCAGCGGGGTGACCAGCCTTGCGGCGATGCGAGAGCTTCAGCGCCGGGCAGGGCTGGCGTGAGCGGGAGCAAAGGCGGGAGCGGCGACTGCTTGGGCAGGGTCGGCGCGGGCATCGGGAACGGGAGCCGGTGGGGACGGCGCAGGGGCCCGAGGCTTTCGCCTCGGGCCCCTTGCGTCATGGTCCAGGTGGTTGGGTCAGCCTAGACGGGGCAATATGCGGTTGTGGCTGTTCCGGGGGCGTCCGTCTGTGGGCGACTAGTGGACGCCGACGGTGCGGGTGCGGCGCATCGACAGCACGTACTCGACGAGCTTGATGAGCACCTGCTTGGTCGACTCGCGGTTGCGGGCGTCGGTGTAGACGACGGGCACCTCGGGGGCGATCTGGAGGGCGTCGCGGATGTCCTGCACCTCGTGGAGCTGCTTGCCGTCGAAGCAGTTGACCGCGACGAGGTAGGGGAGCTTGCGGTGCTCGAAGAAGTCGATGACCGAGAAGCAGTCCGCGAGACGGCGGGTGTCGACCAGGACGATCGCGCCGATCGCGCCGCGCACGAGCTCGTCCCACATGAACCAGAACCGGGTCTGTCCGGGCGTGCCGAACAGGTACAGGATGAGGTCCTGGTCGATGGTGATACGACCGAAGTCCATCGCCACCGTGGTCGTCGCCTTGTCGGGCACAAGGTTGTTGTCGTCGACGCCCTCGGAGGCGGAGGTCATGATCGCCTCGGTCGTCAACGGGGTGATCTCGGAGACCGATCCGACCAAGGTCGTCTTGCCGACGCCGAAGCCACCGGCGATGACGATCTTGGCAGAGGTCACACGAGAGGTGTCTGCGGGTGAGTTCATTAGGGTCTAAAGCCTCCTGAGTCCACTGAGAACGCGCTCAAGGAGCTCGGTTCCGACCGATTCGTCGGCGCCGTCGGCGTCGAAACCGGTGGGTGCGTGCACTGCCAACAAGCCGTCGGCCGCCATGTCGGCGACCAGCACTCGGGCGACGCCGAGCGGCACCTCCATGCGTGCGGCGATCTCGGCCAGCGATTGCAGACGGCCGCCGCACAGGTCGACGATCACCTTCTGCTCCCTGCCGCCGAGGAACTGCCCGGACCGGCCGCGCGCGGTGGTCTCCACCAGCGCTTCGAGGGCGATCTCCAATTGGGGCCGCGTGCGGCCGCGCGTGACCGCGTACGGTCTGACGAGTGAGCCGGTAGGCTCATCACCACCGAGGACCATTGTTACCTCCAACCACGGACGCAGATCCCACAATCCTTGTGCCGCAGTCTTGTCAGTTATCCATGTACCGCGTGCCCGGGGAGGCACCGGCCCGTCGCCTGGGGACGCGACGGAGGGGTTGGTTGTTCAGTTCGTCCCACTCGTGCTGCTTAATGCATCGAGTGGAGCCTACCGTGCCACGCGCCCATCTGCCAATCGCGCCCGAGTCGCGGCCCTGCGAATCCACGGCCGGCGGGCGGGCGCCGCGGCGGATCAGCTGCGGGCCGAAGGCGTCAGGGCCTGGCCGACCCGGTCGACCAGGAGGGCCATCTCGTAGCCGACCTGGCCCACGTCGCAGTTCTTCGAAGCCAGGACGGCGAAAGAGGAGCCGTCACTGATCGACATGAGGAACAGGAAGCCACGGTCCATCTCGACCACCGTCTGGAGGACGGCGCCGCCCTCGAAGCAGCGGGACGCGCCCTGGGTCAGGCTGACCAGACCCGAGGTGACCGCCGACAGCTGGTCGGCCCGGTCCCGCGGGAGGTCCCGCGAGGAGGCCAGCAGCAGACCGTCGGCGCTGACCGCCACGGCGTGCGCCACTCCCGGCACGCGTTCGGCGAAGCCGGCAAGCAGCCAGCCAAGGTCTTGGACCGAGGTTCCACCAGTGCTCATCGTTTGCGCTCCTTAGTAGCGTCTGCCGTGTTGCGGTTCAGCGACTCAGTTACCGTCATTGCCACGTCCTCGCTGCACGCCACGGTGATAGGCCGACAGCAGGCCCCGAATGCCCTCGGGGTTGCGCTTCTGCGCGCTGACGGTCTCCTGCGACTCCTCCACGGCGCCGGGAACCAGGCGTTCCATCGGGCGCCGCTTGGGAAGTCCCACCGAGGTCGTCTCGTCGACGACGGTCTCGGCGAAGGCGTTGTCGACCCGCTGCCAGCCGTCGTCGGCGGCGGTGCGCCAGGCGTAGGAGCCGGCCTCGGACTCGTGGGCGGTGTTGAGGCGACGGCGCTCCGGACCCGAGGCGGCCGACGACTCGTCGGCGGGGCTGCTCTGCATGGTCGGGCCTTCCGTGGGCTGCGGAGGGGAAGGGGGCGCCGCCTCCCAAGCCGGGGCTTCGGGCTCTGCCGCACCTGACTGGTCAGCGTAGCGCGGCACGGGTGCCGCCGCCACCTCCGAAGGTGCTGCAGCCTGAGGCCGGAAGGACGACACGGGCGCCTCCTCGGCGGCGGGCGCCGCGGGGGCCTCCTCGTCGACGGGCTTGGGGGCGGGCGTGACCGCCTTGAACCAGGCCGACTCGACCTCGCGGAAGATGGGGAGCTCGGTCGTGGCGTCCAGTGCGGACACCCGTCCGCCCCTGGCCTCGCGAGGGGCCTCGGTCCCGCCGGGGCCGGCCGCGACGTCCGGCCACGAGGGCGGGACGGGCTCGGGCTCGGGGGTCCAGGCCTCCAGCTGGATCTTCGGCAGGGCGACGTGCTCGGAGGAGACGATCTCCCCGGTCACCTCCATGACCTTGCCGTTGGCCTTGCGCTCGTCGGCGAGCGCGCCGGGGCGGAACATGAAGCCCGGCTCCTCGTCCGCGGGGGCGGGCGGGAACGGCTGGGAGGGCTGGCGGTGGAGCTGGTGCTCGCCGGTCATGGGCTCGACCGGGTGCTCGGGCTGCATCGGCGGGCGCGAGGCCATCGGCGGTGCGCTCGGCTGCCAGGCCGGCGGCTGGTACTGCGGCGGGGGCGGGGAGTGCGGGGCCTGCGGCGCGACCGTGTCGAACAGGCCGGCCGGGCTCTCGGGGACCTGCGGGAGGGCGCCGGTGGACTCCATGCCCGACAGCAGTTCGCCGCGGGGGCCGCCTTCGCGGCCCTGGAGGGCGACGGTCTCGCCGCTCTCGAAGGAGTTGCCGTCGAAGGCGCTGTCGAGGGGGACGCCGGAGCGGGCGCCGCGCTCGGGCAGGCGCGGCTCGGTGAGGACCGCGTCGCCCAGGATGACCTCGGCGACGGTGCCGCGCTGGTCGCCGGGGCGCAGTTCGACGCGGGCGTCGTGGCGCTTGCCCAGGCGGGCGACCACGACCAGGCCCATCATGCGCGAGGAGGCGAGGTCGATGACGTCGCCGGACTCCGAGAGCTGGCGGTTGATCTCCTCGATCTGCGCCGGGGGCATCCCGATGCCGATGTCGGAGATGCGGACGCGGATGGCGCCCTGCGGGCTGTCGGCGGTGCGCATCTGCTCGGCCTCGACGATGACCGGGGCCTCGGGCGGGGAGAACGCGGTCGCGTTGTCCATGAGCTCGGCGATGAGGTGCACGAGGTCGTTGACGGCGGCGGGGCGGATCTCCCGCTCGGCCTCCAGGTTCCCGAACTCGATGCGGGTGTACTGCTCGACCTCGGACTGGGCGGCCTGGAGGATGTCGCCGATCGGGGCCGGGTAGCGCTCCTGGCGGGTGGAGTCCGCGCCGGCGAGCACCAGGAGGTTCTCGTCGTTGCGGCGCATGCGGGTCGCGAGGTGGTCGAGCTGGAACAGCTCGGCGAGGCGGTCGGGGTTCTCCTCGCCGCGTTCGAGGTGGTCGAGGTGGCCGATGAGGCGGTCGACCAGGTTCTGGGAGCGGCGGGCGAGGTTGATGAACATCTGGGAGACGTTGGCGCGCAGGGCGGCCTGCTCGGCCGCGATGCGGATGGCCTCGGTGTGGACGATGTTGAAGGAGTGGGCGACGTTGCCGATCTCGTCGCGCTGGTCGATGTCGATGACCGCGCCCGTATCCGCCGCCACTTCGTCCGGTGTCCGGTTGCCGATCGTCTCGGCGTCGCGCATCTGGGCCACCGCCTGGGGCAGCGACACGTGCGCCACGTCGAGCGCGCCTTCGCGCAGGCGCCGCAGGCCGGTCGCCATGTTGCGGGCGATGAGCAGGGCGACCACGGTCGCGATGACGAAGGCCGCGAGGATGAGGACCGCTTCGAGCAGCAGCTGGAAGATCTGCGCGTTGAGGTCGGCGCGGGCCTCGTCGAGGACCTGCTCGGACTCGCTGTCGATGTACTGGACGCCGTTCTCGAGGATGGCGTTGTACGAGTCGATGATCTCGGCGTTGACGTCGAGGGGCTTGGTGGTGTTGGCGTTCATCGCGGAGTTCTCGAACTCCAGCGCGGCCTTGGCCTGGTCGGTGTTCAGGCCGCCCTCGTCGAAGAAGAACGCGAGCTGCTCGTCGCGGTCGGCGACCGTCTTGAACTGGTCCTCGGCCGACTCGCGGAGCTTGGCGTAGGCGATGAAGTTCTGCCAGCGGGTGTTGTTGATGAACCGCTCGCCGTCGCCGACGTTGATGGCGATCGCGCGCTCTTCCTCGAGCGTCTCGATGACGGAGGTGGCGGCGGCGATGGCCTGGAGGTTCCTGGCGATGTCGGGGTCGTTGACGATGCGCGAGGAGATGTCGGTGATGGTCACCAGTTCGGCGATGAGGCGCTGGTAGACGCGGGAGGTCGCGTCGATCGAGGTGCCGCCGGGGCTGTCGGCCGCGGCCTGGCGGATCTGGAGGAGGCTCTCGTAGTTCGTGCCGATCGCGTCGATCCGGTTCTCGATGTCGTCGGAGATCGCGGGGAGCTCGTCGGCCTTGACGTTGAAGGCGTCGAGGGAGGCGTCGGTCTCGGCCTGCTGCTTGTTGACCGCGGCCTCGTCGTACTGGGACTCGTCGATGTCCTCGACGTTGTCCTTGTCGAGCCGCAGGTTGGTGACCAGCAGCGAGCGCTCCCGCTGGAGGTCGTACCGCAGTTCGGCGGTGACGGCGTTGAACTCCACGAGCTTCACCATGTCGTCCGAGTCGAACACCCGGTTGGCGAGGTCGTAGAGACGGAGGCTCGCGACGGCCACCAGCACCACGAGGGGCACGAGCAGGATCAGGCCGAGTTTGGACCGGATCCGCATGTCGGCGATGCGCGGCAGGCCGAGCGGTCCTCGTCGAGCCGCTGAACCCGCACGGTTCGCGCTGCGCTTGCTCACCTTGTCTAGCCTCCTGGGGTGGTCCTCTGTGTCAGACCGAAGGGCCCGTGCCGGGCCGGGCTCGGTCTCGGGCCGACGCTGCGCGTCGGCGGTGCCGTCCGGCCGCCGGGGCGACGGGGGCCGGCATGTGAAGCCCAGCAGATTCCATCATGACGAAAGAACGCCTCGAAATCCAGGGGCGTACTGGAGTTCTGATGCGGCCCGCGTATGGCACCGTGTTACGGGGCGAATCTCAAGAAACACTGATCTTTCGGACACATGCCTATCCGGTATTCGGTCGTTCAGTCAGGAAATCAGACCGCTAAGGCGAACACCGTCGCGCCGCACGGCCGATCCGCCCGCACCCGATCGCGACGGCACGGAACGCGATGACACGACCACGTTCAGTACCGTCCGATTCGCGGCAAAGGTCCGCACACCCTCCGCGACCGCACGGCCACTTCCCGCGGACGGATACGCCACAAGCTCCGAGAACTCGCACAGACTGTGCGACAGGGGACCACCCTCGCTAAGGCACCGTTGAGGCACAACCCCTTTCAGGAGGCAACCCCATGACCGTGCCACTGGACGCCGTGTCACCGAGCAGCTCGCCGCTGCACACCGTGCTCGCCACGACCCTCGAGCACCACCACTTCACCTACGGCTGGCTCAATCCCGTGATGGGCCTCGCCTTCGCCGCGGCCGGATCGTTCCTCGGCCTGTCGGCCTCCCGCTACGCCCGCGCCGCGCCCACCCGCGCAGGACGCCTCCGCTGGACCCTGATGGCGGCACTCGCCATCGGCGGGATCGGCATCTGGATGATGCACTTCATCGCGATGATCGGCTTCACGGTCATCGGCGCCGACCTCGCCTACGACCCCGCACTGACCGGCGCCTCCTTCGCGCTCGCGGTCCTCGCGGTGGGCGTGGGGCTCTTCGTCTCCGGAGGCGGGCGCGCTGGCTGGCCGCGCCTCGTCCTCGGCGGACTGGTGTGCGGCGCGGGCGTAGTGGGAATGCACTACACGGGCATGGCCGCCATCGCGACCGGCGCGCGCGTCGTCTACGACCCGCGACTCGTCGCCGCCTCCGCGGTCGTCGCCGTCGTCGCCTCCACCGTCGCGCTGCGCTTCACCGCCGTCGTCTCGCGCCGCGGCTCCATGTCCCTCGCGGCCGCCGTCATGAGCGTCGCGGTCGTCGGCATGCACTACACCGGCATGGCCGCCGTCAGCGTCGAAGGCCCGCCGGACCGCGCCGTCGACGGGATCAGCCCCCTGGTCCTGCTCCTGCCGATCCTCGTCCTCGCCCTGGTCGCCATCGTCGGCATGGTGTTCGGCGTGCTCGCCTCCCCCACCCTCGACCACCGTTCGGGCGATCAGGGCCGCCGCGAGCGAATTGACCGTCCTAGTGCAACTGTCCGTCTTGTGGATGCAGGCGGACAGTAGTCGTATAAGTTTCGAATCGCGCAGATTGCAATCGCGCAACATTCCGGATACGGGTCTCGACCCGGGGAGGAAGACCGCTGGTGGAACACGTAAGTCACTTCACTTACGGATGGATCAACCCCATCATGGCCTTCGGATTCGCTTTCGCGGGGTCGATCCTGGCGCTGATGTGCATGACGCAGGCGCGTCGCCAGGACCGGACGGTGAAGGCCGCCCGCAAACGCGTCAAGTGGATCGCGCTGGCCGCGTTCGCCTTGGGCGGCACCGCCATCTGGATGATGCACTTCACCGCCATGATCGGCTTCAAGGTCGTCGAGTCCGACATCGCCTACGACCCCGTCACGACCCTCCTGAGCCTCGTCGCCTCCATCGGCTCGGTGTTCTTCGGGCTCCTCGTCGCCGGCACCGGACGGCGCAACACCGTCGCCAAGATCCTCATCGCCGGGCCGCTCACCGGCATCGGCGTCGTCGTCATGCACTACTCCGGCATGGCCGCCATCAACGTCTCCGGCCACATCGCACACGACCGCGACTACCTCGTCGCCGCCGTCGTCATCGCCGTCGTCGCCGCCACCGCCGCGCTGTTCTGCGGCATGTTCCTCGACGGCTGGCGCTGGCAGACCGCCGCCGCCGTGGTCATGGCGGTCGCCATCTGCGGCATGCACTACACGGGCATGGCCGGGGTGCGGGTGACGGTCTACGACCAGGGCCGCAACTCGGTGGACGGCATCGACCCGATCATGCTCATCCTCCCGATCCTCGGGGTCGCGACCATCGGCATCATCGTGCTCCTGTTCGCGCTCATGGGGACCACGCCGAAGACCGTGACCCGCCGCGAGCAGCTCGGCATCGAGGTCGAGGACGAAGAGGTCCTCCCGACCGCCACCGGCGCGATCCAGGTCGAGCGGATGCGCGGCGGACGGCCGCGCCCGACCCCCGGCGCGACCGCGAACCCGACCGCGCCCCCGGCCCCCGGCCGGGTCCGCAACCGGACCGAGCGCGCGCCGGGCTACGTCCCGGACCAGCGCACGCCCCCGCCAGTGCCCGCGCCGCTGGGCGGCCACGACGGCCCGCTCATCGTCCCCGACGGCACGCCGCCGCGCGAGCAGCGCTCCTTCCAGCAGGCGGACCTGGAGCGGACGGCCGAGCACTTCGACATCACGCAGCACACCAGGCGCAACTGAACGACTCCCGCACCCGCAGGCAGCGGGGACGGCCCCCGCCCATTCGGGCGGGGGCCGTCCCCGTTCTATGCCTTATATATATGGCCCGTAACGCAACGCAGCCCCGTGCCAGCGGTTGCCGGAGGCCTGAGCAGCCGGAACACGGCACAACGGTCCCTCTCGGTGCCGAAGGGCCGCAAGGGGTCCGCGAACGTTGCACGGAACGCGACGGTCCGGTCGCGAGGTGCGCCGGGAAGGGCGGGGAGGCGTTGCGGGGGCGCCGGATCGGTTCCGGGCGCCCGTTAGAGGCGTTCGCCGGGGACGGGGCCCTCGGGGGGATGGGTGCCGCCGCCGTCCTTCGCGTCCTGGTCGCACATGGCCCGATCGTCGGTGACGTCGTTGGGGACGATGAGGACGTCGGCGACCCGGCCGAGGTCCTCGGGGAACAGCCACTCGTCGCCGGTGTAGACGCCTTCGGTCTGCTCCCAGGCGGTCTCGGTCATGACGGTGACGCAGACGAGCGCCGTGCGGTCGGCGTCGACGGCGCACACGTCGAGGTGGAGGCGCGTGCCCTCGAACCCGGTGACCTCGTACTCGAAGTGGAGCAGGTCGCCCTCGTCGGGCGTCTGCGGGTGCGGTTCGATCCGCCAGTCGGTGACGGTCGCGGTCGCGCCGGTCGGCCCCTCGACGTCCTCGACCGCCACGCTCGCGCCGGCCTCGCCGCGCTCGGCCCTCGCGTCGGCGCACACCAGCGAGGACGCGGCGGAGCAGCCCGCGAGGGCGAGGCAGGCGAGGGGGAGGCCGATGCGCAGGAGGACGGCGCGGCCCGGTGCGACCGCGCGGATCGGCCGGGCGCGCACCGCGTCAGACCCCGGAGTAGGAGTGCAGGCCCGAGAAGACGAGGTTCACGGCGGTGAGGTTGAAGAGCATGACGGCGTAGCCGAGGATCGCGATCCACGGGGCGTTCGCCTTGGCGCCCTTGCCGGAGACGCGCGCGTGGAGGTAGGCGGCGTAGACGACCCAGGCGATGAAGGCCCAGACCTCCTTGGGATCCCAGGCCCAGTAGCGGCCCCACGCGAAGTGGGCCCAGACCGAGCCGGCGAAGATGCCGAAGGTCAGCAGCGGGAACGCGAACACGTGGATCTTGAAGGTGAGGCGCTCGAGCACCGTGGCGTCGGGGAGGCGCTCGGCGACGTTGAGCGGGAAGCGGATCGCGGCGCCGTCGGAGACCTGGCGGTCGAAGCGGCGTTTGACGAGGTGGAGGATCGCGAAGACGCAGCCGATGAGGAGGATGCCCGAGGCCATGATCGCGGCCGTGACGTGGATGATGATCCAGTACGAGTCCAGGGCCGGGACCAGCGGTCCGGCCTCGGTGTAGACGCGCACGGAGGTGCCGAGGACCATCGTCACGGCGAAGGCCGCGAAGAGGCCGAGGCGGCGGGGCACGGTGCGGTTGGCGACGAGGATCAGCCAGGTGACCATGCCCGCGAGGGCGACGCCGACGGTGTACTCGAACATGTTGCCCCACGGCCACCGTCCGGTGTAGACCACGCGGGTGACGATGCTGACGGCCAGGGCGGCCGTGCCGAGGTAGGTGAGCACGAGCCCGAGGCGCCCGGCGCCGCGGGCGGCGGCGGGGCTGATCGGGGCCTCAGAGGCGGCGCTCTCGACAGCGTCTTCGGCGCCTCCCCCTGAGGCGGCGCTCTCGACAGCGTCTTCGGCGCCTCCCCCTGCGGCCACGAGTGCCTTGGCGCGCTTGGGGGCCCGCTTGTCGAAGGCGTACTCCACGGCGTAGGCGAACATCGCCGCGGCGTAGGCGAGGATGGTGGCGACGAACAGCGCGTTCGCCGCTTGGGCACCGGTCATGGCTGGCTCCAGTTCGTGGCGCGGACGGCGGCGGAGGCGGGCGCGGCTGATGCGTCGGTCATGCCCGGTCCCCGTCGTCGTGGGTGTCGTTGTCGGTTCGCGGCGGCTCGTTGCCGGCGATGAGCGCGGTGAGTTCGTCGCACTCCTCGTCGAGGCCGTCGTAGTCGTTGCGGTTGAGACCGGCGGTCTCGACGGTCCCGTCGGGGTTCCAGCGGATCCAGTAGCGCCTGCGGCGCACGGCGAGCGCGGGGAGGAGCCCGCCGAGGAGGAGGAGCGCGCCGATGAGGACGATGGGCCCGCCGGGGTCGTGGCGGACCTGGAGGACGGCGTACTGCTCGACGCCGTCGAAGGTGAGGCTGGAGCCGTCGGGCAGGGTCATCGAGTCGCCGACGCCGATGACCTCGACCTGGTCGTTGACCTGTTCGAGGCCGCCGGAGGCGATCTGGTCGGGGTTGACGGCGTACACGGATTCGGGCAGCCCGTCGCCGAGGCCGAGGTCGCCGGTGTAGGCGGTGAGGGCCAGGACCGGGTTGTTCGGTTCGGGTTCGGAGCCCAGGAGCATCTCGGTGGCGTCGTCGAAGGTGGGGACGAGGATCGCGTCGAAGCCGACTTCGGCGTCCGGGTCGACGACGCCGGTGGCGGGGTCGACGTTGACGTCGGGGAACTTGAAGGCGCCCTCGGAGTTCAGGGCCGCGTCCATCGCCAGGAACTCCTGGTGGAGCGTCTGGGTCTGGCCGTAGCGGTCGGTGTAGGTGACGACGGCGGTGTAGCCGTGGCCGATGAGGAAGACGTTGGTGCCTTCGAGGTTGAGGGGGTGGTTGACCTCGAGGTCGTAGTCGCCGTCGCCGCTCGGGGTCTCGTAGGAGACGTCGGCGTCGTAGGCGGTGGGGCCGCCGTCGGTGAACTCGGCGTCGAAGGCGTTGAGGGTGAGGCAGAAGCGCGGGAGGTCGGTCTCCTCGACCCATGAGCCGAGGCCGTACTCGTCGTACTGCTGGAGGTTGTTGCAGTAGGACTTGCCTTCGGAGAGGATGCGGTTGCCGTACCAGGTGCCGAGGCTGCCGACGGCGATGCCGACGAGCATGAAGATGATGCTGGTGTGGAACAGCAGGTTCCCGGTCTCGCGCAGGTGGCCCTTCTCGGCGGCGATGGTGACGGTGCCGTCCTCGGCCTCGCGCACGGCGGTGCGCCAGCGGCGCTGCTTGAAGACGGCGCGGGCGCGGCTCTGGTTGAGGTCGCCTTCGACGACCCGGTGGTAGGGCAGGATCGACATGCGGCGGGGGGCGTCGGGCACGGGGGCGCGCAGGGCCCGCCAGTGGACGCCCAGGCGCGGGATGATGCAGCCGACGAGGCTGATCATGAGCAGCAGGTAGATCGCGGAGAACCACGGCGAGGTGTAGACGTCGAAGGCCCACAGCCGGTCGAGCCAGGGGGCGAGGTCGGGGTGCGCGGTGTAGTAGTCGGCGACGTCCACCGAGGAGATGGCGCGCTGCGGGAACGTCGAACCGGGGATGGCGGCGAGCGCGAGCGCGAGGAGCAGGAGCAGGGCGGTGCGCATGGAGGTGAGCTGGTGCCACCAGCGGCGCGCGAAGGAGCGCAGGCGCTTGGCGGGTCCGGCCTTCCTGCGGGGCGGCGGGGCGAGGGTGGCGGTCACAGGACGCTCACCCCGGCGCCGACGGTGGCGCGCAGCCAGTTCGTGAACTCGGTCCAGGCGCCGGTGACGAGCATGAGGCCGACGAGGACGAGCATGACGCCGCCGGCGATCGCGATGGCGCGGCCGTGGCGTTTGAGGAAGTCGAGGGCGCCGGCGAGGCGGTGCATGCCGACGGCGAAGAGCACGAAGGGCGCGCCGAGGCCGAAGCAGTAGGCGATCATGAGGCCGATGCCGCGGGCGGTGCCGTCCTGGACGACGGCGAGGCTGGTGATGGCGGCGAGGACCGGTGAGGTGCAGGGGATCCAGGAGAGGGCGAAGACCGCGCCGAACAGGGGCGCCCCGGCGAGGCCGACGGCGGGCCTCCAGCGGGGGGCGAAGCCGCCGCGGGTGGGGATGAGGCCGATGAACATGAGGCCCATGGCGATCATGACGATCCCGGCGACGGTCTCCAGGGTCGAGGAGTTCTGGAGGAGGGCGCGTCCGGCGCTCTGGAGCGCGAAGACGACGGTGGTGTAGACGGCGGTGAACCCGGCGACGAAGAGCAGGGCGCCGAGGAGGATGCGTCCGGTGCGGCGGCGGGTCTGGAGGAGGGTGGCACCGGAGGCGCTGCCGCTGGAAACCCCGCTTTTGGAGACCCCGTCGAGTTCGGCGCCGCTGAGTCCGGTCACATAGGACACGTAGCCGGGCATGAGCGGCAGCGTGCACGGGGAGGCGAAGGAGACGAGCCCGGCGAGGGCGGCGATGCCGAAGGCGAGGAGGAGGGGGCCCGAGGCGGCGGTCTCGGCGGCGGTCACTCGCCCTCCTCGCGCGGCGGGGGCTCGGTGGCGAGGCGGCGTTTGACGAGGGCGCCGACGGCGACGACGCTGACGGCGAGCGTGCCTGCCATGACGGCGCCCTTGGCGGCCTTGCGGATCGCGGACTTCGGCAGGTTCGGCATCAGGTCTCCAGTGCCTCGTTGACGTCGGCGATGAGGGTGCGGGCGTCGTCGAACTGGCTGCGCCAGATGGAGAAGACCCGGTGCTCGGCGTCGATGATGATGGTGGCGGGGATGTTGTTCGGGGAGACGCCGTAGTCGATGAACGCGTCGGCGATGCGCCCGGCCTCGTCGTTGAGCGACGGGTACTCGACGCCCCAGCGGGTCTCGAAGGCCTTGCCCGCGTCCGGGGAGTCCCGGATGTTGACGCCGAGGAACCGCACGTCCTGGTCGGCGAACTCGGCGGCGGCCTCGACGAGGTAGGGGGCCTCCTCGACGCACGGGGCGCACCACGAGCCCCAGAAGTTGACGACGATGACCGAACCGGCCCAGTCGTCGGTGTCGATCGCATTGCCCTGGAGGTCCTCGCCGGTGAGGCGGGGCGCGTCGAAACGTTCCTCGGGGTCGTCCCAGCGGTAGTTGCGGCCGTCGCCGGAGACGTAGCGGTCGCGGTTGATCTCGTTGACGCGGTTGGCGTTCGGGTCGGCTTCCGTGCAGGCCGCGACGGCCAGCAGCGGCACCGCGGCCAGCATCCTCCTCCGCCGCAGGCCCACCGTCAGGCGCCCTTGGCCTTCCGAGCGGACTCGGACTTGAGGACCAGGTGCGCGGCGGGTTCGGAGTACTCGATGCGGGTGAGCGTCTCGTTCTCGTAGTGGAAGCTCGTGAGCGAGGCGAGGCCGCATTCGCGTCTGCGCGGGTCGTGCCACAGGCGCTTGCGCTCGGCGAAGCGGCGGGCGGTCCAGATCGGCAGCTGGTGGGAGACGAGGACGGCCTCGCCGCCCTCGGCGGCGACGCGGGCCTTGTCGACGGCCTCGGTCATGCGGCGGGCGATGTCGAGGTAGGCCTCGCCCCAGGACGGGGTGAAGGGGTCCCGCAGGCGCCACCAGTACTTCGGTTCGCGCAGGGCGCCGTCGCCGACGCCGACGCGCAGGCCCTCGAAGGAGTTCCCGGCCTCGATGAGGCCGTCGTACGTGGTGACGTCGAGGCGGTGCGAGGCGGCGACGGGCTCGGCGGTCTCCTGGGCGCGCTGGAGCGGCGAGGCGCCGACGTGCACGATGTCGCGGCCGGCGAGTCGCTCGGCGGCGGCCAGGGCCATCTCGCGTCCCAGCGCGGACAGGCCGAACCCGGGGATGCGCCCGTAGAGGATGCCCTCGGGGTTGTGGACTTCGCCGTGCCGCAGCAGGTGGACGATGGTCTGGGAACCGCTCATGATCGCACCATAGCCGCGGCTTCGGCGGCCGGTTGCAGCGCCTGTTCGATGTGTGACAGGGCTTCCTCGTCGATCGCGGTCGAGGTGAACCAGCATTCGAAGGCGCTCGGCGGCAGGTAGACGCCGCCTTCGAGCATGGCGTGGAAGAACGCGCCGTAGGCCGCGGTGTCCTGGCGCTTGGCGCCCTCGAAGTCGGTGACGTCCTCGTCGGTGAAGAACACCGAGAACAGGTTCGAGGGGGCCGAGACGCGGTGCGGGACGCCGGCCTTCGACAGCGCGGCCGAGGCGAGGCGCTGGAGTTCGGCGCTGGTGGCGTCGAGGGTCCGGTAGGCGTCGGCGTCGCAGGCGCGGAGAGTCGCGAGCCCGGCGGCGACGGCGAGCGGGTTGCCCGAGAGCGTCCCGGCCTGGTAGACGGGCCCGGCGGGGCTGATCATGCCCATGAGGTCGGCCCGGCCGCCGAACGCGGCGGCGGGGAGGCCGCCGCCCATGACCTTGCCGTACGTGTAGAGGTCGGCGGGGGCCGCGAGGCCGCCAGGGCCGACGCGGAAGCCGGTCATGACCTCGTCGGAGACGAGGAGGGCGCCGCGGGCCTTCGCGACGGCGTGGAGCTTCTCGTTGAAGCCGTCGCGCGGCGCGACCGCGCCCATGTTGCCGGGGACGGCCTCGGTGATGATCGCGGCGATCTGCCCGGGGTGGGCGGCGAAGGCGGCCTCGACGGCGGCGATGTCGTTGTAGGGCACGACGATCGTGTCCGCCGCGGCGGCGGCGGGCACGCCGGGCGAGTCGGGGTGGCCGAGTGTGGCGACCCCCGAGCCGGCCTCGGCGAGGAAGTAGTCGGCGTGGCCGTGGTAGCAGCCGGCGAACTTGACGATCTTGTCGCGGCCGGTGGCGGCGCGGGCGAGGCGCACCGCGCTCATGGTCGCCTCGGTGCCCGAGGAGACGAGGCGGACCATCTCGCACGGGGTGCGCTCGACGATGAGCTCGGCGAGCTCGACCTCGCCGAGCGTGGGGGCGCCGTACGAGGTCCCGCGCGCGGCAGCCTCGGCGAGCGCCGCGACGACGTCGGGGTGGGCGTGGCCGAGGATGAGCGGGCCCCAGGAGCCGACGAGGTCGACGTACGTGTTCCCGTCGACGTCGGTCATGCGGGCCCCGGCCGCCTCCCGGATGAAGACCGGGTCGCCGCCGACGCCGCGGAAGGCCCGGACGGGCGAGTTCACGCCCCCGGGGATGACCCGCGCGGCCCGCGCGACGGCGGCCGAGGAGGCGGCGTGGTCCAGTGCTGCCGGTGCGTCCCTGTCTGTCACACGGCCAGCATCGCACACGCCGAGCCCCACGCCCCGGATCGGCCCGTGCCCCACGGCGGGCGCAACCCGAGCCCGGCCCGGACCTCGCGCCGGGATCTCGCTCAGGAGCCGCACTCACGAGCCTCGCGCCAGAACCTTGCCCCGGGCCTCGCTCCCGGACCTCGCGCCCGGGCCTCGCGCGAGCCCGGCACTGCGGCCACGAAGGTAACGGCGGCGGTCGAGGCCCACTGCGACCGCCTGAGAACGTTGCCGCGCCCTGCCATCCCGAACCCCCACCCTCCCGAGAGGGGACCATACGGTCGACACTGCCGCCCGCGTACGACAGAAAGCGGCCGTCTCGGCTCCCGTGTCGCCCGAACGGGTCCCGCAGGCGAGGCACCGTCGCGAACCGCGCGGTGCGACGGCTCCGAAGGTGGAGCCGGGCTCCAAACGAGGCTCCGAGTGTCCGGCGCCCGTCGGCGCCGAAGAGCGCAAGGTCGGAGTCGAAATCGCAGTCGGCGAGGTATCCGACGCCGGTGTCGGCAGATACCTGGCGCCCTCAGCGCTGACAAGCAGGGCCGTCGGCGGTGAGGTCGAGCGTGCGGGGTGTCGGCAGGAACCTTTCCAGCGCTGAAGGGCGGGGAGGGCCGGGGCGGTCGCCGCGGCCCTCCCCGCCCTTCAGGCCGCGGCGCCCAGCGCGCCGAGGGTCACCGGGTGCACCAGGCGCGCCGCGAAGCTCGCGGTCACCGCCTCGTGCGGGCTCTCGCGCTCGGTCGCCGCGGGCGCATCCGGGCCCGCGAGGAGCCACCGCAGCGGTGCGGGCACCCGGTAGAGCGCCTGGTCCATCGCGGGCCGCTCGATCACCACGAGCGCGACGTCGACGAGCTCCACGAGCGCCTCCAGGCTGCCGTCGCGCTGGCGGCACAGTTCGAGCACCTCGTCCACGGTCGCGCCGCCGGCGCGGGCGGCGAGTTCGAGCAGCACGGCCCGGGCCGGGCCCGAGATGGCCGCGACCGCTTCGTCGACGGCGGCGCGGAAGCCCGCGCCGCCGAGCGCGGTCACCGGGTCGTCGGTGAGGCGGCGCAGGGCCGCGGCGGGCGAGGCGAGGGCCGTGACCTCGGCGAGGGCGGCGAGGGCGGGGATGAAGCCCTCGACGGCGGCGGCGAGGCGGCGGCAGTCGGCGGGGGTCCACGGGGCGCCGCGGTCCTCGCAGTGCCCGGCGAGGATCGCGGCGCCGACGTCGGCGGGCGGGAGGCCGAGGGCCCGTTTGGCCTCGCCGGGCAGTTCGAGGGGGCGGGTGCCGACGGCGAGGACGGTGAGTTCGGGGCATTCGGCGAGGAGGCGTTCGACGTCGGGTGCGGCGGCGCGGGTGAGGTCGTCGAGGACGAGGAGGGCGCGGGCGCCGCGGAGGCGGTCGATCGCGGTGTCGAGGGCGGGCCGGAGGGCCTCGGCGGGTCGGCCGAGGGCGTTCAGGAGCGAGCGGCCGAGGTCGTCGGCGGCGCGGCAGTACCAGACGCCGCCTTCGTGGAAGGCGAGGCGGCGGCGGGCCCAGGACTTGGCGAGGGTGGTCTTGCCGCAGCCGTCAAGTCCGGTGAGGGTGACGAGGCGGTGGCCGGCGAAGGCGCGGTCGAGGGCGCGGTATTCGTCGGGCCTGGGGACGGGGGTCTTGAGGTCGGCGGGCAGGTGGTGGGTGAGGGGGCGGGCGGTGGGC
>NZ_STGX01000001.1:0-16799 GCF_004912155.1 Glycomyces paridis | reverse complement strand
GGCGTCGGGGAGGCCGGGCGCGGTGAGCTGGACGAGTTCGGTCGCTCCGGGCAGGCCGCGCAGTTCGAAGTCGCCGAGGCGGCGCAGGCCGTGCGGGGGGAGCCCGGCGGCGGCGGCGCAGGCGTCGGAGGCGAGGATCTGGTCGCCGTGGGCGGCGGAGCAGATGCGGGCGGTGCGGTGGACTTCGGGCGTGGCGTAGCCGCCGGCGGAGGGCCAGGCCTCGCCGGTGTGCAGGCCCATGCGCACGCGCGGGCGGACCGTCCCGGCGCCGTGGTCGGGCCATTCGGCGGCGCGCAGGGCGGCCTGGATGGCGACGGCGGCGGTGCAGGCGTCGGCGGCGTCGTGGAAGGCGACGAAGAAGGAGTCGCCCTCGGTGTCGATCTCGCAGCCGCCGGTCGCGCGCAGGACCTCGCGGACGAGGGCGCGGTGGCGGTGGAGGACGACGCGGTAGCGTTCGGCGCCGAGCCCGGAGGCGAGGCGGGTGGATCCCTCGATGTCGGTGAACATGAACGTGACGTCGCCGGCCGGCAGCGGCGCCGGCCGGGTCTCGACGGGCCGGGCGCCGTTGCCGCGGTCCGCGATTCGAACGACCACATCGGACACGCCAATGAGGTCGGTCCGTTCGCCCCTGCGGGGCGCGGCGCATTCGGCGCCGGAGTCGAGTCCGGCCCCGTCGCCTTGTGGCAGCGCGGTTTCCGCCGCCGGATATCCCGGTCCATTGTCCCCGAGGGGCAGGGCGAGGGAGGTCAGTGCGGTGTGCGTTGCCGTTGTCGTATCCACGTGTCGATCAACTTTCGTTCAGCCCCCGTATGCCGGGCTGTGGCGCGCTGGTGCGCGGGCACAATGCCCAGCGGCCTCACAGTGTCTCCCCCATCTCAGTCGGTTACCTGCCGTGATGGGAACTGGCACTCGGTCTGACTCTGTCTCCTGCCAAGACGCGGTCGTGAGGCCTTCTCTGCGCGGGTTTGCTCGTGGCAACCACCGATCCGAAAGGAGAACGATCTGGGCGGCCGCTGGTGGCGGGCTTTTCCGGAATTGTTGGCGCTCAGGCGTTGCCCGCGGGGAGGGAATTAGGGAATACTCGCTTTCAGCCGGGTGGCGCGGACCGCATCGTCCCGCCAGGCGGGACCGGTGCCCACGGCAGGTCCGGACCGGTACGGCCGCGGGTGCATACTGGGCCCCGCGACGACGCCGCACCGTCCCCGCGCCCGGCCCCCGCCCGCAGAGACCTCGACGCCCCCTCCGAATGGGAGAGTCCCCGCAGTGAAGCCGCAGAGCCCGCCGCCCTGGCCGCCGGTCACCGCACAGGCGACCCCGGAACCGGTGGCGACCGGCCCCGCGCCCGCCCGCGCGCGACTCCCCCGCCTGCTCCTGCGCGCCGCCCGGTGGACCGCCGTCCTGCCGTGGCGGGCCCTCAAAGCCCTCGGCAGGGGCGTGCGCGCCTGCGCCCGGGCCCTGAACGCACCGACCGGGCGCCTCGGCGTCCAGGTCGCCCTCACCGTCCTGGCCCTGGCCGGGACCCTCGCCGCCGGCTGGCTCCTCGTGCCCGGCGCCGGCCCCGCCTGGTCCTTCGGCACCGAACCGAGCGCCCAGACCGAAGAGGCCCCCCTCGTGCTCGCCCCCGAGGACGCCCCCGTCCCCGGCCTGCCCGCCGAGACCGACCCGGTCGACGGCGCCACCACCGCCTCGCCCACCGACGCGGCCACCTCCAGCGCCGCCGCCGACCTCGACGCCTGGGCCAGGAGCCTCACCCACCTCGGCATCTCCGAACGGGCCCTGCTCTCCTACGGGCGCGCCGAACTCCTCTCCGACTTCCAGAACCCCGGCTGCAACCTGTCGTGGACCACGCTCGCGGGCATCGGCGCCGTCGAGACCAACCACGGCACCACCGGCGGCAACCGCCTCCAAGCCGACGGCACCACCCTCACTCCGATCATCGGCGCCGACTACCAGGAGAAAGGCCCGATGCAGTTCCTCGACTCGACGTGGGAGACCTGGAAGGCCGACGGCAACGGCGACGGCGAGTACGACCCGCACAACATCGACGACGCCACCACCGCCGCCGCGAACTACCTGTGCCACGACGGCCACGACATGACCGACCCGGCCGACTGGTACGAGGCCGTCTACAGCTACAACCACCTCGACTCCTACGTGCGGCAGGTCTTCGACCGCGCCGACGACTACGGCAGGAAGAGCACCGCCTGAGCCGCGCCCACGGCTGCGGGCTGTGAGATCGGGGTTCCGTTCGGTGACGATTTCGGGTAAGGATAAGAGATGCCCCTGACGCAGCTCGCCCCCGGCGAGATGACCGACGACGACCTCCGCGACTGGTGCTCGGTGCTCAACGACATGACCGCCGCCGACATGCCCGCCGAGCCGCGCTGGCGCACCGACCGGCTGCGCGACTACCTGGAGGCGACCCTCCCGGAGGACCGCAGGTACCTGTTCCTCGACCGCGACGACGACGGCGACCTCGTCGGCCACGCCAGCCTCATCCTGTTCGGCGGCGGCGGCGAGCAGTCCGGCACCGGCGTCGTCGAGCTCTCCACCCGCCCCTCCGCGCGCGGCGCCGGCGTCGGCACGCGCCTGCTGCGCGCCGTCGCCGAATGCGCGAAGGCGAACGGCTGCCGGACCCTGTCCGTCGAGGTCATCGCCACCACGCCCGCCGTCGGCTTCTACAACCGCCACGGCTTCGCCCGCAACGTCGTCGAACAGCGCCACCTCCTGCGCTGGTCCGACATCGACTGGGAGAAGATCGAGCACGCCGCAGGGCGCCTCGCCGCCGGGTACCGGCTCGAATACCACGCCGGCGGCGTCCCCGACCGGCTCATGGACTCCTACGCCGACGTCAAGGCCAACCTGCGCTCCAGCCCCGGCAACGTCGCGTTCGTGCCCGAATGGCGCGGCTCCGCGTACGCCCCCGCCCTGCGCGACTCCTTCCAGACCCTCGCGCGGCGCGGCATGCGCTCGCACATCGCCGTCGCCATCAGCGAGCCCTTCGGGAACGTCGTCGGCCTGACCGAACTCGTCGTCTCCGCGCAGCGGCCCACCCGCGCCGACCAGTACGACACCGTCGTCGCCCCCCAGCACCGCTCCTACGGCCTCGCCATGTCCATGAAGGCCCGGCTCCTCACCGAACTGCGCCGCGCCGAACCACAACTCGTCGACGTCCAGACCTGGACCATGGAGACCGCCGACGACGTCCGCTGGATCAACGCCGAACTCGGCTTCGCCCACGACGTCGACTGGTACGACTACGGCGCCGACATCGACCGGCTCCTGGCACGCCTCGACCGGCGCCGCTGAACCACTGCCGCCGAACCGGCACACCCGCACCGGGCCCGTTGCGCCCCAAGCGCTCCCGACCGCGACCGCGCGGACACACCCGGTTCGCCCGAACTCACTACACTGGCGCACATGCACCCCCGCCAGCCCAGGTTCGAGGACGCCCACCCCGAACGACGCGTCATCGTCGTCGGCGACAACGGCCTGACGCTGCGGTTCATCAAGAACCTCATCGACCGCTTCTCCTTCCGCGTCATCGCCGTCATCCCCGCCGGCCCCGGCGGCCAGCGCGACGAGATCCGCCGCGAAGCCCAGGAGAACCGCAACCTCTCCGTCCTCGAAGCGCACCGCGTCACCGCCGACACCGTCCGCGAGGCGGGGCTCACCGACGCGTACGCCGTCGCCCTCATGGACCAGAACGACGTCGGCAACCTCCACCTCGCCCTCAAGATCCGCGAGATGTCGCACTACCTCGGCGACGAGACCCTCCCGCGCCTGGTCATCCGCATGTACAACCGGGGCCTGCGCGACCACATGCAGAAACTCCTCGGCGACGAGGGCGTCTTCGTCGAGTCCGACGCCGACATGGTCGCGCGCACCTACGCGGCCGCCGCCCTCGGGCAGATCCCGCCCGGCGACATCGACATCTGGAAGCGGCGCCTGTACCTCACCCGCGTGGTCGACCCGAAAGCCCAGGCGCAATGGGTGGTCGCCGCCGGAAACGGCTTCGGGGTCGACATGATCCCCGACGACGCCGAGGAGGAGGCGGTGCGGCTCCTGTGCCTCGCGCCCGAGCAGCGGCGCCGCTGGTACAAGCCGATGCCCGAGGCCGCGGTGCGGTTCGTGCGCCAGACCATGCACCTGCTGCGGCGCACGTTCACCAAGGGGCTGTGGATCGCGGTCGCGTTCCTGTCGGCGATCATGCTCGGCGGCCTGTACTCGCTCACCCACTTCGACAGCTCCGGCGACACGGCGGTCTCCGGGATCGGCGACGCCCTGTACGTCCTGGCGCTCATGGCGGGCGGCGGGTTCGACCCGAACACGGGCGAGGGGTGGGAGCTCATGCTCACGCGGGCGGCCGTGGTGCTCTCCGGGGCGCTGCTGGTGCCGCTGCTCACCGGTGCGATCGTCCAGGCGGTGGTCGAGCGGCGGTACGCGCTGGCGGAGGGGCGGATGGTGCGGGCGGTCCGCGACCACGTCATCGTGGTGGGCCTGGGGAACATGGGGACTCGTGTCGTGGAGACGCTGCGGCAGCGGCGCATCCCGGTGGTGGCGATCGAGAAGGACCGCCGCGCGGCGGGCGTCCAGGCGGCGCGAGCGGCGGGCGCGCAGGTGCTCCTCGCGGACGCGAGCCGTCCTGAGACGTTGCAGGAGGCGGAGATCAAGTACTGCCGGTCGCTGGTGGCGATGGCGAAGCAGGACTCGGCGAACCTGGAGACGGCGCTGTCGGGTCTGGAGTGCAAGCCCGATCTGCGCACGGTCATGCGGATCTACAATCCCGAGTTCGCCTCGCTGATCCGCCGGAACCTCAACCTGGGGCAGACCGCGCCGCTCCACGAGGGCTCGCAGCATTCCTCGTACAGTGCGCCGCAGGTCGCGGCGGCGTCGTTCGCGCGGGCGCTGACCGACGACGAGATCCTGGAGACGATCCCGGTGCGCGGCCAGATCGCCTACATCGCGGAGGCGGCGGTCGAGGAGGGTTCGCGTCTGGACGACGCGCCCGCGCACGAGGCGACGCTCGCGGGCTCGCACCGGCTCATGGCCGTCAAGCGGGCGAGCGGGCGCATCTCCTGGAACCCGGACGCGGCCTTCCGGATCGTGCACGGGGACACCCTGCTGGTGCTGGCGACCCGGCGGGGGCTCGACGCGATCCTGCGGCGCTGCCGCCCGGACCGCTGAGGCACCGGCCCCGATCGTGTGACGCGTGCCGTCCCGCGCGCGGCGACGCAACTTCCCCGCGCCTCGCTCGTTGAACGGTCGACACATCTCTCTCGAAAGGGGCCGACCGTGGCTGCAAGCGCGCGGAAACCGCGAACCGGACGAAGCGGCGCGCAGCGTCGGCGACGCAAGATCCTCCTGGCCGCGACCGCGGGGGCCCTGGCGGTCGGCGGCGCGGCCGTGGTCGTCCCGAGCGCGTTCGCCGAGGACGACCCGGTCGAGGCGGTCCTGGGCGGCGCCGCCGAGCTGCTGCCGGTGGACGACGACCTCTTGGGACTCTTGGACGTCGGCGAGGTCACCGAGCTGGCGGAGTCGCTGACGTACGCGGACGACGCCGACATGCTGAAGGTCTCGGGGCCCGACGCCGGCTACGTCAAGGTCCACTTCGAGCGGCTGCTGCTGGACGCGGGCGACTACCTCACCGTCTCCAGCCCCGACGGCGCCGAGTCCTACCGCTACGACGAGTCCATGATGGACGCCTGGGCGACTTCGATCACCGGCGACACGGCGATCGTCGAGCTGCACCGCGGCGCCGAATCGGTCGCCTCCACCGCACTCGGCGCCGTCATCGACAAGGCCGCCTACGGGTTCGCGCCCGACGTGGTCGACGGCATGGCCGAGGACCGGGCCGACCGGGCGCGGCCCGAGGAGAGCGTCTGCTCGGGCGACGAGAAGCGCTCCTCGGCGTGCTACCGCACCTCCTACCCGGACGTGGTCGACCACGCCGAACCGGTCGCGCGGCTCCTCATCGACGGCACCGTCCTGTGCACGGCGTTCCGCGTCGGCGAGGACAACCGGCTGCTGACCAACCACCACTGCTTCACCGAGACCCGGGAGGCCGAGCAGACCGAGGTCTGGTTCGGCTACGACTGCGTCGCCTGCGGCGCCGACCTCGCCAACCTCCCGGTCAAGGTCGACGGCGCGGAGGTCCTCGCGACCTCCAAGCCCCTCGACTACACCCTGTTCACCGTCCGGGACTTCGACCGCATCGAGCAGTTCGGGTACCTCGAACTGTCCGACGAGCCGGCCGCCCGCGGCGAGGCGATCTACATCCCCCAGCACCCGGCGGGCCGCCCCACCGAGATCGCCATGGAGTCCTCCGTCGACGGCGGCAACTGCGTCGTCAAGAACCCCGTCTTCGACGGCTACGTCGCCGGCAGCGACGTCTCCTACTACTGCGACACCGAGTTCGGATCCTCCGGCTCCCCCGTCCTCTCCCGCGACACCCACGAGGTCATCGCCCTCCACCACTTCGGCGGCTGCCCCAACTCCGGCGTGAGCGCCATGCTCATCGAAGAGGAGATCGGCCACCTCATCTGAGCCGCAAGGACAAAGGGGGCGGGACCGATGGTCCCGCCCCCTTTCGCATCGCTCGACTCGCCAACCGCAGGCGGCCTTCCGCGCGAACCGAGCGGCCCCGATACGATCTGCGCCGCATCCAGGCCAGACTTCCCCGCGTCCGCGCTAGCCGAAGCCGGAGAGCATTGATCGTGCCCGCTCGGCGTGAGTTTGCGACGGAGCCGGGCGGACACGAGTATGCGAGCCCCGGCCTTCGCAGGCCGGGGCGTCGTCGTTCACTTCAGATGAGCGGGTCGTTGTCGTCGCTGAACCGCGCCAGGCCCCAGATGTCCTCGTCCTCGGTCAACCAGGTCCCCGTGCTCGCCTCTTCTTCGCCCGGGGCGCCACCGGCGCCCCGGCCGCCGCCCATCATGCCCCCGGCACCGGCCTTGCCACCCGCGCCGGCCGCACCCGCGCCCTTGCCGAACAGGCCGCCGCTCTTGCCGCCCATACCGCCCGCACGACCGCCAGCGCCCATACCGCCCGCACGACCGCCGACACCACCGCCGCCCGCGCCCGAGCCGCCCATGGCCGGACCGAACAGGCCCGCACCGGAACCGAGACCTGCGCCCGACCCCATGCCGGCGCCCGTGCCGCCGCCGAGACCGGTGCCCGAACCCAGGCCCGTCCCCGGCAGCGTGCCCAAGCCGCCGCCGGAGGCCAGACCGCCCGAGCCGTCCTCGTCGTCGCCGCCGTCGTACTCCCACGGGTTGTACCCGGTGTCGACGCCGCCGTTGCCGCCGATGTTCCCCACGTTCCCGCCCGGACCGAACGTGGTCGTGGTCGGCGGCGGGGTCAGCCCGGACGTGCCCGAACCGCTCGGGCTGCCGTTGAAGCTCCCCCCGCCCGGCGGGGTGTAGCCCGACTCGGTCAGGTCCCCGGACGACTCGCGGAACGTCGAGTCCCGCGAGGGCTCGACCGTCGGCACGAACTCGGCGGCGGACGACTCGGCGTCCTGCCAACGGGCCGTGACGGTGTCGTTCTGCTCCGCCGCACGGGCCTCGTAGTCCTGGGAGCCTTCGTCGTAGTCGCGCTCGGCCCGTTCGTTGGCGTCCTGCTGCGCAAGGCGCTCGGCCTCAGCCCGCAGCGACGCCTCCTGTTCGGGAGTCAGCTTGGTCGCCTCGGTCTTCTCCGCGGCGTCCATCCCGGTCGTGTCCACACCGGCAACGTGCTCGGCCTTGAGGTTCGCGAGATGGAACTCGGTCTGGTCGACCACGTACTGGTTCAGCTCTTCGGTGTACTCACCGTCGAACCCGCCGAGCTCCATGGCGCCCTTGACACCGTCGTCCTCACCGTCGAACGAGCAGCCGTCCGTGATCTCGCACTCGCCGGAGTGGAACGGCGGCCTGGTGTGAATCCTCGTGTCGGTGAAGAGGCTCTTCTCGTTCTCAGTCCAGTACTGCGGGGCCGGGTAGGGGAGTTCGCCGGAAGCGCCGCCCTGAAGGTTGTAGATCTCGTCGCCCTTTTGGTTGAGCAGACCGATCATTCCCGTCGAGACGTCACCGATGTCAGAGGTGATCTGCTCGCAGTTGGCGAACACGACCTCCATCTGCTCGGCGAAGGCGTCGAAGTCGTTTCCCTGCCAGCCGTTCGAAAGCTCGGTCAACTTGGTCCGCAGGATCGGCTCGACCGCCGTGTCCGCGTTGCTCCCGAAGTCGAAGTTGAACTCGCCCCACTTGGTGGCGATCTCCTTCAACGCGTACTTGTCCGGGTCGGAGGGTCGCACCTGCGCGACCAAGGACTGGACCTCATCCTGGCTCGGGGCGGCCGTGCCCGTCGCAACGCAGGTGAGGTAGGCGACCTGCCCGGCGACCGGAATGGCCGAGACGAGCTTGACCCAGGCGTCTTCCGCAGGGTTGTGGGTGTTCTGGCAGTCGCCGTTCGGGCAGGGGTCGTTGCCGAGGTAGGCGCCGTCGGCGGACGCCTGCTGACCGTCGATGGCCTCCTGCCCGGCGAGGTCCGCGTTGCCGGAGTAGTCCTGCGTCTCGAATTCGATGTCACTCATGGTTACGCGACCTCCGCGATCCGGTCGTTGACGGTCTGGTTGACCTCGGGCAGATAGGTGTCGACGAACCACTGATTGAGGTCTTCATCGGTGAACGCGAGCGCGGGCTCGGATCCGCCGCGAAGTCCGTAGTCCTGAGTGTGGTACAGGTCGATATGGAAGACCCACTGCCCGTCTCGTGCGATCACTTGGACATTGGGCTGGCTGGTGTCACCGGTCCAGGAGACGATGGTTCCCTGGTCCCAAGGGTCGCCGAACTCTTCGCTCTCGGCCTCATCCCATTTGGCCGATTCCGATTCGGCGGCGGACACCCGCTCCTCGTAGACCGTTGCGGCCTGCTCTTCGCTCTCGGTCGGGATGATCTTGACCTGGATTTCGCCGTTCATCGGAATGCCATCGAGAACGTCCAGGTAGATGAGTCCGTTGCAGCCGACCGCAGCCGGGTCCAAGGTGTTGCCGATTTCGGAGTTCCCCGGATCGCCGCCCGCGCTGGTGGACGACCCGTAGCCCTGAATGCCCATGAACTCGGTGATCGGCTGGAGGTTGCCCAGGACCTCGCAGGCGTTCCAGGAGGCGATCTCGTCGTAGACGGCGTTGCCGCCGCCGTCGTCGCCGCCGTTCGCCTCGCCGGAGGTGTCGTCGCCGCCGAGCATGCCGCAGCCGCTCAGGAGCAGGGCGGCGGAGCCGGTGGCGGCGAGGGTCTTGAAGAGTGTGCGCTTCATCGGTGCAGGGGTCCTAAGCGTTGTCGACATCGGATTGGCTCGAACTGAACTCGGCGAGGTTCAGCTCTTCGGAGTCGGTGTGGACGCCGAGGGACTCGTTGATGGTGACGATCGCGCCGTAGAGGTCGGCGCGGAGCTTCTGGAGGTTGTTCCAGACCTCCTCGTGGGCGGCCGCGTAGTCGAGGCGGGCCTGCTGGGAGGAGTCGAGGAGGCCGAACCCGGGCTCGACGCCGAGTTCGTTGCCGGTGCGCAGCATGGCGATCTTCTCGGTCACGAAATTGAAGCGCGCGACGATCTCGTCGCGGTACGCCTCAAGGTAGGCGGGATCAAGCACACGCTGGGCCACGGCAGGGACCTCCGGGGGATTTCGACTGTTTTAGCTGTCAGTCTCGATGGTAGCGGAGCGTCACCAAGGGCACGGTTCGCCCGTGTGCGCATGGCACGAACTGAGGGTCACCGCGCCGGTCGAAAGCCGATGCCCGAATCGTCCCCGCGGCCGCGCTCGGGCATCGGCCGCCGGGGCCGGTCCGGCCCCGGCGGTCCTGCTCTCAGCTGCGGATGAAGCGGTCGAGAAGGTCGAACGGGTAGGGCTTGGGCTTGTCGCCCGCCGCGGTGAGCCGCTCGGCGTGTTCGGGTTCCAGCCGCAGGTCGACCACCGCGAGGTGGTCCTCCAGGTGCGCCGGCGTTCGGGGGCCGATGATCGGGGCGGTGACGCCCGGCCGGTCCATCAGCCAGCGCAACCCCACCTGTGCCGGGGTCCAACCGGTCTTCTCGGCGACCTCGTGCAGGGTGTCGAGTACCCGCCAGGTGCGTTCGTCGGCGTCCGCGTCCCACGGCCGGGAGGTCTCTTTCGCCTTGGTTTCGGCGCGGCTTCCGGGAGGGGGACCCTCCATGCCTCGGCGATAGGAGCCCGCGAGCCAGCCGCCGCGGAGGGGGCTCCAGGGGATGACGCCGACGCCTTCGTTGCGGCACACGGGGATGAGGTCGAGTTCGGTGTCGCGGTCGATGAGGTTGTACAAGGGCTGGAGGCAGGAGAACGGCTCCCAGCCGTGCAGGCGCGCGGAGTCGATCGACTTCTGGAGCTGCCATCCGGCGTAGTTGCTGGCCCCCAGGAAGCGGACCTTGCCGCTGCGCACCAGGTCGTCGAGGGTCGAGAGGGTCTCCTCGATCGGAGTCGCGTCATCGAAGACATGGATCTGGTACAGGTCGATGTAGTCGGTCCGCAACCGCTTCAGGCTGGCCTCGACGGCGCTGCGGAGGTGCTTGCGGCCCGCGCCGCCGTCGTTGGACGCCTTGCCCATGTCGCCGTAGGCCTTCGTGGCGATCACGAGGTCGTCGCGGGATCGCTGCTTCTGCCAGTTCCCGACGATCGTTTCGGACCCGCCGATGCTGTAGACGTCGGCGGTGTCGATGAAGTCGCCGCCCGCTTCGGTGAAGCGGTCGAGCATGGCGTGTGAGGTCGGCTCGTCGGTCGCCGCCCCGAAGGACATGGTGCCCAGGCACAGTTCGCTGACTTTCAGGCCGGTGCGGCCGAGGTATCGGTGTTCCATGTCCCGGACGCTAGTGCCTGGAGTGGACTCCAAGGCAAATCTCCAGGTGAATCGGTGCAGCAGTTCAGGTTTCGGAGAATTGTCCGGCTGTCGTACGCTTTGACCGAGAACAAGGTCATGTCGCCGTCCGCTCACATACGGCAGCGAGATCCCCTACCCCCTTAAGGAACCGCCTTGAACTACGCGAATCCCCACCAGGCCTACCAGCCGCCCGCGCCCTACCAGCCGGAACCGAGTGCGCTGCCGAAGAAACCGAGCGGCGCCGCGTTCGCGCAGGTGGCGGCGTTCGTCGTCGCGCTCGCGTCCCCGGCGCTCATCCTCCTGCTGCTGTGGCGGCTGACCGAACTCGACACCTCGCGCCAGCAGTGGGAGGAGTTCGGTTTCGACATGGGAGAGACGGGGCGGTCGCCTTTGGAGATGATCCGGGAGGAGTTCCCGGTCGAGTCCGCCGTCGTGTTCGCGCTGCCGGTCGTGCTGCTGCTGTTCGCGCTGATCACCGCGATCGGCTTGCAGCGCCGCAGCAGGGGCGCGCGGATCTTCGGGGCGATCTGGTCGGGCGTGATGTTCCTGCCTCTCGCCGCGTGGGGCGCGATGTCGGTGATCCTCATGGTCAACGTCGAGTCCAAGACCGACGCCTTCAATCTCGGCCCGATCGACCCGGTCACGCTGAACGCGGTCCTCGGCAGCGCCGCGGCCGTCGCCGACCTGCTGCTGTTCATCCTGCTGTGCAGCGGCAAGGTCCGCCGCTGGTCCCCCAAGAAGACCAATGCGGTGCCGGCGCAGGGCCAGTACCGGCCGTTCACCTACGCCCCGTAGAGCCAAGGGCCACAGGGCTGGTGACGCCGTTCGAGGCCGGACCGCTGCTGCGGTCCGGCCTCGAACGCTCTCGGATCAGATGGTGATGTACTGCACGGGGCTGAACTGCCATTCGCCGTCCTCGTACCAGCTCGACGCCCATTTGACGAGGTGGCCGTTGGTGAGGTTCTTGTCGCAGCGGGCCCAATCGCCGTAGCCCTCGGCGCTTTGGCACACACCCCAGCGCTTGCTGTCGAGGTCGACCCACCACAACCGGACGTCGATGGCGTCCCACTCGTCGTCGCGGAGCCAGAAGACGTCGCCGTAGGGCTGGACGCAGGCTCTGACGTACTCGTTGTCGACGCATTCTCGATTGTGGTCGGTCAGTCCGTGGAGCTTGGCCCAGTTGAACTCCCGGTCCTCGGGCTTGTGGTCGTACCCGAGGATCGAAACGTCATCGGCGGCGGCCGCGGGCGTGGTGCCGAGCATCAGCAGGAGGATCGCCGCGACCAGGACGGCCGCCGCCGAAACGGACGTCTTGATGATGGAGCGCATGGTCCCTCCATTGGGAGCGTCGAGTGCTTGCGGGCTCTCGGATTCGGAGTCCGGAATCGTCGCGCCCTACGCTACGTGCCCGTTCGGCGGCAATGGCGAGGTTCGAATTCTCTATCCACTTTGTCGGGAAGCCGACATCCGCGGTCGCGGTCGGGCTCGCGGTCAGGTCCGGTGCGGGTCGAGGATGACGAGCCGGTCGGCGACGTCCGGCGGGGTGTCGGGCGGCAGCGCGACCGCCGCCAGGAGGGCGCGCAGTGTCTCGGCGTCCGCCGCGGCGACCGGGGTTCGCTCGAAGGCCAAGGCCACGACGAAGTCGTTCGCGGCGAGGCCTGCTTCGCCGTACTCGATGAGGTGCATGACCGACCGGAGCCGCTTCGGCCCGATCGATGCGCCGTACCGCTCGACCTGGCGCAGCAGCCGCTCGGAGTAGTTCGGCCGACGCGGGCCGATGACCCGGCGCCAGTAGGTGGGCCGCCACCAGTAGAGGACCGTCCGGTCGTCGGGCCAGTCGGCGGCGCGGTCGCCGACCTCCTCGAAGTCGTCGGTGGCGCGGTCGAAGTGGCGGAAGCCCGGGTCCCGGCGCACCCGCGGCAGGGAGGGGTCGGGGGTGAACGTCGGCTTCGAGACCCGGTGCTCGCGGTAGTGCCGTTGCGCCTCAATGAGGCTCGGCCGGTTCGCGCCGCCGCGCAGGCCCGGCCAGCGCAGTTGCGCGAGGTCGTCCTCCCAGCCGCAGACCGGGCAGATCCCATGCGAGCCGACCGAGTCGTGCACGAGGCGTCCGCACACCGGGCACGGGTACCGTTCCTCCGTCTCGGGGCGTGGAGCCTCGCCCGCTGGGCGGCCCGGCGTCGCCATCGCGGCCGGTCAGTCCTCGCGGGGGGTGAGTTGGAGTTCCTTGACGATGGTGGAGAAGTGGGAGCGGATGCGGTCGTCGGTGGGGTCGTCCTCGGGGGTCCAGTGGACGGACCTGCGCTCGTAGAGGGTGTCGCGTTGGGCGGGGACGCGGTCGGCGGAGCGGATGAGGCCGATGAGTTCGGAGAGGCGGGACTGGTGGCGGGCGCCGGCGGAGGAGATGACGTTCTCCTCCAGCATGATGGAGCCGAGGTCGTCGACGCCGAGGTGCATGGAGAGCTGCCCGGAGGCCTTCCCGGTGGTGAGCCAGGAGGACTGGAGGTGCTTGACGTTGTGGAAGAACAGGCGCGCGGTCGCCAGGAGCCGCAGGTACTCCAGGGTGGTCGCCTGGGTGCGGCCCTTGAGGTGGTTGTTCTCGGGCTGGTAGGTCCAGGGGATGAAGGAGCGGAAGCCGCCGGTGCGGTCCTGGACGTCGCGGATCATGCGCAGGTGCTCGATGCGTTCGGCGGCGGTCTCGCCGGTGCCCATCATCATCGTCGCGGTCGATTCGAGGCCCTGGCGATGCGCGGCCTCCATGATCTCCAGCCAGCGCTCGCCGGACTCCTTGAGCGGGGCGAGGGCGGTGCGGGGGCGGGCGGGGAGCATCTCGGCGCCCGCGCCGGCGATGGAGTCGAGGCCGGCGGCCTTGATGCGGCGGATGGACTCGTCGATGTCGACGCCGGAGACCTTGGACATGTGGGCGATCTCGGAGGGCCCGATGGAGTGGATCATGAGCTGGGGGTATTCGGCCTTGACGGCGGAGAACAGCTCCTCGTAGTACTCGACGCCGAAGTCGGGGTGGTGGCCGCCCTGGAGCATGACCTGGGTGGCGCCGAGGCTCACGGCCTCGCCGCAGCGGCGCAGGACCTCGTCCATGGGGTGGGCCCAGCCCTCGTCGTGCTTGGGGGCGCGGTAGAAGGCGCAGAACTTGCACGCGGTGACGCACACGTTCGTGTAGTTGATGTTGCGGTCGATGATGTAGGTGACGATGTTGTCGCCGATGACGCGCCGGCGGGCGGCGTCGGCGGCCTCCGCGAGGGGGTGGAAGGGCGCTTCGGTGTAGAGCAGCAGGGCTTCCTCGGCGCTGACGGCGCCGCCGTCGGCGGCGCGGGCGAGGACGTCGTCAATCTCGGCCATGCACGAAGCGTATCGCCGTTGCGGCGGCGTCGGCGGTGCGGCCGCCGGGGGTGACTCGTGCGTTACTGGGGCAGCGGTGCTCAGACGGTGTAGAGCTCGGTGTGGATCTGGTCGGCGCCGGCGTCTTCGAGGACTTCCTTGACGCCGAGGACCATCTCGTAGGGGCCGCAGAGGAACCATTCGTCGATGTCGGCGGGGTCGACGTCGGCGGCGAGGAACGCGCGGAGGCGTTCGGGTGTGAGGCGGCCGGTGAGGAGGGGGGCGCCGCCGTCGCTGCGGGTGCGGATGTGGTGGAGGCGCAGGCGGGGGCCGTGGAGGCGTTGGAGTTCGCGCAGTTCTGCGGCGAACATGGTGGAGTCCTCGGTGCGGTTGGAGTACAGGAGGGTGACGGTGGCGCCGGCGTCGAGCGCGGCGGTGGCGATCGCGATGATCGGGGTGATGCCGGAGCCGGCGACGACGGAGCCGTAGTGGCGGTCGGGGCGGATCTCGGTCCAGAAGTGGCCGAGCGGCGGGAGGACTTCGAGGACGTCGCCGGGGACGAGCTGGCGGTTGGCGTAGCCGGAGAAGGTGCCTTTGGGGATGGAGCGGATGCCCAGGCGCAAGGTGCCGGCCTCGGCGAGTTCGCGGGGGGTGGAGGCGAGGGAGTAGGAGCGGCGCACTTCGGAGCCGTCGGCTTCGACGCGCTGGAAGGTGAGGTGCTGGCCGGGTTTGAAGTCGAACGCGGGCCGCAGGTGCTCGGGGACGGCGAGGGTGACCTCGACGGCGTCCTCGGTCAGGGGGCGGACCCGGCTGACGGTGAGCTTGTGCCAGGACGGGCGGGGTCGGCGCGGCTTCAGTTCGACGGCCACTGGTGCGGTCCCTTCGTCGTGGGGTGGGTCAGCGTTCGAGCGCGGCGAAGAACTCCGGGCCGCCTTCGGGCAGCGCCGGGACCGGCTCGGGGTCCCTCCCGGTGTAACGGGAGGCGCGGGAGGCGAATTCCCGCAGGCCGTCGAGGTGGCGGTCACCGAGGCCGAACTGGAGGCGGTCGAAGTACTCGGCGAGGGCGTCGGGGGCGAACGGCTCCCAGCGGGCGGCGGCGGCCACGACCTCGTCGATCTCGTCGCGGCTGCGGCGGACCGATTCGCGGAAGGCGAGGTGGACATCCTTGACGAGGCCGGGGTGGGCCTCGGCGTAGTCGCGGCGGACGGCCCAGACGGCGAAGACCATGGGCAGGCCGGTCCAGTCGCGCCATTCGGCGGCGAGGTCGAGGACGTGGTTGCCGCGCGGTTCGTGGTGGACGCGGAGCGCCTCGTCGCCGATGAGGACGGCAGCGTCGGCGTCGGCGAGCGCGGCGTCGAGGTCGGGCGCGGTGACGGTGTAGGTCGGGGTGCGGCCGTACCGGTCTTCGAGGAGCATCCGGCCGAGGAGGACGCCGGTGCGCGAGTGGGAGGCGAGGGCGACGCGCGGGGAGGCGGGGAGGTCGTCGAGGGGGGACTTGGTGACGAGGTTGACGCTGAGGACGGGCCCGTCGGCGGCGACGGCGGGGTCGGGGATGAGCAGCAGGTCCTCGGCGTGGCGGAGGTATTCGACGAGGGTGATCGGACCGATGTCGAGGTCGCCGGCGACGAGGAGGCGGCTGAGCTCGTCGGGGGCGGCGCGGTGCAGGTCCACTTCGAGGAGGGCGCCGGTGCGGGCGAGTCCCCAGTAGATGGGCATGCAGTTGAGGAACGCTATGTGGCCGACCCTGGGGCGCCTTGCGATGTTCACGGTTTCGACCGTAGCCTGCCGTGCGCCGCGCGGGCCGCGTACCGGAGGCGGCGTCGCCGACGTCACCGCGGGGCGGAGCGGTGCGGGCGGTCGGGTTGCGGGAGGGCTCGGCGCGGCGGGTCGCACAGCGGGGCGGAGCGGTGCTCCGCCCCGGTGGGCGCCGGGCCGGTCACGGTTCGGCGGTCATGGTCCAGCGGTCAGACCCGGCAGTCAGGGCCCGGCGGGTTCGTCGAGGTCGACGAGGTCGGCCGGGGCCGCGTCGTCGTCGTCCTCGGTGACGAGGGCGACGAGGCGGCCCAGGGTCCGCTCGTCGTCGCTTTCGAGGACGATCTCGTCGCCGGGCCGGACGTCGAGGGTCAGCACCTGGAGGATCGAGCGGGCGTCGTGCGCGTCCCCGCCCGGTTTCGCGATGGTGACCTCTCCTTCGGCCTGCGCGGCGGTCTCGACGAACACCGTCGCGGGCCGCGCCTGAATCCCGACCTCCGTGGTCACTTTCACACGGCGTTCGGCCATGCTGCTCACCCTCCCCGTTCACGCGGGGACGGTCGGCCCTCCCCCGCGAAGCCAGCGGGCCGTCGAGCGGCCCGTCTGCACCAGGATGGACCGGCGGCGGGGACGGCGGGCGCGTTTTCGCCCTATTGCAGCGCGCGGGGGTAAAGCGCGGGAAAGGGCCGCGACCGCCCCACGGGCGTGCACGAGTCCCCGGGTCAGTCCTCGCCTTCGGCGGGTTCGGGTTTCGCGCCGTAGACGGTGGGGCGCGGCAGCGGGATGTGCTCGGGCAGTTCGGAGCGGTCGAGGCGGCCCTTGACCTGGGCGCGGCCGGGCTTGAACCCG
>NZ_STGX01000012.1 GCF_004912155.1 Glycomyces paridis | reverse complement strand
GACCAGAACAACGCACCAGAGACGAAATAGTTACGGGTTCTAAGCCCGCTCTCACCGTCGACGCCCGGACCCGCCACGGCGACATCGTCATTCGCCGCGCGAGCTGAGGCGCCGCCGCTACTCGACGGTGAAGGTCCAACCGGGCTGCCAGACGAAAGGCGCATCCACCAGATCCTTCATCGACGCGCCGGTCAGCAGGTGCAGAAGCGCCCACCGGTTCGCAGAATGCGCGATCACCAGCACACGCCGACCGCCCCACCGCCCGGCCAGTTCCCCGAGGAAGTCGCGGGTGGCCGCAACGACGTCGTTGTAGCTCTGCCCGTTCGGAAACGGTTCCTCAAAGAACCGCGACCGCGGCACCGGGAAATCAGCGACCGGACGACCATTGAGGTCCCCGTAATCGCACTCCCGAAGACGCCGGTCTTGGAGGAGTGGAAGATCAGTGCCCGCAAACGCGATCCGCGCCGTCTCTACCGCCCGATCCAGGTCGGAACTGTAAACGGCCGCCAACCCGTCGCCCCGTCGCCGATCCCCTAGCTCGGCCGCCACGACCCGCCCACGCTCGGACAACCGCCCGGGAAGCCACCCGGTGGCGATGCCGTTCTCGTTGTCCTCGGTGATCGCGTGCGTCTCATAGACGAGTTCGACTGCCATGACGCCTCTTCCGTTGCGGGGCAGACCAGAATACAAACGCAGGATTTTCCGGCGCTGAGTCCGCCCCGGCATTTTGAGACCCTTTCATGTTGGTCGTGTCCGATACCCTCGGACGATGCCCCCCTCTCAAAGGCTCGCCCAATGGCGAGACCTCTTGCGCCAACGCGGCAACGCCCTCCCGCCGCAACGCGCTCGCGGGCCCAGGCCGATCCGCACGCGGGTCCTGTGGCTGACCCTCGGCATCGCCGCCCTCGGCGCCTGGTTGTACTTCGACGTCCAATCCGACTTGATCGACCAGGTCGGCACGGCGACCTCGCTTGAGCTGACCCAGCTCCGGCTCGACACCGTACGCAACACCCTCACTGTGGCGGCTGCGATCGGCGGCGCGGCAGCGCTGTTGCTCAGTTTCCGCAGACAGCAATACGACGAGTACCACAGCACCGAACAGCGCATCACCGAGCTGCGAATCCAGGCGGTGCAGCAATTGGGGTCCGACAACCCCACAGTCCGCATCGGCGGCCTCCACAACCTCGAACGCCTCGGCGACCAGCACCCGGAACTCCGGCAGGTCATCCTCGACGAGATTTGCTCGTTTCTGCGGCTTCCTTACACGCCAGAGACACCGCGAGAGGCTGATGCGACGACCGAATCCGATCCGTCTGCCGGAGGCGTACGGGAGCCGGGTCGAAAGGTCGACGCTCAGCGCGAAGTGCGGCTGATCGCGCAGGAAATCCTGCAACGTCGACTGCGCAAGCGCAGCGATCGCGACGACCGGCCGGTGTGGAGCCACGAGCGGATCAATCTCAAGAACGCCGTTCTTCACGACCTGAGCCTCAACGGTTGCGCACTGAATAACGCCGACTTCACTAACGCCACCTTCAAGGGCGACACAGACTTCAACGACGTGACATTCGCAGATGATGCGGACTTCGAGGGCGTGATGTTCAACGGCGCCGCGTACTTCAAGCGAGCGACGTTCACCAGCGATTCGCATTTCAGAGACGCAAGGTTCACCCGTACCGCGTACTTCATGGGTGCGGCAATCAAGGGCGCGGCGGACTTCATGGGCGCAGCGTTCAACGGCGCGGCGGACTTCAAGAATGCAGCGTTCCACGGCGACTTGTTCTTCAGGGACGCGACGTTCACCCGCGCCGCGTACTTTGTGAACGCGACATTCACCCGCGCCGCACTTTTCGTCTACGCGACGTTCACCGGCGACGCGGACTTCAGGAACGCGACGTTCACCGGCGAAGCATCCTTCAGGAGCGCAGCGTTCACCACCGGAGCGTCATACGAGGGGGCGACGTTCAACCGCACCGCATCCTACGGAGGCGCGAACTTCAACCGTGCCGCCAACTTCAAGAGCACGACATTCAACATGGGCGGTAACTTGAGGGCCGCAACGTACTCCCATGTCAACCTCAAAGGGTCGCGGGTCCGGTCGGGCGCGCGGATCTCTCTCCCTGATGGATGGTCTCCTGGCCCTCTTGACTACGGCTATCGCTCGATCGTTCCAAGCTCCCCCACTGATTCAGGGGAAGAAGCGCCTAGCGATGTGCCTGAGGGTGAGGCGGTACCTTGACCTTGCCGACCACTGATCCGCGGAGGCGTCGATGAGTGACGATCGGCGATTCGAATCCGATCCGCCACCTACCGAGTTCAAGGTGAACGGCGGTGACATCCAGAACCTGATTCAGGTTGGGACCGTGCACCACCTGCACGTCGGTGTTGAGAATCGGGGCTGCGATCATGACGGCGAGTGCGGGCCGTCGATCGCCTGCCGGTGTGCCTGCAGCGGGCCTCGGGCGGAGCCGTTCGACCTCCCGCAGTTGCGAGCTTGGATTGCCCGGATCATGGTCGACCTCCAAGGGTCCAGCGGCGATCACGAAGCCCGGCGCGCACATCTGGCGGCCGCATACGCGGACACTTCCGACGCGAGACCGGCGGCGCACAAGAACATGGTGCGCAAACTCGTGGTATCCGGGATCGCCGCGTATCTCGTCGCCGCCGAGCCCGTTCCGACCGGGCCCGTACCCGAACAGGTACTGCTCGATCTGATCGTGTTCGGCATGTGGCCGGTGATCACGGCACGCAAACTGCCGCCGCAGTGGCAGGGAGAGCTTGCGGAGCTGACGTCCCCACGAGTCGCCGCCCTTGTCGCGCAGGCGAGACGGTCGAAGACCAAAGACCGCGACCTCGCCGTCGAGCATTTTGCCGCAGCCGTCGCCGCCCGCAGCCTTGCGAACGCCGTCGCCAACCTCTTCGAGGACCTCGCCGATCCCCGCCGCGGCGGTGCGCTGCTTCTCGCCCTCTTCGCCGCGGGTCGCCTCGGACTCTCCAAGGTCGCGACCCCGGAAGGCCCGTTCCCGCATCTGCCAAAGGACCCCTCGCCGGCAGACCTGCATCGCACCGCCAGGTCGCTGCTCCTGTGGGCCTTGGGCATCGCCACCGGTGTCGCCGCGACCGAGGCCGTCCGCCACCACGCTGCGATCGAGGAGTTCGCCGAAGGCGTCCTCGACGGCTTCACGCTGCCGACCTTCGAGGTCCACCCATCGACGGTCGCCTCCTGGCTGACCGATCCGGAACCAGGCGACCGTGAAGCCGGAACCGACGAAAGCGGCGACTCGGACGGCGGTGGCTCAGGAAGCGGAGGCGGGGATGACTTACCTGGTCAGCATCTCGTTCATCGACGCCTTCCTGGGATGCGGCTGGGCGCTCCTCATCATCGGCAATATCGCCTTCACCATCTGGCTCATCCGGTTTGGAATCAAGAATGACCGGGAGGCCGCGGAGATTCCGACGAGGTCGACCCCGGATTCGCGACCGCCCTCTCGGACATCGTCGCTGCGCCGCTTCCTGAACCGATTCCCGGAAACCGCCGTGGTCCAACGAGCCGACAACGCCTGGTTCGTGATCGTCTACGCCCCCGAAAACGACGAGGAACTACAGGTCCCGATCCCGCCCCGCCTGATTCGCGGAACCCCGTTCGAGCACATCAACGAGCCTCGGACCAGACCGGAGCGAATGGCGACCTTCCGCCGACGAATCCCATAACCCCCAAGGCGCTTGGGCCCCGGGCCTTCGGCCCGGTACGAAAGTCCGTGAACACGGCCTAACCGGAGGTTGCACCGCGTTCGTGGCGTTCGGCGAGGCGCTTGACTTGGTCGGCGCTGATGTCGGTCGTCCACTCCCAGCCGGGCTTGGCCGTGGCGCCGACGCGCAGGTCTCCGGGGACGCGGCCCTCTTGCAGAGCAAGGACATAGGCGCGGTCCCGTTCGATCCGGGCGCGCAGCTCGTCGGCGTCGCCGACCGACCCGTGGCCGGGGATGACGACGTCGACATCGCCTGCCACCGCTTTGAGCCGCTGTAGCCCGAGCAGGTACTCCTCGGTCGGGTCGTTGGTGTCGTTCAGCGTGTCGAGGTTCGGGACCAGGACGTCGGAGAGCATGTCGCCGGCGATGAGCACTCCGCGCTCCTCGACGAGCAGCGCCGCATGGCCGGGGGCGTGCGCCGGGTGCTCGATGATCCGGACTCGCGTTCCTTCCCAGGGGATCTCGGTCGCCCCGGCGGGCAGGCCGGTGATGAGGCCGAACAGGTCCAGCGGGGTCTCGTCCGCGATCTCCGGGGGCAGCGACTCGGCGGCGAGGGTCCTCCAGTCGGGGCTCGACCGGAAGTCCCGCATGAAGGCCGCGCAGCGGGCGGTGCCGTAACGGGGCGCCTCGCCGAGGTCGGGGTGCCAGAGCACGTGGTCCCAGTCGGGGTGCGTCGCGAAACCCGCCGCGACGCTCCGGCCCGACTCGCGGAGGTCGCCCGCGAGGCAGGCCAGCTCGGCGTCGGTCAGCCCGGGATCGACCACCAGCACACCGGCCGGGCCCTCCACGACGACCGCATTGTTCTCCAGCAGCGCGCTCTGATGGGTCCACACGCCCTCCGCGACCTGGGTCAACATTCGGACGCCTCCTCCGCAAGTTCTGCAACCACTCCACCTGGACGGTACGCCAGACACCGCGCCACGACCGCGGGCCCCGCCTCAGCGCTCCCGCGCGAAGGGCGATCCGACCCTCACCCGCCAGGCCACCCCCGTTGAAAAGTCTCAGCCGCAGTCCGCAACACGGCCTACCCCTGGGTTCGAGTTCGATCCCTGATCCGACGTACTGCCAGACCCGTCAGCACCGCGTGAATCGGCACGATGGCAAACAGCAGAATCACCAGGATCGGCTCAAAGACCTCAAGCACGAGAATGAGCGCCGCGGCCCCGATCAATCCGGTGCCAACCGCAAAATTGAACCAGAAGCCAAGAACCACGGATTCGATACGTCGGCTGAAGCGCTTGACGCCACCTTGCGCGCCTTCGTTGCGGGGACGCAGTTTCACCGCGACCTTGAATTCGCGTGCCATGAGAGGCAGGCGGATGGTGCGGCTGAGCGCGTAGATCAGCTGCGAGAGGCCGCCGGGGGTTTCGGCGAGCTCGGCCTGCCACTCCTCCAGATAGCGTGCCGAGGTCGCTTCGTCGCCGAGTCGGCCGGCGGTCCATTTCAACAGGCGGTGTGCGATCCGGGGCGACCACTCGACCAGGAGCGCCAGCAGCAGGGGGATCAGAATCGTCGTCGCGACGTACGCCGAGAACTTGAGCATCGTCAGGCCTTCACTCCACCCAGGCAGGTCATGATGATGTGCGCCAGGCCCAGTCGCCCGGGGCGCGCGCCGGGGCTGGCGGCCGGTCGTCGAGACGCGATGAGCGCCCGTGCAGCCGGCGCGTAGTCGCCGTGGAGTTCGTAGAAGCGCCGACGCGGCCGGTCGAGTCGCTCATCGGTGTCCGGCTCCCAGTGGCTGGTGACCCAGCCGTGTTTTTCCAGGCGCATCAGGATGAGTGCGATGCTGCCGCTGGAGCGGTCGAGGATCTTCGCGATCCGCAGCCCGTAGAGGTTCGTCTCGGCGGAGGTCAGCACCTCAAGGACGTCAAGGGTCGCCGGGGTGACCCGGAACGGCGGCTTCTCAGTCATCATCCAACTATAGCTAGCTTTAGATAGAAGATCAACGGGCCATGGATGCGGGATGCCGGTGCGACGCACCGGCATCCCGCCTCATCAGAGGTTGAGCAGGGTTCGGTTGGCCCTGTTGGTGTCCTGGAGCGGCTTGAGGGCCAGGCGCATCAAGGCGAGGGCGTTGTCGTCGCCGGCGATGCGGTTGGTGCTGAGTTCGCCGCAGTGCAGGCATTGGTGCACGATCATCCACTCCCCGTCGGGCCGGGTGAAGACGGCCAGCGCCTCCATCCGGCCCCCGCAGTCGGCGTCGCGGTCGCCGGGGATGCGGCGGTCGACGTGTCGGCTGGTCAGGCAGTTGGGGCAGTGGTTGCGGTGTGAGGTTCCCGGCGCGTCCAAGGAGACGTCGAGACGGCAGCCGACGCAGCGGAAGTCGTTCCCCCGATGCCCATCCCCGGCGTGCAGGACGTCCTTGTGCCGCTGTCGCCGCTGGTCGGTCTGTCCGCGCGGTCGCGTGCGTCGAGGCATGGCCGCACCTCCTACAGACTGCCGAGGGCTTCGAGCGGGAACGGCGGCTGCGCGAGCGGGCGGACCGCCATGCGCATGAGGATGAGCTGGTTGTCGTCCGCGCACACCGGGTTCGAGGTGAGTTCGTCGCAGCGTCGGCAGCGGTGGATGAGCATCCAGTCGCCGGTGCGCAGCACCGCGATGGCGATCGGGCTCATGCGACCTTCGCATGCGCTCGCGCCGCCTTCGACGTGGTCGGTGACGTGCTTCGAGTGCATACAGGACGGACAGTGGTTGCGTTCCGCCCCTTCGGAGACGTATTTGGTGGTGGTCAGGCCGCACCATGCGCAGGTGAAGATGCTGGTCTTGAGTCTGTTGTCGGTGTTGGACACCCTGGGGCTCCTTGCTGAAGATGGTCTTCGCTGACAGCAAGAGCAGGCCGAGCGGTCTCGGTCGAACGGGCGCACGCATCCGCCGCCTCTCCAGGAGGCGTAACGGGGCGAGGCGATTCGTCGGCATCGTGGTCCGGTCGCCGCACACGAGGTGGGGCGAGATCATCGGACTTCTAAGCGATGCTGCGAGGCGCGCTCGGCTCGTACGGGGACATCAAGACCACTTTCTAGGGCGTAGGAGCCCGGTTCACCGTCCGCGACGTGCGGACCCGATCAGGGTAGGAACCCCGGCCGAGACCTGTCAACGCATTATCGCTCGTGCCGACGGAATCGCGGTCGGCCTCGATCCCACGTGCGGTCAGGGCGCCAGGACTGCCGCGACCAGGTCCTTCCAGGGGGTCTCGCCGCCCGCTTTCGTCGCTTGCGCGAAGGCCTCGTCGCCGAGGCGCTCGTTGACCGCGGCCTTGATCCTCGCGATGTCCGGCTGCGAGTGGTCCTCCATGCCGCGCACGACCGTGCTCGCCGCGAGCAGTTTCGCGGCCTCCTCAAAGCGTTCGCTGCGCAGCGCGAAGTCGGCGACGCCGAGGATCACCTGGGCGAGCGCCGGTGCGGTGCCGGTCGCCTCGGCCGCTTCGCAGGCCGCGGCGTGGTGGGCGCGGGCCGTGTCGAGGTCCGTCGTGAGGCGGCCGAGCAGGTGCTGGGTGACCGCGGTGATGTGCGGGAGTTCGGCTTCGGCGCCGAGCACGGAGCGGATCGCGTCGATCTGGCGATGCGCCTCCTCGGCGTCGCCTTGCCATTGCGCCAGTTCGGCTTTCGCGAGGGCGAGCTCCACGAGCGAGTCGGGCCAGGCGACGCCCTCGGCGAGCCGGGAGATTTCGGCGAGCGCGGCCCGGGCCGCGTCGGGGTCGCCGTCGAGCCAGTGCAGTTGGGCTTGCCTGGAGCGGAGGCGGATGACGTCGTCGGTGGCGCCGAGTTCGGCGACGGCCGCAATGGACTGTCCGTAGTGGGCACGGGCTTCGGCGAAGTCGCCGACGACCGCGAGTCGCTCGGCGAGTTCCGACTGCGCGAAGGAGATGCCGAAGCGGTCGCCGATGGTCCGGAACTCGGCGAGGGCCCCTTCGAAGTACGCGTCGGCCTCAGAACCGCCGAGACCCAGCAGGACTCGCATCTTGCCGAGTTGGAGCCGGGACATGGCGCGGACCCACGGGTCCGTGTCGTCCAGAAGGGATTCCCAGGCGGTGAGGATCTGGTCGGGCGCCTCCAGCATCTGCTGCAAGGGCGCGCCGAGGGCCAGGAGCGGGTAGCGGGCGGGGCCGTCGGGGCCGAAGCGGTTGGCCTTTCGGATCCACCCTTCGGCCTGGTGCTCGTCGGCGCGGCCCGAGGTCAGGAAGGTCACGATCATCGCGGCGACCATCGCCTGGACGGCGCCGTCGACCTCGCCGGGCAGCTCGGTGGCGGCCATGATGAGTTCGACGCCCTCGGCGCGGTGCCCGCTGAGCCACCAGTAGTAGCCCGCCGACGCGGCCAGGCGCATCGCGTCGGCGGCTTCGCCGGCCCCGATCGCGCCGCGCATCGCCGCGGCGAGGTTGTCGCTCTCGCCGTTGAGGACCGCGAGCCAGTGGAGCTGGTCGGTCCGGCGCAGCAGCGGCTCGGCGGTCTCGGCCAGGTCGGTGAAGAAGGCGAGGTGCGCGCGCCGCGCGAGGTCCGATTCGCCGGCCTCGGCGAGGCGCCGGGCGGCGTACTCCTTGACGGTGCCGAGCATCCGGTACCTCGGCGCGCCGTGGCCCTTGGTGACCACAAGGGACTTGTCGGTGAGGGCGGTGAGGAGTTCGAGCACGTCTTCGGCGCTGACAGCGCCGTCGTCACCGAAGCCACTGTGGACCTGACCGCGTTCAGAGGCGCCCTCGGATCCGGGGCCGCGCACCGGTTCGTCCGCAGCCTGGTCCGCGCAGACCCGTTCGGCCGCTTCGAGACTCGCGCCGTCGGCGAACACGGCGAGGCGCCGCAGGACCGCGCGCTCGGCGTCGCTGAGCAGCTCCCAGCTCCAGTCGACCACCGCGCGGAGGGTCTTGTGGCGCGGCAGCGCGGTGCGGCTGCCGCCGGTGAGCAGGCGGAAGCGATCGTGGAGGCCCCCGGCGAGCTGGTCGGCTGACATGGTGCGCAGTCGAGCGGCGGCCAGTTCGATCGCGAGCGGCATCCCGTCGAGCTCGCGGCACACGCGGACCATCGCCGCGAGGGCGGCGGGGTCGACGGCGAGGTCCTTGCGGACCGCACCGGCGCGGTCGAGCAGGAGCCGCACGGCGGGGGCGTCCGCGGCGCCCGGCGTGGCGTCGTCCTCGGGCAGTTCGAGCGGATCGACCAGCCACAACGCCTCGCCGGTGATGCCGAGCGGCTCGCGGCTGGTCGCGAGGACGCGCAGGCGGCGGCACTCGCCGAGGAGGCGTTCGGCGAACACCGCGACGGATTCGACGAGGTGCTCGCAGTTGTCGAGGATGAGCAGCGCCTCCCTGTCGCGGACGGCCGCGATGAGCCGCTCGGTCGGGTCGGCGCCCGCGGCGTTGCCGAGCAGGGCGTCACGCAGGCCGAACGCGGCGAGGGCCGCCTGCGCCACGTCGGCGTCGGCGTCGATCGCGGCCAGTTCCACCAACCACACCCCATCGGGGGTGCCGGTCAGGAGCGAGCGGGCGGCCTCGGTGGCGAGGCGGGTCTTGCCCGCGCCGCCGGGGCCGATGAGGGTGGTGAGGCGGTGGTCGGCGACGAGCTCGCGGACCACCGCGAGGTCGTCCTCGCGGCCGACGAAGCTGGTGAGCTCGGCGCGGAGGTTCGTCTTCGGCGGGGCGTCGGGCGGCGCCAGCTCGCCGCGCAGCAGCGCGACGTGCAGGGCGGCCAGCTCGGGTGAAGGGTCGGCGCCGAGGGCGTCGACCAGGGCCTCCTTCGTGCGCTCGAAGACCAGCAGGGCCTCGCTGCCGCGCCCGGCCGCGGCGAGCGACCGCATGAGGGCGGCCACGAAGCGCTCGCGCATCGGGTCGGCGTCGACCAGGTCGGTGAGCTCGTCGACGAGCCCGGCGCCCCCGCCGTCCGCGGTCTCGGCCTCGTAGCGGGCCTCCATCGCGGTGAGCCGCATACGTTCGAGACGCGTGACGGCGGCGTCGAACGCCGCGCTGTCGGGCAGGTCGATCTCCTGCATGGCCGCGCCGCGCCACAGGCCGAGGGCCTCGCGCAGCAGCGGCAGGCGCCCGGCCTCGTCGTCCTGCGCGCGGGCGATAAGCCGCTCGAAGCGCACCGCGTCGACCGATTCGGGCGCCACCTGGAGCCGGTAGCCGCCCGCCTGGCCCTCGACGGTGACGCCGGGAAGGACCTTGCGGAGCCGGGACACCAAGCGCTGCAACGCGTTCGCCGCGTCAGCGGGCGGCAGCTCGCCCCAGATCCAGTCGACGAGGGTCGACCGGGGCACGACGCGCCCCGCCTCCAGCGCGAGCGCCACGAGCAGCGCCCGCAGGCGGGCGCCCGGCACGTCGGCCGAGGTCCCGTCCTCGGCGCGAACCTCGAATGACCCCAGTATCCCGATGTGCACCCGGCCGATCTTGCCACGCCTGAGGCCCGCGCGCCAAGGGCGAACCCTGAGAACCCCGGCGGGCGTGGACGTCCGCGCCCCCAAGGGTGCCCGCCGAGCCCCGGCCGCCGTGTCAGCGGGCGTGTCAGTGCGGCGTCAGGGCGGTGACAGAGCGGGCCCCCATAGTTGCCTCATCAAGCGAACGACCAGCACCGCAACGAAGGAGCCACCGCAATGACCGTCGAACTCACCGCCCAGGACGAGACCACCATCCGCACCGCCGCCTGGGGCACCGTGACCCTGCTGTCCTTCGCCGGGATGTCCGGCTCGGCGCACAAGGTCGCCACCGACGCCGCCCTGGCGCTCAACGCCGCGACCGGCGTCGTCGGGCACGTCCTCGCCGAGAAGGCGCACTCGGTGAAGATCAAGGGCAAGTCGGCCGCGGCCGTCGCCGACCAGGTGCTGCCCGCGCTCACCGCGTCGGTCGCGCTGCTCGCGGCGCAGGACGGGGCCGAGGCCGAGAACTTCCGCTCCACGATCAACGTCGCCGTCGCGGCCGCCGAGCGCGCCCACAAGGGCGAGCCGAGCCCGACCCTGGCCGAGATGATCCGCAAGATCAACGGGGCGCTCGACGCCTGACCGCACCAGGACGCCGCCGCGCCGCCGAGACCGTACAGGGTCGCGGCGGCGCGGCGGCGTTCGTCCTCAATAGACCGATCCGTGTGACGGGAGCGCAACCGGTTGACAATCCCTCGCCCGCTTGTTTGAATTGCCGCCGTGATCATCGACCGCGCCGAAGTCATCGTGACCAGCCCCGACCGGAACTTCGTCACCCTCAAGCTGACCACCGACGACGGCCTCACCGGGATCGGCGACGCCACCCTCAACGGCCGCGAACTCGCCGTCGTGGCCTACCTCAAGGACCACGTCGTCCCCCTGCTGCTCGGCCGCGACGCCCACCGCATCGAGGACACCTGGCAGTTCCTCTACCGCTCGGCCTACTGGCGGCGCGGCCCGGTCACGATGGCCGCCATCGCCGCCGTCGACACCGCCCTGTGGGACATCAAGGGCAAGGCCGCGGGCATGCCCGTCTACCAGCTCCTCGGCGGCGCCTCCCGCAACGGCCTCCTCGCCTACGGCCACGCCTCGGGCAAGACCACCGAAGAGCTCTTCAACTCCGTTCGCGCCCACCGGGAACAGGGCTACCGGGCCATCCGCGTCCAGACCGGCGTCCCGGGCCTCAAATCCATCTACGGCATCGCGTCGAACGCGACCTACGAGGCCAACACCGGCGTGCGCTACGACCACGAGCCCGCCCAGCGCGGCGCCCTCCCCAGCGAGGAGGACTGGGACACCCGCTCCTACCTGCGGCACGTGCCCGCCGTCTTCGAAGCGGTGCGCTCCGAGTTCGGCCCCGAACTGCCGCTGCTGCACGACGCCCACCACCGCCTCACCCCGATCCAGGCCGCGCAGCTGGGCAAGTCGCTCGAACCGTACGACCTGTTCTGGCTCGAAGACGTCACCCCCGCCGAGAACCAGGAGGCCCTGCGCCTGGTCAGGCAGCACACCACGACGCCGCTCGCGATCGGCGAGATCTTCAACTCCGTCTGGGACTACCAGCAGATCATCCGCGAGCAGCTCATCGACTACGTCCGCTCGGCCGTCACCCACACCGGCGGCATCTCGCACCTGAAGAAGGTCCTCGACTACGCCGCCCAGTACCAGATCAAGTCGGGCATGCACGGCCCCACCGACATCTCGCCGGTCGGCATGGCCGCCGCGATGCACCTGGGCCTGTCGATCCACAACTTCGGCATCCAGGAGTACATGCGGCACGGCGCCAAGACCGACCAGGTGTTCCGCCAGTCGTTCACGTGGAACGACGGGTACCTTCACCCCGGCGACCGGCCCGGCCTCGGCGTCGAACTCGACGTCGACGAGGCCGGCAAGTACCCCTACGTCCAGGCCTACCTGCCGTTCAACCGCCTCCACGACGGCACCGTCCACGACTGGTGAACCGGGCCTTACCGGTCCCAGGCCTGGTGGGGGAGCTGCTCCCACGCGTGGCAGGCCGCGACGAGCTCGGCGACGTCGCCGGGGCGCGTCAGGCTCCTGCCGGTCACGAGTTCGATGCGGCGCAGGCGGTGCCGGATCGTGTTGGGGTGGCAGACCAGCGCCTCCCCTGTCGCCTGCGCGGACCCGCCCGCCTCGATCCACGCCGTGAACGTCTCCAGCAGGAGGTCTCGGCGATCGGCCGGCAGGTCGAGGAGTCCACCCAGGACGGTGCGCGTGGTCTCCTGGGCCGCATCGGGAGCGGACGCGACCAAGACGTTCATGGGGTTGTCGCGGAACTGCTCGACCACCACCGTGCCCGTGTGCCGCTGGAGCACCAGCTGCGCCAGACCCAGCGCCCACGGCGCGCGCCGCAGCGACGTGAAGACCGGGCTCACCCCGACCGGACCCGTCGCATGGCGCCGCACGGTCTCCAGCACCGACGGCACCCGCGAGGCCTTCTCCAGCGACAGGACCCCCACGAGCGACTCCTGCCCGAGGTGCCACACCGAGGCGACGTCAGCCGCCGCGAGGTGGGAGCCGATGCGCGGCAGCGGATCGCGGCCGATCACCGTGGCCGCCGCCACCACCGCGAACTCCCCTTCGACCGGCAGCCGCAGCTGGTCGGCCACCTCGACCATCGTCGCCAGGCCGATGTCGCTGGACAGCAGCACGTTCACCAGCGCCGCGCGCTCGCGCTCCCGCGTCAGCAGCAGGTGCTGCGCCTCCTCGCGGTAGGCGTGGATGAGCGTGTCGCCGACGAGGTTGTGCAGGTGGAACCAGTTGCGGGACATGTCGACCACGAGATCGCCCGAGATCGGCGGGTCGAGCCTCGCGGCCCGGATGATCGCGTCCCAGGTCTCGTCGTAGCCCATCCGGAACGAGGACAGCAGGTCCGCCAGCGGCAGGCCCACCTGCGCGCGCGAGCGCCCGGTCTTCGCCGCCATCGCCAGGTCGAACTTGCGACCGGCCAGGCGGTCGAACGCGTCCTCGACATTGGCGCGCACGGACTCGAACACGACCTCCCGGGTCGCCACCGCGCCCGTCGCGTAGATCGGGATCTCCTTGAAGATCCGGTCGGTGATGCGATCGGCCAGCGCGGGGACGCCGTCGCCGATGCGGCGGATGACCTCCTCCGCGGTCTTGCCGGTCGACTCTATCGTCCCCACTGACACCTCCGAGGCGGTCGATCCCCCGGATGGTAGCCGCCCGCGACCAGGGGTGTGCCGGGGAACAACGCCCCCGGCCGAACGCTGTCGCGCGTGCCAACGACCGCGGGCGCGCTCACGCGTCAATCTATACAGTACGACGCAGCGCCGCCTGATCCTTTGCGACGGTTGCCGTCCGTGCTCGCGACACCGCCCGCGCCAGCCCGCGCGGCACCCGCCGCGCCCGCCCCGCGATCACACCACGGACCCGAATCCGGTGTCCACGGCCGACAGGAAAAGCCATGCTTTCGGTACTCATCTGCTCCCGCACCTTCGCCGCCGCGCAGCGGATCGCCGCCGCCACCGCCCGCCGCGGCATCGACAACAAGGTCCGCATCGCCGGGAGCGGCGAGGAGACCCTGTCGATGCTGGTGAAGCGCCCCGCCGAGGTCGTGATCATCGACGCCGCCGTCGCTCTTCCCTACGGCGCCGCGTTCCTCGCCCGGATGCGGCGCACTTGGCCGCGCACCGCGAGCATCGTCGTCGGCGCGAGCGGCCCGCAGCTGACGGCCGAAGCGGTGAACGCCGGCGCTCGGGGCGTCTTCGGCACGGGTGAAGAGGCCGACGAGCTCGTCTCCGCGCTCGTGTGCACGATGCTCGCGAACTGGCCCCGCGAACCGGTCGTCCCCTCACCGAGGCCGGTCGAGTCGATCTACGGACTGCCGTTGACCGCAAGGGAACTCGAAGTCCTGCGCGCGATGAGCGACGGCCTCGGCAACGCCGAGATCGGCCGCCTCCTCTTCCTCAGCGAGGACACCGTCAAGACCCACGCCCGGCGCCTCTACCGCAAGCTCGGCGCCCGCGACCGCGCCCACGCGGTCGCCACCGCGTTCCGGACCGGCCTCATCACCTGACCGTTGTGCCGGGAGCCGCGCTCGATCGCCCGTGCGGCCTCGTGCCTTGCTTCGCCCCCGCTACCGGGTCCGTGATCCGTGCGCGCTGACGACCAGGCGACGTGCCTCGCCCATTCACTCGCGCAGTGCCGCTACGAGGTCCGCGATGCGTCTCGCCCGCGTTTCGGGACGCTTCGCGGCCTCCACGGGCCGCACCCGCTCCCGCTTGCGGCTCTCGGTGAGCGCGTCGAAGGCCGCGCGGGCGGCAGGGTCGGCGTCCAGCGCCGCCGCGAGGTCGGCCGGCACCACCGCGACGCGCGGCTCGGTGTCGAGCACCAGCTCGACCTCGACCTCCTCGCCGACCGCGACCCCTGCGGCCTGCCGGTTCGCGTTGCTCAGGCCGATCAGGAACCGCCCGCGCATCACCGCGATCCGGCTCCGCCACGTGTGCCCGTTGACCGTGATCGCCACCGGCGGCCGCTTGCCCTCGCCGAGCGCCTCGACCACCTCGGGCGGCACCTCCAAGCCCCGCATAGGCTCCGGCGGTTCGACCAGACTCCGAAAACGCACGCTGCACTCCTCACCACTGCGCGACGGACTCCCGTCGCCCCCTCGACCTTCCCCGATCGTCGCAGCTACGGCGCCCCGAACAGGCGCGATCGCCGCAGAACCCACAGCGTTGCACGCCCGACCACGGAGGAGACGGCCGCGTGGAGCGTCCGCGCCGCCCTGACCGCCTCCGGCCCGGAAGAGCGGTCGGTCCAGCTGTTGACTAAACATCGATACTTCTCTATAGTTCGAATCGTCCAAAAACATCAGATGTTTCGGAACCAGGTTGCGATATGTGAGCGATAACAAGTGTTTTCCGTGCTCGCGCCCGCTAAGAAGGATCAGATTTCTCGATCCTGTCCCGCCGGATCCGAGGCCCATCCGTAGCGATGGACCCGCAACCCCATGACCCGACGAACCTCGACTAAGGAGGCCACCATGGCCTGGATGGAAACCCCCAAGAGCCGCAGGCGGATGCTCATCGGCGGAGCCGGCGTGCTCGCCGGGGCCGCCGCCGCGACCGTACTCAACCCGTTCGCCGGCTCGGCTGCAGCCGCCACCGTCGACACCTCCGCCTGGTATGTGCTGGTGAACCGCAACAGCGGCAAGGTCCTGGACGTCAGCGGTGTGTCCACCGCCGACGGTGCCGCCCTCCACCAGTGGACCCGCGCGGACTCCTACAACCAGCAGTTCCAGTTCGTGGACGCCGGCGGCGGCTACTACCGGATCAGGGCGCGGCACTCGGGCAAGGTGCTCGACGTCTACAACTGGTCGACCGCCGACGGTGCCGCCATCAACCAGTGGACCGACCACGGCGGCGCCAACCAGCAGTTCCGGCTGGCCGACTCCGCCGGCGGCTACGTCCGCCTGATCAACCGCAACAGCAACAAGGCTGTCGAGGTCCAGGGCGCGGGGACCGGCGACGGCGCGAGCGTCGTGCAATACAGCGACTGGGGCGGCGCCAACCAGCAATGGCAGCTCGCCCTCGTCGGCGGCGGCACCGGCGGCTGCGGTCTTCCGTCGTCGTACCGCTGGACCTCGACGGGGCCGCTGGCGCAGCCGAAGAACGGGCAGGTCTCGCTCAAGGACTTCACCGCCGTCCGCCACAACGGCCAGTACCTCGTCTACGCGACGACGCACGACGCCGGAGACGCCTGGAACTCGGTGGTCTTCAGCCCGTTCACCAACTGGTCCGACATGGCCTCGGCCGCCCAGACCAGGGTGACGAGCTTCAACCCGGTGGCCCCGACGCTGATCCACTTCGCCCCGAAGAACATCTGGGTGCTCGCCTACCAGTGGGGCTGGCCGTACAAGTTCTCCTACCGCACCTCGACCAACCCCGCCGACCCCAACAGCTGGGGCCCGCACCAGGAGCTCTTCAACGGGACCCTCCCCGTGAACAACCCCATCGACCAGACCCTCATCGCCGACGACCAGAACATGTACCTGTTCTTCGCCAACGACGAAGGCCAGATCTACCGGGCCAGCATGCCCCTCGGCAACTTCCCGAGCAGCTTCGGCACGAACTACCAGCTCGTCATGAGCGACACGAAGGCGAACCTGTTCGAGGCGGTCGAGGTCTACAAGGTCCAGGGCCAGAACCAGTACCTCATGATCGTCGAGGCCATGGGAAGCCGTGGTCGCTTCTTCCGCTCGTTCACGGCCACCAGCCTGAACGGCACCTGGACGCCGCAGGCCGCGACGGAGAGCAACCCCTTCGCGGGCAAGGCCAACAGCGGTGCCACATGGACCAACGACATCAGCCACGGCGACCTGGTGCGCACCAACCCCGACCAGACCAAGACCATCGACCCCTGCAACCTGCAGTTCCTCTACCAGGGACGCGACCCCGGCTCCGACGGCATGGACTACGGCCTCCTGCCCTACCGGCCGGGTCTGCTTACCCTGCAGCACTAGCGGCGCAGATCCGTCCCGGGTGTTCCCGAGGCAACGGGCGGGCTCGGCACGACACCGAGCCCGTCCCGCTCGACATCCCAGGCCTATGAATGCGAGGAGCAGATGATGCGGACAAGAGCAAGATGGCTCGGAGCGGTCGCGGCGCTCGGTGCCGTGGTGGCCATGGTGATGGGACCGATGAGCCCCGCGAGCGCGGAGTCGAACGGCGGGGTCCGGGTCATGCCCCTCGGCGACTCCATCACCGAGGGCACCGCCACGCCGGGCGGTTATCGGATCGGCCTGTGGCAGCGCCTCGCGAGCGGCGGGTACACCACGGACTTCGTCGGGTCGCAGTTCAACGGCCCTTCGAACCTCGGCGACCACGACCACGAAGGCCACCCCGGCTGGCGCATCGACCAGATCGACGCGAACATCGTCAACTGGCTGAACACCTACCAGCCGCAGACCGTCCTGCTGCACATCGGCACCAACGACATCCTCCAGAACTACAACGTCTCCAGCGCCCCGAACCGGCTGTCCACACTGATCGACCACATCACCTCGACGGCGCCGAACGCCGAGGTGTTCGTAGCGCAGCTCACCCCGCTCGGGTGGGGCGAGGCGGACGCGGCGGTGAACAACTTCAACGCGGCGATCCCGGGCATCGTGCAGAGCAAGGTGAACGCCGGCGAGAACGTGCACCTGGTCGACATGCACAGCGCCCTGACCGCCGCCGACCTGGACGACGGCGTCCACCCGACCGCCGCCGGATACGACAAGATGGCCGCGACCTGGTACGCCGCGCTGCGATCGGTGCCTGGCAGCATCGGCACGGCGGACGGCACCGAGATCGTGGGCGCCCATTCGGGTCGTTGCCTCGAGGTCACCGGGATCGGCACCGCCAACGGCACCGACACGCAGCTGTGGGACTGCTGGGGCGGCTCCAACCAGCAGTGGACGTACACCGCCGGCAAGCAGCTCACGGTGTACGGCAACAAGTGCCTGGACGCCTACGGCAAGGGAACCACCAACGGCACCAAGGTGGTGATCTGGGACTGCAACGGACAAGCCAACCAGCAGTGGAACCTCAACGCCGACGACACCATCACCGGAGTGCAGTCCGGCCTGTGCCTCGACGCCTCGGGCTGGGGCACCTCCAACGGCACGAAGGTCACGCTCTGGACCTGCGGCAGCGGGCAGGCCAACCAGCAATGGACCAGACGGTAACCACGGCGTGCCGGCCCGCAGCCGGTTGAGCACGACAACATCGGCGCCCCTGCCACCGGGAGCAGCCCCGACAACCGGCCCGCTCCGACCCGCGTTCATCGGGCTTGTCACGCAATCACCCTTGGAACAGCGAAGAGCGGTCATCAACCCGATGACCGCTCATTTAACAAATATTCGAACTGGTGGAGCTTAGGGGATTCGAACCCCTGACCTTTTCCATGCCATTGAACTAGACGACTAGACCTCTATGGTTTGGGCGCTAGAAGGGCCCGCTAACGATAGCGGGCCCTCCGCTAGCGATAGCGGCGCCGCTAGCACCTGATTCACCCTCTGACCTGCGTGATAGTAGCTAGCACCCTCGACGCCGAACCCCCGAATGCGGCTCTACAGCGGGTTTCAGAGGGTCCCGGCGCGCTAGCGCTAGCAGGACCCGCGCTACCGGTAGTAGTTGCGCCACCGCCTCACCCGTGTTTCAGCCCAGGGCACATCGGTGTTGCCACCTTGCCGAAGTCGGCGACGGAGTCGACGGCGAGTAGCCCAATCGGCATCCTGCGGTGATGCCGCCGCCCGCCCGCCTGCCCGCCCACGGCGAGACCTGAACGCCGTTCGGTGCGTCCAGGTTCTCAGCGCTGCCTGGAGTCCTCGCCGGACCACGTTGGCGCGAAGCCGATCAGCGGTGCTCGGATTGCCACGGTCCCCTCGTCGCTGCCAAGCGCCCCGCGCTCACCGTGATCCGTGTCGGTGCTTTCGTCGGCGGCGGCGCCGGGCGGGACCGGCGCCAGCCGCACGCCCGCCCCGAGCGCCGACCGCCAGGCGCGCTTGCGCGCCCTTGATCCAGTAGAGAAAGTTTGGACACAGGCAGGGGAAGCGAGTTGGTAGCGGCAAGGCAGGGGGCCTGAGAGAGGCCGTGAGGGGAGGAAATCCGGGGAAACAGGGGCGTCTCTTCGGGCGGCCCTTGCTGCTACACCGCAGGTCAGCGGCGATAGCGGATGTTGTAACGGCTGGTAGCAGATGACTCCCGCTACCAGCCGCTACAGCATCTGCTACACCTGCCGCTACGGCTCCTGCGCCTGTTGGCGCTCCAGGCGGGCGACCTGTTCTGAGAGGCGGACAACCTGAGCCTGTAGATCGTTGAGACGCGCGAGGATGGCCTCGTTGGAGGTCGGATCGATCGGAGGGGGTTCGACGTCCTCGCGTTCCAGGACGAGCGTTCCCCGGCCCTGAATCGCCCGTACGAGGCCTTCAAGCTCAAGCACTTCCACGGCGGCCCGCACGGTCATCCTCGCCACCTTGAAGTCATCGTCGGCAAGGGACGACTGAGAGGGCAGGTAGCTGCCGACCGGATAGACCCCGCTCAGGACGCGGTTGCGGAGTTCGTGCGCGATGCGCAGGTACGCGGGATTCCTGCTGTCTGCACTGTCAGCCATCGTGAACGCCTGTCCCCGAGGAAGGCTCGCGAGTCTCCGCGACGACCCACGCCTGATAGTCCGGGTTGGCCTCGACCACCGGCATCGAGAGAACACACGGCACGTCGTATGGGTGCTCCCGGTTGGTGGCCGCGACAATCTCGGCAACCAGGCTCTGTCTGGTGTGGAGCATCACCCGTGCCTCGGTCTCCTCCTGCACTGAGCCGTCCCATCGATAGATGGAGCGGATCTCGGCCAGGTTGTGCCCGCACGCGGCGAGACGTTCGGCCACGAGTCGCCTGGTGAACTCACGCAGCCAACCCGCGTCGGGGGCGGTGATCACGACCTCACAGATCGGGTCCACTCTGCTCCTCCTGCTTGAGTTGGACGATGAGGGAGTGGGCCTCTTCCTCGGTCCGCCCGATCGCTCCCCAGCCTGTACGGATGGCACCGTCGTAGCTCATGCCGACCCATCGGCCGATCATGTGGATGCCGTGGGGATGGACCGTGAAGTAGAAGCTTCCCTTGGAGCGGACCGCGCCGTCTTCGGCGGCGTACCAGCCGATGAGGACTTCGTTATCCCAGAGGCGCAGCTCGCCCTTCCAGTGGTACCCGCCATCTTCGACGGCGATCCCCCGAGTCGTGGTCTCCACCCGAAGCTGCTCGCCCTGCTGGCGAATGTCGACTTCCTGCGCGGTAACGACCTCCTCGTGGTCCTTGGAGGTCTGCCAGCTGGCCCACCAGTGGCCCGACAGATCGACGCGATGGGTGGACAGGCCGGCCAGCTCATCCACCGAGATGCCGAGCGCCGTTGCGACCTTGACGGCGACCGGCAGGGTCGGGTGTGACTCGCCGTTCTCGTAGCGCCGCATCTGTCGGGCTTCGACGCCGACGAGCTTCGCGAGAGCCGCCTGTGACAGGCCCTGCTCCTCGCGCTTCTGCTTGATGGTTTCACCCATCTCCACGGTCATCGCCTCCTCTCCTTGAGGACGTTCATGTCCTCTAGCAGGGACTTTACCGTCTTCTGAATATAGGACGTATCCGCCCTTGACGAGGTCATTCATGTCCTCTATCGTAGGGACAGAAACGTCCTTCGACAAGGACGGAAATGCCCTAGCGAGCGGGAACTCGCTAGGGCGAAGCACTCCACGACGGGAGCTTGAAAATGACGTTCGTCCAGGCTAACACCGAGTCCGCCCCCACCGCCTCCTCCGTTCCGGTCAATCCGGTCTCGGCGATCCCCGCCAGCTCCGAGGCGGACTTCACCGTCCCGGGCTTCTTCGAAGACGAGGAGCCGGTCCTGGCCGGGCCGGGCGAGACCCGTCCCTTCTACACCGCCGACCGCCTCTCCCACGCGGAGCTGGTGGCGGCCTTCTACGTCTGCGACCGAACCGAACTGCCGACCGTGGCGACCTGCCCGCTGCGCGAGTTCGAGGCCATGGCCGTCAACGCCGTCGAGCGCGTCGGCATCCGTGCCATCCGGGAGCTGTCGATCCTGACGGGTTGCCCCAAGGTCGCGGCGAGCTGCGGGCGCAGCGAACGCATGATCCAGGCCCAGGCCTTGGCCCGCGCGTACCTCGACATCGCCGACCTGCTCGACGTCGGCGTGTTCTTCGGCGGCGGCTGCGACGTCGACAACGTCTGGGCGGGCCTGACCGCGTGGATGTCCGCCGTGGTTTGCGGCGCCGACCTCCCGCTCACCGAAGCCCTTGCGGCCCTGCCCAACCGAGCCGCCGGAACCGCCGATCTGTGCACCGAATCCGACGAGGCGGCCCCGCTCGTCTCCCGCTTCGGTGGCCGCGCCTTCGCCATGGTGCTCTACCTCGGCGGCGTCGAGCTGCCGAGCGCAGGCGTGCTGTCCCTCGATGACTACGAGGACCTCGCCCGCGTCGCCGTCGCCGGTCTCGGGTCCGACTCCATCACTCAATTGATGGACGGCATCACTCGGTGGGACATCGAACTTGGCCCGGCCGACCTGCCGAACGCGGCCCGCTTCGAGGCCGCCGCCGCGCTCTCCCGCGACGCCGCCGACCTCGTGCGGGCGGCCCGGTACCGCAAGACCGTGGCGCGCTTCGAGGCTCGCCTCTCTCGCTAGGCCTCGCCGTACCGGACCCGTACCGGTACGGCCTCTTGGGTTCCGGTCGGGCCTCCCGGCCGGTTCTTCCCGTCCGCCACCCGGCCCGTACCGGCCCGTACCGGTACGGCCCTGGGCCCGGCCCGTTCTGGGCGGCCCGTTCTTCCTGTCTCGTTCCGACCGGTCCTGCACGACCGGTCCGAACTGTTCCCCGTGCACGACAAAGGGGCCCGGCCCTGCACGGCCCGGCCCCCTCTAGTGAAATCAGGTAAAGCCTATGGTAGCAGCAGCTACGCCGACCAGACCGCCCACAGAGGATGCCATGGCGGCGTTCGTGGGCTCCTCGGCGTTCCCGCAGTGGCGGGCCCGCGTCGAAGGCGTCGGCGGGTGCGCCCGGCCGGTCAAGCTCAATGCCCGTACCACCCTGCGAACCACGTTGCCGCACAGCCGCCTTGAACTGTCCACTAGGGTCGAAGACCGGTCGGTGTGGGTGCGGTGCGGTACTCGGCGGGCCGCCTCGTGCCCGGCCTGCTCGGCCCGATACGAGGCCGACGCGTACCACCTGGTTCGGGCCGGTCTGTGCGGCGACGAGTCCAAGGGCGTACCGGTCGCCGTGGCGGCCCGGCCCACCGCGTTCGTGACCCTGACCGCCCCGTCCTTCGGGCCCGTCCACAACCGGCCCGGTACCCGGCCCTGCACCTGCCGGGCCTGGCACCGCGAAGACGACCCGCGCCTCGGCACACCGATCGACCCGGCCGGGTACGACTACGAGGCCGCCGTCCTGTGGAACAACCGGGCCGGAGCGCTGTGGGCCGACTTCACCCGCCGGGTCCGCCGCGCACTCGCGCACGCAGGCGGCCTCACCATCCGCGACTCGACCCGGGTCCTCGCCCTCTCCTACGCCAAGGTCGCGGAGTACCAACGACGCGGACAGGTCCACTTCCACGCGGCCGTCCGCCTCGACGGGCTCGGCGGGCACGCATCGAACCCGCCCGCCTGGGCAAGCGCCGACGTCCTCGCCGACGCCGTGCGCGCCGCCGCCGCCGGAACCGAGGTCCTCGCCGAGCGCGCCGACCGAAGCCCGCTCGTGCTCACGTGGGGAACCCAGCTCGACATTCAAGCGGTCGACACCGGGTCTGCGAGCACCGCCACCAGCGGACCGGCGCAGGTCGAAGCGGGCAAGGTCGCGGCCTACATCGCCAAGTACGCCACCAAGTCGACCGGCGTCACCGACGGCGTCGACCACCGCGTGAGCGCCGCCGAGGTCGAGCGCCTCAACGCCTCCGCGCACGCCAAGACCATGATGCGCACCGCCCTCGCCCTCGCCGAGGTGTCACACCTGGCGGGCCTGAAGCTCGGCCATTGGGCCCACATGCTCGGATACCGAGGCCACTTCCTGACCAAGTCCCGGGCCTTCTCGACCACCTTCGCCGCCCTCCGAGGCGCCCGCGCCGCCTGGACCATCGCTCAGCACCAACTCGACCACGGCGGCCCGGACCTCGTGCTCGACACCGAATGGACCGTGATCGGCTTCGGCTACCGCACACCCGAAGAGCACACCTTCGCCGCCGCCATCGCCGAACGGTCCCTATCCCGACTCAAAGACAAGCGGCCCACCGTGGCCGGAACGGAGACCTCCAAGTGAATACGAGCAAGAAGAAGGGCCGGTACGGCGAGGGCACGGTGTTCTGGGACAAGCGGCGCAAGCGCTGGATCGCGCGGGTCTCGGCGGGCGCCAGGCCGGACGGCACGCGAGACGTGCGAGTTGCCGAGGGGCTCACACCCTCCGACGCACAGGACAAGCTGAACGGGCTCAAGGCGGAAGTCGCCGCCGGGGTCGACGGCGGGACCACCTACACGCTCGCCGAGGCGTGCGAGGCCTGGCTCGCCTACGGACTCAAGCGCCCCGACGACCACCCCACCAAGGTGAAGTACCGCTCTCTGGTCAACGCGAACATCGTGCCGCTGCTCGGCCGCGCCCGGCTCAAGAAGCTCCGCGCCGAGGACATCGACCATTGGCTTGCCCAGATCGCCAAGGACCACGCCACGTCCACGGTGAAGGTGCTGCTCGGCCTCCTCCGGCGGATCATCCGATTCGCCGAGGCGCGCGGCAAGGTCATGCGCAACGTCGCCGAGCTCGTGGACCCGCCGGACGGGCAGGCGGGCCGCCCGTCGAAGTCGATGACGATCGAGCAGGCGCACGCGGTGCTCAAGGTCAGCCGCGGTTCATGGCTCCACGGCTACATCGCCCTGTCGGTGTTCACCGGCGTCCGCACCGAGGAGGCGCGGCCGCTGCGGTGGCGGAACACGCACCTGAACCCGGTAGCCGGCCAACTCTGCACGTGCGGCGAGCGGCACCGGGAGTCGGTCGCCCCGCACGTCGAGGTGTGGCGCTCGGTGCGCACCAAGGGCGACACCAAGACGCCGAAGTCCCGCCGCACGATCGCCTTGCCCCGCCAGGTCGTCACGATCCTCAGCGCCGTCCGCGCCGCCGCCGAGGTCGACGCCGAGGACTCCGGGCGCGCACTCCGCGCCGAGCACTACGTGTTCGCCTCCGAGGCCGCCACGGTGCGCGACGCGGCCAACGTCCGCCGCGACCTCCGCAAGGCCGTCAAGGCGGCCGGGCTCGAAGGCACTTGGACGCCACGGGAGTTCCGGCACACCTTCGTCTCGCTCATGGCGTACGCGGGCGTCCGAGAGGAGCTGATCGCCGACCTGGTCGGGCACCAGCGGACCAGCACCACGCGCACGGTCTACCGCCACCAGCTCCGGCCCGTCATCACCGCAGGCGCCGAGGCGCTGGACGATCTGTTCGACAGTGGACAGCTCGGAGCGTTAGGTATCAAGAATCCGGGGTCTGACCTGCGGATACGCCACTCGATGAGTAGCAAATTGGGTAGCGAAAAGGCCACAAGGGATAACCTTGTGGCCTGTTTTGCCTGGTAGATCGTGGTGGAGCTTAGGGGATTCGAACCCCTGACCTTTTCCATGCCATGGAAACGCGCTACCAACTGCGCCAAAGCCCCTTGATTGGTGTTCCTAAGGTCGTAGACCTTGGAACCCGCACTAGTTTACACAGGGGCGGGCGGGGGTGGTGCGGAGGGGCTGGAGATGGGGGTCACGTGGGTGAGCTGGGAGAACGGGCGGGGATGGGTGCGGCCCCCCGCGTGCGGTGCGGGGGGCCGGGTGGTCAGTCCCAGCTGAGGCCGGGGGCGTAGCGGCGGGGGCGGAGTTTGGCGATGAGTTGGGCGGCGACGTCGAAGAGGCGGCCGGTGGAGCCGGGGGGGCCGACGAGTTGGACGGTGGCGGGGGCGCCGTCGGAGCGCATGCCGACGGGGACGACGAGGGCGGGGAGGCCGGTGAGGCCGAAGGGGGCCGTGAAGGCGGCCGAGCCGGCGAGGTGGGTGACGTTGGAGCGCAGGGTCTCCGTCGACCACTCCTTGGCCGCGGGCGGCGGGCCGGGGAGGCCGGGGGTGATGAGGAGGTCGAAGTCCTCCAGGTCGAACCAGTCCTCGACGTGGCGGCGGACGCGGTTGCCGTCGCCGAGGACGCCGCCGAAGAGGCCGCGCAGGTAGGTGCGTTCGCCCACGGCCGCAAGGCGTTTGGTGCGGCGTTGGAGGCCGTCGGGGCCGCATTTGAGGCTGCGGAGGTACGCCGCGCAGGTCCACGCGCCCGAGGAGGCGGGGGTGAGGCGGGCGCCGAATCGGGGTTTGGAGCGGAAGGTGTCGTGGCCGAGGTCGGTGAGGGCGCGGACGGCTTTGAGCAGCCACTTCGTGGCGTCCTCGTCGACGCGGGCGGGGAGCGGGGCGACGTTCGTCGCGGCGATGCGCAGGCGGCCGGGGTCGCCGGTCCCGCGGGGGGCACGGTGCGTCAGGGCCGCGTAGGCGAGCGCGGCGTCCTCGACGGTGGTCGCCATGACGCCGACGCTGCCGCCGAGCCAGTGCTCGGGGTCGATCGTGATGTCGGCGGGGACGTGCTCGGGGCTGAAGGCGATGATGCCGCAGGCCGCGGCCGCGGTGCGGACGCCGCCGGCCGAGCCGGGGCCGTCGGGGCCGATGCCGATCGGGGCGGCGCCGGTCGCCACGGCGAGCGCGGTGCCGCCGGAGGGCCCGCCGACGCCGCGGTCGGGGCGCCAGGGGTTCGCCGGGACGTTCCCGTCGTCGTCGGTGGCCGGCCACAGTCCGAGCTCGGAGGAGCGGCCGAAGGCCACGACCACGGCGCCGGCGCCCCTGATGCGCTGCACCGCCTGGTGGTCGGTGTCGGCGATCGGCAGGACGGCGGCGTTGGAGCCGAGGCGGGGCGCGTGCCCGGTGACCGGGAGCTGCTCGCACACGGCCACGGGCACGCCCGCGGCCGGGAGGGAGTCGCGGTTGTCGATGTCGTCGACGGCGGCGGCCTCGGCCAGCGACTCGATCTTGCGGACGCCGGTGAGCGCGCCCTCGGTCTCGCGGTGGTCCTCGATGCGTTGAAGGTGGTGGTCGACGACGAATGCGGCGTCGGCGTCGCCGCGCCGGACCGCCTTGGCTATCTGCTGCGCAGTGGTTCCCGACCAGCTCACGGCTCGTCCTTTCTCGCAGGGGGACTAAGGGTGTCGGCTAACCGAGGGCCTGGCGCAGGTCCGCCAGGAGGTCGTCGGCGTCCTCGATGCCGACCGAGAGCCGCACGAGGTCGGCGGGGACTTCGAGGACGGAGCCGGCGGTGGAGGCGTGGGTCATGCGGCCGGGGTGCTCGATGAGCGACTCGACGCCGCCGAGGGACTCGCCGAGGGTGAACACCTCGGTGCGGGCGCACAGGTCGACGGCGGCCTGCTCGCCGTCCTTGTGGCGGAAGGAGACCATGCCGCCGTAGCGCTTCATCTGCTTGCCGGCGACGTCGTGCCCGGGGTGCGTGGACAGGCCCGGGTAGCGGACCTCGGCGACCTTGCCGTGCCCGGCGAGGAACTCGGCGACGAGTTCGGCGTTGTCGCAGTGGCGGTCCATGCGGACTCCGAGGGTCTTGACGCCGCGGAGGGTGAGGAAGGCGTCGAAGGGGCCGGCGACGGCGCCCATCGAGTTGTGGTGGAAGGCGAGCGCGTCGGCGATGGCGGCGTCGGCGGCCACGACCGCGCCGCCGACCACGTCGGAGTGCCCGCCGACGTACTTGGTGGTCGAGTGGACGACGACGTCGGCGCCGAGGGCGAGCGGGCGCTGGAGGTACGGGCTCGCGAAGGTGTTGTCCACGACCACGATCGCGCCGTTCTTGTGCGCGAGGTCGGCGAGCTGCTCGATGTCGGCGATGTTCAGCAACGGGTTGGTGGGCGTCTCGATCCACAGCATCTTCGTGCCGCCGCTCATGACGGCGGCGACGGCGGCGAGGTCGGTGATCGGGGCGGGCGTGTACCGCACTCCCCAACGGGCGGCGACCTTGTCGAAGAGGCGGTAGGTGCCGCCGTAGGCGTCGTCGGGGATGACGACGTGGTCGCCGGGGGCCAGGAGCGCGCGGAGGATCGTGTCCTCGGCGGCGAGCCCGGAGGCGAACGCGAAACCGCGGGTGCCGCCTTCGAGGGTGGCCAGGCAGGTCTCCAGGGCGGTGCGGGTCGGGTTGCCCGACCGCGAGTACTCGTAGCCGCCGCGCAGTCCCCCGACACCGTCCTGCTTGTACGTGGAGGTGGCGTAGATCGGCGGAACGACCGCTCCCGTAAGGGGATCGGGCTCCTGCCCGGCGTGGACGGCGAGGGTGGAGAACCCGTGAGCCCTCCCGTCTCCCGTTGCCGCCCGTGCCGGAGTGAACCCTGTGCCTTCATGCATGGCTCCTACGCTAACCGACGCGAGTGCCCCAGCCGTCGGATAGGCACGCTATCGTGCAGACAACACCGCCCCGGTCGCACCGCGCACCCCGCGGTCCCGGGCGGTCGGCGCCGACGGCACCGGACGCACCAACGACAGGAGGAGACGCCCCATGGGCTTCGAAGAAGTGCACAGGATGGACATCACCGGCGACGGCAAGGACGAGACCGTCGGCGTGCGCCGCAACGAGGACGGCTCGGTCGAGTACCACGTGGACCTCGACGACGACGGCGTCGCCGACATGCTCGCGGTGGACAAGGACGGCGACGGGGTCATCGACCACGTGCTGCTCGACAACGACGGCGACGGCAAGTACGACGAAGCGGTCGTCGACCTCGACGGCGACGGGCAGCTCGACGCCGCGGCCGAGAAGTAGGCCGACCGGACCTTCGATCCGCGGGCGTCCCTGAACGGGGCGCCCGCGGTCGCGTTCAGGCCCTCGCTCAGGCCTTGGTGCGCTCGGCCTCGGAGCGTTCGACGCAGAACTCGTTGCCCTCGGGGTCGAGCATCGTGACCCAGCCCGAGCCGTCCGGCTTGCGGTGGTCCTCGAAGACCGTGGCGCCGAGTGCGAGGAGGCGCTCGACCTCCTCGTCGCGGGTGGTGTCGGGGGAGAGGTCGAGGTGCAGGCGGTTCTTGACCGCCTTCCCTTCGGGGACGTTGATGAAGAGGAGCCCGGGGCGCTCGCCGCCGGGGCCGATGAAGTTCTCCTCGTCCTCGGGCCCGTTCGGGTAGTCGGGGTGCTCGGTGAAGCCGGTGACCGCCGACCAGAACAGGGAGAGCGCGTAGCCGTCCCGGGCGTCGAAGGTGACCTGGTTGATCGTGGATGCCATGCGCACACGCTAGCGCCCCGGCCCGATCGGTGGCGATCGTTATTCACGCGTGACAGACTTGTCGGATGACCATCACGCATCCGATCCTCCACCACCCCATCGAAGGCTCCCCCGGTCCCGGCGCGCAGATCGCGTACTTCGGCATGGGCTGCTTCTGGGGCGCCGAGCGGCTGTTCTGGCGGGTGCCGGGCGTGTGGACGACCTCAGTGGGCTACATGGGCGGCAGCACCGAGCGGCCCTCCTACGAGGCGGTGTGCACGGGCGGGACCGGTCACGCCGAAGTCGTCCGGGTCGTCTACGAACCCGAGAAGGTCGGCTACGACCAGCTGCTCAAGGTGTTCTGGGAGAACCACGACCCGACGCAGGGGATGCGGCAGGGCAACGACGTCGGCACCCAGTACCGGTCGGTGATCTACACGACCACGCCCGAGCAGCAGGAGGCCGCCGAGACGAGCAAGGCCGTGTTCGAGCCGGTGGTGCGCGCGGCCGGGCTCGGCCCGATCACGACCGCGATCCTCCCCGCGGGCGTGTACTGGCTCGCCGAGGACTACCACCAGCAGTACCTGCACCACAATCCGAACGGCTACTGCAACCACGGACCGAACGGGCTGAGTTGCCCGGTCGGTGTCGTCAGGGCCCAGACCGAGGTCGAGCCGCCCCGGGTCTGACCCGCCGCGGAAAAACTCGCCGCGCCGACCCATCCGTCCCCCCGGCGGCTTCGAACACAAGGCGACCACCAGTGGGGAGCGTGACGATGTTCGACAGAGGCGCCGAGGCCGGGCGGCGGCACGAGCCGCAGCGCCTGGCCGCAGTCCCGGAGGCGGAGGCGACGCCGGAGTCGCTGCTGCACCGCACCGCGCTCGGCGACGAGGAGGCCTTCGCGGCGCTGTACGACCGGACCGCCCCGCGCGTCTACGGGCTGTGCGTGCGGGTCCTCCGCGATCCCGCGCAGGCTGAGGAGGTCGCCCAGGAGGTCCTCGTCGAGGTCTGGCGCACCGCCACACGTTTCGACGAGCGTCGCGGTTCGGCGAACGCGTGGATCACCACGATCGCGCACCGCCGCGCGGTCGACCGGGTCCGGTCGGCGCAGGCCGCGGGCGACCGCGAGCGGCGCGCCGCCGCGGGGGCCGCCGAGACCGCGTACGACTCGGTCGCCGAGGCCGCCGCGAACCGCCTGGAGCACCGCCAGGTGCGCCGGTGCCTGCAGACCCTCACCGAGCTCCAGCGGCAGGCCGTGGCCCTCGCCTACTACGGCGGACACACGTACCGGCAGGTCGCGACCCTGCTGGAGACGGCGGTCCCCACCGTCAAGACCCGCATCCGCGACGGCCTCATCAAGCTGCGCGACTGCCTGGAGGTGGCCCGATGAACGACGTCCACACCCTCATCGGCGCCTGGGCGCTCGACGCCGTCGACGCCGACGAGCGCCTCCGGGTCGAACGCCACCTGGCCGAGTGCGAGTCCTGTGCGCAGGAGGCCGCCGAGCTGCGCGAGGCGGTCTCGCGGCTGGCCGACGTGACGCTCACCGAGCCGCCGCCGCGCCTGCGCGACGCCGTGCTCGCCGAGGTCCGCCGCACCCGCCAGGAGGCCCCGGCCGAACCCGCGCCGCAGGCCCGCGGGTCCGTGCGCCGCTCCCGCGCCGGCGGCCACCGCCGCCTGCGCCTGGCGCTCGGGGCCGCCGTGCTCGCCGTGGCCGCCGCGTTCGCGGGGGTCGCCGTCACCTGGTCGGTGATGCGCGGCGCCGAGACCGGGCCGGAGTCGGAGCTGGCGGCGGTCCTCGAAGCGCCGGACGCCGAGGTCGGCTCGCAGGCCGCCGACGGCGGCGGGCGGGTCACCGTGGTCTCCTCGGCCGCGCTGGACCGGGCGGTCGTGGTCGTCTCGGGTCTCGCCGAGGTCGCCGACGACCGCTCCTACCAGGTCTGGCTGGTGGACGAGGCCGGGCAGGTCTCGGCCGGGGTCATGGACGCGGGCGACTCCTCGGCGACGATGCTCGTGGACGGTCTCGGCGACACGCAGGTTATCGGCGTCACGAACGAGCCCGCGGGCGGCTCGGAGGTCCCGACGCTGCCGATGGTCGCGGACGTCGGCATCGCCTGACCGCGAGACGAACCGGGCCGGGGCCGAGCTCCGGCCCGGTCTTTCATGCCCGTCTGAGAAAAAGATCCTGAAAAAGTTCGGGGACGGACCCATCCGCAGGCCGACCGGCCCCGAATGACGGGCATGAAGGCGACACTGACCGCAGCCCTGGCCGGGATCGCGTGCGCCGCCGTCGCACTCGCGACGGCGCAGCTCGCGGCCGCCGCCGTGGCCCCCGGGAGCGCGCCGGTCCTCGCGATCGGCGCGGCCGTCGTCGACGCGACGCCCGAGCCGCTCAAGGACTTCGCCATCCGCACCCTCGGCGAGAACGACAAGCTCGTGCTCCTCGCGGGGATCGGCCTCGTGCTCCTGCTCGCCTCGGCGCTGACCGGCGTCCTGGCGCGGCGCCGCATCGCCGTCGGGTACGCCGTCCTCGCCCTCCTCGGCGGGGCGGGTGCGGCAGCCGCCCTCACCCGTCCCGCCGCCGGCGCCTCGTGGGCGGTCCCCTCCCTGATCGGCGCCGCCTGCGGCGCCCTCACGCTCGCGCTGCTCATGCGCAAGGCCGCCGAGGCCCCCGTGCCCGGGCGCGCCGTGGACCGGCGCGGGGTCCTCATCGCCCTGGCGGGGGCCGGGCTGGCGGGGGCGGCCGGGTGGCGCTTGAGCGGGACCTCGGACGTCGAGTCCGCCCGCGAAGCCGTCCGGCTGCCCGCGCCGGCCTCGACCGGCCCCGCCGGGATCGGCCTCGACGTCCCCGGGATCACCCCGTACCTGACGCCGAACGCCGACTTCTACCGCGTCGACACCGCCTTGGTCCTGCCGCGCGTCGTCCCCGAGGACTACCGCCTGCGGATCGGCGGGCGCGTCGCGAACGAACTCGAATTCACGTACCCGGACCTCCTCGACCGCGACCTGGTCGAACGCGAGTTCACCCTCTCCTGCGTCTCCAACGAGGTCGGCGGCGTCCTCGCCGGGAACGCCCGCTGGCTCGGCGTGCCGCTCGCCGAACTCCTCGCCGAGGCGGAGCCCGAGCCCGGCGCCGACCAGGTCGTCTCCCGCTCGGCCGACGGCTGGACCGCCGGGACCCCCACCGCCGTGTGCACGGACGGGCGCGACGCGCTCGTGGCCGTCGGCATGAACGGCGAGCCGCTCCCGCTCAAGCACGGCTTCCCGGTGCGCATGGTCGTCCCCGGCCTGTACGGCTACGTCTCGGCGACGAAGTGGCTGGTCGAGATCGAACTCTCCTCCTTCGCCGACTTCGACGCGTACTGGGTCCGCCGCGGCTGGGCCGCCGAGGCCCCGATCAAGACGTTCTCGCGCATCGACACCCCCAAGCCGCTCAAGACGATCGCGGCCGGGACCACCGCCGTCGCGGGCGTGGCCTGGGCGCAGCACCGAGGCATCGAACTCGTCCAGGTCCGCGTGGACGAAGGCGAGTGGAACGAGGCCGAACTCGCACCCGTGATCGGCGACGACACGTGGCGGCAGTGGCAGTGGGCGTGGGAGGCCGAACCCGGCCGCCACAAGCTCGAAGTCCGCGCCGCCGACACCGAGGATCTCCAGACCGAGGAGCGGCAGCCGCCGTTCCCCGACGGCGCGACCGGGTGGCACTCGGTCGTCGTCACCGCCGAATGAGAACCGGGGCGAGCGCCCCGACCACCTAGAGAAAGGCAAGAACGATGAGCAATCGACTCCTGACACGCACCGGGGCCCTCGTGGCGGCAGCCGGGTTCGCGTTCGTCCTCACCGCCTGCGGCTCGGACGACGGCGACGCGGACTCCCAGGACACCACCTCCAACGAGGAGGCCACGACCGAGGAATCGGCCCCCGAGGACGACATGGCGATGGCCGAGTTCGGCGCCGCCTGTTCGGCCGTGCCGGCCGACGGCGAGGGCTCCTTCACGGGCATGGCCGACGACCCGGTCGCCACCGCCGCGAGCAACAACCCCGTACTGTCCACGCTGGTCACGGCCGTCACCGAGGCGGACCTGGTCGACACGCTCAACTCCGCGGAGAACATCACCGTGTTCGCCCCGACGGACGACGCGTTCGCGAAGATCCCCGAGGCCGACCTCCAGGCGGTGCTGGCCGACAAGGACACGCTGACGAGCGTCCTCACCTACCACGTGGTGGGCGAGCGGCTCGCGCCCGAGGACCTCGCCGGTGAGCACGCGACGCTCCAGGGCGAGAACCTCGACGTCGAGGGCTCGGGCGAGTCCTTCACCGTCAACGGTGAGGCCGCCGTGGTCTGCGGCAACGTCCAGACCGCGAACGCCACGGTGTACATCATCGACACGGTCCTCATGCCGTAGCCGATACGCTGCCGGGGCCGTCCTCACAGGACGGCCCCGTCGACTTGGAGCTCCCATGACCGGCACCGCCGTCCTGCTGTTCACCGCCGACCTGCGCGTCCACGACAACCCGGCGCTCGCCGCGGTCGCGGACGCCCCGGTCGCCCCGCTCTATGTGGACGACCCGGGGCGGCGCACGAACCCGAACCGCCGCCGCTTCACGCTCGACGCCGTCGAGGACCTGCGCGACTCCCTCCGGGCGCTCGGCGCCGACCTCGTGGTCCGCCGAGGCGACACGGTCGCGCAGGTCATGGACGTGCTGGCCGCGACCGGGGCGACCGGTGTGGTGTGCGCCGACGACGTCGGGCGCTTCGAGACCGACCTCCGCAGGCGCCTCGCCGAGGCCTGCCGCGCCGCCTCAGTGTCGTTCACTCTGACGCACGGGCCCTCCGTCCTCGACCCCGGGCGGGTCCTGCCCAGCGGCGGCGGCGACCACTACAAGGTCTTCACCCCCTACTGGCGGGCCTGGTCACAGGCCCGGTGGCGCGAGGAGGCGCCCGAACCGGCGCGCCTGCGCACCCCCGACCTGCCCCGCAGCGACCGCCTCGACGCCGAGCCCACCGCCGCGGACCTGCCGCGCGGCGGCGAACGGGCGGCACTCGCCCGCCTCGACGAGTGGGACCCGGACGGCTACGGCACTGACAGAGACGACCTCGCCGCCGACCGGACCTCGCGGCTCAGCGCCCACCTCGCGGCCGGGTGCCTCTCGGCCCGCTCGCTCGCCGCCGACCCGCGCGTCCCCGAGGCCGCCGTCCGGCAGCTGTGCTGGAGGGACTTCCACCGCCAGGTCCTGGCCGCCTTCCCCGCCCTGGTCGACACCGCCTACCGGCGCGGCGCCGCCGACGAATGGGACACCGCGCCTGCGGCCCTGGAGGCCTGGCGCCTGGCCGCACCGGGATCGGCATCGTGGACGCGGGGATGCGCCGGCTCGCCGCCGAAGGCTGGATGCACAACCGCGCCCGCCTCATCTGCGCCGGATACCTCACCCGCACGCTCGGCCTCGACTGGCGCGAGGGCGCCGAGCACTTCGCGCGCCACCTCGTCGACCTCGACGAGGCGAACAACTGGGGCAACTGGCAGTGGACGGCGGGGACCGGCAGCGACACCCGGCCGAACCGCGGCTTCAACCACGAACGCCAGGCCGCCCGCTTCGACCCCGACGGCGCCTACCGCCGCCGCTGGGGCGCGTCGTGACCGCCGACCCGCTTCATCGCGGCCGTGCTGACCTCCAGGAACCGGGCCACGACCGCCCGCTCCTCGGCGCTGAAACCGGCCCAGGACTCGGCGAACTCCCTGGCGAGCGGCCGGAACAGGTGCCGGTTCGCCTCCACCGCGGCGGCGGGCACCTCCAGGGCCACGCGGCGGCGGTCGCCCGCCGGGCGGGTGCGCTCGACGTGCCCGAGCGCTTCGAGCCGGTCGATGAGCGCGGTCGTCGCCGAAGGGCTCAGGCCCAGTTCCTTGGCGAGCGTCGAGGGCGAGAGCGCCCGGCCGACGCGGGCGGCGTCGAGGATGAGGCTGAGGGCGTTGACGTCGGTGCGGTGGAGGCCGTGCTCGGCGCCGAACCGCTCGGCGTACCGGTCCGACTCGACGGTGAGGGTCTGGAGCAGCCTGGTGAGATCGAGGTCGGAGTGCCCTTCGGTGTCGCCGGTCATAGGCGTCGTCCTCTCTCCGGGTTCGGGGCCGGCACCCAGTTTACTATTTCGACCATCGAAATATCCATCGATGGAACCAATGGACACCTGGACGCAAGGAGACCCGACCATGGCCCCCGAACGACCGCCCCGCGCGACACCGCGACTGCGCTGGCTCCTCCCCGCACTCCTCGCACTCGCCTGGCTCGCCCTCGGCTCCCTCGCCGGGCCCTTCGCCGGGAAGCTCAGCGAAGTCGCCTCCAACGACGGCTCCGCGTTCCTGCCCTCCACCGCCGAGTCCACCGAGGTCGGCGAACTCAAGCACGCGTTCTCCGACACCGACGCCTCCGTCGCGATCGTCGTCGCCGAACGCCCCGGCGGCCTTGAGGAGGCCGACTTCGTCTACCTCGCCGCCGCGGGGCAGGAACTCGCGGCCCTGCCGTTCAACGCCGGCCCCGACCCCGCGCCGATCCCCTCCACCGAGACCGCACCCGAAGCGGCGCAGATGATCCTCCTCATCGACGCCGGCACCGACGAGTCCGACGCCGTCGCCGAGGTCCGCTCCGTCCTCGACCAGGACCGCCCCGAAGGCCTCGACGTCCTCGTCACCGGCCAGGCCGCCCTCGGCGCCGACCTCGGCGAGGCCTTCGCCGGCGTCGACGGCCTGCTCCTGCTCGTCGCCGCCGCCGTCGTCGCCGTGATCCTCGCCCTCGTCTACCGCTCCCCGCTCCTACCGGTCATGGTCCTGCTCTCCTGCGGTTTCGCCCTCGCCGTCGCCAGCGCCGCCGTCTACTGGCTCGCCGACGCGGGCGTGGTCGACCTCAACGGCCAGAGCCAGGGCATCCTGTCGATCCTCGTGTTCGGCGCCGCCACCGACTACGCGCTGCTGCTGGTGGCGCGCTTCAGAGAAGAGCTCGACGGCGACACCGACCGCTTCACCGCGGTCCGCCGCGCCCTGCGCGCGACGATCGAGCCGATCGCGGCCTCCGCGGGGACCGTGATCCTCGGCGTCCTGTGCCTGCTGTTCAGCCAGCTGGAGTCCAACCGCGGCCTCGGCCCGGTGACGGCGATCGGCATCGGCGCCTCGTTCCTCGCCGCGGTGACGTTCCTGCCGGCGCTGCTGGCGATCTTCGGGCGGGCCGCGTTCTGGCCGCGCCGCATCGCGAAGTCCGGCCCGCGCAAGGCCTCGAAACTGTGGTCCGGCGTGGCCGTGCTCGTCTCGCGCCGCCCCCGCCTCGTGTGGATGACGACGGCCGCGGGCCTGGTCATCGCCGCCTCGTTCATGTTGCAGCTCAAGGCCGACGGCACCACCCAGACCGACGTGTTCCTGACCGACGTGGACTCGGTGGCGGGCCAGGAGGTCCTCGCCGAGCACTTCGCGGCCGGCTCGGGCGCCCCCGCCGTCGTCATCGCGAACGCCGACTCGGCGGACGCCGTCCTCGCGGCCTCCGAAGTCGACGGGGTCGCCTCCGCGACCGTCGCGCAGACCGAGGCCGGCGAAGTCCGCGTCGAGGACGGCCTGGTCATGATCGAAGCGGTCCTCGACGACGCGCCGGACTCCGACGCCGCCATGGACACCATCGAGCGCCTCCGCGAATCGGTGCACGCCGTGGACGGCGCGGACGCGCTCGTCGGCGGGCCCACCGCGATCCAGCTCGACACGCTCACGACCTCCGAAAGGGACCGTACGGTCATCATCCCGATCGTGCTGGCCGTGATCCTCCTGGTGCTCATGCTGCTCCTGCGGTCCATCCTGGCCCCGCTGCTGCTCACCGCCACCGTCGTGCTCTCCTTCGGTGCCACGATGGGCGTCTCGGCGCTCGTCTTCAACCACGTCTTCGGCTTCCCCGGCGCCGACCCCACGGTGGTGCTGTTCGGGTTCGTCTTCCTGGTGGCCTTGGGGATCGACTACAACATCTTCCTCATGACCCGCGTCCGCGAGGAGTCGGGGCGCCTGGGGACCAGGGCCGGGACGCTCCGCGGCCTCGTCGCCACCGGCGGGGTCATCACCTCGGCCGGCGTCGTGCTCGCGACCACGTTCTCCGCGCTCGCGGTCCTGCCGATCCTGTTCCTGGCGCAGATCGCCTTCGTGGTGGCCTTCGGGGTCCTGCTCGACACCGTCATCGTGCGGTCGCTGCTGGTCCCGGCCCTCACGTTCGACATCGGCCGCGCCGTCTGGTGGCCCTCGCGGCTGTCGCGCCGAGTAAGGCCGGGCCGCCCGGAGTAAGGGATTCTGAGGGGATCGGGCGCGGAACTAAGGCGGGTAAGGGCCCGTTCGACGCGGACTGCCGATGCGCCCCGCCCCGTCTCAGCCGGAGCATTGGTGTCAGGCCGGAGCCACCGGCCGCGACACGAAGGAAACGCGATGAACGAGTTCGACTTCCACTACATGCACCACGCCCGGTCCGAGGAGCTGCTGCGCGACGCCGAGAACGAGCGTCTCGCCCGCAGCCTCCTCAAGGCCGCCAAGGACACCCGCCGCGGCGCAGGGCGCGTCCGCCACGACGGCGTCGCCCGCCGCGTCGCCCGCGCCCTCGGGCGCGGCGAGGCGGGCCGCGGCGGGAGCGGCCGGCGAAATGAACAAGCCACTGCGTCATAAGGCCATGTCATGATTGCTGACATGCCGCGCCTAGGTTCCGACCTTCCCCTCTTCGCCCGCGACGCCGAGCTCGACACGCTCCGCGAGGCGCTCGCCGCCGCGAGGCGGGGCCGCCCCGCCACGGTGCTCGTCTCCGGCGACGCGGGCGTGGGGAAGACCAGGCTGCTCCACGAGTTCAACGGCAGTGTCGGTGACGGTGCCCGCACCGTCACCGGCCACTGCCTCGACACCGCCGACTCCGCCCTGCCGTACCTGCCCTTCGCCGAGATCATCGGCTCCCTCGCCCGCGACAGCCCCGACCTCGTCGCCGCCCACCCCGGACTCGGGCCGCTCCTGCCCGGCCACCCCACCCCCGCCGAAGGCGACCTCGGGCGCCTGGGCCTCTTCGAAGCCGTCCACGCCGCGCTCGCCGACCTGGCCGCCGCCGCGCCGCTCGTCCTCACGCTCGAAGACCTCCACTGGGCCGACCGCTCCAGCCGCGACCTCCTCGCCTTCCTCACCTCGCGCCTCACGGGGCAGCGCCTGCTCATCCTCGGCTCCTACCGGGCCGACGCGATCCACCGCGGCCACCCCCTGCGCCCCCTCCTCGCCGAACTGGTGCGCCTGCCCGCCGTGCAGCGCCTCCAGCTCGACCCGTTCGACCCCCAGCACGCCGCCGACTTCGTGCGCGAGCTCAACGGCGGGCTCGACGAGGCCACCGTCGCCAAGATCGCCGCCGCCTCGGAGGGCAACGCGTTCCTCGCCGAGGAGCTGGCCGCCGCCGAGACCCACACGGTCACCTTCGAACTCGCCGAGGTGCTCCTGGCCCGACTCGAACGCCTCCCCGAGGCCGCGAAGCAGGTCGTGCAGCTCGCCTCCGTCATGGGCCGCCGCTTCACCTACCGGCGCCTCAACGCCGCCGCCTGGAGCCTGCTCGACGAGACCGGCCTGCGCCACGAGCGCGAGCTCGACGAGGCCCTCAGGGCCGCGATCTCGCACGGCATCATCGTGCAGAAGAGCGCCGACACGTACGCCTTCCGCCACGCCCTGCTCGGTGAGGCCGTCTACTCCGATCTCCTTCCGGGCGAACGGGTCCGCTACCACCAGAAGATCGCCGAGTCCCTCGCCGACGACCACGGCAAGGGCGCCGAGGCCGAACTCGCCCACCACGCGAACGAGTCCGGGGACCTGCCCTGCGCGCTGTCGGCCTCGGTGCGCGCCGCCGACGAGGCCTCCGAACTCGCCGCCCCCGCCGAGACGCTGCTCCACCTCGAACGCGCCCTGACGCTCTTCGGCCGCGTCCCGCCCGAGCGCCGACCTGAGGGCCTCACCGAGCTGGCGTTGACGGGCCGCGCCGCCGCGAACGCCGACGCCGCGGGCGAGGTCAAACGCGCCCAGTCGTATTCGGCGGCGGCCGTGCGCCTCGCCGACGCCTCCGGCGACCGCCTCCAGGGCGCCTCGACCCGCCGCAAGTACGCCAAGCACCTGCTCACCATCGAGGGGAACGAACCGGAGGCCCTCAAGGTCGCCTGGGAGGCTTGGGAACTGGTCAAGGACGACGAGCCGCACGCGGTCAAGGCCTGGGCGCAGGCCGTCGTCGCCCGCGCCTGCTCCTCCAGCCGCCGGTACGAGGACGCGAAGCTGTGGGCGCGGCGGGCCATCGCGACGGCCGACGCGGTCACCGGCGACCCGAAGCAGGGCCACTACGGCGCGAAGGCCGACGCCATCCTCACCGACAGCATCGCCGAGTTCCGCCAGGGCGGGCAGACCCCCGAGCAGGCCATCGCCCGCCACGCCGAGGCGCTCGAACTCGTGCGCGGGCGCGGCTGGCACGAGGTCGAACTGCGGGCCCTGTTCAACAACGGCCTGGTCCTGGTCGAGGCCTCCCGCCTCGCCGAGGCGCTCGTGCACTTCGACCGCGGCAGGGAGCGGTCGCGCTGCACCGGCGACAAGTGGAGCGCCTTCGGTCTGGAGATCGCGGTGCGCCAGGTGATCTGCAACTACATGCTCGGGCGCTGGGACAAGGGGGACTTCGACGGCGACATGGCCTCCAGCGTCCTGCCCGGCGTCGTCCTCACCCGCCTCGCCGCCGCGGTGCTCCTCGTCGACGTCGCCCGGGGCCGCTTCGAGGTCGCGGAGCGGCGGCTCGACTACCTCGCCGACCGCTGGCAGCTCGACGGCCAGGTCCTGTCGCTCGCGTCGCTGTGCGGCGCCGAGCTCGACCGGTGGCGGGGCCGCCCGGCCGACGCGCTGCGCCGGGTCGAGCAGGCCACGGAGTGGATGACCCGCAAGCACGGCTACTACCTTGCGGGCCTGTCTGTCTGCGCCGCCGGGATCGGCGCCGCGGCCGACATCGCCCAGCAGGCGCGCCTCGACGGCGACGCGTCCGCCGCCGAGGAGGCGGTGGCCGCGGGCAAGCGACTGGCCGAACGCGCGCGGTTCTTCCTCGCGCACGGCCAGCCCCTGTCGGGCACGCTCGGCCCCGAGGGCCGGGCCTGGGTGGCACAGGTCGACGCCGAGGAGTCCCGCCTCGAAGGGGTCGGCGACGCCCGACTGTGGCGCGCGACGGCGGCCGCGTTCGACTACCGCACCGCCGAGGAGCTGACCCGGGTCGAGAAGGCCCGCACGGAGCCGCTCATGGTCCTCGACGAGCGCGAACGGCTCGACCTGGCCCTCCACGACCCGTTCGCCTCCGAGACCCTGGCGCTCCTGGAAGCCTCGGCCGACGCCCCGCCGGCCCAGGACTGGGCCGAGCCCTACCGCCAGGCGTACGCCCAATGGCGCCTCGCTGAAGCCCTGCTGGCCGAGACCGGCCACGAGGCCCGCACCGAGGCGGCCGCGATCCTGACCGAGGCGAAGTCCACCGCCCTCCGGCTCGGCGCCGAACCGCTCTACGAGGCGCTTTGCGCCCTGGCCGAACGCGCCCGCCTCGACACCCCGGTCCCGACCGCGACCCCGTTGACCCCGAGGGAACTCAGCGTCCTGCGCCTGGTCGCCAAGGGCCTCACGAACCGCCAGGTCGGCGCCGAACTGTACATCTCCGAGAAGACCGTCAGCGTCCACCTCTCAAGGGCCACCGCCAAACTCGGCGCCGTCGGCCGAACCGCGGCGGTCAACGCCGCCCACCTGCGCGGCTACCTGACCGAATAGCCAAGCCGCGCAACGAGAACGGCCGAACCGGCTGCGACCGGTCCGAACGGCCGCGTGACGATCAGTGCCGCCCGCTTGCGTGGTCGCTTGACCGTGAGACGCAGTCGCGCAACGGCAATGACCGAAGTGTTCGTGACCGGTGCGGTCGGCCGGTCCGTGACGGTCAATGCCGCCCACTCGCGTGGTTGCCGACTTTGAAGCGCAGCCGCGCAACGAGGCGTGCGGCCACAGCCGGGCTCGGTCGACCGCGCCGATGGCGCGTGTCGCTGAGTCCTACCCGTCGCCGCGGAGCGGTTGGCGCGACCGGCCCGATCGTCCGGTGGAGTGGGCGTCCGGGCCACTGAGGGTCGTCGGCGATGGCGCCTCGGAGAGGGACCGCCCTGCCGGGTGGTGCCCGTCCCGCCTGCCGCTCGTGTGTCGTTGCGCTGGAGGTCACACCGCCCGCGCCGCCTCCCGATGTATCGGTGGGTGTCGATCGGCGCGGGCGGCTCGTGGCCGTCGCGTTCCAGTCCTAGGGCTCTGAGCTGCGGTCGGGTCGGGTCGTCTGCCGTGTGCGGTCGGCGAGACCGCTACCCGGGGTTGACCCCGGACCCCCGTGTAGTCCCGAGGTGGTACGCCGATTGCCTTCCTGCGCCTGATGTACCGGCCCGGCCCCCGCACGACGATTGCAACCATGAAGCGGCGTAAAGCACTCAAGTGGACCCTCATCGGCGTAGGCGGCGGCGTCGGCACGCTCGTGCTCGGCAGCGCGGGGTTCCTCGGCTACTCCTGGTACGACTCGAAGCTGGTCACCACCGGCAAGGTCGACTTCGACAACCCCCTCGCCATCCCCCCGCTCGCCGAGTCGACCGAGGACGCCTCCGGCGCTCGGGTCTTCGACCTGGAGATCCAGTCGGGCACCACGGCCCTCAAAGACGGCGCCGAGACCGAGACCTGGGGGATCAACGGCGCCTTCCTCGGCCCGACCATCCGTGCCAAGCGCGGCGAGGAGGTCGCCTTCGCGGTCCGCAACAGTCTCGACGAGGGCACCTCGATCCACTGGCACGGCATGCACCTGCCCGCGGTCATGGACGGCGGCCCCCACCAGGAGGTCGCGCCCGGCGGCGACTGGGCCCCGCAGTGGACCGTCGACCAGCCCGCCGCGACCCTCTGGTACCACCCGCACCCCCACGGCCGCACCGCGAAGCACGTCTACCGGGGCCTCGCCGGGATGTTCATCGTCGACGACGACACCTCCGAAGGACTCCCCCTGCCCTCCGAGTACGGCGTGGACGACCTGCCGATGATCGTGCAGGACCGCAAGTTCAACGGCGACAACCAGTTCGACGACCAGGGCGCGTTCATGAGCATGCAGGGCTTCCTCGGCGACGAGATCACCGTCAACGGGACGCTCGGCCCCTACTTCGACGTGAGCACCCGTCTGGTGCGGCTGCGCCTGCTCAACGGCTCCCTCTCGCGCCTGTACAACTTTGGGTTCAGCGACGGCCGCGCGTTCTCGCTGGTCGCCACCGACGGCGGCCTGCTCCCCGAGTCCTGGGAGACCGACAGCCTCCAGCTCTCACCGGGCGAGCGCGCCGAGATCGTGGTGGCCTTCGAGCCCGGCGAGACCGTGGTGCTCCGCTCGCTCCCGGCCGACGAGGGCTACTCCGGCCCGCTCGGCCGCTTCAACGGCGCGGACGACGAGCTCGACCTCTGCGAGTTCAGGGCCGCCGCGACCCTCGCCGACGAGACCGCGGTCCCCGAGTCGATGGGCACCGCCCCCGACCTGGCTGACGCCGAGGTCGCCGAGGAGCGCTCGTTCAAGCTCGCGGGCTTCAGCCAGATCAACGGTGAGTCGATGGACCCGCAGCGCATCGACTTCGGCGTCCGGGAAGGCACCGTGGAGGTCTGGGAGGTCATGAACAACGACGGCTTCATGCACAACTTCCACGTCCACGACGTCCAGTTCCAGGTCCTCGCGGTCGACGGCGGGGAGCCGCCCGAGCGCCTGCGCGGCTGGAAGGACACGGTGCAGCTCGTCCCGCAGCGCGAGTACCGCCTCGCGATGCGCTTCGAGGACTACACCGACCCGAACCTGCCGTACATGTACCACTGCCACATCCTCGCCCACGAGGACGCGGGCATGATGGGCCAGTTCGTGGTCCTCGGCGAGGGCGAGGAGATCGGGCAGGTCCCCGTCACCGACTCCGCGCACGCGCACTGACGGACCCTATAGGATATATCCTATAGGGTCCGCCCGCCGGGTCATGCCCGGTCGCAGGGCCTGCCGTTGCCGTAGACCTCGACGAGGGGCGGCGGGGACGCGGAGCCGGTGGCGACGAATCCCATCCAGGCGGTGCCGCCGACCGGGATGGGAGCGCCCCATTCGGGGTTGGCGGCCTCGACCACGTCCCCGAGCTGGGACCACCGGGCGTTCCAGAGCGACTGGATCTGCTGGCCCCCGGGGAAGGTGATCACCACGTGCCAGGTCGTCAGCGGTTCGACCAGTGCCGTGATCCCCACCTGGCCGGTGAAGCCGTTGGTCCAGGCGTTGGTGATCGCGAAGGTGAACTCGCAGTAGGGCGGCTGCGCGCCGTCGCTGTAGATCGTGGTGGTGTCGCCGCAGCGGCCCGACCAGGTCGAGCCGTCGGCGCGCCGCTCCTGGCAGACCGCGACGTCGAGCCGTTCGGCGGCGCCCTCGGTGGTGAACTCGAAGGCGAACTCGGCGGAGGGGTCGCCCATGTCGATGGGCACGATGTGCTCGCCGACCTGGACGCCGTCGTCGAACAGGGTGAACTCGACCTGGCGGTCCGCCGGGACCACCGGCAGGCAGGGCATCGGCTCGGCGGGGTCGGCGCCGGGCACGGCGATGCTGGTATGGCCCGTGATCGCGACCCGGTAGTCCTCGATGCCCTGGTGGGTGGCCGCCCATAGGGCCTGGCCGTTGGTGCCGAAGTAGGTGCAGCCGTCTTCGCCCAGGTCGAAGGCGGTGAAGGGGATCGGCGGGGGGTCGGGGTGGTCGGCGGCCGCGGTGCCGGTGGCGCCGACCGCGACGAGGAGGCCGGCGGTCGCGGCCAGGCCGATGCGGAGGAGGTGGGAGAGGCGTCTCATCTGCGTCCAATCGAGGGGGTTGCCGGCGGCGACGGCGAGAGGGCCTTCGGCCCGACCTCGCCAATCGATACCTATAAATATCCCAAGTCGACGGACGCGCGGTCAACCCCGGACGGACGTGAGGACTCCGGCGCGGCACCGGAGGATCACCTGACGCCGGGGCGCGGGCGCCGATGCGCCCGCGCCGGTCGTCCGCTAGAGCGAGTGGGCGGCGATGTGCTTGGCGATGGCGGGCAGGTCCACGTTCTCCTTGAACTCGAACCGGACCCGGCCGAGGCCGCTGAACCACAGGTCCAGTTCGCCGTCGTTGTCGAACAGGCCGTCGGTCTCGATCGAGTAGGCCTGGATCCGGTTGTAGGGCAGGGAGGTGTAGTCCTTCTTGCGGCCGGTGACGCCTTGGACGTTCACGGCGATGACGCGCTTGTCGGTGAAGACCACGAAGTCGCGCACGCCCTCGAAGGCGAGCACGACGGACTCGCCGTCGACGAGCAGGGGCTGGACCTCGTCGCGGAAGCCGGGGTCGTCGGTCAGCTTGAGCTTGAAAAGCGAGCCATTCTCAAAATCGATCATGCGGGCAGGATATCGGTCCGCCTCCACCGCCGCGGTACCGCTAACCGCTGATACCGTTCGGCCGCAAGCGCAGTGGCCTGCGCTATCACCACTTTGACCGGTCGGCCCAAGGCCGCGGCGGCACCGGCCGCGTCCTCGTACTCCACCGAGGCGTTCACGACCTCGCCGCCGTCGAGCGCGACCTTCACCCCGATCGCGTGCCCGTCCACCACGACCTGCTCGAAGCGCCGCTCCAGCGCGTACTTCTCGATCCCGTACGAGCGCATGCCGATCGTCGTGGTGTGCCTGACCAGCGCCGCCCGCACGGCCGCGACCGCCTCGGCCCGGCACAGCACGTGCACCGTGTGCGCCGGGCGGCCCTTCTTCATGAGGATCGGCGTCAACCACGCGTCCGAAGCCCCCGCTTCAAGCAACGCCGCCAGAGCCGAAGGCCACAGGCGCGGATCGAGGTCGTCCACATTGGTCTCGATCACGACCGGGCCCGCCGGGTTCGACCCGGAGTCCTTTCCGATCGCCTGCGGCGCAGGGCCATGCGGTTCCGCGGCCCCGCCGTAGTGGTGCGCCTTCCCGGCGGGCGGCGCCTGCGGCGCCGCGTGATCGTGCCGCTGGTGGGGCCGATGAGCGGCATCGGACCGGGCATCATCTCTGTGGTCGTGGTCGTGGTCGTGGTCGTGGTCGTGGTCGTGGTCGTGGTCGTGACCGAGATGCCGCTCGTCTCCGGAACCACGGCCCGCTCCCGAGCCGTGCGAGCCCGCCGCCGCCGCACCGCCATGCGAATGCGACCTGCGCACCGGCCCCGCCACCTCCCGCCCGATGACGAGCCGCAGCAGGTTCGCCCGCTCCTGCGGGTCGCGCCCGCCCGCGCCCACCCCGACGCGCTCCACCACCATCTCCGGCAGCGGCCCGAAGTCCGAAGCCGCAGCGGCGATGATCGCCGCCCCGGTCGGCGTGCACGCCTCATACGGCACCGCGCCGACCACCGGCGCCTGCGCGTCGGCCAGCACCCGCAGCACCGCCGGAGCGGGCAAAGGGATCGACCCGTGCGAACTGCGCGTGGAACCGCCCCCCACCGTCACCGTCGAAGCCGTCAGCCGCGAGACGCCCAGCGACGCCAGACCCGCCGCCGCCCCCACGATGTCCGCGATCGAGTCGAGCGCGCCGACCTCGTGGAAGTGCACCTCCTCCACGTCGATCCCGTGCGCGGCCGCCTCCGCCGCCGCCAGACGCGCGAACGCGTCCACCGCGATCGCCCGCACCGGCTCGTCGAGCCCCGCCCCTTCGAGCATCGCCCGGATCGACGCCCAGCGCCGGTCCGTCGCGACCTCCGGCACCACCACGTCGACCTTCGTCCCCGCCAGCCCGTGCCGCACCGCCCGCTCGGCCCGCAGCACCACCGGCTCGGCGCCCAGCGCGTCCACCGCCGCCTGCATGAGCGACAACTCAACGCCCGCGTCGACCAGCGCCCCCAGGAACATGTCCCCGCTCGCGCCCGCCGAGCAGTCCAACCACGCGACCCTCACCGCCGCACCCCCGCTCACAGGCCCGGCTTCACGCCGAGGATGCGGACCGCGGCCATCGCCGCGCCGAACCCGTTGTCGATGTTCACCACGCTCACCCCCGGCGAACAGGAGTTCAGCATCGTCAGCAGCGGCGCCAGGCCCCCGAACGCCGCCCCGTAGCCCACCGAGGTCGGCACCGCCACCACCGGCGCGCTCACCAGACCCGCGACCACACTCGGCAGCGCGCCGTCCATGCCCGCGACCACGACCACGCACGCCGCCTCCCGCAACCGGTCGACCCGGTCGAGCAGCCGGTGCAGCCCCGCCACGCCCACGTCGGCGACCAGGCGCACCTCCACGCCGTTCGCGCGCGCCACGAACTCCGCCTCCCGCGCCACCGGCAGATCCGAAGTCCCCGCGCACACGACCGCGAGCGGCCCCACCTCCGCCGGAGGAAAGTCCCCGACCGCGCACACACCGGCCTCCACCAGCACCGCGTCCCCGAACGCCCCGCGCACCGCCGACTCGCAGGCCGCATCGCAGCGCGTCGCCAGCGCCACCCGCCCCGGCTGCGCCTCCCGCAGCGCACGTAGCGCCCCGACCACCTGCTCAGGGGTCTTCCCGGCCGCGTACACGGCCTCGGCCGCACCCGTCCGCTCCGGGCGACCCGTGTCGATCTTCGCCCAGCCCAAGTCCCGGTAGGTCGCACCCGCGACACCGCCGACCCGGACGTCACCGCCCCCGACCTCCTGGCCCGCCGCACCCTGACCGCGACCGGCATCGCCGTCCCCTGGAGCCGTCGAACGGCGTTCATCCTGCACGCCCCCATCCTCCCTCCGGCCCCTCGCCCGCCGCCACCCGAACCGCACCCGTCCCAGCGGCAGGGAGCGCCCCCGCCGCCCCGGCCGCCCGCTCCGACTATCGTCAAGGAGTGCCGCTACCGCTGATAGCCGCCCACCGCGGCGCGAACGAGTTCCTCCCGGAGCACTCCCTCGCCGCCTTCCGGCAGGCCATCGTCGAAGGCGCCGACGCGTTCGAGTTCGACCTGCGGCTCACCGCAGACGGGCACCTCGTCCTCCACCACGACCGCACCGTCAAACGCACCGCGGGCGCCAAAGGCGCCGTCTCCGACCTCACCCTCGCCGAACTGCGCGAACTCAACTTCGCCTACCGCCACCCCGACTGCGCCGGCAACCCCGAGGCCGAGCGCATCCCGACCCTCGAAGACCTGTTCGGCCTCGTCACCGACTCCGGCAAGGACGTCAAGCTCCTCATCGAGGCCAAGCACCCCTCCAAGTTCGGGCCGCGCCTCGAACTGCGCCTGTGGGAGACCCTCCGGCGCTGGCCCGGCCTCGACGTGACCGTGATGTCCTTCTCACGCGCGGCCCTGAAGACCTGGCGGGGGCTCGACGCCGACACGCCGCTGGTGTGGATCTTCGAGTACCCGTTCCGCCGCCCGCCCGAGGGCGTCCAGATCCTCAGCTCCCGCGTCGACTACGTCGAGTCGACTCCCGATTTCGTCGAACGCAGCCACGAGGCCGGCTACCAGGTGTACACGTGGACCGTCAACGACGCCGAGACGGCGCGGCGCATGGCCGCGCTGGGCGTCGACCTCGTCTTCACCGACCGCCCCGCCGCGATCCGCGGGACCCTCGCGGGCTGAAGCGGCGTGCCGCAAGACGGACTCGGGGTCCGCCCGTAATGCTGGCGTCATGGCGCGGCAACAGGTAGGTTGCTGTATAGCCTCCGCCCGGCACCGAGGGAAGGAAGGGGACCGCCATGCCCGCTGCGATACCGGCACCAGAGCGGCTGCGCGTCCCCCACCAGTCGGGGGCGCCCGGCCAAGTGCGCCGATGGCTCCGCGACGCCCTCCCCGACCTCCCCGACGAAGCGCGCGACGACCTCCTCGTGTGCGCGACCGAGCTCGTCTCCAACGCCGTCCGCCACGCCCGCCCGCTGCCGGGCGGCGACCTGTGCGTCGCGTACACGCTTGGCCCAGGCGACGTCGAGGTCCGCGTGCTCGACGGCGGCTCGCGGACCCACCCGCACGTGTGCGCCGTCAACCTCGACTCCGCCCACGGCCGCGGCATGTTCATCGTCTCCAAGCTCTCGACCGACTGGGGCGCCCGTACCCTCGGCGACGGCAGCCAGGAAGTCTGGGCCCGCATCCCCGTGCGCTGACCGAGGCGGTGCCTTCCGCCTTCAGGCGCTGCCGACCGTGCCGCCCCGCCGCCCCCGCAACGATCCCGTTCGGCGGTTTCGCTCGATCGCGCCACCGACCTTCGACCCGCCCGCCTCACCGAACCGTAAGGCCGCCGTTCCTGTCGGACCCCCGTGTCACCCTCGATGCAAGGGGCCCGGCGAACCGGCTCCCGCGGCACCCGTTCCCGCCCTCAGGCGGTGCGAGACGTGCCGCCGTACGCTGTTCCGGTGTCCAACCGTCCGCTCGTCATCGACCTCGTCTTCTACGGCGCGGCGGCGCTCTTCGCGGGCGCCACCGCACTGTGGACCACCCTCGACCCGCACGCGCAGTGGGGCGCCGTCGCCTTCGGCGGGTACCTCCCGGCGGCCGTGTGCGTCGCCGTCCTCCTCACCCAGCCGGGCTCGCAGTGGCGCCTGCGCGCGCTCGTGACCGCCGGGGCCGCCGTTGCCGTCACTGCGATCCCGTTGGTCGCCATGGCGATCGAGCGCGCCGGCGGCGCCACCGACCGAGCCCAGGAGGAGGTGCTCGTCGTCGAGGCCTCCGGCGAGCGGCTCCTGGAGACCGCGAGCCCCTACCTGCACGCCGACGCGATCGCGGCCCTGCCCGAGCCGCTCCTCGGCTACAACCCGTACCAGCCGGGCATGGCCCTCTTCGGCGTGCCCGCCGCGCTGTTCGGCCAGCACTGGTGGACCGACGCCCGCCTGTACTTCCTCCTCGCCGCCGCGGCCTGCGCGGTCGCGGCCGCGCGGCTCCTGCGCGGCTCGGACGCGCGGCTCCTGCGCGGCTCGGACGCGCACAGCGCCGGGAAGGGCCCGCTGCTGCGCGCCTTCCAGGCGACGTTCGTCTTCCCGGTGTGCGCCTTGACGTTCGCGACCGGCGGCGACGACATGCCCGTCGTGGCCCTCATGGTGCTCGCCCTGGCCTTCGCCCACCGCGAGCGGCCGCTGGCGGCGGGCCTCGCGATCGGCGCGGCGGCGTCGCTCAAGCTGTTCGCGTGGCCGGTGGCCGTGGTCCTCGCGTTCCTGCTGTGGAGGAGAAGCGGCCTGAGGCGCTACGCCGCCGGGTTCGCGCTGCCGGTGGCGGTGACGATGCTGCCGGTCCTCGCGATCGACGCGCGCGGCTTCTTCGACAACGTGATCGCCTTCGGCCTCGGCCACGGCGTGGTCGAGTCCCCGGCGCAGTCGCCGCTGCCGGGGCACCTGGTCGCCGAGTACGTCCCCGGCGGGGGCGTCCTCGCCCCGGTCCTGCTCGGCGCGGCGGCGATCGCGATCGCGGTGCTGCTGTGGCGGCGCCCGCCGGTGACGGAGGCGTCGGCGGCCCTGTGGTGCGCCGCGGGCCTGTCGGCCGCGTTCCTGCTCATGCCCTCGACCCGCTTCGGGTACCTGCTGTACCCGGTCGTGCTGCTCGGCTGGTGGCTTCCGCTGCGCGACGCGGTCGCGGGCACCGCGACGAGCGCCCTGTTCGCCGGGCCGGTCGCCGGCGAGGCCGTGGACGAACTGGAGGACGAGACCGGCCCCGGCCCCTCGCTCGCCGTCGAATGGTGGCGCTGAGGCGAAACCGGGACCAAGGGCCGCTGCGGTGCCGCGCCCGCCAGGCCGCTTTGAGGGTCCCGAAGCCGTTCCCGCCCGGGGTGACTCTGGCCCGCGCCCGCGAGTCCGCGGTGAGGGGGCCTCGCAACCGGAACCGCAAGGGGCGCCGGTCGAGTGTACGGTGACGGGCATGCAACTCACGTGCCCCAAGTGCGCTGCCGTCATGCGCCAGTACGAGCGCAACGGGATCGTCGTCGACCAGTGCTCGGCCTGCCGCGCCGTCCTCCTGGACCGCGGGGAGCTGGAGCACCTCATCGACACGGAGAAGTGGGTCAACGGCATCCAGGACAACGCGCCCGCCGGGCCGATGCCGGCCTTCGCGAACGAGCCCACCCGCGAGGTCCGCGAACGGCGGACCCTCCTCCAGATCCTCTTCGGCGACTAGCGGACCGAAGGTCAGACGGCCATGTCCACGAAGCGCGAGAGGTGGAGCTGGGCGGCGACGGTGATGGTGTCCGTCGCGCCGTTGCGGTGCTTGGCGACGATGAAGTCGGCCTCGCCCGCGCGCGGGGACTCCTTGTCGTAGTAGTCCTCGCGGTGCAGCAGGATCACGACGTCGGCGTCCTGCTCCAGCGAGCCGGACTCGCGGAGGTCGGACAGCTGCGGGCGCTTGTCGGTGCGCTGCTCGGGTCCGCGGTTGAGCTGCGCGACCGCGATGACCGGGCACTGCACCTCCTTGGCGAGGAGCTTGAGACCACGGGAGATCTCCGAGACCTCCTGCTGGCGCGACTCGGTCTTCTTCGGCGAGGTCATGAGCTGGAGGTAGTCGACCACGATGAGCTTGAGGTCGTGGCGCTGCTTGAGGCGCCGGGCCTTCGCCCGGATCTCCATCATGGTCATCGAGGCGGTGTCGTCGACGAACAGCGGCGCCTCGGAGATGTCGCCCATGCGCTTGGCCAGGCGCGTCCAGTCGTCGTCGGAGAGGTCGCCCGAGCGCAGGACGTGCATCGGCACCCGAGTCTCGGCGCTCAAGAGGCGCATGACGATCTCGAGCTTGCTCATTTCGAGCGAGAACAGGGCCGCGGCGTGGCGGTGGTGGAGCGAGGCGTGGCGCATGAAGTCCATCGCGGCCGTCGACTTGCCCGCGCCGGGGCGTCCGGCGACGATGATGAGCTGGCCGGCCTGGAGACCCGAGAGGAGCCGGTCGAGGTCGGCGAAGCCGGTGGGGATGCCGGTCATGAGGCCCTGGCTGGCGCCGATCGCCTCGATCTCGTCCATGGCGGGCTGGAGGAGGTCGGAGAGGACCGCGAAGTCCTCGGTCTGGCGGTTGTCGGTGACCTCGTAGACGGCCTGCTGGGCGAGGTCGACGAGGTCGTCGATGTCGCGCCCGCCCTGGCCGCCGCCGTAGCCGTACTGGACGACCTTGGTCCCGGCCTCGATGAGGCGGCGCAGGATCGCCTTCTCCTTGACGATCTTCGCGTAGTACCCGGCGTTCGCGGCCGTGGGGACGGCGTTGAGGAGGTCGTGGAGGTAGGGGCCGCCGCCGATCTTGGCGAGGTCGCCCGCGTCGGCGAGGGCCGCGGCGATGGTGACGGCGTCGGCGGGCTCGCCGTTGCCGAACTTGTCGATGATCGCGTCGAAGACCATGCCGTGCTTGGGCTGGTAGAAGTCTCCGGCGCCGAGGACCTCGACGACGTCGGCGATCGCGTCCTTGCTCATGAGCATGCCGCCGAGGACGGACATCTCGGCCTGGACGTCCTGGGGCGGGGTGCGCTCGTAGGTGCGGGCGCCGCCGCCGGAGCGGCCCTCGCCGCCGGCGAACGGGTCCTCCGGGGGGGTGTCGAAGTAGGAACCGTTGGCGCCGTTCGCGCCTCGCGAGAAGACGCCTTCCGTCGACACGTCGGTCATGCCGTCACCCCCTCGGTCACCGTGTGTTCATGGAGAATGTACCGCCTGCTTATGACAGAAGAGCGGCGTCAACGACGCTATGTCGCGCCGGGCACGGTTGCAAACGGGCCTGTGGACAACCTGTGGATAACCCTGTGGACAACCTGTGGATAACCGGCCCCGGGCCTGTGGACAACCTGTGGACAAGAAGGTGAAGCGGCCTCGAATCCACCCCGTCACCTGTGGGGACGTCGTCCACCGCCTGTGGACGGAGATTCGTTCGTGCCAACTTGGCACTAGAGTAAAGTGCGGACCCCGGCACGGCATCAGAGGAGAGCGCGGCTCATGAATGCTCCCAAGCGCTCCGAGCGCAGGCCCCGGCTCGACCCCGAGGGCGACGACCGCCCCGGCGAGCGCGCGTTCACCCCGACGCTGCTGGTGACGCTCGCCTGGTACGCGGTGCCCGTCGTCGTCTACCTGACCTGGGTGCTCTCGCAGCCGCCGGTGGACGCCAGGTGCGCGGCGACCGGCTGCTCCGCGGCGGCGCGCGTTGGGGAGGCGGCCGCGGGCGGCTGGGCGTGGATCCTCTCCTCGCTGACGGCGAGCCTGCTCGTGGCGGTGCTGCTGCGCCTGCCGCGGGCCGGGTGGCGCGCGGGCGTGGCCGGTTCGGCGGCGGCGATCCTCGGCGCGGGCCTGGTGACGGTGGTGCTGCGCACCGCCGGCTGGGTGATCTGAAGCCGTACGGGCGGCCCCGAGTACCCGCCCGAACCCACCTTCACCACTACCGATGAAAAACACCAACCTCTCACCCGGGTGCGACCGCGCGGATACGGGCGGGAGGAGGCGGGCGCGCGGCGGGTTCGAACAGGGGCGGGCGAAAGCCTGCAAAAGGGAATGTTCGGGCGCGGCGGGTTCACCCGAAGGTGTGGACGGACGCGAGGAGGGCCCGCGACCTGATGGTCGCGGGCCCTCGGTTCGCTTGCGCGACCTACTTCTTGCGGCGCTTGGCCGGGGTCACCTGAAGCTTGAACTTCGCGGTCACCTCCGGGTGCAGCTTCACCGAGATGTCGTAGGTGCCGATCGACTTGATCGCCGAGGCGAGCTCGACGCGGCGGCGGTCGATCTTCGGACCCCCGGCCTCGTCGACGGCCTTGACGACGTCGGCCGCGGTGATCGAGCCGAAGAGGCGGTCGCCGTCGCCGGTGCGGGCGACGATGTGCGCGTCCGTCTTCTTCAGCTGGTCCGCGATCGAGCGGGCCTGGTCGAGGTCGTGGATCTGGCGGGCCGCGCGGGCGCGCTGGATCGAGTCGACTTCCTTCTGACCGCCCTTGGTCCAGGCGATCGCCAGGCCCTGCGGCAGCAGGTAGTTGCGCCCGTAGCCGGGCTTGACCTCGACGACGTCACCGGCCGAGCCGAGGTTGGGCACCTCATGAGTCAGGATGATCTTCATGTCGTGCTCCTTCCTAGCGGGTCTGGCTGGTGTACGGGAGCAGGGCCATCTCGCGGGCGTTCTTGACGGCCGCGGCGATCTGGCGCTGCTGCTGGGTGGTCACGCCGGTCACTCGGCGGGCACGGATCTTGCCGCGGTCGGAGATGAACTTCCGCAGCAGCGCCGTGTCCTTGTAGTCGACGTACTCGATACCCTCTTTTTCAAGCGGGTTCGGCTTCTTCTTCGGCTTCCGCAGGGGAGCCGATTTCGGGTTGGCCATGTGGTGTCTTGCCTCTTAATCGAGATCGTTCCGGGCCGCCTCGCGGCGGCTGCCGGTTAGAACGGCGGGTCTTCGTCGAACCCCGAGTTGCCGGCGCTCGCGCCGGCCGGGGCCGCGGAGGCCCAAGGGTCGTCGGGTGCGGAACCGCCGGTGTTGCCGCCGCCCCCGAAGGAACGACCGCCTCCACCGCCGGAGCCAGCGCCCGACCGATTGAGCTTCGCAGTGGCGAACCGCAGCGCGGGGCCGACTTCCTCGACGTCGAGCTCGTACACAGTGCGCTTCTCGCCCTCGCGGGTCTCGTAGCTGCGCTGCTTGAGCCGGCCCTGGACGATCACGCGGGTGCCGCGCGACAGGGACTCGGCCACGTTCTCGGCGTACTGGCGCCAGACGCTGCAGGTGAGGAACAGGGCCTCACCGTCTTTCCACTGGTTCGACTCCTTGTCGAACGCGCGCGGGGTCGATGCGATACGGAACTTCGCGACGGCGGCACCGGACGGCGTGTAACGCAGTTCGGGGTCGTCGACGAGGTTGCCGATAACCGTGATGACTGTTTCTCCTGCCATGACCTATTCTCCTCAGGTCTCGCAGTTGCAAAGGTCGGGTTACCGAAGCTCCGGTCGCAGCACCTTGGCCCGCAGCACCGACTCGCTGAGCCGCAGCTGACGGTCCATCTCCGCGACGGGACCGGGCTCGGACTGCAGGTCGACGATGGCGTAGATGCCCTCGTTGCTCTTGTTGATCTCGTAGGCGAGACGGCGCCGGCCCCAGACGTCGATCTTGTCGACGGCTCCCCCGGCGTCCTTGACGCCCTTCAGGAACTTCTCCAGTGTCGGGCTGACCTGGCTCTCCTCGAGATTCGGTTCGAGGATCACCATGAGTTCGTAATGCCGCAAGATCGCTCCACCTCCTTTGGTCTCGATCGGCTGCGGTCTCTCCGCAGCAGGAGGAATCACTTGCGCGTGCCCACCCCGGTCCGGGATCCGGTCCGCAGCGGGCAACCGCGCAATCGTACCTGCTAGTGGGCGGTGCGGCCTCGCCGCTCCGCCTGGATGTGACGCTACCGCCCGGGTACGACAGCGCGGGGGCCGACACCGCCTCGAACACCGGCCCCGCATGAGGATCGCCTCACCTCGGCGCCTGGCGCCCGCCGCGCTAAGTTGGGAGGCGTGACATCGGAGTTCCACTACACCGACCTGCTGCCCACCGGACCGGACACCACCGAGTACCGCCTCCTCACCGGGGAGGGGGTGAGCACGGTCGAGGCCGCCGGGAGGCGCTTCCTCACCGTGGAGCCCGAGGCCCTCACGCTGCTGGCGGCCGAGGCGATCAAGGACATCTCCCACTTCCTGCGCCCCGCGCACCTCGCGCAGCTGCGCTCGATCCTCGACGACCCCGAGGCCAGCGGCAACGACCGCTTCGTCGCCATGGACCTGCTCAAGAACGCCAACATCGCCTCAGGCATGGTCCTGCCGATGTGCCAGGACACCGGCACCGCGATCGTCATGGGCAAGCGCGGGCGCCACGTCCTGACCGACGGCCGCGACGAGGAGCACCTCTCGCGCGGCATCTGGCAGGCCTACCGCGACCTCAACCTCCGCTACAGCCAGATGGCGCCGGTCTCCATGTGGGACGAGAAGAACACCGGCTCGAACCTGCCCGCGCAGATCGACCTGTACGCCGAGGGCGACGACGCGTACAAATTCCAGTTCATCGCCAAGGGCGGCGGCTCCGCCAACAAGTCCTTCCTGTTCCAGGAGACCAAGGCGATCCTCAACCCCGACGCGATGATGCGGTTCCTGGAGGAGAAGCTCCGCCAGATCGGCACCGCCGCGTGCCCGCCGTACCACCTCGCGATCGTCATCGGCGGCACGAGCGCGGAGTACGCGCTCAAGACCGCGAAGTACGCCTCCACCAAGTACCTCGACTCGATGCCCACCGCCGGCTCGGCCCTCGGCCACGGCTTCCGCGACGTCGAGCTCGAACAGGAGGTGCTGGGCCTGACCCGCCAGTTCGGCATCGGCGCCCAGTTCGGCGGCAAGTACTTCTGCCACGACGTGCGCGTCGTCCGCCTGCCGCGCCACGGCGCGTCCCTGCCCGTGGCCATCGCCGTCTCCTGCTCGGCCGACCGCCAGGCGATGGCGAAGATCACCGCCGAGGGCGTCTTCCTGGAGCAGCTGGAGACCGACCCGTCGAAGTACGTGCCGGAGGTGCAGGAGGACGACCTCGACGACGAGGCCGTGCGCATCGACCTCAACCGGCCCATGGCCGAGATCCGCGAGGAGCTCTCGAAGTACCCGGTGAAGACCCGCGTGTCGCTCACCGGCACGCTCGTGGTCGCCCGCGACATCGCCCACGCCAAGATCAAGGAGCGCCTCGACGCCGGGGAGCCCATGCCGCAGTACCTCAAGGACCACGCCGTCTACTACGCCGGGCCCGCGAAGACCCCCGAGGGCTACGCATCGGGCTCGTTCGGGCCGACCACGGCCGGGCGCATGGACTCCTACGTCGACCGGTTCCAGGCGGCGGGCGGCTCGTTCGTCATGCTCGCCAAGGGGAACCGCTCGCAGCGCGTGACCGACGCCTGCAAGTCCCACGGCGGCTTCTACCTCGGCTCCATCGGCGGCCCGGCCGCCAAGCTCGCCCAGGAGAACATCAAGTCGATGGAGGTCCTGGAGTACCCCGAGCTGGGCATGGAGGCGGTCTGGAAGATCGAGGTCGAGGACTTCCCGGCCTTCATCGTCGTCGACGACAAGGGCAACGACTTCTACGAGGCCACCCGCCAACCGGTCCTCACCCTCGGCCGCAAGCCCAGGATCACCGTCAACTAGCAGCTCACGAGCAGGGCCGCCGACCATCGGTCGGCGGCCCTCGCCGTGCGCACAATGATTGTCCGGTTCGGTGCGAACGGCCATAGTTCGCCGCCGCTCGGTCCGCTTTGCGTTCGGGTACCGGCCGGTAATGCGTGGTTTCGTGGCGGTTCGCCGGGCTCGACGGTGCGCGGTCCACCGCCGCACGCACCCCCATCGCAGCAGGTAGTCGACAATTCGGGACAACGCCGTGACCTGCGCCGGAGCGTCTTCGCGGTTAGGCTACGAACGACCGTCCCGCCCGCAGGCGGTCGTCCCCGCACCCGATCCCCCGGAAAACACCATGATCGAACATTTCTCTCACGGTCTCATCACGCTGCCCGCGGCGTTCCTCGTCTCCATGACCGGCTCGGCCCTCGGCCTGCTCATCGCGCGGCACGCCCGCCGACACGAGCAGCGCTCGCGCCGCGCCCTGTGGCTGTGCCTGGCCGCGTTCGCCATCGGCGGCACCGGCATCTGGGTCATGCACTTCGTCGCCATGCTCGGCTTCGACGTCAAGGACGCGACCCTCCTCTACGACCCGCTGCGCACCACCGCCAGCGCCGTCGTCGCCGTCGGCGTGGTCGCCTGCGGCCTCTTCATCGTCGGCCTCGGCAGGTACTCGGGCCTCAAGCTCGCCCTCGCCGGGCTGCTCACCGGCCTCGGCATCGCCGCCATGCACTACATGGGCATGGCCGCGATCAACGCCGACGTCGACTTCTCCTACCGCACCGGCTACGTCGTGGCCTCCGTCGTCATCGCCGTCGGCGCCGCCACGGTCGCCCTGTGGCTCTCCTGGCGCCTGCAGCGCACCGCCGCCATGTGGCTCGCGGCCGTCGTGATGGCGCTCGCGGTGAACCTCATGCATTACACGGCGATGCTCGGCGTCCAGGTCGCCGGCGAGGTCGAGGGCATGGTGGACGGCGCCCACTCCATCGACCTCATCTTCCCGATGGCGACGCTCACCGCGATCGTCCTGCTCATCCTCATCTTCACCGTGGTCACGGTGCCCTCCGAGGAGGAGATGCGCACCGAGGCGCGCATGGCCTCCATCGAGGAGGGCCTCGCGAGCGGCCGGTGAACGGGCGCGGACCGCCTACACTGGAACGGCGCCGCACCCCCCGCCTCCCGGCCGCACACCGACCACGGAGGACCCCATGAAACTCCGCGCCTCCTTCGCGGGCACGTCGATCGCCGCGCCGGTCGGCCTCCTCGCCGTCCTGCCGATCCCGCTGGTGGAGCCGGGCCTGGGCTACGGGGACGCCGCGTTCTGGGCGATCGCGGCAGCGGCCTGCGCCGCCGTCGTGCTCATCGGCGCCGCGGCCCGCCCGATCGGCATCCTCAAAGTCGACGGCCCGCGGCTCTACATGCGCGGCAAGTACGGCTGGAACCTCAAACACGAACTTGCCGAAGGGGAACGGCTCGACTTCGCCGACGGGCGCCTGCGGGTGCGCCTCGCCGACGGGACGTTCGACGGGCCCGTGTACGCGGTGCGGTGGATGGTCGCCCGCCGCGACTGGGATCGCCTCGAAGCCGCGCACCGCGACTGACCGGCCCCGGCGCCGGAGCGCCGGGACCGGACGGGTCAGCGCCTCCCGTAGGTGAGGCGCCGCAGCAGCGTCTCGGCCGGGCCGCGGTGGCCGCCGCGGCGCATCGCCTCCGAGGCGGCCACGGTCACGAGCCACACCGCGACCGCGCACACCCCGGACAGGACGAGGGGGCTGCCGGTGCGTTCGCCGAGCGCGAGCGTGAACGGCATCGCCAGGACCATCCAGGCGACCGACTGGAACAGGTACCCGCTCAGGGAGCGCTGGCCGAGGGCGCCTACGGCGGTGACGAGCGCGCCGGGCCGGCGGCCGCGGCGCGTCAAGGCGTGGGCGGCCAGGCCGAAGAGGGCCGCGTAGCCGACGCCGCCGAAGAAGCCCGAGGTCTCGTACAGCATCTTGACCGGGGCGGCGGCGTCCTCGCCGACGTCGAGGTAGCCGCCCGCGAGCAGCGCCATGGGGAGTCCGGCGGTGACCGCGATCGCGAGTCCGCCCGCGGCGGTCCAGCCGAGCAGTCGCAGGTGGCGGCCGGGTTCCTCCAGGAGGCGGCGGCGCCCGGCCCAGGCGCCGACCCACACCATGAGGATCATCGGCAGCAGCGTCAGGGTGTGGACGGGCCATTCGGCGGCGCGCTCGGCCAGCGACGCCGGGTAGGAGTCGGCGAGGACCGAGGGGAAGGGGGTGAGCGGGACGGCCGCGCCGCCCGGGGCGGAGGCGAGCGAGCCGAGGGCCAGGAACGCCAGGACAGCGACGTAGGCGAGGCCGATCGCGAGGTACCAGGGCGCGAAGCGGTGGACCTTGTCCGAGCGCTGGAGCAGGATCAGCGTGAACGCGATCCCGATGAGGCCGTAGGCGCCGAGGAAGTCGCCGGAGTAGAGCAGGAGGCCGTGGGCGGCGCCGAAGGCGACGAGCCACGCGTTGCGGCGCAGCAGCACCGAGCGGACCTGGCGCGGGTTCGCGCCGGAGGACTCCTGGCGGCGCGCGAGCTGCACGAGCCCGTAGCCGAACATGAGCGCGAACAGCGGGAACGCCCTGGCGTGGACGAGTTCGACCATGAGGAGGTTGTAGAGGCGCTCGGCGCCTTGGGGATTCGCCTCTACGCCGGGCGCCGAGGCGAGGAAGACCCCGGCGGCGTTGGCGAGGGCGATGAGCAGGAGCATCGCGCCGCGGGCGAGGTCGGGCGCGAGGGCCCGCTCGGCGGCGGTGACGGGCCCGCGGGGGACGCGGGGCGGGGCTTGCAGGTCGGCGGTCACGTCGACGCCTCCAATGGGGTCGTGTCCTCGATTTAGTGTCTCAAGGATAGTATCCTAGAGACACTAATTGGGTGTGCGATGATGGGCCCCCGAAGCGAAGCGCGGTACGGAGGTGACGGGATCGCATGGACGAGGCACCGGTGCCGGTCGAACTCGCGCGGCTGTGGCGCATTTCATCGGAGACGAGGCGCGGGCGCCCCGCCCGCCTCGACGTCGACGCCGTCGTGGACGCCGCGATCGCCCTCGCCGACCGCGACGGCCTCGCCGCCGCCACGCTCCCCAAGGTCGCCGAGTCCCTCGGCGTCACCAAGATGTCCCTCTACCGGCACGTCGGCTCCAAAGAGGAGCTCGTCGCCCTCATGGCCGACGCCGCCGGGCCGCCCCCCGCGGACCTGCGCGAAGGCGACGGCCCCTGGCGCGAACGCCTCGGCGCCTGGGCCGAGGCCCTCGCCGACCGCCTGGAGCGCCACCCCTGGCTCGCCGACCTGCGCGTGACCGGCCCCCCGAGCGGCCCGAACGGCATCGCCTGGTTCGACGCGGGCCTGCGCGCGATGCGCCGCAGCCGCCTCGACTGGGGCCCCAAGGTCCGCACCGTCATGATCGTCAGCGACTACGTGCAGGGCATGGCGCGGCTCGCGCAGGGCCTCGCGGCCGGACGCGGCGGCGCCGACCAGGCCGCGGCCGAACTCGCCTACGGGAAGGCCATGGCCGCACTGGTCGACCCCGCGCGGTTCCCCGACGCGGCCGCGCTGTTCGCCTCCGACACGTTCGCCGACACCGGCGCGGACACGGCCGAGGCGGACTTCCGCTTCGGCCTCGACCTCATCCTCGACGGCGTAGCCGCCCAGGCCGACTGAGACGCGAAGCGGGCCCGGCCGTGGTGGAGCACGGCCGGGCCCTTCGTCGCGCCCGCGGCCCCCGGCGCTCGTGGCCCGGGAACCTAGGGGGTGCTGGCCAACCCCTGACGGCCGCTGGCCGGTCCATTTGCCCGCTCGCTTCGTTGTCGGCCCTTTGGATACAACCCCGGTATCCAAAGGGCCTTCCGCCTTGCGAGCGAACAAATGACCTCGGCCATCGACTCGCCGGGGGTTGGCCAGCACCCCCTCTCAGACGCGGCGGGGCGGTGCCGGGCGCGCCCGGCGCGGGGTCACTGCGGCAGCGAGCCGAAGTGGCCTGCCACCGTGTTCGCGAAGTTGTAGTTGTTCGTCGCGTCCCAGTTGATCGACCAGGTCATGGCCCCGCCGATGCCCGGGTAGGCCTGGGAGGGCGTGAAGTCGCCGCAGTTGACGAGCTTCGCGAGGCAGTCGAGGGCGTTGTTGACCATGGTCGGGCTGACGTAGCCCGACCCGGCCGCGCGCTGGACCGCCGGGAGCCCCAGGCCGACCTGGCTCGGGGCGAGTCCGGCTTCGAGCTGGATGCAGGCCTGCGCGGTCAGGAAGTCGATGTCCCCCTGGGCGTAGACCTTGTCGTCGCACCCGAGCATGGTGCCGGAGTTGTAGTACTGCATGTTGACGATGGTGAGGATGTCCTTAGTCTCCGTGGCCAGCTGGTAGTAGCCGCCGGAGGTGAACTGGAAGTCGATGGTCTGCGGGGCCATCGTGTAGACCAGGCCGGCGCCGTAGCCGGCGCGGATCGAACGGATCGCCGTCTCCAGGGCGTCGGCGTTGATGCCGTGCTCCAGGTCGATGTCGACGCCGTCGAAGCCGTACTCGCCCATGAGCGAGAGCACCGAGGCGCTGAACGCGGACGCGGTGGCCGCGGAGTTGACGGTGACGTTGCCCTTCTCGCCGCCGACGGAGATGACCACGTGCCGGCCCTGGGCCTTGATCGCGGCGATGTCGGCCTTGAACTCGGCCTCGGTGTACCCGGCGTTCGTCAGGCTCGCGTCGAGCGCGAAATCGACCTGTCCGGGCGTGGTGGTGGACTCGGCGAAGGCGATGGCGATGATGTCGTACGAGGCGGGGACCTCGCCCAGCTCCATGACGCCCGAGCCGTTGTCGAAGTTGTGCCAGTAGCCGGTGAGCAGCGCGTTGCCGCCGCCGGGCGGGTCGGTCGGCGGGTCGGTCGGCTCCTCGGTCGTCGGTTCGTCGGTGGTGGGCTCGTCGGTGGGCGGCGTGGTCGGCTCGGCGCCGTCGCAGGCGCCGAGGTCCTGCCAGACGCCCCATTCGCCGGTGGTGCCGGGGGTCTCGCCGGTGGTCCACCACTTGGCGCGGTACTCGCGGTCCTGGTGGCTGACGAGGTCGCCGCCGGTGTAGATCTCGGTCGACTGCCAGGCCTCGCCGTCGCAGACGGCCTGGGCGCCGGCGCCTTGGGAGAAGAGCAGGGGGACGGCCACGGCGGCGACCGCCGTCGCGAGGGCGGTGGCGGCGGTGATCGCCGCTCTGCGGGTGCGTCGCAAGGGACCTCCATATATTTAAAGATTCCTAAATATAGCTCCCTAATAGTGTCGTCCGACACGGCCGCTTGTCAAGCTCGCCGGGGACGAAAAAACCGACTCGCCCGGTTTGGGTCGCGCCTTCGCAAGCGGCCCAACCGAATGAGTCGGAATCATTCCTATTGCGGGGCCGCTCAGGCGACCCCGGACCGGCGCTCGTCGGGGCGCTGGGCGCGGCCGGTCTGCCCGGCGATGCGCCGTTCCCGCCGCCCGCGCGCGAGTTCGGTCGCCAGGGCGTCGAGCGGCCCGGCGAAGCCGTCGGCGAACCGGGCCAGCCACTCCTGGACCGCGGCCAGGCCCGTCTCGTCGACGCCGTAGACGCGCTTGGCGCCCTCGGCGCGGACGGTGACGAGCCCGGCCTCGCGCAGGACCTTGAGGTGCTGGGAGACCGCGGGCTGGGAGATCCCGCCGCGGGCCCTGCCGCCGGACACGGGCCGCTCGGCGAGGGCGAGGACGATCGCCCCGGCGGGCCGGTCGCCCTCCCCCAGGAGCTCCATGATCCTGCGGCGCACCGGGTCGCCGAGCGCGTCGAGGGCGGCGTCGGCGCTCACGCTTGCCCGGCCTCCTCCGGCGGCACGGTGTAGAAGGCGACGACGGCGTCGACGGCGGCCTTGGCCTCGTCGGGGTCGTCCCCGTCGCCGATCGCCGCGGCGCCCCAGGCGTCGCCGAGGAGGCGCGCGTAGGCGACGCCCTCGGGGCCGGTCATCCACCGCTCCCACTCCTCGGAGTCGAGCGAGGCGGTGGTGGCGAGGTGGTAGCCGAGGCTGTGCAGGAGGCCGTCCCAGCCGATGCCGACCGCGCCGGGCCCGTACTGGCGCCACAGCTCGGGGTCGACGGGGGCCTCGTGGACGAGTTCGAGCACCGTGGCGGCGCCCTCGTCGCTCAAGCGCACCTCGAGCCAGGAGACGCCGCCGCCGAACTCCCAGGTCACGGCCAGCAGCTCGGGGGCCTCGCAGTGCTCGATAGTGCCGCCGGCCTGGGCCTCGAACTGGTAGCGCCCGCCGACCTCGAGGTCGCCGCTCACCGGCTGGAACCAGCGCGGGAGCCGCTCGGGGCTGGTGAGGGCGTCCCACACGTCGGCCCGGTCGGCGCGGTAGGTCCGGCGCGCGACGAGGACCTTCGTGGCGGCGCCGTCGCGCAGGCCGGTGCGGATCTCGCGCGCCACCATCCCGGCGGACGCGATCGGGTCGTTGAAATCGGGCATGACTCCTCCTTGTATAAGTTCTAACTTATATTAAGGTCGTGTCCTCGCGACTGTCAAACGCTCATTGCTCCATGTACCCCAGCAGGTCCTGCCGCGTCAGCACCCCCACCGGCTTCCCCTCCGCGAACACCATGAGCGCGTCCCGGTCCTGGAGCGCGGCCACCGCCCGCTCCACCTGCTCGCCCGAACCGATCGTCGGCAGCGCCTCCCCGACATGCCGCTCGATCGGATCGTGCAGGGTCGCCTTTCCCGAGAACAAGGCGTCCATGAGGTCGCGCTCGGCCACCGCCCCCGCCACCTCGCCCGAGGTCACCGGCGGCTCCGCCTTCAGCACCGGCATCTGGCTCACCCCGTACTGGCGCATGATGTCGATCGCCTCGCGCACCGTGTCCTGCGGATGCACATGCACCAGCTCCGGAATGTCCCCGCCCTTGCGCGCCAGCACCTCGCCCACCGCCGTCGCGCCCGAACCGCCCATGAACCCGTACTCGGTCATCCACGAGTCGTTGAAGATCTTCGACAGGTAGCCGCGCCCGCCGTCGGGCAGGACCACCACGATCACGTCCTCAGGCGACGCGTCCCGCGCCACCGCCAGCGCCCCGACCACCGCCATCCCCGCCGAACCGCCCACCAGCAGGCCCTCCTCGCGCGCCAGGCGCCGCGTCATCGCGAACGACTCCGCGTCCGTGACCTCCACGATCCGGTCGGCCAGCTCCCGGTCGTAGTTCGACGGCCAGAAGTCCTCGCCCACGCCCTCCACCAGGTACGGCCGACCCGTCCCGCCCGAGTACACCGACCCCTCCGGGTCCGCGCCCACGACCTGCACCCGCCCGCCCGACACCTCCTTGAGGTACCGGCCGATCCCCGTGATCGTCCCGCCCGTCCCCACGCCCGCGACCAGGTGCGTCAACCGCCCGTCCGTCTGCTCCCACAGCTCCGGGCCCGTCCCGTGGTAATGCGAGGCCGGATTCGCCGGATTCGAGTACTGGTCGGGCTTCCACGCCTTGTCGATCTCGCTGATGAGCCGATCCGACACCTTGTAGTACGAGCGCGGGTCCTCCGGGTCCACCGCCGTCGGGCACACCACCACCTCCGCTCCGTACGCCTTCAGCACGTTCCGCTTGTCCTCCGACACCTTGTCCGGGCACACGAACACGCACGCGTACCCCCGCTGCTGCGCCACCATCGCCAAACCCACGCCCGTGTTCCCGCTCGTCGGCTCCACGATCGTCCCGCCCGGCACCAGCGCCCCCGAGGCCTCCGCCTCGTCGATCATCCGCTCCGCGATCCGGTCCTTGATGGACCCGCCCGGATTCAGGTACTCCACCTTCGCCAGCACGGTCGCCGCCACCCCCTCGGTGACCGAATTGAGCTTCACCAGCGGCGTGTTCCCGATGAGATCCAGAACGGATTCGAAGTACTGCATCCCCACAGCCTAGGCCCGCCGACCCCGCCGCAGGCGGAGGCCGCAACCCCCGCACCGCAACCGCGATCCCCCGCGGGCCGCGTCGGCAAGCGCCGATCCCGCTGCGTGGATACGATCGGCCGTGATCGCGTTCCGACCGGACCGACCGGCGAGAATCGGGGCGCACACCTCTTACGCAACGTTGGGAGACCGAATGAGCACCGCTGACATCGGCGTGGTGGGGCTGGCCGTCATGGGCTCGAACCTCGCCAGGAACTTCGCCCGCCACGGCTTCACCGTCGCCGTCTACAACCGCACCCACGCCAAGACCACCGAACTCATCGAAGCCCACGGCGACGAAGGCGACTTCGTCCCCGCCGAGGAGCTCGCCGACTTCGTCGCCTCCCTCAAACGCCCCCGCAAGGCCATGATCATGGTCCAGGCCGGCAACGCCACCGACGCCGTCATCGACCAGCTCGCCGCCCTCATGGAACCCGGCGACATGATCATCGACGGCGGCAACGCCCACTTCGAGAACACCCGCCGCCGCGAAGCCGCCCTCCGCGAGAAAGGCCTCCACTTCGTCGGCACCGGCGTCTCCGGCGGCGAAGAAGGCGCCCTCCTCGGCCCCGCGATCATGCCCGGCGGCTCCGAAGAGTCCTACGAGACCCTCGGCCCCATCCTCGAAGCCATCGCCGCCAAAGCCCCCGACGGCACCCCCTGCTGCTCCCGCCTCGGCCCCGACGGCGCCGGCCACTTCGTCAAGATGGTCCACAACGGCATCGAATACTCCGACATGCAGCTCATCGGCGAGGCCTACGACCTCCTGCGCCGCGGCGTCGGCATCGAACCGGCCGACCTCGCCAAGACCTTCTCCGAATGGAACGCCGGCGAACTCGACTCCTACCTCATCGAGGTCACCGCCGAAGTCCTCGGCCACACCGACGCCGCCACCGGCAAACCCCTCGTCGACGTCATCGTCGACCAGGCCGGCCAGAAGGGCACCGGACGCTGGACCGTCCAGATCGCCCTCGACCTCGGCGTCCCCGTGACCGGCATCGCCGAAGCCACCTTCGCCCGCGCCCTCTCCTCCGGCGTCAAACAACGCGAAGGCGCCGTCGACCTCCTCACCGGCCCCACCGAGAAGGTCCAGTTCCCCGAGCACTTCGTCGAGGACGTCCGCCAGGCCCTCTACGCCTCCAAGATCGTCGCCTACGCCCAAGGCTTCGACCAGATCGCCGCCGCCAGCGCCGAATACGACTGGAACATCGACCTCGGCTCCTGCTCGGCCCTGTGGCGCGCCGGCTGCATCATCCGCGCCCGCTTCCTCGACCGCATCACCGAGGCCTGGCGCTCCGACCCCGACCTCCCGACCCTCCTGGCCGCGCCCGAGTTCACCAGGATCGTCACCGACGCCCAGGACGCGTGGCGGCGCGTCGTCGCCACCGCCGCGCTCGCGGGCATCCCGACCCCGGGCTTCTCCTCCGCGCTGGCCTACTACGACGGCCTGCGTTCGCGGCGGCTCCCGGCGGCCCTCATCCAGGGCCAGCGGGACTTCTTCGGCGCGCACACGTACAAGCGCGTCGACCGCGAGGGCACCTTCCACACCGACTGGTCGGGCGACCGCACCGAGATCGAGCTGTAGCCCCCGAACGGCGCCGCCCCCGCTCGATGAGCGGGGGCGGCGCCGTTCGTCTTGTCGCGGTGTGCCGCCGTGGGCGTGTGCACGCAGCGCGGGGACCGACTCCGGTCAGTCCTCGGGGAAGACGGGGCCGTGGGAGCCGCCCAGATCGACCGGCTCGGGGGGTACGTCGCCGTCGCGCAGGCGCTTGACGAGCGCCACCAGGCGCTCGGGTTCGATCATCCCGTCGGAGGAGCCGCACGCCCCGACCGGCAGCCAGTCGAAGCCGAGCCCCAGCTCGTACCCGGCGCCGGCGACCATGCGCGGCGTGAAGCGCTCGACCCGGTGGAAGAAGTACCAGTTCTTCTGGACCAGCAGCCGCCCGCGCGGGAAGCACACGTACACCCCGAACGCGACCGGGCCGGCCAGCGCCGCCCGGTCGATCCGCAGCCCGGTCTCCTCGTAGACCTCGCGGACCGCCGCGTCGGCGAGGTCCTCGCCGTCCTCCACGCCGCCGCCCGGGGTGAACCAGCGCGGCACGCCGTCGCGGCAGCGGTCGCCGCCCATGTGGAGCACGGTGTCGTCGGGGGCGAGGAGCACGACCCGGGCGGAGGTGCGCGACTCGGCGCCGGTGAGGCTTTCGATGCTCATCGCGCGGCCGCCTCGTCGCGGGGGTCACCGGCCGGTTCGAGGCGCAGCGGTTCGGCGGGGACGTCGCCGCCGATGAGCCGTTTGAGCAGCCCGACCAGCGGGTCTCCGGGGATGTCGAAGCCGCCGTCGCCGAGGTCGTCCACGCCGAACCAGCGGAACTCGAGGTCCTGCTCGTAGGCGTCGCCGCCGCTGACGTGCGGCGAGTACCGCTGGACGCGCGTGTAGAACAGGTAGTTGTCCTGGGTGAAGACCGCGCCCTCTTTCGGGCGGCTGAAGGCGCGGCGCGCGACCGGGCCGACCAGGTCACCTTCGCCGACCCGCAGGCCGGTCTCCTCGAACAGCTCGCGTACGGCGGCGTCGAGCGGGCTCTCGCCGGGGTCGATGCCGCCGCCGGGCAGGAACCAGCGTGCGGGCCGTTCGGCAGTGGCGGACCGGCCGATGAACAGGACCGCGTCCTGTTCGTCGATCACGATGCACCGCGCGCCGTACCGGTCGATTCGGGTGGGTTCGTTCGTCGCGCTCACCGGTCAAGTATGGAGGCACGCTCGGTAGGCGTCCAGTCTCTATCCGCGTTCCACCGCCAGGCGCCCCACGCGAGCCGAACGGGCGCAACGGGACCCGTGCCGCCCGTCAGGTCCTTGAGCAGGTCGGCGATGCCCGCGGGGAACACCAGGGCGTCCGCGGCGGCCACCTCGCCGGGCGTGAGCCAGCGCGCCGCGGTGAACTCGGCCTGCTCGACCTCTTCGAGCCGGTCGCGGACGGGGTCGAAATGCGCGACGCGCTGGAAGAAGTAGACGTCCTCGGAGTGGATCTCCAGTTCGGGCCCGTCCGACCACACGCCCGCGGCCTCGGCGACCACCGGCCCGAGCCCGCCGGGGTCCAGCCGCAGCCCCGTCTCCTCGAACACCTCCCGGACGGCCCCCTCCTCCAGCGTCTCGCCCGGGTCGAGCCCGCCGCCGGGCGTCACGAAGTACTCCACGCCCGGCCCCATGTAGTCGCGGCTGTAGAACAGCAGCACGCGGTCCTCGTCGTCGACCAGCAGCACCCGCGCGCACCGCCGCCGGACCGTCTCCGGTTCCCCTTCGGCACTCATCTGACGAGTATGTGCCCCAGGCCCCGGATCGACAATCCGGCGGCGTCACGGAGTGTCAGGCCACCGCCGCCACGAGCGCTTCCTGGTCGGCCTGCGGGAGCCGTCGCTGGAGGCGCCGGGCGCGGAGGGTCGCGTCGGCGACCTCGCAGATCCGGGCGATCTCGACGTCGGCCGGCGAGAGTGCGGCGAGGCCGTTCGCCACCAGCCACATGGACACTTCGGCCCACGAGTACAGGCTCACCCGTGGCCGCGGCACCCGCGGCTCGGGGAAGTCGCCGGGGCCGCGTCGGCTGGTGACCCAGTGGTCGACGGCGCCGACCGTCCGACCGGTGCGCTCGGCGATCTCCTTCAAGGAGACGTAGTCCTCGGAGACGCCGAGGGGCTCGACCCCCGCTCGGCGTCCCTGCCGAATCGCGGAGACGACCGCCTGGAGCGCTGACGGCGCTTCGCGGTCGAAGAACGCCGACCCTTCCCCGCCCGTTTCCGGATCGAGGCCGATCACGGCGTCGTCCCAGCCGACCTCGTAGAGCGCGTCGATGACGTGCTCGCCGGGCGGCGCGGAGAAATGCAGCTCGAACGCGTAGACAGTCACTGTCTCAGGTTCCCTTCTCAGTATCGGCCTGCAAACCGTGGGGACATTGATCTGCGAGTTTCCGAAGGCGCTTCGCATGGGATTCGGGAGAGCGAGGCGTCGATGCGATCGAGTACGGATTGCATCCGCCTTCGCCACCAGGGCAGTACGCCCGGCCCCATGCGTGCCCGCCGGGTACTCGGATCTTCCAGCCTCTCGCCTCCATGTCCTCGATTGCCGCGCGTATGTGCTTGTTGGGATGTCTCGGCATGTATCTATAACACTACAGTTTGCGGAGCATGCTCGGCAACGACACGCCGACCCCGGAAGAGTGATGTGTCACGAAAACGGGCCCGCGGCCGGGTGCGCCGCGGGCCCGGGGGTTCCCGGTTTCGAGTGCTAGGCGACCGCGGGTTCCGGGGTCGCCGGGGACGTGCGTTCGGCCAGGCGCTGCTTCGCGAGGCGGCCGGCGGCCTCGGCCAGGCCCATGATCATCAGGGCGTTGATCACGTGCAGGCCGAAGATGATCTGGCCCGGCAGCGTGCCCTGCACGCTCACCAGGACGATCACCGACTGGAGCACCACGAGGCCGAACACGCCCGCCGACATGCCCACGAGCTTCCCGCCCGAACGTGCCAGGGCCGCGAACAGGACCGCCAGCAGCGCGACCACCGCGATCACGCGGCCGTTCATGATGTGCAGGGCGTACGCCTCGTCCGGAGAACCCGAACCGCGCGCGCCGAACCCGGCCAGGAAGAACTGGACCCCGATCAGCACGTGCAGCAGGATCGTCCAGACCCGAAAGAACCTAAGCATCGACATTCCTCGTCTCGATCTCATCTTGGACGGCGTCGACAGCGGTCATCGCGCCGTACGTCAACAGGTGCACCACGCAGTGGTCGGTGAACACGTCCCCGCGCCACTCCTCCACGTCCGACTCGCTCACCGCCGCCGGCGCCAGCGCCGCCGACACCGCCAGCCACGCCCCCAGCGCCGCCTGCGACGGCAGGTCCCGCGCCCCCGACAGCGCCGGCGGCCACGCCCCGATCGCCGTCCCCGCCGCACCGACCGTCCGCGCCACCGCCTCCGCGGCCTGATCGCTCAGCAGCATCGACCCGTACGCGCCCATCGCCCGCACCGCCCCGTACGCCCGCCCCACCGGCGAACCCGCCGCCCACGACGGCTCCCGCACCACCACGTCCCGCGCCCAGTCCGGCCACGACTCCAGCAGCGCCAGGCTCGAACTCGGCGCCAGATCCGCCGCCACCGCACTCCGCACCAGCCGCGACGCCACCGACCGGCCCAGCCGCGTCGACGTCGCCGCACTCGGCGACTCGTTGTGCGCCAACGCCTTCACCAACCGCGTGATCAGCTCGAACACCAGCGCCGTCCCGATGAACCGCGGCGCCGCCTCCGCAGGGAACGGCCCCTCCGGGCCCGGCTCCAACGCCCAGTCGGCCAGCGCCGCCCACTCCCGCGGCGGCCGACCCGCCCGCACCGCCTCCGCCAGCGCCGACTCGCCCGCCGCATGCAGCATCAACGCGTGCGCATCAGTGCAGAACCGGCACTCGTTGCGCACCGCGATCACCGTCGCCACGACCTCCTTCGCCTTCCGCTCCTCCGGGCCGCCCACCAGCAGCGACTCCCGCAGCAGCGACCACACCGGCGCCAGCAGCTCCGGCGCGGGCGACAGCATCGTGATCGCCGAACCGATCACGCCCAACTCCGCCTTCACCTGCCGGTACACCTCGGCCACCAGGCCCTCGGCGTCCCTCGGGTCCACAGGCGTCACATGCCTGACGCCCGGACCGCCGCTCTTCACAGACATGGGGGTGCCCCTCCTCGAAACGGACTCCGCGACGGCCCACCGGCCGCCGCCACCCCTCCAGCCTCCCGGCCCCGCGGCCCTCCGTCGTCACCCCGACGCCGGTATTCACGACGGCGCCGAACGCAGCAGCCCGACCCCGCGCCTACACCCGCCGCCGTACACCCGCCCTGCACCGCGGGCCGACGCCGCCCGCCCCCCACCGACCTAGGATTGGCCCATGACGACGCCTCCCGACACCCGCCTCTCAGGCCGGCGCCTCGACCTCGTCGTCGCCGCACTCCTCCTCGTCGACGCCCTCGTACCCGGCATCGTCAAACTCGCCGACGGGCACTTCCCCTGGTACGGGTGGATCCTCCTCGCCGCCGCCCCCCTCGTCTTCCCCCTCTGGCGCCGCCACCCCCGCGCCGTCATGTTCGTCAGCGTCACCGCGCTCGTCGCCACCGTGCACCTCGAACTCGGCCCCCTCACCTGGATCCCCGCGTTCGTCGCCATCGCCCTCTCCATGTACTCCGGGCACCGGCGGCTCACCATCCTCACCGTCGTCGTCCTCTCCTGCTTCGTCGCCTGGGGCAACTGGCAGAACGCCCAGTTCCAGATCACCGGCGACATGATCCAGCGCTCCCTCCTCGTCATCGGCTGGCTCCACGTCGCCCTCATCTCCGGTGAGACACGCCGCCAACGGGACGCCTACATGGCCGAAGCCGAGCACACCCGCGAAGAGGCCGTCAAACGCAAGGCCGCCGACGAACGCGTCCGCATCGCCCGCGAACTCCACGACTCCCTCACCCACTCCATCTCCGTCATCCGCGTCCAAGCCGGCGTCGCCCTCCACCTCGCCCGCAAACGCGGCGAAACGCCCCCGCCCGCCCTCGTCGCTGTCGAAGAGGCCGCCAAAGACGCCACCCGCGAACTGCGCGAAACCCTCACCATGCTCCGCGACGACGACGGCCACCGCCTCTCCCGCATCACCGCCCTCGCCGACCGCTATCGCGACCTCGGCTTCGACATCGAACTCGACTGCACCATCGACCACCCCGCCATCGACCGCGCGACCGGCGACACCGAAGCCGCCCCCATCGACCGCGAAGTCGACCACGCCGCCTACCGCATCGTCCAAGAAGCCCTCACCAACGCCGTCCGCCACTCCACCGGCGACCGCATCCGCGTCACCCTCACCCGCCGCGAACAATCACTCCTCATCGACATCACCGACAACGGCACCCCCACCGACGCCGTCCCCGGCCGCGGCCTCACCGGCATGCGCGAACGCGTCGACGCCCTCGGCGGCACCCTCCACACCGGACCCGGCGACCACGGCTTCACCGTCCGCGCCGAAATCCCCGACCCCGAACCCCGCATCCCCGCCCAGACCGCCCCCGCCGTCACCACCGCACCGGAGCCCGCCGCATGATCCGCGTCCTCCTCGCCGACGACCAGCCCCTCATGCGCGGCGGCTTCCGCGCCCTCATCGACGCCGAAGACGACATGACCGTCGTCGCCGAAGCCGCCGACGGCCCCACCGCCGTCCGCCTCGCCGCCCAACACCACCCCGACGTCGCCCTCCTCGACGTCGAAATGCCCGGCGGCGACGGCATCACCGCCGTCCGCGCCATCGCCGCCGACGACCGCCTCACCGCCCTCCGCGTCGTCATGCTCACCAACTACTCCTTCGACGCCTACGTCTTCGACGCCCTCCGCGCCGGCGCCGCCGGATACCTCGTCAAAGACACCGAACCCGAAGAACTCCTCCGCTGCGTCCGCGCCGCCGCAGCCGGAGAAACCCTCCTCTCACCCCAGATCGCCGCCAAACTCGTCGCCGAATACGTCGCCCACCCGCCCACCCGCCTCGCCGGCCAGATCGACGGCCTCACCACCCGCGAAACCGAGATCGTCGCCCTCGTCGCCCGCGGCCTCACCAACGGCGAGATCGCCGACCGCCTCTACATCAGCCCCGCCACCGCCAAGACCCACGTCCACCGCGCCATGATGAAACTCGCCGTCCGCGACCGCGCCGGCCTCGTCGTCTTCGCCTACGAATCCGGCCTCGTACAACCCAAGGGCACCAACTGAACCCCCAAGATCACGACGCCCCGTCGACCGGCTCCGCGTCCGCTTCGCCGCCCTCGCGCGGGGCGGGATCGGCGCTGGCGTTGTACTCCGAGCCGAAGAGCAGGGCCGCGTTGGTGATCCACAGCCACACGAGGAAGACGATCACGCCGCCGAGCGCGCCGTACGTCTTGTCGTAGTTCCCGAACGCGGACGCGTACAGCGCGAACCCGGCCGAGGCCGCGAGCCACAGCACGACCGCGAGCGCCGCCCCCGGCGCGCGCTCGCGAAACCGCGACCGCTTCGCGGGGGCCAGCCAGTACAGCAGCGCGACGATCACGACCACCAGGACGACGATCACGGGCCAGCGCACCCACGACCACACCGTCGTCGCGGTCCCGCCCGCGCCGACGGCGCCGCCGATCGCGCGGACCACGGCCCCGCCTGAGGCCGCGACCACCGCGCACACGGCCGTCAGGGCGCCGACGACGACGGTGAGCACGACCCGGACGATGAGGACGGTCCACCATTTCCGCGTCTCGGCGGTCCCGTAGACCTCGTTCTGCGCGCGGGAGAACGCCGCCACGTAGTTCGAGGCCGCCCACAGTGCTCCGACCAGGCCGACCAGAGCCAGGAAGCCGGCGGCGCGCGGGTTGACCTGGAGTCCGGCCACCGCGTCCTCGATGATCGACATGCCTTCGGCGGGGGCGAGGGACGCGATCCCGTCGAGCAGCGCCTCGGTCGCGTCCGGGTTCAACATGCCGATGATCGAGGTGCCGACCAGCAGTGCGGGGAACAGCGACAGCACCGAGTAGTAGGTGAGCGCCGCCGCGGCGTCCGCCCTGTGCTCGGCGCCGTAGCGTTTGCCGGCCTGGACCAGCGACCGTCCGCCCATCTCCCAACCGTGCCAGGCGGCGGCCGCGAACGGGTCCGATCGGGCGAACCTTCTCCCGCCCTGGGTCAGCGGCGCGCGGCGGTCGCGTCCGATGTGGCGGGACGCGACGCGGGTCAGACCGTGAAGCCCCCGTCGCGGCGCGGGCGCGGCGCGGTGGCGAGCGCCCAGATGAGGGCCGTGTCGGCGAGGATGGCGAGCGTCGCCCACACCGGGTACTGCGGGGCGAGGAAGCACTGGCTCATGCCCGAGACCGCGGCGACCAGCAGCGCGGGCCAGTCGCGGCGGCGCAGGAGCGCGAAGCGCGGGCCGCGCGCGAGCCGGGCGGCGCCGAGCGCGAGCGCGACGAGGCCGACCGAGAGGTTCGCCCAGCCCCAGCCGGTGTCCTCGGCCTGGTACCAGTAGCCGCCGCCGGAGAAGACGAAGACGTCGCCGCAGGCGATCGCGATGCCGATGCCAACCTGCCAGGCGCCGACCGCGAGCAGCAGGACCGCGACGAGCACGGCGCCGCCCGTCCTGCGGGGAGGATCCCAGCCCTCGCGATTCATGCGGTCTCCAGTGGTGCCCGTCGGCGCTTGCGTGCGCTCACATCCTAGGCGAGGTCCCTGAGCCGCCCGAAGGTTCCGTTTCCGCGGCCGCGGCCCGTCACGGACTCCCGTGCGATTCGACGCGGCGCAGCCAGTTCGCGAGCAGGGCGCTGCCGTCCTCGGTGAGGATCGACTCGGGGTGGAACTGCACGCCCTCCACGTCGACCTCGCGGTGGCGCAGGCCCATGACCGTCCCGTCCTCGCTCGTGGCGCTCACCGCGAGCGGCGCCCGCACGCTCGCCGGCTCGACCGCGAGGGAGTGGTAGCGGGTCGCGGTGAACGGGTTGGCCAGGCCCGCGAAGACGCCCGCGCCGTCGTGGCGGATCGGGGAGGTCTCGCCGTGGCGCAGCTCGGCGGCGCGCGAGACGGTCGCCCCCCAGTGCTCGGCGATCACCTGGTGGCCCAGGCACACGCCGAGGACGGGCACCTCGCCGGCGAAGCGGTCGAGCAGTTCGTGGCCGAGCCGGGCCTCGTCGGGCCGCCCGGGCCCGGGGGAGAGGAGCACGCCGACCGGGCGCATCCGCGCCGCCTCGTCGGCGTCGGTCCGGTCGGAGGCCCGCACTTCGACCTTCGCGCCGAGGGCGCGCAGATAGGACACGATGGTGTGGACGAACGAGTCGCGGAAGTCGACGACCAGGACGCTACCCATCAGCGACCGTCACCGCGTGCCACCGGCGCTCAATCCTCGGACTCCCCGTCGGGGGACTCGGCGGTCTGCCAGTCCTCGGGGTCGAAGCCGGTGCCCTGGCAGTCCACGCCGGGCGTGCACGTGGGCGACTCGGCGGGCTCGCCGTCCTCGGGCTGCTCGACGTTGACGCCGCCGGCGGGGTCCACATTGCTCCACGGCATGTGGGGGCGCACGGCGGGGAAGAGCACGAGCCACAGCAGCGCGACCGTGCCCGCGCCGAGCGCGAGCGAGCCGACGATCTTGCCGGGCAGGCCGAACGGCAGTTTGCTCCAGATCCACGCGTACACGTCAGACCTCCGGGTCGATGGCGGCTGGGGGCAGGTCGCCCTCGGGGTCGCGTTCGATGGTGTCCACCAGCTGGCTGTAGACGACGTAGCGCTCGTAGTTGTCCCACCGCGGGTGGCAGGTGAACAGGGTCAGCCAGTAGTCCTCGTCGCCGGGCTCCACCCCGGGCTGGTGGGGCACGGGCTCGGTGATGGTCACCTCGGTCTCGTTGACGACCTCGTGCTCCTGGACCTCGTAGACGTAGAAGAACTCCTTCGTCTCGATCACGACCTTGTCGCCGGCCTCCAGGGAGCGGATCTCGGAGAAGATCGCGGGCACGTTGTGGCCCGCGAGCGTGAAGTTGCCCTGCTCGCCGGGGTAGGCGCCGTCGAGGAAGCGGCCGGGCGCGTACTCGATGTCGGACGGCTCGGTGCCCTCCACGAGGGTCCAGGCCTCGGCGCGGATGTCGGGGGCCCACATGCGGGCGAAGGCGTCGCCGAGCTCGGGGATCGGCGCGCCGTCGACCGTCTCGCCCTCGACCTCGCCGTCCCAGATGGAGTCGAGGTCGGTCGAGAGGGTCTGCTGCTCGTTGTTGATCTCGGCGGAGACGCCGAAGACCTCGTAGCCGGCGTAGAGGAGGACGACCGCGCCGAGGGTGATGAGCGCTTCGCCCAGGCCGCGGACGGTGCCGCGCATGCCGCCGCCGTCGCCGCGGTGGCGCTTGACCGATCGCTTCTTGCGGGCCTCGCTGTCGGCGCCGGGAGGGGCCGGGACGGCGTCGTCGGCGGGGATGACCGGGAGGATCGCGGTGCCGTCGGGTTCGGGCACGAGCGGCGCGCGGGCGGCCCGGTTGAGGCCGGGCGGCCGCAGGGCGGTGGTCTCGTCGAAGTCCGGTCCGGACGGCGGCGGGGCGGCGGGGCGGGGGCCTGCGGGTTCGGGGGGCGGGGGCGGGGTGGCGCGTCCGGCGGCGCCCGGTTCGGGCGGGGAGGCGCGCGGCGGGGAGGTCGGCCGGGGCGGGGACGGCGGCGTCGCGCGTCCGGCCGCTCCCGGGTCGGGAGGCGGGACCTTCGCCTGGCCGCTCGGGGCGGGGCCGGGCGGACGGCCCGGCGGGGGGACGCCGGCGCGGCCGGGACCGGGCGGCGGGCCCTGCGGCGGGCGCGGCCGGGGCTCGTTCGCGAAGGGGGACCAGTCCTGATCGCTCACCTGGAACTTCGCCTCCGTCGTGCCGGTGTTCTCAACGCCTGCGTGATGTCGTAACCATAACGCGCGAGGCCATCCTAGGGTTGTCGCGCGAACGCGAGTATCAACCGAACGGGCAGGCGCGGGGCCTCGCATTCCGCTTCGCTCACGGGAGTGTCGGGCCGCCCGCGCCGCGGCCCGCCGAACCCGTTCCCGCCGAGGGCTTCCGGCGGTGGCGCGGCCGCCGCGCGCGAGCGCTTCGGCAGCTCACTCCCGAGGTGTGAGCTACGCTATGCCGCGCGGACGGCGCGTCACCGGCGGGCGGTACCCTGGAGGCCGGACATGTCCCTCAGTTGGAGAATCGTCGATGCCGAAGTCACGCGTGCGCAAGAAGAAGGTCTACTCAACCTCCGGCGGGAGCACGAGCTCGGCCTCGGGCGAGAGCTACGAGCCGAGCCCGATGTGGGTGCCGATCACCGCGGTGGTCCTCATCGTCCTCGGCATCGGCTGGCTGACGCTCTTCTACCTCTCCGGCATGGCCTACCCGGTCGCCGCTTGGGGCTACTGGAACCTGGCCGTCGGCTTCTCCTGCATGGTCGCGGCGCTCCTGGTCCTCTCGAAGTGGCGCTGAGACGAATCTGAGCGCGGCTCGCAACTGCTGTCCCGAAAACCTTGTCGGACCCCCGGAGTACTTTTAAACCAGGGGTCCCTTAGGCCGGATTTATCCGTATATTTCGTGATTCATCCGAGTTTGATCAGAGCAGTTCGAAGACCGTCGCGTTGGCCATGCCCCCGCCTTCGCACATGACCTGGAGACCACGCCCGGCACCGGTGTCCAGCATGTAGTGGAGCATCGTCGCGGCAAGGCGCGCGCCCGAAGCGCCCAGCGGGTGCCCGAGCGCGATCGCCCCGCCCCGCGGGTTCATGCGCTCCTCGTCCGCGCCGGTCTCGGCCAGCCACGCGAGCGGCACCGCAGCGAACGCCTCGTTCACCTCGAACACGTCGATCTCGTCGAGGTCGAGCCCGGTGCGCCGCAATATCCTCGCGGTCGCCGGGATCGGACCGTCGAGCATGAGCAACGGGTCGGAGCCGACGGTGCACGCCGCCGCGATCCGCGCCAGCGGCCGCACCCCGAGCCGGCGGGCGTGGACGTCGGTCGTGATCACCAGCGCCGCGGCCCCGTCCGAGATCTGCGAGGACGACCCTGCGGTCACCGACCCGTCCGCGGTGAACGCCGGCTTGAGCCCGGCGAGCCGCTCCATGCTCGTGTCCCGCCGGATGCCCTCGTCCGCAGCGACACCCGCGATCGGCGCGATCTCCGCCGCGAACGCCCCGCCATCGGACGCCGCCGCGGCCTTTTCGTGACTGGCCAGCGCGAACGCGTCCATGGCCTCCCGGCCGACCCCGTACCGGCCCGCGACCAGCTCGGCGGCCACGCCCTGGTTGAACGGCAGCGCCGCCTCGGCGTCCACGCTCGACGCGTACCGCTCGCGCACCCGCGGCCCGTACGGCTCGCCCGCGCCGGAACCGACGCTCGACCCCATCGGGACGCGGCTCATCGACTCGACGCCCCCGGCGACGATCACGTCGGCGTGCCCGGCCAGGACCGCGGCCGCCGCGAACGCGACCGCCTGCTGGCTCGAACCGCACTGGCGGTCGACCGTGGTGCCGGGGATCGTCTCGGGCCAGCCCGCGGCGAGGACCGCGTTGCGGGCGACGTTCCAGGACTGCTCGCCGACCTGCGAGACGCAGCCGAGCACGACGTCGTCGACGGCGTCGGGCCCGATCCCCGACCGTTGGAGCGCCGCGTTCATGGCGTGCGCGGCGAGGTCGACGGCGTGCACGCCCGCCAGGACGCCGCCCCTCCTGCCCAGCGGGGTGCGGGCGGCGGCGAGGACGACGGCCTCAGGCATTGCGGAACACTGGGGCGACGACGGCCCGCGCGATCGCGTTGAACGTCAGGTGGAAGGCGCCCACTGCCATCGAGGAGGACGCGTCGACCTCCACGGGGGCCGCGAGGGCGTGGACGGCGAACAGGTAGCGGTGCTCGGGGTCGCCCTGGGGCGGGGCGGCGCCCGCGTAGCCGATCGAGCCGGAGTCGTTGCGCAGCTGCACGCTCCCGGCGGGCGGGGCGGCCGCGGCGCCGGTCGCGAGCTCGGTGACCGATACGTCCAGGCCCAGGAGCATCCAGTGCCACCAGCCCGAGCCGGTGGGCGCGTCCGGGTCGAAGCAGGTGACGGCGAACGCGGCGGTCTCGGCGGGGAAGCCCGACCAGGCGAGGTGCGGCGACACGTCCTGCCCGGCGACCTGCGCGAGGTCGAGGGTCGCGCCGTCGGCCACGTCGTCGGAGACGACCGCGAACGACGGGAGCGGGGGAAGGAAATCGTAGGGCCAGGGGGCCCTGGTGCGGTCGAGCGACGTCATCGTCCTCCTCCTTCTGGGCCCGGCGGCGGCGCCCGGTCGAGCGCGACCGCCCGCGCGAGGCGGTGTCCGCCCGCGGGCCACGGTTGTCGAAAGCGTCGAACGGGCCTGCGGGCCCGCCGCCTCACCGTATCGCGGCGCGGCACCCGCGGGCCGCGCGGCGCGGCCCGGGCGGTGCCGGGAGGTGCCCGCCGCTGATCCGCGGTGCCGCGCGGTGAGGCCCGGCGTGAGCCCGGCCCCCACCGCTCGACGTCCGCCCTTTGGGCCGCTTACGCTGGTGTCATGCCGAACACCGACGTCATCTCTTTCTCCCGGGGCGCCCCGTCGCTCGACATCGTCGACACCGAGGGGCTCAAGGCCGCCGCCGTCGCCGCCATCGAGTCCGATCCGGCCGGGGTCACCGGCTACGGCACGTCCGTGGGCTACGGCCCGCTGCGCGAGTGGATCGCCGCCAAGCACGGCGTGACCCCCGCGAACGTGCTCATCACCAACGGCTCCATGCAGGCCGACGCGTTCCTGTTCGACGAGCTGGTCAAGCCCGACTCGCCGGTGATCGTCGAGCGCCCGAGCTACGACCGGACGCTCCTGGGCCTGCGCAACCGCCGCGGCGACCTCCACCCCGTGCGCGTCCAGGCCGACGGCCTCGACGTCGACGAGCTCGAAGGCCTGCTCAAGGGCGGTGTGCGGCCGACCCTCGCGCACATCATCCCGAACTTCCAGAACCCGGCGGGCGTGTCGCTCTCGGGCGAGAAGCGCGTGCGCCTGCTCCAGCTCGCCGCCGAGTACGAGTTCACGATCTTCGAGGACGACCCGTACTACGACATCCGCTTCCGCGGCGAGCAGCACCCGACGATGCTCGACCAGGACGGCGACAACCGCGTCGTGTACGCGTCCTCGTTCTCCAAGACGGTGTGCCCGGGCCTGCGGACCGGCTACCTCGTGGGCCCCGCCGCGCTCATCAAGACGATCGCCGAGGCGGCCACCAACACCTACATCGCGCCGAACATGTTCGCGCAGGCCACCATCTACCAGTTCGCCGCCTCCGGGGCGCTCGACCGCTCGATCGCGACCGTCAAGGCCGCGCTCGAAGAGCGGGTCGACCAGCTCTCGGCCTCGCTGCGCGCGCACCTGCCGAACGCCGAGTTCGTGGTGCCCGACGGCGGCTACTTCCTGTGGGTCGACCTCGGCGAGGGCGTCGACGGCGCGAAGGTCGTCGCCGCGGCGGCGGACGAGGGCGTCCAGGCCGTCAAGGGCACCGACTTCGTGCTCGAAGGCGGCGAGTCCTGCCTGCGGCTGGCCTACTCGGCCGTCAAGGCCGACCGGATCGACGAAGGCGTGCGCCGCCTCGCCCGAGCCGTGGAGGCCACCCGCGCCTGAACGCCGCACGTTCCGTGACCACTGCGAAACGGAACGTCGACAATGGATGGCGGTTATGCGACATGGCGTATAACCGCCATCGCACCGCCCTTCCCAGAACGCGAAAGGGGCGCGAGAATCGTTGCGTGACCGCGGCCAGGCCGCGGAAGATCCATGATCCCGCCCCCATTGGCGCCGGATCGGTGGACCCGCCCACTCCCCCCGAGGCGGGACACCGGTCCGGCGTTGCCCTTTCCGGCGAAGCCCTTGCACGCGAACAGGGGACCCGCGTCGCCGCGGACCCCCTGCATCGCGTTCCGCCGCCCCGCCGGCCGCATCGCGGCCGGAGGGCGACCCCGGGCCGGCGCTGACGCCGGCCCATGCCGCTCCACTTCGCTTCGCCGAAGCAGTCCCCGCTAGCGCGTGACGCTGTCGACCAGTTCCTCGGTGAGCGCCCGGTCGTCGAGGTTCGCCTCGTCGAGCAGCTCCTCCGCCAGGAGGGCCTCCCCGATCGACTCGGTCCGCTGCCGGTACCACAGGTAGAAGGCCGCGCCGCCGAGCGCGAGGCCCGCGCCGATCGCCCCCGCCACCCACGGCCACTTCGGCGCGGGCGGCTTCCTGAGCCCGACCTTGGCCAGGACGACGTTGACCTTCGGCGCCGCGGCTTCCCGCGTCCCCCGCGCCGCCGCGAACCCCGCGTTCTTGAGCGAGGTCACGCCCTGCTGGAAATGGTCCACGGCTTCCCGCGCGGGAGTCGTGGAATGTCGGCTGAAGCCCATAGTGAATGCCTCCTCTAGGTGCTTGACAGTCTCATCGTGCACCGGGGTGTGACACCGGTCGAGGGAAACGGGGGAGAAAGTTGGACGAACCTCGGCCGTCTGGCACCATTGACGCCATGACGAAGGCGACGCTGAAGACCAATGCAGGCGACATCACGATCGAGCTGCTCGACAACCACGCGCCCAAGACCGTGGCGAACTTCGTGGGCCTGGCCGAGGGCACGAGGGAATACAAGGACCCCGAGACCGGCGCTCCCGGCTCGGGCCCGTACTACGACGGTGTCATCTTCCACCGGGTCATCGACGGCTTCATGATCCAGGGCGGCGACCCGACCGGCACCGGCCGCGGCGGCCCCGGCTACAAGTTCGCCGACGAGTTCCACCCGGACCTCCACTTCGGCGAGCCCTACCTGCTCGCCATGGCGAACGCCGGCCCCGGCACCAACGGCTCCCAGTTCTTCATCACCCTGGGCCCGACGCCGCACTTGAACTTCAAGCACACCATCTTCGGCAAGGTCGCCGACGAGGACTCCAAGTCCGTCGTCGACCGGATCGGCAAGACCGCCACCGGTCCCATGGACCGCCCGGTCAACGACATCGTCATCGAGTCCGTCGTCATCGAGAAATAGACGACGCCCCGATGAGCGATGAGCAGTCTGCCCCGGTCTGCTATCGCCACCGGAATCGCCAGACCTACCTGAGCTGCTCCCGCTGCGGCAAACCGATCTGCGCCGATTGCAGAATCGACGCCCCGGTCGGCTTCCACTGCCCCGACTGCGTGGCAGAGGGCCGCCGAACGACGCGCCAAGCGCGCACGTCGTTCGGCGGCGTCGCCGGCGCGGGCTCGGCGGGCACGGTCACCAAGGCCCTCGTGGGCGCGAACATCGCGGTGTTCATCCTGGCGGCCCTCTCGACCGGGACCCTCGCCGGTCTCACCACCGCGGGCACCACGCCGCTGCACATGTTCGGCGCCGAGATCGGGTACCTTCCCGGCTACCAGCCCGGGTACCTGCAGGGATCGGCTATCTTCACGGACACCCATGCGATTTTCGATCTGTTCGGCAGGACGGTCACCGCGCCGTTCGTCGCCGCCGGTGGCTACTACCGCATGATCACGAGCATGTTCCTGCACTACGGGTTGATCCACTTGGGCTTCAACATGCTGGTGCTGTGGATGTTCGGCCGTGCGCTCGAACACGATCTCGGCCCGGCCCGGTTCTTCACCGTGTACATGCTGTCGGGCCTGACCGGATCGGTCGCGGTGTACTTCTTCTCGTACGACACGGCGACCGCCGGCGCCTCCGGCGCCGTCTACGGCCTGTTCGGTCTCCTGATCCTGGTCAACCGGAAGCTCAAACGCGACAACCGCAGCCTCTACATACTCATCGGCCTGAACCTTGCTCTGGGGTTCTTCCTTCCGGTCAGTTTCGCCGGCCACATTGGCGGCCTGGTAGGCGGCCTCATCTGCGGTGCGATCCTGACCTTCACGCCGCGCGAGCGGCGCGGCCTGCACTGGGTGGGCTTCGCCGTGCTTCTGGCGGCGCTCGCCGTTGCCACCTTCATCCAGACCGGAATCCTCGACAACCAGTACGACATCGTCTGACCCGGGGCCGCCGCCAGGTGGCCTCGGCACGGTGATTGTCGGCTTTCGTGGCTTCGTGGCTTCGTGGCTTCGTGGCTTCGCTGGCCCCGGGGGCCCTCCCCCCCGCCCCCCACCCACCCCTCCCCCTTGCCCACCCGCCCTTGCGTTGTTGTCGTGCATGGTGGCGATGGCCGTCGCTTGGGCGAGCGGCCGACGGTCTTCATTGACCGTCCTCGCGGATCGGTTGTGGCGATACCGCTGGTTCAGTCGGCGGCCCAGTGGCGGGCCTGTTCGAGGTCCTGCGGGGTGTCGCAGTCGAACCACGGGGGCGGACTCGGCCGGTCCCAGTTGACGGTTTCGACTTCGATCCCGGTGAACAGGTGCCGTGCGGGGGCGCCCGGTTCGATCGACTCCGCGTTCTGGCGGAGCGGCTTCGCCGGCCACAGGCCGCACAGCCACTGGCGTCGGCCCGCGTCATCGCAGTACACCGCGCCCGTGCCTGGAGCGGCGGCGCTCATGCGCCGGTGGAGCAGGCGCAGCGCCTCACCCGACAGGAAAGGCAGGTCGCCGCCGAGGACCGCCACCTGGTCGCAGCCGTCCGGCACCTGGAGCAGGCCGGCGGTCACCGACCGGGCCGGGCCCGAACCCGGCGGGTCCTCCAAAACCTGGAGCACCCCCTCGGGCAGGGGCGCGGCTTCGGCGGGCCGCGCGCCCACGACCACCCGCGCCACGGCGGACTCGGTCGCGGCCAGCATCCGTTCCAAGATCGTGGCACCGCCGACGACCAGTTCGCTCTTCGCGCAACCGGCGAACCGCCGCGCCTTGCCGCCGACCAGGAAGATCGCGGCGTAACCGCTCGGATGCTCAGCCATCTCCTCAGACTAGCCAGGACTCCTCCATCCCGGGGGTCGGCGTTCGGCGACCTTCGACCTCGCCATTGGCGGGTGCCTCTCGTGCGCATCGGTGACTCCTTCTGTCGGTTGCGTTCTCGATGGTGCGTGTTTGGTTCCGGGTGGTGAGTTCAGAATTTCGAGGTTCGAGGTTCGAGGTTCGAGGTTCGAGGTTCGAGTTGCTGGGTTGCTGGTGTGCGGTGCTTGGGTGGTTCTGGTCAGGTTGTGCCTCTGTTTCGCTCGGGTTCGGGGGAGGGTGCCTCTTTGTTCGCGTCGGGTTGCGGTGGTGTCCTATCGGGCTGGGTGGACTGGTTGGCCTTGTTTCGCTCGTCGGTCGGTGCGTCTTCCGTTTCCGCGGGCTCCCTGTCGGCGAAGCCGACCCTCGACAGGGCCGAGGGTGGGAAGCCTCGGTGCAGGGCCGCCCTGAGCATCAGCGCGAGCCGGAAGTTCGGGCTCGACCGCAGGGCGAGTTCGAAGCACTCGCCCGCCAGCACCCCGTTGCCGAAGCGGTAGGCGGCGAAGCCCGCCACCCCCGCGGCCGGAGCCACCAGGTCGTCGCCCATGTGCCGCGCGACCCAGATCCACAGGTCGATCCGGTTCCCCTCGTACTCGCCCGAGCTGATGCGCCGCAGCGCGTAGTCGCGGATGTCGGGGTCGCCGAGGGCGAGGCCCACCATGGCGATCTCGTCCGGGCCCGGCAGGGAGGGGACCGACATCCAGTGGTCGATCGCGTGGAGGTCGAGCGACCGCTGCGCCGCCCAGTCCAGATCGGCTTCGGCCGCGAGCGTTGCCGCGACCGCCTTTTCCACCGCCGCTCTGCGGCCGGGTGGCGCCGGGGCGAGCTGTTCGGTGATCCGCGACCGGTCCGACTCCGCGTACCCGCCCGCGACGGCGACCTCGCATGAGGCCGCCGAGCTCTCCGGCAGCGCCAGACCCTCCGGCGGGCAGCACGGCCTGTCGCAGATGAGGCTGAACCAGCGCCCCCGCGACACGCGGAGCTGGTCGATCGGGCGGATGCCGGCCGCGGTGAGTCGCGTCGCCGCGCGTTCGATCGAGGCCTCGGCGACCTCCTTGTCGCCGTAGGCGACGAGTACGCAATGGGTGCATTCGTTGATGCTCAGCTGCGCCGTCAGATCCGGCAGGTGCTCCAGGTGGTCGGCCGAACCCGGCAGGTCGACGCGGAAGGTGCACTGGAGTTCGCCGCCGATGAGTCCCACCACGACGAGGCTGTGATCAGGGTGGAAACCCAGCAGCAGCGGGATGGTGGTCAAGAGGTCGGTGGGGCCGTTGAGCCTGATTCTCGCTTCTATCATGTTCATAGGTCAACTGTCCGTCACATGTCCACTACCGGCAAGAAGTAATTTTTCGCCTGTGGATAACCGAATTCGACCTGTGGACAATGTTGTTCGGTTCGTGGTTGCGTGGTAAAGGGGCGGGCGCCGAGAGCGGCTCCGCCCCTCAGAGGATCGGTCAGGCGGTGAGCCGCTTGGCGCCCTGTGCTTCCAGCACCGCGAACAGCGCGACCAGCGCCGCGCCGCCCAGCAGCACCGCGTAGCCCAGTGCGGTCAGGTCGACGAGGCCGGTGAACGGCAGCGCCGCCAGCGCGACGGCGGCCGCGGCGTTGTTGGCGACCACCCCGATCACGTGGCCGCGCAGCGGCACCGGGTAGCCCGCGACCAGTGCGAGCGCGACCGCGCAGCCGAGGAGATACACGCCCAGCGGCACCGCCCAGGCCGGTTCGAGGCCCAGGAGGCGTTCGACGAGGACCGCGCCTGCGGTCATGAGCACGCCGAAGGCGGCGCAGGCCGCGGCGTCGAAACGCAGGAGGCTGCGCAGTCGCGTGTCGGGGGCAGCGGCGGTGGGGGTCATGGTTCCTCCCGGTCGGTTCGGTGCGGGACCTCGTGTCGCCGCATGCGGCCAATCCTGGGCCCGGCCGGTCCGGTCCGCAATGACCTCGGAGGTCATGGCCGCCGGACGCGCGGGTCGATACTGTTGCGGCCGTGAACGCACTGACCGGTCCCGCCCTGACGGCCTTCGGTTCGCTGCTGCGGCAGTGGCGCGGACGGCGTCGCCTCAGCCAGTTCGACCTGTCGGTCGAGTCGGGGGTCTCGGCCAGGCACCTGTCGCGCATCGAGACCGGTCGGGCCGAACCGAGCCGCCGGATGGTGGCGCGGCTCGCGGAGGTCCTGGACGTGCCGTTGCGCGAGCGGAACGCGTTGCTGGTCGCGGCCGGGTTCGCGCCGGAGTGGGCCGAGACCGACTACTGGGACGAGCGCCTCGCGCCGGCGCGGCGGGCGATCGCGATGATCCTCGAACACCACGAGCCCCTGCCGGCGGTCGTGACCGACCGGTTCGGGAACCTGCTCGACTTCAATGCAGGCTTGGGGGTGCTGCTCGACGAGGTCGACCCGGACCTGCTGCGCGGGCGGCCCAACCTCGCGACGGTCGCGCTGCACCCTAGGGGTTTGGGCCCGCGTCTGCGGAATTTCGAGGAGGTGCGGCGGTACTTCCTCGACCGGTTGCGGGCGCAGTTGGCGGTGGACGAGGACCCGGCCGTGTTCGCCTTGATCGAGGAGGTCCTGGCGCGGGAGGCGGTCGGGTCGGACGACGGCGGGTGGGACGGTTCGGCGCCGAGCCCGTTCGCGCTGCCGCTGCGGCTCGCCACCGCCTGGGGCGAGTTGTCGCTGTTCACGACGATCGCGACCTTCGGGGCGCCGCGGGACGTCACGGTCGCGGAGCTGGCCGTGGAGCTGTTCTTCCCGCTCGACGAGGCGACCTCGGCGGTGTTCGCGGCGGCCGCCGCGGGCGGTGAGGCGGGCGGCATTCCGGGCTCGGAGTCGGTGCGGCCCGCTCGGGCGGAGGACTAGTCTTGAGGGTCTGAACCGGGCTGTCCGCGACTGCGCCGCGGCTGTGCCGCATGAGCGCCGCGACAGGGCCCGACGGGGACATATTCACAGGTCAAAGCGGGAGCTAAGCGTGTCGAACCAGTACGTCCACCTGCACGTGCACACCGAGTACTCGATGCTCGACGGGGCCGCGAAGCTCAAACCCCTGTTCGCGGAGGCCGAGCGCCTGGGACAGCCCGCGATCGCCATGACCGACCACGGGAACATGTACGGCGGCTACGCCTTCTACCAGGAGGCGAAGAAGACTGGCGTCAAGCCGATCCTCGGCATCGAGGCGTACATCGCGCCGCAGGACCGGTTCCACAAGAAGCCCGTCTTCTGGGGCGAGCCGAGCCAGCGCGGCGACGACCTCTCCGGCGGCGGCTCCTACACGCACATGACGATGGTCGCGCGGAACTCCACGGGCCTGCGGAACCTCTTCAAGCTCTCCAGCGCCGCGTCCTTCGAGGGCTACTACTACAAGCCGCGCATGGACCGAGAGCTCATCGCGCAGAACGCCGAGGGGATCGTGGCGACCACCGGCTGCCCGTCCGGCGAGGTGCAGACCAGGTTCCGGCTCGGCCAGACGAAGGAGGCCTACCAGGCGGCCTCGGACTACCGGGACATCTTCGGGGCGGAGAACTTCTTCCTGGAGATCATGGACCACGACAACCAGATCGACATGCGCGTCAAGGACGAGCTGTACGAGATGAGCCGCAAGATGGGCCTGCGGCCGCTGGTCACCAACGACTCCCACTTCGTGACCGAGGACCAGAAGTCGACGCACGCGGCGCTGCTGTGCGTCCAGTCGGGTTCGACCCTGGACGACCCGAAGCGGTTCAAGTTCGACGGCGAGGGTTACTTCCTGCGGTCGGCGCAGCAGATGTACGGCATCAAGACCGACGACCTGTGGCAGGAGGGTTGCGCGAACACGCTGCTGGTCGCGGAGATGGTCGAGTCCTACGACGAGATCTTCGCCGTCCAGGACCGGATGCCGGTCATCGAGGTGCCCGAGGGGCACGACCAGGGGACGTGGCTGCGCGAGCAGGTCCGCGTCGGCCTCCAGGACCGCTTCCCGGGCCGGGAGGTCCCGGCGGATTACCTGGAGCGGGCCGCGCTGGAGCTCGACGTCATCATCACCGCCGGGTACCCGTCGTACTTCCTCGTCGTCGCCGACCTCATCTCGCACGCCCGGTCGATCGGGATCTACGTGGGTCCGGGCCGCGGTTCGGCGGCGGGTTCGCTCGTCGCGTACGCCATGCGGATCACGAACATCGACCCGATCGAGCACGGGCTGCTGTTCGAGCGGTTCCTCAACCCCGAGCGCGTCTCGATGCCCGACATCGACATCGACTTCGACGACCGCCGCCGCGGCGAGATGATCACGTACGCGACGGAGAAGTACGGGAAAGAGTACGTCGCGCAGGTCATCACGTTCGGCACGATCAAGACCAAGGCGGCGATCAAGGACGCGGCCCGCGTCCACCACGGTCAGCCCGGTTTCTCGATCGCCGAGCGGATCACGAAGGCGCTGCCGCCGCCGGTGGCGGCCAAGGACATCCCGCTGTCGGGGATCATGGATCCGGGCCATGACCGCTTCAAGGAGGCGGGCGAGGTCCGGAGCCTCATCGAGAACGACAACGAGGTCCGCCAGATCTTCGACACCGCGCTGGGTCTGGAGGGCCTGATCCGCAACGCGGGCGTCCACGCCTGCGCGGTCATCCTCTCCTCGCAGCCGCTGGCGGACTGCATCCCGATGTGGGCGAGGCCCGACGGGTCGATCATCACCGGGTGGGACTACCCGTCCTGCGAGGACATCGGCCTGCTCAAGATGGACTTCCTGGGTCTGCGGAACCTGACGGTGATCGGCGACGCGGTGGAGGCCGTCAAGGCCAACAAGGGCATCGACATCGACCTCGACACGCTGTCGACCGACGACCCGAAGGCGTACGAGCTGCTCGCGCGCGGCGACACGCTCGGGGTGTTCCAGCTTGACGGCACCGCAATGCGTGAGCTGCTGAAGCGGATGCGCCCCACCGAGTTCAACGACATCGTCGCGGTCCTGGCGCTGTACCGGCCCGGTCCGATGGAGGCGAACTCGCACAACAACTACGCCGACCGCAAGAACGCGCGGCAGCAGATCACCCCGATCCATCCCGAGCTCGCGGAGCCGCTGGAGGAGATCCTGGCCGAGACGTACGGCCTGATCGTCTACCAGGAGCAGATCATGAAGATCGCGCAGAAGGTCGCGGGCTTCACGATGGGCCAGGCCGACACGCTCCGCAAGGCCATGGGCAAGAAGCAGGTCGCGGTCCTGGAGAAGATGTTCGACTCCTTCGAGGCGGGGATGGTCGGCAACGGCTTCGGCAAGGAGTCGATCAAGACGCTGTGGGACATCATGCTCCCGTTCGCCGGGTACGCGTTCAACAAGTCGCACGCCGCGGGGTACGGGCTCGTGTCCTACTGGACGGCCTACCTGAAGGCGAACTACCCGGCCGAGTACATGGCCGCGCTGCTGACCTCCGTGGGCGACTCGAAGGACAAGTCGGCGGTGTACCTCTCGGAGTGCCGCAAGATGGGCATCACCGTCATGCCGCCGGACGTGAACGAGTCGCGGCACATGTTCCACCCGGTCGGGGAGGACATCCGCTTCGGCATGGGGGCGGTCCGCAACGTCGGCGCGAACGTCGTGGAGGGCATCATCGAGGCCCGGGAGGCGAAGGGCGCGTACGCGGACTTCAAGGACTTCCTCCAGAAGGTGCCGGCGCCGGTGTGCAACAAGCGCACCATCGAGTCGCTCATCAAGGCGGGCGCGTTCGACTCGCTCGGGCACGCGCGCCGCGGGCTCGCCGAGGTGCACGAGAAGGCGATCGACGCGATGGTCTCCATCAAGAAGGAGGAGGCGCGCGGCCAGTTCGACCTGTTCGGCGGGATGATGGCCGAGGCGACCGACACGCTCGGCGTGGACTTGACGATCGCCGACGACGAGTGGGACCGGCGCGACAAGCTCGGGTTCGAGCGGGAGATGCTCGGCCTGTACGTCTCCGACCACCCCCTCAACGGCTTCGAGCGGCTCCTGTCCTCGAACGCGGACCGGCCGGTGGCGGCGCTGCACGGCGAGGAGATCGCCGACGGCGCGAACGTGCGCGTGGCCGGCATCCTCCAGAACGTCGCCAAGCGGGTCACCAAGCAGGGCAAGCTGTGGGCGTCGGCGACCCTGGAGGACCTGGCCGGGTCGATCGAGGTCCGGTTCTTCCCCAACACGTACGAGCTCGTGTCCGAGTCGCTCGCGGACGACCTCGTGTGCTGCGTCAAGGGCAAGCTCGACCGGCGCGACGGCACCGCGCAGCTCATCGCGCAGGACCTCGCCGTCCTCGACACGTCGCGGGGCCCGGAGTCGAGTTCGGCGCCGGTCACGCTCGCGCTGCGGGCCGCGGCGGTCAACCCCGCGCTCATCGAGAAGCTCTCCGACACGTTCAAGACCCACCGCGGCGAGGCGCAGGTGCGCGTGCAGCTCGCCAACGGCCCCAAGACGACGCTGCTCGCCCTCGGTGACGCGTGGCGGGTGCGCCCGTCGGTCGAGCTGTCCGCCGACCTGAAGGCCCTGCTCGGCGCGGGAGCGGTCGTCGGCTAGACGCGACACGGCAGGGGCCCGTCCGCACCGGACGGGCCCCTGCGGCGTGCCAGGTCTCGTGACCGGGGTCTCGTCGGGTTCGTGGGATCGGCGGTCACGTCCGGGCCGGACGGTTCGTCATGGGGGTGAATCGAAACAGAGAGGACCACCGCCATGAGCACCTACCCGCGCATCGAGAACCCCGCCTCGCACCTGCCGGTCGTCAACGAGATCGCCGCCGCCATCAACAAGGTGAACGCCGAAGGCGTCCTCCCGGCGTCGCTCGTCGCGCTCGTGCAGCTGCGCGTCGGCCAACTCGTCGGCAGCACCTACTTCACCACCCGCCAGCTCACGGCCGCCGAGGACACCCCCGAGCGGCTCGGCGCCGTCGCCACCTGGCGCACCGCACCCCACTTCACCGAGGCCGAACGGGCCGCGCTCGCCCTCACCGAGGCCGTGCACACCCCGAACCCGACCGGCGAGAGGGTCAGCGACGAACTGTTCGCCCAGGTCGCGGAGCACTTCAGCGACCAGGAGCTCGTCGTCCTCATCGGCGTCCTCGGCCAGATCGGGTTCTTCATCCCGCTCGCCCTCATCGGCAACCCGAAGATCGGCGTGCCCTTCGCCGAGCAGTGGACCAAGTAGGAAACAGAACGGGGCCCGCGCCGAGCGCGGGCCCCGCCGCCCTGCTCAGACGAGCAACGCGAGCACGAGGGCGGCCGCCGCGGGCGCCATGTACATGAGCGGCGCGACCAGGGTCTTGTAGGAGCGGGCCCGCAGCACCGTGACGACTGCGCCCGCGAAGTACAGGACCAGCCCCACCCCGGCCGCGACGCCGACGAACGGCACGAACAGGCCCGCCAGCAGGCCCAGCGACCCGGCCGCCTTGGCGGCCCCGAGCCACGGCCACCACGACTCGGGCACGCCGTAGTCGGCGAGCGGACCGACCACGTACGGGGCCCTGGCGAAGACCGAGTACGCCGAGAACCCGACCCACAGGGCGGCGACGACGGTGACGATGATGTAGGCGACGGTCATGGGACGCTCCGGTTCGTTCGCGGGAAGACTGACACCCTGGTGAACCGCGGGCCGCCCCGAACGTGACAGCACCGTGCCGCACGTCACCGCCCCCAGGGCTTCTACGATGCCCGGATGGACGAGACGGCCATGCGCGCCATCGAGGCGGGGACCACCGCGCTCACCGACCGCCGCACCGGACGGACCTGGACCGTCGACGTCGCCCCGTTCCTCCTCGCCGCCGTCCAGGCCACCCGCCGCGACATCGGCGCCGCCGACCCGGAGGGCGACGACCTCCTGCCCGCCACCGACCTCTCCTGGTACGACGCCGTGCACGCCTGCAACCGCATGTCGCAGCGCGAAGGCCTGCGACCCGCCTACACCGTCGACGGGGATGGCGACGGGGACGGCCAGGTCGCCTGGGACCGGACCGCCGACGGCTACCGGCTGCCCACTGAAGCCGAATGGGAGCACGCCTGCCGGGCCGGCACCGCCGGCCCCCGCTACGGCGACCTCGACGACATCGCCTGGTACCGCGCCAACGCCGGCGAACGCCCCCACCGCGGCGCCCGCAAGACTCCGAACGCCTGGGGCTTGCACGACATGCTCGGCAACGTCTGGGAATGGTGCTGGGACCTCTACGACGCCGACGAGTACGCCGACTACCGCGTCATCCGCGGCGGCGGCTGGTTCGACGACCACTGGTCCTGCCGGGCCGGCGTCCGCCGCAAGACCATGCCGACCCTCCGCATCGACGACCTCGGCTTCCGCCCGGCCCGCAACGCACCCCGGGCCTGACTCACTCCCAGTTCGCGCGCCGGGCCGCGCGGCGCAGCACGCGCAGCAGCAGGGGCCCGGTCACGGCGATGAGGACCGCCGTCGTCACCGCCCGGCCCAGGTCCCAGCCCAGCGACGTCGCCAGCGTGTACGCCAGCAGCCGCGGCAGGTTCTCGCCGAGACCCCCGCCGGGCACGTACGCGAGGTTCCCGTGCGCGATCGCGAACGGCCAGAACGACAGGTTGAGCAGCAGCCCGTACACGAGCGCGGACACCGCGCCGTACACCGCCAGGAGCACCAGCTCACCGGCCCGGCCCGCCCGCGTCGCCGTCCCCGTGCGCGGCAGCAGCCCAGCGCCCAGGCCCACGAACGCCGCCGCGAACATCTGGTACGGCATCCACGGCCCCACCCCGCCCGTCAGCAGCGCCGACGCGAACAGGCCCGTGCACCCCAGCAGGAACCCGAACCCGGCGCCGAACACCCGCCCGGCCAGGACGATGAGGAAGAACACCGTCTCCACGCCCGCGGCCCCCGCCCCGAACGGGCGCACCGCCGCCACCACCGCCGACAGCACCCCCAGCATCGCCACCGCCCGCGCGTCCAGCCCCCCGTCCGCCAACTGCACCACCACCGCGGCCGTCACCAGCGGCAGCAGCAGCGCGAACAGCCAAGGGCCCGACGTCGTCTCGGTCAGCGCCCCGCCCGGCGCCGCCAGCAGCGGCCACGACATCGCCACCAGGCCGAACCCCGCCGCGAGCGCCAAGGCGAGCGCTGCCCGCCAGCGCACCGCCGGGCGCGGCGCCTCAACCCCCATCGCCGCCCTCCTCCAGGGCCGCGGCGACCTGCCCGACGGTGAGCCAGCCGGGGAGGACCTTCTCGACCTGCGGGGCGAACATCGGCGAGGCGGCCACGATCCGCGCCGCCGGGCCGTCCGCGACGACCTGCCCGTCCGAGAGGATCACGACCCGCCCGGCGAACTCGGCGCAGAACTCGACGTCGTGCGTGGACACCACCACGCAGTGCCCGGCGGCGGCCAGCGCCCGCAACCGGTCGGCGAGCGCGGCCTTCCCGGGCTGGTCGAGGCCCCGCGTCGGCTCGTCCAGCAGCAGCAGCGGCGGGGCGGCCGTCAGCGTCACCGCGAGCGCGAGCGCGAGCCGCTGGCCCTCCGACAGGTCCCGCGGATGCGTCCGGTCGTCGACGCCCTCGACGAGGTCGGCGAGGATCTTCGCGCAGGTGCCGCGCGGGGCCCGGCCGTCGTCGTCGGCCGCGGCGCACTCGGCGGCCACGGTCTCGGCGTACAGCAGGTCGGCGGGCTCGGCCGGGACCAGGCCCGCCAGGGCCCGCCGCTCGCCGGGTCGGCGAGCGGCCGGGTCGGCCCCGCCCACGGCGACGGTGCCGCCCGAACGGCGCCCGGTGCCCTGGAGCGCCCACAGCAGGCTCGACTTCCCCGACCCGTTGCGGCCCATGAGGGCGATGCGCTCGCCGCGCGCGGCGACGAGGTCGACGCCGTCGACGGCGCGCACCCCCGGGTGGTCGACGGTGACGCCGCGCGCCTCCAGCAGCACCGGCCCGTCCGGGACCGCATCCTGCGGCGGGGTGCGGCCCGCGAGGGCCTCGCGCAGGCCCGGGGCCGCGCGCCGGGCCTCGCGGACGGTGACCGGCGGCCCGGGCCACCCGGCGAGGCGCCCGAGCGCGACGACCGGCGGCGCGACCGGGGACGCGGCGAGGACCTCCCCGACCGGTCCGGCCGTGACTTTCCCGCCGTCGAGGAGGAGCGCCGAGTCGGCGTACTGCACGACCCGCTCCAGCCGGTGCTCGGCGAGGAGCACGGTGACGCCGAGGTCGTGGACGAGCCGGTGGAGGGTCGAGAGGACCTCGTCGGCGGCGGCCGGGTCGAGCGCCGAGGTCGGCTCGTCGAGGACGAGCGCGGCGGGCCCGGCGACGAGGGCCGCGCCGATCGCGACCCGCTGGCGCTGGCCCGAGGAGAGGGCGTCGAGGGTGCGGTCGCGGACGTCGGCGAGGCCGAGGAGGTCGACGATCTCGGTGACGCGCTTGCGCATCGCGGCGGGGTCGAGGCCGAGCTGCTCGGCGGTGTAGGCGAGTTCGAGTTCGACGTCGTCGGTGACGAATCCGGCGGCGGGGTCCTGGCCGACGTGGCCGACGAGGTCGGCGAGGTCGGCGGGCGTCGATCCGCGGACCTCGCGTCCGGCGACGGTGATGCGCCCGCGCATGGTGCCGCCGGTGAAGGCGGGGACGAGGCCGTTGACGGCCTTGAGGAGGGTCGACTTGCCGGCGCCGGTGGCGCCGACGAGGAGGCAGAACTCGCCTTCGGGGACCGTGAAGGTCACGTCGTCGAGGACCGGCCGGGCCTCGTAGGCGAAGGTGACGCGCTCGAAGCGGATGCCGTCGTCGTTCATGGTGTTCCCTTCGGCGTGGCGGGCACGAGGAGCGCGGGCGCGGCGGCGAGGAGGACGCCCGCGGCGGCCTGGAGCGGCAGGGCCGGGACGGCGAGGGGGTTCGTGGCGGGCCACAGCGCCGCGGGCTCGGTCAGTCCGCTCAGGACGGTCCCGGCGAGGGCGGCGGCGCCGGAGGCGAGGACGGCCCAGTCGCGGCCGGTGAAGCGGTCGGGCCGGTAGCGGGTGTGCGGGACCCGCTTGGAGGCGTAGGCGATGCCGAAGACGGCGGCGCCGGCGCCGGCGGCGAGGACGCCCCAGGCGAGCGGCGCGGGCGTGGCGGCGCCCAGGAGCGCGTACGCGCCGGCGCACAGCCCGGTGAGGCCGACGAGGAGGGCCGCGCCGGTGGCGCGGCGGGCGGCGGGGGGCACGCCCGCGGCGCGCCCGTACCCGCGCGAGGCCATGGCGGCGGCGAGCGCGAGGGAGCGGTCGAGCGCGTCGTGGAGGACGGGGGCGACGACGGTCCGCATGAGGTCGGCGGGGTCGCGGCGGGTGTTGCCGCGCAGGGCCCTGGCGCGCCGGACGCGTCCGACGCTCGCCACGAGCTGGGGTGCGACGGACAGTGCGACGACGACGGCGACGCTGACCTCGTACAGCGCGGCGGGCACCGAGCGCAGGAGGCGGCGGGGGCTCGCGAGCGCGTTGGCGGCGCCGACGCACACCAGGAGGGTCGCCAGGCGCAGGCCGTCGTAGGCGGCGGCGAGGGCGCCCTCGGCGGTGACGGCGCCGCCGAGGCGGAAACCCGCGGCCCAGTCGGGGAGGGTCGCGGCGGGGAGGGTGAACAGGACGGTGGGGCCGTCGGCGCCGCCGAAGACGAGGTAGAACGCGAAGCGGACGGCGACGGCGGTGAGTCCGATGGCGAGGAAGACCCGGTAGGCGCCCGACCACGGCTCCGAACCGCGGCAGTAGGCGACGACGAGCCCGGCGACGGCGACGATGAGCAGGAGCAGACACGGGTTGGCGGTGCGCCCGGCGGCGGTGGCGAGCAGGAGCGCCCACCCCCACCAGGCGACCGGGTGCGCGGTGCGGCGGTGCGCGGTGCGCAGCGCCGGAGTTGAAAGCGGCGTCGGAGGTGGAGTCGGGGCGGGCCCGCCGGGCGGCGGACGGCGTGCGCCGCGCACCCGGCCGGAGGCGCCTTCGGGCGTCGCCGGACCCGGCGCCCGCTCGGCGTCTCCGCCGTTCGGCGGCTCCGAGTTTTCGGCGGCTGAGCGCTGCTCGGTCCCTTCGGCGCCGCCGCTCGGCGGCCCTGAGTTCCCGGCGGCCAAGTGCTTCTTCGTCCCCTTGGCGTCTCCGCCGCTCGGACGCCCCGCGCCCTCGGCGTCCGCGCGCTGCTCGGTCCCCTCGCCGCCGCCGTTCGGCGGCCCCGCTCGGTTCACGTCCGCGGGCGGCGTCGGCGCCGCCACAGGACGAGCGAGGCGATGACCGCGAGCGCGGCGACCGCGAGGAGCCAGGTCCACGACGAGCTCGCGTTTCCCTCCTCGGCGTCCGCGGGCGCGGCGACGGCGTCGGCGGGGGCCACCGCAGGCGGTGTCTTCCCGTCCCCGAAGGCCCAGCCTTCGAGGTCGCCGGGGTCGGGTGTGGATACGGCGCCGCCGACCATCGCGTAGGTCCACGCGTCGTCGCCGGGTGCGGCGTGCCAGTACGACCAGTACGCGTCGGCGGGCGGCGCGCCGCCGCAGTCGGCCTCGGGGAGGTCGTCGATGCGGCAGACCATGCCGCGGATCGAGGCGACCTCGGTGACCGTGAAGCCCGCCCTCACGAGCGCGTCGAGGCCGTCGGCCGGGTCGTCCGCGCAGCCGGTGGCGGGCGCGGCGAGCGCGCCGAAGTCGACGACGACCGTGACGCCCGCGCAGGCTTCCTGCGCGGCGGCGGGCGCGGGCGGCGCGACCGCGGCGAGGAGCGCGGTGATCAGGGCGGCGAGAAGCCTCGGGGCGGCCTGCCGCACGCGGCAGGCCGCCCCGATCGCTTCCGCGTTCCCGCCTCGCGCGGCGAGGTCGCGCGGGCGGCGTGCGCCGCCCGCGCCTCGTTCGCTGAGGGCCATGATGCGGTCGGGACTACTTGTCGGTGCTGTCGGAGTCGGTGGCCGAGTCATTGGAACCGTCGCCGGACTCGTCGGCGGCCGGGGCGGCGTCGGCGGTGCGGCGGGCCTTGAGCGAGAACCCGACCATGAGGGCCGCGATCACGACGACGGCGGCGCCGATCGCCCACGGCAGCCACGAGCTCCCGCCCTCGTCCTCGTCGTCGGCCCCGTCACCGGAGGCTGCGGCGGAGTCGCCGCCGTCCTCGGCGACCGCGCACGGGTCGGCGGCCACCTCGGCGGCCGCGCCGCTCGCGTCGAGCGTCGCGAGATCCTGGCCCGCGATGGGCACCATCGTCTGCGCGGTCGCGACCAGTCGCGTGGCCTCGCCGAACTCGGGGTCCTCGGGGTCGGTGTACATGAACGCGCCCGGGGCGTCGCCCGAGCAGTCGAACTGGAGCTCCAGCAGGAACGCCACGGCGCCCGCCGCGGCCTCGGCCCGTCCCGTCGCCAGGAGCGCCTGCGCGGCCATCGCCGTCGAGTTCGCGTTCGCGCCGAAGCCGTTGTCGAACCCGCCGTCCTCGCCCTGCGCCGCCTCCAGCCAGGCCACGGCCGCGTCGAGGGTCTCGGCCGCGGCGTCGCCCTCCAAGGTCGCGATCGCCGCGACCGTCAGGCCCGTCGAGTCGGGATCGGAGACGCAGTCGGCCCCGGCGCCGTCGACGGCGGCGTAACTGAAGCCGCCGTCCGCGCACTGGACGGCCGCGAACCCGGCCGCGGCCTCCTCGCCCGCGGGGGTGTCGGTGCGCGAGAGCCCGAGCACCGCCCACGCGGTCGTCAGAGCCGTGCCGTCGCCGTACGTGCCGTTCTCGCCCTGGGCGGCCGCGACCTCGTCGGCGAGCCTGATCCCGGCGAAGTCCGTCGGGTCGCCCCCGGCGGTCGCCACGGCGTACATGGCCTTCCCGGCCGCGCCCGCGTTCAGGGCCGCCTCGTCCTGGCCCTCGACTGCCGGGTACACGTACGGGGTGAGCGTGGCGGTGTCGTTGAGCCATTCGAGCGTCGCCTGCACCTGGTCGGCGCCGACACGCGCGGCCTGGAGGGCGATCACGGCGTCAAGGGAGGTGGAGACGTCGCCGCCCGACCACGAGGTGCCGTCGGACTGGGCGACCAGCCACGAGGCGGCCGCCTCGGCGGGAACGGGGAACGACTGGTCCTGGGCCTGGGCCGGTGCGGCGGAGGCGAGAACGGCGATGGGCACGACCGCGGCGGCGGCCAGCATACGACCGGACAGGTGGCGCAATTGCCTGACCTTTCCTAGAGCGAGTGGGTCTTCGGGCAGGCGGCGGCGCCGCAAGCGCCTGTAGACCACGACAGGCGTTGACAACATGGATGGGCACGGGCGGGTATTCGGGCTCACGCGGGTGGACCGAGCGAAACGAAGGGTGCTCGGCAACTGTTCGGCCGTGTCGGACACGGACGTCGAACCGCGACTACCGCTGCGGGTCAGCGCCGGATTCTCCACCGGACTTCCCCCGCCGCGCGCCTGTTCAGTTTGGGGCCATTCTCGCCGGTGGCCTCGCCGAGTGTCAAGCTGCCCGCACTCCCAGTGCGACCGTTCACTCGCGCCTCGCGAGTGAACTCCCGCCTTCCGGTTATTGACCCGTAGCACCGGGTGTCGATACGGTGCACAACGTGAGCAGAAATAAGAACGCCGATCTCGACCGCGTCCTTCGCGCTGCGACACTGGTCTTCCTGGAACGCGGCTTCGCCGCGACCTCCATGTCGGACCTCGTCGCCGCGACCGGCATGAACAGGGCCGGACTCTACGCCGCCTTCGGCTCGAAGCACCAGCTCTACATAACCGCGCTCGGGCGGTACCGGGAGGACACCGAACCCGAGCTGCGCGCCATCACCCGCCGCGCCCTCGACGCCGGCGTCCCCTCCGGACCGGGCGCCGAAGCCGGACCGCCCGGGCGCCTCGACGCCCCGCGCGTCGTCGGCGACCTCCTCGACGTCGTCATACGGCAGTCCAAATCGGGCGGCTTCGTGGTCCGCGCGGCCGTGGAGCTCGCCGACGACCCCGCGACGATGCGCCGCGTCCAGGAGGCCTGGACCGAACTCGAACGCGATCTCGCCGCGATCCTGGCACGCGCGGTCGAGACCGGCGAGATGGACGCCGCGGCCGACCCCGACCGCCTCGCCCGCACCGCACTCGTGTTCATCCAGGGCGCGCTCGTCATCGGCCACGCCGACGAAGACGACGCCCGGCTCGCCGACGCCGCCGCCGGACTGGTCGGCCTCCTCGCCGCTCACAGGCCCTCGGCGACCGCCGACGAGATCCGCAGCCACGCCCCCGACGACGCCTTGCTCAACGAGTCGTAGCGGATCGGCTCCCCCGAGTCCAGCAGCTTCTCGTACGGCGCCAGCAGCACCGCCCTCGTCCGGGCCGCGAAATGCCGCTGCACCGCCGGCAGGTCCACGTCCTTGCGGTGCGCGGGCATCGACACCACCGACACCGCCCCGCGCACCAGGTCCCGCCTGCCGGTCTGCTCCAAGTGGTCGAGCATCCGCGCCGCCGTCTCCGCCGAGTCGTTGCGCGCCGACATCGTCACCACCAGCTGATCGGTCGCGTCGATCGCCGCCTGCCAGTTCGCCGCCCGCACGTTGTTGCCCGTGTCGACGACGATGAGCTTGTAGAACCGCGAGACCGCCTCCCGCAGATCCCCGAACGCCTGCGACGTGAGCATCTCCCCGGCCGTCGCCGACTCGTCCGAAGCCAGCACGTCGAACATCGCCCCGCCCTGCGCCCGCACGTACTGCGACAGGTCCCCGATCCGCCCGGTCGGGCCCCGGAAATGGTCGAGGTCGCGCAGCAGGTCGCGGACGGTGCGCACATGGAAGTCCTGCTGGGCGCGCATCCCCAGCGTCCCCTGCGTCTCGTTGTTGTCCCACGCCAGCACGTAGCCGCCGCGATGGCGCCCGAACGTCATCGCGAGCATGAGCACCGCCACGGTCTTCCCCGCACCGCCCTTCGGGTTGACCACCGTGATCTGGCGCAGCCCGCCGAAGTTGCGCCGCACCGTCTCGACCGCGCGCTGGCGGGCCTGCTCCCTGGGGCCCGGCGGCAGCGCGAGCATCCCGAAGCTGAAGCGGTGCAGCGCGCCGCGCAGGCCCGTCTCGGCCACCGGCGCGCGCGGGGGTACGACGCGGCGGGAGGCGAAGTCGTCGGCGGTGACCCCGAAGCGTTCGAGCGCCCCGGCCTGGTCGGGGAACACCGGCACCGGCAGTCGCGAGGGCGCGAGCGCCTCGGGGAACGGCGGGGACGGCGCCTGGCGGACGTCGGGCGGGCCCTCCTGCGGGGCCGAAGGCATCGGCGTCGCCGGGGGCGGCGGTGCGCTGGGGACGTGGTCGCGGGGGTTGCGGACCGGGCCGGGCGCCGCGTCCGCCCGCGGGACCTCGTCCTCGCGTTCGGGCGCCTCGTACGGGGCGGCACGGGAGGCGCCGCGGGCGGTGTCGTCGTGGGTGGGCTCGGGCGGGGCGAACGGCGACCAGGCTGGAGCATCCGGCCGGTGCAGAGGCACGGTGTCCTCTTCGGTGTGCTCCATCGGGACTCCCAGCGTGAGACGGCGGTTACCCGACTATTGTGGCCCATCCGTTCGTGGTCGCGTGGGAACTCCGCGTGGCCGCAACTGTCGCCTTACAGCAGTCGCGGCTGCTCAGGGCCCGAACGCGCCTGCGGGACCATCCCGAATGGACTGAACAGCCCTTGGTCCACATCGGCCAGCAGCGGGGAGCCGGGCCCGGTGTGGCTGACGTAGGCGAGGTCCCTGGTGCGGCTGAGCGCGACGTACAGCTCGCGGCGGGCGGCGGCCGTGTTCGGCCAGTCCTCGGCGGTCATGCCCGTCAGGCACACCACTCGGAACTCGCCGTCGGCGGCCTCGGCCGCCGACAGGCCGTCCGGGCCGATGACCGCCAGTTCCTCGGGGGCGACCCCGAGGTCGAGGAGGCGGTCGGTGAGGTCGGCGACGAACCGCTTCTCGTCGTCGGCGTCGACCGCGAAGCACCGCCCGATCCCCGAGCCCTCCAGAGCCGGGCGCTCGGGCTGCACGAGGCGGCCGGGGACGCGGCTGATCGGCTCGATGACCTGCGAGGCGGCGACGAGGACCGCGGCGGGGCTGCGGTGGTTGCGCGAGAGGCGCATGACGTGCGCCTGCGGGAACCGCTCGCCGAACGCGGCGAAGGCCGCCGGCTCGCCGGTGCACAGCGCCGAGTCGGGGTCGCCGGTCGCGGTGATGTCCGCTTCGGGCCCGCGGTGCTCGGCGACCTGCCGGAACAGGCGCATCGGCATCCGCGGCAGGTCGTCGATGAAGACGTGGCCCAGCTCGGGCGGGCTCGCGGCGGCGAAGTCGTCGAACTCGCCGACGGTGATCGCGGCGGCCTCGCGGCCCAGCAGCGAGCCGAGCTCGCGGCGGATGCGGGCGACCCCGCACGCGGAGGCGGCGAGCACGAGGCACTGGCGCGCGGGCACGCCCAGCTCCTGCACGAGGTACGCGGTGCGGCGGATGAGCAGGTGGGTCTTGCCGGTGCCCGGCGAGGCGTTGATGAGCAGCGGCCCGGTGCCGGCGGAGGCCGCGACGCGCTGCATGGCGTCCAGGGAGTCGAGCAGGCCGGCGCCGACCTCGTCCATGCCGGTGAGCAGCGGCGCGGATTCGAGCCACGGGTCCGGGGTCCGCGTCGTCAGGGCCGGCTCGGGCATCGGCACGGCCTCGCGGGTGAACCTCGCGTGGGACCGGACCGCGCGGCGTCGCCGCTCGGCGGTGGCGTGCATGTCGGCCGGAAGTTCGAACAGCGGGGACGCCACCTGCGGTTGCTTTCGTTCATCAGGACGGCGCACCCCTGCATCCTCGCAGACCGGCGCCGCCCCCGCACCGGCGCCTCCCCGACCGCGCGGCCCGACACGGCCGCCTCCCGCGTCCGCCGCCGCCGTCCGTGAACCGCGCTCACGTCCCGGTCCGCCGACGCGCGGTGTCGGACCCCGGACGTACGGTCACGGACAGGGGGCCCACGGCAGGGACGAATCCGGAATATACGGATACGGCATGGTTCGTCGTTCAGCCGCCCGCGAACGGCGGCAGGACCTCGACCGAGCAGCCCGCGGGCAGCGCGGTCGCGCCGCTCCGTGCGGCCAGGCCGTCCACCAGCAGCGTCGAGGCCGAGAGCACCTTGTCGAGCGCCGGGCCGTGCCTCTGGGCCAGGACCGCCTTGAGCTCGGCGACGTCGGCGGCGCTCACCTGCTCCTCGCCGCGGCCCGCCGCCGCCTTCGCGCCCGCGAAGTACCGCACCGTCACCACCGCTAGCCCCCGATCGCCGACATGGGGCGCGCCGGCTGGAGGAACGACGGGTCGTCGATGCCGTGGCCGGGCAGCTTGCCGAACATCGCCTCTCGCCAGCGCTCGGCGATCTGCGCGTCCGTCGCGCCCGAGCGGGCGAGGTCGCGCAGGTCGGTCTCCCCGCGCGCGAACAGGCAGTTGCGGACCTGCCCGTCGGCGGTGAGGCGGGTGCGGTCGCAGTCGCCGCAGAACGGCCGGGTCACCGAGCCGATGACGCCGACGGTGGCGGGGCCGCCGTCGACCAGCCAGGTCTCGGCGGGCGCCGAGCCGCGGTGGGCCGGGTCGGGTTCGAGGTCGAACTCGGCCTGGAGCGCGGCGAGGATCTCGGCGGCGGTGACCATCTCGTCGCGGCGCCACACGCCCGCGGCGTCGAGCGGCATCTGCTCGATGAACCGGAGCTGGTAGCCGTGGGCGAGCGCGAAGCGCAGCAGCGCGGGCGCCTCGGCGTCGTTGACGCCTCGCATGAGGACGGTGTTGATCTTGACCGGTGCGAGCCCGGCGGCCGCGGCGCCCTCGATGCCGCGCAGGGTCGCCGCGAGCCGGTCGCGTTTGGCGAGGTCCTTGAAGGTGCCGGGGTCGAGGGTGTCGAGGGAGACGTTGACGCGGTCGAGCCCGGCGGCCACGAGCGGTCCGGCGAGGCGTTCGAGGCCGATCGCGTTGGTGGTCAGGGAGATCTCGGGGCGCGGCTGGAGCGCGGCCGCGGCGGCGACGATGTCGACCAGGCCCGGGCGCAGGAGCGGTTCGCCGCCGGTGAAGCGGACTTCGCGCACGCCGAGGTCGCGGACGGCGACGGCGACGAGGCGCGCGACCTCCTCGTCGGTGAGCAGCGACGGTTTCGGCAGCCACGGGAGGCCGGCCTCGGGCATGCAGTAGGTGCAGCGCAGGTTGCACCGGTCGGTGAGGGAGACGCGCAGGTCGGTCGCGGTGCGGCCGTGGCGGTCCCGCAGGCCCGGCACCCGCGCCGCGCCGTCGGCGGTCCCTGCGGTCGAGGTCGGTGCTGGCATGGTTCGAGCCTAGTTCGTCAATATGACAATTTCGTAAAGTGAGACACGATTCCCAGCAATTGGTCGCGGAAGGCGCGTCCGAAGAGCGTGGTGTGGACCAGCAGCGGGAACACCTGGTGCAGGCCGATCCGCTCCTCCCAGCCGTCGGCGAGGGGGCTGACCTCCTCGTAGGCGGCGAGGATCTCCTCCAGCAGCGGCGCGGCGCCCCACAGCCGCAGGTTCGCCAGGTCGGTCTCGCGGTGGCCGCCGTGCGCGGCGGGGTCGATGAGCCAGGCGCGGTCGGCGCCCCAGTGCACGTTCCCCCACCACAGGTCGCCGTGGGTGCGCGCGGGCCCCTCCTCGGGTCCGGCGAGGCGGTCGAGCCGGGCCGCGAGCGCTTCGACGGCGGCGACGTCGGCGGCGTCGAGCGCGCCGTTGTCGCGCGAGGGCCGCAGGTACGGGGCGATCCGCTTGGCCGCGAACCACGCCGTCCAGGTCGGCCCGTGCGCGCCGTTGTCCATGAACGTCTCGCCGATGTAGCCCGTCCAGGGGGCGCCGAAGCGTTCGGCGCCCGCCGCGTGCATCGCGGCGAGGTCGCGGCCGAGGGCGGCGGCGTGGGCCCGGGTCGGCGCGGCCGGTTCGATCCACGGCTCCACCAGCAGCCGGTCGTCGGCGTACAGCGGCTCGACGACCGCGCCGGTGGCCTCGCGCAGCCAGCGCAGGCCCGCGGCCTCTGCCGCGAGGAAGCCCGGCGGGCCGTCTTCGGCGATCTTCGCGAACAGGTGGGTGCCGTCGTCGAAGGTCAGGCGCTGCGCCGAGGCGGAGCCGGCGGCCGGGGTCGCGGCGGGCATCGCGAAGTCGCTCGCGCGCACCGGAGTGGTGCGCACCCGCTGGTGCTCGATGAGTTCGGGCAGCAGCCGCAGCCGCTCACGGGGGTGGTCCACCGACCCAATGTAGCGGAGCGCGGACGCCCGGGGCGGGCATGAAAGGCTCTTCGTGTCCGCACCCCGCGCCCCTGGAGGACCCATGCGCCGCACCGCCCGCTGGCTCACCGCCGTCAACACGCTCGCCGCGCCGAAGGTGGCCTCGCAGCGCCGCCGCGTCGACCAGGTCTTCGACCGCATGGTCCGCCGCGCCGAGCGCCAGGCCGAAGCCGACGCCGGCACGGCGCCGGCGTTCGTCGACTCCTACCGCCTGCTCATGCGCGAGGTCGCCGCGCAGGAGACGCTGACGATGGTCGGCTGGCAGGGCTACGTCGACGACCTCACCCGCCGCATGACCAACCACCTGCGCGTCGAACGGCTCATCGCCGAACATCCCGAGATCGCCGCCGAGCCGGTCGACCGGCCCGTGGTCGTGGTCGGCCTGCCGCGCACCGCCACGACCCTCGCGCACAAGGTCCTCATCGAGCCCGAGGGCAACCGGGCCCCGCTCATGTGGGAGCTCATGAACACCCACCGCGGCGACATCGACCCGAAGCTGCGCGACAAGCTCATCAAGGACGCGCAGACGATGGCGACCCTCGCGTCCAAGGCCTCCCCGGTGTGGGACCTCATCCACCCGATGAACGCCCTCCAGCCCGAGGAGTGCATCTTCGCGCTCCCGCACGGGTACGGGTTCTACACGCGCGCGGCCATGCCCGGCTACCGCCGCTTCATCGACGAGCGCGACTACACCGAGGACTACGAGCACCTCAAGCGGGTCCTCCAGGTGCTCCAGTGGAACCGGCCGAAGCAGCGGTGGGTCCTCAAGTGCCCGTTCCACCTGTTCAACCTCGACGTGCTCCTCAAGGTCTTCGGGGACGCGACGATCGTGTGGATGCACCGCGACCCGGCCACCGTCATGGGCTCGTGGTGCTCCCTCGTGGAGACCGGCCGGGCCCTGCACCACCGCTCCTACGACGCGTCCCGCATCGGCCCCGAGTGGCTGGAGATCCTCGCCAAGGGCGTCGGCGCCGCCCGCGAGGTCCGGTCGACGGTCTCCCGCGAGCGGTTCATCGACGTGCCCTACCACTCGCTGACGGCCGACCCTTACGCCTACCTGCCGAAGCTCTTCGAGCGCCTCGACATGTCGTGGACGTCCAAGGAGGAGGCGAACCTCGAACGGGTCCTGGCCCGGCCGGGGATGCGCCGGAGCCACGAGTACCACCTGTCGCGGTACGGCATCGACCTCGACGACGTCGAGAAGGCCTTCGGCGACTACGGGCGCCTCGGCTTCTGAGACGATGGTTCGCTGAAACAGAGCCGGGCCGGGCCCCGAAGGACCCGGCCCGGCTCTGACCCGGTTCAGGCGAGTTCGCCCACGACGTAGTCGATGGCCTCGGTGAGCTTCTGCGTGTCGGAGGGGTCCACGGCCGGGTAGGTCGCGACCCGCAGCTGGTTGCGCCCCAGCTTGCGGTACGGCTCGGTGTCGACGATCCCGTTGGCGCGCAGCACCTTCGCGATCGCGGCGGCGTCGACGCCCTCGAAGTCGATCGTGGCGACCACGTTCGAGCGCAGTGCCGGGTCGGTCACGAACGGGGTCGCGAAGTCGCGGGCCTCGGCCCAGGAGTACAGGGCCCCGGCCGACTCGGCGCACCGCTTCGCGGCGGCGTCGAGCCCGCCGGCGGCGTTGAGCGCGTCGACCTGCTCGGCCGCCAGGACCACGGTCGCCACCGCCGGGGTGTTGTAGGTCTGGTCCTTGCGCGAGTTGTCGATCGCGGTCTTGAGGTCGAGGAACGCCGGGATGTAGCGGCCCGAGGCGGCGATGCGCTCGGCGCGCTCGATCGCGGCGGGGCTGAGGATCGCGATCCACAGGCCGCCGTCGGAGGCGAGGCCCTTCTGTGGCGCGAAGTAGTAGCAGTCGCTCTCGCGCACGTCCACGGCCAGGCCCGCGGCGGCCGAGGTCGCGTCGTGGAGCATGAGCGCGCCTTCGTGGGCGACGCGCGCGACCTCGACGGCCACGCCGGTCGAGGTCTCGTTGTGCGGGGTCGCGTACACGTCCACGCCGTCCTCGTAGGACAGGTACGCGGCCGTGCCCGGCTCGGCGGTCACGATGGTCGGCTCGCCCAGGTGCGGGGCGATCTTGGCGGCCTTGGCGAACTTCGCGCCGAACTCGCCGAACGCGGCGGCCTGCGCCCGGTCCTCGACGAGGCCGAACACGGCGACCTCCCAGAACGCGGTCGCGCCGCCGACGCCGAGGACCACCTCGTAGCCCTCGGGCAGCGAGAACAGGTCCGCCAGGCCCGAGCGCAGGCGCCCGACCTCGGACTTGACCGCCTTCTGGCGGTGGGAGGTGCCCATGACGGACCTGCCCAGACCGGACAGCGCGCTCATCGCCTCGGACGGCACCTTGGAGGGGCCGGCGCCGAAGCGCCCGTCAGCGGGCAGCAGCGCTGCGGGGATGGTGATCTGGTCGGTCACGGCAAGCTCCGTTCTCGTCGATACTCGGGGTCACTGTAAACCCGCGCCGACCGGGCGCCGCCGTGCGGGCCGGTGCCCGCCGCCAGCTGGGACCGGGCCGCCTCAGGCGGCCGGCTCCCACCCCGCGGGGGGCCGCTCGCCGGGCTCGGCCCCGGCCGTCCACAGTTCACCGTCGACGCCGACGGCCCACAGCCGCAGGGCGCCGTCGGAGCCGTAGGCGAGCGCGGGGCGCTTGATGGCGGTGAGGTCCCCGCGCGACCACGGCAGCGACAGCAGCGCGCACGTCCCGGCGGCGGGAAGGTCGAGGTCGGCGAGTTCGAGGACGAGGACCGCTGGCGCGCCGGAGCCGTCGTCGCAGGCCACGGCGAGCGCCCCGTCGGGGCCGAGGGCGATCGCGGGGGCGAGCACGCCGCCTTCGAGGGGCACGTACGAGCCCTTCCACTCGTCGCCGCGTCCGAGGTGGAGGACCACGTCGCCGCTCTCGGCGGCGCGGGAGGCGATGACGATGCGCCCGTCGGGGGCGAGGGCGGCGGTGACGGCGCCGGCGGGGAGGTGGGCGCCGGTGAGGCCGGGGAGGTCGAGGCCGCGCTGCTCCCAGTCGGTGCCGTCGCCTTCCCAGACGGCGACGCTGTCGGGGGTGGCGGCCAGGAGGGTGAAGGCGCCGTCGGCGGCGAGGGCGGCGGGCGCTTCGTGGACGGCGGGTCCGGTGAGGCGCGTCCAGGTGCCCCAGGCGCCGCCGAGGGGCCTGGTGCGCACGGCGAGGCCGCCGTCGGGGTGGCGGACGCAGACGAGTTCGGTGCGGGCGTCGGCGGCGGCGGTGACCCGGCCGATGGTGCGGGCGGCGGGGCCCTGGCCGCCGGGGTTGCCCAGGCGCTGCCATGCGCCGGTGGCGAGGTCGAGGGTGTGGACGTCGCGGATGTGGGCGGCGGGGTCGTGGGTGTGGGCGGCGCTGACGGCGTAGAGGCGGGTGCCGGAGCGGGCGAGGTGGGGGAGGACGTCGGGGCCGCCGAGGTCTTCCCAGCCGGTGTCGCCGAGGGCGTGGAGGCGGTTGCCGCGCACGGCGAGCGGTCGGATGCGGTCGTCGTAGGCGGCGGTGGTGAGGGCGGTCTCGTAGCGGGGGTGGGTGGCGTGGCCGTAGGTGGTGCCGGCGCCGGGTCCGGCGATGAGGCGGTCGCCGCAGCCGGCGGGGTGGTCGCAGGCGGCGCCGCCGTTCCAGGCGTAGACGTCGATGGCGTCGCCTTTGACGTCGAGGTCGGCACGGCCGAGGTTGCCGGGCCAGCGGCGGTTGTAGTAGCCGCGCCAGGATTCGACGGTGAGGGAGCGGCCCCAGGTGGCGGCGGCCTCCCAGGCGAAGAGGGCGGCGGCGGTGTGGTCGATGTGGTCGGAGTAGCCGCGCTGCTCGGCGCCGAGCTTGTCGCCGACGACGGGGTCGGGGTCGGGGTCGAGGGTGTTGAGGGCGACGGGCCGGTAGCGGTCGATGAGTTCGAGGAGGGTGGCCTGGACGGTGGCGCGGTCGACGGTCGCCTCGTCGCGCAGGGGCGAGCCGTCGGGGGGCAGGATCACGGAGGCGTCGAGGCCGCCCTCCCACAGGGTCAGGAGGCGGGTGAAGTCGCCGGTGAGGCGCCCGAGGTTGGTCCACAGCGAGCAGAAGAGGACGTGGACCTGGGGGCGGTCGCGCAGGACGCACAGTTCGACGTCCTGGCCGGAGTCGAGGCAGGCGAGGTGGCGGTCCCAGGGGGCGTCGGGGTCGCCGAGGGCCATGCGGGCGTAGGCGCGGCGCAGGCCGTTGTCGCGGGCGGCGGCGTACCCGGCGTAGTCGGCGGGGGCGGCCTCGTTCCAGGTGTTGCGCCCGTCGGCCTCGCCGGCGGTGAGGACGACGGTGCACAGTCCGGCGCCGTCGTCGAGGACGCGGGCGACGCGCGGGTTGATGAAGTAGAGGCAGTCGTCGGGGTGGGCGAGGATCTGCATGTGGATCGGGCCGGTGCGGGTCGGCTCGGGGAAGGGCGGCTCGCCGGCGGCCTCGCCCAGGGCCCGGACGCTCTCGGCGGCCGCGGCGGTGACGGCCAGCCCGGCGAGGCCGCCGACCAGGAGGTCGCGGCGGCGCAGGGTACGGCGGGGGGAGGGCAAGGCGCGGCTCGTTCGGGTGGTGTGGGTTTCCGAGTCGATCCTAACCCGGGCGGGGGTATCCGCGAGGCCCGCTCACATGGGGCGGGACGTGAGACGGCCCGCATTCCCGAGGGGAACGCGGGCCGTTTCGGCGCGTGGCGGCTACTGCCAGCCTTCGACCTCGTCGAGCCCGCGCGGGCCGGGGCCCACGTAGGTCGCCGACGGGCGCACGATCCGTCCGAGCTTCTTCTGCTCCAGGATGTGGGCGCTCCACCCGGCGACGCGGGCGCAGGTGAAGATCGGGGTGAACAGCTCGGCGGGGACCTCGGCGAAGTCGAGGAGGACCGCCGACCAGAACTCGACGTTGGTGGCGAGCACGCGGTCGGGCTTGCGGGCCCGGAGCTCGGCGAGCGCGGCCGTCTCCAGCGCCTCGGCGACCTCGTAGCGGGGGGCGCCCAGGGCCTTGGCGGCGGCGCGGAGCACGCGCGAGCGCGGGTCCTCGGCGCGGTAGACGCGGTGGCCGAAGCCCATGAGGCGCTCGCCGGAGTCGAGGAGGTTCTTGACGTAGCCCTCGGCGTCGCCGGACTTCTCGACGCCCTCGATCATGTGGAGGACGCGGGAGGGGGCGCCGCCGTGGAGCGGGCCGGAGAGGGCTCCGATGCCCGAGGAGATGGCGGCGGCGGCGTCGGCGCCGGTGGAGGCGACGACGCGGGAGGTGAAGGTGGAGGCGTTCATGCCGTGCTCGGCGGCGGACATGAGGTAGGTGTCGACGGCCTTGACGTGGGCGGGGGCGGGCTCGCCGCGCCAGCGGCGCATGAAGCGCTCGGTGATGGTGCCGGCCTTGTCGATCTCCGACTGGGGGACGGCCGGGCGACCGGACCCGCGGGCGGACTGGGCGATGAACGACAGGGTGGTGACCGAGACGCGGGCGAGATCGTCCCGGGCGGTCTCGTCGTCGATGTCGAGCAGCGGCCGAAGGCCCCAGTAGGGGGCGAGCATGGCGACCGCGGCCTGGGCGTCGACGCGGGTGTCGCCGGAGGAGACGGGGACCGGTACGGGCTCGGCGGCGGGCAGGCCCGAGCCGAACCTGCCGTCGACGAGGAGGCCCCATACGTCGCCGTAGGTGCTCTGCCCGACCAGGTCCTGGATATCGACGCCGCGGTAGCGGAGCGATCCGCCCTCTTTGTCGGGCTCGGCGATCTCGGTCTCGAAGGCGATGACGCCTTCGAGACCGGGCTTGAACTCAGACATCGTTGTACTCCTGAGTGTGTTGTCCCTGTGGTTGCCGACCGGGGGCTTCCGGGAGGCGACGGTTCGTAGTTATCTGGAAATGGTGCCTCAAGCCGGACCCCGACGGAAGTGCCCACGGCGCGGGGGTGATCCTCGACAGCGGTGCGAATGCGGCGCAAAATATGAGACAAGCATCGTGAGCATGGTCATTTGTCTGGTTTTGACTGTTTTGTTGAGAGGGTTTCGATAAGGAACCTTGTTGGGTTCAACGGTTTCGTGCGATCTCGCCCACATCGACATGCGTGCCGCAGGTCATCGGACATGAGCTAACGTCAAAGCACATCCGGCCCATCGATAACGACATGGAGGTACCCCCTATGGCGCTGTCCGGCGAGCAATGGGTGATCGCCTACAACGACCACGAGGCCACCATCGTCGCTGTCGGCGGCGGCGTGCGCTCGTACACCTACCGCGGGCGCCCCGTCGTCATGAGCTACGGCGACGAGGAACTCGCCCCCGGCTGGTCCGGCCACGTGCTGGCCCCCTGGCCCAACCGGACCCGCGACGGCAGGTACTCCTACGACGGCACCGACTACCAGCTGCCGGTCAACGAGATCGAGACCAACACCGCCCTCCACGGCTTCGTCGCCTGGGCCGAATGGACCGCCGTCGACGTCACCGACACCTCCGTCACCCTCGAATGCCGCCTGCCCGCCCGCCTGGGCTACCCGTGGACGCTCCAACTGCGCACCCGCTGGTCGGTCGGCCCCGGCGGCCTGCGCGCCGCCCACACCGTCTCCAACCCCGGCACCAAGACCGCGCCCTTCGGCATGGGCACCCACTCCTACCTCGTCCCCGGCTCCCTCGAACGGATCGACGAGGCCACCCTCCACGTACCCGCCGCCAAGAAGCTCAAACTCGACAAGCAGCGCATCCCCGTCGGCACCGGAACCGCCGACTTCGACGACCCCACCGTCCTCAAGGACCTCGTCGTCGACGACTGCTACGGCGACCTCAAGCGCGGCGCCAACGGGACGGCCGAAGTGCGCCTGGCCGACCCCGTCTCCGGCCAGGCCGTCACCGTCTGGATGGACGAGTCCTTCGGCTGGGTCCACATCTACACCGCCGACGGCCTCGACGGCGACCGCAAGCGCGGCTCCGTCGCCATCGAACCGACCACCTGCCCGCCCAACGCCCTCGCCACCGGCGAGGACCTCGTCGAACTCTCGCCCAGCGAGGCCTGGTTCGGCGTCTGGGGCATCCGGCCCGAATAGCCGCCGCACGACCCGCCGAGGGACCGCTCCGTTCGGAGCGGTCCCTCGGTCGTTCCCGGACGCGACACCCGCTAACAGAGTTATCCACAGGCGAACGTCCCCTCCGGACACCCCGCCACGCCTGGAAACCCCGACCCACCCGAAGTTATCCACAGGCGCGAAATCTCCCCTTGCCGATCCTCCCCGCCGCCGGTCATGGTTACTCCAAGGCACGTGAACATCACCGAACGTAGGAGTTTTCATGGCAGCGACACTCGACCGCACCACCACGACCGACACACCCGCCGCCGAATCCCTCCTCATCACCGCCGACGACCACCTCGCCGACACCCTCACCGCGATCGCCGCCGCCGCGAACCACCCCCTCCACCGCGTCCACCACCCCCTCGACGCCGAACACCGCTGGCAACAGGCACCCATGGTCCTCATCGGACCCGACCTCGCACCCGAATGCATCGCCCTCGACCTCCCCACCCGCGACCACCTCGTCCTGTGCACCACCATCACCTGGCTCGGCGCCGACACCGCCGACACCTCCCTCCTGTGGCCCATGGCCATCCAGGTCGGCGCCACCGGCGTCATCGCCCTCCCCGACGCCCGCGACTGGCTCATCGACCAGCTCACCCGCACCGCCCGCGGCACCGAACCCGCACCCGTCATCGCCACCGTCGCCGGCCACGGCGGCGCCGGCGCCTCCACACTCGCCCTCGCCGCGGCCACCGGCACCGCCCGCACCGACCGCACCACCGTCCTCATCGACCTCGACCACACCGGCGGCGGTGCCGACACCGCCGCCGGCCTCGGCTCCCGACCGGGCTGGCGCTGGCCCTCCCTCGCCCACGCCCCCGGCCTCCTCGAACCCGCCCGCCTCCTCGCCGGGCTCCCCCGCCGCGGCGGCCTCCACCTCGTCGGCCCCGACCCCCGCAACCCCACCGAAGTGGACCCCGACACGTTCGACCAGGTCCTGCGCGCCGCCCGCCTCGCCGCCGACCTCGTCGTGGTCGACCTGCCCCGGGGCCGCACCGACGCCGCGGTCCGCGCCGCGGCCGCCGCCCGGTCGATCGCGATCGTCCTCGGCCCCGGCCCGCGCTCTCGGGAGGCCGCCCGCGCCGTCACCGCCGCCTACGGGCTCCACAACCCCAACCTCGGCACGGTCCTGCGCGGCGGCACCGGCAGACCGGCCCCCGCCGAACGCTCCGAACCGCCGGTGCGCGGCGCGATCCCGACCGACCGCAGGCTCCCCGCGCTCCTGCGCCAGGGCCGGTTCCCTCGCGGGCGCCTCGGCCGCGACCTCACCGACCTCACCGCCGCGCTCGTGCGACCGCGCCTGCGCGGCGAGGCCGCCGCCGAACGGACCGGTGCCTCGCGATGAGCTTCGAACTGCTCGACAAGGTCCGCCGCCAGCTCGCCGCCCAGGCCCGTCCCGGCCGGGGACCGGCGACCTCCGACATCGTTCGCGCCCTGTGCGCCACCGGGGCCGCACCGCCCGACCAGGGTTCGCTCCTGCACCTGTCGGCCGCGCTCAGCGGCGACCTCATCGGCGCCGGGCCGCTCCAGCCGCTCCTGGACGACCCCGAGGTCACCGATGTGGTCGTCAACGGCACCGGCGGCGTCTGGGCCGACCGCGGCGACGGCCTGCACCCGGTCGCGCTGCGATTGGGCGGCGCCGACGCCATCCGCTCCCTCGCCTGCCGCCTCGCCGCGGCCGCCGGAAGGCGACTCGACACCGGCAGCCCGTACGCCGACGTGCGCCTGCCCGACGGCACCAGGTTCCACGCCGTCCTGCCCCCGGTCGCCGCCTCGGGCCCGTACCTGTCGCTGCGCACCCACCGCTCCCGCGCGTTCACCCTCACCCAGCTGGTCGAGGCCGACACGCTCACCGCCGACCTGGCGGACCTGCTGCTGCGCATAGTGAAAGCCCGCCTGCCTTTCTTGATCACCGGTGGTACCGGTACTGGAAAGACCACGCTGCTCGCGAGCCTCCTGTCGAGCGCGCCCCGCCATGAGCGCATCGTCATCGTCGAGGACGCGGCCGAACTCGCCCCCGACCACCCGCACACGCTCACGCTCGAATCGCGTCCGGCGAACATCGAGGGCGCCGGCGCGGTCGACCTGGCCGCACTCGTACGCCAGGCCCTGCGGATGCGCCCCGACCGGATCATCGTCGGCGAATGCCGCGGCGCCGAGGTGATCGAACTCCTCGCCGCCCTCAACACCGGCCACGAAGGCGGCGCGGGCACCCTCCACTGCAACGCCGCAGCGGACGCACCGGCCCGGCTCGAAGCCCTCGCGCTCCCGCACGGCCTCCCGCGGGCGGGCCTCCACGCCCAGCTCGTGGCCGCCCTCCGCGTCGTCATCCACCTGCGGCGCACCGGCACCGGCCGCCAGGTCGCCGAGATCGCCCTCATCGACTCCAGCCTCTCGCCCGCCGGAGCGCTGTCCGTCGCCACCGCCTGGACCCGCCACGGTCCCGGCCCGGCCGCGGGCATCCTCGAACGCCTGCTCAGGGAGCGCAACGCATGAAACGCCACAACCACCACGAACGCTGGAGCAACCGGGCCCGCGACCGCAGGCCGCGCCCGCGCGACGACGAACCGCAGCGCCCCGCCGAGCCCGAACCGCCGCAACCGAGACCTACCGAACCGGAAGAACGCAACGCCGCAATCTCACCGACCCGCCGCCGAACCGTCCCGGAGAACGACCGCAGCCGCACCGCAGACCTCGCCTGCGCACCAACGACGCAGACGATCCGATCCGACAGCCATCGCAGGCGCCTCCGGACCGACCGAACGCACGAAATCGACCGCCTGGCACCGCCCGCCCGAATCCACGACCCGACTCGGCATCTCGACCGCACACCGGCGGCCGCCGCCCCGAGCCGCCGCCCGCCGCACCGCGCAACCCGCCGCCGTCCGCTCCTGACCTGATCCGACCCGCCGAACAGCCCGCCCACCGCGACCGAAGGAGCTCCGCACATGACGACCGCCGCCACCACCCAAGCCGGACCGCCGAGACGCCGCCGATGCCGCTGGCCCGGCCGCGCCCGAACCGACCACACGCAGCCCGCGCTCCCGTTCCCGACCGACCCGCCCGAGACCCGGCAACGCGCCGCAACCGACACCGGCACCTCGAACACCGGCACCGCAAAGAAAGGAGAAGAGGAATGAACGCCGTCGTCACCGCGCTCGTCGCCCACCGGCCGAGAACCGCCGCACTCGGCGTCGCACTCCTCGCAGCGACACTCGCCGCCTGGCTCGCCGGCTACCGCCACGACGGCGGACTCGGCCCGCTCGCGGCGTGCACCGCCGCGACCGTCGCCGCCGTCTACGCCGTCGCGGCAACGTTCACCTGGCACCGGTCCCTGCACCGCAAGCGCGCTCGCGAAGCACGCAGAGCCGCCGCCGACACCGTCGCCTTCCTCGCCGCCGACCTCGCCGCAGGCACCGACCCGGTCCACGCCGTCGCCACCGCCGAACCCGACTGGCCCGAAGGCGCCGAAGCCGCCGCCGGGCGCCTGCGGGCGGCCCTGCGGATCGCCGCCGAACTCGGCGCGCCCGCCGCGGCCCTGTGCCGCCGGCTCGCCGACCACCTCCGCGAGGACGAGCAGTCCTCGGCCCGCGCGGCGGCGCAGACCGCGTCGATCCGCGCCACCGCCGCCCTCCTTATCGCGCTCCCGGTCGCTGGGGTCGCCCTCGGCGAGACGCTCGGCACCGACGCCCTCGCCTTCCTCCTCGCCACACCCGCCGGCCTCGCCGCCGCGGCGCTCGCGATGGGCCTCCAAGGCGCGGGCCTGGCCTGGACCGGCGTCCTCATCCGCACCGTCCACGCGGGAGGTTCCTGATGCTGCGCCGACTCGCCGGCCCGCTCGCGGGCGTCGCGACCGCATTCGCCCTCGGCGGCCCGACCGGCATCATCGCCGGATTCGGCACCTGGTGGCTCGTCGCGCGACTCCTGCGCGCCGACCCCGACCGCGCCGAACGCACCGCCGTCGACCGCCTCGCCCCGTCGTGGCCTTGGACGCTCGACCTGCTCGCCGCCGGAATGCGGGCGGGCGCCCCGTTCCCGCAGGTCGCCTTCGCCGTAGCCGAGGCCGACGACCGCCAGATCGGCGAACGGCTGAGCCGCTTCGCAGGCGCGATCCGCCTCGGCGCCACCGCAGGAGAGGCGCTCCCCGAACTCGGCGGACTCCCCGGCGCGGCCCGGCTCGCCCGCCAGCTCGACCGCTCCGGCGACTCGGGCGCCGCCATCGCCGGAGGCCTCGAACAGCTCGCCGCATCGCTGCGCGGCGAACTGCGCACCCGCACCGAAGAACGCGCCGGCCGCGCCGCGGTGGCCCTCATCGGACCGCTGTGCCTGTGCTTCCTGCCCGCCTTCGTGATCGCCGGGATCGGCCCGGTCGTGTTCGGCATCGTCGCCGACACCCTGACCACCTTGTGACAACCGCCAACAGAGAAACCGTGAACAGAGAAGAGGACACCGACATGCGCACCACCACCGACACCACCATCGCCCTCCCGACCCGCCGTATCCTCGCGAACCGCCCCGCCGCCACCGCACCCGACCACCGACCGGCCTCATGCTGCCCGACCAGCCGATGGAAACCCGCCTGCACCCCGGCGGCCCGCGCGCCCGAATGCGGCGACCGCCGCTGCCGCACCGAACCGGCACAACCCGACCGACAACAACCCTCGAACCGCCAGAACCGAACCGACCACGCCCGGACGACCACCGAACCCGACCAGAACCCCGAACCCTCGAACACCGCCCACCCGACCGAACCGGACACCGATCGACCCGAACCTCCGAACCCGCTGCCCGCGAACCCGAGCGGCTCGAATCCGAAACCCTCGGACTCGACCTTCGTCGAACCCGTGCCGGCGAACCCGACCCCTACGAGCCCGACACCCCCGAATCCGAACTGCGTCAACACGACACCTGCAACAACACCGACATCGAGCGACACCGATCCTGCGAAGCCCTGGTCCCCGGGCGCGAACCGATGCCGCCCGCCGATCACCGCAGGACCGTCTCCCGCACCCGACCCACAGCAACCCGAACCCGTCGCGCACCGGACCACCAACAACCAGGTCGCGAAGAACCGGACCGCCGATGAATGGAGCCCCGGCAAGATGCAGGGCCCGCGCAAACCCGGCTGGCGAGCCCGCTTCACCGCCGGACTCCGGGGCCAGAGCGGCATGAGCACCGCCGAATACGCCGTCGGCACGCTCGCGGCGGTCGCCTTCGCCGGAGTGCTCCTGAAAGTCCTCACCTCCGGCACCGTCCAAGGCGCCCTGTCCGCCCTCATCGAAAGGGCCCTCGCATGACCCCACGCGTAAGACGACCGTCCCCGACCCCGCGACCAACCGCCCACCAGGCAGCCGGTCGCGCCGTCCACCGATCCGCCAGACGCAGCGAGCACCGCAACCTTCGCCGGACCGCCCGAACCGAACCGGCGGACCTGCCGCCACCCGAGCACCGCGGACCGGCGAGGGGCGATCCGCGCCAAGGCGGTTTCGTCACCGCCGAGACGGCCGCGATCCTGCCCGCGATCGTCGCGGTCCTCGCACTCGGCCTGTGGGCCGTGTCCACGGTCGGCGCGAAGGTCCGCGCCATCGACGCGGCCAACAGCGCGGCGATCGCCGCCGCCAGAAGCGAGGACCCACAGGCCGTCGCCGCCGCCTACCTGCCCGACGGCGCCACGGTCGCCGTCTCGCAGGACGGCGGCCTGGCACGGGTCGTGGTCTCGGTCCCCGTGCGACCGTTCGGGCCGCTCACCGCACCGGTGTCCGTCACCGCCCGCGCCGCCGCCCCGATGGAACCGGGGGTCCCCTGATGCACCCGCCGAACGCGAGCCCGCAACCGCGAATCCGGCACCCCGGCCCGCCTGCGGCGGACCGCGGACCCGAGCCGAAAGGCTTCCACCCGCTCGACCACGACCGGGAACGCGGATCGGCCACGGTCCTCGGCGCGGGCATCGTCGCAGCGATCGTGACCCTGGCAATGGCCTTCACCGCCGTCGGCCAGGCGACCGCGGCCCGCCATCGCGCCCAAGGCGCCGCCGACGCGGCAGCCCTGGCCGGCGCCGCAAAGGTCTTGTTCGGAGAAGGAGAAGTCTGCGCCGCGGCGCAGGAGCTGACAGAGGAGGCGGAAGTCGAACTCGAACGCTGCGAAGTCCGAGACCTGGAGGTCACCGTGTACGTGAGCACCCCCGCAACCGGCATCCCGTCCGCCTTCGGCCCCGCAACGGCCGTATCCCGAGCGGGCCCGGTCAAAGTCGAATAGGTCCCCACACCCAGGAGACCGATTCGAGACGAACCCGGTTCCTGGCGGTGCGGCCGCACCGCCAGGAACCGACAACCAACCGGCGCCCGGCACGCCGGTCGGCGAGAGGTGGGCAAGGGCGGGTGGGCAAGGGGGCGGGGTGGGGGGAGGGGGAGGGGGCCCCTCCCCGGGCCTGCGGCCAATCCGGCTCTCACCTGGGGATGAGGCGGTTTGATCACAGTCCGGGGTGTCCCGGGCCCGCGGGGGTGCCGAGCGGCCCGGGAATGTCTACACTCGCGCAATGGAGATACACCGCTCTTCACCTGCGCAGGCGCCCGGAACCCGGTCGCCCGGCCGCCGCACCTACCTCATGTGCCGCCCCGCCTACTACGCGGTCGAGTACGCGATCAACCCCTGGATGGACACCACCGCCCCCGTCGACACCACCCTCGCCTGCGCGCAGTGGGAGGAACTGGCCGACATCTACACCGGCCTCGGCCACGAAGTCCTCCGCATCGAGCCCGAACCCGGCCTGCCCGACATGGTCTACGCCGCGAACGGGGCCTTCGTCGTCGACGGCGTCGCCTACGGCGCGAGCTTCCGCTACCCCGAACGCCGCCCCGAGGCCGACGCCCACGAGAAGTGGTACCGCAGCGCCGGCTGGACCGTCGCCAAGCCCGAGTTCATCAACGAAGGCGAGGGCGACTTCACCTACCTGCCCGGCCGCGAACTCATCCTCGCCGGCTGGGGATTCCGCACCGACGCGCGCGCCCACGCCGAGGCCGCCGACGTGTTCGGCCGCCAGGTCGCCTCGCTGCGCCTGGTCGACCCCCGCTACTACCACCTCGACACCGCGTTGGCGCCCCTCGACGACGAGCGCATCGCCTACTACCCCGAGGCCTTCGCCCCCGGCAGCCGCCTGCTCCTGGAGCGGCTCTTCCCCGACGCGGTGATCGCCGACGCCGAGGACGCCGCCGCGTTCGGCCTCAACTTCGTCTCCGACGGCCGCAACGTCGTCATCAACGCCGAGGCCACCGGCATGGTCGGCAAGCTCCGCGAGGCCGGGTACGAGACGATCCCCGTCGACCTCTCCGAGCTCAAGAAGGGCGGCGGTTCGGTCAAGTGCTGCACCGCCGAGCTGCGCAGGTAACCCCGAAGGCGAACCTCGGCGCGGTGGCGCCGAGGCCGTGACACGAGAACGGCCGGTGCTCCAGCGAAGCTGGAGCACCGGCCTACGTCGTTCCGGGCGGTGCCGTCAGGCGGCGGCGAGGGTGGTCTCACGTTCGGGCAGGTGCGGCGCGAGGTGGCGCGGCGGGTTGGTCGGCTGGGGGGGTGCGGGCGGGCCGGCCTGGGGTTGAGGAGCGGCGTGGCGCGGCCGGTTCGCTGCGGGGATCGGGCTGGCCGGGTGGCCGCCCGCGTCGCTGAAGACGGCGTTCGCCATCGGCGCCGGGATGATCGGGAAGACGCCGCTCGCCGATTCGATGGCGTTGGGGAGCAGCGCGGGGTGCGGCGGGCGGATCGCGCGGGGCGCGTTCGCGGGCCGGGCGATGGCCTTCGGGCGGCGGAACGCGCGGGCTAGGAGGGCGTCGATCCGCCACACGCGCTTGGCGTGGCTGGCCGGGAGCCAGAAGTGCCAGCGGTGCGGTTCGGTCGCGCCGGGGCCCTCCATGACGGTGAAGTTCAGTTCGACGCCCGGCCCGGCCGGGTCGGCCGACCAGCGCAGGTTCTCGATCGCGCCGACCGGCGCGTCCAGGCAGAGGCGGACGCGTCCGAGCAGGCGCGACTGTCGGGTCACGACCATCCGCTCGCCGGTGAGCATGAGGATGTGGTCGCCGCTGCCGAGGCCGTCCGAGCCGACGCACCGGCCCAGGAGGGACACCTGGTCCCCCGGCCGGACGTTGCGGCGCAGGAACGGCACGTGCCGGGACAGCGCGGTCGTGGTCAGGCCCGCCTCTGCCGAACAGGCGAGCATGGTGCGCGAGAAAGGATCCATTAGCTTGTACCCCACCTACATCCGTGTGCGTTCGTCGCTCGGCGACGCGCTCTCGATAGGGCTAACGGCAATCCGCATGTGCAGGTTACGGTCCAGACGTGGCCTTCCCCACAACTCACTCATTCGGGCGAGTCGCCTCGGAATCGGCAGGCGCGCAAAGGTGAACGACCGTCCCGGCGGTGCTCCCGGTCCTCAGTCGACGTCGTAGGCGGCGCGTTCGGACGGCTCCTCGGTCACCTCGACGAGGCGGGGCTCCTCGTCCCGGTGACGGTCCTCCTCGCCCCGGTCCCCGTCGTCCCAGTGCTCCCAGTCCTGGTCCCAATCGGCGTCCCAGTCCTGGTCCCAGTCCTCGTCCCAGCGCCAGCCGGTGTCGCCGTCCCAGTGCTCGTACCAGTCGCTGGAGCCTTCGCCCGCCTCGGCGCCGTCCTCGGCGTCCTCGCTGCGGTCGCACTCGGGTTCATGCTCGTCCACCGGGACGAGCTTCGGCGGCGCGGTCTCCTCGATCGGCGCGCGCTCCTCGACGGGGTCCGCCTGGGTCTCAGGGACCTCGTTCACCTGCGGTTCGATCGGGCTCGGCTCGTCGGCCGGTTCGGTACCGGTGCCCGCGGGCGGTTCGAGGTCGAGGTCCTCGCCCGCGGCGGGCGCCGGGGGCGGTTCCTGCGCCTCGAAGACCACGGTCCCCGAGTCGATCGCCACGGGCTCCCCGGCGTCCTCGATCTCGTAGAGCCCCGTGGCGAAGGTCCAACCGACCAGTCCGAAGGAGGCGACGGTTCCCGCGCTCACCCCCACCAGGGCGAGCCAGAGACCCACCGGCCAGCGTCCCCCCTGGTCGCCGCGTCTGCCGCGCACCGTGTGCTCCTTCCCGCCACCCCCGTGCGACGAAACGGCCGTTCAGGACCGATGATGTCGGAGGCGCAACCGAATCCGGCTACTCAGTGTCAGACTTCAGCCCCGAATAGTAATCGGGTACCCGGTGTGACGCGCACCGCCCAAGGCTTTGGGATGCTTGGATATACCGGAATACGAATATGAGGAGGCATTCATGGGCGACCAACAGCGTCCTGCCAGGAAGACGGCCAAGAACCGTCCGAAACCCGCCTCAACGAACGAACCAGAGTTCGTGCAACTGCTGACCCCGGAAGGGCGGCGCGTCAACCATCCCGACTACGACCTCACCCTGACCGACGAGGAGTACCGCGGCCTCTACCGCGACCTCGTGGTCACCCGCGAGCTGGACGCGCAGGGCACCGCCCTCCAGCGCCAGGGGCAGCTCGGCCTGTGGCCGAGCCTGCTGGGCCAGGAGGCGGCCCAGGTCGGCTCCGGCCGGGCCCTGCGGCCCCAGGACACGGTGTTCCCGGCCTACCGGGAGCTCGGCGTCCAGTGGTGCCGCGACATCGACCTCATCTCGTCGTTCGCGCTGTTCCGCGGGACCGACCTCGGCGGCCGCGACGTGGCCGCCGACCGCTTCAACATGTACGCGATCGTCATCGCCTCGCAGACCCTCCACGCCGCCGGCTACGCCATGGGCGTGGCGATGGACGGCGCGGTCGGCGGGGACGACGGCGAGGCCGTGGTGGTCTACCACGGCGACGGCGCGACCAGCGAGGGCGACTTCAACGAGGCCCTCGTGTGGGCCGGGGTGTTCAACGCCCCGCTCGTGCTGTTCTGCCAGAACAACCAGTACGCGATTTCCGAGACCAACGCCCGCCAGTTCCGGCTGCCGCCGTACCGGCGGGCCGAGGGCTTCGGGGTGCCGGGGGTCCTCGTGGACGGCAACGACGTCCTCGCCACCTACGCGGTCACCTCGGCCGCGCTCGACCGCGCCCGCCGCGGCGAGGGCCCGAGCCTGGTGGAGGCCTACACCTACCGGATGCAGCCGCACACCACCTCCGACGACGCCACCCGCTACCGGGACGAGGCCGAGCTGGACTTCTGGCGCGCGAAGGACCCGATCGTCCGCTACCGCAAGTGGCTGACGGCCGAGGGGCTGGCCGACGAGGCCTACTTCGCGGGCGTGGACACCGAGGCGGGCGAGCTCGTCCGCGAGCTGCGGGCCAGGGTGATGGCCCTGACCGACCCGGAAGTGACCGAGATGTTCGACAACGTGTACGCGCAGACGCCCCCCTGCATCGCCGCGCAGCGGGCCGAGGCGCTCGACTTCCAGGCCTCCCTGGACGAGGCCGCGATCGAGGGGAGCGAGCTCCGATGACGACGATGACCATGGTGAAGGCCCTCAACGCAGGCCTCCGCCGAGTACTCGAAGACCAGCCGAAGTCGCTGGTCATGGGCGAGGACGTGGGCCGTCTCGGCGGCGTCTTCCGCGTCACCGACGGCCTCCAGAAGGACTTCGGCGCCGACCGCATCATCGACACCCCGCTGGCGGAGTCCGGGATCATCGGCACCGCGATCGGCCTCGCCATGCGCGGCTACCGGCCGATCTGCGAGATCCAGTTCGACGGTTTCGTCTACCCCGCGTTCGACCAGCTCGTCTCCCAGCTCGCGAAGATCCCCAACCGCTCCGGCGGCCGCGTGCGCCTGCCCGTGGTCGTGCGCATCCCCTACGGCGGCGGCATCGGCGCGATCGAGCACCACTCCGAGTCCCCCGAGGCGTACTTCGCGCACACGGCCGGCCTCAAGGTCGTGACCTGCTCGAACCCGGCCGACGCCTACTGGATGATCCAGCAGGCCGCCGCCGGGGACGACCCGGTGATCTTCTTCGAGCCCAAGCGTCGCTACCAGGCCAAGGGCGAGGTCGCGACCGACGCGCCCGAACGGGACCTGTTCGCCTCCCGCGTCGTCCGCGAGGGCACGACGGCGACCCTGATCGCCTACGGCCCCACCGTGGACGTGGCGGCGAACGCCGCCGCCGCGGCCGCCGAGGAGGGCCTCGACCTGGAGGTCGTGGACCTGCGGGCGCTCTCCCCGATCGACTGGGAGCCGCTGTTCGCCTCGGTCCGCAAGACCGGCCGGGCGGTGGTCGTCCACGAGGCGCCCGGGAACGTCGGCATCGGCGCCGAGGTCGCCGCACGGCTCACCGAGGAGTGCTTCTACTCCCTGGAGGCGCCCGTGGCGCGGGTGACCGGCTACGACGTCCCTTACCCGGCGAGCCGCCTCGAAGACGACTACCTTCCGAACCTGGACCGAGTGCTCGACGCCGTCGACCGTTCCCTTGAGTACTGAGGAGGAGCACATGGGACAGAAGATCACGTTCAACCTGCCCGACCTCGGTGAAGGCCTCACCGAGGGCGAAGTCGCCGCCTGGCTCGTGGAGCCCGGCGGCTCGGTCGTGCTCAACCAGCCGTTCGTGGAGGTCGAGACCGCCAAGGCCCTCGTCGAGGTCCCCAGCCCCTACGACGGGGTGCTCGCCGAGCACCACGCGAAGGCCGGCGAGACCGTCGACGTCGGCTCGCCGCTGGCGAGCTTCGAGGTCGAGGGCGCCGACGCGCCCGTGCCGACGAAGGAGGCGCCCTCCAAGGGCGGGCGCACGCCGAACCTCGTCGGCTACGGCGCCAAGGAGGCCGGGTCCAAGCGCCGCAAGCGCCGCCCCGGCCCCGAGGCCGCCGCACCGGCTCCCGCGGTCGCGCCGGCTCCGGTTCCGACCCCGACCCCTCCTGCGGCCCCGTCCGCGCCGGTCCACGCCGGTCCGACGCTCGCCAAGCCCCCGGTGCGCAAGCTCGCCAAGGACCGCGGCATCGACCTCGCCGCGGTCACCGCGACCGGCCCGCACGGGACGGTCTCGCGGGCCGATCTGGAGGCGTTCGCCGCGGCCCTGGCCGACCGGGGCGCCCCCGCCCCGGTCCGCGCCGCGGCCGAGGACCAGCGCATCCCGATCAAGGGCGTGCGGAAGCTGACCGCGCAGAACATGGTCGCCTCCGCGTTCACCGCCCCGCACGTCACGGTGTTCCTCACCTGCGACGTGACGGCGATGATGGACACGGTCAAGGCGTTCAAGGCCCGCCGGGAGTTCGCCGGGGTCAAGGTATCGCCGCTGCTGTTCGTCGCCAAGGCGGTCCTGCTGGCCGCCCGCCGCCACCCGATGATCAACGCGCGGTGGGACGAGGCCGCCCAGGAGATCGTCGTCAAGCGCGACGTGAACCTCGGCATCGCCGCCGCCACCCCGCGCGGCCTGGTCGTCCCGAACATCAAGGCCGCCCAGGACCTGAGCCTGCTCGAACTCGCCGAGGCGCTCGGCGCCCTCGCGGGCACGGCCCGGGAGGGGCGGACCCCGCCCGCCGACATGGCGGGAGGGACGATCTCGATCACCAACGTCGGCGTCTTCGGCGTCGACACCGGCACGCCGATCCTCCCCCCGGGGGAGTCGGCGATCCTCGTGTTCGGCGCCGTCCGCCCGCAGCCGTGGGTGCACGAGGGCGAGCTCGCGGTCCGGCAGGTGACGACCCTCGGCCTGTCCTTCGACCACCGGCTCATCGACGGGGAGCTCGGCTCGCAGTTCCTCGCCGACGTCGGCGCGTTCCTACAGCACCCTGGGGAAACGCTGCTCGCCTGGACGTGATCAAGGGCACCGACGATTCGTTGGCGGAACTCGGTGTTCGGTGTTGTAATTGAGGCACGGAAACAACGGGGAAACATGACTTCGAAGTTTCCGACCGTCTCAGGACACTGAGACCGCGAACTTTATCTCCTCCAAACGGTGTGACGGACAGCGCCGAGTCCGCACACCGCGGAGACCCTCTCCAGGGGGTTCTCACACCGGCCGGGTGCCGCGATTGCCATGAGGGGTGGGCAACCGCTGGCACCCGGCCTTTTCTCTTGCCCGGATACGCCTGTTCGGGCCCGCCGCCGGGGGCCCGCGGACCGGCGCACCTTTTAACCCTGTCGAGTGATCGTTAGCGCCGCTGCGGTAGCGTGTGACCGTCTGGCGTGCCCCCAAGACGCCAGGCCGGAAGCAGCAATTGAGGAGCAGCCGTGACCTCCGAGCAAGGCAACCCGCCAGCCAAGGGCGAGGCCCCCGACGACAGCGCCGACGCCAAGGACGGCGCCGAGGCCCCCGGGACCGACGCCGCACCTGAGGCGGCGTCGACCGAGCCGGCCCCCGAGGCCGCGAGCGCCGACGCGCCGGCCGCGGAGGCCGCACCGGCGGATGCGGGCGAGGCCCCGGCCGCCGACGTCCCTGCGGAGGCCGCCCCCGAGGCGCCCGCCGCCGAGCCGGTCGCTGCCGAGACCCCTGCTCCCGAGGTCTCCGCCGAGGCCCCCGCCCCCGAGGCCCCGGCCGCGCCGTCCGTTGACGAGGGCGCCACCGAGTTCGTCCCGAACGAGGCGCTCGCCGACGTCCCGCCCGCTCCCGCCGCCGACCCCGTCGCGCCGGAGGCCCCCGCGGCCCCGTCGATCGACGAAGGCGCCACGCAGGCCATGCCGGTCGCCGGCGCCGGTGTCGAGGTGCCGCCCGCCCCCGCGGCGGACGCGGCTCCCACGCAGGTCGCCCCGGCCGCGCCCGAGGCGCCCGCGCCGTTCGCCGACGGCCCGCAGCCGACGCCTTCGGCCCCGCAGTTCGACGAGGACGGCACGCAGATCCTGCGCCTGGGGCCCTCGTCCCAGCCTCAGCAGCCGCCCGCGCCTGAGGTGCAGGAGGAGCGCACGCAGGTCCTGCCGCCGCAGGGCGTCTCGGGCTTCAACGCCCCCGCGCCGTACGGCGACCAGCTCGGCGGCGCCCCGCAGCCTTCGCCGGCCGCCTCGGCCTGGCCGTCGCCGCCGCCGAACCCGCTGGCGAACCCCGCCGCGGTGCCGCCGCCGCCCCCGGCCGCGCCGTACGCGCAGCCGCAGTCGGCCTACCAGCAGCCGTCCGCGCCGCAGCCGCCGCCGGTGCAGTCCGACGACACCCAGAAGCTCATCATCGGGGCGCACAACCCGCACAGCGAGCCCCCGCCGACCCCGTACGCGTCGCCGTCGCAGCCGCAGGCCGCGCAGCAGCAGTACACGCAGCCGGGCGTGGCGCCCGGTTACGGCTACCAGCCGACCGTCCCGCAGCAGTCCCCGCCGCCCTCGGGCGGCGGCGGCAGGAAGGCGCTGGTGCCGATCCTGGCGACGGTGGCGGCGCTCGTGGTCATCGCGGCCGGCGTGGGCGTGTACTTCCTGCTGTTCGCGGCCCCGAAGTTCGAGGAGGGCGGCTGCGTCCGCCAGACCAGCGGCGACCAGGCCGAGGCGATCGACTGCGCCGACGCCAAGGACGGCGAGGACTTCAAGATCGTGGAGAAGGTCGACGACGGCCAGAAGTGCGCCGACACGCAGCGCGAGACCCTCACGGTAGAGAAGGACGTCTACTGCCTGAGCCTCCTCGGCGCCCCGGCCGACGGCGAGGGCGGCGAGGAGCCGGACGCCTCGGCGACCGAAGAAGAGTAGGCGAACCATCCCGAAGGCTGATAAATCACGATATATCCGGCCTTAAGGGACCCCTGGTTCAAAAATACCGCGCAGGTACGACAAGCCCCACGGGGCCGACGGCAAGCCCGTCGGCCCCGTTCCATGACATGAGCAGGTCTCATGTGCCGCACGCGAGCTAGTCTCGTCCGGTGACTGCTTCTCGCGTGCGCGCGGCCCCGCTCGTCGGCCGCGGCTGGCTCAACACCGGCGGCAGGGACCTCGACCTCGACAGCCTCAAAGGCAAGGTCGTCGTCCTCGACTTCTGGACCTTCTGCTGCATCAACTGCCTGCACGTCCTCGACGAGCTGCGCCCGCTCGAAGCCAAGTACGGCGACGCGCTCGTCATCGTCGGCGTCCACTCTCCGAAGTTCGAGCACGAGCGCGACCCGCGGGCCCTCGCCGCCGCCGTCGAGCGCTACGGCGTCGAGCACCCGGTTCTCGACGACCCGAACCTCACCACCTGGGACGCCTACGCCGCCCGCGCCTGGCCGACCCTCGTCGTCCTCGACCCCGAGGGCTACGCCGTCGCCACCATGGCCGGCGAAGGCCACCTCGACGCACTCGACGCCGTGATCGGCGACCTCGTCGCCGCACACACCGCCAAGGGCACCCTCGAACCCGAGGGCAGCCCGTACGTCGCCGCCGACCCCGCGCCGACCACGCTCCGCTTCCCCGGCAAGGCGATCGCGCTGCCCGGCGGCGACGTCCTCGTCACCGACTCCGCCCGCCACCGCCTCGTGCGCCTCGCCCCCGACCTCGCCACCGTCACGGCCGTCGTCGGCTCCGGCGAGCGCGGCCGCACCGACGGCGCCGCCGAGGCGCGGTTCAACGAGCCGCAGGGCCTCGTCCTCCTCCCCGAGGAGGTCGCCTCGCGCGTCGGGTACGACCTCGTCGTCGCCGACACCGTGAACCACCTGCTGCGCGGCGTGCGCCTCGCCGACGGCGCGGTCACCACCGTCGCCGGGACCGGCGCGCAGTGGCGCATGGACGCGGGCACCGACGCCGCCCTGGAGACCGACCTCTCCTCCCCGTGGGACCTCGTCTGGTTCGACGGGAAGGTGGTCGTGGCGATGGCCGGCATCCACCAGCTCTGGTACTTCGACCCGCTCAAGGGCACCGCGGGCGTTTACGCGGGCACCACCGTCGAGAGCCTCAAGGACGGCCCCCTCGACCAGGTGTGGATGGCCCAGCCCTCCGGCCTCGCCGTCGGCGCCTCCGAGGACGGCGGCGAACGCCTGTGGCTCGTCGACTCCGAGACCTCCTCGCTCCGCTACGTCGAGGACGGCGCGATGCGCACCGTCGTCGGCCAGGGCCTGTTCGACTTCGGGCACGTCGACGGCCCCGCCGCCGAGGCCCTCATGCAGCACCCGCTCGGCGTCGCGGTCCTGCCGGACGGCCGCATCGCGGTCGCCGACACCTACAACGGCGCCCTGCGCGCCTACGATCCGCGGGCCGCGACGGTGAGCACGCTCGCCGAGGGCCTCGCCGAGCCCAGCGACGTCCTCGTCCTGGGCGATCGGACGCTCGTCGTCGAGTCGGCCGCGCACCGCCTGGCCGAACCCGGCCTCGGCGAGTCGGCCGTCTCCGGGCGCCACCACCGGGTCACCCGCAAGCGCACCAAGGTCCGCCCCGGCGCGCTGCGCCTGGAGGTCCTGTTCGCGCCCGCCGCGGGGCAGAAGCTCGACTACACGTACGGTTCGCCGATCCGGGTCACCGTCTCGGCCGACCCGCCGCAGCTCCTCGCCGAGGGCGCGGGCGCCGGTGAGGAGCTCGGGCGCGACCTCGTGCTCGCCGACGGGGTCGAGCGCGGCGTCCTCCAGGTCGTCGCCCAGGCCGCGACCTGCGACGCCGAGGCCGAGCACCCCGCCTGCCAGCTCACCCGCCAGGACTGGGGCGTGCCGATCGAGGTCGCGGACGACGGCGTCGCCTCGCTGCGGCTCGTCCTCCGCGACTGAACCGCCGGACGGGACACGTTCCGGACGGGCGTCCCATGACAGTGCCTTACAACCGTGCCCCACCGCCGTGCTTCGAGTCCGGGCCGTACCGCCTCGCCGACCGCTGTGCGGTACAACCGAGTGGTACGACCGATCCGTGTATTTCCGGCGCGCGGCGCGTGTCATGAATCCGTGCACCGCTCACGGCGCATTACGTTGTCCTGACCGCATCATCATCACTGTCACCGTTCCGTGACGTCAGGGAGGAAACCGCTGTGACCGCCGAGGCGCAGTCCGTCGAACACCGCACCGAGTACGAGCACTGGCTGGTGCTCAACGCCGCCGACCAGATCGTGACCGTGGGCATGCTGCTCGAACAGCAGGTCCGCACCCTCGAATACCTCACCCCCGACCAGTTCGGCGGCCTCGCCGCCTTCGAGCCGGACCTCACCGGCATCCGGTTGAACGGCTAGCGCCTCCCGGGCGTCCCCTCCCGATCCGCGAACGCCCGGCCGCGCCGCCTCCACCCGGCGGCGCGGCGGGACGGGCACCGCCCGGCACCCCGCGTCACCGGCGCGGGGGCCGTCCGGCCCGCGCCGCTACGCTGAAAGCGAAGTCCAGGCACAGCGGCTCGATCGCGTCGGTCCGCGCTGATAACGTCGATGCGTGGAATCCTTCGAGAGGCCCTTCGGCGACGAGTCCGGACCGGTCCAAGCCCCGATGCACCCCGCGTGGATCCGCATCATGCCGTGCAGCATCGAGTTGTTCCGCACCGTCCCCTCGGTGAACCCGTTCCCGGCGAACTGGTGGGCCGAGGCCTTCCCCGACGACGACATCTGGAACGAGCCGGTCTGGTGCGACCCGGGCGACGTCGACGACTGGATCGCCGAGGCCTCCGAGCACCACCTCGGCGCCTCCGCCGAGGTCATCGAGAAGGAGGCCCGCGAGGAGTACGACCGGGCCACCGCCGAGCGCTCCGAGCGCATCGACACCTTCACCACGCACTGCCGCCGCGCGGGCCTGCCCGTGCCGCACACCGTCCGCGACCTGCTGGAGTTCCTGCTCGCGCTCGGCCTGTACCGCTCCGAGACCCGCGACGGCAAGCACCTGGTCGCCCCGCAGCTGTACATCAACCCGTTCGACGTGCTCGCCTTCGACAAGGTCGAGGCCATCGAGGAGGCCGCCGACCAGCGCGGGGACCTCGAAGAGCTCACGGCGATCGCGATCCGCAGGGTCGGCGGCGTCGACTACGAGTTCGACGAGGAGGGCCGCTTCGTGCTCCCCGGGAACGCCAAGTCGGCCACGGTCACCGTGAGCCTGGCGGCGCTCGCCGAGGACGCGGGGGTCCCGGCGCCGGTGATCCGCGGGATGCTCATGGAGCTGGCCGAGGACGGGGACGTGTCCGGTTCGGTCGATCTCGGCGAGGTCGGGCTCCAGGACGACTTCTCGCTCACCGCCTCCGACGACCTCCTGGGCGGCTATCCGAACGACGAGCTGCTGCCGCCCGAGCACGCCTGAGGCGCGGGCCCGGTCCCCGATTCCATTCACCGCCAGTTCACCTGCACGTCCACTGCCGTGCACCTGCATCGCGTTCCATGAGGGCAGGACACGTTAACGGCGGTTGACATTCGGTGATTGGAGTTCGGGTGACCGTGAACGAGACAGGGATCCGCGCCAAGGCCCCCATCGCGGGCCTGGCCCCGCAGGGCCGCCCGGCGTCGGGGACCGCGGCGCAGACGGTCATCGACCTCCAGGGCGTCGGCATCCACTACGGGAGGGCGCACGCCGTCCGCGACGTCTCCCTGCCGGTCGCGCGCAACCAGATCACCGCGATGATCGGGCCCTCGGGCTGCGGCAAGTCGACGGTGCTGCGCTCGATCAACCGCATGAACGACCTCATCCCCGGCGCGAAGGTCAGCGGCCGGGTCGCCTTCCACGGCACGGACGTGTACGGGCCGGGCGTCGACCCGATCGCCGTGCGCCGCCACATCGGGATGGTCTTCCAGAAGGCGAACCCGTTCCCCAAGTCGATCTTCGACAACGTCGCCTACGGGCTGCGCATCAACGGGATGAAGGACAACCTCGCCGACCGCGTCGAGCAGGCCCTGCGCGGCGCGGCCCTGTGGGACGAGGTCAAGGACAACCTGAAGAAGAGCGCCCTCGCCCTCTCGGGCGGCCAGCAGCAGCGCCTGTGCATCGCCCGCGCGATCGCGGTGCAGCCGGAGGTCCTGCTCATGGACGAGCCGTGCTCGGCGCTCGACCCGATCGCGACCGCGCGCATCGAGGAGCTCATGAACGAGCTGGTGCGCGACTACACGATCGTGATCGTCACCCACAACATGCAGCAGGCGGCGCGCGTCTCGGACGCGACGGCGTTCTTCTCGGCGGCGATCGACGACGCGGGCGAGCGCTACGGCTTCCTCGTCGAGTTCGACGAGACGCAGCGGCTGTTCTCCAACCCGTCCGACCAGCGCACCGAGGACTACATCACCGGCCGTTTCGGCTGATCCCCGGTCCTGACCCGGCTTCACGGCGGCGCGATCCTCGCGCCGCCGTTCGCCGTCCCCGACGGCGATGCGGGGGACGCGGACGACGACGGGGGCGGCCGATGGCCGCCCCCGTCGTCATGTCACTCCGACAATTGTCAGACGGTGCTCGTCAGACCTCGTTCGCGCAGATGATGGCCGTGGTCCAGCCCTGGGTGTCCTTGATCTGCCAGTACCAGTCGCCGCCGCAGGTGGCCTCGTCCTTGGCCTCCTCCTCGCTCATGTCGACCGGGTCGTCGTAGACGACCGTGTCGACGACCTTGTACACCGCGAGGTCGGAGTCGCAGGACACGGTCCACCAGTCGTCGGACTTGTCGAAGCAGTCGCCGGTGTCGGGGATGTACGGGAGGTGCTCGGGCTCGGCGGGGTCGGCCGCGCCGGTCGCCTGGATGCAGTACAGCGAGTCGAGGTACCCGTTGGAGTACACGTAGTGCCAGTTCGTCCAGGCCTCGCCGAGGGCGTTCTCGCCCCATTCGGCGCCGCACAGCTCGATGGCGGGCGCGGTGTCGGTCAGGTTGCCGTCGTCGTCCACGGTGACGTCGCCGACGTCGTAGGTCTGGGCGGTGATCTCCCAGAACGCGGTCGCGTCGGAGCAGTCGACGAGGGAGAGGCCGTCGCCGAGGATCTCGGGCTCGTACGGGAGGCACTGGCCGACCTCGGTGGCCGCGGCCTCCTCGGTGGTGGTCTCCTCGCCCGGCGAGGTCTCCTCCTCGGAGGCGGACTCGCTCGTCTCGGTCTCCTCGCCGGCGACCTTGTCCTCGTCCTTGTCGCCGCGCAGGTTCATCGTGATGAGGAGCGTGGCGCCGAGCACGAGGACGGTGACGCCGACGATGATCGCGCCGATGAGCCCGAGGTTGCGCTTGGGAGGCTCGGGCGGCAGCGGGCCGCCGTAGGGTGCGGCGGGGTCCTGCCCGAACTGCGGGGCGGCGCCGTACTGGGGGCCGGAGCCGAACTGCGGCTGCTGGCCGCCGTAGGGGCTCGGGCCGCCGGGCTGCGACTGGTAGCCGTAGCCGGGCGTCTGGGGCTGCTCCGGCGGGGGACCGTAGTTCGGAGGGACAGTCATGTCGCCACGCTATAGGGCCTTGTCAAGCGCGACCTGGCACGGGACTCGGGAAGAGTAACGAATATCGCAGCTCGGCGCGGTCGCCCGTGCCCGATCGGCCCAGGTCGTCACCGGTGCGAGGTGCGCGACCGGGCGGCGTCTTCGGGCCCGGCCGTCACCGCGGGGGCCGCGGCGACCGAATCAGCGGCTCAAAGAGTGTCCGGAAGGACGAGGACCCGCTCCACCGTGTAGTCCTCCATCGCCGAGCGCACGCCCTCGCGCCCGGTGCCCGAGGCCTTGACGCCGCCGTAGGGCATCTGGTCGGCCCGGAATGCGGGCACGTCGCCGATGACGACGCCGCCGACGTCGAGCGTGCGGTGGGCGAGCATGGCCTGCGGGAGGCTCTCGGTGAACACGCCGGCCTGGAGCCCGAACCGGGAGTCGTTGACGGCGGCGAGCCCTTCGGCGTAGTCCTCGACGCTGGCGAGCACGAGCACGGGCCCGAAGACCTCGTCGCGCAGGACCTTCGCGTCGGGGCGCACGTTCGCGAGCACGGTCGGCTCGACGAGCGCGCCGACGCGCGGCCCGCCCCCGCACAGGACCTTCGCGCCCTCGTCCACGGCCTCCTCGATCCACGCCTCGACGCGCGCGGCGGCCTCGGCGTCGATGAGCGGGCCGACCTTGCACGCGGGGTCGTTCGGGTCCCCGGTCGGCAGGGCCTTGACGTGCTCGACGATCCGGCCGGCGACGTCGGCGTACGCGGGCGCCTCGATGAACACGCGCTGCACGGCGATGCACGACTGCCCGGCCTGGTAGTTCCCGAACATCGCGATCCGCTCGGCCGCCCAGTCCCGCTTGGGGTAGTCGGCGGTGACCAGGGCCGCGCCGTTGCCGCCCAGTTCGAGCGTCACGTGCTTCTCGGGGACGCGCCGCAGGAGCTGGCGCCCCACCCGGGACGAGCCGGTGAAGGACACGACCGCCAGTCGCGGGTCGTCGACGAGCAGCTCCGCGCGGTGGTTCGGGACCGGCAGGACCGAGAGCATCGCGGCGGGCAGGTCGGTCTCGGAGAACAGGGCGCCCAGGTGCAGGGCCGACAGGGGCGTGGCCGGGGCCGGTTTGACGATGATCGGGCAGCCGGCCGCGATCGCGGGACCGACCTTGTGCGCCACCAGGTTGAGCGGGAAGTTGAACGGCGTGATGCCCAGGACCGGGCCGCGCGGGAAGCGCCGCACGAGCGCCATGCGCCCGTCCGCGGTCGGGTCGGTGTCGAGCCGCTGCACCTCCCCGCCGAAGCGGCGCGCCTCCTCGGCGGCCCACCGGAACGTCGAGACGGCCCGGCGCACCTCGACCCGGGCCCACGCGATCGGCTTGCCCGACTCGGCGGTGATGAGCTCCGCGCACGTCTCGGACTCCTCGTCGAGGCGGCGGCGCACGTGTTCGAGCGCCTCGGCCCGCACGTGCGCGGGCAGCGCCGCGCACTCGGCCGCCGCGCCCGCCGCGGCGGCGACCGCGGCCTCCACTTGGCCCGCGGTGGCCCAGGAGGTCGCCCCCACCGGCGACTCGTCGTAGGGGTGGGTGACGAAGAACTCCTCCTCGCCGTGCTGCGGGCGGCCCGCCACCCAAATAGGAGCGACGGGACGGAGACGTTGCGACATGGTTCCAGCGTACGGGTTCGCGGGCCCTGGATGCCGACGATGGGCCTCCCGATTCCGGGCGGGCGGCGCCGACCGGGCGCCCCGGGGCCCGCCTGAGGGCCCGGCGGGTACCCGGACCAGGTTCGCAACCCGGATGCGTCCATTTGCCCGTCCAAGGCATGATGAGGTCATGAGTGAACAGCAATCAGGTGCGGGGTATCCGCAGCAGCCCACCTCTGCCCAACCGCAGCAGCCCTACCAGCAGGCGTACGCCTCCCCTCAGGCCCAGTACCAGGCGCAGCAGCAGTACGCGGCCTACGCCCAGCCCGGCCCGACGCTGTTCGACCGCATCGGCGTGCCCTCCATGCCCGCGATCCTGGGCCTGTGCGGCCTGGGCGCCCTCGTCCTCGCCGGCCTCATCGCCGGCACCAGCTCCGGCGGCTCCTCCGAGTTCGGCGAGGGCACCTACCTCGCCGACTTCGTCCGCGACGACCTCTCCGGCGGCGTCCTGTCGATCCTCGTGGCGGTCATCGTCGCGTTCGCGCTGACGCTGTTCACCGGTGAGAAGCTCCGCCCGCTGTGGAAGGCGCTGACGCTCGTCGGCGCGACGCTGTTCCTGGCGAAGCTCCTGTTCGTGCTGCTGGCCCTGCCCGACAACGACAACGCCGCCGACGCCTCGGCCTGGATCGGCGCGATCCTGCTCCTGGGCGCCTACGGCCTGTTCGTCACCGGCGCCATCCTGGTCCCCGGCTCCGCGGCCGCCGCGCAGCCCGCCGCCCCGGCCTACCCGACCGGCCAGCAGGCCGCCGTGCAGCCGCAGGCCCCGCAGGCCGCCCCCGGCCAGCAGAACTGGCCCCAGGCCCCCCAGCAGTAGCGACGCCGAAGCGGCGGCGCGACCGGAAGGTCGCGCCGCCGCTTCGTCTATGGTGTCTGTCGCCGCGCTGTTCAAGGGCTCGGCGTCCGCGCCGCTATCCGAAGTCCTTGCTCCAGCGCTTCCGGCCCGGCTCGCGGGGAGCGGACCTTCGCGAACGGCGCAGGGTCCGCCGGGGACGTCTGCGCTCGCTGGATATGGAGATTGCGGGTATCGGTGTGCGGGCCCGCCAGGTCGGCTCGCGGCGGATCGCCGCGGCGCCTTCCGGCTAACTGCTTCTTAGGCGGGAGCCAGTCATCTTCACGGAGGTCGTCTTCGTCTCCGTCGTACCGATCGTCGGCATAAGCGGCATACGGGTCCGGCTCCTTTTCAGGAGGCTCGATGTCGACCTCGTCCTCACGACCGGAACCAAGCTCGCGCTCCAGCGCTCGCATGTCGGTGTTCGGAGTGTGGTACTTGAGCTTACGGGCCACTTTGGTCTGCTTTGCCTTAGCTCGGCCTCGCCCCATATGGCTCGACCCCCTCGCACAGAAATCATCGGGGCAGCCGATAAGGCGCCCCGGAATGCTTGCAATCTCTTCGTGGGTCCTACGGTACAACCTCGCGGCGTCAGACTGCATCCCGGCCCATGAGTTGGATGCCACAGATTACCGGCGATGACCACCAGATCGGGACGAACGACCGCCCGAAATGCGAGGTCGAATCTCACCGAAAGCACCGGCGGAACCACGCTCCGCCGTCGCGCGGCGGCCGGTGCGGCCGCCGCGCGAGGACGGGCTAACGGAACATGCGGAGGCGCTGGAGGCGCCCGACGGCGGCGATGCGCTCCTCGGCGATGGCGTTCGCGGCGGCGACGGGCGTGGTCCCCTCGCCCTTCGCGCGTTCGAGGATGCGCGCGGTGGTCGCGAAGATCCCCAGGGTGCGCCGCTCGGCCCGCTTGAAGTCGAAGGCGCCGTCGTACTCGTCGGCGACCTGGATGACCCCGCCGGAGTTCACCACGTAGTCGGGGCAGTAGAGGACGCCGGCCCGTTCGAGCTCGACGGCGACCTCCGGCTCCGCCAGCTGGTTGTTGGCCGCGCCGCAGACGATCTCGGCGTCGAGGGTCTTCAGGGTCGACTCGTTGAGGACCCCGCCCATCGCGCACGGCGCGTAGATGTGGATGCCCGAGGCGATGAGCTCGTCGGCGTCGGCGACGAGGCGCACCTGGGGGTGGTTCGCGGCCGTGCGGCCGATCGCGGCCGGGTCGACGTCGCAGGCCACGACGTCGGCGCCCGCTTCGAGGAGGTGGGGGATGAGGTGGCGCCCGACCTTGCCGAGCCCGGCGACGCCGACGGTGCGCCCGGCCAGGTCCACCGCGCCCCAGCGGTGCTGCGCGGCCGCGCGCATCGCCTGGAACACGCCGAACGCGGTCAGGATCGAGGAGTCGCCCGCGCCGCCCGACTCGGGGCTGCGGCCGCTGACGTGGCGCGTCTCGCGCGCGACGTGGTCCATGTCCTCGACGTAGGTGCCGACGTCGCACGCGGTCACGTACCGGCCGCCCAGCGACTCCACGAAGCGCCCGTAGGCCCGCAGCAGCGCCTCGGTCTTGTCGACCCCGGGGTCGCCCCAGATGACGGCCTTGCCGCCGCCGTGGTCGAGCCCGGCGATCGCGTTCTTGTAGGCCATGCCCTCCGACAGGTGCAGGACGTCGGTGAGGGCCTCCTCCTCGGAGGCGTAGGGGTAGAAGCGGGTGCCGCCGAGGGCCGGGCCGAGCGCGGTGGAGTAGACCGCGATGATCGCCCGCAGCCCCGACTCGGGGTCGTGGCAGAACACGACCTGTTCATGGCCGCTGGCGTCGAAGATGCTCATGGCTTGCTCTCCAGTTCTCGTTTCGGGCGGCGGTGGCGCGCCGGTCCACCACGGTAGGGCCAGTGAACACCTCGCGTTCCCGGGTCCGCCACGGCGACACCGGTGAACGCTTCGCGCCCGCACAGCCCCGCTCCGCCCCGGTCGGCCGGGTCTCGGCCGACTCGTGTCGTGTAGCGCGGGTATGCCTACGCCCCCAGCATATGACTATGGAAGTATTCGCTTCGTGTACGCACCGAACGCGTCCTATCTGCGCGTCTACGAGCCGGCGGCGGCGTTCGCCGACGCCGACTACTGGCGCGCGTACGCCGCTTCGGGCCGCGCGGTCGACCCGCTCGAAGGCCCGCGGCTGCGCCGCGAGGCGCTCTACGAGCGCATCGGGTGGCCCTGGCGCGTCGTCCCCTCCTTCAACCGCGAGGCCTACGTCATCGACCGAGGGCCGGGCGCCGACCCGCTCGTGTGCCCCTGGAACCTGCGCTACCGGATCGCCGCCGCCGCCCTCGAAGTGAAGCGCCTGACGCCCGAGGCCGTGGCCGAGGCGCTGTTCCCGCCGGAGTTCCTCGCCTCCGCCGAGGAGATCGTCGAACTCGACGACGGCGCCGACCGCCACGAGGCCCCCGCCGACTCCCACGAACACGTCGCCTCCTGGTCGGTGCCGCTGCGCTGGTTCGCGTGCGTGCGCCCCGAGGACCGCGAACTGGTCCTGCGGCCCGGCCTCTCCCAGCTGCGCTACCGCACCCCGATCAGCAAGTCCCGCACCGGCATGGTCGTCGCCCGCAACCTGGTGCGGGCCGAGTTCGGCGAGGACGCCGAGCTCGCCGCCGCCCTCGCCGAGACCGGCCGGTGGCTCGACGGCTTCCACCGCGACGCCGTGGTCGAGCTCGACTACGGCGGCCTCGCCTCCCGGCTCGACCCCGCCGAGCTGCGCGAGGAGGACTCCGTGGACCTCACCTGGCAGGCCATCGACCACCTCGGCGCCTCCGAGCCCGAGGACGCGCAGGACTGCTACGCGCGCCTGGTCGACCGCTGGCGTGATCGTCGTCTCGCCGAACGCCTGAACTGAGCACGGCTGCACCGCGAACCCTCCTGCCAGCGTGTTCGCTTGTGGACTGATCACTCGGATGAGGGAGCCGAGCGGAAAGTCCAAGCAAAATCGGCCGTTCGGCCTATGTCGGACACCTAGGACAAGCCGGACGATTAGCGGTAGGAACGAATCAAGGCTCGGCGCCGGTGATTCGCAGCCCGTCTGTGGAGGAGAAGAACGATGACGACAGAGCTGAACCTTCCGGTGGAATCCGAGGCCCTGCTCACCCCTTCCGAGGTCGCCGCGATGTTCCGCGTGGACCCGAAGACCGTCACCCGCTGGGCGAAGGCCGGGAAGATCTCGGCGATCCGGACCCTCGGCGGCCACCGCCGCTACCGCGAGTCCGAGATCCGCGCGCTCATCAACGGCGACATCCCGACCCAGCGCGAGTCGGTCGACTAGCCCCCCGCCGAACCCGCCCCGCGCCGCTTGCGGCGCGGCACCGATCAGCGGGCCGGACCACCCTTCCGGCCGCCGTCCGATCGACACCGCGGCAGTCGGCGCCGCGGTCAGCCCGATTCGAGGAAGCGGGCCCTCCCTCAGGGCCCGCACCCCGACCGCACCGGCACGCCCCGCCGGAGCGAACGGCCCCGGCCCTCTGGGCCCTCAGGACCGGTCCGGCCATGCCGACCGGTCCTTCTCCGTCCCCGCCTTCGCCGCTCTGCCGCTTTCGTGCCGCCGCCGCGCACGGGGCCCGTGCCCGATTGGCGGGCATTCCCGATGCGCCGCCGGAGATCACGTGCCACGCTTGAGGCGTGTCCCGCAGGAGGAGCCTCGCCGTCGCCACCGCCGTGGCCGCCGTGGTCCTGCTGTTCGCCCTCGGCGTGCCGCTGCTGAACAAGGCGGTCTCCCCGACCGTGGACGTCGGCGGCGAGACCTTCGTCCTCGCTGGCGTCACGGTCACGGCCCCCGACGACGTCCTCATGCGCCCCGGTTACTACCAGCCCGGTTCGGGCCGCGCGGAGTTCCTCGTGGGCGACGCCGAGGTCGACATCGCCGTGGCCGGACCCTACGACTTCGACGCCGAGTACCTGGCCGCCGAGATGGGGCGCCTCTTGGAGGTCCAGCCGGGCGTCCAGCTCACCGAGCCGCGCGAGTGCGCCGCCGACGGCGTCGAGGGCGCGGGCCGCAGCTTCGTGACCGAGACCGGCGCGGGCTTCACGTGCGCGTTCGTCCACGACGAGATCCGCGCCGAGGTCACCGCCAAAGGCGCCTCGCTCGACCCGGGGACGGTGGGCCGCATCGACTCGCTCATCGCCCAGCTCTCGTTCGGGGCCGCCTGATGCGCCCCGACCCCACCTCCCCCGCCCAGTGGACGGCCGCGCTGCTCATCGGCGCGGCCGCGATCCTGCTGCTGTACAACACGCTGCCGGTCGCGCTGGCCTACCCGCGGGCGGGGACGACCGCGCTCGTGCTCTTCTCGCTGTTCGCGGTCCCGTTCTGGTGGCTGCGCCGCCGCTTCGCCGACCGTCTCGCCCTGCCCGCCGCGGCGCCCGTGCTCGGGCTGCTGTGGGGCGCGACCGTGGCGGTGATGACCTCGCTGTTCGGTTCGCGCGCGCTGCACGGGCTCATGGCGACCGCGTGGGGTCCGACCTGGGCCGAGCGGTGGTCGCCGGTGCTGGCGGCGCCGGTGGTCGAGGAGGTCGTCAAGACCGCGGGCGTGGTCCTGGTGGTGGCGATCGCCTGGGGCCGGGTCCACGGGGTGCTCGACGGGATCGTCCTCGGGGCGTTCTGCGGGGTGGGCTTCCAGATCGTGGAGGGCTACGCGTTCGCGATGTCGAGCACGGTCCTCAACCGGGCCGGGGACGTGGTCGAACCGGTGATCGCGGTCTTCATCGTGCGCGGCGTGCTCGCCGGGCTGTGGAGCCACGCGGTGTTCACGGCGATCGCGGGCGCGGGGGTGGCGTACGCGGCGACGCGGCGCACGGCCCGGTCGGTGTGGGTGTCGGCGGGCGCCCTGGCGGCGGTGATCGCCTTGCACGCCTTGTGGAACTCGCCGCTGCTGCGCGACGGCCTGGGCCTCGGCGCGCTCGGCGTCCTGGCCGGGGTGATGCTCAAGGGCCTGCCCGCGGTGCTCATCGTGTGGTGGCTGGTCCGCTGGGCGCAGCGCGAGGAGGGCTACGTGCCCGGGAAGACCCTCGCAATGGTCTCCGGGGAAGCGGAAGGGCCCGCGCGGACGCCGAATCCCGCGGAGCCCGAAGGCGCCTGAGGGACCGCGCAGTTCAGGCCTGCGGACCGAGAGGATCACGGCGGTTCGCCTCGCAGCCGGTTCGGCGGCGCTGCTCAGGCCGCGTCGCGGGGCCTCGGTCCGGCCGATCGCCGCGCGGACGTCGGCCCATGAAGAAGAGTGGGGTGGTGGGTGCACCGGGGTCACGCATAGCAATGCCGCCCGGGTCTGAGCGCGCGGTACCCCGACGGCATTGCCGTTGCTCGGTCGCGTCCGCCTTGGCGGCGTTCGCTTCCGCATGGCCCGCTTGCGTGCGGCCGGTCCGCGGTCGACGCGACGGTTGTTGGCGCGAGCCGCGTCGTCGTGTCCTGGCCGGCCGCTCGGGGGCGGCCCTGCGGTAGGCGATTCGGACCCGGCACCGCTGGTGAGCCGGACCTTGCGGTCCGTACGGTGCCCCACTCGGTGACGGAGTGGGGTTCGACCCGGGTCCGCCGATCGGTGCATCGGCGCCGACCGAGCATCATCAAGTTCTGTGCATCATCAAGTTCTCTGCTTCACGAAGTTCTGTGCTTCAAGCAGTGCTGGAATCTTCCAGATCACTGCTTCGTGAAGTTCTCTCAGTTCGACGCTACCAGCGGCCTGTGCCTTTGTCACCGGGTCGGGAGTTCGAACCGCCCCGATTCGTCGGTGGCGATGAGCCCCTCCGCGATCAGCTGCGCGACGGCCTCGTCGAGCATCCGCGCCTGCGGCCACACCGCGTCGATCCGCGCCCGCTCCACCGGCTCCTCGGCGTCCCTGAGCAGGGCCATCACCTTGCCGCGGACCTGCCGGTTGGTGCCCTGGTACCGCTGGCGCTTGCGGCTGGGCCCGGCCGGGACCTCCTGGCCTGAGAACCCGCACTCGTCGCTGACCGGGCAGTCCCCGCACTCGGCCTTGCGCGCGGTGCACAGCAGCGCGCCGAGTTCCATGAGCGCCACCGAGACCCGTGCGGCCGTCGCCGCGTCGGCGGGCAGCAGCGCCTCGGCCGCGGTCAGGTCGGCCCTCGTCGTGGCCGTGCCCGCGTCGCTGCGTCCGCCCAGGCGGGCCACGACCCGGCGCACGTTCGTGTCCACGACCGCGTGGCGGCCGCCGTAGTGGAACACCGCGACCGCCGCCGCCGTGTAGACGCCGATGCCGGGCAGCCGCTCCAGCTCGACCGGGTCGGAGGGCACGACGCCGCCGTGCTCCTCGGCGACGATCCGCGCGCACTCCTGGAGCCGCAGTGCCCGCCTCGGGTAGCCCATGCGGCCCCACTCGCGCAGGACGTCCGCGGTCGGCGCGGCCGCGAGGTCGGCCGGCGTCGGCCAGCGCGCCATCCACGCCTCCCAGACGGGTGCGGCGCGGGCGACCTGGGTCTGCTGGCTCATGACCTCGGAGACGAGGACGCCCCAGGCGGTGGTCCCGGGCCTGCGCCAGGGCAGGTCGTCGCGGCCTCGGGCGTCGAACCAGGGGAGGAGGCGTTCGGCGAGGAGTTCGGGGGTGGGCATGGGGCCCGCGGGGGCGGCGGTTTCGGCGGCGCGCATGGGCTCCATTGTCGGGGCGGGGTCCGACACCGGTCCGGGTGGGTCGGGGCCGTGAAGGGCTCTCGGCCGGTGGCGTGTTTTCCGCTCGGGCGGTGCCCGTTTGCGTTAGCGTCCCGGCGTGCAGGGTTTCAAGGGCAAGTTCGTGAAGGGTTCGGAGCCCGAGTCGGTGTACTGGAAGCGGCGGGCGATCGTGGCCGGGGCGGTGCTGGCGCTGGTGCTCGTCGTGGTGGTGATGGCGGCCGCGCTGGGCGGCGGCGAGGCCGAGGAGTCGGGGAAGGAGGCGGCGGTGACGCACGGGGAGTGGCAGCCGCCGTCGCCGTCGGGGACGGTCCAGCGGCCGTACATCCAGCAGACGCCGACGGAGGAGCCGTCGAGTGCGTCGCCGAGTCCGACGGAGCCGGAGGTGGGGCCGTGCGCGTCGTCGGATCTCATGCTTCAGGTGGTGGCGGCGTTCGACGAGGTGCGGTCGGGCGCGGAGGTGCCGGTTTCGGTGCTGGTGGCGAGCGGTGCGGAGGAGGAGTGCACGGCGGACCTGCGGGAGGTCGCGGTGGAGTTGGCCTCGGGTGAGGACGTCGTGTATTCGACGGCGCACTGCGAGACGCCCTCGGGCGAGGAGGTCGGCTTGAGCGACGGCGCGGGTCAGACCGTGGAGTTCACGGTGGACGGTCTGGCGTCGGAGGAGGGCTGCACTGGTGCGCGGCGGGAGCTGCCGGCGGGCGAGTACGAGCTGCGGGCGCGTCTGGGGGACGCGGTGTCGTCGCCGACGGTGTTGAAGCTGACCTGAGGCCGGTCCTGCGTCAGAGGTACCGGTCGAGGATGGAGACCTCGGCGAGGCGGGTGAGGGATTCGCGGATGCTCTGGGCGCGTCCGGGGCCGACGCCGTCGACGTCCTGGAGTTCTTCGACGGTGACGCCGAGGAGTTCGGGGAGGGCGCCGAAGTGGCCGACGACGCGTTCGATGACGGCTTCGGGGAGCCGGGGGACCTTGGCGAGCATCCGGTAGCCGCGGGGGCTGACGCGGCGGTCGAGGACGTCGGGCGTGTAGGGGTGGCCGAGTGAGCGGGCGACGGCGACGAGGTCGAGGAGTTCGGGGGAGCTCATCTCGTCGACGGTGCGCAGGGCGGTGGGGTAGTCGGCGCCTTCGGGGAGGTAGTCGCGGACGATGAGTTCGCGGTCGGTGTCGACGCCGGCCATGAGCTCGTCGAGTTGGAGGGCGAGGAGTCGTCCGTCGGTGCCGAGTTCGATGACGTGGCCTTCGACCTCGTCGGCGATGTGGCGGGCCATTTCGAGGCGCTGGAGGACGGTGACGGGGTCGCGGACGGTGACGAGGTCTTCGATCTCCAGGCTGGAGAGGTTCCCGGCGACCTCGTCGAGGCGCTGCTTGTAGCGTTCGAGGGTGGCGAGGGCCTGGTTGGCGCGGGAGAGGATCTGGGTGGACGGTTCGACGAGGTGGTGGACGTCGCCCAGGTAGAGGCCGATGGTGTGCATGGACTGGCTGACGGAGATGACGGGGAAGCCGGACTGGATGGCGACGCGTTCGGCGGTGCGGTGGCGGGTGCCGGACTCGTTGGAGTGGATCGAGGGGTCGGGCATGAGGTGGACGCCGGCGCGGACGATGCGGGCGCCGTCGGTGGTGAGCACGACTGCGCCGTCCATCTTGCACAGTTCGCGGAGGCGGGTGGCGGAGAACTCGATGTCGAGTTCGAAGCCGCCGGTGCAGATGGTCTCGACCAGGGCGTCGCAGCCGACGACGATGAGTGCGCCGGTGCGCCCGCGCAGGATGCGTTCGAGGCCGTCGCGGAGCGCGGTGCCGGGCGCCATGGTGGCCAGGGTCGCGCGCAGGCCCTCGTCCTGGATCGACGCCATGGGGTCCCCCCAATGCTGGATCGTCCGCCGCTGCGGCGGGCCGGTCGGGGCGGTCTCGCGCCGCCGGCGGCGCGCAGCCGGCCGTGACCGGGCCGGGCGCCCGGTCGCCTCCAGTGTACGGATCGGCCCCGGCGGTCAGGGACCGGCATTTGGGGCAAGCGGTGCATCCTGGAAGTCGCGCGCGTCACGCATGGCCGGTCAGAGCCGGTCGACGACCTGGACGTGGCCGGGCGCGTAGGACGCGAGGCGGGCGAGGAGCTGCTGCGGTTCGAGCGCGAAGTCCTTGCAGCGCACCGCCAGGTCGAACCCGGCGACGAGGCCCTCGGTGGCCCGGTTGGCCTCCCGCAGGACCGATCGCCCGATGAACCCGGGCCGGTCCGAGCCCCCGCGCCCGAGGTAGATGTCCGCCGCGAACAGCAGGTAGGCCGTCCCGCGGCGCCGCGACCCGACGTGGATGGCCGCGAGCTCCTCGATGTTGCTCCAGGGGATGAGCAGGTTCTTGCCGAAGCTGGGGCGCACCCGCAGCCCGAAGTGGTTGACCATGAGCCGCGGCGGGCGCACCAGCGGCACCAGGAAGCAGATCGCGCCCAGCAGCGCCATGACGGTGAAGAACCCCGGCAGCGCCGCGACCGGGTTGGGCTCACCGGAGTCCAGCGTGCCGGGCTCGGTGTGCACCAGCCCGATGAGCGCGCCGACCCCCGCGGCGCACGTGAGCGCGTAGAGCACGAGTGAGGAGATGCGACGGGTGGGTGAGCTGCGCTCGACTACGACCCATTCAGAGCTCCTGCGCACGGCTCACCTCCCGACACGCAACTCTAGCCAGGGGCGGCGCTCCGCGCCACGGCCGCCGGTGCACGCCTTGGACCGGCTCTGGACGCCCGGTGTGAAACGGCGCCAGCCGGATTGCTCCGTTTCGCTACCATCGCGGCAGTCGCGGGCCGCGCCCGGCGGCCCGTCCCGGGCCGGACCCCCGGCGTCATGGCGGATTCGTGACGGCCCCCGGTATCCATGACCCGACGCCCACGCGAACCCCCCCTAGGAGCAGCTTTGGAACCCGGAGACGTCATCGCGGGCCGCTACCGGCTCGACGCCCATATCGGAGCGGGCGGCATGGGCTCGGTATGGCGCTCGCACGACCTGCGCCTGCGACGCACCGTCGCGGTGAAGGTCCTCAAGCGCGGCCTGGCCTCCGCCGCGCAGCCCGAGGAGCGCTTCCAGCGCGAGGCGCAGGCGCTCGCCGCGCTCAGCGGGCCCGCGTTCACGGCCGTCCACGATTACGGCGAGGACGCCGCGGGCGAGGACACGGTGCGGTACATCGTCATGGAGTACGTCGACGGCGACTCGGTCGAGGCCGTCCTCGACCGGCGCGGACGCCTGACCGCCGATGAGACGCTCCTCCTCGTCGCCGAGGTCGCCGAAGCGCTCGACCTCGCCCACCGCACCGGCGTCGTCCACCGGGACGTGAAGCCCGCCAACCTCATCCTCGACGCCGAGAGTCGCGTCCGCGTGGTCGACTTCGGCATCGCGACCCTCTCCGGGGCCACGAGCCTCACGGTCTCCGGCACGATCCTCGGGACGCTGCGCTACGCCGCCCCCGAGGTCTTCCGCAGCCGCGACGCCACCGCGAAGTCCGACCTGTACGCGCTCGGCGCGCTCGCCTACGAGTGCCTGACCGGCAGCCCGCCGTTCACCGGCGACAGCCCCGAGTCGATCATGGCCGGCCACCTCTACGAGGAGCCCGAACCGCTCCCCGACACCGTCCCCGCCGCGATCGCCTCGATCGTCTTGCGCGCCTTGCAGAAGGAACCCGACGACCGGTGGGAGTCGGGCGCCGCGATGGCCGCCGCCTGCCGCGCTGCCGCCTCCGAGGACGCCAACCACAGCAGCTTCGGCGTCGTCATCGGCGAACGGAGCGACCTCGACCCGGACCCCGAACCCGAACCCGAATCTGAACCCGAGCTGGAACCCGCCGCCGGCACGCTCGCCGAGGACCGGCGCCCCGGACGGCGCCTCGCCCTCGTCCTGGCCGCCGTCCTCGTCGTGCTCCTCGCCGGATCGCTCCTCGCCTGGCGGTACTGGCCCGACCGCGACGGCCCCGGCGAGGGCGCGACCGGCCGGATCGCCGCCGGCGCCGAGACCACGACGACCGGCGAGAGCCCCGACCCCTCAGGTTCGGCCGACCCGGGCGCCTCCCCGGAGACCGCCGACTCGGACGACCCCGGATCGAACGACGGCACGGACGACGACGGCGAGGACACCACCGTCGGCACCGAGACCGGCGGCACCGACCCGGACGAGGACGACACCGGCGGCGGCTCCACGACCGGCACCGACGAACACGACGAGGAGCGGACCGTCCCCGACGTGCGCTTCATCGAGTACGCGGACGCCGTGGCCGAGCTCAACGCCGCAGGATTCACCGAGGTCAGCAAGTACGAGACGATGGACTGGAGCGATTCCGCCTCCGGGATCATCCCCTCGGGCTGCGAGGTCGTCGCCCAAGACCCCGTCGACACGACCGCCTCCCCCGACACCACCATCACCCTCGGCGTCTACTGGACCGCCATGCCCGGCGGCAGCGACTCCATGTGCTGACACCCCCCGACCGCGACCCCGAAGGAGCAGTGATGGAACCGGGATTCCTCCTCGCCGACCGCTACCGCCTCGAAGCCCCGCTCGGCGACGGCGCCACCGTCTGGCGCGGCCGCGACGAGACCACCGGCCGCGCCGTCGCGGTCACGGTCCTGCCGCCCGGCAGCCCCGGCGCGAACCCCGTGCACCGCTTCCGGCGCGAAGCGGCGATCCTCGCCGGCCTCGACGGCCCAGGGTTCGCGGCCCTCCGAGCCGCCGACGAGACCGACCACGGCAGGCACGTCGTCACCGACCTCGTCGAAGGCGCCACGCCCTTCACCTCCGGCCCCGCCGACCCCGAGCGGACCGCCCGCCACACCGCCGAGGCCGCCGACGCCCTCGACACCGCCCACCGCAGCGGACTCGTCCACCGCGACCTCGCCCCCGCCCGCCTCCTCATCGACGCCGACGACCACGTCCGCGTCACCGGCTTCGGCATCGCCCGGCACGCCAAGGCCCTCCCCGCCGACGCCGCCCCCACCGCCCCCGAACTGCGCGACGACGCCCCCGCCACCGACCGGTCCGACCAGTACGCGCTCGCGAGCATCGCCCGCGAACGGCTCACCGGCGGACCGCACGGGCACGCCACCGCCCCGGCAGCGCTCCCCGAAACCGCGCTCCCCGACACGGCACTGCCTGAAACAGCGCTCCCCGAAACCGCGCTCCCCGACACGGCACTGCCTGAAACAGCGCTCCCCGAAACCGCGCTCCCCGACACCGTCCCCGCCGCGTTCGCCGCCGCCCTCACCCGCGCACTCGACCCCGACCCCGCGGCCCGCTGGGCCTCCTGCGCCGACTTCGCCGCCGCCTGCCGCGGGCACCGGCCCGGCGCCGAGACCACGCGCCTCGACACGGGACCCTCCACCGACAGCCTGCCCACCGAGGTCCTCCCTCTCGCGGCACCCGAACCCAAGCGGCGCACCACGATCGCCATCCTCGCCGTCACCGCCGCGCTCATCGCCGCGACCGCCGGACTCGTCGCCTGGCGCCAATGGCCCGCCGACACCCCAGGCGCCGCAGCGGAAGCGACCCGGACCGCGACCGAGGCCCCCGCCCCCACCGGCACCGCCACCGAGCCCGCGCCGACCGACCCGGCCACCGAAACCGCCGCCCCCGACGAGACCGCTTCCGCCGACCCGACCGGCGAGACCACCGCCGCCGAGACCGCCACCGGCGCCGAACCCTCCGCACCCGCCGAATCCTCCGCCGAGGCGACCGCCGCCGTCCCCGACGTGCGCGGGATGCTCCTCGCCGACGCGACCGACACCCTCGCCGAGGCCGGCTTCCATCAGGTCGAGGTCTACTCCGCCGACGTCCTCGACCATCCCGGCGCCGTCGTCATCGCCTGCCAGGTCGCCGAACAGACCCCGGCCGACGGCGAAGCGCCCCCCGACCAGGTGATCAGCCTCGGCGTGTACGCCGCCCCCGAGACCGGGCACGTCTGCGGATGAACCACCGGGCCGCTCGCCCCCGCACTGGCCGACACCCCCGAGGGGGTGTTCACCGACCCCGGGCGGCCGCTGTCCGGCCCGCTCGCTTCGTTGTCGGCCCTTCGGAAACAACACCGGTGTCCAAAGGGCCTTCCGCGGCCTCGGCGACGCTTGCGAGCCGCAACCGCGCTGAGCGAGCGAACGAACGGACTCGGATACCGCGCCGGGGGTTGGTGACCACCCCCTAGTGTCGAGACGGTGACCGGCCGACCGCCCGACGGCCCACGAGAGATCGGACCCGCCATGGACCAGGCACCGCCGCCCGCCCCCCTCGCACCGACACCCGCGCCGAACCGGGCACTGCTCGGCTGGCTGCTGCTCGTCGTGCCCGCCGCCGCGCTCCTCTTCGCCTACGTCCTGCCCACCCTCGACACCCTCACCACGAGCATGCGAGCGGAGACGATGCTCGGCGGCGGCGAATCCGTCGGCGGCGAGAACTACTCGACCGTCCTGGGCGACACCGCCTTCGGCGAGAGCCTCGCGCTCGCCGCCGGGATCGGACTCGGCGCCGCCGTCGGCGGCGCCGTCATCGCCTTCCTCGTCGCCTGGTGCGTCCACCGCGCCGGGCACGGCGTGCGCACCGCCGCCCGCATCACCGCCGCGCTCGCCGCCGTCGCGTTCGCGCCCGCCGCCTGGGCCCTCGGCCTGCTCGCCACGCACTTCGAGCACCTCGCCGAGGACGCCACCGGCCCGCTCGTACCCGAATGGTCCTCCTGGGTCGGCATCACCGGCGGCGTCGTCTTCGGCACCGGCCTCCTCGTCGGCCTCGCCGCCTTCCGCGGCGCCGCCGCCGGGAAGCGCGCCCGCACGATCCTCGCCGCCGCCGGACTGACCGCCATGGCCCTCACCGCCACCGGCCTCCAGGCGTTCTCGTTCAGCGGCGTCACCCTCGTCGAACCCGAGTCGCCGCTCTACCACCTGTTCCGCACCACGTTCCAGATCGGCGAATTCGGCCTCGGCGCCGCCCTTTCCATCCTCATTCTCATCCTCCTTGCCCTCCTCGGCCTCGGCGCGGCACTCCTGTTCATCGGCGCCCGCGTCCACTTCGACGTCTCCTCCGAACCCGACGAGCCGCAGGGATTCCGGACCGGCGCCGGCATCGGCGCGATCATCCTCCTCGCCTTGTTCGCCACCGGCATCCTGATGCGCCTGTGGCCGTGGCTGTCGCGGATCACCGAAGGCCCCGCCGCGCCCTACGACACCGCCACCGTCGCCGCCGACACCTGGGGGCCCGCACTGGTCACCAGCGTCGTCGGCTTCGCCGCCGCGCTGGCCGGGGCCGTCGCGATCGGGATGCTCCGCCCCCTCGGCGACCACTCGCTGTGGCTCCTGCTGCCCTTCGCGCCCTGGCTGTTCACCGGCAGCGGCCCGCTCGCGCTGTCCAACTTCGCGGCGCTCCGCGACGCCGAGGAGTTCGGGACGTTCACCGCCTCGATGCCGCGCGCCTGGATCGCCGTGCCCGCGCTGTTCCTGCTCACCGCCCTGTTCTGGGGCCTGGAGCGGCGCCGCCGCGCCATGCTCGCCGCCGGGGCGACCCCGCAGGCCGCGAGCGCGTCCCTGCTCGGCGCGGGCTGGCCCCTGGCCGCCCTCGTGGCCCTCGCGGTGCTCGTCGCCAACGCGCAGGACACCTACTGGCAGGCGGTGTCGGGCACCCCGGACTCGGCCAACGCCTGGGTCGCGATGAGCGCCGAGCTCTCCGGCGCCACCGCCTACGACGGGTCGATCGGCACCGCCGCGGCCTACCCGCTCTCGCTGCTCATCCCGTTCGCGGCGGCGGCCGTGGCCGCCGCAGTCTGGTACCTGCCGAAGATCGCCCTGCGCACCGGGAAGTGAAACCGGGCCCCGGCGGCAATCGGCTTGCCGCTCGCGGCCGGGGCCGTTAGCGTGTCGCCCATGATGGCGTCTGCGACCGTGCTGTCCCTGCTGGAGGCGATCGGCGGGGCCGGGCTCAGCGTGTGGGTCGGCGGCGGGTGGGGGATCGACGCGCTCCTGGGCGAGCAGACGCGCCCGCACCGCGACCTCGACCTCATGCACCGCAGCGAAGAAGAGGACCGTCTCACGGCGCTCCTCGGCTCCCTCGGGTACGCCGAGACGCTCGACCGGCGGCCGGTCCGGTTCGTCGTGACCGGCACCGGCGGGCGCGACGTCGACCTGCACCCGCTGCGCTTCGGCGAGGACGGCGCCGCCGAGCAGTCCTCTTTCGACCCTGAACCGTTCCGCTACCCCGCGGACGCCTTCACGACCGGGACGATCGGCACCGTCGCCGTCCGGTGCCTGTCGGCGGCGCAGCAGGTCCACTTCCACCAGGGCTACGAGCCGACCGAGCGCGACCGGGCCGACATGGCGTGCCTGCGCGAGGCCTTCGGCGTCGAGACCCACTTCTAGGCCCGGGCCCGTTTCAGCGCGGCCCGCGTCCCCGCCTCGACGGCCGGAACAGGACGCTGAGCAGCCCGATCGCCACCGACGCGAGGCCGCTCGCCACGAGCTCCTCGCGCAGCGAGGCCGGGTCGAGGTCGAACCAGTCCGCGATGGTGCGCACGCTCGCGTCGATCTGCGGGGCCAGCACGATGATCGTCAGGCCGAGCACCACGATCCACAGCCGCCGCCTCGCGAACCACCTCGCGGTGCGCTGCAACGCGTCCCGCAGCGCCTCGGCGGCGGCCGCGCGGCGCGTGCGCGGGCGCGAGAGCCGCCACTCGCACAGCGCGATCATGCCCTGCGAGACCAGCCACACGTACCGGTCCGTGCCGTTGCCGAACGTGTCGTCCCACGAGCCCATCGTGCCCACACTGGAGGACCGGTCCTGCGAGGCGAGCACGTGCCGCACCAGGCGCCGCGCCATGTCCCGCGCCGACTGGTCGTCGCACCTGGTGAGCGCCAAGAGGATCCAGAAGTTCCCCGAGACGTGGAAGTGCGGGAAGCGGACCTCCCGGCGGGTGCGGATCGCCCAGTGGTCGCTCACCGGCGGCCACGAGCCGTCGGGATTCTGGAGGCGCTGGAGGTACCGCAGCGCCGCCTTCTGCACCTCGGCGGGGATCGGCGTGTCCGCGGCCGTCAGCGCGTGCAGCACCATGCCCGTCATCGCCGGGCTCGGCGTGCCGTTGCGGCGCGCGCCCCACCCGCCCGTGTTCGGGTCCCTGGTGCGGAACAGGAAGTTGCGGATGCGGTCCTGCGCGTCGGCGTCGTAGCCCCACAGCGCGAACGCCCACAGCGTCAGCGCCGAGGGGATCACGCGCGGGCTGCGGTCGGTCTCCTCCACACCCGACCGCACCGTCCCGTCCTGCGCGACCCGCGAGCTCAGGTACGCCAGCGCGCGGTCGACGTGCTCCGAGCGCGGATGGCCGTACTCCTTGAGCCCCACCAGGACCCACGCGGTCGGCTCGATTCCGGCGAAGCCGATCTCGCGCAGCGGGAAGGACCCGTCGCGCTTCTGCTGGCCGAGGATGCCCGCGACGACCTCGTCGAAGCGGATGTCGAAGTGGTCGGGGACGTCGAGGCCGTGCCCGATCTCGCGGAGGCGCTCGACCGCGGCGAACGCCCGGATGCCGTCGATGCTGCCGCCCCACACGGGCGTGTCGGCGTCGCCGCGGGTGACGGGCCAGGCGGCGACCGATCCGATGTAGGCCCCCTCCATCCAGTGGGCGGCCCGCGTGAGCGCCTCTCGCAGGTGTCGGTCCCTCACCGCCGGTGCGGGCATGTCGGCCTCCAGGGGGTCGGAGCGATGCCTGTACGCCAGCCTAGGAGGGCCGGTCCAGTCGCGACCTGCGCCGACGCCCGGTTGTCGCCATTCCGACACCGCCGGTTCCGGCGCTGCCGCAAGGGGAGTGGAGGCCGCAGCCTCGCGGCGGGGGACCGCGGTACGAAAAGGGTTCTCTACAATCGGAAGCCGACACGCGGCTCGCCGCACCCGCTCCCACCCCCTGGACCGGCCGATGACGCTCCGCCTGCGACGGTGACGACGTGAATCAGCGACCCGACCCCATGTGGATCGGCCCCTACCGGGTCGACGCGGTCCTCGGCGAAGGCGGCACCGGCCGCGTCTTCCTGGCCTCGGGCCCGAGCGGGCGCCTCTTCGCCGTCAAGCGCACCCCGGACGCGCTCGCGGCCGACGAGGACTTCCGGGCCCGCTTCGCCGCCGAGGTCGAGGGCGCTCGGCAGGCCTCGGGGATCTGGACCCCGGCCGTGGCCGACGCCGACACCGACGCCGCGAACCCCTGGGCCGCCTATGCGTTCATCCCCGGCCCGACGCTCGCGCAGACCGCCGGTCGCGTCGGCGCGTTCTCCGAGGCCGCCGCGCTGCGCCTGGGCGCCGACCTCGCCGCCGCCGTCGACGACCTGCTCCGGCGGGGCCTGCCGCTGCCGCAGGTCACGCCCTCGCACGTGGTCCTCGCCGCCGACGGCGCCCGCCTCCTGTACGGCACGGCGGGCGGCACCGCCACCGTCCCGGACGCCATGCGCGCCGTCGCGACCCTCACCGCGGCCGTGACCGCCGGCGGCAGCACCCAGATCGACCTCGCGGCGGCGCCCCCGCGCCTGGCCGCCCTCGTCGCCCCCTGCCTCGCCCTCGACCCGGACCTGCGGCCCGGCCCGCTGCGGTTCCTCGAAGCGGCCGGTCGCCCCCGCGCCTCCACGCGGCCCTGGCCGCGCGGTGTCCGCGAGCTGACGGGCACCCAGGAGGCGCTCCTGCACCGCATCCTGCCCGCCCCGAGGCAGGGCACCACCCGGCTGGACCTGGGCCAGACCATGATCGCCGCGACGAAGGACGAAGTGGATGCCGTGGTCCGCGCCGCCGGGGGCCGCCGCTTCGGGCGGTGGCGCCTCAAATGAGCCGCGGCCGTATCGGCGGGAGCCGCCTCGCCCGAAGGGCCGGACGGAGGCCGCCCGGCGTGCCCGAACGCCCTTCACGGCCCGCGCGCCCCGGGCCATGACCGATCCGTGACCGCACCCGGTCACATGGGCACCGTCTTCCCGTCGCCCGCCCCGACTCCATTCCCGACACCAGTCCTGACACCAGCCCGACGCCCGCCCCCCGGAGGAACCGCAGTGGAACCAGGATTCGTCATCGCAGGCCGCTACCGGCTCGACCGGCACATCGCGGCGGGCGGTATGGGCTCGGTGTGGCGCGGTTTCGACCTCAGCCTCGAACGCGAGGTCGCCGTCAAGCTCCTCCTGCGCGGCCTCCACTCGGCCGACAAGCCCGCCGAGCGGTTCGCGCGCGAGGCCAAGGCGCTCGCCCGCGTCAGGAACCCCGGCTGCGTCGAGGTTCACGACGTCGGCCAGCACCACGACGGCGACGAGGTTGTGCGCTACATCGTCATGGAGCTGGTCGAGGGCGAGTCCCTCAAGGACCGCCTCGACCGCAGCGGCCGGCTCGACTCAGGCGAGGTCATGACCCGGATCGCCGAGGCCGCCGAGGCGCTCGGGGCCGCGCACGGCGTCGGCATCGTGCACCGGGACGTCAAGCCCGGCAACCTCCTCATCGACGCGGACGAGCGCACCCGCGTGGTCGACTTCGGCATCTCGACCCTGACCGACGCCACCCGCCTCACCCAGTCGAACGCGGTCCTCGGCACGCTCCCGTACGTCTCGCCCGAGCAGTTCGAGGGCGAGGAGACCACCCCCGAGTCCGACATCTACGCGCTCGGCGCGGTCGCCTACGAGTGCCTGACCGGCCGCCCGCCTTTCGCGGGTGAGAACGCCAAGGCGATCATCCACGCCCACCTCTTCCTCGAACCCGAACCGCTGCCCGACACCGTGCCCGCCGCCGTGTCGCGGATCGTGCTGCGCGCCTTGGCGAAGGACCCCGCCGAGCGGTGGTCCTCCGGCGCGGACCTCGCCGCCGCCTGCCGGGCCGCCGCGCCGGGCGGGCGGGAACCGGGGCCGGTCGAGGCCGAAGCCGTGGAGGACGGCACGCTCGATCCGGGCATTGTGGAAGCCGGTGCCGTCGAGTCCGCGGCGGCCGCCGCCGGGACGCCCACGGCCGAACCGGGTACGGACGGCCTGGACGCCGTGGAGGCGCGCGGGGACGCGCCGGAGACGCCCACGAAGGCCGAGGTCGACGAGACCGTCCTGCTCGCCCGCCGCCCCCGCCGCGGCCGCCGCACCGCGGTCCTCCTCGCCATCGTGGCCGTCCTCGTCCTCCTCGGCGCGCTCATCGCCTGGAACCAATGGCCCGACGGCCGCGAGGCCCTCGGCGGGTCCGCGCCCACCGACGCCACCGAGAACGAGACGACCGGCACCGACTCCTCGACCCCGACCGCCCCGACGCCCACCGCCTCGCCCTCCGAGTCGGGCACCGAGACCCCTTCGGGGACCGGCGAATCCGGCGGCACCGGCGGAACCGGCCCGGGCGGCACGGACCCCGGCGGCACCGAGACCGGCGGGAACGAGGGCGACGGAGAAGGCGACGGCGGAGGAGACGACGGCGGGGGCGGTGACGACGGCGGCTCCGGCGAGACCGAGGACGACTCGCCGCCCGCGACCGAGGGCGAGATCCCGGACGTCACCGGTTACCTGCTGTCCGAGGCGAAGTCGATGCTGAACGACGAGGGCTTCACCAACGTCGAGTACAGCATCGTGTTCTACGACGGCGGCATCGGCAACCCGTGCGAGGTCCACGAACAGGACCCGCCTGGGGGCACCGTCATCGGCTTCCAGGACCAGATCAGCCTGCGGTACTGGATGCAGACCAGCGGCTCCGGCTGCTGAACCCGCACACGCCGAAGGGCCCCGGCGACGCCGGGGCCCTTCATGCAAGCACTGCTAGATCATCGGGTGGCGGATGATGTTCTCCTCGCGCCCCGGGCCGACGCCGACGACGCTCACGCGGGCGCCGCACAGCTCCTCCAGGCGCTCGATGTAGGACTGGGCCGCCGCCGGGAGCTCGTCGAACTTGCGGCAGTGGGAGATGTCCTCGAACCAGCCGTCGTGGTACTCGTAGACCGGCTTGGCGTGGTGCACGTCGGTCTGCGTCATCGGCATCTCCTCGACGCGCTCGCCGTCGACCTCGTAGGCCACGCAGATCGGGACCCGCTCCAGCTCCGAGAGCACGTCGAGCTTCGTCACGAACAGGTCGGTGACGCCGTTGACGCGCACCGCGTACCGGCCCAGGACCGCGTCGAACCAGCCGCAGCGGCGGCGCCGCCCGGTGGTCACGCCGTACTCGCCGCCGCGCTTGAGCAGGAACTCGCCGAACTCGTCGAACAGCTCCGAGGGGAACGGGCCCGAACCGACGCGGGTCGTGTACGCCTTGATGATGCCGATCGCCGTCGTGATCTTCTGCGGCGCGATGCCCGTGCCCACGCACGCCCCGCCAGTCGTCGGGTTCGACGAGGTCACGAACGGGTAGGTGCCGTGGTCCACGTCGAGCATGGTCGCCTGGGCGCCTTCGAGGAGGACGTTCTTGCCCTCCTCCAGCGCCCGGTTCAGCAGCAGGCGCGTGTCGGCGATGTACGGCTTCAGCCGCTCCGCGTACCCCAGGTACTCCTCGACCACGGCCTGCGGGTCGATCGCCTTGCGGTTGTAGACCTTCACGAGGATCTGGTTCTTCTCGCGGAGGATCTGCTCCAGCTTGATCGAGAGGATCTTCGGGTCAAGCAGGTCCTGCACGCGGATGCCCTGGCGCGCCACCTTGTCGGCGTACGCCGGGCCGATCCCGCGGCCGGTCGTGCCGATCCGCGCCCCGCCCAGGTACCGCTCGACCACGCGGTCGAGCGCCCGGTGGTGGGGCATGATGAGGTGCGCGTCGGCCGAGAGCTTCAGGTTCGAGACGTCGACGCCGCCCGCGGTCAGCTCGTCGAGCTCGGAGATGAGGAACTTCGGGTCCACGACCACGCCGTTGGCGATCACCGGGACCACGCCCGGCGTCAGGATGCCCACGGGCACCAGGTGGATGGCGTACTTCGTGCCGTCAGGGACGACCACCGTGTGCCCCGCGTTGTTGCCGCCCTGGTAGCGGACGACGTAGTCCATCTCGGCACCGAGCAGGTCGGTGACCTTGCCCTTGCCCTCGTCGCCCCACTGCGTTCCGACGACCGCGATCGCTGGCATCTGCCCATCCTCCCGGGAAGTTGATCACCCGATTACCTGGTAAGCCTACTTGCATTCATTTATCCGGGGTCTCAGCAGGGCTGAGCACTATGAATCGGGTCCCCGTCACACCGTAAGGTTGCGGCCGTGAACGTTGTCGTGTTGACACTCGTGGAGACGAACTGCGCGAACCCCGGGCCGCGCACCCCGACCCTGCACCTGGTGGACGACCTCAAAGCGCGCGGCGCCGCCGTGCGCATGGTCGAGGCCGCCAAGGCCGAGGAGATCGACGCCGCCCTCGACGACCCCGAATCGCGCATCGTCCTCGCCGCCGACACCGACGAGCAGGTCAACGCCGTCCTCGCCCGCTTCACCCGCCACGCCCTCCCCGCCGCCTCCAAGCGCCCCGAGGGCCTGCCCGAGGGGCGCACCGTCGCCGACCTGCCCGCGCTCGCGGTCCTGCCGCTGGGCGCCGTGCCCGGCATCGTCGCGCGCCTGGGCCTGCCCGAGAAGCCCGCCGAGGTCGCCGCGGCCGTCGCCGGAGGCCGCGTGAAGCGCACCGACCTGCTGCGCCACGACGGCGGCGGGGTCGCGATCGACGGCGTGCGCCTCGGGGGCGGCGACCGGCCCTGGCGCGGGGTCGTCAACCTCGACGACGTCGTGCTCGCCGACGGCAGCGAGCAGATCCTCGCCTGCGTCGTCGCGAACGCCGACGGGTACGCGGCGGCCGACGACATGGTCCTGGCCGAGCCCGACCCGGCCGACGGGAAGGTCGACGTCGCGATCGCGGTGCCCGTCACCGTGGGCCGCCTGCGCAAGCGCCTGCGCATCGAGGTGCGCCGGGCCCGCGGCCGGGCCGTGGCCGTGCACCCGGAGGACTCCGTCACGTTCATCCAGGACGGCCTGGTCGGCGAACTCGGCCGCAAGCGCACCTGGTGGGTCGAGCCGGGCGCGGCCGGCTGGTACACCGCGGCCTGACCGAGGAATTCCCGCACCCGCACGCGTCGCAATGCACACGTTCCGGCGCTCCCCGGGCTGCTCAAGACGGGTGCAGGAGAGCGTTTTCGAGACCTCCGCCACTTAGTGCAAGGGTATGAAAAAGCTGGTGAATGGCCTTGAAGCGGTGATCGGGTTGCCGTAGCCTTGGGGGCGCACCCAACCCTCAGCGAGCGAAGGAGCTCCACCATGGCCATCGTCTACGGCGGTGACTACAACCCCGAGCAGTGGCCCCGCGAGACGTGGGCCGAGGACATGCGGCTCATGCGCGAAGCGGGCGTCAACCGCGTCAGCGTCGGCATCTTCTCCTGGGCCCTGTTCGAGCCCGAGGAGGGCCGCTACGAGTTCGAGTGGTTCGACGAGGTCCTCGACCTCCTCGCCGCCAACGGCATCGAAGCCTGCCTCGCCACCCCCACGGCCTCCCCGCCGCCGTGGTTCGCCGCGACCTACCCCGAGGCCGTCATGGTCGACGCCGAGGGCCGCCAGCTCACCCACGGCTCCCGCCAGGGCTTCGACCCGTCCTCGGACGTCTACCTCGCCAAGGCCCTCGCGATCACCGAGCGGCTCGCCGCCCGCTACGCCGACCACCCCGCCGTCGCCCTCTGGCACGTCCACAACGAGTACGGCTGCCACAACGCCCGCTCCTACACCGCCGCGGCGACCGCGAAGTTCCGCGTCTGGCTGCGCGAGCGCTACCGCGACCTCGACGGCCTCAACGCCGCCTGGGGCACCGCGTTCTGGTCCCAGGCCTACGCCTCGTGGGACCAGGTGTTCGCCCCGCTCCCGACCCCGACGATCCCCAACCCCGGTCACGTCCTCGACTGGAAGCGGTTCTCCTCCAACCGCCTCGTGCGCAACTACCTCGCCGAGGCCGAGGTCATCCGCAGGTACTCCGACAAGCCGATGACCACCAACTTCATGACCGGCTCCCACGCCGACATCGACCTGTGGGAGTTCGCCGAGGTCGTCGACGTCGTCTCCACCGACCACTACCTGGGCGGCACCGACGGGCACGTCAACCTCGCCTTCGCCGCCGACTACGCCCGCTCCCTCGGCGACGGCAGGCCGTGGATCCTCATGGAGCACTCCACCTCCGCCGTCAACTGGCAGGGCCGCAACCGCGCCAAGGCCCCCCGCGAGCTGCTGCGCAACTCCCTCGCGCACTTCGCCCGCGGCGCCGACGCCGTCATGTTCTTCCAGTGGCGCGCCTCCCGCCAGGGCGCCGAGAAATGGCACTCCGGGATGCTCCCCCACGCGGGCACCGATTCCAAGATCTGGCGCGAGGTCTGCGAACTGGGCGCGCGCCTGGGCGAACTCGCCGAGGTCGAGGGCTCGCGCGTCACCGCCGAGACCGCGATCCTGTGGGACTTCCCCAACCGCTGGGCCCAGGAGCACGAGGCCCGGCCCACCGTCGAACTCGACCCGCAGGCCGTCTTCAACGAGTACTACGCGGCCCTGTGGCGCGCCGGCATCACCGCCGACGTCGCCGCCCCCGACGGGGACCTCTCGGGCTACAAGCTCGTCGTGGTGCCCGCCGTCTACCTGCTCTCGCGCGAGGCGGCCGAGAACCTGCGCCGGTTCACCGACGGCGGCGGCACCGTGCTCGTCACCCCGTACTCGGGGATCGCCGACGAGACCGACACCGTCTACCTCGGCGGCTACCCCGGTGCGCTGCGCGACGTGCTCGGCGTGCGCACCGAGGAGTTCTACCCGCTCGTCGACACGACCGTGGCCCTGGCCTCGGGCGGGACGGGCCGGATCTGGAGCGAGGACGCGGCCGCCGACGGCGCCGAGGTCCGCGACACGTACGAGGACGGGACCCCGGCCTGGCTGGTCAACCGCTTCGGGCAGGGCACCGCGCACTACCTCACCACCTTCCCCGACGACGCGACCCTCGACCGCGTCGTGGCCGCCGCCGCGGACGACGCGGGCGTGCGTCCGGTCGCCGAGGCGCCGGTCGGGGTCGAAGTGGTGCGCCGCGCCCACGAGGACGGCCGCGCCTGGCTGTTCTGCATCAACCACACCGCCGCCGACGCGAAGGTCAAGACCGCCGACGCGGTGATCGACGTGCCCGCCGGAGAGGTGGTCGTGCACCGCGAGCACGCCTGAGGCCCGCTGTGACGCTTCGCCCGCTCGGCACCGAGATGCCAAGCGGGCGAAGCGGACCCGTCCGCAGGCGCCTCACGTTCGGGGTGAATCCGAACCGGTGGGTCTGTGGTCGCCACCTGATTGAAATCCGATCGTTATCTCCATGAGTCATGCTGGTCAGCGCCAACGCGGTTCCGGCGCGGGCACTGGGGCGAACACGGAGGTGGGGGGCATTGGCGGCGGAGTATTCGAGTTTCGTGGCCATCGGCGACAGTTTCACCGAGGGGGTCGGCGACCCCGATCCCGACGGTGACCGGTACCGCGGCTGGGCCGACCTGTTCGCCCGCCGCGCCGCCCGGCACTGGCCCGGTTTCGCCTACGCCAACCTCGCCGTGCGGGGCCGCCTCTTCGACCGCATCGTCGACGAGCAGGTCGTCCCCGCCATCAAGCAGAGCCCCGACCTCGTCTCCTTCGCCGCGGGCGGCAACGACGCCCTGCGCCCCGGGTTCAACCCGACGCAGCTCTCCACCCGCGCCCACGAGGTGGTCCGCCTCCTCAAGGCCTCCGGCGCCGAGGTCATCCTCTTCACCTGCGCCGACATCACCCCGCACATCCCCGGCATCGCGGTGCTGCGCAAGCGCTTCATCGCCACCAACGACGCGTACAAGCGCGTCGCCAAACGCCACGGCGCCGTCCTGGTCGACCTGTGGGACGACCGCGCCTTCGACGACCCGCGCCTGTGGTCGGAGGACCGCCTCCACCTCAACACCCTCGGCCACCAGCGCGTCGCCTACGACGTGTGCCGCGCGCTCGACATCGAGCCCGACCCCGCCTGGGTCCGCCCCCTCCCCGACCTGCCGCGCCCCCGCCGCGAGATGAACGGCGTGCAGTGGGCCGGCAGGCACCTCGCGCCGTGGGTGAAGCGGCGCCTGACGGGCAAGTCCAGCGGCGACACGGTGGACCCGAAGCGACCCGACCTCACCGAGGTGCAGTGATGCGCGCCCCGACACCGATTGCGAAGTCCCGATGATCCTGCTGTTCAAACTCCTCGCCGTGCTGGTCATCATCTTGACCTGCGCCTTCTTCTTCGGCATCCTGTTCCGCAAGGGCCGCGGCCGCTAGCGTCCCGCGCCCGGCCCGAAATCGCGTGTCCCTCTTCGGGGGTGGGCGTGGCGCGTCCGACGGCGACAGGGCATCATGGAGAACTGTGGGACTCCTCCAGCGTCTGTTGGGGCGCCGGGACACGCCAGATTCAGTGCCAGATCCCGCCGCCCAACCCTCAGCGACCCCTGAGCCCGAGCCGGACTCCGAACCCGGCCCGACCTCAGGCGCCCTCGACGATGCCGCCCCCGAGACCGGCCCGCAGCCCCGGGCCGACGCTCCCGAGGAGGACAGCATCGCTTCGACAACGCCGGCCGCCGCCGGCCTCCGGCTCGTGCCCGCGCTCGACCCGGAACCGGAGGGCGAGTCCGACGCCCCCCGGCTCGTGGCCGTGCCCGACCTGGACGGGGATCGGCCCGTGCCGTCCGAGATCTTCGTGCCCGAGCGGCCCCGCCGCGAACTGCTCTCCCTGGACAAGCCCGAGCCGCCGCGCCGCTCGGGCACCGGCCGCGACGAGATGATGCCGCGCATGGAGGCGGACGAGGCGCTCGACATCGAGGGCTCGCCGCGCGCGGACCTGCGCGCCGCCGGCCTCGCCGTCCCGAAGATGCACCAGCTGGTGCGGCGGGGCGACACCGCCATGTGGGCGTTCGCGGTCCGCTCCTCGGAGGCCCTGCGCTGGTGGCTCGACATCCGCCAGGCCGCCGACCAGACCGGCTGGATGCCGGTGCTCCTCGGCGCGCCCGAGGAGTGGCGCGACAACGGCGAGGCGATCATCCACGAGGGCGACGACGAGCTTGCCCGCGCCGACGAGATCGACTCGGCCGAGCTCCTGCACGACAAGGCCGCCGAGGCGGGCGAGCCCGCCCGGGGCGTGCCGATCCTGCCACGGCGCGGCGACTCCGATTTCGCGACGCCGCAGTACGAGGGCCTGCTGGGCCTGGTCGAGACCGACGCGGGCTGGAAGATCCCGGCGATGTTCCCCTGGAAGGGCTCGACGAACTGGGAGCTGTACGGCGCCGAGCACGCGGCGGTCCTGCGCAGCTGGAACCGGCGCTTCGAGGCCGAGCTGGTCGCGATGACGTACGACGTCGTGGAGCTGTACGTGCCGCGCCCGCCGAGCGCCGAGGAGGCGATCGCGGTGGCGGGCGAGGCGTACGCGTACTGCCCGGACCTCCTGGACTCGGGCGTCCCGACGCTGGAGGACCTCGCCGAGCACATGATCAGGTCGCGCGCCTGGTACTTCCGCTGGGCGTAGCCGCCGTCCGTCAGGTCGCGTCGCGCCCCGGCGAGCGCGCGCCCGGCCGGTAGGTCGCCTCCATGCGCGGCGCGATGCCCGCCAGGTAGGCGTCGAGGGTGTGCCGGACCGCCGTCTCGGGGGTGACGTTCCAGGCGTCCTCCTGGTCGAGGCGGGACATGCGCGGGAAGCGGCCGGACTCCATGGCGCGCTGGAGGTACGGCAGCTGCACCTCCCACCACTCCTCCTCGGTGGACACCGGCCCGCCCTGGTCGGCCGGGACGTCCTGGATGAGGTACGACAGGGCGATCCCGGTGACGGTGCCGAACACGGCCGTGATGATGAGGATGGCCTCGCGGTCGGAGAGGTCGTGGTCGTCGAAGGCCGCGAGCGCGAAGTCGAGGCCGCGCAGCGACTGAGGCCCGAGCACGGGCCGCTTCTGGTTGACCTCCAGGATCCACGGGTGGGCGGCGTAGAACGTGAGCGTGCTCGACGCCAGGTACTCCAGGACCTCCCGCCAGTCCATGCCCGCGGTGTCGGGCTCGTCGCCGTCAGGGGCGTTGACGGCGTCGACCATGAGGTCGAGGAGTTCGCCCTTGCCGGGGACGTACCGGTAGAGGCTCATGGTGCCGACGTCGAGCTCGGCGGCGACGTTGCGCATGTTGAGCGCGCCGAGCCCGTCCCGGTCGGCGAGGGCGATCGCCGCGGTGACGATCTGCTCGACGGTGAGCCTCGGTTTGGGCCCGGGCCTGGTGTGCTGCGGTTCGAACGCGCGCCAGAGCAGCTCTGAGCTGCGTACGGGGTCGCCTGCGCCGGTTTGTGGTGTCGCCATAGGGGCCTCATGATATCGCGCTTGCTAATCGGGTACGTCGTATGCTATTACTGGGTACAACGTACCCGATCAAGGGGGAACCAGTCCATGCCGACCACCACCGTCGAGGCCAGCAACCTCGGCAAACGATTCAAGGACACCGCCGCGCTCGACGGCTTCGACCTCGTCGCCGAGTCCGGGACCGTCCTCGGGCTCCTCGGCCCCAACGGCGCGGGCAAGACCACCTGCGTCCGCATCCTCACCACCCTGCTGCGCTTCGACACCGGCACCGCCGCGGTCGCCGGCTTCGACATCGCCCGCGAGGCCCGCCAGGTCCGCCGCCGCATCGGCCTCACCGGCCAGCGGACCGCCGTCGACGAACTGCTCACCGCCCGCCAGAACCTCGTCCTCTTCGGCAAGCTCTTCCGCCTCCCCAAGGCCGCCGCACGCGAGCGCGCCGACCGGCTCCTGGACCAGTTCGGGCTCACCGAGGCCGCCGACCGCCAGGCCAAGGGCTTCTCCGGCGGCATGAAACGCCGCCTCGACCTCGCCGCCAGCATGATCCTCGCCCCGCAGGTCCTGTTCCTCGACGAACCCACCACCGGCCTTGACCCCGCCGGGCGCCGCGAGGTCTGGGACGCCGTCTCGGGCCTCGCCGCCGACGGCACCACCGTCGTCCTCACCACCCACTACCTCGACGAGGCCGACCGGCTCTGCGACCGCATCGCCGTCATCGACCACGGCCGCAACCTCGTCGACGACACCCCCGCCGGCCTCAAGCGCCGCATGGGCGCCGACCGCCTGGAGATCGTCGCCGCCGACCCGGCCGACCTCTCCGCGCTCGCCGACATCGTCGCCGCCGTCGCCGAAGGCGAGGTCGTCACCGACGAGGGCGCCTCCTCCGTCGCCGCCCCCGTCAAAGAACCCGTGGCCGCCCTGACGGCCGCCGCCACCGCCGTCAGGGACCGCGCCCTGACCGTCGCCGACATCGGCCTGCGCCGCCCCACCCTCGACGAGGCCTTCCTCGAACTCATCGGCGAAGGCACCACCAAGGCCCCCAAGGAGGACCGATGACCGCGCTCGCCGCCATGCCCGACGAGACGCTCGCCGGGCGCGTCAAATGGACGCTCCACGACTACCGCACCATCGTCGGCCAGGAGTTCACCCACCTCCTGCGCCAGCCCTCGAACTTCCTGTGGCAGCTCGGGTTCCCGATCGTCATGGTCCTGCTGTTCGTGTACGTCTTCGGCTCGGCCATGGACGTCACCGGCCAGGGCGCCGGGGTCGACTACGTCGCCTACGCCATGCCCGGCATGTTCGCCATGACCATGGCCTTCGGCTTCATGAACACCGCCTTCGCGGTCGCCGACGCCAAGGAGAAGGGCTTCATCGACCGGGTCCGCTCCATGCCGATGGCCTCCTCCGCGGTCGTGGTGGGCCGCAACATCGCCGACACCCTCCACGCCGCCGTCGACCTCCTCGTCCTCTTCCTGATCGCCATCGTCATCGGCTGGCGCTCCGAGGGCACCTTCTGGGAGACCCTGGGCGCCTTCGCACTCCTGCTCTGGCTGCGCTTCGCCCTCATCTGGGTCGGCGTCTGGATCGGCCTCCTGGTCAAGGGCATCGAGCAGGCCGGGAACCTGTTCGCCCTCGCCTTCCCGTTCGGCATGGTCTCCTCGGTGTTCACTCCCCCCGAGCTCATGCCCGGCTGGCTCGGCGCCATCGCCGCCTGGAACCCCGTCTCCGCCACCGCAACCGCCATCCGAGAACTCTTCGGCAACCCGATCGCCGCCGGCGGCTCCTGGCCCGAACAGCACGCCCTCCTCGCGGCCCTCCTGTGGCCCCTGGTCATCACCGCGATCTTCCTGCCCCTCGGCGTCAGCCGATTCAAGAACCTCAGCCGCTAGGCCCGTTCACGGCGCTGGATCTCGGCGGAGAGCAAGAACCTCGGTCGCCGGTTCTCCCAGCGCCGCAAGAACCCGAAGGGAAACCGGGAAAGGGCCCGTGCCGCACCCGGCACGGGCCCCTCGCGCATCAGTTCCCATGCGGCGTCTCCGAAGTCAGGGCAGCCTGCCCCTCCGCCGAGCGGGCTATTCGGCCCAGTCCTCGGCGACGATCGCAACATGGGACTCGGCGACGGTCTCGCCGTCCTCAGCGAACACGAACGCCGCATCGAGCCGCCGACCCTCCAGCACTTGGGGAAGCCAGAGGCGGTTGTCGCTCCACATCTCGTCGATCGGCAACGCATCGACCGGGTACCAGCGCGGAGCCAACTCCTCGGTCTCGCGGGCCTCCCCAGCAAACCGCTCCCCGGTGAACACGGCGACCCGCATGTCCCAAGCCGGCTTCGCCGGGAACCGGAAGGTCACGTTCGCAGCCGCTCGAAGGTCACCCACCGCGACCGCGAGCCCCGTCTCCTCGGTGGTCTCCCGCGCGGCCGCCTCCGCCGCGCTCTCTCCCGACTCCACATGGCCCCCGGGCCCGACGACCTTCCCCACCCCGAACCCGCGCTTCTTCCGCCCGAGCAGCACCTCCCGCCTCCCATCGGCAGCGGTCCGGGTCAGCAGGCACAGGCTCACAGGAGTAAAAGTCACACGGCATTCTCGCAGGGAGCCGTTTCGCACGGGCGGCACGGCGCCGCCTCCTGCCATCGATGACGGCAGCGCAGCCGCGCCGAAACCGATCCGACCCCAACGGCGGCGGTGAGAGGAATCGGGGATGGAGACCATCGGGGACAGCGGCGCGGGACCGGTTCACTATGTGCGGTTTCAGCCCAGGCAATGGGTCAGCGCGGGGCATTTCACCGGAGTGTTCGGGCTGATCAGTACCCTCGCGAAATAGGGAGCACTGACCGACGAACAGGAGCGGTGCCGCCGCGGCAACAACGACTGGTACAACGCGGCGTACCCGGACCCCTCGACGGCGGATCCGGCCGTTTATGACCACGAGGTCAACACCGGGCCCGGCCCGGTCAGATCCTCGGCGACGCATCTCATCGCGCGTTCCCGGCTACCTGAGGATCCTGACCGCGCACGGTGTCGAGTGTGAAACGGTTCGTCCCACCAATCCCGGACACGTGATCTATGAAGACGACGTGCGGGTTGTAGTCGCCCCACATGGCGAGTCGTCTCTTGCCGATGATCATGTTGTCGCACGGATTCTACGGCACCATAGGTAATGGATATGACTCGATGGTTCCCTAGTGGCGATTAACGTTCAAGCTCTCCAAAGGTACGTCCGCATATTAGCGATCCTATTGTTGCGCGGAGCCAGCATGGGCGAATACGAGTACCGGGGCGTGCGCTTCTGTATCTCCTGGATTAGGATTACATCAGGATTTCCTTGGTGATGCGTGTAAGCACGGTTATGTGCCAATCGGGCATAGGAGCCATCAAGGCGATCGGCCATGCCTGGTGCTCACGAGAAGGGAATCGCAATGCAAGAAATTGTTCAATTTGAAGGGAAGAAACCGATTTGGGCGGAAGTGGTCTCTGCTATCTCGGATGCGCTGAACCCGCTGGGAGCTGCTGCGGAAACGGTTTCTCACATCGGAGCCTGTATTACCGAAATCAGGCGGTTCAAGAGGATTGAGAATATTATCGCGCGGCAGCAGGGCATCATCCAGGAGCAGATTTGGGTAAGGCAGGTTCAAATCATCCGTCAGTTCGAGTTGGAGCGGGACCATTCTCGGGAACTCAGTGTGCAGCTCGGTGGGATATCTCGCGCGATGCAGAACATGGTGAACATCTGCGGGCAGCCTCGGATTGAACTTGAACAGCGCATCATAGCGACAGAAACCATTGCGGTGCTCTCCGGAAACATTGGTCATGTGCTCATGCACAGGGGAGACAATCTAGTCAAGCTCTCAGAGGTTCTTCAGCTCGGTCCGGCGGACTTTGCGATCGCCAATTGGCAGGCGCTTGAAGGCAAGCGGGACAGGAGTGGCGGGCAATGAAGTTCTTCTGGGGGGTGATGTATGCACTGGTTGCCTTCGCTCTCGGAGTAAAGGTAATCGTCTGGCTGGTAACTTGGTTGATCACCCATGCTCTTCCGTTTGTGATTCTGGGGCTTATCGCTGCGATCGTATTCTTCGTAGTATGGTGCCAAAATAAGCTCGAACAAAGAAGCGCCAACGATCCTGCACGGATAATTGAAGAGGCTGATAGGCTCCGCTCCCGGACCTCAGGTGCGGAAGTCGTGCTTGAGAATGCGCGGCAGAAGTTGGAAGCGAAAGGGAGCGAGCTACAGGGAATTGTTTTCCGACAATACGATGAGCTCAGGTTCGATTTCTTGAAGAAACAACACTTTGAAAGCATGTCCATTGCCGACGAATGGCATAGGCATAAGAATATTGCAATTCAGGTAAGGCGAGATGTCTCGGGAAGCTTGAGTCAACTCAAGGGAAGAAAGCAATACCTGGACCGGCGGTTGAACCAGCGGTCATATAGTGGGCGGCGACGTGAACTAAGAGAATTTGAGGCAGTGAAGTATGCCGTCGATTCGCTATTCGGTTCTCTGGAGAGACTCAAGGTGGAGATCCTGCGGGGCGAGGAAAACCTGAGCCTTTACAATAACCGCACTGGTGGGCTTCGTGATCACATCGGGAACAATTGTGGGAAAGCCGGCCGAGAGTGGTACACGAGACTTGAACTCCGCAAGCAACAGCGGTTGGAAGGACAGTCTTAGCACTCCGGACGTAGGTTCGAGATCCCTGCGACGGCTCCTCTGATGAGTCGCAATCCTTTGACCTGGATGACTTCCGCCCAGGAGGGGAGTCAGGCGAGGACGTGGAATTGGTCTTCCTCGGGGAGGTCGGTGCCGCTGGGGTGGTGGTAGGTGGCGTTGTCGCGTACCACTTCGGCGCCGTTGTCGGTTCGGAGGCGGAGGGCGGTGAAGGCGGCGGTCACCAGGGCGAGGGCGCCGAGGAGGCCGAAGAGGAGGCGCAGGAGGCTGGAGTCGCCGTAGACGAGGAGGAGGCTCAGAACGAGGAGGGCGAGCGCCGTGGTGAGCGTGATCGTCAGTGCCGTTCTGAGTCTTTGCATCTGCGGGGCGGAGCGGAGTGCGATCGTGACTTCCCGCTCGCAGTGGGGACAGGTGACGGTGCGTTCGCCGGGCGGGTCGGGGCGGGTGAGGGTGAAGGTGGCGACCGGGCCGCGGTAGACGGTGGTGGTGCCGCCTTCGGTGCCGGGGCGGCGCTGGTAGCTGCGGACGTGGCGGAGGGTGATCGCGGCTTCGTCCCTGCTCGGCATGTCGCACCTCCGGGTCCTACGCTAGCGCGGGCCCGCACCCCCGGTGCGGGCCCGCGCGCGTGATGCGCCGGTCAGCGGTCCTCCGCGGACGCGGTGAAGTAGGGCGCTACCAGGCGACGGACCCGGCCTCGATGTAGTCGCCGCCGAGTCCGTTGGCCTGGAGGCCCGAGGTGGAGAGGGTCCAAAGCTCGTCGCCGATGACGATGGCGCGCAGGACTTCCTGGTAGTAGCCGCTCTCTTCGTCGGTGCCTCCGTCGTGCTCGATCCAGGCCGCTTCGGTCAGCGTGTCGTCGCCGACGTCGAGGACGAGGGCGCCGGACTGGTAGTCGTACCCGTTCTCGCCCCAGCTGGTGGTGGGCATGACGGCGATGGCGGTGTCGGCCCAGTAGAGGAAGGCGTGGGGGTCCCACTGGACGGCCGAGTCGGCGTTGGGCATGAAGTACTGGTCGAGGACGGTCGCCTCGTCCGCCCCGGTGTCGAAGAGGCTGACTTGGAGGCCGGTGGTCATGCCGTCCTCAGTGGCCTCCTGGCCGACGCCCAGGAGCCGGTCGTCGCCGACGGGGTGGAGGTAGCCGGAGTAGCCGGTGATCTTGAGTTCGCCGGTGACGACGGGATTCGCGGGGTCAGTGAGATCCACTGTGTACAGCGGGTCGGTCTGGCGGAAGGTGACGACGTAGCCGGTGTCGCCGATGAAGCGGACGGCGTAGATCTGCTCGTCGACGCCGAGGTCGGTGACCGAGCCGGTCTGCTCCAGGCTGTCCTCGCCGACGGCGAAGACGGTGACGGTGGACTTGGAGGGCTCCTGGTCTTGAGGGGCGATCTCCCACGCGCAGTCGGTCATCGGGCCGCAGCCGCCCCACCAGGCGGTGTCGTTCTCGGTGGTGGCGACGCGGAGGTGGCCGTCGTATTCGCTGAGGGAGTACTGGTTGAGGAGGGTGCCGGGGACGGCGGCCTCGCCGGCGAGGCGGGGCTGTCCGTCTTCGAAGGCGAAGCGGTAGAGCTCGGTCTCGGCTTCGGGTTCGGTCTCGTCCCAGGCATAGTCGTAGTGGGCGATGTAGAGGCTCTCGGTGGTGCCGTGGACGGTCTCGCCGTCGGCCATGACGGTGTGGGGCTCGGCGCCTTCCCAGCCGCCGTCGGCGGGGAGGGCGAGGACGCTGAGGGAGTTGCCGCTGAAGCGTTCGGGGTGGGCGACGTCGGCGCAGTCGATGTCGCCCGCTTCGCCGTTGACCTCGAACTCGGGAAGCCAGTCCTCGATCTCGGTGTCGCGCAGGGCCTCGGCGACGTCGTCGGCGTCGGAGTGCCCGTCCCACATGAGGTTCCACACCGGTTCGAGCTGCGGCTGGGAGGAGACGGCGAGACGCACTTCGCCGCCGACGAGGCGGGCGTCGACCATGGAGCCCTCCATCGCGAAGCGGTCGAGGACGTCGAGGGTGGCGGGGTCGAGGCGTTCGATGCGGAACTGGCTGTAGTACGTCTCGTCGGTCTCGACGTCCTGTGTGTACATGAGGAGGAGTTCGCCGTCGCCGAGGAACAGCCGGTGGTCCCAGGAGTACGTGTCGAGGGCGCGTTCGGCGACGACCTCGGTCGAGCGGGTGTCGACCACGCGAAGGACCTGGTTGACGACGCTGTAGACGTAGGTGCCGTCGGTCTTGACGATGTCGGGCTCGTCCACGCCCGCGACGGCGTTGTTGGTCTCGGAGTGGGAGGTCTGGTCGCCCGCGGCGGTGGGCGCCTCGGCGTCGGCGACGGCGCCGGCCTCCTCCTCGGCGAACTCGATGCCGCCGCGCGTCTCGCCGCCGGGCTCCCAGTCGCCGAGGGCGGCGATGGCGGCGTCCTGGATGCCTTCGAGGGCGTCCTCGCAGGAGTCGAAGGCGGCGAGCTGGGCGGACACGGGGACCCAGGGGGGCTGGGCGACGTCGGGGACGAACTCGCCCGAGGGTGCGGTGCAGGCGCCGGCGCCGAGTGCGGCGGCGAGTGCGATGAGGAGTCTGGTCTTCATGCCTCCTGGGACGCCGCGGGGCGCCGCGCGGTTCCCGCGGGGAACGCGACGGGCCCGGGGAGTCCCATCACCCCGGGCCCGTCTGGTGTTCGGACGACTCACCCCTTGGTGCCGCCCGAGGTCAGGCCGCTGATGAGGTGCCGTTCGGCGAAGGCGTAGAACACCAGCGCCGGGAGCATCGCGAGCATGACGAACGCGAGGACCTTCGCGGTCTCGACCGCGTACTGCCCGCTGAACTGGGTGACGCCGATGGGAAGCGTCCACCAGGTCGGCTTCTGGAGCACCACCAGCGGCAGCAGGTAGGAGTTCCAGGAGCCGACGAGCGCGAGCACGGAGACCGTGGCGAGCACCGGGCGGGACATGGGCAGCAGGATGCGGACGAAGAAGAGCCACGGCCCGGCGCCGTCGATGGTCGCGGCCTCCTCGACCTCGCCGGGGATGGAGCGGAAGAACGTGCGCAGGATGATGATCGTCAGCGGCAGGCCGAACGCGGCCTGCGGGAGGATCACGCCCAGCGGGCTGTTGAGCAGTTCGAAGGTCCGCAGGATGATGAACAGCGGCAGGACGGCCACGGCGAAGGGGAACATCATCCCGGCGGCGAAGAGCGTGAACAGGCCTTCGCGGCCGCGGAAGGCGTAGCGGGCGAACACGAACGCGACCATCGCCGAGCAGGCCACCACGAGGAACGTGGTGACCAGCGCGATGAACACCGAGGAGACGACCTGCCGCCAGAAGTCGCCGGAGGCGAGGACGTCGGTGTAGTTGGCGACGTTCCAGGGGTTCGGCAGGCCCAGCGCGTTCTCGCGCAGCTGCTGGTTGTCCTTGAACCCGCCCAGGAGCGCGAACAGGATCGGCGTCGCCACGAACGCCAGGGTGATGAACGCGGCGATGTAGAAGCCGGTGTTGCGCAGCAGGCGCACGCGGCGGAAGGTGGTCGTCATGAGCGGTTCCCGGCGGTGGTCAGCGACCCCTGGAGGTCGCGGTTGAGGACGAGTCGCTGGTAGAAGAGCGCGAACACGAGGCTGACGGCGAACATGGCGATCGACAGCGCCGAGGCGTAGCCGATCTGGTTGCGCTGGAAGCCCTGCTCGTACATGGTGATCGCGAGCGTCTCGGAGGCGTGGAACGGTCCGCCTCCGGTGAGCACGAACACGAGGTCGAACAGCTGCACCGATCCGATGACGGAGAGGAACACGATCATGCGCACGGTGGGGCCCATGAGCGGCAGCGTGATCGAGCGGAACGCCTGCGTGCCGGTGGCGCCGTCGATGGCGGCGGCCTCGTACAGCTCCTCGGGGATGTTCTGCCGCCCGGCGAGGAACAGGATCATGTGGAAGCCGAAGAACTTCCAGACCAGGATGCCGAAGATGACGAACAGGACGATGTCGCGGTCGGAGAGCCAGCCGATCTGGGCCTCGACGCCGAGGCTGGCGAGGAGGGAGTCGGCGAAGCCGCGCCGCGGTGAGAACACGAGTCCGAAGAGGACGGCCGTGACGGCCTCGGTGAGCACGTAGGGCACGAAGAAGATGAGCCGGAACGCGGTGCGCCCGGGGAAGCGCTGGTGCAGCAGCATCGCGAGCCCGAACGCGAGGGGCAGCTGGATGACCAGCGAGAGCACGACGATGATCGCCAGGCGCCACAGGTCGCCCAGGAACACCTTGTCGGCGAGCATGGTGCGGAAGTTCTCGAGGCCGATGAAGTCGGTCGGCACGCCGCCGAGCCCGTTCCACCGGAAGAACGCCACGTACGCGGCGAACAGGACCGGCAGGATCACGAAGAGCAGGAACAGGACCAGGCCGGGCGCGATGAACGACGCGAGCGTCCCCGCGCCGGGGCGCCCGGACCGCCGGCGCGGGCCGAAGCCCGCGCGGCGGTCCGGGCGCCCCACGGCAGGGGAGCCCTGCAAGGGGGACTTGATGGTCACTTCTCGGCCGCCCAGGCCTCGTTGACCATGTCGATGAAGTCCTGCGAGGTGAGCTCGCCGAGGATGAGCCCCTCGGTGGCCTCGTTGATCGTGCCGCCGATGGCCGGCGGGTACGCCTGGTCGAGGTAGAGCTGCGTGCCGGTGGCGGTGGCGAGCGAGTCGACGACCTTCTGGGTGTCCTGGTTCAGTTCGGGAGCGACGGACGCGACGTCGACGGCGACCGGGGTCAGGCTGGCGTCGGTGATCGCCTTCGCGTAGTTCTCGGGCTCCATGAAGTAGCAGAGGAAGTCGAGCGCCTCGTCAGGGGCGTCGGCCGCGACGGCGTAGCCGTTGCCGCCGCCGAGCCACTCGGTGGAGACGCCGGCGCCGCCCTCAACGGTCGGGAAGGGGAAGAAGCCGAGGTTCTCGGGCCCCTCGGTGCCGGAGTTGTCGCGGGCGGCCTGCGGCGCCCACTGGCCCATGAGCTCCATGGCGGCCGCGCCTTCGCCCATGACCGCGGACTGGCCGTCGGCCTCGCCGTAGCCGGCGGACTCGAAGCCCTCCTGGAACGGCTCCATGGCGGCCAGCTCGGCGACCATGTCGCCGGCCTGGACGAATCCCTCGCCGGAGAAGTCACCGGCCGCGGCGGCGGCCTCGAGGCCGTCGAGGCCGACGGTGCGCATCGCCAGGTAGGTCCAGTAGTAGTGGCCGGGCCACTGGTCGGCCCCGCCGAGGGCGATCGGCGCGACGCCGGAGTCCTTCAGCTTCTCGACGGCGACGAGGAACTCGTCCCAGGTGGCGGGGGGCTCGGTGACGCCCGCGGCGTCGAAGAGGTCGATGTTGTACCAGAACCCGACGACGCCGGCGTCGAACGGCATGCCGTACAGCTTGCCGTCGATCGTGTAGGCCTCCAGGGCGATCGGGTTGATCTGGTCGATGCAGTCGAGCTTGCCGGTCAGGTCCTTCACGAGGCCGGCCTCGACCTGCTGCGCGAGGACGCCGCCGCCCCAGGTGTGGAAGATGTCGGGCACGTCCCCGGATTGCGCGGCGGTGCCCATGCGGTCCTTGAAGGCCTGGTTCTCGATGGCCTGGACGTCGATGGTGATGTCGTTCTCCTCGGCGAAGCCGTCGGCGAACTCCTGCCAGGTCGACATGCCCGGGTCGAGGTTCTGGATGTGCCAGAAGGAGAGGTCGGCGTCGCTCTCGCCGCTGTCGCCGCAGGCTGCGGCGGTCAGCGCGAGCGAGGCGGCGGCACCGGCGGCGAGGACCGCGCGGAGCCGCCGAAGGGGTTTGCGCATCGGAGTCTTCCTTTCGAGGGATGCAGTCTTGCTCCGAGCGTTCAGCGGTTCCGTGCGGCATTCGAGGGGCCGCAGGGCATGGAACACAGCCGAAACTTTCGGACCAAGTATCGGAAACTTTCGATGCGGTCATAGTACCCGGGGGCCTCGGGAAAGTGAAGAGGGTCTCTGCCTCAGGGGTGGACGATGGCGCGAATCAGGCGTACTCGCTGGTGGACACCATGATCATTTCTGCGCGAAACCGGACGGTGCGCGCCCCGCGGGGTCGAGGACGGCCGGGGCGGCGGGCGCACGGAAACGGCCGCCCCGGAACCGGGACGGCCGTCGAAAACCTGGAGCGGGTGACGAGAATCGAACTCGCCTCTCAACCTTGGGAAGGTCGCATTCTACCAATGAACTACACCCGCGCGCTCCGGTGAACGGAGCCGCACCGAGCATACACGAACGCGCCGCGGGGGCGGCCCGGCCGCCCCCGCGGCGCGGCGCTCAGACGCCCCAGTCGGCGAGGACCTCGGCGATCGCCTCGTCGAACTCGGCGACCTCGGCGTACACGCCGGGATGGCCCGCCTCGGCGGAGCCGTAGCCCCAGCTGACGATGCCGGCCAGGACGAGGCCGCCGTCCTCGCCGGGGGCCATGATCGGGCCGCCCGAGTCGCCCGAGCACGAGTCGATCCCGCCGTCGGCGAGGTCGCCGGCGCACAGCATCGAGACCGCGTCGGTCTCGCCCGGGTAGGCGCCCGCGCAGGCGTCGTCGTCGATGAACGGCACCTCGACCCAGCGCGCGACGGTCGGGTACTCGTTGTCCTCGGTCAGGCCCCAGCCGGCCGTCTCCAGGGCGTCGAACACGGCCGGGTCGGCGCTCAGGCCGATCGGCTCGGCGTCCACCGGCTCGGCGAGCAGGAGCAGCGCCCAGTCGTTGGCGAACGCGACCGGGTCGTTGTAGCCGGGGGCGACGTGGAGGTCGGCCACGGCGGTCTCGGCGACGTCGGCCGATTCGAGGTCGACCGAGCCGGAGAAGACGGCGAGGTCGCCCGCGGCCGCGTCCTCGACGCAGTGCGCGGCGGTGAGGACGACGGTCGGCGCGATGACCGACCCGCCGCAGAACTGGCGCTCCCACGGGGTGCCCTCGCCGGGGGAGCCGAGGCCGACGAGCCAGGGGTACTGGCCCTCGGCGACCTCGTCGCCGCCGATGATCTGGGCCTCGAAGTCCCCTTGGGGCCCTGCGATTTCGGCGTTGGCGGCGGTGCCGGTCCAGACGAGTGCGGCGGCGCCGAGGCCCGCCGCAAGGCCCGCGCCGAGGCGGGCGAGGTACTTGCGATTGCTGTCCACTGTGAACCTTTCGGGATGGATGTGAGGGTTGGTCTGTTTGTCAGACTAGACCGAAAGGTTCCTTGAGTGGTGTTCCAGACCGCTTGCGGTGGAAAGCGATAATTCACTGAATCAGGGCGGCGCAAGGGGAAAGGCCGGACGATCCTCGTCCGGCCTTGCGGTGATTGCGGTCAGGCGCTCGGGACCGGCGCCAGTTCCTTGCCGAGGTGGAGCGAGCCGTCGGCGCACGCGTAGTGCCCGAAGGGCGTCACCGGGGTGTACCCGATCGCCCCGTACATCGCGATCGCCTCGGGCTGCCGAGGACCGGTCTCCAGGACGACCCGGGTGCGGCCCGCCTCGGCCGCGGAGGCCTCCACGGCCGCCACGAGGAGGCGCGCGAGGCCCCGGCGCCGGGCGCTCTCGCGCACGAACACGCGCTTCATCTCTGCATCTTTAAACAGTGCCTCGCCGTCGTCGTGCGAGCGCCAGCCGCCGCACCCGACCGCCTCGCCGGACTCGTCGTAGGCCACGATGAAGTCGCCGTTCGGCGGGTCGAAGTCGCCCTCGACGAGCGCGGTCTCGTCGCCCGAGCCGTAGCGGCGGACGTACTCGCGCTGGAGCTCGGCGCAGAGCGCCTGCGCCACGGGGCTGTCGAACGGGGTCCGGGTAAGCGTGAACTGCACGCGATCAACTCTCGCACGGCCGCGCCCCCCGTGCCAGCGCGCGACGGGCCGTTCGACACCGTCCGAACAGCCGAGGTCGGGCGGCACGTTCGGCGGCTCAGGCCGTCCGAACGCACAGACTTGGCCGTCACCCGTATGGCGGTGTCCTCCACGCCCGGTCAGGCCTCGGCGACCATTACGATCTTCACATCGGCGGTGGTCGAGTCGGGTCCGGCATCCCGGGTACTCCATCGACGATGGTCGAAGTCCGTGCGCTGATCCCCGCGCCGCTTCGCCCTCGATCCGTTCGGGCGCGACGATCCCTCCGGTTCCGGCCGGCGCGCCCGCGAACCGGGCAGCCCTGCCCGAATCGGGGACCCCCGTGCGAGCGCTTCGGCGAATCGGCGGGGGACCCGGCCGCGATCCGGTAGGAAGGAGGCATTCGCTCACATGCGCACGATGTCGCGACGGAGGCCGAGCATGGCACGCGCTGACCGCTGGAACGGCTGGTCGGCGCCGTCGGTGCGATCGGCGTTCACCGCCGCCTTCGCGGTCGTGGTGGTCCTGGTGGGGCTGCGCCTGAGCGCGCAGGGCGATTCGCACGCGGTCTCGTGGCTGGCGCTGCCGCCGCTGGCGGCCTCGGCGTTCCTGCCGTGGCGGTGGGTGGCCGGCGTCGGGGTGGCGAGCATGGCGGCGGCGTTCGCGTACCTGTGGGTGCTGAACGGCTTCGCGGTGGCGGAAGTGGCCTCCTACGGCGTGGACTTCCTGGTTGTGGCGGTCGCGGTGATGATCGCGGCGGCGGTGGCGATCGTGCGCGAGCGGGACGACGACCGGTTGCGGAAGCTGACGCAACTGGCGTCGGTGGTGCAGCAGGCGATCCTGCGGCCGATCGACGACCGGTTGGGGCCCTTCGACATCGCGGCGCGGTACGTGTCAGCGCGGTCGGGGGCGGAGATCGGCGGGGACCTGTACGAGGCCCTGGGCACCGAGTACGGGGTGCGGATCATCATCGGGGACGTGCGGGGCAAGGGCCTGGACGCGGTGCGGCTGTCCTCGACGGTGCTGGGGTCGTTCCGGCACGTGGCGTTCGAGCGGGCCGACCAGCGGTGCATGATCACCGACCTCGACCACGCGGTGGCGCGGAACGCGGGTGACGAGGACTTCGTGACGGCGATCCTGATGCAGGAGCGCGGGGGGACGCTGGAGATCGTCAACTGCGGGCATCCGCCGCCGATGCTGGTGCGCGACGGGGTGGCGACCTACTTGGAGCCGGAGTCGATGGCGCCGCCGCTGGGTCTGAACCCGTCGGCGCGGGAGCTGACGGTGCGGTTGCAGCCGGGGGACCGGATCTTCCTGTACACCGACGGGCTCGCGGAGGCGCGCAAGGACGGCGAGTTCTTCCCGATCCGCGAGCGGGCCTGGAGCCTGATCGGGCACGGGAACGTGGGCGACGGGCTGGCGTCGCTGGAGGCGGCGCTGCGGCGCTGGGTCGGCGGCCCGCTGGCCGACGACATCGCTCTGCTGCTGCTGGACTACCGCCCGGAGGCGGACTGAGCCTCCGCCGGGCCGAGCTGGGCGGGGAGCCGGAAGACGCGGTGGAGAACGGGCCGGGTGCGGCGGTGGCGGCCGACGTAGGCGGGGCGGGTGCGGGCGGCCAGGCGGCCTGCGACGGTTCGGATCATGGGGGCGGCTCCTGACCTGGGCCTCGGCGGGCGCGTTGCGCCGGGGCGGTGGTGCGCCTGGGCGGGTGCGTCGCACAGGCGGTCTGCTGCACGGTTCAACGAGGCACGGATGCGCAGGTTACGGCGCGCGCCGGGATTGCGTGACGATCACCCGATCGAAGGAGCGGACGGCGCGACACGCGCGGGTTCGCCGCCGAGGGAGGGGCGGATTCTGGCAGGCTTCACCCTGGTCGGCGCGGGATGCTTGAGGTACTTACTCGCGGGTAATATGATGGTGGTTACCACCGAGTAATGGAGGACCCGCAATGACGCACTTCCGCCACAACCTCCGGGACCTGGAGTTCAATCTCTTCGAGGTCTTCGGAGCGGACACGATCCTCGACCACCCGTCCTTCCCGGACCTGGACGAGGCCACCGCACGAGAGATCCTGGCCGAGCTGGCGCGCCTGGCCGAGCACGAGCTCGCCGCGAGCTTCGTCGACGGCGACCGCAACCCGCCCGTGTTCGACCCCGCGACGAACTCGGTGACGCTCCCCGAGTCCTTCAAGAAGTCGTACAAGGCGTTCATCGACGCCGAGTACTGGCGCCTGGACCTCCCCGAGGTCCTCGGCGGCACCGACGCGCCCCGGATGCTCTGGTGGTCCCTCGCCGAACTCGTGCTCGGCGCCAACCCCGCCCTGTGGATGTACGCCGCCGGGTCCTCGTTCGCGCACAGCGCCTACCGCGAGGGCACCGAGGAGCAGCGCGCCTGGGCGCAGATGTTCATCGACAAGGGCTGGGGCGCCACGATGGTGCTCACCGAGCCCGACGCGGGCTCCGACGTCGGCGCGGGCACCACGAAGGCCTACAAGCAGCCCGACGGCACCTGGCACATCGAGGGCGTCAAGCGGTTCATCACCTCGGGCGACCAGGACATGACCGAGAACATCATCCACTACGTGCTCGCCCGCCCGGTGGGCGAGGAGGGTGCGGGCGGTCCCGGCACCAAGGGCCTGAGCCTGTTCATCGTCCCGAAGTTCCTCTTCGACTCGGCCACCGGCGAGCTCGGGGAGCGCAACGGCGTCAACGTCACCAACATCGAGCACAAGATGGGCCTCAAGGTCTCGGCCACCGCCGAGCTCACCTTCGGCGAGAAGTCCCCCGCGAAGGGCTGGCTCCTCGGCGACAAGCACGAGGGCATCCGCCAGATGTTCCTCATCATCGAGTACGCGCGGATGATGGTGGGCACCAAGGCCATCGCGACCCTCTCCACCGGGTACCTCAACGCGCTCGACTACGCCAAGAGCCGCATCCAGGGCGCCGACCTCATCCAGTCGACCGACAAGACCGCCCCGCGCGTGCCGATCATCAAGCACCCGGACGTGCGCCGCTCGCTGCTGCTCCAGAAGTCCTACGCCGAGGGCCTGCGGGCGCTCGTGGCCTACACCGCCTCCTGGCAGGACAAGGCGCGCCTGGCCGAGATCGACGGCGACGAGGAGGCCGCCGAGACCGCCAAGCGCATCAACGACCTGCTGCTGCCGCTGGTCAAGGGCTGCGGCTCCGAGCGGGCCTACGACCTGCTCAGCTCCGAGGCGCTCCAGACCTTCGGCGGCTCCGGCTACCTCCAGGACTACCCGCTCGAGCAGTACGTGCGCGACGCGAAGATCGACACGCTCTACGAGGGCACCACCGCGATCCAGAGCCTCGACTTCCTGTTCCGCAAGATCATCAAGGACAACGGCGAGTCGCTCATGGCCGTGGCCGCCGAGATCATGGAGTCCACCCAGGACGGACACGAGTCGCTCGCGGAGACCCGCGGGAAGGTCCTGCGGGCCCTCGGCGACGTCCAGGGCCTGCTGGAGGCGCTCCAGCCCTCGCTCATGGGCCCGATGAACGGCGAGCCGCGCGAGCTGTACAAGGTCGGGCTGCACTCCCGGCGCCTGCTTCTGGCCGTCGGCGACCTCATGGTCGGCTGGCTCCTGCTGCGCCAGGCCGAGATCGCCCAGTCCAAACTCGACGCCGGGTCGGACGACGACTTCTACCGCGGGAAGGTCGCCGCCGCGACGTTCTTCGCCAAGGAGGTCCTCCCGCGCCTGACCGCCGACCGCAAGATCGCCGAGGCCGCCGACCTGGTGGCGATGGACCTCCCGGACGGTGCTTTCTAGCAGCGCTGCTTTCTAGGAACTGCAGGAGACGTACGACGGCGCCCGTCCGCGCGCACATGCGGGCGGGCGCCGCCGCGTCTCCCGGCCGTGCCGCCGTCGCCCGTCTCGTACGCCGGGCGCCGGCGCGGCTCGCACGGCCGGGGGCTCTTCAGCCCGGGTCGACCCCGAACTGGAAGTAGACGGCCGCGCCGGCCTCGTCGTCGCCGCCGGTCGCCGCCGCGAGCGCGGACTCCATGCCGTGCAGGGCACCGCGCAGGTACTGGAGGTTCCGCCAGGTCGCGGCGTGGAAGTCGAGGTACCGCCCGGCGGCGTTCTCGGCCGCGCCGGGCGCGGTGCCGAACGCCGGGGCCCGGCTCAGGGTGCCGGAGGCCAGCACCGGGATCACCTGGTTCTCCAGGTCGTCGATGAGTTCCAGCAGGAAGGCCCGGTACTCCTCGATCGAGGCCGGGTCGAACACCCGCTCGCCCATGTCGCGCTCCTTCGCTCGTGGCCGCCGCCGCGGCCGGTCAGTTGTAGGGGTCCTCGTTGGGCTTGACGTAGCCCCAGACGTTGCCCGTCTCGCGCCGCGCGAGGTCCTGCGGCGCCTCCTCGGCCTCCTCGTCCTTGCGGTCCTTCCCCTTGCCGCCCTTGGGGGCCGAGCCCGCCTGCGGGGCGGCGCCGGGACGGGCCGCGCCCGCGCCGGTGCCGGAGGAGGACGCCGGGGCGGTGACGGCGGGGCCGAACAGGCCCTGCGGCACCGCGCCGCCGGGGAGCATCGCGCCCCCGGTGCGCATCGGCGCGGACGAATTGGTGGGCGCGGCGTTCGCGGGAGCGCCGCCGCTCGCGAGGCCGCCGACGTGGCCGCCCTCCTCGTACGAGGCGCCCGCCGCATCCCAGGGGTCCTCTTCGGACTCATCGTCGGCCTCCGAGGCCGCACTGGCGGTCCCGTCGCCTTCGGGCGGCACGGGACTGGGGTCGAGGGTCGTGCGCGGCGCGACCGGCGCGGCGGGACTCTCCGCCTCCGGCACCGCGAGGTCCATATAGGAGGCGTCGGCGCCGGTGGGCCACAGGCGGTCCTCGCCGGTGGCGCGCAGCGCCTCCAGCTCCGCGCTCTGGTCGGCGCGCTTGGCCGCGATCGACTCGTCGATGGCCGCCTGCCGCTCCAGGTACGCCGCCAGTTCGGCCGCGACCCGCTCGGCGTAGACCTCCTTCGCCTCCTCGCCCGCGAGGCGGCGCACGTCCGACACCAAGGCGCCCAGGCCCGTCAGGCGCTCGCCGACCTTCTCGTCGATGAACTCGCGCACCTCCGAGGCCAGACCCGGGTCCGCCCCGGCGAGTTCGAGCGCCCGCTCGGCCTCCTCGCAGGTCACGATGATGCAGTCGCCGTGCCACCAGGCCGGGCGCACATGCAGCGACACCAGCTCCGACCACTCGCCCTCCACCCCGACCAGCGGTGCGGGATAGGGGATCTCGCCCGAGTCGGCGCCCTGGAGCGCGTAGATCGCCGCCTCGCGGTCTTCCAGCTCCGCCACCGTGGCCTCGACGTCGTCCACCACGCCCTCAAGGAGCTGGCGGGTCTCGTCGGCCATCGCCGCGAACGCGTCGAAGTCGTCGCCCGCCCAGCCCTCCGCGAGGGCCGCCAGGTTCGTCCGCATCCGCGCCGGCCACTGCCCGACCACCGCGCCGACCTCCTCGCTCCAGCCGCCCCGCAGGCGCTGCAACGAGAACGCGTCCGCGTCCTCGGGCCGGACCGCGCCGATCGCGGCCCGGAAGTCCTCCTCGGCCGGGTAGGCCATGCCCTCGCAGCGCGGCTTGAAGCGGTGCAGCTGGCCCTCCACCGGGACGGCCGAGGCGAGCTGCACCCAGTCCTCCTCGGCCGGATGCGCGACCGGGTGCGGGCACGCCCCGGCGGCGCAGCCGGGCCGCGAACCGCCGGCAGCGGCGGTTCCGGTGTCGCCGAAGGCGATCGTGAACGTGAACCCCGGCGACTCGACCGAGAAGAAGACGCCCTCCGAGGTCGCCTCCGCCTCGTCGCCGCCGTCGGCGGCCGCGAACGGGTTGTCGGTCATCGTCGGCTCCCCTCCTCGTCGCTGCGCCCGGCCGGTCCCGGACACCATGCGGCCCATGAAAGACCGCCCGGTCACGAATCCGTCATGGGCCGCTCCGCACCGGCCCGGACCGGTCCGTGACGAAGCGCGCGACAGTACCCGTTGACGCCGCCGGGCGTCCGCCCCCAGGGCGCAGGCACCTCGAAGGAGGACCCCATGACCTTGCACATGGACGTCGACGACGTGCGATCGGGCGGGGCCGGGCTGCGCGGCCTGGCACCGGGAGCCCAGAACGCGCCCCGGCGCGTGGAGGGCCCCTCGCGGTCCGCCGCGGACCGCAACGGCGGCTTCGCCACCGGCGAGGCCGGGACCCGCTGGCAGGCCGCGCTCGCGGCCGTCGCCTCCGGCGTCGAGCGCCGCCTCGACTGGCAGGGGGAGCAGGTCGTCGGCAGCGCCGACGACCTGGAGTCGGCCGACGCCGAGAACGGCACCCGCTTCAAGGACATCCAGGGCGACCTGCCCGCCGGACCGACCCGATAGGAGACCGCCATGCCCACCTACCAGGACGCGCTGTCGGCCGAGCCCTCGCAGTTCGTCGACTACGCCGCCCAGATGACCGCCGCAGCGAACGACCTCACCGCCCACCAGGGCGAGTACGGCGAGCAGGTCGCGCAGATCAACGTCCACTGGAAGGACACGGCGAACGACGCCTTCAACGGCGACGTCTCCAAGGTCAACGCCCATGTCGCGCAGGTCGTCGGCGAGGTCAACGGCGCCGCGGCGGGCCTGAGCGCGGCAGGCGCGCAGATGGCCGCCGAGTGCGCGATGCTCAACCTCGCCGACGCCGCGCTCAAGGCCGCCGGATTCGACGTCCAGCCCGCGCCGCTGGTGACCCTCGGCGCGGTGCAGCGCATCGCGATCGCCGCCGCCGGGCCCTTCGGCGCCGTCGTCGAGGCCGCCCTCCAGGCGCAGGCCGCCGCCGGCACCGCCGGACTCCAGGCCCTGCTGTCGCTCGTGAACGCCGCCGACGCCGCCGCGGGCGCCGCCCTCTCGGCCGCCGCCGACCTCCTGAAGCCGCTGGACGACAAGACCGGCACCGGCGACGAGAACCGCGACCTCAAGAAGGCCGCCGACCACTCCGGCACCGGCACCGAGGAGGAGCCGTCCGAAGAGGACGAGGAAGCGGTTGAGGAGGAAGCGGAGGAGGAGACCGAGGAGGAGCAGGAGGAGCCCGCCGAGGAGACCCCGCAGCCCGAGTCGGCCCAGCAGACCCCTGGCCAGGGCGAGATGCCGCAGACCCCCGACATGGAGGACTTCGCCCCTGAGGTCCCCGAACTCGACAACCCTTGGGAGACCGCCGAACTGCCCGACCCCGAGGAGTTCGGCGGCGGCCTCGCCTCCGGCGGCGGCCTCGGCGGCGGCGCGGGCGCTGGCCTCGGCGGCGCCCCGAACCCCGGCGGCCTCGCCACCGGCACCGGCACCGTCGCCCCCGGCGCGCTGGCGCCCGGTGCGGCGGCGCCCGTCCCCGCGAAGGCCTCGGCCGGTGCCGGAGGCCGCAGCGGCATGGGCGGCATGATGGGCGGCGGCGGACGCGGCGGCGGCGCCAAGAACGAGGACGAGACCGCCCGCGAGTCGAACCTGACCGAGGACCCCGACGAGGACGTCTGGGGCATCGGCAGCGACGACGACCCGTACGCGTAGGGGTTTGCACGGTTGAAATGGCACAGTCGAGTCCCAAGGCGGACGCCGCGGTCGCGAAGACGCTCGCGGTGCTGTTCGGCCTCCTCATCGCGGGGGTCTCGCTCGCGTGCACGGTCGGGTCGCTCGGCGGCGGCGACGCCGTGGAGTGCGGCGGCGTCGAGATGGAGGAGGGCGACTCCTGCGTCAACCTCGGCGGCGGCGGGTCGAACTCGTACCAGGAGCAGTCCGAAGTGGAGTCGCGCACCGACGTGCTCGGCGGCATCGGCGGCGTCTGCGGCATCATCGTGGGCCTGGTGATCGCGATCGCGGCCCTGGCCGCGAGCCCCGCGGAGTTCACGCCGCGACCGGCCCCGGCCCCGTACCGGCCGCCGGTCCGGCGGGCGCCGCCGCAGCGCGCCGCGCCGCCGCGCCCGGCGCCGACGAAGGCAACCGAAAAGCGGCCCGCCCGCCCGGCCCCGCCGCCGGAACCGGTCGGCCCCGTGGCGTTCGACTCCGGCGGGACCGAGATCGCCACGGACGCCGCCGACCTCACCGTCCGCACCGTCACGCGCGGACCCGGCGGCGCCGAGGTTCGCACCGACCGCGCACGCCTCGCCCGGAACGCCGTGCAGGCCTTGGAGTTCCAGCTGGAACCCGGCGGCGCGGCCCTCTTCGCCAGGAAGGACGAGGACGGCCCGGCCGTGCGCCTGGTCAGCGCCGACCTCCTCACCCGCACCGCCTGGAAACGCCTCGACGCGAGCATCCGGAACCTCTCGAACGGACGCCTGCGCCTCGACCTCGAACGCCGAGAGCGGCTGCTGTGAGAAAGCCGCTTCGGCAGCACACCGTTGAGGGCGCGGCATCGATACAGTGGAGTGAACGATTGGTCACGGGGACCGGTTCGCAAGTGCCGGTGCGCATGTGGAGGTGCCATGTTCCCCGATGAGCTGCTCAGCGACGGCGAGCGCGTCGAGGTCCGATTCCGCGCCGACTTCGGCGAGTTGAGCGCCGCGATCTCCTGGAGCGTCGTTCTCGGCTTCATCGCGTTCCTCTACGGCATGTCCGACAGCGATGAGGGCGACGGCGGCCGGGCGGTCGCCATCGCCGCAGGCGTCCTCATCGCCCTCCTGCTGGCCAAGCGGATCGTCCGGTGGGCCACCACGTTCTACGTCGTGACCGACGAGCGCATCCTGTGGCGCACCGGCCTGACCCGGCGGCGCACCTCCGAGATCGCCCTCGCGAAGATCGACAGCATCCAGGTCGAGACCGGCCTCCTCGACCGGATGCGGGGCACCGGCCACCTGGTGTTCCGTGCCGCGAACTGGTCGGGCGACGTCCACTGGAAGGGCGTGCCGGGCGTGGCCGAGGTCCACGCGACCCTCTCGCGCCTCGTCAAGGCCGACCGCGAGGCCCAGCGCCCGCCCGCCTCCTGAAGGCGGCCACGCTCTGGGAACGCGCTTCGCCGCGCGCGCCCCGGCTGCGATCATGGTCGCCATGAGCGAAGCGATCGAACTGTGCTGCACCCTGCGGGCCCGGCCCGGCCTTGAGGCGGACATGTCCGCGTACGAGGACAAGGTGCTCGCGCTCGTGCCCGAGCACGGCGGCGAACTCGTCGCCCGCGCCGTCGCCGACGGCGCGGACGGGAATCCCCACGAGGTCCACGTCTACCGCTTCCCCGGCCAGTCCGCCATCGACGCCTACATGGCCGACCCGCGCCGCACCGCGATGGCCGCGGAGCGCGACCGCGTCATCGAGACCACGGTCCTCTTCCCCGTTCAGATCCGTTGAGCGACGGCCGAACCGCGAAGGTGCCCTTCGACCTCGACGCCTACGCCGAGCGGGTGCGCACCGGCGGCTGCTTCGTCTGCGCCCTGGTCGCAGGCGAACCCGGGTCCTTCCACGAGATCGTGTACGAGGACGCCGACCACGTCGCGTTCCTCAGCCGGTACCCGACCCTGGAGGGTTACACGCTCGTGTGCCCGAAGCGGCACGTCGAGGACGCCGTGGGCGGCTTCGACGAGGCCTCCTACCTCGCCGTCCAGCGGGTGGTCCGCAGGGTCGGCATCGGGCTCCGGGCGGTCCTGCCCGTCGAACGCGTCTACGTCATGTCGCTGGGCAGCATGCAGGGCAACGCGCACGTGCACTGGCACGTCGCGCCGCTCCCTCCCGGCGTCCCCTACGGCGAGCAGCAGTTCCACGCGCTCATGGCCGAGAACGGCGTGCTCGACCAGAGCCCCGCCGAGCGGGCCGCGCTCGCCGAGCGCCTGCGGGCCGTCCTCGACGCCTCAACCGAGGCATGAGGCGACCACTTCCGACATGCGCTCGGCGGCCCTGGCCTGCACCAGGGCGATGACGGCCGCCGCGGTCTCGGCGAGGGCCTCGCAGTCGGTGTCGACGGTCGCGTTCGGGACCAGGAACTTCAACTCGACAAGGCGCCCTTCGAGGTTCACTTCGGCGGCGCACAGGTCGTCGTCGGTGACGTGCGCGAAGCGCTCGGCGGTGCTTCGGGCCACCCGGTCGCGGATGGCGTCGCCGAGCGGGTCGGGGACGCGGCCCGCCAGGAGCGCGGCGCGGTCCCGCTCCAGGCGTAGCACGTGCTCCGAGCGCGCGGCCTCGGCCGCCGTCCAGGCCGCCTCGATCGCGTCGGCGACCGCCTTGTTGCTCAACCGGTCGATCGTCGGGCTCAGCGACAGCTCCCGGAGCCGACCGGTGAAGTCCAGGCGCAGCCACGCGACCCGCCCGGCGTCGGTGCCGTCGAACGCGGCCTCCGCGAGCGCCCCGGTCAGGGCCGACGCCTCCGCGGCCAGCGCAGCGGCGCGGGCGTGGTCCTCGCGGGAGGGCGCCGCCGCGAGCGCCGCCGACGCGGTGTCGCGAGCGGGCCCCTCCGGCAGGCGGTCGGCCGCGCGGCGGCCCTCGCGGAGGCGGTCCTCGTAGTCCTCGGGGATATCGACGTGTCCCATCGGCGTTCCTTCCACTCCGGGGCGCGCCGAAGCCGCCGCGACGCTGAGGGGCGAATCCTCCGCCCCGCGCTCACGGATCGGTCACCTTTCCGTCATGACTCGGTGCAATCGGAAGTTCATCGCATTGTGGGACACTGGATGTCCCCCGGAAACGAGTGAAGGCGGACACCCACATGCCAACCTTCGACGTGCGGATACTCGGGCCGCTCCAGGTCCGGTCCGACGGCGCCGACATCGCCGTGCCCCGCGGCAACACCGCGGCCGTGCTGGCGATCCTGCTCGACGAGGCCAACGCGGTCGTGCCCCTGGAGCGGCTCGTCCACGCCGTCTACGGGTACGACCGGCCCCAGGACCCCGAGACGCAGATCCAGAACACGATCGGCGTCCTGCGCGGCAAGCACGCGCTGCTGCGCGAGCGCATCAAGACCGTCGGGCGCGCCTACAAGCTCGTCATCGACACCCTCGAACTGGACCTGCTGCGCTGCAAGGCGAAGGACGACCAGGCGCGGCGACGCAAACAGGAGGGGGACCTGGCGGGGGCCGCCGCGAGCCTGCGCGAGGCGCTCGCCGAATGGGGCGGGCCGGCGCTCGCGGACCTGTCGGGGGCGACGGTGGAGGCGATCCGCCGCCGCCACGACGAGTACCGCCTCGCGCTGCTGGAGCGGCGCATCGACCTCGACCTGGACCTGGAGCGCCACGACGACCTAGTGGAGGAGCTGCGGCAGATCGTCGCCGTCCACGACACGCGCCAGCGCTACACCGCGCAGCTCATGCGGGCCCTGCACGCGGGCGGTCGGTCGGTGGAGGCCCTGGAGGCCTTCGAGGCGCTGCGCGAGCGCCTCTCGGACGCGCTCGGCGCCGACCCCGACCCCGAGCTCAAGGAGCTGCACCTCCAGATCCTGCGCCACGAGCCGCAGGTCCACGCCGAACCCTCGCCGCCGCGGCTCGTCCCGGCGATGCTGCCGAGGGCGAACGCGCGCTTCACCGGCCGCGAGGACGACCTCGCGCTCCTGGACGGCTACCTCGACGCGGCCGACGGCGAGGCGGGGCTCGCGGTCGTCACCGGCATGGGTGGGGTCGGCAAGACCGCCCTGGCGGTGCGGTGGGCCCACCGGGTCGCGCACCGCTTCCCCGACGGGCACCTGTACTTCAACCTGCGCGGCTTCGACCCGCTCACCCCGGGCGCCGACCCCGGCGCGGTCCTCGGCGAGGCGCTGTCGGTGCTCGGCGTCGAGTCCCACCGCGTCCCGGCCGGCCTCGACGAGCGGATCGGCCTGTACCGCACCGTGCTCGCGCAGCGGAAGGTCCTGGTCGTCCTCGACAACGCCCGCGACTCGGCGGTCGCGCGCCCGCTCCTGCCGGTCGCGCCCGGCAGCTTCGCGCTCGTCACCAGCCGCGGGCGCCTCTCGGGCCTCGACCACACCGAGGGCGCCGACACGGTGCCGCTCGACCTGCTCTCCGACCGGGACGCGTGGTCGCTGCTGGTGCGGCGCATCGGCATGAACCGGGCGCTCGCCGAGGAGACCGCGGTGCGCCGCATCGTCGCCTCGTGCGCGCGACTGCCGTTGGCGCTCACGCTCATCGGCGCGTGGGCCGCGGCGCACCCGCGGTTCTCGCTCGCGTCGCTCGCGTCCCGCCTGGAGAGCACCACGAACGTGTTCAAGGTGCTCTCTTCGCCCGACCTCGCCTCCGACCCGCGCTCGGTGTTCGCGTGCTCCTACCAGGAGCTCGGCGGGCAGGCCGCGCGGGCGTTCCGCCTCTTCGGGCTCCACCCCGGCCCGGACCTGACGGTCGCGGCGATGGCGAGCCTCATGGGCGCCACCGCCGCCGAAGCCGAAGCGGCCCTGGCCGAACTCGCCGAAGTGCACCTCGCCGACCAGCACCGCGAGGGCCGCTACACGATGCACGACCTCTTGCGGGCCTACGCGAGGGAGCGGTTCACCCAGGAGGTCCCCGAGGACCGCCGCCGCGAGGCCTCCCAGCGGATGCTCGACTACTTCGTGCACTCCTCCAATGCGGCCGACCACCTTCTCACCGTGCACGGCGGTGCCCCCGGCCTGGAGCCGCCGGGACCGGGCGTGGTGCCCGAGCCGGTCGGCGACGCCGCCGCCGCGGCGGCGTGGTTCCGCGCCGAGTACGACGTCCTGCTGGGCCTGGCGCTGCGACGCATGGGGTCGGCCGACGACCGCCGGGTCTGGCAGCTGGCGTGGTGCCTCTCGGAGTACATGATGGGCCGCAACCGCAGTGACGACCTGCGGGCCGTCCAGACCGCGGCGCTCGCGGCGGCCGAGCGGACCGGGGACGGGTCCGGCCAGGTCGTCTCGGTCGGGTACCTCTCGGCCGTGGCGATCCAGATCGGCGACCAGGAGGGGGCCGCGGCGCTGCTGCGGCGCGCGCTCGCGCTCGCCGACGCGAACGCCGAGCCCTGGGCCAAAGGTTTCGTCTATTTCGGACTGTGCGCCCAGGCGGGCCGGGGCGACGACGCTGCCGCGCTCGCGTTCGCCCGGGAGTCGGTGCGCAGCTTCCGCGAGGCCGGGGACGAGTTCTGGGAGTACCGCGCGCTGTGGGCGGTGGGCTGGCACCTCGCGCAGCTCGGCGAGCTCGACGAGGCACGCGAGTGCTTCGACCTCCTCATGGCCGCCGCGAGCGAACCCGAGGTCCTGCCGGGCATCGCCTACGTCCACGTCGGGCGCGGCCGCGTCGCCACGCACGAGGGCCGCTACGCGGACGCGCTCGCGCACTACGACCGTGCCAGTGCCATGTTCGCAGCGCTCGAACTCGACCTCGCCGTGGCCTTCGCGCGGGAGCTGACCGGCGACGCCCGACACGCTGGAGGCGATCCGGCCCACGCCCAACGCGACTGGCGCGCAGCCGAACGCGTCTACCTCGAACTCGGCTCGCCCCACGAACTCGACAGGGTCAGAACAAAGCTCGCCGCGCTCTGAAAGGGCCTGCGGGGGAAGGCCCCGGGCGACGCTCCAGCACCCCGGGGCCTCGAAGCGGCAACGGCTCTCCGTGCGGCGCCGACTGGCCCCGGGGTTGCGTTGCAGGGGTCGGCTCGCAGGGGGTCGGACGCAAAGCGGGCGGCGACGAAGCGCGGGGCGGTCCGTGCGGTCGGATCGCGGGGCCGAGTCGGTTTCGCCCGGCCTCAAAGCGGGCGGCGACAAAGGGCGGGGTGGTTGGTGCCGGAGCGCTCGTGTGGCCGGGTCGTCTCGGCCTGGGCGACAGAGGGTTGGCTTCACGCGCTTGAACGGGGCCGTGCCGGTCGCGCTTTTTCGGCTCGGTCTTCGACTTGTCGGAGAAGCCGCAGCGCCTGGGCTGCTTACGCGCCTGGCGGCTTGGTCGGTGGGGCCGTGGCGCGCCGGGTCTGGTGACCGAAGCCCGAGGTTAAGACGGTCAACGACAATGAGCTGGGTGGTTCGTGCGGCCGCAGTGTCGGGGCTGGGTCGGATTCGCTCGGTCTCAAGGCTGGTAGCGAGGGCGGCTGAGGTGAGGGCGGGCAGCGACAGCGAGCTGGGGCACTGCCGCGGTCGTGTTGGCGGGGCCGGGTCGGTGTTGCCCGGCCTTAAAACGGGCGGCGACAACGGACTGGGTGGTTGGTGCCGGAGCGCTCGTGTGGCCGGGCCGTCTCGGTCCGGGGCGGCCGAGGTTGGTCTTACCGCTGGACTGGTCGTCACCCCCCTTCCTGTTCGCCCTGCGCCGCTTCACACCGTCGCGCGCCGCTTAGCCTGGTCCAGCCTCGCCCCGCTGTGCATGGTGAGAGCCGATTCGCCTCGCCGGACTGGCTTCGCTTGCCTCGCTTGGCGTCAACGCACTTCGCGCCGCATCTCGACAACCGCTGCGATCCGCCGCACCCGATGAGGGCCACGGCGCCCAGCTTCGCGCTACCTTGCCGCCCCACCTGGCTCGGCATCATCCCGCCCGCCTCGCCCGGCGAAAGCCGCTCCGCAATCGCGCGAGGGGTGAAGCCGCTCCGCTTCGCTTCCCCGCCTGCCCGGCTCCTGTCGTGCCTCGCTTCGCGTCACGGGCGCACTGCTTCGCGGTGTGCCGCTTTGACTTGCCGCCCTCAACCTGCTCGGCTAGCTTCTTGCCTCGCCGCACCGGGTGAAGGCCGCACTGCTCCACGGTGTGCCGCTTCGCCGTACCCACTCCGATCCAGTTCGCTTCGCCCGCCCCGCCCCGCCCCTGCTCTGCTTCGCTTCGGGTTCCTAGCCCGGCTTTTGTCTTCCTCCGCCGTGCTCGGTCCACTTCGCTTCGCTTCGCGTTGCAGGACACCGCGGTGCCCGCCGATCGAACTCGCCCTCCCGCTCGCACTGGTGCTGGTGGCCGGTTCGTTGCCGTGAACGGTTCGGGCGCTTCAAGCCCGACCGCGATGCGACACCCCACCACCCACACGCGCACTCGCTCGCGAGCGTGCTCGATCACTTGCTGTCTTGCTGTCTTGCTGTCTTGCTGTCTTGCTCGTGTGGTTCGTGTGTCCTGCCCTCCGGACGATGCCC
>NZ_STGX01000024.1 GCF_004912155.1 Glycomyces paridis | reverse complement strand
TGACCGGGTCCGAGACCGTCACGAGATATGGGCCAGAACCACTACAGACCGTAAAAATCAGTCATGAAGCCCACGTTGCCTGATCCGATCTTCCCGATGACCCACATACCGAATCAGTACTGGTACGAACAGGTGCGCTCCCGGGGCGAGTTCTGCCGCTTCATCCCCACAGGCTTCAGCTACAACGACCACGACTTCGCAGCCGCAACCGGCTACGTCCTCGCAGCGTCGGCCGGTTTGGCCCGAGCCCAGAATCCCACCGAAGTCGACCGGTGCCTGACGAACGCAATCGGCGAGGTCCAAACCGCGATCTGGCACCACCATGCCGACGAGCACGGGCGTCACTCCAGCGCACTCGACCTGAGCATGTTCCAAGCCTTCATGGCCGCGCTGACCCGAAGGGCCGCTCAAACCACATTGGACTCCTACAAGGCGGGACACCCGTCATGGCGTGACAGCTGGGCGTTGCTGCACGGCCTCACGGCCGTGCTTCCGCCCGGCCCGGCTGAGCGTGCTGAGAAGCTTCGCGAAGGACTCGTCACCGAACTCGGCGACGACGCGACCGGAGCCCTTCCTGCCTGGTGTGGAACGCCACCCACGCCCTGCGGCCAGATCAGATGGGCCCGGGACGGGTACGGCGGGCGGCTCGCACTGTTCATCGAGACTTCCGATCCAATCACCGGCCGGCAGGCGGTCTACCTCATCGACTTCGACGCCGCCTCAACTGGGACGCTCGTGCAAGCCGGAGAGCACCCTTCGCTCGCAGCAGCCACGGCGGCGTGGAAAGCGGCGCTACCCCACGCCGAGGGAGTCACCGAGCCCACGCCCGTGACCGACGGGAACCAGATCGCTTTCCTCGACTATGTCCACGACCCCGTCCACAGGACCGGACCCGAACAGGTCGAGGCGATCATGACGGAGTTCTGGCGGGCACAGCGACGCATGGCAGACGCGATCGCCTGGCTGGGCGTCGACGGCATCACCGGGCCCATCCGCCGCGACTTGACCGAGCCATGTGAAACCGGCGGCGACATCGCCGCCTTCGCGATCTGGCTCGACCACCACGGCGCTAGATACTCGCCCGAAGACATCGCCTGGTTCGTCGAGTTCTGGACCAGATACGCCACACCAGGCTCTCAACGCTGTGTCGCACCCGAGCGCGTCGAAGGACGCCGCAGCTCCGGTTTCTTCTGGGACCACACCGACGCTGTACTCGAACAAGTCCTCGCCATGCTGCCCCTCTGGACCCGCTACTGCGCAGAACGCGACAACCTGTTGGTCAGACTGACCACGAAGGCGATGGCAGCGCTGCCCGCGACCATCGATGACCTTGACATCCCTGAACACAAACGACGGCATTGCTGAGTGAGCCTCCTCCGTACCTGGGATTCGTGCTGCGCCCTGCGCTACTCGGCGTTCCTGTACGCCGTGAACGCGTTCGGATGGCCGTACGCCGCATCGACATCATCGGGGTCGACGGGGCTTTGAGGGGACCAGACCTGCCCCAGATGCCGCATCCAGAGCCCGTAGGTGCGCGTCATCGCCGAGGCGGTCCGATCGATCGCCGACAGGGCCTCCATGACCTGGCCTGCGCTTCCGGTGCTCGCCGCCCACGTGAGGTGCCCGCCCTGTCGCCAAAGGCAGGACAGCTGGAGTTCGAGGACGTGGTGGCACTGGTAGAGGCGGTCTCGACCGACCTCATCGGGGTCGAACAGTTCTTCGGTGATCTCATCGATCCCGATGAGCGGGAACTCCTTCTCGAGGTCGGCGAAGGTCAAGGTCGGGGCTTCTTCACATTTCGAGTCCACCGACCCAGTCCCGTCGCGCACAGCGACCAACTCGGCCCAGGCGATCGCTCGTGCGTGGAATTCGATCGTGGCGAGATCCTTGACCCGGTCGACACATGCACCTGCAGCGGTGAACTTCTGCTCGCTCAGGTAGTCGCCTAGGGTCCAGGTGTCGGATTCGGTGGCGGCCTCGAGCGCCCGCCTGACATCGTCTTCGGCGAACGCGATGGCCTCTTCCAGACGCACGGTCAGATCGGGTCCGTTCGGGGTGTTCATGAGGGTGTCCGTTCTCGGTGGGGTGCGACGCCCAGCGGGCGCAACGCGTGAATCGGGCAAATCGTCGATATTCTATGCGGTGCAACGCTCTTGCGCGGAGCTCCCGCAAGCGTCAGGTCCTCAGGCCGTGCTGCCGGTCGACCATTCGTCGGCGAAGTGCTCCATCTGGCGCAGCACCAGTTTGATCGCGTCTTCGGACTGCTCGGGCGGGTAGCCGTGTCGGGCGAGGAGGCGCTTGATGGTCGAACGGAGGTTGGCGCGGACGGGTTCCCGGGAGATCCAGTCCGGCTTGAGGTTCTTGCGGACTTGGACGACCAGATCGCGGGCGATGCCAGAGAGGACTTCGTCGCCCATGAGTTCTCGGGCGCTGCCGAGGTCGGCGACGGCGTCATAGAAGGCGAGTTCGTTGTTGTCCAGCGGTGGGGTGAATTGCTGGCCGCGGCGGGCGTCCTGGGCGATCTCCTTGGCCATTTCGACGAGTCCGGCGATGATCTCGGCGCTGGTGAGCTGCTGTCGCATGTACTTGGCCATGAGGTCTTGGAGGCGTTCGGAGAACGCCGTCTGGCGGACGACGTTGTGCCGGGTCTGCTCGCGCATCTTCTGCTCGACGAGCCGGCGAAGGGCCTCGGCGGCCAGGTGCGGGGTCTGGCTGTTCGCGAGGCGGTGGACGAGGGCGTCGTTGAGGTGGGTGAGGTCGGCTTTCTCAAGGCCCGCTTCGGAGAACAGGTCAGTGATGCCGCCGGTCTCGACGACCGCGGAGGTGAGGTGCTCCAGGTACCGGGCGACATCCCGGGCGACCGGCAGCCCCCGCGCCTCGCGGTTCATCGCGTCGAGCTTCGCCATGTAGGTGCGGACTTCGACCAGGAACTGAATGTCCCGCTTCCAGTGCGGCTGGTCGCCGAAGCGCGAAGCGATGTCGGCGGAGGACCCAGCGAGCGCGAAGAACCGCTCCAGTCGGTAGCCGTGCTCGCGGAACCGGCGGGTGAGGGTCTGGCCCGGCTCGTCGAGCTCGTCGGGGTTGTTGCCGGGGGTCTTGGGGTCGAGCAGGTAGTTGGCGGTGGTGTAGGCCGCTTCGAGGTACGCGCGGGGGCGCGGAGAAGCGAGGCGTTCGCGCCAGTTCCAGCCGTGGAGCATCCCGTCGAGGATGTCGTACTCGTTGCGCAGCTCGTCGAGGGCTCGGTCGATGTCCTGGCCGAGGGTGCGGTCGCCCTGGTCGGCCTCGGAGTATTCGAGGATGGCCTTCTGGAGGTTCTCGGTGAGCGGCGCGTAGCCGACGAGCAGACCGTCCTCCTTGCGACGGTGACGGCGGTTGACGCGAGCGAGGGCCTGCATGAGCCCGGCGCCCTGCATTGGACGGTCGAGGTACATGGTGTGGATCGGCGGTGCGTCGAACCCGGTCAGCAGCATGTTGTTGACGATGAGGAGCTGGAGTTTGTCGTTGGTGTCCTTGGCGCGGTTGATGACCTTCTTACGCATCGAGTCGCGCAGGGTGTGGGGTTTGAAGTGGTCGGGGTCCTTGCGGGAGTCGGTGGAGAACACGATCTTCATCGCGCCTTTGAGCGGGTCGTCGTCGTGCCATTCGGGGCGCAGTTCGCGGAGGGCGTCGTAGACGCGGACGCAGATCTCGCGGGTGGCGCAGACGATCATGGCTTTGCCGGGGGCACCGTGCGGGTCGTCGTCCTCGTCGGCGACGAACGGCAGCATCGCCTCGCGTCGGGCCTCCCAGTGGTCGACGAGGTCGCTGGTGAGGTCCCGGATGCGGGCGGGCGCGCCGTACATGGCGTTCATGGTGGCCACGGCCTGCTCGACGCGGCGGCGCTCGGTGTCGTCCAGGCCGTCGGTGATCCGGTCGGCCTCGGCATCGATGGTCGCAGGGTCGACGCCGGCTTCGAGGACGAGTTCGACGATGCGGCTCTCGTGGTAGACCTTCACCGTCGCGCCGTCGTCGGCGGCGCGTTTGAGGTCGTAGACGTCGATGTAGTCGCCGAAGACCTCGCGGGTGTTGCGGTCGGCGAACGAGATCGGAGTGCCGGTGAAGGCGAGGAGCGTGGCGTGCGGGAGGGCGTCGCGCAGGTGCCGGGCGTAGCCGTCGAGGTGGTCGTAGTGGCTGCGGTGGGCCTCGTCGACCACGACGACGATGTTGCGCCGCTCCGAAAGCAGCGGGTGGTCGGCCCCGGACTCCTTCTCGTCCTTGGTGCGCCCGAACTTCTGGAGCGTGGTGAACAGGATCCCGCCGGTGCGACGGGCGGCCAGCTCCTCGCGCAGCTCGGCACGCGAGCCGACCTGCATCGGCTCCTCAGGGAGGACCGACGACTCCTTGAAAGTCTGGACGAGCTGGTCGTCCAGGTCGGTGCGGTCGGTGATGACTACGACCGTCGGGTTGTGCAGGGCGAGGTCGCGCATGACGAGGTTCGTCGTCAGCACCATCTCCTCGGACTTGCCCGAGCCCTGGGTGTGCCACACGACCCCGGCCTTGCCGTCGCTCGCGGCAGCCCGGCGGACGGCGTCGGCGGCGCGCGTGACGGCGAAGTACTGGTGCGCCTTCGCGATCCGCTTCATGCGCTTGGCGGGCACGAAGTTGATGAACGACTTGACGAGGGACAGGAACCGGCCTTGGGTGAACAGCCCGTGCAGGGCAAGGTCCTGCCCGGTCGAGACCCGGCCTTCCTTGTCGACGGTGAGCGAGTCGAGCGCTTCCTGACGGGCGCCGAAATCGTCGACGTTCCACGGAGCGAAGTGCTCGTAGGGGGTGAACGCGGTCCCGTACTTGGCGGTGATCCCGTCGGCGAGGAGCACTATCGCGTTGTAGCGGAACGCGGTCGGGAACTCGGCGGCGTAATGCTGGATCTGGGTGTGCGCGGCCGCGAGCGTCGCATCAGGGTCGCCGGCGCGCTTGAGCTCGACGACCGCGAGCGGCAGACCGTTGACGTAAAGGACGAGGTCGAACCGTCGGTTGGTCTCGCCCCGAATCACGGTGACCTGACGGACGGCCCTGTAGGTGTTCGCATCAGGGTCGTCGAGGTCGACGATTCGGATCGTGGGCGTGTGCTCGGCCCCGAGGGAGTCGGTGTAGGTGACGGAGCGGACGCCGGATGTGAGGAAGGCGTGAGCAGTCCGGTTCTCCTCATAGGCGTCCTGTGAAGCCGGGGTCGAGGCGATGGCGACGGCCTCACGGGCGGCTTCAGGCGGGAGGGCGGGGTTCAACCGCGCGACGGCCTCGTGCAGGTCAGAGTACAGGATCAGGTCATCCCACGCCTTGCGGTGACCCGAGCCGGGAGTGAACTCCGTACCGACACCCGGCTGCCAGGGGAGCTCGGCGAGCTCTTCGAGGGCCATGTCCTCAGCATCACTCTCGTACAGATGAAACCCGGAGTCGTCGAAGGGGGCGGGGATGGTGGAGGGAGTGGTCATGTCGCATCCTCTACAAGTTTCTCGGCATCCTTGACCCGGAGCCGACCGGACATGAGTTGAGGGAGAAGGGTGTCACGTAGTTCCGCGACCGCCCGACTCTCGGCAACGGCCTGTGCGGCTCTGTCATGAAGCGGCTCTGCAAAATTTGCGAACTCTGCGATGATTTCTGCACTTGGGAGCCGAATCGGCATTGCTTTGAAGTTCTTCCGGCTTAGTTCGAGGAACGTGGAGCCATTCGCTAGACTGGTCATTTCATCCAGTCGCGATCGCATTTCATGCAGCAACCACCAGCGCATATGCTCGTTTGGCGGTAGAACCACAATGAATCCCTGATTAACCGCCGCAGGAATTTGCGGCAGTGCGAAAGCTCCGATCGTGGCGCGCGAGGTCATGAAGATGGACCTTGCTGGATAGAGCTGTGAGGCACAGTTCTCCAGGCCAGATGAAGTAATACTTCTGCTGGTCTGGAACAGATACGGGGCCGAGAGCGCAGTCACATCGGTCGGTGTTGTCCACGCGAACTCGCCTCCCCAGAACTCCTCAACTGTCGTCCGAGGAGTTCCTCCTCCCGCAACTGTTGCGACGGAGCCGAAGGTCTCAGGCCCGAACTTGGTATCCCGCGCTGCAACATCGAACTTGATGTCCGCTAGCTCGAGCGAGATGGTCGCGATACGCTCGTTGACGGCAATCTTGTCGTCCAACGCCAGCATCAGATTTGAAATTGCATCTCTGTCTCGGTCGGGCGGAATAACGATCGGTATTTCACGAACATCGCGAAGATTTAGCGTTGCCTGAACTGTGGTGTTTAGGCGGGTGCGAATAAACTGTTGAACAGGTTCCGAGGAAAGGCAAAGCTTGACCCAATTACTGGAAACCCTGGGCGTCAATCGCAACACTGCGATGGCGCGCACTGTATTCCAGCCAGCAAGTTCAGGTGGAACAACGGCAACTCTACCTACTGATCCAACTAGTGAGAGTAGCACCTCCCCTCCCCGAAAACGAGCTCCAGCGTGCTTTTGTTCAACCGAGGCGGCGACCCGGAATACTTCGCTATTTAGAATGCGACCATCTCGCATATCCTTCACGCGCACGACGGGAATACCATCAGGGTCATGTTCACCTGGATACATCACGCCGATTGCCAGACCTTTAGGTTGCAACAGCTCACGCAGAGGCGAAAGATTCCATCCTAGTGGTAGGTTTTCACCTTGAAGAAGAACAGATTCATAAAGTTCAGACATCGATTCTCCCAAGCTGCATGCGGATCGACTTTGACTGCAGGTCGGACTTGTCGAAGAGCTCATAGAGCTCTTCCGTCAGCCGAGCGATCTTCTCCACCACCGCTTCGGCACTCTCCTCTTCGGCTTCGGCCGCTCCGACGTAGCGGCCAGGCGTGAGCACGTATCCGTGTCCCTGCACGGTCTTCAGGTCGGCGCTGGCGCAGAACCCGGGTACATCCTCGTAGGCGTCTCCGGTGTCCTTGGCGCTGTCCGTACCGCGCCAGGCGTGGTAGGTCCCGGCGATCTTCGCGAGGTCGGCGTCGGTGAGGATGCGCTCAGTGCGGTCGGCCATTTCACCCATGTCGCGGGCGTCGATGAAGAGAATCTGTCCTCTGCGATCGGCGGCCGGGGTCTTCTGTCCTTTCACACCACCCGGACCTTTGTCCTTGGCCAGGAACCACAGGCAAGCGGGGATCTGCGTGGTGCGGAACAGTTGCGAAGGCATGGCGACCATGCAGGCCACCAGGTCCGCGTCCACCAGCGCCTGCCGGATCTCGCCTTCGCCGCTCTGCTGGCTGCTCATCGAGCCGTTCGCGAGGACCACCCCGGCCGTGCCGCGCTCACCGAGCTTGCTGATCATGTGCTGGAGCCACGCATAGTTGGCGTTGCCCTTGGGCGGGGTGCCGTACTTCCACCTGGGGTCGCCCTCACTCCTCGCCCAGTCCTTGATGTTGAAGGGCGGGTTGGCCATGACGTAGTCGGCCTTGAGGTCGGGGTGCTTGTCGTCGGCGAAGGTGTCGCCCCAGCGGGGGGCGAGGTTCCCGTCGATGCCGTGGATGGCGAGGTTCATCTTCGCGAGGCGCCAGGTGCGCTCGTTGAGTTCCTGCCCGTACACGGAGATGTCGGCCTTGTGGCTGCGTCCCCTGTGGGCCTCGATGAACTTCGCGGCCTGGACGAACATGCCGCCCGACCCGCACGCCGGGTCATAGACCCGCCCCTCGTACGGCTCCAGCACCTCCACGAGCAGCCGGACCACACTGCTCGGCGTGTAGAACTCGCCGCCTCTCTTGCCTTCAGCGCGGGCGAAGTTGCCGAGGAAGTACTCGTAGACCTCGCCGAGGACGTCCTGTGCGGGCTTGTCCTCGTTGCCGCCGAAGCGCGCGTCCGTAATCAGGTCGACGAGTTCGGCCAGGCGCTTCTGGTCGACGTTGTCCTTGTTGAAGATCTTGGGGAGGACGCCGGTGAGCGCCGGGTTGGCCTTCATGATCTCGTCCATGGCCCGGTCGAGGGTCTCCCCGATGTCGCCGCTCTTGGCGTTCGCGGCGATCCAGGGCCAGCGGGCGGTCTCAGGGACCCAAAAGACGTGGTGACCGGTGTACTCGTCCTGGTCTTCGAGGAATGCCGCAAGACGGTCGTCGGCGATGCCTTCTGCGGCGAGTTCTTTCGCGAGCTGTTCGCGCCGTTCGGCGAAGGCGTCGGAGACGTACTTGAGGAAGATCAGGCCGAGGACGAACTCCTTGTACTGGGCGGCGTCCATGGAGCCGCGGAGCTTGTCGGCGGCCTTCCACAGGATCGCCTGGATCTCCTTGGCCGAGGAGACGGTGAACAGCGCGTTCTGGTCGTCTGCAGGTTGTTTCTTGCGCGGGGGCATTGGCTCGGTTGCTCCTTCAGGTTCGGCGTTGCGGTGCGGTCGGGTCGGGCGGGATGGCGAGGGTGCCGTCGATGAGGCCGGCGGCGGTGAGTCGGGTCAGGTCTTCAAGGATGGCGGTCTGCTCGCGCAGGGCCGCAGTGCGACGCGCGATCCGGGCGAGCAGGGCCTCGTAGCGTTCGGTCTCTTCGGGGTCGAGGTCGGGGATGACGAAGTCGTCGATGCGTCGCGGCGCTCGGACGGCGCCGGCCGTGCGCGGGTGCTCGGAGGCAGCTGCCTGTAGGAGCGCGGCGAGCACGCGGGGGCGGAGCGGTCGGGGCGCTTCGGGTCGGACGCGCAGCACCCGTGCCGGGTAGGCCACGATCGACAGGCCCTCCTCGTCGACGATGGCACCGAAGCGCGGGTTCGCGGTGACGACGATGTCGCCCGGTTCGGTGAAGATGGCGTGTTCGTATGCGGTGAACAGGATCTCGCGGTCGATGCGGCGGGATCCGATCGGGAGGGCGCCGGTGACTTCGTCGGGACCGAGCACGGGATAGCGGCCTTTGCCGGTGACGTGTTCGGGGGCGATGCGGTGCCCGGGAAGGCGGCGCAAACGATGCGTTTTGAGCAGGTGGCCGACGGTGGTGCGGCGGACCGGTCGGCCCTCGGGGCGCAGCGCGGCGTGCGTGCGCAAGCCAGGTTCGTTCTGGCTGCGAGCCTGCTCGGCCAGGCTCTCGAGCCGGACCTCCAGTTCGCTGATGCGGGCGGGGCGTTCGGCCACGGCGCTGGAGTAGCGGCTCGTCTCGGAGCGGTGGCGCGGGGAGAACGCGGCCCCGGCGAGGCCTGCGAGGACGGACGCGGGGAGGGCGGCGCCCTGGCGGGGTTCGTGGCGGGGGTCGGTGTCCCAGCCGGCGCCGCGCCAGATCGCGAGGTCGTCCGCGAGGTCGTCGAGCACGGGTGCAGTAAGCGGCTGCGCGGACAGGTCGATGAGGAGGATCTTGCCGCGCCGCTGTTCGCGCGGGGTGCGGGCGAGCACCCAGATCGCGGTGCGGTACCCGGGCCTGTAAGGAAGGGCCCCTTCGGGAAGCTCGACCACAGCTTTGAGGAGACCCTCGGTGAGGAACGAGCGGCGCAGCAGGTCCGCCTGGCCGTGCAACGACAGCGCGTCGACCAGCGCGGCAGCAGGGCCGAGGACGACCCCCGAGCAGCCGTCAGCGAGCAGGTCGGTGATCGCCTGGACGCGTTCGAGTGCGGTGTGCGGGTCGCGGGTCTCGGCGGCCTCATAGGGCAGGGCGCACACAATGACGTCCGGGTCGCCGAGCGCGTCGACCGCGAGATCTTCCGCCTCGGCGATGTGTAGCTGGAACTCGAACACGCCGCGCACGAGCATGCGGCGGCGGGTGAGCCGTGCCAGGACAGGATCGGGGTCGGCGGCGAGGAATGCACGGCCGCCGTCGGGATCGGCCTCGTCGGCAAGCGCGGCGAGGAGATCCCCGGCGCGGACGTCGGGGACAGCGATCACCGCTCCCGCATCGAGCCCGGGGGTATCCGCAACGCGGGCAAGGACTTTGGCTAGTGCGGGGGCGGGCGAGTCGGCGGCCAGCTCGTGCGCGCCGAGGCGGCGGCGGGCGGCCATGACCCACTCGAACGCTTCGGCCGCGTTGTAGGCGGCGTCGGTCAGCTCGTCGGCCAGCGCCGCGAGCGCGGGGCCGAGCCGGAAAGGGACGGCCCGAAGTTCGGCGAGGAGGAACCTGTCGTCGGTGTCGAGGTCGGCGGCGCGGTCGAGGACCGCCTGCCACGTCCGGTCGGCGGTCGGCCGGTCGAGCTGCTGGCGGAGGCAGATGAGCGCGGTGAGCGCGCCGACCAGTTCTGTCGGCGGCATGGCGGTGCGCCAGGCGTCGAGGGTGTGGAGTGTCAGCTCCGCGCGGAGGTCGGCGGGGTCGGTGTTGCCCCGGCCGGTGTCCAGGAGCCAGTCGGCCACTTCGCGGCCGTCGAACAGTGCTCGGCCGCTCTCGTGGGCGACCGGTGCGGGGAAGTCGGGGTGCCGCCGGGCCCAGTTGGTGACGACAGGGCGCTTGACCCCGGCCAGTGTCGCGACCTCGCCGGAGGTGATGCGCCAGGCCGCGTCGGGGAGGAGAGGTGCGGGCTTGTCGGGGGTGCTCACGTCGCTCCTCCTTCCATCGGGCGGTCCCGGTCGCGGGTCTGCGCCGGGGCGAACGCGCTCGACTCTACTCTTCCAGGAAGATCTGTAAACTCGCGGAGTCTGGTAACGGGGGTTATCAGTCTATAATGATGAACTTGGTCTTGGATTCGGTCATGGTGGCGTCGTCAATGCAACGCACCAACCGAAAGGCGACACCCCATGACCCACTACCCCGCGCAGCCGCAGCCGCAGATCTCGCTGCCGCAGGCCCCGGCCCGCAAGAAGCCCTGGTACCTGCGTTGGTGGTCTTTCACTATCGCGGCCGTGCTCGTCCTGTCCTGCTTCGGCTCGATCCTGGGCGGCGGCGACGAGGACGCCCCGGCGGGCGGGGCCGACGACACTGCCACCACCACGGCCAGCGCCGACGAGCCCGCCGAAGCGGCGGAGGAGCCCGCGGAGGAAGCGGAGACCGACTACTTCGCCGACGCCTACCCGGTCTTCGACGCGGTCACCGAGTCCGGCTCCGGCGCGAGCGTGATCACGCTCCCCGCCATCCAGGGCATCCTCACCGCCTCGCACTCGGGGTCGTCGAACTTCATCCTCACCGTCCTGGACGAGAACAACGCGATGACCGAGCTGCCGGTCAACACCATCGGCTCCTATAAGGGCACCACCGCGTTCGGACTCCAAGGGCTCGGCGGCGACGCCGCTTCGCTCCAGATCGAAGCCGACGGCGACTGGGAAATCACCATCGCACCCGTCGCCGACGTGCCCGAGCTCGCCGTTCCGCAGGAAGGCGACGGCGACGGCGTCTACCGGTACACCGGTGACGCCGCCACATGGCAGCTCTCCCACGACGGCGACGCCAACTTCATCGTCTCCTACGTCAGCGACGACATCCTCGGCTGGAGCCTTCTCGCCAACGAGATCGGCACCTACGAGGGCACCGTGCCGGTCACCGCCGGCCCTGGCCTCGTCGTCGTCAACGCCGACGGTGAATGGACCCTCGCCGAAGCCTAACCGCGCGCCGGTGCGGTCCCCGACGACCGCACCGGCCATCAATCGAGCAATGCATCCGGCGTCTTTGCCCGGGCAAGGATGACCAAAGCCTTCAGTAGGTCCTCGAGATTCAAATGCCTCTTGAGGATGTCGGCAGTCTCCTTGACGAGTTCCCCCCGGAATAGACGATCCGCCTCGTCACTGCGGTCATAGATGAAGAAGCCGCGATGACGCTGACCGGAAATCGGATCGATGATCCAAGAGTTCCCCTCAGACACATCTTCCATGTAGGTCTCGAGCCGAACCCGACTGCCGAGTCTCGGAGCTATGTCGTTGTACAGGGCCACGTTGAGCCTCATGGCCGCGTGAAGCATTGCGTCGGACTCGGCGCTCACCTGTGATGGGGATTCAGGGTTGCGGGCCCGTGCGACGAGCCTGCTTCTTCCCGCGAATGACACCTTCGCGGTCTCCACCAGCCCCTCTTGGACGAGCCTGTGTATCGCACGGTTCGCAGACTGACGCTGAGAGCGGGTTGCCTCAACCGCGGTGTCCTCGACCATGACTTCGATCCCGAGCCGACTAGCGAGCACCCACATGTGTGGCCCGTGCTCCTCGGCAATGGCTTCGAGCTGATTGAGGATCCGTGCTTGGGCAGCCCCATGTCCGCGACTCATGCCTCGATTCTATGTGATGTTTGGATCGGGAGAATGTCCCGGACTGGTCAATAACGACACCGCGAAACCTCTCATAGATCCGATCTGGCACCGTGTCCTGCATGGAGAAAATCGCACTGCTCGCGATCGGCGGGCTCGTCCTGGTGTCGGTGGTGGCGCTGGCGCTGATGTCGTCGGGGATGCGGGAACGGAAAATGTCCGCTAGGAGATCCAGGGCAGAGGTGGCATGGACAGTGGTCGGTGCGCTGGCTGGCGTGGGATCGCTGGCAGCCGCACTCTGGCACTGGTGACCACCGGCGCATCCGAGTGACGAAACTACCGGCCCCGATCCTCTCGGTACGTGAGAATCGGGGCCACTTGAACTCAAACTCGTGCGACGTACTTGCGGGCGCCGGCCTCGCGGAGGATGGTCTTGACGCTGGAAAGTCCGATGGCGTACCGCGTGGCGAGGTCCCTCTGGAGGGCCCCGACGAGATAGTCTTCGATGAGTCGTTGGCGGTCCTTCGGGGCCAGCCGTTTGCGGAGCGGGCGGGATTCCGTCCGCACTGGAGATTTCAGGCGTTTACTGCGTTCCTGGCTTTTCGTGTCGGGTTTCGCATGGTTCGACAGGTCGGATCGCAACGCTTTGACCAGCGAAAACGTGTGCGGATAAGCGTTCAGTACCTCCACAAACGGACATACAGGACATGAGTGATCATCGCATAGATGATCCCTATTTCTCTGTCCTTCAGGTCAGAAACAGGACATCAGTCGAGTCGGCGATCAGTGCACTACCGTCGCCTCAACTGTGTCGATTCCCCAAGGGCCCCTTCGCCATTCGTTCCACCAGGATGATGGCCGCTGCCAGAGCGATAACGGCGGCGAGGAGAGTGAACATCTGCGGGGTGCCGCCGGTCCAGGCGGTGAGGTGGGCTCCTGCCCAGGGACTGAGGGCGATGGCGACGGTGGCCGGGGCGGAGAGGATGCCGTGGAGGGTGCCGTAGCCGTTGGGGCCCCAGCGGTCGGTGATGGCGGTGGCGTCGAGCAGGGTGAAGGCGCCGCGGGCGGCGCCGAGGAGGATGACGGTGGCGAAGACCAGGCCGAGAGGCCCTGCGATGAGGGCGGTGGCGAGGGTGGTCGCGGCGCCGATGGCGAGGATGGCGACCGCGCGCACGGTCGGGCCAGTGCGGATCGCGATGGGCGCGTAGGCGATGCGGCCGAGGAGCTGGCCCGCGCCGCAGATGCCCAGGACCCATGCGGCGGTGGCGGTGTCCGTGCCGCGTCCGGTCATGAGCGGGACGAGGTAGAGGTTCGAAGTGCTCATCGCGAACGCGGCCAGGGCGATCGCTGCGGCCAGGGCGATGAACGTCGGTGAGGTGATGATCTGGCGGCGGTTCAACGCTGGCGCGGTCCCGTTGCCGCTCGTTTCGGTCGGGGTCTGGGGCCATGGCGGGTTGAGGGCGATGGCGTGGGCGGGGATGGTGAGGACGGCGAGGATCGCGGCGAGCACGAGATAGACGCCGCGCCAGTCGAAGTGCTCGGCGAGGTAGGCGGTGAAAGGGGCGTAGACGGTGCTGGCCAGGCCTCCGGCAAGCGTGAGGACGGTCAGCGCTTTGACGCGCTCGGGGCCGTACCAGGTGGTGATGGCGGCGAACGCGGGCTTGTAGAGGACGGCGGCCTGGGCGATGCCGGCGAGGATCCATGCGGCGGTGAACGTCCACAGGTTCGGTGCGGTCGCGACGCCGACGAGCGCGACCGCGGCGAGTGCGGAGCCTGCGGTCATCACGAGGCGGGGGCCCCGGCGGTCCAGGACGTGCCCGACGGCGATCCCGGCGAGGGCGGAGGCGGCGAGCCCGGCGGAGAAGGCGCCCATGACCGCGGCAGTCGACCAGCCGGTGTCAGCGGTGAGGTCGCCGAGCAGGACCGGGAGGGCGTAGAAGAGCACGCCCCAGCTGGTGATCTGGGTGGCGCACAGGGCGATGAGGACTCGTCGGGGGACGGGTGCGTGAATGTCTGCTCGTGTCGGCGCTTCGGGTTCCGGGGCACGGGTGGGCATTGGTCAGGTTTATCCGATTTCTTTGCGGGAGTTCAACACCAGCGCTGCCAGAGGACGAGCTACACGGGAGGCATCGCGGCCGACGCCGCGGATGCTGGCCGAGGAGAGGCTGCGTTGCCATTCGAGACCGACGAACGCCAGGCCTGCTCGGTCGGTGGCGAGGCCGCTCCGATGGCGGGGATGTCCGTGTTCATCGAGCGCGTTGAGTTCGGTGAGGTAGGAGAGGGCGGGACGGTAGCCGGTGGCGAGGATGAGGGCATCGATGCGCTCGCTGGTGCCGTCGCTCCAGTGCACCTGGTCGGCTTCCAGCGAGGTGAACATGGGCCGGTGGTCGGGTCGCCCAGCGGCGATGGAGGTCCGGTAGCGGCCGGTGTCCAGTACCGGGACGGTCGGCGGGTGGGTCAGGAGCCTCCCGATCGGAGCGGCGTCGAGCCCGGTGACGGTGTACCAGAAATGGAGGTCCCTCCCGAGCGGCCGTTGGGGTGCGAAGCGGAGTTTCCCGCGGGTGGTGACGGTGACGCGGGCGATTTCGGCGAGTTTGGCGGCGATCTGGACGGCGGAGTTGCCGCCGCCGACGACCAGAACCCGCTGCCCTGCGAAAGGCTCGGGCCGATAGTAGTCGGCGGCATGCAGGACCGTTCCGGTGAATTCTTCGATACCGGGCAGGGCGGGCCGGTAGGGGTTGGTGAAGCCGCCGGTCGCGGCGACGATGGTGCGGGCGTGGAGCGCTCGGCCATCGGCGAGATGGGCGGTGAAGATCCCGTCGTGGTGCTCGATCGTTCGGACGTGGTGGCCGGTGCGGATGTCGGCGTCGAGCTCCTTGGCGTACGCGGCGAGGTAGTCGATGACTTCGTCGCGGTGGGGGTAGCGGTCAGGGTCCCCGGGGAAGGGCTTCCCGGGAAGGGCGGAATAGCGGGCGGGGGAGAACAGCGTCAGCGATTCGTAGTACTTCGGCCAAGCACCGGTCGGGGCGTCGCCGGCTTCGAGGACGACTGGGTCAACCCCCAGCTTGCGGAGGGCGTGGGCGGTGGCGAGGCCGGATTGGCCGGCGCCGATGACGAGGGTGTCGATGAGGTCCATCAGCGCATCATATCGTCATTACACGATTTCACGAAATGACGATATGAGTTTAGGATGGGACTCATGGCGACTGCGACCACCGACCCGGCCCCGCCCGTTCCCGACGAGACCACGGCGCGGTTCTTGAAGGCGCTCGCGTCCGGGGCCCGCCAGCAGGTGATGGTGCTGTTCGCCGGTGGCTCGGAGTTGAGCGTCGGCGAAGTCGCCGAGCGACTGGCGATCGGCCAGTCCACCGCCTCGCAGCAACTCGCGCAGCTCAAGGACGGCGGGCTGCTCACCAGCCGCCGCGAAGCAAAGGTGGTGTACTACCGCGCCGACAAGGAGCGGATCGGGGCCGCGCTCGACCGCCTCCGCGCCTTCCTGGACGGCTGCTGTTAGCAGCAGCCGTTGTGCTCGACCGGGTTCGAGAGTCCGGCGAGGGCGCGCAGGGGGGCGGAGAAGGCGTCGCAGCACAGGGAGTAGACATTGCTGCGGCCCTTGGGGACCACGCTGACCAGGCCGAGTTCGCGCAGGGGCGCGAGGTGGTGGGAGACGAGGGTCTGCGCCAGGCCGGTGGCCTCGGTGAGCTCCCTGACCGTGCGCGAGTGCTCGGACAGCAGCAGCACGATGGCGAGCCGGTTCTCGTCGGCGAGGGCCTTGAACTGGGGTGCGAGGTCCTTCGCGTGCTCGAGCAGTGACGCGTCCGAGTGCTCGGCGGCGCTCACGTCGATCAGGGTGAGTTCGATCGTGCGGCTCATGAGTCAAGTAAACCACAGAACTTGCTATCAACAGCAATCACTGGTATTAATTATTGAAGCTGATGTGATCGCGGTCGGCGCGGTCACCATGAGCCGAGATTCCAGGAGTCCGCCATGTCGAACCCCACCACCCGCCAGGTGTCCACCGTCGCTGTGATCGGCGCAGGGCCGGTCGGCCTGGCCGCCGCCGCGCACCTGGTCGAGCGCGGCCTGACCCCGATCGTCCTCGAAGCCGGCGAAGGCCCGGCCGACGCGATCAGCCAGTGGGGGCACGTGCGGCTGTTCTCCCCGTGGCGCTTCGACATCGACAGCGCCGCAAGGCGCCTGCTCGAAGCCCAGGGCTGGACCGCCCCCGACCCGGACGGCCTGCCCACCGGCAATGAGCTCATCGACGCCTACCTCGCCCCGCTCGCCAAGACCCCCGAACTCGCCCCGCACCTGCGCTACGGCACCCGCGTCGTCGCCGTCTCCCGCGTCGGGGTCGACAAGACCCGCACCATCGACCGCGAAGGCCGCCCCTACCTCGTCCGCACCCGCACCACGGCGGGAGAGTGGGCGGACCTGATCGTCGACGCGGTCATCGACGCCTCCGGCACCTGGACCCAGCGCAACCCCCTCGGCGCCCACGGCCTCGCCGCACCCGGCGAAGACCACGCGGCTGTCTGGGCCGCCGGACCGCTGCCGGACGTCCTCGGTATCGAGCGCGAACGGTTCGCGGGCAAGCGGACCCTCGTGGTCGGCATGGGCCACTCGGCCGCGAACACGCTGCTGAACCTCGCGACCCTCAAGGAAGCCGAGCCGGAGACCACGGTGGTCTGGGCGATCCGGGGCCAGAGTCCGGCGCGCCTGTACGGCGGCGGCTCGGCGGACGCCCTCCCCGCGCGCGGCACCATCGGCACCCGCCTCCGCGAGCTGGTCGAATCGGGCGCGATCGAACTGGTCACCGGATTCACCATCGACCGCTTCGAAGGCCGCGACAACGGCGCGGTCGCAGTCGTCGGGAACATCGGCGGCGCCCGGCACGTCATCGAGACCGACCACGTCGCCGCCGCGACCGGCTTCCGGCCCGACCTCGACATGCTCCGCGAGGTCCGGCTCGAGATCGACGCCACCGTGGAGGCCCCGGCTAAGCTCGCCCCGCTCATCGACCCGAACTTCCACTCCTGCGGCACCGTACCGCCGCACGGCGAGGCCGATCTCGCCCAGCCCGACGAGGGCTTCTACCTCGTCGGCATGAAGTCCTACGGCCGCGCGCCCACGTTCCTGCTCGCCACCGGCTACGAGCAGGTCCGCTCCATCGCCGCCGCGCTGGCCGGCGACCGCGAGGCCGCCGACAAGGTCGAGCTCGACCTGCCCGAGACCGGCGTGTGCTCCTCCAGCAGGTCCCTCGAAGCCACCAGCATCGCCGACGCCGCCGAGGCCTCCGGCTGCTGCGGCTCCACGGCCGCCGAGACCGCCGACTCCGGTTGCGGAACGAGCGCCGACAGCGGGTCCGGTTGCGGCACCGACCAGCCCGAGCCGGTCGCGGTCGGCGCCCGCGGTCTCGCCACCGGTGTCCTGCACGGCTACTCCGGTGAGCGGATCGACCTCAAACAGACCGGCGGCAGCTGCTGCGGCTAGACAACAAGAGCGGTAAACCAACAGGGCCGAGGCGCAACAGCGCCTCGGCCCTCCCTGCTCTGGTACTCAGGCTTGTTCGAGCAGTTCGCTCAGCAGCTCCTGGACTCGGGCGTCGATGTCGTCGCGGATGCGCCGGGCGGCCTCGAGGTCTTTCCCGGCGGGGTCATCGAGCTCCCAGTTGAGGTACCGCTTCCCCGGGTAGATCGGGCAGGCGTCACCGCAGCCCATCGTGATGACCACGTCCGAGGCGCGCACAACCTCGTCGGTGAGCGGCTTCGGGAACTCCTTCGAGACGTCCAGGTCGAGTTCGGCGAGCGCTGCGACCACTGCGGGGTTGACGCTGTCGACCGGGGCCGATCCGGCCGAGCGCACCACGACGCGCCCGGCACCGTGGTGGTCGAGCAGGGCGGCGGCCATCTGGGAGCGGCCGGCGTTATGGACGCACACGAACAAGACCTCCGGCTTGCCGGACGCGGCCTCGCTGTTCGCGGTGATCGTCGCCTGCAGCCGCTCGGCGGCGAACCGCTCGGCCAGGACATACAAGTGGGTGTGGACGCGGGCGGTCGCGGCCAGCACGATGTAGGAATCGTCCAGGCACTCACGCACGGTCTCGGGCGAGAAGGTTGCGGCGAACCGGGCAGCCAGGCGGTTGGCAGAGGTGTCCAGCAGCGTCGCCACTGCAGGCGGGATGGTGAACTCGCCGGTGTCGGCCATGAGGGGTCCCTTCGATCCAGGCCATCATTGACTTGATGGATATCTAATTAGGTAGAGATCGAATCGGACATCGAGGTGAACGTTCGCAGGCGTCTGGACGTACGCCGGGCGAACCCCTGGCGTCGGCGTCCTGATCGGCGCCCGAGTCGGCAGGATCTGGGGCCTGCGGTGGCGACTTGTCCGATTGGCAGGCTGCTTAGATACCGGTCAAGATAAACGCATGTCGAAGCAACTTGTGGGACCGCTGACCCCTGTCGGGATGGACGACTGTCGCGTCCCCCTCGTCAACGAGCCGCTCAACGCCGGCCAGGCCGAACGGCTCGCACCCTCCTTCAAGGCACTGGGCGATCCGATCCGGTTGCGGCTCCTTTCGCTGATCGCCTCGCACCAGGGCGGCGAGGCGTGCGTGTGCGATCTGACCGACGGGTTCGACGTCTCCGCGCCGACCATCTCCCACCACCTCAAAGTCCTCCGCGAGATCGGCCTGGTCACCTCCGAACGGCGCGGCACCTGGGTCTACTACCGCGCCGAGCAGTCGGCCCTGGACCTGCTCTCCACCGTCCTCTCGGTCCCGCAAGGAGTAAACGTATGACCGCGACCGCGGCCACCGAGAACACCACCGCCATGGGCGGTCGTCTCTCGACCCTCGACAAGTACCTCCCGGTCTGGATCGGCGCCGCCATGCTCGCCGGGATCGCCCTCGGCCAATGGGTCCCGGCGGTCGGCAAGGCGCTCAACGCGGTCCAGATCGGCGGCATCAGCCTCCCGATCGCGGCCGGACTGCTCATCATGATGTACCCGGTCCTCGCCAAGGTCCGCTACGACAAGCTCGACTCCGTGACCGCCGACAAGCGGCTCCTCGTTTCCTCCATCGTCCTGAACTGGTTGATCGGCCCGGCATTGATGTTCGCCCTGGCGTGGATCTTTCTGCCCGATCTCCCCGCGTTCCGGACCGGGTTGATCATCGTCGGCCTCGCCCGCTGCATTGCCATGGTCATCATTTGGAACGACCTCGCCTGCGGTGACCGGGAAGCCGCCGCCGTCCTCGTCGCGCTGAACTCGGTGTTCCAGGTCATCGCCTTCGGCGGCCTCGGCTGGCTCTACCTTGATGCTTTGCCCAGGTGGCTGGGGCTGGACTCCACCGGCCTCGAGGTGTCGGGCTGGGAGATCGCCCTCAATGTGGCCGTGTTCCTCGGCGTGCCGCTCGCCGCGGGCTACCTGACCCGCCGGATCGGCGAGCGCCGCAAGGGCCGCGACTGGTACGAGGAGCGCTTCCTGCCGAAGATCGGGCCGTTCGCCCTCTACGGCCTGCTGTTCACCATCGTGGTCCTCTTCGCCCTCCAAGGCGAGGCGATCCTCAGTCAGCCGACGGACGTCGTCCGGATCGCGCTGCCACTGCTGGTGTACTTCGCGATCATGTGGGCCGGGTCCTTCGTCTTCGGCAAGGCCGTCGGCCTGAACTACGAACGGACCACGACGCTCGCGTTCACCGCCGCGGGCAACAACTTCGAACTCGCCATCGCCGTCGCCATCGCGACCTTCGGCGCCGCCTCCGGCCAGGCCCTGGCCGGGGTGGTGGGCCCGCTCATCGAGGTCCCGGTGCTCGTGGGCCTGGTCTACGTGAGCCTGTGGGCCCGCCGGTTCTTCCGCGCCCCCGAACTGCAAGAAGCCCGATCATGACCACCGAACCAGCAAGCCCCGCACAGCAAAGGAATACCGCCATGTCCGCGAAGCCGTCCGTCCTCTTCGTCTGCGTCCACAACGCCGGCCGCTCCCAAATGGCCGCCGGGTGGCTCACCCACCTCGCGGGCGACCGCGTCGAGGTCCGCTCCGCCGGATCCGCCCCTGCCGACCAGGTCAACCCGGCCGCCGTCGAAGCGATGAAGGAGGTCGGCATCGACATCACCGACCAGAAGCCGAAGATTCTCACGTTCGACGCGGTCGAGGCCTCCGACGTGTGCATCACCATGGGCTGCGGCGACGTCTGCCCGGTGTTCCCCGGGAAGCGCTACCTCGACTGGAAACTCGACGACCCGGCCGGGCAGGGCGTCGAAGCGGTGCGCCCGATCCGCGACGAGATCAAGACCCGCATCGAGGCCCTTCTCAAGGAGCTGCTTCCCTAGGACACCCCAGATCAGCAACGAGGGGCGCCTGCTTGACGACCTCATCGACGCCGAACCCAAACGCCTGCTGCGACTGCGATGTCAGAGGCTGCAGGTACGGTGAGTCGATGAGCATGCCGGTCATCCGCGGGTACCTTGAGCGGCCCGATGGCACTACCTTGGCGGAGTTGTGGGGGAAGCCGTCTTCGGTTCTTCCTGAACTGTGGCCGCAGCACGAACTGCAGCAGATGACGAGCGTGCCGACCGGCTGGATCACGGTGGAGGAGCGCTTCACTACCGAAGAGGGTAGGGGCGGCCGCGGTTGCGTGCTGATCGAGCGTGCCGCGGGAGAAGACGTGTTGAAGCAATTCCGTTGGATCGGAGGCGATCTCGGTGATGTGTCGATCTTCGATGAGCGCGGGTTCGAGGACGGTTTGACCGCTGCCAATGCGGGAGTGGTGAGCGAGTTCTTCGTTCAGGTGCGCAATCCCAGCGGTGCGGCGCAGCGATTTGTTGAGGTGACGTACCCGTTTCTTTGGTATTGGGATGCTTTCCCGACGGCGAACGGCTGGAAGTACCTCAACGAGGCCGGTCGAGCGCAAGACCTCATCAGATGGGAAATCGAGGAGAAGTCCTGGAAGGTCGAGGTGCGGGCGCTGGAGCTACGTCAGTACCTTGCAGCCTGCAGCCGTACTGCCGTCCTCCAGGTCGACTACCTGACCAAGCTCGAGCATCACCCGTTCGATCGTGTCGACGACGAGTTCGTGAATGCCTGGGCCCATGTCGGTTTCCACGCGCTTCACCAGGCGGCGTCCGGACGCCGCCCGGCCCTCTCGCGAGTTTGGGGGCAATACTTGGTGGCGGGCCAACGAACCTCGCGTGTACCACGGTTCGAAGAACGCCCTGAAGACAAGGACTACCCGGACTTCATCTACGGCGTCGACCCCGCAACCGGCGAGATGCTGCGCTATACCTGCGATCCGGACCAGCTAGGCACCTATTTCGATCAAGATGAGTCCCGGCCCCACTACCTCACCGCGGTGTGTTTCCGGCGGGAAGTGCTGCAGCCCTATGCGTTGGAGCCGACCAAGTACCGGATGGACGCGACAAGTCTAGGTTGCCTCAACCTGTGGAGCCTGTCGATATCGACAAACACTGCAGGCCAGATCGAGGTTTACCTTGGTGACCTCGGTCGCGACCTCCCTTCCGATGAGTGGGGCCACTGGAAGTCGCACAATGTCGCTCCCGAAGGCGTCATTGAGGGAGGTCGCTTCCGCCGCGACTTCCTCGGTCAGTGGACGAGCAGCCATGACCCGGTGGGTGACCTGCGCCGTGCTCGCGAGCGAGCATCAGAGGTTTCCGCGAAGATCCTGGGGCGGCCGCTGTGGCGAGGGCTCGACAGTACGTTGAAGGCCGAGTTCAGCTCGCTGATCGGCCCGCTCTCCGATGACAACGTCTCGTTGGGCCAACCCGTCCTAGTGCTCACCCGAGCGCTGGTCGATGCGATCGATTCCAAAGCGCTGAAATCGATCGTAGTCGCTGAAAAGGACGAGAAGTCGCTCCAACTCCTCAGGAAGTTCGTGACCGTGCTCGGGGCCGACGAGGACCCGACCGAGATCCTCCGCGCACTGCAGAGGTACCGGTCGAAGAGCGGCATCGCACATTTCGTCGGCTCCGACCAAGCCAGGGCCGCAGCAGACCTGGAAATAGCTGACCTGACTCCATTTGACGCGTTCGCCTCGATCGTCTCGCGCCTGACCGAATCGCTGGATGCCCTCACCGTGCTGATGGAGCTCTACATCGAACGCGACGGTTCGGTGAACGCCGACAACTGAACGACAGCAGCGGTACTTGCCACTCCAGCCATCCGAGAGGTCCCGATGAACATCCCAGTCGACCAAGAGGACGAGGATCCGCAAGGCCGCTCGCTGGCTGAACGGTGGGCGAAGCCCGCACACGTGCTGCCCGAGCTGTGGCCGCAACATGCCCTGCAGCAGATCACGGGTGCACCTACTGGATGGCTGACCGTGGCCGAGAGCTTTTACTCTGCGGAGTGGGATGCTGGCCGCAGATGCATCCTCATCCATCCAGGCTCCGAGGCGGCGGCTTTGGAGGAGACCGACTGGATCGGCAAAAACCTCGGAGAAGTGGCCATCTACGACAAGCACGGCTTTGAGGACGGACTGACCTCGTCCGACCGCGACGTCATGAGTGAATTCTTCATCCACGTGCGCAAACCACCAGGGGCGCTGCTGCCATTTGCGGAGATTGCGCATCCGTTCCTGTGGCACTGGAACGCCTACCCTGCTGAGAACGGCTGGAAGTACCTTGAGGCCTCCGATCACGAGCGCGACCTCGTTCGATGGGAGATGACCGAGAAAGCTTGGAAGGTCGAAGTCCAGGCGTCGGAGCTACGCCAGTATCTCGCCGTCCGCGGTCGCACCGCGCTCGTCCAAGTCGACTACGTAACCAGGATCGATCATGATCCGGTTGAGCGCATCGATATCGAGTTCGCGAGCGGCTGGGCGCATCTGCGCTTCCATTCACGGCATGAGCCGATGCTCGTCGATCGCCCGCTTCTCTCACGGCTCTGGGGTCAGTATCTTGTTGCAGAACAGCAGGACTCATAGGCTTTGCCGGAGTACCCGGAAATCGAGGGAACCAAGCTACTGCAGTCGCGGCCGCAAGTAGGTAACCTCAAGGGAGAGACGGGTGCTGCCTTGGACCCGATTCCCGATGTCTCCGTTGAGACGGCTGGTGCCTTCCGGCCGTGTCCGCATGAACTCAATCATCAGGCTCACCAGCTACGTTCTCGTCGCCTCGGTCCTGTTGCTTGCGGCGTACTTCATGTTGGGAGGTGGCGCCATGATCGGCAATATCGCTGTGCAGGTGTTCGTTTCTCTGTGCGGACCGGTCGGGAGTCGGGTCTGAGGCAGCAACCTCGCAGTACCGCTCGGGGCCCGATGCCGCGGTAGGAGTTCGCCGCGGCCGGATGTGTCCACGAAATGCAAGCACTCGTCTCATGGACTGGCTTCAGCTATCGAGCAGGTTGGTGAACTTTCGGGTGAGGCTGTTCGGGTCCTCGAGTGCGCCATCGCGGTCGGCTTGCAGCTCGGCGCGCATGTCGGGTAGTTCTGGGGCTGGGTAGACGGGTGTCTGGAGCAAGCCCCGTGCCTCCTCAACGGTGGCCGTCCACCACCTCAAGGTCCCCTTTGCCTGTGCTTTCCGGTCGGTGAGCACATCCTCCCAGAGGCCGACCTCCCAGGTGTTGCGTGTCGCTTCAAGCGAGATCTCAGCCGAAAGCACCTCATGCACCACCCGGGCAAGGCGTTCCGCTCCGGCCGAGGACCGTGTCCAGGTGTCGGCGGTGAACTCCCACCACACTTCTCGCCGGACCTGCGCCACACGCAGGACCAAGGACTCAAGCGAATCCTCATGGAGCTCATCGACGACTTCTTGCAGATCGCTGACCATCCGTTCGACCTTCGTCACCCCATACTCCACCATGTCGGCAGCAGACCCTGCATTCATGGCAGCGGCCTCGGCATCCTCGGCGGCGGACACGGCTTGACGCGCGGTGGCTGCCAATTCCTCCAGCGGGGCGCCAACCCTGCGTTCGATCGCGTCGGAGATCTGGTCGACCTGTGTTCCTACAGCGCCGACGGCCTCGCGCAGTTCAACCGAGGTGTGGCGGAACCTGGCAGCGAAGGTGCCGGCTTCGCGGTCGAGATACACCTGGAGCAGCTCTTCATCGGCCATGGGGCGCGTGGAGCGGCCCATGCGCGTTTGTCGCCGTCCTTGCCCGTCGAAGTGCGGTGGCATGGTGGGCCGTACCTCGACCCGCAGGAACGGTAGGTCCTCCTCGACCGCCTCCTCGACGATGAACAGGTCCACCGGGATCGGGTAGGTGGTACTTGCGACGTCCTGGAGCCTCGCGACCGACTTCTCGAGCCCTTTTGGCAATCCGCGCACGATGCCGTATGTCAATCCGGTCGCTGGGTTGGTCACTTCGTCCACGCCGACAAGCAGATGGGCGACTTCACGGGAGGGTTCAAGCGCCACCCAGTTCGCCAGAGTTGCCAACGTCTTTGATTCGACCGCGTTGGCATCACGCTTGAACTCAAATCGCCCTGACTCGCCCGCGGCGAGCAGCGCTTTCGCATCGGAACTCGTGTGTTGAAAGCGCGTGGGACGCGCGACCCCATCCATCCAACGGTTGTAGCAGGGAGGTACGACAGCACCCGAGCGTCATGCTTCGCCGCGACGTGTCGCAGCCCGATAGGCGCGAATTGCGGCGATACATTCAGGTCCAGGAATGCCCCTCGCTCGATCCACGAGAATGGGGAAGCGCATGCCGAGGAAGCAGTATCGAGTCCGGATTACCGGCGACCAGCGGGAGCACATCGATCCTCACCAGATCGCGCAGATCCTGCTCGATCTGCTTGGACCGGCACAGGTGGAGGCCCTCGCCGCTCAGGCCGAGCGGCCAGACCGTACGGGCGACTCAAGAGTCTGGCAGGAAGAGGGCGGCGAGCGCCCACGGTGGTGAGCGCCCGCCGCCGGTCATCTAGATCCGTGCCGAGTACTTCTTCGCGCCAGCTTCTCGAAGCACGTTCTTCACGCTCGACAGACCGATCGAGTACCGCGTGGCGAGATCCTTTTGAAGGGCCCCGGCGAGGTAGTCTTCGATGAGTCGTTGGCGGTCCTTCGGGGCCAGCCGTTTGCGAAGCGGACGCGGTGCCGTCCGCACAGGAGTTTTCAGGCCTGAACTACGTTCCTGGCTTTTCGTGTCGGGTTTCGCATGGTTCGACAGGTCGGAACGCAACGCTTTGACCTGCGGGAATGAGTGCGGATAAGCGTTCAGTACCTCCACCATCGCAGGGCCGGTCTTCCGAGAGGGAGACCGGCCCTTTTCGCTGCCGCGCCTTCGGGTCGTCCCCCGTGCGAGCTACGCGCAAGTGCCCACTTTTCGGTGACGACTGCGAGCACCGGGCTCCGTAACGTTCCATGCAGCCGGGGCACCCCCGCCGCGGCATCGGACAAGGAGCCCTCATGAGACTGGTATGGCAGTTTCTCGCCGTCGCGGCGGTCGCCTACCTCGGCGGCCTCGCCACCCGGACCTTCGACGCGAGCCCGTGGATCACGCTCGTCATCGGCACGCTCACCGCGGTGCTCGCCGTGCTCGCGTACCGGTGGGTCGTGGGCAGGACTGAACGGCGCGCCGTCGCCGAAGTCGCCGCCAAGGGCGCCTTCGCCAAGACCGCGCTCGGCACGCTGATCGGCGTCGCCCTCTTCGCAGCCGTCATCGCGAACATCGCCCTCCTCGGGTATTACGAGGTCGACGGCCTCGGCGACCCGACCGGCGCCGTCGGCCTCCTCGGATTCATGGCCGCCGCCGCCGTCACCGAGGAACTCATGTTCCGCGGCATCCTCTTCCGCATCACCGAGCAGCGCACCGGCACCTGGATCGCCCTGGCCCTCACCGGCCTGCTCTTCGGCGGCGCCCACCTCCTCAACCCCAACGCCACCTTGTGGGGCGCCGTCGCCATCGCCGTCGAGGCCGGCGGCATGCTCGGCGCCGCCTACATCGCCACCCGCAACCTGTGGCTCCCCATCGGACTCCACTTCGGATGGAACATCGCCGGCTCCGCCCTCTTCAGCACCGAAGTCTCCGGCGCCGGCACCCCCCAAGGCGTCCTCGACGCCGCGATGGAAGGCCCCAGCGCGATCACCGGAGGCGGATTCGGCCCCGAAGGCAGCGTCTACTCGGTCGTCTTCGGCGCCGTGATGACCCTCGTGTTCCTCTGGATCGCCAAACGACGCGGCCGCCTCGTGCCCCTCCCGCGCCGCGCCGACCGCCCCGCCAAGGGCGACCGCAAGACCCGCGTCCACTGGGTCGACCCTGCCGACCGTCCCCGCATTGCACCCGATGCCAACGGCCCCAACGACACCACTCCCAACGGCACCGCCGCCGGCGACACCACGACCCGGTCCGGCCCCACCGCTAGACTGCCCCGGTGACCGCACTCGGCACGATCCCGGACCGGTGGCGTCGACTCGACGTCACCGTCCGCGACCTCCCCCTCGGACTGTTCCTCGCCGCCACCTCGTTCCTCCCCATCCTCTACAACAAAGGGACACAAGTAGGCGACCTCCCGGCCAGACCCTTCGACGCACTCGCCGCCGTAGCACTCGCCCTCGAATGCCTGCCGCTGGCCGTACGCCGAAAGATGCCGGCGGTCTGCCTCACCCTAGTGACCCTCGGATTCGTCATCGCCGAACTCCGCTCCACCCACCTGGTCGCCAGCAGCGCCATGCCCATCGCGCTCCTCAGCGCCGGCGCCCACCTCGAACGGTGCCGCCGCACCGCCGTCGTCGCCCTCACCGCCGTGTACGCGGGCCTCGCCTACGCGCTCCACCTCCTCGGATCCACCGAAGGCGTCGCCGGCTTCACCACGTTCTACCTCCTCCTCGCCGTCGCCTGGACCGCCGGCGCCTGGCTGCGAGGCAACCGCGCCGCAGAAGTCGACCGCCGTCGCCACGTCGCCGAAACCACCAGAGCCGCCGAACGCGCCCGCATCGCCCGCGAACTCCACGACGTCGTCACCCACCACGTCACCGCCATGGTCGTCCAGGCCGAAGCCGCCCGGTACCTCCAAGGCGCCCCCGAACGGCTCGACGCGGCGCTGGCGGCCGTCGGCGACACGGGGCGGCGGGCCACCGCGGACCTGCGGCACCTGCTGGGCCTGCTGGAACCCGGCCACGGCAGTGAGGCGAGGGAGCCGACGGTCGGCAGGCTGCTGACGCTCGTGGAGCAGACGCGGCACGCGGGCCAGCCGGTGGCGTTCGCCGAGGAGGGCACGCCGGTGGAGGCGACCGGCAGCGCCGACCTCGTCGCCTACCGGGTCGTCCAGGAGTCGCTGACGAACGCGCTCAAGCACGCCGTCGGCGCCGCCACGTCGGTGCTGGTGCGCCACAGGGACGAGGAGATCACCGTGGAGGTGCGCACGGCCGGGCCCGGGAGCGGGCGGGCGGTGACGGAGGGCGGCGGGCGGGGGCTCGCGGGTCTGCGCGAACGCGTCGACGTCCTCGGCGGCGACTTCAGTGCGGGCCCGGGCGACGAGGGCTTCACGGTGCGGGCGCGCATCCCCTCGGGCGGCCGGTCGTGACGGGGCCGATCCGGGTCCTCGTCTGCGACGACCAGATGCTGGTGCGCACCGGCCTGGTCACGATCATCGACGCCCAGGAGGACATGGCGGTCGCGGGGGAGTGCGGCGACGGCCGGGCCGCGGTCGACCTGGCCGGGCGGCTGCGCCCCGACGTGGTCGTCATGGACGTGCGGATGCCGGTCCTCGACGGGATCGAGGCCACGCGGCTCCTCGCGGGCGCCGGTGCGGCCGACCCGGTCAAGGTGCTCGTGGTGACGACGTTCAACCTCGACGAGTACGTGTACGAGGCGCTGCGCGCCGGAGCGAGCGGCTTCCTGCTCAAGGACGCGCCGCCTTCGCAACTGCTGCACGGCATCCGGACCGTCGCGGCCGGATCGGCCCTGCTCGACCCGGAGGTGACGCGCCGCCTCGTCGGGCGCTACGCCGCCCGCATCAGGCCCGCCGAGGACCGGTCGGGCGAGGTGCCGCTGACGCCGCGCGAACTGGAGGTCCTGCTCCTCATCGCGAACGGGCTCTCCAACGGCGAGATCGCCGCGCACCTGGTCATCAGCCCCGAGACCGTCAAGACGTTCGTCTCGCGCATCCTCGCCAAACTCGGCCTGCGCGACCGCGTCCAAGCCGTCGTCTACGCCTACCGAAACGGCCTGGCGACCTGACGGCGGTCAGGCCGCCACGGGGACGCGGCGGAGGTCCTCGACCGTGTTCGCGTACGGCAGGTCGTCCAGGGGCTCCTCGGCGAAGAACCGGGTCATGAGGTCGACGAGCTCGGCGGGGCGTTCGAGGTGGATGAGGTGGTCGGCGAGGGCCATCTCGACGAACCAGCTCTCCGGGCACGTCAGCGCGAGGTCCCGGCACAGTTCCGGCGGGGTGAGCGTGTCGTGCTCGCCGGTCGTGAACAGCACCGGGACCGCGGGCGGGATCGCGGTGTCGATGAGTTCGCGCGAGAGCAGCCGGTTGGTGTTGGCGACGAACTTCGCGAGGTCGCCGGCGTCGGCGGTGCCGAACCGCAGCGACAGGATGCGCCGGACCACCGCTGCCGAGGCGATGTCGGTCCCCTCGCTCATGAGCGCGGCCACCGCCGCGGGACCGAACCGCTCCCGCGGGCCCGCGATCGCCAGCTCCACGGCCCGGCGCATCATCGGCCGCGAATGCGCCGGGATGCCGCTCATCGTGCCCGCCAAGACCATCCGGGCGATCCGGTCCGGATGCGTCTGCGCCAGCCGGTAGCCCACCGACGTCCCGTACGAGCCCGCGAACACGTTCACCCGCTCGATCCCGAGGTCGTCGAGGAGGTCCACGAGCGCCTGCACCGGGACGTCCGGCCCCAGGTACGGCGGCAGCAGGTCGGCCTCGCCCCAGCCGGGCAGGTCCGGGCAGACCACGTCGGCGGCCTTGAGCATCCCCTGCTCGACGCGCCCCCAGTCCTCCTTGCGGTGCAGGGCGCCGCCGACGAGGACCACCGGCTCCAGGCGCGGCGACTGCGAACGCGTCAGACGCGACCAGTACGTGTAGCCCGCCAACCGGTGCTTGTGGACCGTGGGCGGGAAGGACGTGCGCGGCATGGAGGCTCCCGTTCGAGGTTCGCGGCGCCCTGGTGGGGCGCCGGAGATACGGGAGTCCACCCTAGTATCCGAAATGCGAATTTCTGGTATTTTGTGGGCCGAATGGGCGTGTATCGGCCATTCGAGTGACCCGCGGGCACGGCGAAGGCCCGGAGCGACGCCCCGGGCCCGCCTACACCACTCGCCTAGGCCGCCACGCCCTTCCACGCCCACCACAGGCTCGCGTACGCCCCACCGGCCGCCAGCAGCTCCGCATGGGCGCCCTCCTCGGCGATCCGGCCCTCGCGCACCACCGCGATCCGATCGGCCGACTCCGCCGCCTGCAACTGGTGCGCGATCGCGATCACCGTGCGCCCGTCCAACGCCGCCGCCAGCAACGCCTCCACGTTCCCCGCACTGCCAGGATCGATCCCCGCCGTCGCCTCGTCCAAGATCACCACGTCCGGATCCGCCAGGATCACGCGCGCCAACGCCAACTGCTGCGCCTCCGCCAGATTCAACCCGTGATGCTCCTCGCCCAGCATCGTGTCCAGACCCGCGGGCAGATCCGCGACCCACCGCGCGTCCACCGTCGCCAACGCCGCATACAGCGCCGCGTCACCGGCCTCCGGCGCCGCCAGATTCAAGTTCTCCCGCAACGTCGCCGTGAACACGTAATGCTCCTGCGTCACCAGGATCACCCTGCGCCGCAACACCTCCAACGGCACGTCCGCCACCGGCGCGCCCCCGAGCGTCACCGAACCCGAACGCGGCCGGTCGATCCCGGCGATGAGCCGCGCGATCGTCGACTTCCCCGCACCCGACGGACCCACCACGACCAGGCGCTCGCCCCGGCGCGGATGCAGACTCAACCCGTGCAGCACGTCCGGCCCGTCCCCGTACCCGAACGTCACACCGTCCAAACGCACCTCCGCGCCCTCCGGCACCGCCGCGCGGACCTCGTCGGGCATGAGGTGCACGCCCTCCACACGCGCCATCGCCGCCCCGCCCATCTGGAACTCGCTCAGCGACATCATCGACCGGAACACCGGCCCGTCCAGCCGCAGCGTCAGCATCGCCACCGCCACCACCTGGCCCACCGTCACCCAGCCGTCGAGGAACCACACGCCGCCCACCACGGTCACCACCACCGCCGGCGTCAAGAACGTCAAGTCCGTCGCCGGGAAGAACCACGTCTGCAGCCGGATGATGCCCTTGAGCCGCCCCATGTGCGACTCGGCCCGCGCATACCCGGCCGCCCCGCGCTCGCCCTGCATCCGGTACGCCGTCACCGTCTGCGACCCCGCCGCCGACGCCGTCAACGTCTCGGCGATCTCACTCATCGCCGCCCGCTCCGCCAGGAACACCGGACTCGCCAACCGCAGGTACCGCCGCGCCGCGATGATGAACGCCGGTGCGCCCGTGAGGAACAGCAACCCCAGGAGCGGACTCACCACGAACGCCGCCACCGTCAGCACCACCAGCTCGATCACGCCGATCGCCATCTCCGGGCCCGTCTTGCGCAGCAGCTCCGCCACCGCCCCGACGTCCCCCGAAGTCCGCGTCGCCAAATCACCCGTACCGGCCCGCTCCACCGTCCCCAACGGCAGCCGCAGCACCCGCGCGATGAACGACTCCCGCAGCTTCGCCGCCGCACGCTCACCGAGCCGATACCCCAGACGCCGACCCGTACGCAGCAGCACCAGCTGCACCACCACGCACGCCACGATCGCCCCGCACACCAAGTCGACCCGCGACGCCGTCCAACCCGTCCCGATCCCGTCGATCACATCGCCGAGCATCACCGGCAGCGCCGCCCCCGCACCCGCGGCCAGCACGTATAGGGCGACCACGCCCGCGAACGCGGCCCGGTCCTCCACGACCAGTCGCTTCACCGCACCGAACATCGCGGCACGATCGGCCACCGGCAACCGGCCGGCGTTCTCTGGGGCGCTCATCGGGCCTCCTGCCTAGAAGTGAGGGCGCGGTACTCGTCCTGAAGAGACAACTCCGCGTGGGTGCCCGCGGCGCGGACCTTCCCGTCGACCATCCACACCACCACGTCCGCGCGACCCAGCCACAGCGGCGACGCCGTCACCACCGCCGTCGTACGCCCCGCCCGCGCCGCGGCCACCCGCCCCGCGATGAGCGACTCGGTGTGCGCGTCCACCGCCGAGGTCGGCTCGACCGCCAGCAGGACCTCCGCGTCCGCCGCCAGCGCCCGCGCCAGACGCAGCCGCTGGCGCTGGCCGCCGGAGAGGTTCCGGCCGCCGTTGGTGATCTCGCCGTCGAGCGTGGAGCCCAGGCTCGAATGGACGTCGGCCGCGCAGGCGGCCTCGATCGCGGCGAGCGCCCTCGCCTCGTCGATCCCCTCGGACCCGACGCGGAGGGTCTCGCCTAGGCTCTGGGCGAACAGGTAGTCGTCGCGCAGGAGCAGGACGCGCTCGCGGACCTCGTCGAGCGTGAGGGAGGCCAGGGGCGCCTCGCCCCAGGCGGCCTCGGAGTCGCGGTAGCGGGCGAGGCGCTCCATGGCGGCCTCGGCGGGCTTGGCCTCGGCGCTGACGACGACGGTCAGGAGCCCGGGGACGACGGTCATACCCGAGGCGGGGTCGCGGAGGGGCCCGTGCGCGCCTGCGGCGGTGCCGTCGTCGGCGAGGTCGCTGCGGGTCGCGAAGAACGCGGTGAGGCGGCGGGAGGCGACCTGGGCGGCGATCACGGACTGCGCCATGCCGATCATGGCCCCCGAGTGCTGGGCGACGAGCGCGGTGACGCCGAACGCGGCCGACAGCTCGCCGACGCTGATGGTCCCGGTGAGCGCCAGACGCGCGCCCACCCAGGTGACGGCGGCGATGAGCGCCAGCGGCAGGCTCGACCGCAGGCCCTGCACCCAGGAGTCGGCCCGCGCCACCCCGTACCCGGCGTCGCGCAGATCGGTGGACGCGGCCCGGTAGCGCTGGAGGAACTGCGCCTCGCCGCCGACGCCGCGCAGGACCCGGAGCCCGCCGACGACGTCGCTCGCCTGCCCCGTGAGGGTCGCGACCGAGGAGCGGTAGGCGATCTGGTGGTGCTGGAGGCGCCCCAGGACGGGCCCGACGACGAAGCCGATGAGGACGACCCCCGCGAGGGCCGTGACGCCCAGGGCCGCGTTCGCGCGCCACAGCAGGACGGTGCCCACGGTCGTCATGACCAGGCCCATCCACCCGAACCCGAGCTGGAAGATGAACGAACCGGTCTTGTGGGCGTCCTCGGTGGAGAGGTTCACCATCTCCCCGGGCGAGATCGCGCCCCGCACCCCGGTCCCGGCGCGGTTGAGGTGGTCGGTGAGGTTCTGGACGGTGCGCACCCGCGCATGGGACTCGGCCATGAACAGGGCCCGGTACCCGGCGACGAACACCCACGAGGAGGCGATCGCGACGACCCCGAGGACGATCGACCAGGGCAGCAGCGGTTCGGTGGTCCCGGCCACCAGCACCTCGTCGATGACCTTCGAGATCGCCCACGGCAGCAGCACCCACGCCGTGCCCGAGACGCTGAGCAGGCCGAACCCGAGCGCGACCAGCCCCGTGTGGGCCCGCGCGACGTACAGCAGGTACCGCCACGGGTCGGCGGGGATGTCCGGCGGGGACACGATCGGAGGGCGCAGCGGGTTCGGGTTCACAACAGTCAAAATTAGGCACGTTCCTTGCCGACCGGCAAGCGCATTTCCGGCCGGGGCCGGTGTGATTCCACCCGCAGGATCGACTGCCGAGGGCGGCCGGACCGGTGCACCGGTCCGGCCGCCGCTCGTCTCCCCGCGGGGGACCGGCACTGGCGGGGACCGCGCGCGGGCGGATTCCCGCGCGCGGTCTCGGTATGGCGACGTTCGCGAAACCCCTCTGTCGCCGCCATCCCGCTGTGCCGGACGGCCTTTTTGCTATCTATGCAACACGAGGCGTCAAGGAACGGCAACAGAAAGTTTCCTGCCTGTGGATAACTCCGGGTACGGGCGTGAAAACGCAGTTCACGGCCTGTGGATAACTTGAAGGGATTCGTGCGTGTCAGAAGGCCTGGCGCACGCGGCGCCACAGTGGCGGCCCGATACCGCAGCGCACCGACAACACCTTTGTCAACCCGGCACCGTCGATAACTCGGCGCGCTGCGCCCGCACCAGCGTCTCGGCCGCCGCGTGCAGGCCCGCGGTGAACCGCGGATTCGCACTCATCGCCGGTTCGGCCCGCGCGATCGCTCGCCACGCGTCGTCCTTGAACGACTCCTCGCCCGTCACCTGCCAGGCCTCCAGCAGCGCCGCCGCCGCCAACGCCCAACCCGAGGCCGTCGGCCCGTCGTGCACGTCAGCCGGACGCGTCACCAGCGCCTCGGCGTCCGCAGCCGTGTCGAAGAACCCCCCGAGACCGTCCCCGAAATGCTCACCGACCTGCCGCAGCAGCCCGCACGCCCGCTCCGTCCACTCCCCGCCCAGCCGCAGGAACCCCAACGCCACCGCCGCGTAGTCCTCCAAGATCCCCGGCGCCGGCGACACCGCGCCCGCCAGCGACGCCCGCGCCAGACGACCGTCCGCCCCCACATGCGTCGCCCACAACTCCGTTGCGGCCCGCTCCGCCGCCAGCAGCGCATCCCGCCCGCCCGAACGCGACGCGTACTCCGCCAGCGCCGCGATCGCCAGACCGTTCCAGGCCGCGACCACCTTGTCGTCGCGCCCCGGCTGCGGCCGCTCCCGCCGCGCCGCCGCCAACCGGTGCCGCACCGCCGCGAACCGCGCCCCGTCCTCCGGATCGACCGGCAGCTCCAACACGTTCTTGTCGTGCTCGAAGTTCGGCCGCGACGGGTCCACCCCGAACGCCGCCGCCGCCCACGCCGCGTCCTCGCCCAGCACCGCCTCCAGATCGGCGTACGACCACGCGTACGTCAGACCCTCCACGCCCTCCGTGTCGGCGTCGAACGCCGCCGCGAACGCACCCTCCCCGGTCGTGAAGTGCTCCAACAGGAACGCCGCGGTCTCATCGGCGACCCGCGCGAACAGCTCGCCCTCCCCGTACAGCCGCGAATACAGCCACAGCAGCTCCGCGTTGTCGTACAGCATCTTCTCGAAATGCGGCACCGTCCACGACTCGTCGACGCTGTAGCGCGCGAACCCGCCCTCCAACTGGTCGTAGATCCCGCCCCGCGCCATCCGCTCCGCCGTCAGCTTCACATGGTCGAGGAACCGCGCCTCGCCCGTGCGCACGTACGCGTCCAACAGGAACCGCAACGCCGGCACCCCGGGGAACTTCGGCGCCGAACCGAAACCGCCGTGCACCGCATCCGCCGAAGCCATCACCGTCGCCGCCGCCGCGTCCAGCAGCTGCGCGCGCACCGGCGGCGCCGGCGGGCACGGCCCGTCCAACGGGCACGCCACCGTGACGTCCGCGAACGCCGGACCGCCCTTCGCGCCCGCCTCCACGATCGCCGCCCCCTGATGCCGCAGCTCCTCGCGCTGCCCCGTCCACGCCGCGTGCACCGCGTCCAGCAGCCGCAGGAAATGCGGCTTCGGAAAATACGTCCCCGCGAAGAACGGCGTCCCGTCGGGGAACGCGAACACCGTCATCGGCCACCCGCCCTGCCCCGTGATCGCCATCGTCGCCTGCATGTACACCGCGTCCAGGTCCGGGCGCTCCTCCCGGTCGACCTTCACCGGCGCGAACCGGTCGTTCATCGCCGCCGCCACCGTCCGGTCCTCAAAGGACTCATGTGCCATCACATGGCACCAGTGGCACGTCGAATAGCCGATCGAGATGAGCAGCGGCACGTCCCGCGCCGCGGCGTCGGCGAGCGCCTCCGGCCCCCACTGGCGCCACGCCACCGGATTCGAAGCGTGCTGCCGCAGATACGGGGAGAGCGCCCCGGCCAACTCGTTCATCACGCAAGCCTCGCACAGCCCGCCCCCGCCCCGAAGCGCCGTTCCAGGACCGCCCGCGGTAGGGCCTGCCGTACCTTCCGCCGGGTGCAGGCGGGGGTGCCGATTCGGGTGTGCGCGTCACTGATTTCAAGGCCGGAAATCGCGAGTCTTGTCGCATGGTTTCATTTGCCCCCGCAGGGATCAGGAACGGCCGGGACCGGGCTCCCGAAGCAGCCGACGTCCTCAACGGCTTCGCGACGGTCGGCTACGGCTCGCTCGCCGCCGGACTCGTCGCCATGGTGGTCCTCCACGCCACCTCCGGACTCAACCCGCTCTACGCCGTCGTCAGCGTCCACCTCTACACCCCGCTCGGCTGGCTCCTGCCCGTCGCGCTCGGCCTGTTCGCCCTCGGCGCCTGCGCCTTCGGCCTCATGGCCCGCCTCGCCGGCGCCCCGCGCTGGCTGCCGTGGTCGCTGTTCGCGTGGGCCGCGTTCATCAGCGTCGTGGCGATCGTGCCCTCCGACCGGATGGGCGTCACGCACTTCTCGCCGGGCCACTACGTGCACCGGTACGCGGCCTTCGCCGCGTTCTGCACCATGGCGGTCCTGGGGATCGTCCTGGGCCGGTGGCTGCGCGCCAACGAGCCTGGGGAGCGGCGCAACGCGACCGCCTCGATCGTGTGCGGCTGGTTCTCGGTCGGCGTGCTCGTGCTGACGTCGGCGCCGTACGTCCTCGAATGGTTCGGGATCGGACGCCCCTGGTACCTGGGCATGGGCGGGCTGCTCCAGCGGCTCACGGTGCTGTCGGGCCTGGTCGCCCTCGTCGTCGTCGGCCGCTACCTCCAGCGGGTCGCCGCCGCGCCCTCGTCAGTAGAAGCCCTCGGCCTCGGACTGCGCCCAGGCGCCGCACGGGTTCCCGTACAGGTCGGAGATGTAGCCCAGGCCCCAGCGGATCTGGGTGACGGGGTTGGTCGCCCAGTCGTCGGCCTCCTGGGACATCTTGGAGCCGGGGTAGGCCTGGGGGATGCCGTAGGCGCCGATGGGGTTCTCCGCGAGCTCGTTCCAGCCCGACTCGCGGTTCCACAGCAGGTCGAGGCAGGCGAACTGCTCCAGGTCGAAGCCCCATTCGAGGGTGAGCGCGCAGCCGGTGGCGCGGTTGCCGCTGAACTCGCCGCAGCTGGACGGCACGTCCACTGAGGTCGGGTTCGTGGTCCGGGCGGCTTCTTCTGCGGCCTGGTCGGCGTCCTCTTGGGCGTCGTCCAGGCCCGCCGCCTTGTCCACGGCGTATTCGGCGACCGCGCCGGCTTTGACGGCGACGTCTGCGCCGGCGGTCGCGGCGATGTAGTCGAGGTGGTGGACGCGGATGTCCTCGAAGGCCGCCTCGGCTTCGGCCTGCTGCTCGGCGGCGGCCATGCTCGGGTGCGCGGCGTCCTCGTCGGCGGGGTGGTCGGTGACGGCCAGGACGGCGATGACGGCCCCGAGCGCGAGCACGAGGACGGCGGCGAACCTGGCGGCGTGGCGGGTGAGGCGGGGGAGCATCGGCCCTCCGGGGTGGTGGCGGGAGTCGTTCGAGTATGGCCCCGGCGGGGCGGCCCCGTCCCGGGGGACCGGCCGTGCCGGAGACGGGTCGTCGGGGTGGGCCGTGCCGGGGCCGGTGGTGCGGGGACCGGTTGTGCCGGGGCAGGTCGTGCGGGGGAGAAAAGGGAACGCCGGGGCGGTGGGCCGCCCCGGCGTCGTCCGTCTAGTACCAGCCGACCTCTTCGGAGTGGTTCCAGGCCTCGCAGGGGGTGCCGTAGCGGCCCGAGATGTAGCCCAGGCCCCACTGGATCTGCGTGACCGGGTTGGTCTCCCAGTCCGAGCCCTCGCTCTCCATCTTCGAGCCGGGGAGGGCCTGGGGGATGCCGTAGGCGCCGATGCCGTTGGCGGCGAGCTCGTTCCAGCCCGACTCGCGGTCCCACAGGGCCACGAGGCAGCCGACCTGTTCGAGGTCGAAGCCGGCGTCCTGCGCGAGCGCGCAGCCGGTGGCCTTGTTGCCGCTGTAGTCGCCGCAGCTGCCGGGGATGTCCACGGAGGTGGGGTTGGTGTTCGCGGCCTCGGCCGCGGCGGCCTCTTCGGCGGCCTGGTCGGCGTCGTCCTGGGCGCTGTCGAGGCTCGCGGCCCGGTCGGCGGCGAAGTCCCCGAGCGCGGCGACCTTCGTCGCCACGTCGGCGCCGGCGGTCTCCTCGATGTAGTTCACGTGCAGGTAGCGGACTTCCTCGTACGCCGATTCCGCTTCGGCCTGCTGCTCTGCGGCGGCCATGCTGGGGTGGTTGGCGTCGGTCTCCGAGGGGTCGTCGGTCACGGCGTTGACGGTTATGACGGCCCCCAGTGCGAGGACGAGCACGGCGGCGATCTTCGCGCCGTAGCGGGTCAGCAGTGGGATCATGCGCTCTACTCCTGTGTCCCGGGCGTCTGTGGACAGACGCCCGGGACACAGCATGCCAGAGCTGGCCGGTCAGCCTTCCAGCAGGTTGGTGACCATCTCCGCGATCTCGGAGCGCTCACTGCGCGTAAGCGTCACGTGGGCGAACAGTGGGTGGCCCTTGAGCACGTCGATGACGCTCGCGACCCCGTCGTGGCGGCCCACCCGCAGGTTGTCGCGCTGGGCGACGTCGTGGGTGAGGACCACTTTGGAGCCCTGACCGATGCGCGAGAGCACGGTCAGGAGCACGCCGCGCTCCAGCGACTGCGCCTCGTCGACGATGACGAACGCGTCGTGGAGGCTGCGGCCGCGGATGTGGGTGAGCGGCAGGACTTCGAGCATCCCGCGTTCGAGCACCTCGCTGATGACGTTGTCGTCGGTGACCGCGCCGAGGGTGTCGAACACCGCCTGGCCCCAGGGGCTCATCTTCTCGCCCTCGGAGCCGGGCAGGTAGCCCAGCTGCTGGCCGCCGACGGCGTACAGCGGACGGAACACGATGACCTTCTTGAAGACCTCGCGTTCGAGGACCTGTTCGAGGCCCGCGCACAGCGCCATCGCAGACTTGCCGGTGCCGGCCTTGCCGCCGAGCGAGACGATCCCGATGTCGGGGTCGAGCAGCAGGTCGATGGCGACGCGCTGCTCGGCCGAGCGGCCGTGGACACCGAAGGCGTCCCTGCCGCGCACGAGCCGGATCTTCTTGTCGACGGTGACGCGGCCCAGCGCCTTGGAACCGGAGCCGTTGAGGACGAGCCCGGTGTGGCAGGGCAGGTCGACGTCGTGCGGGAGGTCGGCGTCCTCGCCTTCGAACAGCGTGTCGATGACCTCGTCGGCGACCGACAGCTCCGCCATGCCCGACCAGGTCGGGTCGACGGCCTGGCCGTGCCGGTACTCCTCGGTGGGGATGCCGACCGCGGAGGCCTTGACGCGCAGCGGCATGTCTTTTGTAACGAGTACAGCCTTTGTGGCCAGGGCGGCGTCGTCATCGTCGGCGAAGCCGGCCGCAGCTTCGAGCCCGAGGGCCCGGGTGACGGCGATGATCCTGGAGTCGTTGGTGTCCAGGGCGAAACCGGCCGGGAGGCCGGAGGTGTCGACGTGGTTGAGCTCGACCCGGATGGAACCGCCGTGGTCCCCGATGTCGATGGGCTGATCGAGACGGCCGTGCTTGATGCGCAGTTCGTCGAGGCGCCGCAGGCACTCCCGGGCGAACCAGCCCAGCTCGGGATGGTGGCGTTTGGCTTCCAGCTCGCTGACCACGACGAGCGGGATGACCACGTGGTGTTCGTCGAACCGTGAGAACGCACCAGGGTCTGATAGCAGAACCGAGGTGTCGAGGACGTAAGTGCGTTGCACTGGCACGGTCGCCTCCCGGGTGTCGATGTTTGGGGGCGGCGCCCGGTCCGGCCCGCGAGTGTCGCCGAGTCCGACCCGTTACGGCTCGTAAGCATTCCCGAGTCCGCCCCGTTGGTACTCACACTGTAGTTGGGAGGTACGTCACTCCGCCACCATAAAATGCATCGAAAGCAACACTGGTTGTCACGGCAACGTCGGAAATCCGACAAAGCAGACACGCCGCGTTATGGCCCGATCACGGAAAGCGGGCGCTTTCTCGGCGAGAATGATCATCGTGTCAACCGTGAGCGTCGCCGAACTCAAGTCGGCCATCGCCGCCGCCCTCCAGCAGGTCCGCGACGGCCAGGCGGCGATCGCCGCCGCCAGTCAGAACATCGAGTCGGCGCAGGGGAGTCTGACGGCCGTCACCGCCGGGTCGGGCCACGACTCGGTCGCCACCGCCCAGGCCGCGCTCGCGCAGGCCGCCGCCGAACTGGAGCAGTCCCTGGCCGCGACCTTCGCGGCCGCCGAGCAGGCCGAGGCCTACGCCGCGACCCTCTAGATCGGAGACCCCTGTGGACGTCGCCGCCCTCGCCGGGAGCCTCAAGGCCCTCGCCGACGACCTCCCCGCGCCCGCCCTCGACACCGCCGACCAGTACTTCGAAGCCGCCCAGGCCGAACTGAAGGAGGCCTCGCGCGAGTCGACCGCCGAGATCGGCCTCCACCGGCTCGGCGCGGCCCGCGAACGCCTCGACGCCGCCCGCACCCGCCTCGGCGAGGCGCGCACCGCGATCGGCGACTACCTCGACGCCATCGGCGCCGGTGCCGGCAGCGCCGCATCGGCCCCGGCGCCCCGCGCCGGCGCCGGGCCCAAGCCGGCCCCGGTCGACCCGCGCGCGTGGTGGACCGACCGCGTCAACGAGCTGTGCGACCGGACCGGGGCGGCCGAGCCGCAGCGGGTGCCGCCCACGCGGCTGTTCAACGAGCTGCTCAAGGCCGCCGCGGACGGCAACGCCGAGGCGTACTGCAAGCGCCTGCGCGACGCCGGGCCCGAGACCGGCGTCAAGATGCCCGGCCTCGCCTGGCCGCTCGTGCGCACCCTCGCCGCCGAGCACCTCGGGCGCACCCCCACCGGCCGCGACGCGGCTGCGCTGCGCGACAAGTGCACTGACAAGGTCCGCTCGCTCGTGCCCGGGGCCGAACCCGACCACATCGGAGCGGCGCTCGCGTCCGCCTGCACGCTCGGGCGCGGCGACGACGCCGGGGACGCCGCCCGCACCGCGGCCCTCGGCCCGGTCCTCGTCGCCGCCCTCCACCGACTGAGCAAGACCGAGCGGAAGGCGTGAACATGAGCAGCTGGCGCAGAAGACTGGTGGCGGCCATGGGCGACGAGCTCGGGCGCGCCCGCGGCGAGGCCCGGCTCCTCGCCGAGCGCGCCGCGGCGCGGGCGGAGACCGAACGCGCCGGCGCCGAGCGAATCATCGCCGAGGCGGGCCGCAAGCAGACGCAGCTGCGCACCATCCACGAGAAGATGACGGCCACACTCGAAACCCGCCAGGCCGCCGCGGTCCGCGGCGGCCACGCCGCCGCACTCGCGGCGGCGGCCGCGGCCGCCCCCGCCGCGGCGGGGGAGCCCTGGCCCGCATGGCGACTCGATTCAGGGCTCGGCCGCGGGCCCGCGCCGCTGTTGCGGGTCGGGCGCATCCAAAGCAGCGAACTCCCTCCGGGGGCCCCCTCCCCCCTCCCCACCCCACCCACCCAGTTGCATGCTCGTTCGAACGGCTTGCCTAGTGCGGTCGGCGATGCGGGGGCCGAAGCCGTGGACGGCTCGTACGGGGCCGGGGCTTCGGGTCGCGGTGCCGCTGACGGTGCGGGTTTCGCGAATGGGGTATCGGGTCGTTTCGCCTCGTCTCCTTCCTTGGCGCCGTCGGGTGACGTAATCGTGACAGAAGGGTACGACAATTCGGGGGCTGCGGTGACGACGGTCTCATTGCCGGCGCTCGTGCCGTTGCTCGACCGTGCTCATCTGCGCATCGATTCCGATGCGGTCCATGCGCTTCCGGGGCTGCTGCTGCGCGCGGTCGGGTCCGTTCCGGCCGGGCTCGTGCGGCTGCACGTCTACGACCCCGAGCACCTCGGGGGGTCGCTGTCGGCGTTCGCGGCGCTCGGCAAGGCCGGGCTGCTCTCCTTCGTGGGGCCCTCGGGCCTGCGGGAGGCGCTTGACTCGCTCGTGGAGACCGTCCGGCGCGTCAACGCCGACGTGCTCGCCGGCGAGCACGCCAGCCTCGCCGACCTCGCCGAGGCCACCGGCAGGCGCCCCGAGCCCTGGCGCGTCCTCGTCCTCCTCAACGCCGACCTCGCCGCCTGGCCCGCCCACGACCAGGCCCAGCTCGCCCGCCTGCGCCGCACCGGCGTCGCCGCCGGCGTCCACCTCCTCGTCGTCGGCGACGACACCGCCGGGCCCGCCGACCTGCCGCGCCTGTGCGCCACCGGCTACACCGGCCTCCACGCCAAGGAGCCCGCCGCGCTCGTCCTCGACGGGCCGCCGCCGCAGCGGACCGTCACCGCCGCCGCCAAAGCCGTCGCCGAGAAGCACCGCGCCGGCAGGGAACCCGCCCGGCTCGTCGACCTCCTCCCGCAGCGCCTGTGGTCCGCCTCCTCCGCCACCGGGCTCACCGCCGCCATCGGCGAGACCCCCGCCGGCGACGTCGCCCGCCTCGCCCTCGGCGACAACCCGCCCCACGCCCTCGTCGGCGGCCCCTCCGGCTCGGGCAAGACCAACCTCCTCTACGCCTGGATCGCCGGACTCGCCTCCCACTACAGCCCCGACGAACTCGCCCTCTACCTCCTCGACTTCAAAGAAGGGGTCTCCTTCGCCCGCTTCGCCTCCGGGCGGCGCGACCCCACCTGGCTCCCGCACGTGCGCCTCGTCGGCGTCAACATCAACGACGACCGCGAGTTCGGCCTCGCCCTCCTGCGCCACCTCAAGGACGAGCTGCGCCGCCGCGCCGAGGCCGCCAAAGCCCACGAGGCCACCAAGCTCGAAGAGCTCCGCGCCGCCGACCCCGAAGGCCACTGGCCCCGCATCGTCGCCGTCGTCGACGAGTTCCAGGTCCTCCTCGAAGCGCGCGACGCCGTCACCGACGAGGCCGTCCAGCTCCTCGAAGACCTCGCCCGCCGTGGACGCAGCCAAGGCATCCACCTCGTCCTCGCCTCCCAGGACATCGCCGGGATCGAAGCGCTCTGGGGCCGCCCCAGCCTCGTCGCCCAGTTCACACTCCGCATCGCCCTCCCCAAGGCCCGCAGGGTCCTCGCCGAGAACAACCACGCCGCCGACACCGTCGCCCGCTTCCACGCCGTCGTCAACGACGAGTCCGGCCACACCGCCGCCAACACCCCCGTCGCCCTCCCCAACGCCGGGCACGCCGACGCCTGGGAGCCCCTCCAGCGCCGCCTCTGGGAGGCCCGGCCCGCCGGGAACCTCCCGCCCGCCCTCTTCGACGGCGACCTCGTCCCCGACCTCACCGCCGCCGCCCCGCCGCCCGAGACCGCGCTGCTGGGCCAGACCATCGACGTCGCCGCCGGCGGCGCCGCCCTCGCCCTCCACCGCGCCCCCGGCCGCAACCTCGCCGTCCTCGGCACCCGCGCCGTCGAAGCCGCCGACATCCTCGCCTCCGCCGCGCTCACCGCCGCCATGGCCGCCCGGCGCGACGGGCACCGCATCGGCGTCGACCTGTGCTGCCTCGAACCCGACACCGCCACCGCCGCGCTCGCCCTCGCCGCCGCCCTCGAAGCCGAGGACGCCGAAGTCGACTGGCACGACGACCTCGCCTCCCTCGCCGGCGACTGGGAGGCCCGCTGCGACGGCGCCATGCGCCTCAACCTCATCTACGCCGTCGACGCCGGGTCCGCCCGCCTCGACGCCCCCGGCACCGCCCGCCTGCGCGCCATGCTCATCGACGGGCCCGAACGCCACCTCCACACCCTCGGCTGGTGGCGCTCGGTCCCGCGCCTGCGGGAAGACCTCGGCGGCTTCTCGGCCCGCTTCGACGCCGTCGACGCCTGGCTCGCCCTCGACGTCCAGGGCCCCGAACTCGCCCCCCTCTCGCCCGCGAGCGGCGGCCCCGCCTGGTACCCGCGCGAGCGCCGCGGCCTCTACTTCGACCGCGCCCGCCACCGCGCCCCCCAGGTCGTCATCCCCTACCGCACCGCCGCCCTCCTGCCCCAGCCCGCGGCCGTCCTCGACCCGTCCTGAAAGGCGCGCCATGCCCAACGACACCGCGTACACGGACGCCGTCACCGCCTACATGCGCGAACGCGCCGAAGCCGAAGCCGAGACGCGCGCCGCCGACGCCGCCTACCGGGCCGAGACCGAACGCCTCGCCGCCGCCGTCGAGGACGCCCGCAACGCCCGCGACCAGGCCAACCGGGACGCCGTCGCCGCCGCCACGCTCGTGGCCGAGACCGACAAGAACGTCGCCGTCCTGTGGCGCTCCCTCGGCGACTTCGTCGGGCACCGCCGCACCGGCCCCACCCCCTCCGCCGGGACGCCCGACCCCGCCCCCGACGCCGACCGCGTGCGCGCCCGACTCGAACGCTCCGGGCGCCTCCTCGCCCTCGCCCGCCAGGGCGAACTCCCCATCGAGGCGCCCCGCCACACCGAGGCCACCGCCGCCGCGATCGGCGCCGGCCTCGGCGCGCTCGCCGTCGCCGCGGCACTGTGGATCCTGCACGGCGACGACTCCGCGGTCCGAGGGGCCCTCGCCGCGCTGACCCTCTTCCTCGGCGTCGCGACCGGCCCCGTCGTCCTCGGCGTCTGGCTCACCTGGCAGTACCGGGTCCGCCCGCGCCCCGGCCAGACCCTCGCCTGCGTCGGCGCGGCCGTCGCCGCCGTCTGCGCGCTCGCCGGAGTGTTCATGCGGGGACTGTGAGTCGAATCCGGGGCGCCGCTTCGGGGCCGCGGGCCGCGGTGAGCACGGCCTGGGTCGCGGCGGCTTGCCGCGATGGGGTACACCTGGAGCGTCACCGAAACGTGAGGAGACCCGTCAATGGCCGCCAACGACGACACCGGCTCGTGGCACTACGGACCTCTGCCGTCCACTGACGACGCCCCGGCCTGGATCTACGGGATCGTCCCCGACGGGTGGATCGCCGGCATGCCGGAGGTGACCGTCGACCGCGACGAGATGATCATCATCTGCCCGCTGCCGACCCCCGACCACCCCGCCGACGCCACCGAGTCCGACCGCGCCGCCACCGAGGAGGGGCGCATCTCCCGGTTCCGGGAGGCCACGCGAGACATGCGCGTCCAGATCGCGCAGCAGCTCCAGTACCGCTACCACCGGCAGTCCTCGTGGGGCGCGCGCTGCGGCAGCACCACGATGGTCTTCACCCACCAGTCCCTGCCGGTCACCACGCGCCTGCGCCAGCCCGAACGGCTCGTGCTCGACACGCTCGTCGGCTCCGGCGTCGCCGCCTCCCGCTCCGACGCGCTCGCGTGGTGCGTGCGCCTGGTCGAGCAGCACGCCGAGGACTGGCTCAAGGAGCTGCGCGAGGCGATGCTCAGCGTCGACGAACTGCGCCGCCGAGGCCCGGTCGTCTGAAGCGGCAAGGTCTGCAACAGCATGGTCTGAAGCTGCATGGTCCGAACCGGCACTGTTTGAAAGAGCACGGACCGGACGCATACGACGATCCGCGAGCGGCGGAGGCGCCTCAGGCGCCTCCGCCGCTCGCGTGTTCAGCGCAGCAGGAGGTAGAGGGCCGCGAGCGCGGCGAGCGCCAGCACCGGGAGCGCCACGCCGACGGTCAGCGTCTTGGCCCGGCTGGGGTGCGACTGGGGTTCACGGTGCGCCATGGACTGCTCCAACGGTTCGACACTCTGTTCCTGTTGTGCATCTTCGCGCACGGGGGACCGCCGTGCGGTGATTCGGGGCAAATGGGCGTGCCGTGCGGGCGTCATCGGGTCGTGATCGCGATCTAACGCGCTCGTTCCATGATCGAAACCGATCGCATTAGTTGCGAGTATCCGTCAAATTCAGTCGACGGTGATCGATACTGAGCGGTAAAGCAGAAACGACAGGTATTTGTGCTCGTTGCGAGCTTGAATGCGCAACTTGTGGGAATCCTCTGGTGGAGGCCCTGATCAGCGCGGGACCAATCGAGCACGAGTCCCTGCGCGTTCGCCGGAGTTCCCGTAGCGTCCGAAGGACCGGCCCCGGCCGGAGCGCCCGCGACAGTGCCTTGCGCCGCCCGGCGGCGGCGCACTCAGACCGCAGAGCACCGAAGGAGCCACCGTGAGCACCGAAGCAGCCGAACCCGCGACCGGACTGACCGATCCTCCGACCCGCCACGCCCGGCTGGTCGCGTGGGTCGGCGAGGTCGCCGAACTGACCGACCCCGACCAGATCGTGTGGTGCGACGGCACCAGGGCCGAATGGGAGCGCCTGACCTCGGAGCTCGTCGCGTTCGGCTCGCTCGTGCCCGTCCCGGCGAAGCCCGACTCGTTCCTGGCGCGGACCGACCCCGACGACGTCGCGCGGGTCGAGGAGCGCACCTTCATCTGCTCGGCCGACCCCGAGGACGCCGGGCCCACGAACAACTGGACCGCGCCGGACTACATGCGCGAGACCATGACCGGGCTGTACCGCGGTTCGATGCGCGGGCGCACGATGTACGTCGTCCCCTTCTGCATGGGTTCGCTCGACGCCGAGCAGCCGATGTTCGGCGTGGAGCTGACCGACTCGGCGTACGTCGCGGCGTCGATGCACATCATGACCCGTATGGGCGCCGAGGTCCTGGAGCGGATGGGCGAGGACGCCGAGTTCGTGCCGTGCCTGCACTCGGTGGGCGCGCCGCTGGAGGCGGGCCAGACGGACGTGCCGTGGCCGTGCAACGAGACGAAGTACATCTCGCACTTCCCCGAGTCGCGCGAGATCTGGTCGTACGGTTCGGGTTACGGCGGGAACTCGCTGCTGGGCAAGAAGTGCTACGCGCTGCGGATCGGCTCGGCGATGGGCCGCGACGAGGGCTGGCTGGCCGAGCACATGCTCATCCTGCGCATGACCAGTCCCGAGGGGAAGGTCTACCACGTGACGGGGGCGTTCCCTTCGGCGTGCGGCAAGACCAACCTCGCGATGCTGGAGCCGACGATCCCGGGGTGGAAGGTGGAGACGCTCGGCGACGACATCGCCTGGCTGCGGTTCGGCGAGGACGGGCGCCTGTGGGCCTCCAACCCCGAGTTCGGCTTCTTCGGGGTCGCGCCGGGCACCGACTACAAGACGAACCCGAACGCGATGCGCACCATCGAGAAGGGCCACACGCTGTTCACGAACGTGGCGCTCACCGACGAGGGCGACGTGTGGTGGGAGGGCATGGGCGAGCCGCCGGCGCACGCGACCGACTGGAAGGGCCGCGACTGGACCCCGCAGTCCGAGGAGCCCTCCAGCCACCCGAACAGCCGGTTCTGCACGCCGGTCAAGCAGTGCCCGGTGCTCGCCGACGAGTACGACGACCCGCGGGGCGTCCCGATCGACGCGATCCTGTTCGGCGGGCGCCGCGCCACGACGATCCCGCTGGTGACGCAGGCGCGCGACTGGGTGCACGGGGTGTACATGGGCGCGACGCTGTCCTCGGAGACGACCGCGGCCGCGGTCGGCCGGGTCGGCGTGGTCCGCCGCGACCCGATGGCGATGCTGCCGTTCATCGGCTACAACGCCGCCGACTACTTCGGCCACTGGATCGAGATGGGCAAGGCCGCCACTGACGAGGCGCTCATGCCGCAGGTGTTCTACGTCAACTGGTTCCGCCGCGGCGAGGACGGCCGGTTCCTGTGGCCGGGGTTCGGCGAGAACTCCCGGGTCCTCAAGTGGGTGGTCGAGCGGCTCGAAGGTCGCGCCGAGGCCGTCGAGACCCCGATCGGGTACTGCCCGACCCCGGAGTCCCTCGACGTCGACGGGCTCGACCTGGACGAGGCCGACCTCAAGGCCGCCCTCCTGGTCGACCACGAGGAGTGGGCCGCCGAGGTCCCGCTCGTCGAGGCCTGGTTCGCGCGCTTCGGCGACAAGCTCCCGGCGACGCTCTGGAGCGAACTCGACGCGCTCAAACAGCGCCTCGACGTCCGGTAGCCCAGGGGCGCAACGAGAACGCGAATCACAACAAATCGGGGCCGGGGCGGCGGACGCCCCGGCCCCGCCGTGCGCGGGCCGCCACCGGGCGAAGCCTGCGAGCCCCGAACGCGGGGAGCCTACAATTGCCGGTTGTGGCGATCTCGAACCTGCTTTACCGGATCTACGAGCGTCGGCTCGCACGCGAGCTGACCGGCCAGCCCCTGCCCAGGCACATCGGCGTCATGGTCGACGGCAACCGGCGCTGGGCCCGCGACATGGGGCTCACCGACCCCAACGACGGCCACCGCGCCGGCGCCCGGCACATCGAGCGGTTCCTCGGCTGGTGCGACGAGCTCGGCGTCGAGCACGTCACCATCTGGCTCCTCTCCACCGAGAACCTCACCCGCCCCAAAGACCAGCTCGACCCCCTCCTCGACATCATCGACGAGCTCGCCGGCGAGCTCGCCGACGACGACCAGCCCTGGCAGCTGCGCATGGTCGGCGCCCTCGACCTCCTCCCCGAGGAGCACCAGGCCGCCCTCAAACGCGCCCAGCAGCGCACCGCCGACAAACTCGGCATGCAGGTCAACCTCGCCGTCTGCTACGGCGGCCAGCGCGAGATCGCCGACGCCGTGCGCTCCTTCATGCACGAGCAGGCCGCCGCCGGCGCCAGCCTGGAGGAGGCCGCCGACGCCCTCGACGCCGACTCCATCGCCCGCCACCTCTACATGACCGGCCAGCCCGACCCCGACCTGGTCATCCGCACTTCCGGCGAGCAGCGCATCTCCGGGTTCCTGCTGTGGCAGTCGGCCTACTCCGAGTTCTACTTCTGCGACTCCAACTGGCCCGACTTCCGCCGCGTCGACTTCCTCCGCGCCGTCCGCTCCTTCGCCACCCGCGACCGCCGCTACGGCAAGTAGCGCCGCCGCGGATTCCTGCGCATCGGGCTGCGTCAGCTCGGGCGGCCGCCGCGTGTAAGCGGGTATGGCACATCCGACCCCTACCCGAGGAGTCCGCTTGGCGCGCCTTTGCGATGCCGATCCGCCCGCTGCGACGGCGGGCGGATCCCCCCGAACCGACCGCCACGCCGACTTCGACGAGTTCTACGCCGCGAACGTCCGGGCCCTCACCGGCCAGGTCTACGCCTATACGGGCGACTTCGCCGAGGCGGAGGACCTCGTGGCCGAGGCCTTCTGCCGTGCGCTGGCCCGCTGGAAGCAGGTCCGGGGGTACGAGCACCCGGTCGCCTGGGTCCGCCACGTCGCCTGGAACCTCGCCACGAGCCACCTGCGCAGGCGTACCGTCGCGCAGCGCTTCCTGCGGCGCCAACGGGAGGTTCCGGCCGCCGAGGGGCCTGACGGCGACCGGGTCGACCTGGTCAAGGCGCTCGCAGGGATCGGCGACCGGCACCGCAAGGCCTTGATCCTGCGCTACATGGCGCAGATGACGGCCGCCGAGATCGCCGCCCAGGAGGGGGTCGCCGAGGCGACCGTCCGCTCCTGGCTCACCCGGGGCAAGAAGGCCGTGGCCGAGCGCCTCCACTTCGACTTCGAGAGGGACCTGTGATGAGCACGCCCGAGCACCATCGCCTCGACCAGGCGTTCGCCGACCTCGCCGACGCGGCCGCCGTCATGGCCGACCCGCCCGCCACCGCGATGCTGCGCCGCCGGGTGCGCCGCCGCCGTGCCCTTCGCGGCGCGGCCGCCGCGGCGACGGCGGTCCTCGTCGCCGCGCCCGCCGTGTGGCTGCTCCAGCCCTTCGCGGGGGAGGAGCCACCGCCCGCCGACCCGGCGCCGCTGGCCACCTACGGGGATCTGGTCGACGCTTCGATCGACTTGCCCAGCTTCTATGCGGAGGGACACGGGACGTGTCGGGGCGAGGGTCCGGTGACACTGGCGGGTGGAGCCGACGGCAATCCCGGCATTGTCCCGTACGAGGAGGCGGGCGAGTTCCCGCCCGATGGGCCGACGCTGGTCAAGGTGATCCATGCGCCGCTGGAGGAGGGCGGTCCGGCATCGGCGGTGGCGTTGGTCCGATGCTGGAGTGACGGTCCCGAGGCGAGTCAGGTCTTGGTGATCGAGCCGGACGGCGCCGGCGGCTGGGCGGTCGCCGATCGGCTGCTGACCTCCGTCGAGGCCGGTGCGGCCCTAGCGAACATCGCGGTGGATCCCGCCTACGGTGTGGTGGTGCTCATGGAGCCGCCGCTCTCCGAGTACTCGGAGGACCAGGATCTGACCCGGTTCGTGCGGCTCCGGCCCTTCGACGCCGAGCCGCGGGTGGAGCTCGAAGTCCCTGAGGCGCCGCCGGCTGATCTGTCGTTCGGCTTCCATCGAGTGGAGGACCCTGACGGCACCTGGGCGGTGACCGCCGAGGTGGAGAACACCGGCGAGCAGGCCACGGCCGCGACCGAGCTGCTGCTCTGCGGCAACCAGCAGATGTGGCTCGACGGAGTGGAACTGCCGGAGTGCGGTGACGACCCGGTGCTGCTGGAGGTCGGTCCGCTGGAGCCGGGCGAAGCGTGGACTTCCTCATGGACGTTGGTCGTGGACGAACCGATGGAGCTCCACTACGGGGTGACCCTCTTCGCGATGGCGGTCGCACCCGTCGAGGTCGACAGCGGCCTGGTACACGGCCTGTACGGCAGCTATAACAAGCACTCCATGATCGCGGAACTGAGGGGCCTGTTGTAGCGGCGATCCCTGCGGGCCCCGGACGGCACTGCCGTCCGGGGCCTTCCGTGTCGCCCGGGGGATGATCGGGACGCGTTGAAAAATCCTGTTCGGCGGTGCGTCATTTTCGCGGCGGCGTTCGTGTGGGGGGTGCGATCGGACGGACTGGGTGCCGATCCCGTGAGGAAAGGAACCGGATGACCGCCAGACCGATGGACCGACAGTCCACTGTGTCTCACTTTTCGGCCGTGTCCTCCGCGGCCGGGGCCGACTTCGACGGGTTCTACGCCGCGAACGTCGGGCAGATCACCGCGCAGATCCGCGCGTACGTGGGGGACCTCGCCGAGGCGGAGGACCTGGTCGCGGAGGCGTTCACGCGGGCGCTGGCGCGTTGGAAGACCATCAGCGCCTACGACAACCCCGCCACGTGGGTGCGACGGGTCGCCTGGAACCTGGCGACCTCGAAGCTGCGCCGGGGCGCGGTGCTGCGGCGGCTGCTGCGCACGCAGCGGCAGGCGAGTGCCGAAGGGCCGCAGCCCGATCGGATCGACTTGGAGTACGCGCTAGCGCAGTTGAACGTTCGCCATCGCAAGGCGGTGATCCTGCGCTACATGGCGGGGATGACGACCGCCGCGATCGCCGAGCAGGAGGGCGTGGCCGAGTCGACCGTCCGCTCCTGGCTCACCAGAGGAAAGGCGGCGCTCGCCGAGCGCCTCCGCATCGAGGAATACGAGGAGCAGCGATGACCACCCCGCGACGAGACCCCCTGCACGCCATGTTCGACCGCTACGAGGAGCGCACCGTCGCCGAGACCGAGCCGCCCACCTCCGGGCAGCTGCGGGTGCGCCTGCGCCGCCGCCGCGGCGCCCAGGCCGCGGTCGCGGGCATCGCCATGGCGGCCCTGGCCGTCCCCGCGGGATGGGCCCTCCAGCAGGCCGGCGCCCAGGGTGACCCCGCCCTGGAGACCGCCGCCGCCGGGGCCTCCGGCGGCTGCACCGAGGACCCGGTCCACGGCCAGGTCCCGACCGGCGGCGAGCAGCCGACCGACAGCGGCGAACAGCCCACGGACGACGGAGGCGACTCCACTCCGGGCGGCGAGCAGCCCACCGACGATGGCGAGCAACCCACGGACGACGGAGGCGACTCCACTCCGGGCGGCGAGCAGCCCACCGACAGCGGTGAACAGCCCACCGAGGAGGCGACGCCTTCCGGCGAGACGCCCACCCCCGGGGAGGAGGGGACGCCGTGCGAGGAGCAGCCCACGCCGGACGGCGAGGAGCCGACGCCGGGGGACGGGCCGGTCCACGACACCGTCGAGTCCGTCGTGGGCGACCTGACGGTGTACACCGACGTCACCGCGATCGAGGGCGGCTGGGAGGTCGCGGTCACCATCCGCAACGAAGGCGACGAGACCTCCGCGCCGTACGTGATCGTCGACTGCACCGCGTCGGGTGTCGAGGACGTCTACCGCGAGGTCGGGGAGTGCGCGTCGGTGGTGCTCGACGACGAGGGCGAGACCCTGGAGCCCGGGTCCGAGCACATCGTCATCTACAGCGTCACCGAGGCCTGAACCTGAACGCGAAGCGCCCCCCGGAAGCCGTGCTTCCGGGGGGCGCTTCGACGTGTCTAGGCGACCGTCACGCCGGCCTCCTTGAACTCCTCCAGGGTCGCCGCGCGGGTCTCCTCGGCGACGGCCGCAGTGTAGTCGAGCAGCACCGTCGTCGCGTAGCCCTCGGCGACCGCGTCGAGCGCCGTGGCCCGCACGCAGTGGTCGGTGGCGATGCCGACGACGTCGACCGCGTCGACGCCGTGCTCGCGCAGCCACGCGTGCAGGCCCGTCTCGCCCGCCGAGCCCTCGAAACCCGAGTACGCGGCCTCGTAGGCGCCCTTGTCGAAGACGGCCTCGGCCAGCGAGTGGTCGAAGTCGGGGTGGAAGCCCGCGCCGGGCGTGCCGACCACGCAGTGCGGGGGCCAGGAGTCGCGGAAGTCCGGTTCGGCCGAGAAGTGCGGGCCGGGGTCGATGTGCCAGTCGCGGGTCGCGACCACGTGGTCCCAGCGTTCGGGTTCGGCGCCGATGAGCGAGGTGACCGCCGCGGCCACGGCCGCGCCGCCCGCGACGGGCAGCGACCCGCCCTCACAGAAGTCGTTCTGGACGTCCACCACGATCAATGCCCGGCTCATGTCTCCGATCCTATTGGCATTCGCGCACCGCTTCAAGCCGCGGGGAGGCCGCGACCCGGTCGAAGGGGCCCGAACCGCCCGCGGCGGACAGGGAAACGGCCCGGGAGGCTCCCCTCCCGGGCCGTTCATGTCGCAGCGGGGTCAGTGACCCTTGACTTCCTTCACCAGATGGCCCCACTTCTCGTCGAAGACGGGGCGCTCGGAGCGGATGCGCGGGAGGCGGTCGAAGTTGCGCAGCGGCGGCGGGCAACTGGTCGCCCATTCGAGCGAGCCGCCGTAGCCCCACGGGTCGTTCGTCTCGACCACGCGCCCGGCCTTCCAGGACTTGAACAGGTTCCAGATGAACGGCAGCGTCGACAGGCCCAGCACGAACGCGCCGATCGTCGAGATCATGTTCAGCGTCGTGAAGTCGTCGGTCTTCAGGTAGTCGGCGTAGCGGCGGGGCATGCCCTCCGCGCCGAGCCAGTGCTGGACGAGGAACGTGGTGTGGAAGCCGATGAACGTCAGCCAGAAGTGCACCTTGCCCAGCCGCTCGTCGTACATGCGGCCCGAGACCTTCGGGAACCAGAAGTACACGCCCGCGTAGACGGCGAACACGATGGTGCCGAACAGGACGTAGTGGAAGTGCGCCACCACGAAGTAGGAGTCCGAGACGTGGAAGTCGACCGGGGGGCTCGCGAGCAGTACGCCCGAGAGGCCGCCGAGGAGGAACGTCACCAGGAAGCCGATGCTGAACAGCATCGGCGTCTCGAAGGTCAACTGCCCCTTCCACATGGTGCCGATCCAGTTGAAGAACTTGACGCCCGTGGGGACCGCGATGAGGAAGGTCATGAGCGAGAAGAACGGCAGCATGACCGAACCGGTGGCGTACATGTGGTGGGCCCACACCGCCATCGACAGGCCCGCGATCGCCAGCGTCGCGGCGACCAGGGTCTTGTAGCCGAAGATCGGCTTGCGGCTGAAGACCGGGAAGATCTCGGAGACGATGCCGAAGAACGGCAGCGCCACGATGTACACCTCGGGGTGCCCGAAGAACCAGAACAGGTGCTGCCACAGGATCGCGCCGCCGGTCTCGGAGTCGAAGACGTGCGCGCCCAACTGGCGGTCGGCCATGACGGCGAGGAGCGCCGCGGCCAGGATCGGGAAGACCAGGATCACCAGGAGGCTCGTGATGAGGATGTTCCAGGTGAAGATCGGCATCCGGAACATGAGCATGCCCGGGGCGCGCATCGTCACGATCGTGGTGATCATGTTGACCGCGCCGAGGATGGTGCCCAGACCCGAGATGGTCAGGCCCACGAACCACATGTCCGCGCCGATCCCCGGGGAGTTCACCGCGTTCGACAGGGGCTGGTAGGCGAACCAGCCGAAGGACGCCGCGCCGCCGGGGGTGATGAAGCCCGAGACCGCCAGGAGCGAGCCGAGCAGGTACAGCCAGTAGGCGAACGCGTTCAATCGCGGGAACGCCACGTCGGGCGCGCCGATCTGGAGCGGCACCAGGTAGTTGCCGAACGCGAACACGATCGGGGTCGCGAACATGAGCAGCATGATGGTGCCGTGCATCGTGAACAGCTGGTTGAACTGCTCGGAGGACACGATCTGGAGTCCCGGCTGGAACAGCTCCGCGCGGATCAGCAGCGCGAGCACGCCGCCGATGGCGAAGAACGCGAACGACGTGACGAAATAGAGCAGGCCGATCTGCTTGGCGTCGGTCGTTCGGAGTGTGCGGGCGAGCCAGGAGCCGTTCGGCTCGCGGCGCACCGGCCACGGCCGCGCGACGACAGGCGTTGGCTCCAGCTTGGGCTCAACCGTGGTCACCTGTGGGCCTCCAGATTCGTTTTCCAGGTAGCGAACGCAGCATAGCTCCGCGAACGGCCGCCAGTGCGGAGGGGCGTTGCGGAAGCGGCGTGGCGGTGCGTGACCGCCTACTGCGTTTTCAGTGGTACTCCCAGGTCGACCGAGCGACCGGGCATAGGGGAGGGGCGCCGCGCGCGGTACGTCCGAGGGCGTGCCCGCGCGCGGGTGAGCAATGTCCCAGCGGTTCAGATACCGCCGCGGGCGTCGGGTTCCAGGGCCGCGTACACGCGCTTGACCAGGAGGGCCGTCTCGTAGCCGACCTGTCCGAGGTCGCAGCCGGCGTTGGCGAGGACCGCGAGCTGGGCGCGGTCGCCGACGGCCATGAGCAGCAGGACGCCCTCGTCCATGTCGATGACCGACTGGCGGATCCGGCCGGCGTCGAGCACCTTCGCCGCACCGGTCGTCAGGCTCGCGAGACCCGAGGTGATCGCGGCGAGCTGGTCGGCCCGGTCGGTCGACAGACCCCGGGAGGCGGCGATGGCGAGGCCGTCGACGGACACCGTGAGCGCCTCGGAGACGTCCGGGACCTTCTCCACGAAGGAGGTCAGGAGCCAGTCGAGTTCACCGACGTTCTTGTCCTTGCTATCCATCTCGCTGCTTTCTATTGGCGTTGTTCATGTGCGGCGGCCGCCGCGATGCCTGAGGCGAAACCGGCGAGCCGGTCCCGGATCTCGGCCGGATCGAGGTCGGCTCCGCCGCCGGGGCGAGGGGCGGGAACGGAGCCGGGGAGCAGGCGGGTGCCCGGCGCGCGACGGGGCAGTTCGGCGCCGTTGACCCTGCCTGTGGTTTCGAGTGCTCGGTTCACCTTCCTGAAGGTAACATCCAGCGTCTCGGGGCCCGGTCCCGCAGTGGGCCGGGAGCCGTTGGCGCCGTTGAGTGTTCCTCCGGCGACAGGGCGTGGTTCCGGGGTGGTCCCGGCCTTGCGCGGGCGCGGGACGATCGGTTCGACCGAGCCCTGCGCCGAGCCCTCCGCGCCCGTGCCGGTCACCGGCAGGTTCGCGGCGGTCGCCGAGAGCGCCCGGCGCGCGGCCGAACCGCCCACGGAGTCCGGGGACAGGCCCACCGGGTCCTCGGCGTGCGCGCTCGCCGGGATGCGCACCAGCGCGAGCGTCCCCTTGCCCATCGTCGAGTGCAGCTGCACGCTGATCGAGTGCTCGGCGGCGAGGCGGCCGACCACGAGCAGGCCCATGGTCGCCGTCAGCTCCGAGTTCAGCTGGGTCGGCTCGGCGAGGCGCCGGTTGATCGCCGCCATCGGCTCGGGCGCGAGGCCGATGCCGTCGTCGGCGATCGAGATGACGATCTCCGAGCCGGTGCGCCGCGAGGTCACCCGCACCGACTGCGTCGGCGGCGAGTAGGCCGCGGCGTTGTCGAGCAGCTCGGCGAGGATGCGCACGAGGTCCCCGGCGGGCTTGGTCTCCAGGCGGGCGGCCACCGGGTTCTCGACCACGACGCGCCCGGCGTCCTCGATCTCGGCCACGGCGTCGCGGACGATCGCCTCCAGTCCCGCGGGGTGGCTGTAGCGGCGCTGAGGGTCGCCGCCGGCGAGCAGGAGCAGGTTCTCCTCGTTGCGGCGCATACGGGCCAGCAGGTGGTAGACGCTGCGCCACTCGTCGGGGACGGCCTGGCCCGGCGCGCCCTCCACGAGCGCCTCCATGACCTGCTGCTGGCGGCGGATGAGGCTCTGCCCGCGGCGGGCGAGGGTCTTCATCATCGCCTCGACGTCGATGCGCAGCAGCGCCTGGTTCGCCGTCTGGCGCAGGGCCTGGTGGTGGGCGGCGCTGAAGGCCTCGGCGAGGGAGTCGAGCTCGTCGGCGTAGCGCGAGTCGGTCGCCATGATCGTCTGGCGCTTCGCGGCCTGGAGCAGCCGGTCCACCTCGTCGGCGTTGCCCGCCTGGGACACCGCGGCCACGGTCTTGGGCAGTGTGTCGTAGGCGGCGGTCAGGGTCGCTTCGCGGACGCCGTCGACGCGGAGGCTGATGCGCCGCGCCAGCATCGCCGCGGAGATGATCGCCGTCAGCGCCAACACGAGCACCAGCGCGAGCGTCGTCAGCAGGGTCCGCGAGGAGGCGTCGCGCATCGCCTCGACGTCCTCGTAGAGTGCGTCGATGATGGAGCCCTGCGTCGTGTCCAGGGAGGCCACGATCGCGCCCTGGGAGGTGAGGAAGTCGTCGGGGGAGATCGAGGGGATGTTGCCGCGCAGGTAGACGCCGAGGGCCTCGCGGGCGGCGCGGGCCTCGTCGGACTCCGAGGTGCGCTTGTAGACGGCGCTGGTCTCGGCCGAGGCGTTGGCCTGGAACTCCACGATCTGGCGGTCGAAGGACCCCGAGAGGTAGGAGACGGTCCCGAGGGTCTCCTTGCCGACCGACAGCGACCCGTCCTGGGCGAGGATGGCGAGGTCGGCGCTGACGGTGAACTGGATCTCGGCGGCGATCCGGCTGGCCTGCATGACCGCGGCGAGCGAGTCGAGGTGGGAGGAGACCTGCGCGTCGTCGACCAGGCGGGGCAGGATCGAGGCGACGCTGACGACCTGGTCGGCCACGTCGCGGTAGACGCCGTAGCCCGACTCGACCTCCTCGTCGCCGAAGTCGGCGTCGCCGGAGGCGAGCGAGTCGAAGGCCGCGCGGGCCGTCTCCAGGTCGGCGACGTCGGCGAAGAGCTGGTCGAGGTCGTCTTCGAGGTCGGGGAAGCGGGCCGCGGCGGCGTCGGCGATCGACTCCAGGTCGCGGAAGGCCGCGTCGGTCTCGCGGCGGGCGACCGCGGCGTCGAACTGGCCGCCGCCGCCGTCGATGACGGTGCCGACGAGGGGCCCGGCCTCGGCCCGGTGGGCTTCGAGGGCGCGGTTCAGGCCCGCGGAGAGTTCGGCGAGCACCTCGGCGTCCGTCGCGTCCTGGTACTCGTCCCAGACGCTGACGGTCTGGAAAAGCCCGAGGACCAGCATCCCCATGAGCGCTGCCGCGATGGGCAGCATGAGCTGCATGCGGATGGGGAGTCGACTGGTGCGCGGCCGGGCTTTACGGGACATCGAGGGGCGTCCTTTCTGAGGGCGACGATCCGCGCTGCGGCGTGCTGCTGACCATCTTCGCCTGTGGGTGCAGGGCCTCGTGAGGCGGGGCTCACCCCACGAGCGGGCGTGTCTCTGGGTAGCGGTACAGGCGGCGTCGGGTACGCAGCGCCAGTGAGGCGGCGAACAATACCGGACCGACGCGGCCGGTGTACATCGCGATGGCCAGCAGCCACTTCGAGGGATCGGAGAGGTCGAAGGTGATCCCTGTGGACTGTCCGACGGTGGCGAAGGCGCTGGTCACCTCGAACATGACGGCGGTGAGTTCGGTGTCGCGCTCGAAGTGCTGCATGAGGAACACGCCGAAGGCGTTGCAGGCGATGAACACCAACGCGACGGTGAGGGCCTCGCGGATGACGGCGGGGCCGATGCGGCGGCGGAAGGCGTTGACGTCCCGCTCGCCGCGCAGCTCCGCCCAGATCACCCACAGCAGCACGAAGAACGTGGTCACCTTGATGCCGCCGGCGGTCGAGGCCGAACCGCCGCCGATGAACATGAGGATGATCGTCGCTAGCAGCGAGTCCTCGTTCATCGCGCCGACGTCGATGGAGTTGAAGCCGGAGGTGCGGGCGACGGCCGACTGGAAGAACGCCGGCAGGAACCGGTCGTGCCAGGGCCACTGGCCGAGCGTGGCGGGGTTGGTCCACTCGAACGCCAGGAACGCGACGGTCCCGCCGACCAGGAGGATCGCGCTGCCGGTCAGGGTCATCTTGGTGTGCACCGACCACCGCCTGCGGCGTCGGCCCCGGCGGGTGAGTTCGAAGACCACCGGCATGCCCAGGCCGCCGAGGATCGTCCCGGCGGCGAGCGGCAGCGAGATCCACGGGTCGGTCGCGAAGCCCATGATCGAGTCGGAGAACAGCGCGAACCCGGCGTTGTTGAACGCCGACACCGAATGGAAGACCCCGAGCCACAGCGAGTGCGCGCCGTACCCGTACGAGCCGAACCGCGCCGTCAGGATCGCGGCGATCACCAGCTCGCCGGCGGCCGTGAACGCGAGCGTGCGCAGGAGCACCGACCGCACGTCGCCGAGGTCGAGCGCGACGCTGTGCTCGGCGCGGGCCATGAGCGTGGTGCGCAGCCCGAACCTGCGGGAGACGAGGAGGCCGAGCAGCACCGCGCTCGTCATGAGCCCCAGGCCGCCGATCTGGATGCACGCCAGGATCACGACCTGGCCGAACGTCGACCAGTGAACAGGAGTGTCCACTGTGGCGAGACCAGTCACGGACACGGCCGAGGTCGCGGTGAACGCCGCGTCGGTGAGGCGGGTGGCCCCGGGTCCGGCCTGCGAGACAGGGAGCATGAGGAGTCCGGTGCCGGCCAGGATCGCCGCCAAGAATCCCAGCGGGATGACGCGCACCGGCTGGGAGAGGAACGCCTTGACCTTCGCGCGCATGTCAGGTGGTGGAGGCGAAGGCCTCGACCTTCGTGGTCGCCCCGGAGACGATGAGGGTGTCCTCGGCGGCGATGACGGTGTCGGGCGTGGCGTACGTGAAGTCCTGCCCCGGCTGCTTGACGCCGACGACGGTGACGCCGTACTTCGAGCGCAGCTTCGACTCCGCGAGGGTGCGCCCGACCGCCTCGGCCGGGGCCTTGGTCTTGACGATCGCGAAACCGTCGTCGAACTCGATGAAGTCGAGCATCTTGCCGCTCACCAGGTGCGCGACCCGCTCGCCCATCGCCGCCTCGGGGTAGACGACGTGGTGGGCGCCGGTGCGGTGCAGGATCTGGCCGTGCTTGGCGTTGATCGCCTTCGCCCAGATCTCGCGGACGCCGACCTCCTCGCACGCCAGGACCGTCAGGACGCTCGCCTCGATGTCGGTGCCGATCGCGACCACCACGTGGTCGAACTCGCCGACGCCCAGCTGCGCGAGCACCGCCGCCTCCGTCGAGTCGGCCTGCACCACGTGCGTGAGCGTCTCGGAGGCCTTCTGCACGATGTCGGGCCGCTCGTCGACCGCGAGCACCTCGTGGCCCAGGCGCGTCAGCGACTCGGCGACGGCGGACCCGAAGCGGCCCAGGCCGATCACGGCCACGGTCTCCTCAGTCGGGCTCTCGCCCCTACCGAACAGGTTCATCAGTCCACTCTCTTCGACGGGTGAGGGCGCGAAGGCGCCGCGAGGCCTGATTCTGCCACCAGCGGCGCCCCGGCGGGGTGCGCACTCCGGCCCGGCGCCGGCCTCATCCGACCAGCGGCCGGGCGTCGGGGTAGCGGTACATGCGGTGGCGCGGGCGCAGCGCCAGCGAGGCCGCGAACAGCACCGGGCCGACGCGCCCGGCGTACATCGCGATGGCCAGCAGCCACTTCGAGGGCTCCGACAGCTCGTACGTCACGCCGGTGGACTGCCCGAGCGTCGCCAGGGCGCTCGTCACCTCGAACATGATCGGCATGAGCGGCAGCTCCGGTTCGAACCGCTGCATGAGGAAGATCCCGAACGCGTTGCAGGCGATGTAGACCAGGGCGATCGTGAGGGCCTCGCGGATGACCGACGGGTTGATGCGGCGGCGGAACGCCGTGACGTCGGGCTCGCCGCGCACCTCGGCCCAGATCACCAGCAGCAGCACGAAGAACGTGGTCACCTTGATGCCCCCCGCCGTCGAGGCCGAGCCGCCGCCGATGAACATGAGGATGATCGAGGCCAGCTGCGAGTCGTCGTGCATGGCGCCGACGTCGATCGAGTTGAGGCCCGCGGCGCGCACCATCGAGGTCTGGAAGAACGCGGGCAGGAACCGGTCGTACCAGGGCCACTGGCCGAACGTGGCCGGGTTCGACCACTCGAAGGCCAGGAACACCAGCCAGCCGCCGACCAGCAGGATCGCGCTGCCGGTGAGGGTGAGCTTGGTGTGGACCGACCACTGCCTGCGGCCCCAGCGGCGCCGCGTCATCTCGAAGATGACCGGCATCCCCAGGCCCCCGAGGATCGTCGCGAAGCACAGCGGCAGCGAGATCCACGGGTCGGTCGCGTAGCCCATGATCGAATCCGAGAACAGCGCGAGACCGGCGCTGTTGAAGGCGCTGCCCGCGTGGAAGATCCCGTACCAGGTCGCCGTCCCGGCGTCGAACCCGTACGTGGAGAAGCGGACCGCCAGGATCACCGCGGTCACCGTCTGGACCGCGAGCGAGACCGCGCCGGTGTGCAGCAGCACCGACTTGACGTCGCCCAGGCCCAGCGCGGGGCTGATCTCCATGCGCGTCATCAGCTTCGTGCGCAGCCCGAGCTTCTTGCTGACCAGCAGGCCGATGAGGACCGCGCTGGTCATGATGCCCAGGCCCCCGACCTGGAACAGCAGCCAGATCACGAGCTCGCCGAAGCCGCTGAAGTGCACGGGGGTGTCGAGCACTGCCAGGCCGGTCACCGAGACCGCGGAGGTCGAGGTGAAGAACGCGTCGGTGAAGGAGTACCCTGCGCCGGTGCTCGCCGCCGGGAGCATGAGCACGAGCGTGCCCGCGAGGATGACCGCGAAGAAGATCAGCGGTATGAGCCGTGCGGGGTGACGGAAGAACGCCTTGATGTTCGCGCTCATGGACGGCGGGTCCGGTCCGCGCCGCGCGGGTCGGCGGGCGCGGGCGACGGGTTCCTCGGAACGGGTGCTGGCACGGTGTCTGATTCTGCCACCCGCCGCACCCGCGCGGGGTGCGCGGCCCGGGCGCGACCCGCCGCGGGCGCGAATGAGGGGGGCGGTCGATAACCCCTCATGACCGCCCCCCTCGAACACCCCTAACACTCTCCAAGGATGGAGGAGACTCCAATGCTACTCCCGTGGACCGTCCTCAAGGAAGTCCCGAAGCCGGACCGGTTGCCGCTCAGACCTTCTCCTCGCGCACCGCTTCGGCGCCCTCGGGCTCGCGGAGCTTCGCGTGCGCGGGCGGGACGGCCGCGGGCGTCGCCGACCGGCGGCGCTGGCGGGCCACCGCGCGGGGCCGCGGCGCCCGCGCGCCCTTCGCCTTCGGCTTCGCGGTGCGCCGGGCCGACCGCGGCAGGATCAGCGCGATCAGGCCGATCGCGATGAGCCCCACCAGGCTGGGGACGACCGTCACGCGCGCGATGAGCGACTGCTGCGACAGCAGGAACACCGTCGCGTCGAGCACGAACGCGGCCGAGGCGACCACCGCGAGTGCCGAGGCGACCCGGTTGAGCCGCTGGTCGAGCGCCTCGGCGCGGTGCGAGGAGGCCGCCACGAGCGAGTTGCCGACGTAGCCCAGGAGTTTGTCGGCCCGGGACTCGGTGTCGTCGAGACCGATGCACTGTCGCGCGGCCATGTAGGCGACGCGGTGCTGCTGGCCCGACTCGATCCGGTAGGTGTCGAGGTAGTGGTAGTCCGACCAGACCCGGTCGAGGAAGTTGCGGAAGGCGTGCACGTCCGCCATCTTCGGGTCCTCGCGCGCGAGGTCGACGAGGATGCGGCGCCCGCCGAGCACCGCCCCGATGAGCAGCGACTGCTGCGCGGTGGCGATGTCGGTGGGCTCCATCATCGTGAGCACCTCCGCGAGCGGCAGGTCCGGGTCGGCGTCCCACGCGTACGTGTAGGACAGCAGGATGCGGCACTTGGGGCCCGTGACCAGCTCGGCGAAACGCGGGTCGCAGGCCCACGGCGGGTCCTCGGTCACGAAGTGGCAGTTGTAGCGCACCGAGCGGCGGTCCATGGGGGACTCGGCGCCGCCCAGGACCCGGTCGGGGCGAAGCACCAGGTCGCTGATGAGGCCGCTCTCGACGGCCGCGGCCAGGACGGCCGCGAGGATCGGCGTGTCCGCGTCGCGCAGCGTGTTGTTGACGCGCGCGTCGAGGGCGTCGAGCTCGTGCACCGGCATCGCCCGCAGGTCCGCGTCGTGGCGCAGCGCGTAGCTGACCAGGACCGAGCCGGCGTCCAGGACGCGGGCGCGGCAGCCGACGATCTCGACGCCGGGGAGGTTCACCTTCGCGGTGATCACGCCGGTGAGGTCGAGCTCGGTCAGGGCCTCGGGGTTGTACGCGAGCGACCCGAGCGTGCCGGGCACGGCCCGGACCCGGCCGTGGCCGGGGACGTCCACGGCGTCGGGCGTGTCCTGGGGCGCGGTGTAGTGCAGCGGGTAGGACCGCGTCTGGACGTGCAGGACTCCGGTCACGGCGCCGCCTTGAAGGGGGTGACGGCCACGTACTCGGGGATGAGGTCGTCCTCGGGCACCGACACGGCGCCCATGTACCGCTGCTGGAGGTCGTCGGGGCCCTGGTCGTCCACGGCCTCGCCCAGGAGCGAGGGCAGCTCGCCCCGCGCGAAGTACGTCGCGTCCTCGGGGATCGACCGGTCGCGGAACCAGTCCCGCTGCTTCGCGAGGACCCGGTTGCTCTCCGCGAAATCAGGCCAGTACGTGATGATCGTCACCGTCTTGGTGCCGAAGCGGCTGCCCAGCCCCGCGAGCGCCCGCGCCGCCACCGGCGGCAGGTAGTAGAGCATCCCCTCGACCAGGAACGCGACCGGCCGCCCCGCGGCCACCTCCCGCACCGTGTCCGCCAGCGCGTCGATCGCCGCCGTGCTGCTCAGGTCCGCCGTCAGCAGGCGCACGTCCCGCTCCGGCAGGACCCCCGCCTCCACCAGCTCCGCGATCCGGCGCCCCTTCGCCTCCGCGATCCGCGGCAGGTCGATCCCGAGCGCCGTCGTGAACGGCAGCTGCCACGGGTAGGACGAGAAGCCCGCCCCGCACTCGACCAGCACCGTGTCCGGGTCCTCGCGCAGCGCCGCCGCAAGCGCCTCGAACACCCGCCGGCGCCGCAGCGACACCACCAGGTCGTCGTGCGGGTAGACGGTGTCGGCGTACTCGTCCCACAGGTCGCGCACCGCCGGCCGGTCCGTCTCGGGTATCCACGCGCGGGCGGTCTCGTCCCCGGCGAGGTCGGGCATGCGGGCGCGGGACTCGTTGACGAGGTAGGCGGTCAGCTCCACCCCGTGTCGTAGGGACGATGAACCGGAGTCGGTACGGCTGCTCATAACCTCACTATGGCAGACCGGCGCAAAGAATGCGTTCCACCATCACGCCCGCCCAAACCACGCGGCCCGCCCGCCCGTGGGCCGCACCTCGCCGACCGGGCGCAACCCGGCCTTTGCGCCGAGCGTGGATTCCCAGTGGCGCTAAAATGCTGCCCAGAAGCGACACGGGAGGACAGGCCGGCAGTGACCGATCGCAGCAGTGGGACGCACGCGCTCTCGGGCGCGCGCCAGGTGGGCCGCCTCGCCCCCGTGCGCCGCACCTCCACCGTGGACCTCATCGCCGAGCGCCTGCGCGAAGCGGTCGTCGAGGGCTCGCTCCCGCCCGGCGCCGCGCTCGGCGAGGCCGAACTCGCCTTCCAGCTCGGCGTCAGCCGCGGCCCCCTCCGCGAAGCCATGCAGCGACTCACCGCCGAAGGGCTCCTGGTCATCCCGCGCCGGCGCGGCCTGGCGGTGCGCACCATGACCGCCGAGGACGTGCGCGACGTCCACTGGCTGCGCGCCCGCATCGAACCCGAGCTCGGCCGCCGCATCCTCGCGCGCCCCGCCGCCGAGCGCAAGACCGTCCTGGCCGAGCTCGGCGCCGAGGTCAAGCGGATGCAGCGCGCCCTCAGGAGGGACGACGCCCGCGCCCTCGGCGACGCCTACCTCGACTTCCACCGCGCCCTCGCCGCCTGGGGCGGGTCGCTGCGCCTGGCGCGCATGATGGGCACGCTCCTCATCGAGACGCGCCTGTGCGCCTTCTCGATGTACGAGCACTTCGAGGTCCACCGCGACCTCGTCCCCGAGCACGTCGCCTTCGTGGAGGCGCTGGCCGCCGAGGACGCGGCCCGTTTCGCGGCGCTGGTCGAGGCGCACCTGGAAGCGGAGGTGCGGCGCCTGCTCGACGAGCCCGCCGTGGCCGCGGACGAGGACGACGAGCGGCTGCTGGCCGAGACTCCGGACGAGCCGCAGCCGCTCGACCGCCTCGACCTCCCCGAGGGCCTCTGAGCCACCGCCGGTCCCGGGACCTCCTGTCCCGCAACCGGAACGAGTCGTGTCAACTTTCCGACACACCGCATTCCACTGCTGGACCGACCGTTATGCGACCGATATAAAGAGGGCTCCGACACCCGGACAAAATTCGAGACGGAGCCCAAAATGTCCCACCCCAGGCGAATCTCCACATTGGCGGCCGCACTGGTCGCCGCCGTCGTGTCAGCGCTGGCGTTCACGGGCGGCACCGCCCAGGCCCAGACGATCGAGTACGTCGCCCTCGGCGACTCCTACGCCTCCGGCGTCGGCACCCGCTCCTACATCGACGACGGGACCGACTGCAGCCGCTCGGCCCTGGCCTACCCCTCCCTGCTCGCCGACGAGCTCGGCGCCGACCTCGACTTCGCGGCCTGCTCGGGCGCGAAGACCGGGGACGTGCTCACCGAGCAGCTCGGCGGGCTCTCCGCGAGCACCGACCTCGTCACCATCACCATCGGCGGCAACGACACCGGATGGTCCGGCATCGTCCAGCAGTGCGCCTACCCCTACCCGTGGACCTGCGACAGCCAGATCGCCGCGGCCGAGACCTTCATCCGCAACCAGCTGCCCGCCAAGCTCCACGCCGTCTACGACGCCGTCGAGGACGCCGCGCCGAACGCCCGCGTCATCGTCCTTGGCTACCCGCGGCTCTTCAACGGCGAGCAGTGCAACGTCATCACCCGCATCAGCCCCGCCGAGCAGGCCGACCTCAACGACGCGGCCGACCTCCTCGCCCAGACCATCGGCGCCGCCGCCGGCAGCCGCGGCTTCGACTACGTCGACGTCCGCGACGCCTTCGACGGCCACACCGTCTGCGACGACGCCGAATGGCTCAACGGCCTCTCCTGGCCCATCTCGGAGTCCTTCCACCCCAACCAGACCGGTCAGTCCAGCGGCTACTACCCGCTCCTGTCCGCCCTCGTCTGAGGCACCCGCCCGCCGCCCCTCACGCGGCGGTCGACAAGGGCCCCACCGGAACTCCGGTGGGGCCCTTCGTCATCGGGCGGGGGTCACTCCCCGCTGAAGAACGAGTCGTCGCAGATGAGCCAAACGCCGTCCTCCTTGACGAAGTCCAGCGTGTCGTCGGACTCGGTCGGCTCGGCGGTCCACGAAGTCACGTTGAACTCGTCGTCGAACTCGGGGACCGGGAAGTTCATCGAGATGTGGACGTCCACCGTCGCGGCGTCGCCCTCGACGTTCTCGCCCTTGACCTCGTACTGGAAGTCGGGGTCGATGTCGACCGGCGGCACCTCGGTGCCCATCTCCTCCTCCAACGTGCTCATGTCGAAGCCCGAGGCGAACTCCTCCATGCTTTCGCGGGTGTCGGCGCAGAAGTACACCTTCAGCTCGTCGACCGCGGCCTGCGAGGCGTCGGCGTCACCGGAGTACGAGGTCTCCATGAAGCCGCCGACCTCGGAGAGGAACTTCTCCGCGACGTCCGACGGCGAGTCGGAGGCCGACGGCGCGCCGCCGCCCCAGGGCTTCAGGACCAGGAGGACCACCGCGGCGATGAGGACCACGGCGCCGATAGCGGCGCCGACGATGAGGCCGGTCTTCTTCTTCGGGGCCGGCGGGAGCCCGCCGTAGCCCGGCTGCTGGCCGTAACCGGGGGGAGGCGGCGGCTGCTGGCCGTATCCGGGCTGCTGCCCGTACCCGGGAGGAGGCGTCTGGCCGTAGCCCGGCTGCTGGCCGTACCCGGGCTGCTGGGGTTGCTGCCCGTACCCGGGTTGCTGGCCGTACCCGGGCTGCTGCGGCTGCTGCCCGTAGCCCGGCTGCTGCCCGTACCCGGGCTGACCTTGCGGAGGTTGCTGGTTCGGGTCGAATCCCGGCTGCTGGGGCGGGTAGGCCATGACGATTCCTCGAATGGTCGGGAGTGTGTCGCGCCAGGCTAACACGCGGACGCCATCGCCAGTGGCGTCCGAACGGGAACGGCAGGGGCGGTGCGGGAACCTTCCGGTCCCCGCACCGCCCGCGTCCGCAATGGAGGCCCGGTCTCGCGCGGGACCAGGCCTCTTCGTCCGTCAGCCGCCCTCGCCCTCGGCGGGGGCCTCCGTCTCGTACCGCTGCACCTTGCTGTCGTCCATCACCAGCTGCTTGCGCGCCTCGTACGGACTCAGGTCCGCGCCCTTGGGGATCATCTGGATCATCGTGTCCGGCACCGAGATCGAATCGACGCCCTTGTACCCGAGCAGGTTCTGCGTCGCGTCGGTCTCGCCCTCGTCCACGAGGCCGAACTGGAAGCCGAGGCTGTCGACCAGGTACGTGTTGCTCTGCACCGTCGCGCCCGAGTTGGTGCGCGAGTCGGCGAGCACGGCCCGGCCCGGCGGGAGCACGGTCTGGGCGGTGAGCCCGTCGACGCTGGAGTGGATCTCCCCCTCCTTCGTGAACTCCACCGAGCGCGCCTCGTCGACCAGCAGATCGGGAGCCGTGTCGTACAGGGCCACGTTGATCTCGGTCTCGCCGTCCTGCGGGTCGACCGGGTCGTAGACCGTGCACAGCGCCGGCCGGCCGCCCTCGGGCTCCCACACCGTGTCGCTCAGCACCGCCTTGGGGAAGTTCGGGTGCCCGTAGCTGGCCTGCGCCCCGAATTCGGTCAGGGCGGTCGGGCTGACCGTCAGCGGCGAGCCGTACTCGGCCTCCAGCAGGGCCTCCTGCGTCTCGGTGATCGTGGAGAGCTCGTCGCCCTCGTCCTCGGTCTGGAGGAGGACGTAGAAGCTCCCGGAGATCTCAAGCGGCCAGCCGTAGGGGACGGGCGTGCCGTCCTCGGCCTGCACGCCCTGCGCGGAGTTCTGGGTGAAGTACTCGGGAAGATCGACTTCGAGCGGCGAACCCGGCAGGATCGTGTTGATGACGTTCTCGTTCACCGCGATCGCCTGCCCCTCGGTCAGCCCCAGCGCGCTGAGCACCTCGGGGTCGTCGATGAGGTAGCTCCGGTCGTTCCACAGCAGGTAGTAGATCTCCTGCTCACCCTCGGGAACGTCGATGGCCGGAGTGATGAGGACCCACTTGTCGTCGCCGAGCCAGAAGGTCGGCTCCTCCATGTCGGTGATGACGAGCTGCGTGAGCTGGTGGGTCCGGACGCTCCCGTCCTCGCGCGGCATCGAGCAGGCGTTCCAGTCCTGGTCCTGGAGCAGCTCCTCGGCCGTCGGCGGCTGCGCGGGCACGTTGTCGATCCCGACCATGAAGCCGCGCGGGATGTCCTTGAGCGACGTGGCCTTCAGCGACTGGACCGGCGGATCGCCGTCATACGGCTGGAGCAGCAGCAGCGCCGAGGTGAAGTTCGTGACCGGCCACAGCTTCGCCTCGTTGTCCTCGTTCGGCTCCTTGCCGTCCGCGGTCGTGTACACGTAGATCGCGCTGGAGCCCTTGACCTGGATGATGTGGTTGAACAGGGGCGCGTCGTTGCCCTTCCCGAACAGGGTCGCGACCGCGAAGCCGCCGAAGATCACCACCATCACCATCACCGAAGCGAAGATCGAGACGCCGATGCGCCGCAGCGGCCGCTCGATCGAGTCGGGGTTGGCCAGCACCAGCGCCTGGTTCATGCGCGAGGTGATGAAGCGGTGGGCCTCCACCTGTTCGCGGCGGGAGCGCATCTGGGCCATCGGTATTCGCCTCTCTGGGAGTCGATGTCAGGGAGTGGGGTCAGCCTCGCAGCGACAGGGCGATCGAGTACAGGTCGCAGACCCAGCCGACCAGCGGCAGGATCGACACGATGAGCAGGGCCTCGATGATGTCGAGGGCGCGGCCCCAGGTCGGGGCGATCTTCTTGCCTGCCACGGCCAGGCCGTAGACCATCGCGATGAGCGTCAGCAGCGTCAGCGCGCCGAGGATCACCGTGAGCCGGACCAGGATCGAGTCGGTGCCGAAGAACACCGCGGCGAGGGAGGCCGCGAGGGAGCCCATGCCGCCGGCGAGCATCACGATGCGCCCGGGCCGGTCCTCCACCGTCCGCGAGCGGCTCAGCAGCACCAGGCCGAGGATGACCGCGAGGATCAGCCCGGGGGTCTGGCCCGAGAACGCCAGCGCGATCGCCGAGATGAGGCCGACCACGGAGGCGAACGAGTACAGGGCCTCCAGGTAGTTCCCGGCGTGCTCGGAGAGCTTGAGGATCCGCTTGCCGTCGATCGCCTCGGCGTCGCCCTCCTTGAGCTCCTCGGTGGTCGCCGGGAGCTGCGGGGTGGGGACCATCGCCATCGACAGCGACAGGCGCGGGGCGGCCGGGAGGATCGCCAGCGCCAGGGGCGCGGCGATGCCGGCGGCGGTCGCGGCCGAGCTGTCGGGGATGACCATCATCAGGGCGGTCGCGATGCCCAGGACCACGGCGCCGAGGATCGTCACGATGAAGACCGGCGCGGAGGCCATGTCGCCGACCGCGACCATCGACAGGACGCTGAACAGCAGGATCGCCGAGGCCGCGATGAGGACGTGGGGGCCCTCGAGGTCGAACAGGGCGGTGTCGCCCCCGGCGATGAGGAGGCCGCCGACGCCCGCGTACAGGACGGCGGTGACCCCGAAGTAGGTGGCGGCGCGCGAGTCGCCGACCGCGCGCGAGAGCAGGGCGGCGGCGCCGACGAGGACCGCGGCGATGCCGAGTCCGACGATCGCGCTCGCGAGGTGCCCGGTGAGGAGGATCGCGACGGCGCCGACGGCGAGCGCCGCGGTGCCGACGCCGACGCTGAAGCGCTTGGTCGCGAGGTGGTCCCAGCGGTTGCCGCGCTGCTCGGTGGCGGTGGCGACGGCGTCGATGATGTCGTCGAAGACGACTTCGGGCTTGGCGGCGTCGGCGGGGTTGAGGTAGAGCATCTCGCCGTCGGTGATCCCCAGCTGGGAGCAGGAGTGACCGGTGTCGAGGGCGTCCTCGCCGAGGCGGGAGAGGATCCAGCCGCCGTTGTCGCCTGCCTCGTCGATGTAGTACTCGCCGGCCTGGTGCAGGATCGTCGGCAGCAGGTCGGAAAGGGGGACGTCTGAGGGCAGTGCGAGGTCGATCCTGGTGCGAGGACTGACGATCGTCACCCTTGAGAGAGTGGCCGACTTGGTGCTCACCGCGTGAACCTCCGGGTCAGGTCGGTAATCGGGGGACCGTTCAAGGATAATTCCCTCGTGCAACGGCGGGTGTACCGGCCGTGTGGCGATACGGTTCTACCCTGTTAGTGCGATACTCGACTGAGCGCACGTACAACCTTTATACGGCAAGACCAGATCACGTCTCGCCAGCGTCGCCGCGAACGCCGAGGCACGGCTCGCGGGCAGCCTCGCGGCTCCCGCGGGGCGTCGATCGGACGCGAGCGGTGCACGCATCCCCCGGTGACCACAAGGACCCTCTGTGACGACCAAACTCTTCCGCAGGCCTCCGCGTAAACGCGGGCCGCAGGCTCCGCGAGGCGACATCCTCCTGGAGGCGCCGCCGGACATGCCCGATCCGCAGCCCAAGAACATCTCGCAGTATCTGATGATCCTGCCGATGCTCGCGGGCGCCGCCGCGATGGCGATGATGATGATGATGCGGACCACGGGCGGTTCCGGCTCGGGCGGCAACAACACCATGCGCATCGCGATGGGCGCCATGATGGGCATCTCGATGGTGGGCATGATGGCCACCAGCATGGGCGGCAACCGCGCCCAGAAGAAGGCCGAGTTCAACGCCGACCGGCGCGACTACATGCGCTACCTCAACCAGGTGCGGCGCCGCGCCCGCAAGGGCGCCGAGCGGCAGTGGCGGGCGGCCCGGTGGCGCCACCCGGACCCGAAGGCCCTGTGGTCGCTGGTCGGCTCGAGGCGCATGTGGGAGCGCCGTCCCAAGGACGACGACGCGCTGGACATCCGCGTGGGCATCGGCAAGCAGCGCATGACGATGAAGCTGGTGCCCCCCGAGACGAAGCCGGTCGAGGACCTGGAGCCGATGACCTCGATGGCGCTCAGGCGCTTCGTGGCGGCCCACTCGAACGTGATCGACATCCCCCGGTCGATGAAGTACACCGAGGCCGGGCGGCTGGTCCTGCGGGGCGACCGGGCCCTGGTCCTGGACAACCTGCGCGCCCAGCTGGCGCAGCTCGCGGTGCTCCACTCGCCCGACGACGTGATCGTCGCGGTCGTCGCGGACAACGAGCGGATGCCCGAGTGGCACTGGATGAAGTGGTTGCCGCACCTCCAGCACCCCAGCGCCGAGGACGGCGCGGGCCCGGTGCGGATGTTCTACAACACGACCACGCAGCTGGAGACCTCGCTGCGCGACCAGCTGTCGAGCCGCGGCGCCTGGTCGCCGGGCGCGGGCGCGGGTGAGGGCCAGGCACAGCTGGTCGTCATCCTCGACGGCGGCGAGGTCGACCCGACGGGCATCATCGCCGCCGACGGCATGGCCGGGGTCACGGTCTTCGACTTCTCCGGCTACCTGCCGCGCAAGCCCGGTCCGCAGATCAAGCTCTACGACGTCACCGAAGAGGAGATCTACACCGACCAGGCCGGGCGCCGCCGCGTGCTCGGCAAGCCCGACCGGCTCTCGTACAACCAGGCCGAGGGCGTGGCGCGGTCGCTGTCGCCGTGGCGCCTGTCGCTGAAGAACGCGAGCGGCGCGACCGAGTCGGGCGACGAGGACGCCTCGCCGATGGCGAACCCGTCGAGCCTGCCCGAGATGCTCGGGTTCAACGACTCGGCGGCGCTCGACCCGGCGATCCACTGGCGCGAGAAGCCCGTCAAGGACTACCTGAAGGTCCCGATCGGGCCCGGCCCGGACGGGGCGATCGTCGACATCGACTTCAAGGAGTCCGCGGTCGGCGGCATGGGCCCGCACGGCCTGCTCATCGGCGCGACCGGTTCGGGCAAGTCGGAGGTGCTGCGCACCATCGTGGGCTCGCTCATCGCGACGCACTCCTCCGAGGAGCTCAACTTCATCCTCGTCGACTTCAAGGGCGGCGCGACCTTCGCGGCCCTCGACGACCTGCCGCACGTCAGCGCCGTGATCACCAACCTCGCCGACGAGATCGAGCTGGTCGACCGCATGGCCGACGCGCTCGAAGGCGAGCTGGTGCGGCGCCAGGAGGTGCTGCGGGCCAACGGCAACTTCACCAACCGGTGGGAGTACGAGAAGGCGCGCAAGGCCGGGCAGCCGCTCGACCCGATGCCGACGCTGCTCATCATCGCCGACGAGTTCTCCGAGATGCTCGTCGCCAAGCCCGAGTTCATCAACCTGTTCCTCCAGATCGGCCGCATCGGCCGCTCGATCGGCGTGCACATGCTGCTCGCCTCGCAGCGGCTCGAAGAGGGCAAGCTCAAGGGCCTGGACACGTTCCTGTCCTACCGGGTCGCGCTGCGCACGTTCTCCGCGCAGGAGTCGCGCACCGTCATCGGCTCCGGCGCGGCCTACGAGCTGCCGCAGGCGCCCGGCCACGGGTACCTCCAGGTCGGCACCGAGGACCTGGTGCGCTTCCGCGCCGCCTACGTCGGCGGGACCTACAAGCCGCCGAAGCGGGTCGCCTCGCGCGCCGAGCGCATCGCGGCCGTGCAGCACAAGGTGCAGCGGTTCCTGCCCGGCTTCGTCGAGCTCCCGCCCGAACCCGAGGTGGAGGAGGAGCCCGAGGAGGAGGTGCCGGCCGAGGCCGAGGACGAGAACGAGAAGCTCTCCGACCTCGAGGTCATGGTGAACAACTGCATCGGCATGGGCCGCCCGGCCCACGAGGTGTGGCTGCCGCCGCTGGCCGAACCGCCGACGCTCGACCAGCTGCTCCCGCCGCTGGAGGCCGACCCGCAGCGGGGCCTGACCCCGAAGGGCTTCTCCCTCAACGGGAAGCTCCACGCCGTTCTCGGCGAGGAGGACCGCCCCTTCGAGCAGCGCCGCAGCCCGTTCGTGGTCGACCTCTCCGGCGCCCAGGGCACCGTGGCCATCGCCGGCGGCGCCCAGTCGGGCAAGTCGACGATGCTCCGCGGCATGATCGGCTCGCTCGCGCTCCTGCACACGCCGCGCGAAGTGCAGTTCTACTGCCTCGACTTCGGCGGTGGCACCCTGCGCGGCATCGAGGACCTCCCGCACGTCGCGGGCGTCTTCGGCCGCCAGGAGGAGGAGGGCGTGCGCCGCACGATCCAGGAGGTCACGAGCATCCTGGACGACCGGGAGGCCTTCTTCACCGCCAACAAGATCGACGGCATGGGCTCCTACCGGCGCATGAAGGCCGAGGGCCGCTTCCAGGAGGACCCGTACGGCGACGTCTTCCTCGTCATCGACAACTGGATGACGCTGCGCGAGGACTTCGAGCCGTTCGTCGACCAGGTCCGCGCCATCGGCAACCGCGGCCTCGCCTACGGCGTGCACGTCATGGTCACCTGCACCCGCTGGGGCGACATCCGCATGAACATGCGCGACATGTTCGGCCTGAAGCTGGAGCTGAAGCTCTCGGACAACATGGAGTCCGAGATCGACCGCAAGGCGGCGGCGAACGTGCCGAAGAACCGCCCCGGCCGGGGCCTGTCGCTCCAGAAGCTCCACTTCCTGGCGGGCGTGCCGCGCATCGACGGCGTCCGCGACGGCGACAACCTCCTGCCGGGCGTCGAGGACTTCGTCAAGAAGGTCAAGCAGGCCTGGCGCTTCGCGCCGTGCCCCGAGGTGCGGCTGCTGCCGCGCCAGCTCAAGGCGTCCGACTTCCTCCAGGCGGTCGACCGCTCCAAGCCGGGCATCCCGATCGGCCTCAACGAGGCCGGGCTCAAGCCGGTGTACCTCGACTTCCAGACCGAGCCGCACCTGCTCGTCTTCGGCGACTCCGAATCGGGCAAGACCAACCTGCTGCGGCACATCGCCCGCGAGATCCAGGCGAACTACACGCCGCAGGAGGCCAAGGTCATCATGGCCGACTACCGGCGCGGGATGCTGGAGGAGATCGCCAAGCCGACCCTGCTGGACTACGCCATGTCGGGCAAGCAGTTCGAGAACTCGGTGAAGAACCTCCGGGGCCCGATCGAACGGCGCCTGCCCGGCGACGACGTCTCCCCGGCGCAGCTGCGCGACCGGTCCTGGTGGACCGGCCCGGACCTGTACCTCATCGTCGACGACTACGAGATGGTCGCCCAGCGCGCCAACCCGATGTCGCCGCTCGCCGAGCTCATCCCGCAGGGCCGCGACATCGGCTTCCACGTCATCATCGCCCGCCGCGCCTCCGGCGCGTCCCGAGCGATGATGGACCCGATCGTGGGGCAGATCAAGCAGCTCGAATCCCCGGGCCTGCTCATGAGTGGCCGCAAGGAGGAAGGCGCGATCTTCGGGAAACTGCGGCCCAGCCCGCAGCCCCCGGGCCGCGGCACCCTCGTGCGCCGCAAGGACGGCGAACAGCTCATCCAGACCGCGCTGCTCCCCCCGAACGGCTCCGCCTAGGCAAGACCCCGCGGGGCCGCCGACGCAACCGGTCGGCGGCCCCGCGGCGTATCAGGTGCAGCAAGGCAACCACCCCCTTCGCCGCACCCACGACAAGGGCCCATATGAAACCAATGCTCACGCACCCCGGCGTCGAGACCTCACCCATCGAGGCGCCCACCGACCTCCCCCGCCGCCGACTCCCCGCGACCGTCCTCGCCCTCCAGGCACTCCTGCTCGCCGAGACCGCCGCGCTCGTCTGGATCTGGCTGTGGACCTGGCACGGCGTCCAGGCCTACGCCTGGCCCGGCGTCGACAACGGCCTGTTCGAACGCGGCCTGTCCTACCTGCTCATCCTCGCCCCCGCCGTCCCGGTCAACCTCCTCGCCGCGATCTGGCTCGGCCGCGGCGGACGCCGCGCCCGCCTCTACCTCGCCGCCGCCGGGACCCTCGCCGCCGTCCAGCTCGTCCTGCTGCTGACGCCCTCGGCGATGCCCGTGCGCGAGGCCATGAGCGACGGCGCCGCCGCCGTCGGCATCCGCTTCCTCCTCGTCGTCGTCCCGATCCTGTTCGCGGGCGTCGCCGTCAGCGCCCACGCCCACACCCGCGCCTGGCTCGGCGACGGGCCCGTGCGCCCCCGCAGCCGCATCGCGGGCGTCGAGACCGCCGTGTGGTGCCTCGCGCTCGCCCTCGCCGTCGGCACCGGGACCGAGGCGCGCGAATGGGCCGAGGCCGCCGCCGCGCCCCAGGACCAGCTCGGCCGGTTCGCCGAGCCCGGCACCTGGGCCCGCCTGGAGGACGCCGTCGCCGACACCGTCGCCGGACTCCCGGCGTTCACCGGTTTCGTCTCCCGCGCCGTCGAGGTCACCTCCTGCGACTACGCGAACCCCGCGGGCCTGTCGACCTACCGCTACGCCCTCGAATACGGCCTTCACGCCGCCGAGGCCGGCGCCGACGAGGCCGCCATCGCGGCCCTGTGGGCCGAAGGCGACCACCGCCTCACCTACGACGGCGAGACCCTCGAAGGCACCCGCCGCATCACCGCCGAGCGCCTCTACAGCGCCGACGACGAGGTCTTCACCCTCACCCTCCGCTACACCGGCGGCGAGGTCCCCCTCCTCCACCTCGAAAGCCCTTGCGTCGAGCGGACCGACCACACCCCCGAATGCCTTCCGGCCCAAGGCGACCCCGAGACCGACACCGTCGAGGGCCTCCGCTGCCCCGACCTCGGCTGACCGCCGGGCCTGGCGGCGGCCCCCTATCATCGGGACATTCCGGCTCCTCCGACCGATCCCCTCGTGTCACTGGAGCCAACGACATCATCGGAGTGTCAGCCGTGTCCGATCACCCCCGCCGCCCCGCGGCACCCCCGACCGACTCGCGGAAGGACCCGGCGTGAACGCGGGCACGGTCGTCGGCGGCCGCTTCCGACTCGACGAGCGCCTCGCGACCGGCGGCATGGGAGCCGTCTGGCGCGGCTGGGACCTGCGGCTCGAACGCCCCGTCGCCGTCAAGGTCCTGCGCACCGACCTCGAGGACGAGCACCGGCCCGTCGACCGCTTCACCCGCGAGGCCACCACCCTCGCGAAGCTCACCGGCACCGGCTACGTCGAGATCCACGACTTCGGCGAGACGGAGGTCGACGGCGAGACCGTCCTCTTCATCGCCATGGAGCTCATCGCCAACGGCTCCCTCGGCCGCCGCCTGGACCGGTGCGGCACCCTCAGCGCCCGCGAGACCCTCAAGGTCCTCGCCGAGGCCGCCGCCGCGCTCGACAAGGCCCACCGCCTCGGCGTCGTCCACCGCGACGTCAAGCCCGCGAACCTCCTCATCGACGACGACGGCCACGTGCGCGTCGTCGACTTCGGCATCTCCCTGCTCGAATCCGGTTCGCGCCTCACCCCCTCCAGCGCGGTCTTCGGCACCCTCGACTACATCGCGCCCGAGCAGCTGCGCCGCGGCGCCGACGTCACCGGCAGGGCCGACGTGTACGCCCTCGGCGCCGTCGCCTACGAATGCCTCACCGGCGCCCCGCCCTTCGACGGCGCCGAAGCCGCCGTCAAGATGCACGACGTCCTCTGGGAGGACCCGCCCGCCCTCCCCGACGCCGTCGACCCCGAGACCGCCGCGATCGTCATGCGCTGCCTGCGCAAAGCTCCCGCCGAGCGCTTCGACTCCGCCGCCGACCTCGCCGCCGCCTGCCTCGCGGCCCTCGGCGAACCCGGCGCCGACCTCGACACGGCGCTCACACCGCCGCCCGAACGCGTGCAGCCCGAACCTGCCCAGCCCGAACCCGAGGCTGCCGCGACCGAACGCGCGAAGCGCCGCCGCCCCTGGCTCCTCCCGATCGTCCTCGTCGTACCCGTCGCGGTCGCCGGCACGGTCATCACCCGGCCCTGGCAGTACCTCCCCGACGCCGAGGCCGCTGGCCAGAACCCGACCACCGCCGTCGAGCAGACCACCGAACCGGACACCACCGGCCCCGCCACCACGTCCCCCACCATCGAGTCCACCACCAGCGCAGCTCCCGAACCCCAGCCCGGCGGCGACGCGACCCGGACCGAAGGCTCGGGCGACTCCGCCGGATCAGAGGACTCGGGCAGCACCGGCGACACCGACCCCGACGACGAGGGCCCGAACCTGCCCGGCAGCGGTGTCCACCGCGCCCGCCAGGCCGCCAGCGGCCTGTGCATGACCTGGGGCCCCGAACCGGGCAACGAGGACCGCAGCGTCATGGTCCTCGGCGACTGCTCCGACACCGAACCCGACCTCAATTGGGTCGAGTCCGGCGGCGCCTACGAGATCGAGATGCGGCGCAGCGACTGGACGCCCTGCCTCACCGTCGACGAGGGCGGCACCGAGGACGGCATGCTCCTCGGCATGGACGGCTGCGACGGCCTCGACGCCCAGACCTGGGTCCTCGTGCCCGCCGGGAACGCCTTCCAGATGCGCACCGAAGCCAGCGACAGCCTCTGCCTCGCCGTCCTCAAGTCCTCCGACGCCGACGAAGGCGACGCCCTCGCCCTCCAGAACTGCAACGCCTCCGACGCCAAGCAGCAGTGGACGATCCTGTGAACGAAGCGCACCGGCCGAAGCCGCGACCGCACTTCGACCACCCGGGCGGCGACCACTCCTGGACCGCCAACTACCCCCGCCCGGTCCTGTTCATGACGGCGCTCCTGGGCTTCCTGGCCGCCGCGGGCCCGCTGACGGCGATCGCCGTCGCGAACACGATGAGCCCCTCCCCGGCCCGCACGGCCGCCGTCTTCGCGCTGCCCGCCCTCTCCCTCTTCGCCCTTGTCGGCATGATCCAGCTCTTCAAGCGCCGCAACGGCGGCCGCGCCCTCGCCTTCCTCCTCTCCCTCGCGCCGCTCGCCGCATTCGTCTTCCTCACCTCCACCGGAGCGATCGGCGTCAACGAATACGAGGCGTTCGACTCGTTCCTCAGCCTGGTCGCCATGTTCGCGTTCCTCGTCGCCGGCGCGGTCCAGCCCTTCCGCAAGGAGGGCCGCGACTGGCTCGCGAAGCCCCTGGGCCACTACCAAGGCGAAGGCGACGAACTGCGCACCCAGATCCCCTTCCCCCTCGCTCTCGCCCTGGCCGCCCTGTGGATCGGCATCACCGCCACCCTCATCGGCGCCCCGCTGCTCCTCGCCGACCCCGCAGTCCTGACCGGCCTCGCCCGACCCGATCTCGACACCGCCCGGCAGATCCTCTGGACCCTCCTCCCCTGGGCGCTCCTCCAAGCACTCCTCTGCCTGCTCATCGCCCACCGCAACAACACCGCCCGCCGCCTGACCGCCGCCTCTGCCCTCCTCGCCACCCCCGCCGGTGCCGCCCTCGGCCTCCTCGTCTGGCAATGGACCGGCTCGAACACCCAAGGCGCGGCAACCGGAGCCCTCCTCGCCGCCGGAGCACTCACCTGCTGGATCCTGCTGACCCACAACGCCAGCGCCGCCTGGTGCACCGAGCCCACACACCCCCACCACTCCTGACCGCCGGGCAGGACCCCTGCCCGGCGGCGGGCCGCTAGCCTGAGCAATGCCTGGTGACCGACGCCCAGACGCGAGTCGCCTCGGTGATGATGCGATCGGCGTGCAGGTTCGCCCATTCGACCTGGAGCGGTGCGGCGACCCGCAGGCCCGGTTCGCCCGTGTCGAGGCGGATCACCGAGCCGAGCACCTCGGACTCCTCCCACGGATCGGCGAGCGTGACACGAAGCCGCGCTTGCGGAACGATCGCGGCGAAATGCAGGCGCCGACCGTCCACGAGCACGGTCGCCACGAAGGAATCGAAGCTCATAGGGCCACCTCCCGGAGGCCGTAGGCGGCGTCGAAGTGCCGCTCCCATTCCAGGACGAACGCACTCATCGGTGCGGTGCGGTGTCCTCCTTGCGAGGGCACCCCGCTCAGCGGCCCCGGTTTCGGGAGCTTCGACCCGACCGGTTCCACCACTTCAGGTTTCGACCCGCGCTGCTGCGACCCGCCGGGCGCCGGACGCTTCGGCGTCGGCCGACTCGGCGCGCCTACCAGCTCCAGCACGAACGAGAGCAGGACCCGGATCGCCAGCGCGATCCGTTCGGCGAACCCGACGGTCTTGACGTGGTGGGCGAGGTGCAGCGCTGCGGAGTCGGCGATGAACGAGTTCCAGGCGTCTTCGCGCAGCCTCCCGAAGTCGTACCGCTGAGCGTCATCGCCGCTCCAGCCGTCGTCGTCCCGGTACCGGGTGCGCGGCGGCGGGCCGTCGCCGCCGCGACCGGACCCGGGTGTGGGCCTTCTGTGTTCGGCCCCTTCACGAGTGAACCCGGAGTGCGGAGCGCCCTCGCCCTGGGGTGGATCGGGCAGCTCCCCGCTCCGGTGCCTCCCGGTCCGCCGGTCCCGATACCAGCCGAAGGAGCCGAACGGCCCGGGATCGAGCGGGTCGCGGAGGCGGCTAGGACCGGCGCCGAACTCCATCGAATCGATGTCGAACACGATCTTCGGGCACGGCGAATCAGCAGGCCAGCGCCCGAGTGAACCCCCGGAATGCCTGTTCCCAGACAGCCCGAAGGCAGGTATGGTCGTAACTGCCACAGGAGGAAACTCCCTTGGTGCAAGGGCCGCCCGGTGGGCTTCGGTGACCAAACTTCAGACCACCGGGCGGCATGTGTACTTGAACCGCGGGTCCATCTCCGAGGAGGTGGGCCCGCGTTCATCATGTTGAGGCCCTTACCCGACCTTTGTCAACCCTCGACCACGGCGTGTCACCAACTCCAATCAGGACACTGCCATTCGGTTCGTGGCAGTGGCGCTTTAGCCTGGTGCGCAACCCAACGCGCCGATCGCGCGCGATCGCACCCCGGGAGGACCCCCGAATGGCCTCGGAGCCGGCACCCTCGAAGCGCCCCAGGCTCGGATCATCTTGCAGCGCGAGGGGAAACGCCCCCTACCTGTGCCGCGGCAGGTACTCGTAGCCGACGACTTCCTCAGAGTTCACCCGCGGTCTCGCTGCGAACCACCCCGGCTTTGGCACCGCCCCCGCTGACCATGCGCCGCCGCACCGGAGCGTTCATACTGGTGCTCGCGCTGCTGCCTGCCCTCGGTGGAGCAGGGTCCATCGTCTAGAGCCTTGCGCAGGAGCGCCGCGAGGCCCACCTCATGGACCTCAGCCGCACCATCGCGCTCGACCTCTGCGACCCCGACCGCAGGTCCGCCGTCGAACACGCCTGGCCCACCGCCACCATCGAAACCGACCCCGGCTGGAGCCCTTCGGTCCCCTTTTTCGCTTGTAACAGCTCTACTTCCACCCCAACGCCATCCCCACCACCGAAGCCCCCGACCGCACCCAACAGGCGACAACCGCACTACTCGACCCCCTGGACCATTACCCCCTCGCCCTGATCTCCTAATCGCACCGACTCCTGCTACCCGTTGCGGCGCGCGATCGCGCTGTCCCTGATATCTTCGGCGACTTCGAGATTGACCGCCTCGAACTGCTCGAACGCGGTGCTGAACCTGTTCCACTCCTCGTCAGTGGTCGAGTCCTCCATGCCGAAGCCGATGCGGAGGTCGATGGTGATCTGGAGGTTCTCGTACTGGAAGATCGAGATCATCTTGCCGCGGTAGGTCCCACCCTGCATCCGATCCTCTCCTTCGACAGTCTTGGTCGTATAGTTCAGGATCGCCCAGTCCCATCCCTCAAGCTGCGTCTTCTCCGGGACCTCGGCGAGCTCCTCCTCGGTGAGGAAGCAAAATCCGACACAGTCGAAGTCGATTGAGATCCAGAGGCTGTGCTCGATCACGACCGCCAGCAGCGCACTGCATTCCTCGCTCTCTTCAACGCAGAGGTCGTCGAGGTCCGGTTCAGTACCACAGGTGGAGAAGTCCTCGTTGGCGACGCCTAGGTCCGCCAGCTTGAAATCCACGAAGGGCCTGTATACGAAGTCTTCGGCCATGATCGAGTTGTACGACGTAATGTCGATCTGCTCGCATTGATCTAGTATCGCAAGGAGTGGCGGCGGTTTCGCGTCGTCGGAATCGAGTGCTGCGATGGTGATCGTTGATCCGACTATCACCGCGAGGGCGAGGGCGAGGGTTAGGCTGAGGCCGATCCTGCCCTTCATTCGGTCAAGGAAGCTGTTCATCAGAAGAGCGATTCCACTTCCGGCAGGGTCAGGTCTGCGAGGGGGGTTGTCGCGATTTCCTGAATTAGCTCGCTGATTTGGGACTCTGCATTGTCAAGCGCCTGGTTGAACCCATCGAAACTCTTGCCCGTCTGGGTGCTCAAAGCTTCCAGCACCGACTCAGGCTGCGCGATTCCGTTCTCCTCGTTGGTGGTCTTGGTCATGTCCACCAGGTTTGTCACAGCTTCGACGCTTCCGATCGGATCGGTTTTGATAGCGGTTGCGGCTTTCAGCTCTTTGGCGAAGTCAGAGACCTGGGTGATGCTGAACGCCATGGACCTCTCGACATCGTCTGCGATCTGCTTGAGGCCCTTGACCGCCTCCAGCACCTGGGAATAGATGTCCTGACGCGTGGTCAGGAGGATGCCGTCGTAGAGCATGAAGTGGTTGTTGAGAAACGATGTGGTGTTCCAGACCCAGGTCAAAGCACGTTCGATCTTCAGGATCGCTCGGCTCCTCACTTCTCTGGCCAGCTCCGAGTCCCAGTTGTCCTCGCCCAGGTCGGTGACGACCGTACCGATCACGCCTCGAAGGTAGGCTTCCGTGGAGTTCCATTCGAGGTCGCCGAGAGTGTTCGACATTCGACGCAGCCAGTCCTCGAAGTCGGAGCGGTCCTGTTCGTGAATCTCCTCGACGGCAGTTCGGATCTCTGCGATACGAGAGCCCGCGCCGCCAGCGATTCCCTCCGCCGTCTCCTGCGCGGTGGGCGCCGGGATCGAGAAGACATGTCCGTTGTAGCTCGCCATCGGATGGCCGTCGGTCATGCCCATGAGACCCTTCAGGATCTCGGCGAAGGTGTTCTCATCGTCCTTGAGCTGGTACACGATCTGCGCATGTGCGTAGGCCTTCTCAAGTTCGAGCCAAGCCGAGTCCCAGACGTCTGGCGAATAAGTGCCGGGCAGATCCTCGAAATTGGGTTCTTGCACGCCGATGTTGCTCATGCCATGCCCTCCTAGTACACCGTGATGCGGTTGCCGTCGGGATCGGTGCCCATATCGATCCCTCCGTCGGGCGACGGCGGTTGCACCAGTGGCCGACTCGCCTCGTTGGCCGCGTACGCCTCGGCGTCGAACTGGTTGAGCTCCTGCATAGTCTCTTCGTCGGCCGTCTCGTACTTGTCCGCCTGCTCCTTGATCCTGGTTCCGAGCTCGTCGAGATTCTCGACCAGCGCGTAGGCGAGCTGTTCTAGGACCGATTTCAGGTCGGACCAAGCAGTGACGAAGGCGGCCTCCGAGCTGGTGCCCACGGATGCCGGCGAAGGTGTCGTCTTGACGCCGGCGCACGCGCTCTCAAGGTCTTCGGAGATGCCGCACAGCGTGCCGCCGGCGAATCGAATCGAGTCGGGGTCGGAGACGAGGTCAGACATGAATGGGGTCCTTCATGTTGGGGGAACGATTGGTTCACGGTGCTCATCGTGAGCGGTCCGCTCCTGGGCGAGTCTCTGCTTCGCCTCGCAGCGAGGGTTCGCGGGAAGACTGGGTGGCGAACCCTTCTGCCAGAAGGGGCGGATCTGCGGAAGGCCTCGGGCGCCGTCGATCGAGGTGAAACTGATCGTAGCGAGACCACTCCGCTACCGGTGGTCCCGAATCGATCTCGTGCAATTCCGCAACCGTATCGTTACAAACTCGCCTGAACCATTGCATGGAAGACTTCTCGCTCGAATCGGGTTCTGACGATCACCATGATCATGGGCAGCCTTTGAGCCTCGGCGGATCGATGCGTCCAAGCTGTCAGTTTGCTGAGCGAGTGCGATGCTGTCAGCATCCGCCCTGGTCGGGGCGGCCTGCGGGACATGCGGGTTCGGAGAGGGTCCGGTATCTTGTGGGGCAGAGCGGACAGCGCTGTAATGACAGGCATACGGAAGGGGTCCACCCCATGGCAACACCTCTCACGCCGAGCCCTCCGAATCCACAACCCGCGCAAGCCGAGTCGAGGCACGGAGCGCGCACCGCGATCAGCGCCGGACTCATCGCGGTCGCCGCCGCGGCCGCCGTCACCACGACGCCCGGCATCGCGCTCGCCCAGGACGACACGCTGGCGCAGGACAACGCCTGGGCCACCGACCTGATCGAGGTTCCGGCGGCATGGGAGACCACCAAGGGCGACGGCGTCACCGTCGCGGTGATGGACACCGGCATCAACAAGCACCCGTTCTTCGAGGGCAGGGACATCCTGCCTGGCTACACCGTGTTCTCGGATGAAGAGGACGCCTGGAACGACCTGGACGGGCACGGCTCCGCCGTCGCCGCCGGCGTGCTCATGACGGCGCCCGAGGCCACGATCCTCCCGGTCCGGCTCGACAGCGGCGACGCAGGATTCGGTGGGGCGCTAGGGGACGCCGAGTTCGACGCCTTCCGCTGGGCGGTCGACAACGGCGCGGACGTACTGGTCGTGCCCTGGTCGATCGTCGGTGAACGCGACAGCTTCACCGGAGAGCATCTCGAAACCCTTCAGTACGTCATCGACAAGGGCGCGATCATCGTCGCCTCCTCCGGCAACGACCCGTCCCGCGATGTCATGTACCCGGGCTTCGTCCCAGGGGTGCTTACCGTCACCGGGACCGACAGCAGCGGTGAGGTCTGGTTCGACAACACCACGGTCGGCCCGGAGGTCGAGGTGGCCGCACCGGCCGACGCGATGGTCGCCCCGGTGCCGCAGGACAGCGCCTCCGGCAACTCCGAGCTGTACGTCGACGTCACCGGCGGTACCTCGATGGGGGCCGGACTCGTCGGCGGCGTGGCCGCACTGACCTGGTCGGCTCACCCCGATCTCGATGCGAGCAACGTCATCCAGCGCCTGATCCAGACCTCCGGCGACGGCGACGGCAGCCGGAACGACGACTCCGGTTACGGGCTCGTCAACGCCGACCAGGCCGTCAATGCCGAAGGCGTCGAGACCGTCGAGGAGAACCCCCTCGGATACCCGATGGGCGAGGCCGGGGCGAGCGGCGCGACGCCCGACGACGAAGCGACCGACTCTGCGGAGGAGGAGACCGGCCCCGGTACCTCGTCGGCAGGACCCTCGGCGGTCGGCGCCGAAGGCAGCAAGGAGTCCAACCTCTCGACCGTGATCGTGATCGCCGCCGCCGTCGTGCTCGTCGGGGCCGCGATCGCCGTATGGCTGGTGCTGCGCGGGCGCGGCCGGAAGTCAGCGGCCGCAGCGCAACCCGGAGCGTTCGACTCCGGCGCCCCCACCGGCTACCAGCCGCCGCCGACTCCCCAGCAGCAGTACGGACCTCCGCAAGGCGGCCCCCAGCCGGGCTACGGCGCTCCGCCGCCGGGACAGCAGGGCTACAGCAGCCCGCCCCGCGGCCAGCAGGGCTACAACCAGCCGCCGGCGGGGGAGCAGCAGAGTCCGCCCTGGCGTCCCGGCGATCCGAACCGCCGGTGAACCAAAGGGCCCCAAGCGTTAGCGCATGGGGCCCTTCGCTTCGAACCTGAATCCGAGAACGGAACGAGGGGCGGATGGCCAGGCCATCCGCCCCTCGAACTACGTCTGGTCGCCGTCAGTCCTCGTCGTCGAGTTCTTCCTGCGCCACGTTGTTGCGACCCCACTCGACGTCGTCCTCGCGGAGCCACGTCTCGCGCGTGTAGGTGTCGTCGTCGTCATCGTCGGCGTATCCGGACCGGGTGCCGCCTCGCGGGTTGTTGCCGCTGCCGCCCCTGATCGCGCTGCGGCTGGACGAGGAGAGCCCTCGGCCCTGGTTGCCGCCGCGACCGCTGGAACCGGAGCTGCCGGAGCGGGCGCCGTTCGTACCGCCGGGCTTGGTGTTCGTCGCACCCGCACGGGCCGGGCTCGTGGTCGAGCCGCCGCGACCGGGGGCCGATCCCGCTGCGCTGCCTGCGGCGGGGCCGAAGAGGCCCGTGCTCGCGCCGGTGAGGCTGCTGCTCCCGCCGAAGCTGGGAGAGCCCATCCCGGGTCCGCCGCCGGTGGGCGTGTAGCCGGTGGCGCTGGCCAGACCGCCGATGTCGGAGTCGATGTCGCCGTACGAGCCGGGGTTCCAGGAGTTGTCGACCGGGTCCAGGTCGTCGGAGTTCACCAGACCGTCGCCGTTGGTGTCGCCCGCGACGGAACCGGGCGCGCCCGGGCCGTTCCCGCCGACGTACCCGGGGGTCGTCAGCGTCCCGTCGGCGAACACGCCGCCGGTCGGAGGCTGATACGAGCTGTTGCCGGGCAGGTCGCTCGGGGGCGGGGGCGGGGGCTCACCGAAGTCGGTCTCCTTCGCCTGCGCGTACACGTCCCCCAGGTCCGCGACGATCTTCGCGAGCTCCTGGTGCTTCGAGTCCAGCTCGTTCAGCCACTCCTGCTCCCACTGCGGCTTCTTCGAGACCGCCTCGGGGTCGGAGGAGGGGACGTTCTTCTTGCTCTCGACCCAGTCGTCGTAGTCCGTCTCCAGATACGCCGGGTTCAGCGACTCGGAATTGGTCTGAGCGGTCCGCAACGAGTTGGCGAGGTTGGGGATCTTGAGCTCCCCGACCGACTTCATGCCGTTCTCGGACTCGACGCTGTACTGCTTGATGACGTTCATCCGACTCTCGAATTCCTCCGAGGCGGCGCCGGTCCACTGCGTGCGCAGGGTGCTGACGTGGGTGTCCAGCTCTTCGCGGGCGGCCTTCATGCCGCTGGCGGCAGAAGTCCAGATGGAACCCGCGCGCTCGACGGCCCAGTCGTTGCCGGCGTGGAGCATGTCCCACAGCTGCTCATGGGTGTACGAGCTCTTGTAAAAGTCTTCGCCTTTGCCTTTGGCGACCATCTTCGGCTCCTTCCTTGGGGGTCAGGTCTTCAGCGACGGAACAGGGCTAGAGCATCGGGGGCTCTTCTTCGCCCTCTTCGGTCGCCTCGCCGTCGGTGCCGGCGTTGCCGTCGTTCTCCGAGCGCACGTCCTCGACGTCGGTCTGGGTGATGCCGCCGTTGTTGTTGAACTCGTTCTGGACCGTGCCGAGGTCGTCCGAGACGTTCCCGTCGTTCTCCAGGTAGCTTGTCTTGATGTCCTGGCTGACCACGCGCCCGGTGTCGAGCCCGTGGTAGACCCGGTCGAGCTGCTCGGCCCGGGTGGGGTAGTAGACCGTCCGGTACGCCTCCTGGAGCTCGACGGCGTCGTCGAAGGTGCCCAGTTGCAGGTTGACCGCGTCCACGTCCTGGAAGGCGGCCATGCTGAGGTAGTCGTTGTTCCAGTTCTCGCGAACGCTGACCACGGTGCCCTGCATCAGCTTGTCGCGGAAGAGGCCGAGGTCGCTGATGGTCGTGTCCATCTTCGAGATGAACTCGTCGAACGACTCCTCGGTCATCTGGAACGTCTGGCCGGTGGAGTCCGTCACCGTGTAGAGCTTGGTCTGCTTGCTGTAGCTCGCACTGGCCATGTCCTCGGGAAGCAACGTCATCACCTCGGTGAAAGTTCAGGTTTGTCTGGGGGTATCGACCTGGGCCGCTCGGCGATGCGCGACGGGCACGGCCGCTCGATATGTGCTGCATCCAGCATAGCGAGCCGGGACCACCGGGCCCTCGCAGGCCGCTCGACCCGGCGCGACCGGCAGCCGCCGGCCGGACCCGTTCCGTCGCACGGGTGATCGCCATTGTCGCCCGGTCGCCCGATCGGGGGAGGGAGCCCAGCAGAGCTGGCACAAAGTGGGGATACACGCGGCTTGTGACGCCCAGTAAACTCAGAGACGCACCGCCAACCCGGTGAGTTTGCACGGACGGGTTATGGTGACTGCGGAATCGATCAAAAACTCACTGGGATACCCCTGACGGCCCCGCGCCGCAGCCCCGGTTTATCACTTGGAGGTGAACATGGCCGGTGTCGCAATGGACACAGAGACAGTCGCTCAAGCCGCGACTGACACGGTCAACGCCAAGCTCTCGGTCGACGGCAACCTCGACCGACTGAAGGCCCTTTGCGACGAGCTCGCCGCTTCCTGGTCCGGCCAGGGCGCGACCGCGTTCGCCAACGTCATGATGGCGTGGGACGCCGAGGCCGCGAAGCTCCTCGATGCCCTCCAGGACATCGCCGACAGCCTCGACTCCTCCGCAGCGCTCCAGGCCGAGCAGGACGCGGAGTCGAACTCCGAGTTCGGCGCCTTCGACGGCGAGCTCTAGCCCACAACCCCCGACTCAAGGAAAGAGGTGAACCATGTCCGGTCGCATTGCAATGAGCTACGAGGAGCTCGACGCCGCCACCGCTGAGATCGCGTCGCAGTCCGGCGAGATGACCAGCACGCTCGCTGACCTCCGTACCCAGCTCGACGGTATGGACTGGGAAGGCGGCGACAAGGCAGCCTACGAAGAGGCCAAGGCCCAGTGGGATGCCGCTTACGAGAAGATCAACGACATTCTCGAAGCCGTCGGCCGCGCCGTCAACAACGCGAAAGAGCGCTACCAGGAAGCGGAAGCCGCGAACACCGCGCGCTTCGCCTAACGGCCTCGCAGCTCAGAGACACTCGAAAACCCGGGCAGGTCCAAGGACCTCCCGGGTTTTCGCGTACCCCCGGGCGGTCATGGGGCCCAGCGCACCGAGCCCGCCGGGAACCCGGACACGGAGAAGGGGCGGGGCCTGCAGGCCCCGCCCCTTCGCGGTCTCAGCCGCGCCTCAGTCGCTCGCGAGCTTCACCGGCAGATTGTCGGGCTTGCGCGTGCCGGGACGCCAGCCCCGCTTGCGGCCCTTGGGAACGATCTTGCGAAGGACCAGCACCAGGGTGACCAGCAGCAGCGAACCGCCGACGCTCGCCCAGGCGATCGTCTTCTCGAACGCGAGCGGGTCGTAGTCGACGTTGATCGCCGCGATCGAAGACGGCTCGCTCTGCGGAACCTCCTCCGAACCGCCCGACTCGTCCTCGTCCGGCGCCGCCCACAACGCGAACGGGTCCTCGTCGCCGAGCGGCGTCGTCAGGGCCCCCGCGACGTTGAGCACGCCCTGCCCGAGGTAGATGCTCGGCGCACCCGGCGGGTGGATCGCGGTCTCCTTCAACCGGTGCTCGACCCAGCTCGGCGTGATGTCCTTCCCGTACTGCGCCTTCAGAAGCGCGGCCGCACCGGCGACGTAGGGAGAGGCGAAGCTCGTCCCGGACTGCTGTGAGACCCAGCCGCCGCCCGGATACGGGATCACCACGCCGTCTCCCGGGGCGACCAGATCGAGGTGCTCGCCGTAGTTGGTCTTGGGGTACCAGTTCCCGGCCTGGTTGTGCGCCCCGACCGCGATCACCTCGGGGTAGTTCGCCGGGTAGTACGTCGCCTTGTCGGCAGGGAGGTCGGTCAGGTCCATGTTGAGGGTGCCGTTCCCGGTGGCCGCCACGATCACGACGTTGGCCTCGATCGCGCGCTTGACGGCCGCCTCCAGCGGATCGGTGTCGGGAAGCGCGATCGAGATGTTGATGACGCTCGCGCCGTTCGCGACCGCGTCGTCGATGAGGCTGGCCACCATGTTCGACTTGCCGAAGTCCGCGCCTTCATCGCTCACGAAGGCGCGCATCGGAATGATCTCGGCTTCGGGCGCGACACCGACGAACTGCTCGCCCTGCGAGGTTCCCGCGGCGATCGCGGCGACACCCGTTCCATGGAAGTACCCGTCGCATCCCCCGTTCTTCGTGGGGTCGTAGACGTCCCAGCCTTCCAAGATCCGGTCGCCGAAGACGTCGGTGCGCGTGGCCTCGACTCCCGAGTCGATGATCGCGATGATCACCGGATCGCCCGAGTCCTTGAAGGTGCCCCGATTGACCTGGTGCGCCTCTTCGAGGCCGATGAAGTCGCCGGCCCAGTCCTTGGAGGTCAAGGGGTCCTTCTCGCCGGAAGCGGTCTCACAGGTCTTGATATCGTCGCCGGCCATTTGATCCGTGGTGAACTCCGCATGGGCCGGAGTCGTCGCCAGCAGGACCGTTCCCGCCGTCGCCATTGCGACGGCGACGGAATAGAGGGGAATACGCGGGAGGATTCGCACCCGCACAGTCTAGCCCCGCAGCGCCAGCGGGCAGGTCCGCCCGCATTCGGCCCGGCGACACGGCAAGGGCGGGGGACCAAGAGGTGGACTCGTCCGCATACGATGGGTACGACCACTCACCTTCACGATGGAGACGTCGCCAATGACGATGCTTCAGGCGCAGCAGCAAGCTCGCGGCACCGCGTCCGTGCAAGCCCAGCAGAGCGGCGGCCCGACACCCGGCGAGTCGGTCGTGTTCACGACCAGATCCTCCGGCCGGCTCGGCCCGCTCACGGTCGCGCAGCTCATCACCGTCGAACTCGCGCTGGCCGCCGCTTTGACGTGCCTCGCCTTCGGGATGATCCCCGCGGCCGCCGGAGGCGGCGTCGCGCTCGTCGTCCTCATCGTCGTCTTCTGGCGCAAGGGCGACTACTGGTGGTACCAGACCTGGCCGCTCAAATCCCGCATGAAGCGCCGCATCCGCGCCCTCGACCCCGAGCAGCTCACCGAGGTCCTGCACCGCATCGCACCCGACCTGGGCATCACCGGCATCGAGGACCGCGACGAGAACGTCGGCATCGGCCACGACAACGGCGGCTGGTTCTCGGTCATCGAGATCGGCACCACCGACGAGGGCACCAAGGCCGTCCCGCTCGAACGCCTCGAACGGCTCTTCGACGAGACCTCCGTGCCCGTCACCGCCGTCCAGCTCATCGGCCACACCACCCCGGTCGGCTTGAGCGCCTACGACAACAGCCCCGCCTCGCGCTCCTACCGCGAACTGCTCGGCGACTACCCCGCCGTGGTCCACCACAAGGCCTGGCTCGCCGTGCGCCTCGGCGCCCGCGACGCCCGCGAGGCCACCGCCGAACGCGGCGGCGAGGTCGACGGCGTCTACAAGGCGCTGGCCTCGACCTCGCAGCGCGTCAGCAAGCTGCTCGGCAATGTCGGCGTCCCCAACCGGATCCTCGACGCCGAGGGCGTGCGCGAGGCCGTGCAGCAGTCGCTCGGCGTGGCGTTCGCGCCGGTCCCGGGCGAGCGCACGGCCGAGGAGTGGAGCCACTGGTACGCCGACGGCCTGCGCCACGTCGCCTACCGCATCACCCGGTGGCCCACGGACGCGGTCGCTCTGCACCGCACCGTGGACGCGCTCTCGGGCATCCCGGCCGCGTTCGTGACGGTCTCGACCGTGGTCACCGCCGGCACGAACGGCAAGGTCAACCCCGACGGCCGCGTCACCGGGCGCCAGCTCGGCGTCGAGGGCATCGTCCGCCTCGCGCTCGACCAGGCCTCCTGGGAGTCGGCGCAGAACCAGCTGCTCAACGTCGCCGACCAGCTCGGCGTGCGCCTGCAGCGCCTCGACGGCGAGCACGGGCCCGCCGCCTACGCATCCGCCCCGACCGGAGGAGGACCCCGATGAGCGACCGCGGCAACGGCAACGTCTACGGCGGCGGGACCTACCAGGGCGGCACCTATCAGGGCGGCTCCTACCGCTCCGGCCGCCACTCCGACGACGAGGAAGAGCAGCCGCAGGGCGCCGACCAGCGCCGCAATGTGGACGACGAGGACTCGGGCACCGTCAAGGTCGCACGCCAGGGCGGCCAGACCGGTTCGGCCCGCCCGCCCGCACCGTCTTCGCCTCCGCAGGGCGCCGTCTACGGCCAGGGCGGACAGCAGGCACCCACCGGTCAGCAGGTTCCGACCGGGCAGCAGAACCCCACCGTCTACGGGCGTCCGCCCGAGAACCCCGCCTCCGCGCGCCAGGGCCAGCCCCCCGCCGCGCCGCCTGCGCCTCCGAGCGCGCGCACCGGCGCGCAGCCGCCCGCGGGCGCGAGGACCGGCGCCCAGCCGCCGCGCCCGCCTTACGGGGGCCAGGCGCAGTCGCCGCAGCAGACGCCGCGTCCGCCCGAGATGCGGCAGACGCCGCCCGCCGGGCAGCCGCAGGCGCCGCAACCGCCCGCGCCGCAGCCGGTCTCGCAGCAGCAGCGCCCGCCGCAGCCGCCGGCGGGTCCGCCGCCCGGGATGCCGTCGGCGCCCCCGAACCAGTACGGCCAGCCGCGCCGCCCGCCGCAGCCCGTGGCCCCGTCGCAGCCGCCGATCGCCCCGGTCTCCGCGGCGCCGGTGTCCGCGCCGTCGATCTCACCGGTCTCGGTCCAGCCCGTATCGGCCAGTCCGATCTCCGGGCAGCCCATGTCGGGCAGTCCGGTCTCGGGGCAGCCGTACTCGGCGCAGCCCGCGTCGGCCCAGCCCTACTCGGGGATGCCGTACTCCGGCGCGGCCCCGATCACCGGCGGCCCGATCAGCTCCCTGCCGACCTCGGCGGGCCTGTTCGGCGTCGGCTCGGTCTCGGCGGGCCCCACCGAGGGCACCGTCTACGGCCTCCCGGTCACCGACCGCGCGGTCGAGACCGCCTCGGACGCGGGCAAGGCCATCGAGTCGGTCAGGTCGAACCCGCAGATCCCCACGGCCCGCGCCCTGGAGCTCATGACCTCCGCCAGCCCGCCCTCGGGCCTCGTCATCGGCCGCGACGCCGAGCAGCTGCCCGTGGTCGCGCCGTTCTTCAGGCCCGAAGAGACCCGCATCAACCTGATCGGCGGCGTCTACCTGGCGCGGCTCCTGGTCTTCCGCGCCCTGGCGATCGGCACCCGCGTCGCGGTGTGCACGACCCGCCCGCAGGAGTGGAACGGCCTCGGCGAGACCGCCACCGGCCGCGGCGACCGGCTCGCCGTCCTCCACGGCGACCAGCCGGTCACCGTCGAGGCCAGCCAGCACTCCCCGGCCCTGTACGTCTACGACGTGGGCGAGCGCGGCTCCCAGACCAAGCCGGTCCTCGGCCCCTGGCGCACGCAGCTGACGGTCCTCCCGCGCCTGACGAACTTCGCCGACTCGCTCACCGGCGAGGCGCACATGACGGTGCTTCAGCGGCTCACCGCCGAGGAGGCCCAGGTGGCGCGTTCGGCCATCCGGGTCAACCAGGAGGTCCTGCAATGGCTCCAGATGCTGCACGACGACATGATCGCCATGCTTCGCAAGGGCCAGAAGGAGCGCTACCTGTGGTGCTCCCCGACCTCGATCGAGTCGCAGATGTTCGGCGCCCCGATGCGCACCTACTGACCGACTGCACGTGAAAGGGGCGGGGCCGAACGGCCCCGCCCCTTTCCGCATGTCTCACGTCAGCTCTCGGCGCGCCAGTTCTCCAGGTACGTCGCGGCCAGCCCGGCCGCGAGGTCCGTCAGGCCCTGCTCGTCCAGCTCGGCGTCCTTCGCGACCGACAGCCGCACCACCATGTAGACGTTGTCGTCGTGGACGTGGAGGTGGTAGTTCGAGGTGCCGTCGGCGACCACCCGGGCCACCGCCGCGTTCTCGTCCCCGACCTCGGGGGCGGGGTCGACCGCGGTCCAGGCTTCGCCCAGCTCGCCGATCTCACGGGTGCCGAGTTCGAAGTTGACGCTCGCCTTGGCCTCGGTGTCGAAGACGGTGCCCTCGATCTCCAAGAGCGCCGCGGCCTTCTCGGGCTCGCCGTACGTGAGGGAGCACGACTGCACCCAGCCGCGGCTCTTCTCCTCGCCCGCGGGTGCTTCAACGGGTTCGGCGCCGTCGACGACCGCTTCGAGCGTCGTCCTGTCGATCAGCGAGCACGGGGCCTCGCTCCCGGCGTACGTCAGCCCCTCGGCGGCGGCCTGGCCGGCGTCCTCCTCGGCGGGGCGGTTCATCCACCACCAGGCGCCGCCGCCGACGAGCGCCAGCACGAGGATCCCGATGAGGATCTTCGGGATCGGGCTGGACTTGCGGGCCCGGCTGCGGACCTTCTGGAAGTCGGAGCGGCGGCGCGGCTCCTTCGGCATGTAGCCGAGGCGCCCGATCGTCGTGGTCTCGGCGCCGCCGCCCCAGTCGCCCTGCGACCGGTCGTCGGCGAACGCGGCCTCCTCGAACGGCTGGTGGGAGCCCCTGGACGGGGCGCCCTCGGGGGCGCGCTGAGGCGAGGCGGGCGTGCCCGAACCCCGCTGGTCGCCGCGCGGCGAGGAGCCCGGGAGCGGCCCGGTCTGCGCCGAACGCGGCGGCTCGGCGCCGGTCTGCGGCGAGTACTGCTGCTGCGGGGACTGGTACTGGCCGGGCTGCTGTCCCCGACCCGCGCCGGGTCCGCCAGCGGAGGGTCCGCCCGCGCGGGGTACACCGCCGCGCGTTTCGGGCGAGGGCCGTCCGGCCTGCGGCATCTGATGGCGGCCGGTCTGTCCCCGGTCGTAGCCGCCCTGGTCCTGCGGGCTCTGCCCGGCCGAGTACGAGGGCCCCGGGCCCTGGCGGTCCTCGGGCGGCCCGCCCTGCGGTCGACCTGCTCGCGGCCGCCACTGGCCTTGACCGGATCGCGACCCGTCCTCGGGCTGCTCGCCATATGCCGGGCCAAAGGGTGAATTGCCGCTCACAATGATCCTCCGCGAATGATTCCCGGCGTGTCGACTTGACGCCGCGGTAGTCACGGCCAGCTTAAAGGGGGCCGCCTATTTCCCCGCCCGGGGGAGCGCGTCGACGAGGCCCGCGCCCAGATCCTCCGTCAATCGCCCCACATCTCCGTCTTTCGGGGCCGTGCCGGTGAAGAAGACGTTGAGGCTGATGGTGGCGTTCGCCTCCTGGGCGTGCAGGCGCACCTCGGTCTCCTCGCCCTCGGCGATGGTCGCGACCGCCGCCTGCTCCCCGACGCCTTTGGCCGAGGAGGTCTCGTGCCCTTCCGAGGCCTCGAACTCCAGCACGCCCGCGTACGCGGCCCGCGCCTTCGAGGGGTCCTCGTAGACCTGCACCGTGGCGAACACTGTGACCAGCCGGTACGCCTCGTCCCCGGCGTACTCGGCCGAGTAGGTGCAGTCGAACGTGCGCACCTTCTCCTCGGACCGGTCGGCGGGGTTGCGCGCCTGCTCGGAGTCGGCCCACGGCGCCAGGAGCTCGGCGTCCACGACCAGTTCGCACAGGTCCGCGATCTTCCCGCCGTCCACCGACGGGCGCTCCTCGTCCATCCCGGAGGCCCAGAACAGCGCCGTCCCGCCGCCGGCGAGGAGGACCGCGACCACCGCGAGGGCCCATCCGGCGCTCGCGAGCTGCCGCAGCCGGTCCGCACCGCGATGGCGCCCCTGGTAGGTGGAGGGCTTCCCGTCCGCCCGGGGCTCCTGGGACTCGTCCGAGTCGATCACCTGGAGTGCGATGGTGTTCGTCCTTGCTTCAGTGGTCGCTGCCGACACGCCGGTTCACAGCCTATCGAGTGCCTGCGACACGGACCACGCTCCGACCGTGCCAACCACGAGGAGTCGTGTTTTCTCACCCGTTCGTGCTGTTTCTCGTACACCTGTCCCGAGCCTGCGCCGAAGGCGTCCTCGCAGGTCGCCGCACGCGATCCCGACGACCCGGCACTGAGAGGCACGGCACCGGCTTTCCGTCCCGCTCGGCGAATGACGCAGAGTGTGCGATACTCGACCTTGTCGCGCCGCGGTTGTACGAGGTGCGACCCGAAGATGTCCTGTCCGCGCCCCTCACGACGGCGACGGACTTGACGACTCGGCTGGGGGCAGAGGTGTTTCCCCAGTGCGAGTTGAGGCTTTCAGTGCGGCCCGAACGGCATGAACTCAGCGCCGGAGCAAGGCTCGCCAGCCTCCAAGGCGAAGCGAGCCGGATGCCGGCCTCGTCAGGTCGGGAGGACCGCACTCAGATGCCGCGCCCGTGCGGCAGCGGACGCACACCGCGTCACGCGCCCGGGCGGCGGCTGGAATGGAGATAAATTCGTATGCGCGAGAACGAGCCGCGCGAACAGGTGCCCGTGGTTGCGGTCACCTTCATGGCTCCCCAGAAACCCAAGAACGACGAGCCGGCGGCCGAGCCGCCCCGCGCTGAGCGCTCACGCGCCGCCGCGACGCAGGCCGCGCCGATGTTCGCCCCACCGCCGAAGGCGCAGCCCAAGGCCGCCGAGCCCAAGGCCGAGCCGGTGAAGCGCGAGCAGCGCGACACCCGCGAGGACGAGCCCGAGCCGCGCCGCGGCCAGGCCAAGAAGGCGCAGGCCAGGAAGGCCCAACCCCAGCAGGAGCAGCCGCAGGCGCGCAAGCGCACCCGCAGCCGCTCCGAGAACCGTGCCGCCGAGTCCAAGGCGGAGCGGCCCGAGCCGAAGGCCGAAGAGCCCGTCGCCGAGGACTTCGACGACGACGAGTTCGACGACGATGACGACTCCGAGGCCGGCCGCCGCAGGCGGGGCCGCCGGGGCCGCCGCGGCCGCGGCCGCGGCAAGGGCGTCGACGGCGCCGCCGACGACGAGGGCGACGAGAACGACGACGAGGACCGCGAGTCCGACGAAGACGACGAGGAAGCCGGGACCGACGGTCCCGAGGTGACCCGCCGTCGCCGCCGTCGCCGCCGCCGCGCGGGCTCCGAGGACTCAGACCGGTCGCGTCCGGAGGAGTCCGAGGACGACGCCGAGGTCGTCGTCAAGGTCCGCACGCCGCAGCGCCGCACGTCCTCCAACGAGGAGGTCCGCGGTGTCTCCGGCTCCACGCGGCTCGAAGCGAAGCGGCAGCGCCGCCGCGACGGCCGCAAGTCGGGCCGGGGCCGCGTCCAGGTCGTCAGCGAGGCCGAGTTCCTCGCCCGCCGCGAAGCCGTCGAGCGCCAGATGGTCGTCCGCGTCCGCGGCGGCAAGGCCCAGGCCGCCGTCCTGGAGGACGGCATCCTCGCCGAGCACTACGTCTCGAAGTCCGGTGCCCAGGGCCTGGTCGGCAACGTCTACCTCGGCAAGGTCCAGAACGTGCTCCCGAGCATGGAGGCCGCCTTCGTCGACATCGGCCGCGGCCGCAACGCCGTGCTCTACGCCGGCGAGGTGAACTGGGACGCGACCGGCCTGGCCGGGAAGGCCCGCTCGATCGAGCAGGCCCTGCGCCCCGGCGACCCCGTGCTCGTCCAGGTCACCAAGGACCCGGTCGGCCACAAGGGCGCCCGCCTGACCAGCCACGTCGCCCTCTCGGGCCGCCACCTGGTCTACGTCCCCGGCGGCAACGCCTCGGGGATCTCCCGCAAGCTCCCCGACCGCGAGCGCACCCGCCTGCGCGCGGCGCTCAAGAAGCTCGTGCCCGAGAGCGCGGGCGTGATCGTCCGCACCGCGGCCGAGGGCGCCGGCCCCGAGGAGCTCGCCCGCGACATCTCCCGCCTCCAGATCGAGTGGGAGGAGATCCAGGCCAAGTCGAAGAAGAGCAGCGCCCCGGCGGTGCTCCACTCCGAGCCGGACGTGCTCATCCGGGTCGTCCGCGACGTCTTCAACGAGGACTTCAAGGAGCTCCTGGTGGAGGGCGACGAGGCCTACGACGAGATCCACAGGTACCTGGAGTCGGTGTCGCCCGAGCTGCTGCCGCGGCTCAAGCACCACACCGGCACGAAGGACGTCTTCGCCGAGATGCGCGTCGACGAGCAGCTGCTGAAGGCGCTGGACCGCAAGGTCTACCTGCCCTCGGGCGGCTCGCTCGTCATCGACCGCACCGAGGCGATGACCGTGATCGACGTCAACACCGGCCGCTTCACCGGCGAGGGCGGCAACCTCGAGGAGACCGTCACCAGGAACAACCTGGAGGCGGCCGAGGAGATCGTGCGCCAGCTGCGCCTGCGCGACATCGGCGGCATCATCGTCATCGACTTCATCGACATGGTGCTCGAATCGAACCGCGACCTGGTGCTGCGCCGCCTGACCGAATGCCTGGGCCGGGACCGGACCAAGCACCAGGTCACCGAGGTCACCTCGTTGGGCCTGGTCCAGATGACGCGCAAGCGCGTCGGCCAGGGCCTCATCGAGGCGTTCTCCGAGCCCTGCGACCACTGCAAGGGCCGCGGCGTGGTCATCCACACCGACGAGATCCTCGGGAACGGCCGCAAGAAGGGCAACGGCGGCGGAGGCGGCAACGCCAACGCCAACCAGGGCCAGCAGAACCAGGGTGCCGGCAAGAAGAAGAAGGACAAGGCCAAGTCCGGCCAGCAGGCCCAGCAGCAGCAGGGCCAGCAGAAGAAGCAGGACAAGGCCGAGGCCCCCGTGAAGTCGGCGGCGGCCGAGACGGCGAAGATCGCCGCCTCGCTCGACCACGTCCACGACGGGGACGACGACGCCCACGCCGAAGAGGCCGCGCACGAGCCGCGCGAGGCCGAGACCCCCGCTGCGGCGCAGGCCCACGAGGCGGGATCGGACTCCGGGAACGGCGAGGAAGCCGGAACCGGGACGGCGACGGACTGAGCCGGACGGGCGCCGCGGACTGTGACGTCCGCGGCCCCCGACCCGGCCCGATGCCTGAACCAGCGGGTACATGACGTACCCTAGTGAGCGGCCTATAGAGCCCTCAGCTTTTGACCCCGTCAGCGGGGATGAACGCGGAGCTCGATCGGCGGCCCAGCCGCGGCGACGTTCAACGGAGCCGGGGGTTGGCGGTCACGGTGAAGCTTGCGAACCGGCGACCGGCATGGTGCGCTAGCACCGCGAAATTTGACAGACACCGTTCCCCTGCGGGGAACTCATTTCCCCGCACCGGGGAGGACCCAAGGAGACCGCGTCGACATGTACGCAATCGTCAAGACTGGCGGAAAGCAGTACAAGGTCGCCGAAGGAGACGTCCTCGAAGTCGAGAAGCTTCAGGGCGCGCCCGGCGACACGCTTACGCTGCCTGCGGTGTTGCTCGTCGACGAAGGCACTGTGGTCACCGACGCCTCCGGCGTCACGGTGAGCGGTGAACTTCTCGAGCACACCAAGGGCCCGAAGATCAAGATCCACAAGTACAAGAACAAGACCGGCTACCACAAGCGACAGGGTCACCGCCAGCCGTTGACCCTCGTCAAGGTCACCGGCATCACCAAGTAAGGGGTTGGACAATGGCACACAAGAAGGGCGCATCCAGCTCCCGCAACGGGCGTGACTCCAACTCGAAGCGACTTGGCGTCAAGCGCTTCGGCGGTCAGCACGTGAGCGCGGGCGAGATCCTCATCCGTCAGCGCGGCACCAAGTACCACCCGGGCGACCTCGTCGGCCGCGGCGGCGACGACACGCTCTTCGCCCTCGCCGAGGGTGAAGTGCTGTTCTCGCAGAAGCGCGGACGCAAGCTGGTCAACATCGTCCCGACCCCCACCGAGGTCGCGGCGTAAGACCCGAGCGGCAACGCTCACCGGAACCAGGGGGCCGGGCCCGTCGAAAGACGGGCCCGGCCCTTTTCCGTACCCGCCTTCGGCACCGCCGGCCGGCACCGGCATCCGGACCTCTCCTATAAGTACCGAGCGTTCACCGTCGAGCCCCTCGGATGTCGTACCCCTCCCGTACGTTCGGATCAGGACCCCGCGACGACGGAACCTCGCCTCCACCGGAGGAAGGCCGGCGCCCCGAACCGCGGATCGGATTGCGCCGCAGCGGTATCACCGCAGCTCAATTCGGTCGCGAGCGGAAAGGGGACCCCCCTGTTCTATGCCCTCAGAAGGCGTGTAATGTTGTCTTTGCCCGCGGGGGAACGGAACAGCCGAAAAGGCCTGGTCCGGAAGCCGCCGGAGACCAGCGACAGACTCATTGAGTCAGGCGCGGTCCGGAAGCTGAATCGCGGGCGTCTCTGAGACTCACAAGAGGCTCGATCGAGTGTGACACAGGTTAATCGACCTAGAGTTTGCACAGCGATCTGAGACTGTTAGAGTTGCGAGGTTGCTCCGGCTGAGGCCGAATCCCTTAAGTGGATCGAACTTGGTTATGGCGTGTTGTTTGAGAACTCAACAGGGTGTTTGGATGGT
>NZ_STGX01000014.1:134357-170756 GCF_004912155.1 Glycomyces paridis | reverse complement strand
CAGAACAACGCACCAGAGACGAAATAGTTACGGGTTCTTAGAGGGGGTACGGGCCGAAGCGGCCCCAGGCGACGACGCCGGCCAGGACGAGGATCACGATGTTGACGATGAACGGCTCGCCCTTGCGGGCGTGGTAGATCCCGGCGAGGACCATGATGAGGCCGAGGCCGACCGCCGCGAGCGGGGTGAGGATCACGGCGATGCCGGTGACGGCGGGCAGGATCAGGCCGAGGGCGGCGGCGATCTGGGTGGCGCCGATGAACTTGACGGTGGCCGCCGGGAAGTCGTTCACCCACGGCATCGGGCCGGCGAGCTTCTCCTTCGGCTGGGTCGCCTTCATCGTCCCGGCCGCGAGGAAGGCGGCGGCGAGCAGGCCTTGCAGGATCCACAGGAACACGTTCACGGGGTTGACTCCTTGAGCAGGTCGGGCGGTGCCTCCGCTAAACGGAGTGCCCTTTCCGGTTGTTGACGCCGAGTGTAACAACGCAAGCGGATAGGGCATTCCACTTGGGTAGGATGTGCCGATGGAACCGAGCGAGGAGACCGGTCGCTGCGGGCGGGCCCGCCGCCTGCGCAGCGACGCCGAGCGCAACAGGGACCGCATCATCGACGCCGCCCGCGGCGTCTACCGGCGCGACGGCCTCAGCGCCTCGATGGCCTCCATCGCCCGCGCCGCGGGCGTCGGCATCGCCACGCTCTTCCGCCGCTTCCCCACCAGCTCGGACCTCGTGGCCGCGGTCTTCGGCGACGCCATGGAGGCGAACCGGCAGGCGGCGCTGGCCGCGCGGGAGGACCCGTGCGCGTGGGACGGGTTCCGGCGCTACGTGGCGACCGTGTGCGAGCTCCAGGCCGACAACCGCGGGTTCGCCGAGGTGCTGGCGATGAGCTTCGCGTCGGCGAAGGGCATGGAGCGGGCGCGCCAGGAGGCGTTCGAGGCGTTCACCGAGGTGGTAGTGCGGGCCAAGGCCGAGGGGCGGCTGCGGCCGGACTTCATCGGCGAGGACCTGCCGATCCTGCTCATGGCGAACGCGGGCGTGCTCGCCGTGGCGGGCGACGCCGCCCCGGAGGCTTCGCGGCGGTTCGTGGGCCAGATGCTCCGGGCGTTCGCCGTCGAAGGCACCGAGCCGCTGCCGCCCGCGCCGAGCCCGAAGCGGCTCCTGCGCGGCATGGTCCGCCAGCGCCGGACCGGCGGGTTAGGGCCTGTCCTAGCCGGTGGCGAGTTTGGCGGCGAAGCCGATCATGACGGCGCCGACCATGCCGTTGCCGAGGGCGGCGAGCCTGCGGCGGCGCCGGAAGGCCTGGGCGAGGCCGTCCCCGGCGAGGATGAGCGTGGTCAGGTAGACCATGGAGATGGTCTGGATGATGACGTAGAGGACGCCGTAGCTCAGGGCCGGGTAGGCGTAGGTCGGGTCGACGAACTGGACGAAGAACGACACGAAGAACAGGATGGCCTTGGGGTTGAGCAGGCTCGCGACGAGCGCCCTGGTGAAGGGCCGCTCGTTGGCGGCGGCCGCGGGCGCGGGGGCTTCGGCGGGGGCGTCGCCGCGGTGGGCGGCGCGCCAGGCCTTGACGCCGCCGCGGATGAGGCCGAACGCGAGGTAGGAGAGGTAGACGACGCCCGCCCAGCGGACGATGTTGTAGAGCAGGGGCGAGGTGGCGAACGCGGTGGCGAGTCCGGCGGCGGTGGCGATGACGAGGACCGAGTCGCCGCAGAAGACGGCGGCGGCGGCCTTGAAGCCGTCGCGGCGGCCGCGGCGGGAGGCGACGGAGAGGACGTACAGGGAGTTCGGTCCCGGCAGCAGGATGATGAGGACGGAAGCGACGACGTAGGTCCACAGGTCGACGGTGCCGAACACGGGCGTTTCCTCTCGGGGAGGGCCGCTCGCGCGCGGCCGGACGGCACAACAGTACGGCCCGTGGGGCGCGGCGGCAATCCTCGTTTCGGGCGCCGGTCCGGACGGCTCGGAGGGTTGCGGGGCGGTCCTATGCTGGCGTGGAAGACGGGGCCGGTGGCGCGCGCGGGTATGCGCCGCCGGCCCCGTCGCCCTATGCGGGTCAGGAGTTGTCGAGGCGGGGCTGGACGAGCTCCTTGCCGATGAGGCGGATGGCGGCGTAGATGGGCACCGACAGGACGATGCCGACGACGCCGAAGAGCGTGCCGCCCACCAGGACGGCGACGATGGCGGCGAGGTTGGAGACCTTCACGGCCGAGCGCATCACCGTCGGGTAGATGACCCAGTTCTCCAGCTGCTGGTAGGCGATGAAGAAGATCGCGGAGGCCAGCGCGGTCATCGGCGAGACGGCGAAGGCCACGAGGGTCACGACGACGGCGCCGATGGTCGCGCCGATCTGGGGTATCAGGTCGAGGAGCGCGACGAGGAGGGCGAGGATGGCGCCGTAGGGGATGTCCACGATGGCCATGAAGATCCACGAGGAGACGCCCGCGAGGAGGCCGATGGCGAGCGCGCCGATGAGGTAGGCGCCGATCTGGCGGAGGATGCCTTCGAGGATGCGGTCGGTCTGCTCGCGCTTGGAGGCGGCGACGAGGCGCACGACGCCGGTGCGCAGCTGCGTGTAGGCGCCGAGGATGAAGACGGTGAGCAGGATCGTGGTGACGGTCCAGACGAGGCCGTTGGCGGCCGAGGCGGCGCCGCCTGCGACGCCGCCGAGGGCCTTGGAGATGTTCTCGGTGGTCAGGACGCTCTGGGCCCGTTCCAGGAGGCCTGATTCGCCGCCGAAGCGTTCCGCGAGGCGGCTGTCCATGAGGGAGTTGTAGTAGGTGGGGACGTTGTCGACGAACTCGGTGGTCTCGCGCACGAGCGCGGGGATGATCGCGGCGATGCCGCCGCAGAAGACCAGTGCCACGCCGAGGAGCAGGAGCGTCATGGCGAGCCAGCGGGGCATCCCGCGCTTGGTCATGCCGCCGACGATGCGCTGGAGTCCGATGGCGAGGAAGGTCGCCACGACCAGCGCGGTGATGACGGTGCTCAGCTCCCTGACCGACCAGACGAGGGCGTAGGCGACGGCCAGGCCCAGTCCGAGGAGGAGGCCGGCGGTCAGCGGGGGGCTCTGCGAGAGACTTCTGCGAAAGGGCAGTCCGGGTTTGTCAGCCATGGGTGATGTCTAGCAGACCGGTGCCATCGGCGGTGTCCGGCACGCCCCGGAGGGGGGTGACGCGGGGGGCGCCGGTCGCGGGGTCGGCGTCCACTGTGACCGGTTGGCGGTAGACCTCGCCGATCCGCTCGGCGGTGAGGACCTCGGCGGGGGCGCCGCAGGCGGCGAGGCGGCCTTCGGACAGGAGCGCGCACCGGTCGGAGTAGGCGGCGGCGAGGCCGAGGTCGTGGAGGACGACGACGACGGCGCGGCCTTCGGCGGCGAGGGTGCGGCACAGGCGCCCGACGAGTTCCTGGTGGCGCAGGTCGAGTGCGGCGGTGGGCTCGTCGAGGAGTACGAGCCCGGCGTCCTGGGCGACGACGCGGGCGAGCATGACGCGGGCCTGCTCGCCGCCGGAGAGGGAGGTGAAGGCCCGGCCGGTGAAGGCGGCGGCCTCGGTGAGCGCGAGGGCGGCGGCCGTGCGTTCCTCGTCGTCGCCGCCGCGGCCGGTGCCGGTCCAGGGCGCTCGGCCCATGGCGACGACCTCGCCGACGGTGAAGGGGAACGAGACGGTGTGCGCCTGCGGGAGCACGGCGCGGCGGCGGGCGGTGTCGAGGGCGCTCCAGGCGCCGATGGGCCGCTCCCAGAGTTCGACCTCGCCCGCGTCGGCGCGGAGGTCGCCGGAGAGGGCCGCGAGCAGGGTGGACTTGCCGGCGCCGTTGGGGCCGACGAGGCTCAGCACCTCCCCGGCCCGCGCTTCGAGGTCGATGCCGCGCAGGATCTCCTTGCCGCCGAGGGCGACGCGGAGGCCGGTGACGAGGGCGGGGACGTCGGGGACGGGGCCGGGGTCGCGGGTGCCGGATCGCGTTCGCATCAGGCCCAGCCTCCTTGGCGTCGTCGGGTGCGTCGCAGCAGCCAGAAGAAGAAGGGGCTGCCGACGAGTGCGGTGAGGATGCCGAGGGGGACCTCGGCGGGGGCGGCGACGGTGCGGGCCGCCAGGTCGGCCCAGACGATGACGGCCGCGCCGCCCGCGGCCGACAGCGGCAGGAGCGTGCGGTGCCCCGGCCCGGCGACCATGCGGACGAGGTGCGGCACGACGAGGCCGATGAAGCCGATGACGCCGGAGACGGCCACGGCCGCGCCGGTGAGCAGGGCGACGATGACGATGAGTTGCAGGCGCATCCGCTCGACGTCGACGCCGAGGTGGCGGGCGGGCCGCTCCCCCAGGGCGAGCAGGTCGAGGCGGCGTGCGAAGAACGGCGCGGCGGCGAGGCCGAGGGCCGCCAGGGGCGCGACGGCGAGGATCTTCGGCCAGGTCGCCTGCGAGAGGCTGCCCATCTGCCAGAAGGTGATCGCGGTGATCTCGTCGTTGTCGGCGTAGAAGATGAAGACGCCGATGAGCGCCCCGGCGAGGCCGTTGACGGCGACGCCGGTGAGCACGAGCGTGACCACTTCGGTGCGCCCGCCCGAGCGCGAGAGGAGGTACACGATCGCGACGGTGGCGAGACCGGCGAGGAAGGCGCACACCGGGATCGTCCAGTTCCCGGCGAAGGTGAGGCCGAACGCGATGGCGCAGACGGCGCCCACGGCCGCGCCGGAGCTGACGCCGATGACGCCCGGCTCGGCGAGCGGGTTGCCGAACATGCCCTGCATGAGGGCGCCCGCGCAGGCGAGGCAGGCGCCGACGAGGACGCCGAGGACGATGCGGGGGAAGCGGATGTTCCACAGGACGCTCTCGCCGGTGCCCGCGACGGGTTCGCCGCCGAGCCACAGCCGGTGGCCGATCGAGGAGAGGATCTCGCCCGGCGCGATCGCGAAGGCGCCGTTGGCGGCCGAGACGAGGACGCCGAAGGCGAGCAGCACGGCCAGGCCCAGGCCCAGGAGGACGGCGGCGCCCGGGCGGGTCCGGGCCCGCTCGGCGCGGGGCGGGGTCCGGGCCGGGCGCTCGGCGAGGGCCGTCATCCCTCCGTCCCGTGCAGTTGCGCGGCGAGGTCGGCGACGACGTCGCCGGTGCGGGGCCCGTAGTTGAGCATGATCCCGTCGGGCAAGTGCGCGATCCGCTCGTGCTCCCCCGCGGGGGTCTGCGCGACCCCGGGGATCTCCAGCAGGCCCGCGACGCCGCCGACGGAGTCGAGTCCCTTGTCCATCACGAGGATCACGTCCGGCGCGGCGGCCGCGAGCGCCTCGGGGGTGAGCTCCACGAAGTCCCCTTCGAGCGCTGCGGCGCCCGCGTCGACGCCTCCGGCGGCCTCGATGAGCGAGGTCGCGCCGGAGTCGCGGGCGCCGATCATGTAGACCGAGGCCGAGCCGCGCAGGTACAGGAACGCGACGCGCGGCGGGTCGGAGAGGTCCATGCCCTCGGTCGCGGCGGCGATGCCCGCCTCGGTGCGCGCCACGAGTTCGGCGCCGAGGTCGGGGACGCCGAGCACGGCGGCGACGGCCCCGATGCGTTCGGCGGCCGAGTCGATGCCGGTCGCGGGCTCGAAGACCACGATGGGCACTCCGGCGGCCTCGATCTGGTCGAGCGCCGTGTCCGGGCCCGAGCTCGTCTCGGCCAGGATCAGGTCGGGCTGGAGCGACAGGACGCCTTCGGCGGAGATGTCGTGGCCGTGGCTGACGACGGGGAGGTCGGCGGCCTGCTCGAAGGTCGCGGTGATGTCGCGGGCGACGACGCGGTCGCCGAGGCCGAGCGTGAAGACGATCTCCGAGAGCGACCCCGACAGCGGCACGATCGCCTCGGCCGAGTCGATCGTGACGGCCTCGCCCGTGGCGTCGGTGACCGTGGCCGGGAGGACCGGGTCGACGCCCTCGGCGATCGGCTCGACGCGGTCGACGGCTTCAAAGAGCGCCGCGTCGGCGTCGGATTCGCCTGTGCTGCATGCGGTGAGGGCGATCAGCGCGGCGATGGCCGCGGCGGCGCGGGTGGTCCAGCGGGGGCGGCTTCTGCGCACGGGCGTTCTCCAGTCTCGGTCGGGCCGGTCGAGCCTAAGTTAGGTAGCACTAAGTATTCTTAGCACCCCCTTTGCAAGCCTGACCTAACTTAGGTTAGCCTTGCCTCCATCACTTGCCCAGACGGAGGTCCCCCGCCATGCCCCACGCCACCGCCCGCGCCGCCCGGGCACTGCTCGCGGCGACCGCGCTGGTCGCCTCGCTCCTGCTGTGGGCCGCCCCCGCCGCCGCCGAGGACCTCTCCGGCGGCCGGCTCGACTGGGGCGTCAAGGCGTCCTTCCGGACCTACATCACCGGCCCGATCGCCCAGGGCGAGATACAGACCGGCGACGGCGCCTCCACCGTCGACGGCGCCTACCGGTTCCACTCGGCGAGCGGGTCCTACGAGGACGGGACCGCGGTGATCGACTACCAGGGCTGGGTCTACTTCTGGGGCCACGAGGGCGAACTCGACGTGACCTTCGCGAACCCCTCGGTCGAGTACTCGGGCTCCTCGGGCACGCTCTACGTGTACGTCAACGGCTCCCGCACCGACATGGCCTCGCTCGGCGGCGCCGCCCTCGACGTCTCCGGCGGCACCGCCTCGGTCTCGGGCGCCTCGGCGACCCTCACCGCCAACGGCGCCGCCGCCTTCGCGGGCTACTACGAGGCCGGCCAGGCGCTCGACCCCGTGTCCTTCTCCGCCGACGTGGTCGCCGCCGAAGCGCCCGAGACTGAAGAGGCCGAGGAGTCGCCCACGGCCGCAACGGAGGACGACACGGTCAGCGGCGCGGTCCTCGACTGGGGCGTGCGCGCCTCCTGGCGCGAATATGTCTCCGGCGACATCGCCGACGGCGCCTGGGCGACCGAGGACGGCGCGGCCGACGGCGGGGCCGTATTCCGCTTCACCGAAGGCGCGGGCACCGCCACCGCGACCGACTACGAACTGTCCTACCAGGGCACCGTCGCGTTCACCGGCACCGATGTGGACCTCGCCGTCACCGACCCCGTCGTCACCGCGACCGCCGGTGAGGGCGTGCTCTCCGCGGAGGTCGGCGGCGAACGGATCGACCTGGTGGCCTTCGAGGCCGAGCTGACCGAGGCCGACGGGCTGCTGATCGCCGAAGAGGTGCCGACCACGCTCACCGAGGCCGCCGTCCCCGTCTTCGGCGGCTATTACCAGGCCGGCGACCCCATGGACCCGATCCTCATCGCCGTCCCGCTCACCGCCGACGCGGTCCTCCCGCCGCTCCCGGACCTGGGTTCGGACCCCGTCGAGGCGAGCCCGAGCGACACGCCCGAGGCGACCGCCGCCGCCGAGCGCACTGAAGAGGGCGCGAACCCGCTGGTGTGGATCGTCCCGGCCGCGCTCCTCGTCGTCTTGGCCGCCGCGGCGGCGGCCGTCGCGATCACTCGGCGCCGCGGGCGCACCGGCCCCGAGGCCGCCGAGACCACCGTGGAACCGGCAGCGGAGCCCACCCCCGCCGATGCCGACGCTTCCGCTGAGAACGGGCGGGGCGGCCCCACCGCCCCGCCCGCCGCGCCCTCTGCCGAGGGCTCGGGAAACGACAAGGAGAAATAGCACCCATGAAGTCCCCCACCCGAAAGCGTATCGCGGGCCTGGCCGCCCTCGTGGTCGGCGCAGGCGCGGCCGTCGCCTTCGCGGCCGCCCCCGCCGCCGCCCAGACCGCGACGAAGTACGAGATCGTGGACGGCTCCGTCACCTGGGGCGTCAAGGCCTCGTTCCGGAACTACATCACCGGCCCGATCGCGCACGGCGAGATCACCGTCTCGGACGGCGCCGCGCAGAACGGCGACGGCACCTTCACCTTCGGCGGCGCCGAGGGCGTCACCGACCTCGGGGCGCAGACCTACACCGCCGCGACCGAGGGCGGCGTCCACTTCTACGGGCACGACGGCGCGCTGGACCTGCTGCTGGAGAACATCGAGTTCACCGCCGACCACGGCTCGTACAGCGGCGAGATCATCGCCGACGTGACGTCCCTGGGCGAGCCCTCGCAGGACGTGGTCATCGCCGAGTTCGACTACAGCGGGGTCGCCTCGCCGTGGACGAACACCGACGGCTTCGCGCGCCTCGACGACGTGCCGACCACGCTCACCGAAGCGGGCGCCGAGGCCTTCGCCGGGTTCTACTCGGCGGGCACCGCGCTCGACCCGGTCTCGATCGCGATCAAGACCGACATGAACGCCCCGATCGACCCGCCGACCACCGAGGAGCCGACCGACACCGAGGAGCCCACCGAGACGACCGAGGAGCCGACCGGCGAGCCCGCCACGGTCTACGAGGTCACCGGCGGCGCCGCCGACTGGGGCGTCAAGCAGTCCTTCCGCGACTACGTGACCGGCCCGATCGCGCACGGCGAGATCACCGTCCTCGACCCGGCCGCCGACAACGGCGACGGCACCTACCGCTTCCCCGACGCCTCGGGCGCCTTCACCGCCGAGACCTGCGCGCTCGACGCCTCCTTCGAAGGCGGCGTGAACTTCTACGGCCACGACGGCGAACTCGACCTCGACCTGGTCGACCTGCGGGTCGCCAGCGTCGACGGCGGCCTGGCCCTCTACTCGGGCGAGGCCCTCATCGCGAACGTCGCGGTCGAGCGACTCGCCGTCGCCGACGGCGCGATCGGCGTCGACGCCGCCCCCGCCACGGTCGCCGCCGCGGGCGTGGACTTCTTCGGCGGCTTCTATCCCGAGGGCACCGACCTCGACGCCGTGTCCTTCACCGTCGAACTCGCCGACGCCCCCGACACCACCTGCGAGCCGACCGGGAACCCCGGCGGCGGCACCGGCGGCGACGACGACCCGACCGCGACCGACGTCGCCGGCGCGGGCACGCCCAAGCTGCCGGTCACCGGCTCGCCGCTCATGATCGTCCTCGTCGCCGCCGCGGTGCTCCTCGCGGGCGGCGCCGGAGCGATGATCCTGGCCCGCCGCCGCGCGGTCCAGGTCTGATCCAGCACTCCGCAAGTGGGGCCGCCCCAGCCTGCAAACCGGGGCGGCCCCTCCCCCGCGTTCCGCGCGAGCGAAAGGGCCGGTGGCGATGCCACCGGCCCTGTGCCGTGCAGGGGTGCGGGCGCGTTCAGACGGCCTGCTTGAAGCCGTAGGCGAACAGGCGCCGCGTCTGGTAGAGGCGTCCCCAGGCGATGAAGACGAAGAGGACCAGCAGGATCAGCGGGGTGTAGACGGGGAAGTCGAGCACGGTGGCGTTGAAGATCGCGGCGCCGACCATGAGCAGGCTCAGGCCGATCGCGGCCAGGCCCGCCAGGCGCGGGACGAGCAGGCCGACGCCGCCGGCCAGTTCGAGGGCGCCGATGCAGTACATGAACCAGTCGCCCCAGCCGATGAGGTCGAAGCCCTCGGCGGCGGACTCGTGGCCGATGAGCTTCGGCCCGGCGGAGGCCACGATGAGGAACACGGCGAGCAGGATCTGAAGGACCCACAGGGTGACGTTCAGGGCGCGGCCCGGGCCGGCCGCGGCGTTGGTTTCGGGGGCGATGTCGTTGGCGCTCATGATGTCTCACACTTTCGGGAGTTTCGGGCTCTTGCCGGTTATGACGAGGCCCGCACCGCGGATTCATCGCTTCGCGACGAACTGGAGTCGGGCCCCGATGTCGGCCTCGGCGGATACCGTGGGGCCATGATCGACCGTCGCCTGGTCACCAGGTACCGCGTGCACGCCCAGCAGCTCGACCGGGAGGCCGGGAGCCTCGCCGACACCGCCGTCCTCGACCTCGGCGCGCAGGACACCGGCCCGGACGGGGCCCTGTGGGCGCTGGAGGCGCGCGGGGTCGACACCGCCGCGATCGAGGAACGGGACCTGGTGTGGCTGTGGACCCTGCGGGGCGCGCCGCACTGCTACCGGCGCGCCGACCTCGCGCAGGTCGCCGCCGCGGTCGCGCCCTGGTCGGACGCCGACGCCGCCAAGCGGATCTTCGACGCCGCCAAGCCGCTCAAGGCCGCCGGCATCCCGATCCTGGAGGCGCTCGACGTCGTCGCCGGGCACATGCGGGCGATCGTGACCGCCCCTACCGCCAAGGGCGAGCTGTCGTCGCGCCTCAACGCGGCGCTGCCCGAGCCGTACCAGCGCTTCTGCCGGGTGTGCGACGCCGTGCACGTCTACGAGCAGCCGTTCCGGATCGCCGCGGTCCGCGCCGGGCTCGAACTGGAGCCGCACACCTCACCGCCGGTCCTGCGGCCCGTCCCCGGGTTCGCGCCCGCGGAGGCGTTCGAGGACCGGCTCGATCCGCTGCGCGCGTACCTGCGCCTGTGCGGGCCCGCCACCGTCAAGGAGGCCGCCGAGTACCTCGACTCGCCGGTCAAGGAGGTCAAGGCGCACTGGCCGGAGGACGCCGTCGAGGTCGACGTGGAGGGCGAGGCCCGCTGGATCCTCACGGCCGACGAGGACGCGCTGCGCGGCGCCGAGGCGGGCGGCACCAGGCTCGTCGGCCCCTACGACCTGTTCCTCCAGAACCGGGACCGGGCCTCGATGGTGCCGGACCCGGTGCGCCGCAAGGCCCTGTGGCCCGTGCTCGGCCGCCCGGGCGCGGTCCTGACGAGCGGCGAGATCGCGGCACTGTGGCGACCCCGCAAGTCCGGGAAGCGGTTCACCGTCGCCGTCGAGCCCTGGCGCGCCCTCACCGGCCCCGAGCGCACGGCGGTCGAGGCCGAGGCCGAGCGGCTCGCCGCGTTCCGGGGCGTCCCGCTCACCGGCGTCGAGTTCACCTAGTGGTGTGATCCCGCGTTGAGGTTGTCCACGAAGAGCCCGTAGTCGCCGAAGGCCTTGTCGATCATCTCCGGTTCGAGCCCGTAGTGCACCATCGAGTACTCGTGGCCGCGCTGGTCGCGGGGCCGGTCGAGGGCGTCGGCGAGGTTGCGTTCGTCGGCGTCCGACCACTTGAGGTCGAGCTGCTCGAACAGCTCGGGCACGTGGCGGAACGGGTCGGCCATCATGGCGTGGTAGGCGACGTCGACGGTGTTCTCCCGGGGCATCCTGGTGCGCTGCACGCGGGCCCGCTCGACCATCTCGGGCAGGATGTCGAGCCAGATCCGCCCGATGCGGTGCGGGTCGACGCCCTTGGGCCTGTTGTGGAGGTACCCGAGCGACTCGGCCATGGAGCACATCGAGCCCATGACGGTGTGCGGGTCGCGGTGCGTCCACACGAACTTCGCGTCGGGGAAGACGTCGTGGATCGCGGCGGTCTCGCCCAGGCAGTCGGGGTGCTTGAGCATCCAGCGGGGCGCGGGGCGCCGGTGCTGGAGGATCTGGAGCGCGTCGCGCACGAAGCGGTAGTCGGGCCGGGCGTCGTAGTCGCGCAGGAACTCGACGTACTCGGGCATGGGCGCCATGGTGTTGTGCAGGCGGCTCTGGTTGAGCAGGAAGTAGATCTCCTCGACCCAGTCGGCGCGCACGGGGTGGATGCGGCCCCAGGAGGGGCTGAGGGTGAGGATCTGGTCGAGCTTGCGCTGCGTCTGGCGGCGCAGCCGGGCCTCGTCGTCCACCGAGCGCGGCAGGCCGATGTTGTCCATCTCCCACATGTACGGTCCCCTGCCGCCCTGGGCGTTCGCGAGGATCTTGTGGGTCAGGGTGGTCGCGGTGCGCGGCAGGCCGATCACGAAGACCGGCGCCTCGATCCGTTCTTCGAGGACCTCGGGGTGGGCGGCCTGGAGGCGCCTGACGTGGAAGAGGTTGTTGATGCGGGTCCTGATCATGTCGTGGACCGAGAGCCAGCCGACGCCGCTGAGCGTGTCGACGGCGGCGATGCGGTGCAGGAGGGACCGCAGGTTCTCGAGCGAGCGCTCGTCCTCTTCGGTGAGGGCCGCGTCGCCCGGCGCGGCCCGCTCCTTGGCGAGGAAGCCGTCGAAGACCTTGTCGGGCCGGTGCCGGGCGCGGGCCGCAGGTGCGGTCAAAGCGTTCACGAATCGCAGGCGCGGGGTGGTGCGGCGCATGGAGGGTCCTCTCTCCGTTGGCGGGGGGCGCCATTGGGGGCGGGAGACACACGTACCGTAGCGCAGTTGTCTCACTGCGAGAAGGCCTTTCGCACACCTTTATCACTTGTGGTCGGTCGCGGGCGATCCGAGCTGCATTTCCGAGTCATTCCATCGGAGTGGTGGCCTTGCCCCTATTCGCCGACTTCGCCGTCGATCGACTCGCGGATGAGGTCGGCGTGGCCGTTGTGCCGCGCGTACTCCTCGATCATGTGGACGAGGATCCAGCGCAGGGTCGGGCGGCGCCCGTCGGACCAGGCGGTGGCGGCGGGACGGGAGAGGCCGCCGTCGGCGAGGGCCTCGGCCGTGAGCGCGCGGGCGGTCTCGACGCTCCCGCGCCACAGCGAGCGCAGATCGTCGGGCTCGTCGTCGGCGGCGGAGTGCCAGTCCCAGTCGAGGTCGGCCTTCCAGTCCACCGAGTCCCAGGGCTCGCCCGCGGGCCGGGCGAGCAGGAACCTGGCGAACCAGTCGGTCTCGACGTACGAGAGGTGCTTGAGCATCCCGCCGAGGGTCATGGTCGACACGCCCACGGTCGCGTTCAGGCCCGCGGCGTCGAGCCCGGCGGTCTTCCACGCGAAGGTCGCGCGCTGGTAGTCGAGGAAGCCCAGGAGGGTGGCGGCCTCGTCGCCCGCGACGGGGGGTTCGGGGCGGCCGTGGTCGTCGATGAGCGCTTCGGGTTCGGTCATGACCGGAATCTACTCGGGCGGCGCGAAAGCCGGAGCCCGCTCCCCCGGATCTGGGGAGCGGGCTCCGGAGTCGTTCGTGAGGGCAGTCGTAGGTAGGGACGGTCGTTCGCGGGTGTCGGAGACCGTCGGCGTCCGGGCGATGAACGGCGGCCGAATGCGCCATTGGATCGGGCGGTGAATGCGCATTGTCGTGGTGGGCCGGCGGCATTCTCATGCCGCCTTTGGTCGCCGCTGTCGACCATGTGTCCACAACATACGGTTTTCGGGAATGCCGACGATATCGCCCAAGCCTAATTCCGCGCGCCTTACCGGTCAAGGCGTCGGGGCCGCCGGTTCGAGATTCAGCTGTTCAGCCGATGCCCTGTCCCTCCATCAGACAGCCCCGCCATCAGGCAGCCCCGCCACAAGCCAGCGGCGCCCTTCAGGAGCGCGGCCGCCAGCGGAACAGGCGGGCCGCGAGGTACGACAGCGCCGCCGCGACGGCGAGCGAGACCGCGAGCGGACGGGCCAGCGCGGCGAGGAGCGCGGTGCCGGGTTCGGGGCCGTCCCAGGCGAGGCGCGTCAGCTCGGCGAGGGCGGCGCCGGGGACGGCCGAGCGCAGGAGGGCGACCGTCTCCCCCGCGGGCGTCAGGGCCGCGAAGACGCCGAAGACGATCACGAGCATGCCGGGGAGCACGGTGATCTGGGCGGCTTCGGGGCTCTTGGTGAAGGAGGCGGTGAGGAAGCCGAGGGCGACGGCGGTGGCCGCGCCGTTCGCGAAGGCGAGGACGAGGAGGTCGAGCCGGACGGGGGCCGAGTCGGTGGCCCAGCCGGTGGCGGCGAGCACGATCGCGGCCTGGGCCAGGACGATGAGCACGAGGGGTGCGGCGAGTCCGGTGACGATGGAGGCGGTGGAGGCCGGGGAGGTCCGCAGCCGCTGGAGGTAGCGCTGCTGGCGCCGGGCGGCGAGGGTCATGGTGGTGGTCGTGTAGAGCCCGAAGAGCTGGAGCATGGCGAGTTGGACGGCAGCGAGGGCGCCGGGCGCGCCCGCGGTGGCGGCGATGCCGGAGCGGGATATGAGGACGGCGAGGAGGAGCGGGAGGATCGCGGCGGTGAGGAGGACGGTGCGGTCGCGGAGGATGAGGCGGGTCTCGGCGACGGCGAGGGCGAGGGCGGTCATGCGCGGGTCCGTTCGGTGCGGGCGGATTCGAGTTCGGCGAAGACCTCGTCGAGGGTGGCGGGGCCGGCCTTGAGGTCGCCGAGGTCGACGCCGGTGCGGGCCGCCCAGTCGAGGAGGCGGTGGAGGTCGGCCTGGAGGGCGGTGGTGCGGACGGTGAGCGTGTCGCCGTCGATCGCGGTCCGCCCTTCGAGCGGGGGCAGGTCTAGTGGGTCGAACGGTTCGGGGCGCATGGTGATCCGGGCTTCGTGTGCGGCGGTGACCTCGGCGACGGTGCCGAAGCGGACGATCCTGCCGCGGTCCATGATGGCGACGTGGTCGGCGAGTTCGGCGGCCTCGTCGAGGTAGTGGGTGGTGAGGACGACGGCGGTCCCGGCGGCGGTGAGGTCGCGCAGGAGGTCCCAGGTGCGCCGCCGCGAGGCGGGGTCGAGGCCGGGGGTGGGTTCGTCGGCGAAGAGGACTTCGGGCTCGGTCGCGGCGGCGAGCGCGAGGTCGAGGCGGCGCCGTTCGCCGCCGGAGAGGTCGCCGACGCGGAGGTCGGCGCGGTGGGCGAGGTCGACGCGGTCGAGGGCGGCGGGGCGCGGGGGCAGGCGGTGCAGGTCGGTCCACAGCCGGAGGGTCTCGGCGACGGTGAGGCCCTCGGCGAAGCCGGTCTCCTGGCCGATGGCGGCGACGCGCCGGGCGAGGTCGCGGCGGTGGCGGGCGGGGTCGCGGTCGAGGACGGCGACGGTGCCGGCGGCGGGGCGGCGCAGCCCGAGCGCGGTCTCGACGGTGGTGGTCTTGCCCGCGCCGTTGGTGCCGAGGAGGGCGAACAGCTCGCCGGGGTGGACGGCGAAGGAGACGTCGTCGACGGCGGTGAAGGCGCCGTACCGGCAGGTGAGGCCGCGGACGTCCACTGCGGGGAAGGCCGGGCCGGTCGTGGTGGTCATGGTTCGATCCTTCCGGCGCGGGGGCGGGGCCGGTAGTGCCGAATGCGCACCGGTCGCGGTGAGATCCGGGTGCCGGTCGAGCTGACAGATGTCATGCGGGGCGCGGGTGGTTGAATCGCGGGGTGTCCCTGAGAGATGAGCGTCCCGCGCGTGATTTGAGCCGCCTGCGCCACTACACGTTCTTCACCCTGATCGGTTCGGGCCCGATGGCGCTGTTCGCTGCGGCGCTGTTCCTGGCGGGCGCCCGACTGGACGGCACGGCGCTGCCGCTGGCGGCCGGCGCGGCGACGGCCTCGGCGGCGTTCTGCACGACGGCGCTGGCGCTGCACTGGCACGGGCAGGGCAGGTGGCGGCGGCGGATCTTCTGGGGCGCTTCGCTGGCGATGCTGGTGGCCGGCGCTGTGGTCGAGGCGCGGCAGTCCTCGGTCGGCCCCGCGTGGGCGGCCCCGGCGGGCCTGCTGGTCGCGGAGGCGGCCCTGTGGGCGGCGCCGGGGAAGCGGGCGCGGGCGCTGCTGGCAGGTTGGGGCGCGGCGCTGGCCGCTGCGGCGGTGCTGGCGCAGGCGGGCCTGATGGAACGCGAGGCGGTGTTCATGTCGGTGCTGCTGGTGCCGGCGATCGCGGGCGGGATCGTCTGCCAGCTGTGGCACTACCAGGTGGCGCGCGAGCTGGAGACGGCCCGCGGGGTGGCGGCGGAGTTGGCGGTGGCCGAGGAGCGGCTGCGGTTCGCCGGGGAGCTGCACGACGTGCAGGGCGGGAACCTCCAGGCGATCGCGTTGAAGTCCCAGGTCGCGCGGCGGCTGCTTGAGGTGGACGCCGACCGGGCCGCCGCGGAGATGCGCGCGGTCGAGGACCTGGCGCGGGATGCGCTGAAGGACACGCGGGCGGTCGTGGGCGGCTACCGGAAGGTGGCGCTGGCCGACGAGATCGATTCGGCCGCGAGGATTCTGAAGTCGGCGGGCGTGCAGGCGACGGTGCCGGACGCCGCGCCGCGGCTCGACGAGGACACCGAGCGGCTGCTGGGCCTGCTGGTGCGGGAGGCGACGACGAACCTCATCCGGCACGCCGAGCCGACCGCCGCGAACGTGTCCATCGTGGAGGTCGACGCCTCGGTGACGGTGACGGTCACCAACAACGGCGCTCCGGAGCCGGTCGGGGACGGCAACGGCCTGTCGATGCTGACCGAGCGCTTCGGCGAGGCGGGCGGGAGCGTCGAGCACGCCCACGACGGCGACCGGTTCGTCCTCAAGGGGACGCTGCCGCGCCCGCAGCCGCCGGTCCAGGCGCGGCCGCGCCGGCTCCTGCGTCAGGTCCCGAGGCGGCTGCGGCGATGACCTCGCTGCTCATCGCCGACGACGAGACGCTGGTGCGCGAGGCCCTTGCTGTCCTGCTCGGACTCGAAGCGGACTTCGCAGTGGTCGCCCAGGCCGACAACGGCGCCGACGCGGTCGAGCTGGCCGCCGAGCACCGCCCGGACGTGGCGGTCCTGGACCTGGAGATGCCCCCGCGCGACGGGCTGTGGGCGGCCGAGCGCATCCGCGAACGCTCCCCCGAGACCCGGCTCATGCTGGTGACGCGCCACGCCCGGCCGGGCGTGCTGCGCCGGGCGCTGGCGGCGGGCGTGTCGGGGTTCGTGCCGAAGACGACGCCCGCGGAGTCGCTGGCGCGCATCATCCGCGACATCGCGGCCGGGCGCCGCTACATCGATCCGGACATCGCCGCGACGGCGCTCACCGAGGACCGCTCGCCGCTGACGGACCGGGAGCTGGACCTGCTGCGGGCGACCAGGGGCGGGGGCACGATCGAGGAGATCGCGGCGGAGCTGCACCTCGCGCCGGGGACGGTGCGCAACTACCTGTCGACGGCGATGCGCAAGCTGGACAAGCGGACCCGGCACGCGGCGGCCCGCCACGCCTGGGAGCAGGGCTGGATCTGACCCCCGGGCGCGGCGGGTCGCTCAGGCCTCGATCGTGAAGGACTCCAGATGGTCCAGGAGCACGTACCGCGAGTCGGGGCTGACCTCGGCGAGCCGCTCCCCGAGGGCCGCGGCGCCGAAGAGGTCCACGGCCGGTTCGGTCAGCGGCAGCTCGTAGTCGTCCCAGTGGGTCGGGATCACGTACGGCGGGTGGCCGGTCGCGGCCATGATCCGCTCCTCGTAGCGCGGGTAGTGCGGGTTGGGGCCCTGCATGAACAGGACGGTCGGGCGGATGCCGGCCACCTCCCGCTCGTGGAAGGCGGGCGTGCCGTTGAAGAACAGCGAGACGGTGCCGTAGGTGAGCAGGTAGGCGAGGCTGCCGCCCTCCACGAGGTCCTCGATCCGCTCGGGCCGCTTCGGGGCCGGGCCCGGCCGCGTCCCGGGGAACAGCAGCGACTTGTGCCTGCCGGAGACCCCGTGCGAGGCCGGGAAGACCTCGACGGTCCAGTCCTCGAACCGGTACAGCTCCCCGCCGCCGACCTGGGCGAGCTGCGCCTCGGGCGCTCCCATGGCCCGCAGCAGGTTGAGGTGGGTCTCGGTGCCGAGCACGGTGGCGCCGGTCTTCTCGGCGACGTACGGGATGTCGGCGATGTGGTCGAAGTGGCCGTGGGTCACCAGGATCGCGTCGGCGGCGCCGACGTGCGCGTCCACGGCCGCCTCGTCCACGGTGAGCCGGGTCTTCGGGTCGAAGGCGCCTTCGACGGTGGCGCCGGTGTAGGTGCGCGAGAGGTACGGGTCGACCAGGAAGGTGCCCGCACCTCCTGTGACCTCCCAGGCGTTGGTGCCGAGCCAGCGGACGGTGACCTCAGAACTCATGGCTCTCCAGGTGGTCGATGACGATGAACTCGGTGTCGGGGCTCGCGGCGGCCACGCGGTCGCGCAGCGGCCTCCAGTCCGCGCCGATCTCGGCCGGCTCGGTGAGCGGCTCGTCGAAGTCGTCCCAGTGGGAGGCGACCACGTACGGCGGGTAGCCGGTGGCGGCGAGCAGGCGCTCCACGAAGTCGGGCGAGTGGCCGCCGCCGGGCTGGAGGAACAGGACCGTGGGGCGGATGCCCTCGATCTCGTGCTCGTGGAAGCTCGCCGAGCCGAGGTTGAAGAACGACACGCCGCCGAAGTCGACTAGGTAGGTGAGGCTGCCGCCCTCCACGAGGTCCTTGATCCGCTTGGGGCGCTTGGGGGCCCGGCCAGGCAGGGTGCCGCCGAACTGGATCTGCTTGTGCTCGCCGCGGGTGGAGTGGGAGGACTTGAAGACCTCCACGGTGTACTCGGCGCCCGCCTCGTTCGTGAAGCGGTACAGCTCGCCGCCGACGACCTGCGAGAGCTGCTCGGCCGGGGCGTCCATGGCGCGCAGCAGGTTGAGGTGGGTCTCGGTCCCGAGCACCGTGGCGCCGGTCTTCTCGGCGACGTAGGGCACGTCGGCGATGTGGTCCCAGTGCCCGTGCGTGACGAGGATGGTGTCGGCCTTCGGCAGGTGCTCGTCCACGACGTCCCGGTGGACCTCGATCTCGGTCTCGGGGTCGGCGCCCTCGGGCGTGTAGGCGCCGGTCGGGAAGCGGCTCACCCACGGGTCGATGAGGACGGTGGCGGTGTCGGTGCTCAGCTCCCAGGCGTTCGTGCCGAGCCAGCGCAGGCGCACGGTCGGGCTCGCGGCCTGGGCGGCGGCGAGGCCGCCTCCCCCCGCGGCGGTGGCGATGGCGGCGGCGCCGGTGCCCTTGAGGAGGCCTCGGCGGCGAAGGGACGGGGTCGAGTCATGGGTCGTGGTCATGGCGGACAGTCAAGCCCGGTTCCGGCCGACCGTCCAATATCAACACGCGAATCGGCCGATACGCGTGTTGATATCGTTGCCGCGTGGACATCATGCGGCACTTGGAATGCTTCCTGGTGGTTGGTGAAGAACGTCACTTCGGTCGGGCCGCGGAGCGGCTCGGCATGGAGCAGCCGCCGCTGAGCCAGCGCATCCGGCGCCTGGAGAAGGAGCTCGAAGCGGACCTGTTCGACCGCTCGGGCGGCCGCGTCCGGCTCACCCCGGCCGGGCACGTGCTCATGCGGGAGGCGCCGGACCTGTTGAAGCGGCACCGGCGGATGCGGGAGCTGGTGCGCCGCGCGGCCGAGGCCGACCCGGCGGACCCGCCGCGCCCGTGGACCGAGATCTACTGACCGAGGCGTTCGGTCAGGGCGAGCGCGGCGCGGCTCATGGCGAGCTCGACCTCTCGGGTGTTGTCGCGCGTGACCTGGACGAAGACGGCGATGGCGTGGCGCCTGCCGTCGGGCCACTCCCAGACGGCGACCTCGTTGCGCCAGCCCGGAAGCGAGCCGGAGCGGCCGAACACGCGGACCTCGCTGGGGGCGAGGCGGGAGAGGCGCCCGCCGGTGAGCTGGCGGGCGGTCCAGGCGCGCAGGTCGGCGGCGACGGCGGCGGGGCCGTTCCAGATCAGGCGCAGGAACGCGGTCATGTCGGCGGGAGTGGAGGCGTTGGTGCGCATGGGGTCCCAGGCGCTCGTGCCGCGCAGTTCGGCGGTCGAGACGGCGCCGCTGGCGAGGACGTGCGCGAGGGCTTCGAGGTCGGCGATGTCGAGGTCCCTGGCGACGTCTTCGAGGATGGCGCGGGGCGGGCCGATGAGCCTGGTGCGCTTGAGCCCGAGCCGGGCGGGCAGCCCCCGGAGCGCGCCGGGCCCGAGGAGCCCGGCGACGAGGTCGGCGGCCGTGTTGTCGGAGACCTCCATCATGAGCGCCGCGAGGTCCCATGCGGCGATGTGCGCGTCGTGCCGGAACCCGGCGGTCCCGGTCCCGCCGAGCCGGTCGGCGGCCGTGACGCGGACGGGCGCGGCCGGGTCGATGAGCCCTTCCTCGACCTGGCACCGGAACTCCCAGGCGATGAACAGCTTCACCACGGACACGAGAATGACCGGCTCTTCCTCCCCCACACCGATCCCCCGCCCGTCGGCGAGGTCCCGGATGTGCGCGAACGCCTTGGCGCCCAACGGCGCGAACAACTCGTCCACGATCACCCGCCCAACCGGAGCACGGCGGCGTCGAGCTGCGCGGCGGAGACTCCGGCGCCGGCGAGGTAGGCGCGTGCGCCGCCGTACCGGCGGTCGAGGTGGTCGAGGAGGCCGATCATGGCGCCGCGCTCGGCGCCGGGCGTGAGCGCGTAGTCGTCGGCGATCGCCGCGGCGTCGGCGCCCGCGACGGCGAGAAGGAGCGCGATGAGGGTGCCCGTGCGGTCGCGCCCCGCATGGCAGTGCACGAGGACCGGGCCCGGTGGTGCCTTCGCGACGGCGCCGAAGGCGGCGGCCGTCTCGGCCGGGAAGCGGTCGAGGAGGACACGGCCGTCGTCCACCGCGGCGAGATCGGTGTCCTCGCCTTCCATCGGGACGTTGCGATAGACGGGGTCGCCGCGAAACGGGCTCGGGAACGCCTCGGCCTCCCAGCGGTGCCGCAGATCCACGATGCGGGCGACGCCGAGGGCGCGGACGGCGGCGACGCCTTCGGGGGTGAGACGGTCGTGGTTGTCCGAGCGGAGGAGTGCCCCGGGCTCGACCGCGCGGCCGCCGGGGAGCGGGGTGCCCGCGAGGTCGCGGGCGTTGCGGCAGTCGGGCAGCGCGAGTGTCGGCATGGGGTCCTTCCGGATGCGGGCACACCAGGGTAGCCGGGCGGCTCGACCGGCGCCGCTATGCTCGGTGTTCATGGAGGATGAGCACCCGCTGGTGCGCGAGGTGTACCCCGAGCTCGTGGAGGAGCTGGCCCGGCTGCTGGAAGCCGACGGCGAGCGGTACCTGTCGATCGTGGTGCGGGACGTGCGGCTGGTCGCGCCCTGCGAGTGCCGCGACGACTTCTGCCAGAGCCTCCGCACCGCCGAGCACCCGCCCGGGACGCCGTACGGACCCGGCCACCGCAACGTCATGCTCGACCCCGCGGAGGGAATGCTCATCCTCGACGTGGTCCACGAGCGGATCGTCTACATAGAGGTGCTGTTCCGGGCGCCGATGCGGCGCTGTTAGCGAGGCTCCTCGCGCGCGGTCGCCGCGCGCCTTCTTGCAAGACCCCGACACTCCCCGTCCCGCAGTGCTGCGAATCGCAGGGCACCGTCGGATGCGGCCATGAGCTTTCGGTTGCGGCCCTACGCATCCGACCAGGCGGCACGGCAGGATCGAGCCGGGCCCGGGGGCCTCGCGCCGGTAGTGGTCAGCCCGCGAGGAGGCGCCGGAGCGCTTCGAGTTGCGCCGTCGCGAGCGCTCGCTGTTCGTCCTCGCTCATGCTCTCCGCGTGGGCGATCGACCATTCGTCCATGGCCCACAGCACCGCCTTGAGCAGGTGGCGTTGGAGCGCCACCGGGAGGTCGTCGCCGACGGCTCCGGCCGCGCGGCCCGCCTTCAGGGCGCGGTAGATCCAGTCCTCGACCGCCGCTCTCGTGGCGGCCAGCGCGCCGCCGGTCGGAGCGTCGGGGAGGTAGAAGAGGCGGCCGAGCAGCCGGAGGTCCTCGTCGGCGGCGAGTCGGCCCGCGAGCGCGGCGAGACCGTCCCAGAAGCCTTCGTCGGCGAACGCCTCCGGGTCGGGCGTGCCGAGCGCCGCCGCCGCACCTGTGCCGAGGTCGGCCACGACCGCGTCGAACAGGGCCTCCTTGGAGTCGAAGTAGTGGTAGAAGGAGCTCTTGCTCATCCCCCGGGCCTTGATGACGCGGTTGAGGGAGGCGCGTTCGTACCCGGCGGCGGCGAACTCCTCGGCGGCGGTCGCCAGGAGGTCGCGACGCCGTTCGGGCGGCAGGGCTCCGGTTTCGCGGACGGTCATGGGCCCCAGCCTAGCAAGCGATTGGACCGGGTGGTCCACAACCGTGTTACGGTGGAGTGGACCAGGTGGTCCAAACGATCGGAGAGGCCATGCTCCAGCCAGTCCCCCTGCACGCCCAGATCGACGCGGCCGCACGCGACCGCCTCCGGGTCCTCGTCGTCGGCGCGGGCGCCGCCGGGCTCACCGCGGCCCAGGCGCTGCGAGCCCGCGGCCTCCACCCGGTCCTCGCCGAGAAGGGCGGGCCCGATGCGCCGTGCGGGTACATGCTCGCGCTCATGCCGCTGGTCGACCAGGTCTTCGCCGGGCTCGGCCTCACCGACGCCTACCGCGCGGCCAGCGTCCCCATGGACCGCTATCGCATCCGCGGGCGCCACGGCGCCGTCGTCCGCGAGTACTCGCTGGAGGCCCTCATGTCGGCCTACGGCGACTACCGCGGCATCGGCCGCGGCGAACTCCTCGCCGTCCTCGCCTCGCACGGCGGGCCGGTCGCGCACCGCACCACCGTCACCGCGATCGAGGAGGGCCCCGAGGCCGCCCGCGTGACGCTCGACGAGGACGGCACCGCCGTGACCGCCGAGTTCGACCTCGTCATAGCCGCCGACGGACTCCATTCCGCCACAAGGGCACTCGTGCTCCCGCCGGAGTCGGTGAGCGCCTATGACACCGGCTGGGGCGGCTGGGTGGTGTGGGCCGAGCCGGACGCGGACGCCGACCTCGGCGAGGAGCTGTGGGCCGCGGGCATGTTCGCCGGGACCTACCCGGTCAAGGGCCGCCTCGGCGTCATCCTCTGCGCCCCGCGCGGCGCCGACGAGGCCGCGGCGGGCCTCGGCGCGCTGGTCGAGCGGCTGCGCGAGGCGGCCCCCGATCCGGGCGGGCGCATCGCCCGCGTCCTCGCCGAGGCGGTGGACGGGCGCCGCTCCTACTACTGGAGCCTCACCGACCGCCGTTGCGCCGCATGGTCCTCGGGGCGCACGGTCCTCGTGGGCGACGCCGCGGCCGGGTTCCTGCCGACCGCCGGGATCGGCGCGGGCATGGCGATGGAGTCGGCGTGGGCGCTCGCGCAGGCGGTCGGCGACTGCGAGCCCGCGGGCGTGCGTGCGGCGCTGGAGGCGTTCGAACGGGCACAGCGCCCGCGGGTGGAGGCGGCGCAGGACAACTCGCGTCAGCTAGCGCCGCTCATGTTCAACACCGGTACGTTCGCCGCCGCGGTCCGGGACGCGGCGACCCGTCTCGTCCCGCTCCGGGTGGCGCTCGGGCCCATCAGGAAGCTGCTGAAGGACCGTCCTCTGTCGACGGTGTGAGCACCGCGAGGTACTCGTGGTGCCCGCTCAGGAGGGCGGCGTGTCCGCCGTGCTCGGCGTCGATGTCGATCGCCTCGTCCCCCGCGAGGATGCCGCCGAGGCGCAGGCCCGTGCCCTCCAGGAGCAGCCGCAGGTCGGCGGGGCTGTAGCAGCGGAGGCGCTGGGTGATCTTCCGGTCCGGATCGGCGGTGTCCCACCAGGTGTCGTGCGCGACGTTGGCGACCGGGTCGTACACGACGCGCTGGCGCAGCTCGTGCCGGTAGCCGTCCTCGGGACGGGCCTCCAGGTGGTCCAGGTCGCCGTTCCATCCGGCCCACACCAGCGGGTTGAACACGTCCACGAGGGCCGTGCCGCCCGGCGCGAGCCAATCGGCGACGCGGCGCAGCAGGCGCCGCTGGTCGGCGTCCGAGCCGATGCCGAAGCCGTTCCAGTACACGACCGCGTCGAAGCGGCCGTCCAGGTCGACCTCGTAGAAGTCGCCGCGCACGATCCGCAGCCGGTCGGGGCCGAGGCGCTCGGCGTGCTCGAAGGCCTGCTCGGCGCGGCCGGAGAGCTCGACGCCGACGACGCGGTGCCCGGCCTCGGCCAGCGCGGCGGCGGTGCCGCCGTAGCCGCACCCGAGTTCGAGGACGCGTCCGGGCGCGGCGCCGCGGAGGCGGTGCAGGCGTTCGACGCGGCCTCGGTCGCGTTCGCCCACACCGGATTCGGCCTCGGCCCACCAGGCGCCGGTGCGGGAGTAGAAGTCCTCGACCCAGTCCATGTGGCGAGCCTATGGACCGGGAGCGCTCGGGGCAATCGGTTATCGCGCCGGTCAGTTGGAGGGGCGCATGGAGGAGATCGGGACGTCGTCGACGCCTTCGGCCATCGCGTTCGCGACGGCGAGCGCGAAGTCCTGGCGCAGCCCGGGTGCGGCGCCGGGCGAGTGCTCGGTGACGGAGACGCCGCGGACGCGGACGGTGTAGACGCCGTCCTCGGGGGCGTCCACGGTGATCTGCTGGACGTTGTTGGTGACGCGGGTGGGCGGGTTGGCGTCCCAGTTGACGATCGCGCCCGAGGGGGTCTCGAGCTGGAGGTACAGCTCGTTGACGAGGCCGCCGAGTCCTTCGAGGGCGGGCGCGTCGGTCCAGGCGAGGGTGATCTTGAGCGGGAGCGCGTGGTCGGCGGCCTCGATGCGGTAGGTGCGGATCTCGCCGGTGGCGACGGCGTGTTCGGGGGCGTCGGCGAAGCGGGTGCGGCAGACGGGGGCGGCGCCGACGCTGCGGGCGACGTCGACGCGGCCGAAGCCGCTGACGGAGTTGGGGCCGGGCGGGATCTCGCCGGGGTACTGGCCGGGGATGGCGACGGCGCCGTTGACGAGGAGGGCTTTGAGGAGCGCGCCGGAGGGGCGGCGTCCGTCCTCCTTGTGGCCGTGGGCGACCAGGTGCTGGCGCACGAGTGCGGCGGCCCCGGCGACGAGCGGGGTGGCCATGCTCGTGCCGCCGCTCCAGCAGTAGCGGTCGCGGAGCGGGTGGCCTTCGGGGAGGCGGCCCCAGAGGGGTTCGCCGTCGCCGCCGTAGACCGAGGAGAGCATGGAGAGGACGTTGGTGCCTGGGGCGACGACGTCGGGTTTGATGCGGAGGTCGTCGGTGGGGCCGCGGGAGGAGAAGGCGGCCATGCCGTCGGGGTCGTCGGAGACGTGTCCGGCCTCGCCGAGTTTGGGGTAGGCGCTCCACTGGCTCCAGTCGCGGTCGAGTCCGGGGGCGGGGTCGGAGCCCGAGGGGCGGTCGTTCTCGGTGGCGCCCACGGTGAGGCAGTTCTTGGCGGTGCCGGGCGAGCCCATGGAGTCGGGGTCGATGAGGCCGTCGGCGTCGGCGTCCTCGCCGTCGTTGCCGGCGGCGAAGAGCACGAGCATGTCGGGGTGGTTCCAGGTGAAGGCGTCGACGGCGCGGGCGTTCTGGCCGTACTCGCCGGCGAGGGGGGCACCCCAGGAGTTGGTGTGGACGCGGGCGCCGGCGGCGTAGGCCTCGGCGAAGAGTTCGCCGATGTCGCCGGGGATGCCGTAGAGGCCGGATTCGGGCGGGGGCCAGGGGAAGGTGAAGGGCTGGAGGCCCGATGCGGCGAGTTCGGCGCGGGTGCGCCAGCGCACGCGCTGGTTGAGGGACTGGAAGAACACGCGGGCTTCGGGGGCGATGCCGGTGGGGGCGGGGGCGGCGCCCGCGTGGCGGGCGGCGGCGCCGGAGCCGAGGACGGACCCGGTGACGTGGGTGCCGTGGCCGGAGTCGACGTCGGCGGGGCCGTCGTCGTGTTCGGCGGGGTCGTTGGTGAAGGGGGCGAGGACGTCGCGGGTGGGCCAGGAGGTGAGTCCGGCGATGCGGCCGCGCACGTCGGGGTGGACGGTCTCGGGGTCGCCGTTGTCGAGGCCGGAGTCGGCGACGGCGACGATCTGGCCCGCGCCGGTGAGGGTGGTCCCGGCGAAGGCGTGGTCGGCCGGAACGCCCATGACGGCGGCGGCGCGGTCGTTGCTGGTGCGGGAGAAGGCGTAGGGCACGATCGACTGCACGCCTTGGAGGTCGGCGAGTTCGGCGATGAGGGTGCGGGGAACGCTGGCGACGATGGACTTGGGAAGGTTCGTCAGGACGGTGCCGCCGGAGTCGCGGACGAGGCGCGTGAGCGGGGCGGTGTCCTCGCCGGGGAAGACGGCGATCTCGACCATCTGGAGGCCGTCGGTGGCGAAGGCGTCGGGGTCGACGGCGGCGAGCGCGGCGGCGTCGAGGTCGCGGCGGCGGGCGGGCTGGAACTTCGGGGAGACCTTCATGGCGGGCCGGTAGGGGGTGACCTCTTCGACGCGCGGGAGGGCCTGGACGGCGGGGACGCGTTCGGGGAGGATGCCGGCGAGGAGGGTGAAGCCGGAGAGGCTGCCGTGGACGGCGGCTCCGGCCTCGTCGAGTTCGGCGAGCCAGTCCGCGGTGGGCGGTCCGACGAGTTTGACGAGGTAGTAGGCGGTGCGGCCGGGTTCGGGGGCGAGGGTGAGGGATTCTTGCGCGGAGACGGCGGCGGCGAAGGCGAAGGTGGCTCCGGCGGTCTGGACGGGCTGCTCGGGCAGGGGTGCGGTCTCGACGCCCTGTTCGGTGAGGGCGCGGGCCTGGCGGGCGGTGCCGGTGACCAGGAGGGTGTCGGGGTATTCGGCGAGGACTTCGACGCCGGAGTCGCGGACCGCGTCGCGGTCTTCGGAGCGGCGCAGCGTCACGAGGATCTTGGACATGGCGGCCTTCTTCCGGAGGGGGTGGCTGTCCTGTCAGGGCGGTGGTGTACGGCCCTGAGGTCAGGTTACGCCCGTTTCGCGCGCGCGTCGGTACACGGCGTCAGCGCTCGGCGACGCTGCGGTGCCCTGTGCCGCACCGGCATCACCGATGCCGGATCGTTCATACGGTCGCGGACGCGCGGCCGCCGACGACATGGGCAGGGAGGCGCGTCTCGACGCGGAGGAGGATCGCGCCGCCGGCGAGGACCACGGCCGCGAGGACCGCCCACAGCTGCCAGGTCCCGGCGTCGAGGAGGAGGCCGAGGGCCATCGGGGCGACGGTGCGGCACAGCGACCAGGAGAGCTGGTGGACGGCGAGGTAGCGGCCGCGCATGTGGTCCGGGGCGGCCTGGATCGAGAGGCGCTGGGCGGGCGCGGAGTGGATGAGCTCGCCCGCGGTGTAGACCGCGGCGACGGCCAGGACGGCCCACACGCCGCCGCCGACGGCGGGCAGGAACGCGAAGGCCGCGAAGGAGAGTGCGAAGACGCCGGTGCCGAGGGCGGCGCCGCGTCCGCGCCGGGCGCGGCTCATCAGGCGCGAGACCGGGACGCCGAGGGCGGCGACGAGCGCGGTGTTGACGGCGAAGACGACTCCGGCGAGGGCGCCGGGGAGGCCGACGTCGCGGGTGAGGTACACCGGCAGGGCGATGGCCTGGGTGACGTACCCGAAGCAGACGAGGAAGTTCGCGGCGGTGAGGTGCAGGTAGGGCCGGTCGGCGAGGACCTCGCGGTATCCGGTTGGACGGTGGGGCGCCGGGGCGCGACCGGGCTCGGGGACGAGCGCGACCAGGAGGGCGGCGAGTCCGAAGGCGGCGGCGAGCGCGAGCGCGGCGAGGAGGTATCCGGCGTCGCCGTCGAGGGCGAGCATCCCGGCGGCGGCGAGGGCGCCGAATCCCATGCCGCCGTTGCGGAGACTGCGGTCCCACGCCAGGAGCCGATCGCGTTCGTCGCCGTCGGCGAGGTCGCCGAGGAGGGCGTGGCGGCTGGGCGCGGAGGCCCACATGGCGACGGCGACGGTGAAGGCCACGGCGAGGAAGGCCGGGTAGCCGGTGGCGAGCGGGTACAGCGCGAAGCCCGTGGCGCGCAGGGTGAGCGCGCCGATGTAGACGCGCCGCCCGCCGTAGCGGTCGATGAGGGCGCCGACGGCGGGCATCGAGGCGAGCGCGCCGAGTCCGGCGAGGGTGAGGCCGGTGCCGATCGCGGTGAGGGAATGGCCGGTGAGGGCGTGGACGAAGAGCATCGTCAGGGGCACATAGATGCCGTCGCCGACGGCGTCGACGAGCCCGGCGGCGAAGAACCGGCGGGCGGAGGCGTTGCGGCGCATGTGGTTCCTCCGAGGAAGGGTCGAGCCTTTAAGAGGAGGTCGAGGGGGCGGCGGGGGCGCTTGAGGTCGGCGAAGGGCCCCGCGGCGTCGGCACCGAGATGTCTTCCATGGAAGACATATTACCTTCCGTGGAAGCTATAATGCAACCCATGACGACCGACGCCGTTGCCGCGATGACCGACCAGTGGAGGCGCGAGCGCCCCGACCTGGACCCCTCCCCGATGCTCGTGGTGGGCAGGATGTTCCGGCTCACCGATGCGTGGGACCGCGAACTGCGCGGACCGTTCGCCGAAGCGGGCCTCGGCAACGGCGACTTCGACGTCCTCGCGGCCCTGCGCCGCTCCGGCGGGCCCTGCGCGCTCTCGGCGGGCGAGCTGAGCCGCACCGTCCTCGTGACGACCGGGGCGATCACCAAGCGCGTCGACCGCCTCGAATCCGCGGGCCTGGTCACCAGGTCGGTCGCCGCGGACGACTCACGCGGCAGGCGGATCGCCTTGACCGCGAAGGGAAAACGACTCACCGATAGACTCATCGGCGTCCACCTGGCGAACCAGCGGCGCCTCCTCGGCGGCCTCGACGAGGGCGAGAGGGAGTCGCTGGCGGCGCTCCTCGCGAAACTCGCGGGCGCCGCCGAGGCACGCTGAGCGGCGGCCTATCGTGGTGGCCGCCCCTCCCCCACCACGAAAGGCGGCCCCGATGCGGCGACCCGCTGCGCTCCTGACGGCCCTGCTCGCCGCCGCGGCGCTCACCTCCTGCGCCGCCGAGGACGAGGGCGGCGCCGGCAGCGCCCCGCCCGACAGCACCACCGCCATGGACGTCGAGGAGGGCGCCCGCCTGGAGTTCCGGCTCGTCGAGAGCGCCGAAGGGGCCGAGGACACCGAGGGGTGCCTCGCGAAGCACCCGGAGACCGGCGGCACCGCCCCCGCCTCCGACGCGGGACCCGACGAGCCGGTGACCGCGTGCGCGAACTTCGACGGGGTGCTCTACGAGGCGACCTTCGCGCCGGCCTTCGTGACCGGCGATCAGGTGTCCTATGTCGACTTCGACTACGGGACGGCCGGCATCCCGACGGTCTACGTGGTGTTCGAGGACGAAGGCGTCGACGCATGGAAGGCGGCGACCGCCGACGGCTTCGGCACCGTGGCGATCATGGTCGGCGGAGCGCTGTACCGCACCACGGGTGTGCAGCTGAGCCCCAACGACATCCACCAGATCGAGGGGATCGGCACCATCGAGGAGGCCGAGGCGATCGCGACGGCCCTGGCGACCGGGGAGCCCTAGACGGCCCGCCGTGGTCGCCGACGCCTCCAGCCTGCGGTTCGGCCTGCTGGTCGTGCCGGTCGCCGGGGTGGTGGTCCTGGCGGCCGGGATGCTCCGGCCGCGGCGGCGCACGGTCCCGTGAACCGTGGTCGGGGAGGCCGCGAAGCCGTGTTCAGGCGGCGAAGCCGCGCCGGGCCGCGAGCACGACGGCCAGCACCGGGACGCCCAGGAGCGCGACGGTCCACGGCAGGGACAGCGGCCCCAGGTGCGCCAGGAGGACGCCGCCGACGGCGCCCCCTGCTGCGGTGGCCGCGTTCCACAGGGTCACCACCGCGGCCTGCACGGTGTCGGCGGCCTTGGCCCCGGCGAGACCGGCGGCGGTCTGGAGGAGGGTGGGCACGCCCCCGTGACCCAGGCCCCACAGCCCGACCGCGACGTAGACGAGCGCCGGGCTCTCGGCCCCGACCGCGAGGCCCGCGGCGGCGACCGCGACGAGTGCCGTGGCGCCGATCGTCAGCAGGCGCAGCCGCCGGTCGACGTGCGCGCCGACGACCCAGATCCCGACGATGGCGGCGAGGCCGAACACGAGCAGGACCGCGTCGACGTCGTCGCCCATGCCGAAGCGGTCGAGGTAGGTCGCGATGTAGGTGTACAGCGCGTTGTAGCCCACCACGTAGAGCGCGATGACCGCCAGCACCGCGGGCACGCCGGGCAGGGCGGCCGCGCGCAGGACCGGCAGCCGGTCCTCGGCGCGACGGCCGGGGAAGCCGGGCACGACCGCGGCGATCCAGGCGATGGCGGCGAGTGCGACGGCGGACATGAGGCCGAAGGCCTCCCGCCATCCGAGGGCGCCGCCGATGAAGGTCCCGGCGGGCACCCCGAGTGCCAGTGCGAGCGGGATGCCGGCCATGACTATGGCGATGGCCTTGCCCTGCATGGCGGGTGGGGCCATGCGGCGGGCGTAGCCGACCATGAGGGCCCAGGAGAGGCCGGCGGCCGCTCCGGCGACGAAGCGCGCGGCGAGGGTGAGCGTGTAGTCGGTGGAGAGGGCGGTGAGGGTGTTGGCGGCGACGAAGCCGCCGACGGCGAGCAGGAGCACGGGCTTGCGGCCCCATCCGGCGGTGAGGTGGGCGAGGGGGATGACGGTGAGGGCGGTGCCGACGGCGTAGACGGTGACGGCCTGGCCCATGGCGGGTTCGCCGACGCCGAGGTCGGCGCCCATCGCGGGGAGGACCCCGGCGGGCAGGGACTCGGTGATGACGGTGATGAACACCGCCGTGGCCAGGGCGAGGAGGCCCGAAAGGGGCAGGCGGCCCGGTCCGGCGGGGGCCTCGACGGCCCGCGTGCTGGTTGCGCTCATACGCGCTAGTGTCGAACCCTGACACTAATGTCAAGGTCCATGATTTTCGGGGTGAAGTGGGGCACATGAGGATCGGCGAGCTGGCGGAGCGCACCGGCTCATCGCCGCGGCTGCTTCGGTACTACGAGGGGCACGGGCTCATCGCGGCCGCGCGCTCGCCGAACGGGTACCGGGACTTCGGGGAGCACAACGTGCAGCGGGTGGGCCAGATCCGCGGCCTGCTGGACGCGGGCATCCCCGTGAAGATCATCAAGCGCATCCTGCCGTGCCTGGGCGGCCCGGCCGACATCTACTTCCCCGACCCGGAGCCGGAGATGCTCGCCGAGCTGGAGGAGCAGCGCGACCGCATGACCCGCAAGGCCGAGTGCGTGCTGCGCAACAGGGACGCGATCGCGGAATACCTCGACCGGGTCCGCGGGGAGTCCGGGCCGGCGCGCGGGTAGCGGCCGGCCCGGGGTTCGGGCTACTTCGACCAGGCGCCCTCGGCGGCGGCGCGGGCGGCCCAGTCGGCGAAGGCGACCGGTTCGCGCCCGAGGACGCGGGCGACGCCGTCGGCGGGGTCGGCGATGGCTCCTTCGCGCATGACGCGGAACATCAGGTCGAGGAAGAGGATCAGCGGCTCGGGCAGGCCTTCGGCGCGCATGGCGGCGGCGTACCCGTCGGGGTCGACGGCGTGGAAGGCGATGTCGGTCCCCGAGGCGGCGGCGATCGTCGCGACGGCCTCGTCGAAGGACACCGCGGCGGGGCCGCTGAGCTCGTAGACCTTGCCGTGGTGGCCGTCCTCGGTGAGGACGGCGGCGGCGACCGCGGCGATGTCCTCGACGTCGATGAAGGGCTCCACGATCCCCTCGGAGGGGAGCACGAGCTCGCCCGCGAGCAGGGAGCCGTGGTAGTCGCCTTCGCTGAAGTTCTGGTTGAAGTTGTTCGGCTGCAACACGGTCCATTCGAGGCCGGAGCCTTGGACGGCGACCTGGACCGCGTGCATCCCGATCGCGTCGTGGCTGAGGCCCGCGGCCTCGGTGACGACGTGGATGCGCCGCCCGGACTGGCCGACCAGGCGCCGCACGCCCGCCTTCGCCGCGGCGGCCGCGAACGCGTCGGCGGGGAACGGCTCGTCAGGGGCGATGAGATAGGCCGCACCGACGCCGTCGAGGGCGGGGCCCCAGGTGGCGTCGTCGTGCCAGTCGAAGGGGATCTCGGTGCTGCGCGAGACGGCGCGCACGTCGTGCCCGGCTTCGCGCAGGAGGGCGGTGAGGCGGCGGCCGACCTTGCCGGTGGCGCCGGTGACGAGGATGGTTTCGTTGCTCATGTGCACCAGTCAAGTCGATGTGGAGCCCGATGCCCATCGCCGTGACGCCACGATGGATGCGCGATCGTCTACGGCCGCCGGCGGGGCGCTCGGCGCCAGCGCCGCGCCAGCGGGACGCCAGCGCCCGGGAACATGCTGTGCCCGTCCGAAGACCGCCATCGAGAACACCCTAGGAGTGGCAACGATGAAGTCCCTCAACACCACGCTCAAGACAATGGTCGCCGCCGCCGCCGTCGCGGGCGCCGCCGCAGCCGTGCTGCTGACGGCGGCTCCCGCGCTGGCGAGCGACCGCGAGTACGGGATCGACCCGGGCGAAGTGGAGTACTTCGAGGTCGAGAACGCCGACGACCGCGAGTACTCGCTCGACCCGACCGGAGTCGAGAGCGGGGAGGTCGAGAACGCCGACACCCAGGGCACTCGCGTCACCGGGAACGACTGGTAACGCGGCGACGCCTCCGAGCAAGCACCACGGCGAGGGCCGGGCGGCACCACCGCCCGGCCCTCGCCTCACCTGCGTTTCAGGAGGGCGCGCATGGCCGCGTGCGGGAGCGCGAGGGCGTCGAGGATCAGGGTGCGGGTGGTGATCGTCATGCAGGGTCCTCAGAGGCGGCGGCGGTGAGGGTGGCGGCGAGGGCTCGGAGGGCTTGGCGGAGTTCGGGCGGGTCTTCGACGGTGAAGGGGAGGTCGAGGCGGGCGAGGTAGTGGGCGAGGTCGGTGTAGGAGTCGGTGCCGGTGTCGAGGGCGCAGGCCTCGGGTCCGAGGGACTCGATGAGGCCCGAGCCGGGCGGGAGGAGTTCGGCGAGGGTCTCGGCGGGGACGGGGAAGCGGATGCGGGCCGGGTGCTCCCAGGCGGTCCGGCCGAGGCCGCGCAGGACGTGGGCGGCGGCGGACTCGGGGGGTTCGCGCGGGGTGAAGCGGGGGCCGTTCGGGGTGCGCAGGCGCATCCGGTCGGTGCGGAAGGTGCGCCAGTCGGCGCGGTCGCCGTCCCAGGCGAGGAGGTACCAGCGCCGTCCGGTGTAGACGAGCCTGTGGGGGTCGGCGCGGCGGCGGGAGGAGGCGCCGGAGCGGTCGAGGTAGTCGAAGCGCAGGCCTTCGGCGCGGTAGACGGCGTCGGCGATCGCGGTCAGGGTGGCGGCGTCGACCGCCGGGCCCGAGGCGGCGGCCGAGACGGTGGCCGAGCGGAGCGCGTCGATGCGGCGGCGCAGGCGCGCGGGCATCGTCTGCTCCAGTTTCATCAAGGCGCGCAAGGAGGTCTCCTCGATGCCCGCGACGGAGCCGGAGGCGGCGGCGCGGAGGCCGAAGGCCACCGCCACGGCCTCCTCGTCGTCCAGGAGCAGCGGCGGCATCGCGTTCCCGGCCTCCAGGCGGTAGCCGCCGGCGCTGCCGGTGGTCGAGCGGACCCGGTAGTCGAGCCGGCGCAGCCGGTCGATGTCGCTGCGCACCGTGCGGGTAGTGACCCCGAGCCGCTCGGCCAGCGCCGCGCCCGTCCAGTCCCGCTGCGACTGGAGCAGGGCCAGGACGCGCAACAGCCGCACCGAAGTCTCCAACATTCTCCGATTCTCCCACACATTGCGGAAGCTTATCTTCCGCAACGGGCCCTACCTTGGTGTCAACGACGACGAAGGAGACACCGATGCTTCGGGGATTCACCACCATCACCTATTTCGCGCAGGACCTCGACGCGGCGAGCGCCTGGTACGCCGAGCTGCTGGGCGTCGAGCCGTACTTCACGGTGCCCGGCGGGTACGTCGAGTTCCGGGTGGGCGACTACCAGCACGAACTGGGGATCGCCAAGGGCGACTTCGCGCCCCACGACATGGACGCCGCGCCCGGCGGGGCGGTCATGAACTGGCACGTGGACGACCTCGACGCCGCGATCGAGCGGGTGACCGCGATGGGCGCGAAGGAGTACGAGCCGAAGACGGTGCGCGGCGAGGGCTTCGTGACCGCCTCGTTCGTGGACCCGTTCGGAAACGTCCTGGGCCTCATGTACAACCGGCACTACCTCGACGTGCTCGCCGCGAAGGAGGCCTGACCGTGGAGTTCATCGACCTCCCCGACGCCGAGGCCTGGGCGTCATGGCTCGAACGCGGCGAAGCGGCCGAGGCGTGGCTGCGCATCGGCAAGGCCCGCTCCCTCGCCGGGCGGCTGCGGATCGGACCGGCGCTGGAGACCGCGCTGTGCTTCGGCTGGATCGACGGGCAGCGCAAGGCGCTCGACGAGGACTCGTTCCTCCAGCGGTTCACGCCGCGCCGCAAGGGCAGCGCGTGGTCGCTGCGCAACCGAGAGACCGTGGAGCGGCTCGCGGCCGAGGGGCGGATGCGCCCGGCCGGGCTCGCCGAGGTCGAGGCCGCCCGCGCCGACGGCCGCTGGGACGCCGCCTACGCGGGGCAGCGCGACGCGGAGACGCCCGCGGAGCTCGCCGCCGCGCTCGCGGCGTACCCTGCCGCGGCGGCGGCGTTCGCGGCCCTGGGCAGGTCGGAGCGGTACACGCTGGCGCTCCCGGTCCTCAAGGCCCGCACCGCCGAAGCTCGGGAGCGGGCCGCGGCGCGGCTGGCCGGGAGGCTCGCGAAAGGCTGAGGCCGGGTGCGGCGCGGGCGCGGCGGGCGGCGATGATGGCCGGGTTCGCAGAGGAGGAACCATGAACGGACCCGGCCCGGCACGGCGGCCCCAGACGACGATCTTCACGCGCATGTCGGCGCTCGCGCAGCGCCACGGCGCGGTGAACCTCGGGCAGGGATTCCCCGACGAGTCCGGTCCCTCCCGTGTCATCGAGGCCGCCGCCGAGGCGATGCGCCAGGGCCACAACCAGTACCCGCCCCTCGCGGGCATTCCGCGGCTGCGCGAGGCGATCGCGGCGCACCAGCGGCACTGGTACGGCCTGGAACCGGACCCGGACGGCGGCGTCACCGTCACCGCCGGGGCCACCGAGGCGATCGCCGCCGCGATGCTCGCACTGGTCGAACCCGGCGACGAGGTCGTGGCGTTCGAGCCGTTCTACGACTCGTACAAGGCGTGCGTGGAGATGGCGGGCGGCGTGCTCGTGCCGGTGCGGCTGGAGGCTCCTAACTACCGACCCGACCTGGACCGGCTGCGCGCCGCCGTGACCGACCGGACCCGGCTCCTCCTGGTCAACACCCCGCACAACCCCACCGGCACGGTCCTGACCCGGGGCGAACTGGAGGCGGTGGCGGCGCTCGCGATCGAACGCGACCTCCTCGTGGTCACCGACGAGGTCTACGAGCACCTCGTCTTCGACGGCCACGAGCACCTGCCGCTCGCCGGGTTCGACGGCATGTGGGACCGCACGCTCACCATCGGCTCGGCCGGGAAGACGTTCTCGGTGACGGGCTGGAAGATCGGCTGGGCGAGCGGGCCCGCGGCCCTGGTCGAACGCGTGCAGGCCGTCAAGCAGTACCTGTCCTTCGCCTCCGGCACCCCGTTCCAGCACGGCGTCGTCGAAGCGCTGGCCTCAGACGACGCGTACTACCGCGAGTTCGCCGCGGACTACCGGCGCAGACGCGACCTCATGGTCGCGGGCCTCGCCGACATCGGCTTCACCGTCCGCGAACCCGAGGGCACCTACTTCGTGACCTGCGGCATCGAGCCGTTCGGCGCCGAAGACGGCCTCGAATTCTGCCTGGACCTGCCCGAACGCTGCGGCGTCGTCGCCATCCCGACGCAGGTGTTCTACGCCGACGGCGCCGTCGCCCGCCCCGAAGTGCGCTTCACGTTCTGCAAACCCGTGCCCGTGCTCGAAGAGGGGCTCGCGCGGCTCCGGGCCGGAATGCGCGGGTAGGGTGGCGCCCATGCGCTCCGGACTCCTCTCCCCGCCCGCCGCTTAGCGCGGGCACCCGACCACCGCGGCGCGCCGGACGAACCGGCGCGCCTCCCAGCCGTGCCCGCAGACGAGAGCAACCGATCGCGACTCTCCTCTGGAGCATGCATGTCCACCACCGTCCAATCAGCACCCGCGCGCGCCCAGGAACCGGGCCCCGCCCGCCGCGGGCTCGCCTACCTCGCCGTCACCGGCCTCGCCTGGGGCACCACCGGCGCCGCCGCCGAACTCGTCTACCGCGCCGGCGACCTCGGCCCCGCGGCCGTCTCGTTCTGGCGCAACCTCGGCGGCCTCGCACTGCTGCTGGCCTTCACCGCCTTCCGGCCCGTGCCCGCTCGCGCCCGGCGGCGCCTGCGCGACCGCGCGCCGCTCCTCGTCGGCGTCGGCCTCGCGATGGCGGTCTTCCAGACCGCCTACTTCGCGGCCGTCGACGCCACCGGCGTCGCCGTCGCGACCCTCCTGACGCTCGGCTCCGGACCGGTCCTCACCGCCCTCGGCGGCAGGCTCCTCCTCGGCGAACGGCTCGGACGCGGCGGCGCGCTCGCCGTCGCCGGAGCGCTCACCGGCCTCGGCGTCCTCGTCGTCGGCAACGGCACGGGCATCGTCGCCCCGGCGGGGGCGGCCCTGTCGCTGCTGTCGGCCGCCGGGTACGCGGCCGTCACCCTCCTCGGACGCTCGACCGGCCGCCGCGGCGACGGCGAGCACCCGGTCACGCTCACCATGTGGTCCTTCGGGATCGGTGCGGCGGCGCTTCTTGTCCCGGCGCTGTTGGAAGGGCCGCTGCCGGGGGCGGACGAGGCGCTGCCGGTGTTCGCGGTCCTCGCGTACCTGGCGGCCTTCACGACCGCGCTGGCGTACCCGCTCTACTTCGCGGGCGCCGCGCGGGTGCGCGCCACGACGGCGGCGGTGATGATGCTCCTGGAGCCGGTCACCGCAGCGCTCTTGGCGGTCGCGTTCCTCGGCGAACCGCTCACGGTCGCGACCGCGGCGGGCTCGCTGGTCCTCCTCGGCTCGATCGCGGCCCTCGCGGCGGCAGAGTCGCGAGCGACTTAGAGGCACAGGCGCGAGCGGCTTAGAGACGCAGGCGCGCGCGACTTGAAGGCACAGGCGCGAGCGGCTTGGAAACGCAGTCGCGCGCACTTCACGGCCAGCGTCGCGCCGGGCCC
>NZ_STGX01000014.1:0-134255 GCF_004912155.1 Glycomyces paridis | reverse complement strand
CAGCGCCGGGCTTTCTTTGCAGGCGGACCGTTCACGGTCGCCCGCGAACCGCGGACGCGGTTCGCGGGCGACCGTGAACGGCGTCGGCCGACGCCGTCTATCGGTCGCGTTCGGTCCAGTAGCGGTGGAGCCGGTCGGCGAGTTCGTCAGGGCGGCTGAGCATGACGCTGTGGCTCCCGTCGATCTCGTCGGGTTCGATCCCGAGGCGCTCCTTGACGACCGGGCGCATGAACTCGGGCGGGAAGAACCGGTCGTCGCGGCACAGCAGGAACCTCGTCGGCACGTCCGGCCAGGCCCGCATCGGCGTGGGCTCGTCCCACCGGTCCCCCGCCTGCTCGCGGCCGTGCGCCAGTGCCTCCCGGGCCGCCTCCACCGGGAGGTCGTGGACGAAGGCCGCGATCATCCGCTCCTCGGAGCCGATGTCGATGCCGAGGGCGTCGTGGCCGGTGGCGGACCACCAGGCGCCCATGGACTCTCCGGGGACCGGGATCATGGCGGTGAGCAGGACCATGAGGTCGACGCCGGTCCGCTCGCACACGAGCGGGGCGGTGAACCCGCCGAGGGAGTGGGCGACGAGCACGACGCGTTCGCGGCCGCCGATGGCATCCGCGACGGCGTCGGCGAATTCGGGCAGGCCGTTCGCGCCGTCCTCGATGGGGAGGTCGACCGCGATCACCTCGTGGCCGCGTTCGCGCAGCCGCGGGGCGACGAGGTGCCAGTCCCATGAGCTGCTGCCGCCGCCGTGGACGAGCACGAACACGGCTTGGTCGTCTGAGTGGGGCATGGCGCTCCTCGGTTCGTCGCGGGTTTCCGCCTTGGACGCTACCGCCGGGGTGCGACACCGGCGCGGTCCGAGCTGAACCCGGCCTTCAGTCTCGGCCCCAGGCGAGGCCGCGAGCGTGGAAGAGACCCATGAGGAGCACGCCGAGCGCGAGGGCGGCACCGCCGGCCAACGGCGCGTCCGGGAGGTCGGCGGCGACGAGCGCGAGGACGCCGAGGCCGATGCCGGACCAGCCGGCGGCGAGGTTGACGAGCGGGCCCGAACCGAAGACGGTCGGGTACCGCTCGCCGGTGACGCCTTTGATGAAGTGGGGCAGGCCGTTGCCGATCATGAGGCCCGCGAGGAGGCCGAGGCCGATCGCCTGGATCATGGGGTGCTCCGTTCGTTGTCGCTGGTGGAGAGGCCGCGCACGGCGAGGTCGACGAGCAGGCGCAGGCGCGCGCGCATCTGGTCGGCGGTGGCGGTGGACCGGGCGATGCCGGTCATGGAGTCGGTGAGGAGTTCGGCGGTGTCCTCGGCGGTGGCGGCGTCGCCGAGGAGGTCGAGGTCGGGCGCTTCGGCGAGGATGCGCGAGACGAGCGCGGTGTACCGGGCCTCGGAGGCGGCCACGGCGTCGGCCGCGATGCGGGAGGCCTCGCTCAGGAGTTCTCGGCGGTGGTCGGCTTCGACGGTGGCGGCGGTGAATTCGAGCTTGGCGACGAGGGCGGCGTAGAGCCGCTCGGCGGTGCCGGTCGCGGCGTCGGCGGCGGTCTCGGCGGCGGTGTGCACCTCGTCGCCGATGAGGTCGGCCACGGCGCGGAGCACGGCGGCCTTGTTCGGGAAGTACTGGTAGACGGCGGGGCGGGAGACGCCCGCGGCTGAGGCCAGGAGGTCCATCGTGGTCTTGCGGTAGCCGTAGCGGCCGAACACGGGTGCGGCGGCGCGCACGATCGTCTCGCGGGTCGCGGCGGATCGAGCTGTCATGCTGACATTGTTTGCTTATTTCGTCAGATTGTCAAGCATTGCTCAGCGCTTCGATCAACGGCCGCACCTCCGTGTCTTCGGGGAAGTCGCTGACCTGGCCGTCGCCGACCTCCACGACCCGCCAGGCGCCGTCCGCACGGCGGACGAGGTCGGTGGTCACGAAGCGGCAGCCGAGGGCCGCGACGCGTTCGCCGACACCCGCCAGGTCGGGTTCGACGCGTTCGCCGGGGGTGTCGGGGTGGGCGGTGACGGCGGCGGGCGCGCCGTCGAGCCACCACACCCGCGCCTCGGGTCCGGTGAAGTCCTCGAAGGCGCGCAGCACGACCCCGCCGCACAGGTCCTCCCCTTGGAGGTCCAGGAAGGCGTCGACCACGCGCCGCAGGGCGGCCCGGTCGCCGAGGTCGGGCACGTGGCAGGCGGTCGCCCATTCATGCTTGCGGGACTTCACGAAGTCCTTGACGACCGCGCCCGCCGAGCCGAGGCGGGCCGCCGCTTCCGCAAGCCAGTCGTCGGAGGGTTCGGCGGTCCACACGCTCGCCGGGGTGCGGCCCTGGAAGACCTCGTACCAGCCGGGGAGTTCGTGGGCGCGGCGGTACCGCGCCGCGTCGGTCAGCAGGCGGCAGCCGCGGTCGGCGAGGGCGCGCTCCAGGTCGGCGTAGCGGTCCGAGCCGATCATCCAGCCGCGGTACCAGGCCGGGCCGAGGTCGCGCGGGACGCGCCGCACGGCCTCCTCGACGTCGCCGCGAGCGAGCGCGTCGTGGTCGATGACGGCCGTCAGGGCGGCGGCCTCGGCCTCGCGCGCGAAGTGCGGGTCGGCGCGCCGCGAGCGCGCGGGCGCGAGCGGGTCGGCGCACAGCAGCAAAGCGGTCATCGGTCCTCCCGGGACTGGTCTGGAGAGGCCCAGGATGCAACGGGCCGTCAAGTCCCCGAAGCGGAAAGGGCCGGTCGAAACGACCGGCCCTTTCACGGGAGCGAACTCAGGTGGCGCTGAGGAAGCCCGTCTCCAGCATGATGATGACGACGGCGCCGAGGATGCAGCGGTACCAGACGAAGATGAACACGCTGTGCTTGGCGACCCATTTGAGCATCCAGTGCACGGCCGCCAGGCCCACGAAGAACGCGATCACGGTCGCGACGAGCATCTGGGCGCCGCTGGGCACCGAGCCCTCCGCGGCGGGGTCGAACACGTCGCCGAGGCTCAGGATGCCCGCGCCGAACACCGCTGGAATCGCCAGCAGGAACGAGTATCTGGCCGCCACCGAGCGGTCGAGGCCGATGAACAGGCCCGCGGTGATCGTGCCGCCCGAGCGCGAGACGCCGGGGATGAGCGCGCCGGCCTGCGCGAAGCCGAGGATGAGGCCGTCCTTGAGGCGGAAGTCGTCCCAGGTGCGGGTCTTCTTGCCGACCAGTTCGGCCAGCGCGAGCAGGAGGCCGAAGAAGATGAGGCTGAAGGAGACGAGCCAGAGGTTGCGGGCGCTCTCGCGGATGGCGTCCTTGAAGATCAGTCCGAAGAACACGATGGGCAGGGTGCCGATGATGACGTACCAGCCGAGCCGGTAGTCCGTCTCGCCGCGCAGCTCCTTGTTCCACAGGCCCTTCCACCAGGCGACGAGGATGCGGACGATGTCCTTCCAGAAGTAGAGGAGGACGGCGGTCTCGGTGCCCAGCTGCGTGACGGCGGTGAAGGAGGCGCCCGCGTCCTCCTCGAAGAACAGCGCCGAGGTGAGTCGCAGGTGCGCCGAGGAGGAGATCGGCAGCATCTCGGTGAGGCCCTGGACGACCCCGAGCACGATGGCCTCCAGCCAGGTCATGTTCACCATGCGGCCGGCTCCGTCCGGGCATGGGACGGACTGGGGGAAGTGTGCATGTGCGCTTCTTTCGTCACTTCGACGGTCGGGAGTCGACTCCGCCTGCGCTCGGCGCCCGGCGGGACGGGGCCATCTTGCCAGATCCGCGGCGGTGACCGAGCGGCACACGCACCCGCGAGTGAGCCGCGTCAGGTCGGCGCCGGGGCGGCGGTCAGCCGAGTTCCTGGGGGCAGCGCAGACCGGCTTCGGGAACGTCGAGGTCCACGAGGTAGGCGGTGACTGGATCGTCGATGCACTTGTGCCCCAACGTGTAAGCGGTGTGGCCGCTGCCTTGGTAGGTGAGCAGGACCGCGGCGTCCAGGGCGTCGGCGACGGCTTCGGCCCAGGGGTAGGGCGTGGCGGGGTCGCCGAGGTTGCCGACGAGGACGACCTCGGGTGCGCCGTCGCCGTCGACCGAGTCGGGGCCGGGGTCGGAGGCGGCCCAGGTGGCGCACGGCAGGTAGCTCCAGGAGATCCCGGCGCCGAAGAGCGCGGAGTCGGCGTACCCGTCAGCTGCGGAGTCCTGATAGGAGCCGAAGCGGGAGGGGTTGGCGCGGTCGACGCATTGGACGCCGTAGAAGTTCGCGTCGGTGTCGCGGCGGGGCAGCGGCGGGGGCGGGAGCCGGGTGGGCCGGGAGGCGCCCTCGTCTTCGGCGAGCGATTGGAGGGCGTCGAGGAATTCCTGGACGGTGCCGTCGCCGAAGGCGGCGAGCACGGCTTCGAGGCGGGGCCATTTGGCCTCGCTGTAGAGGCTCTGGGCGACCATGTCGGTCAGCAGGCCCACGGTGAGGTCGCCGTTGACGCCGTCGAGGGCGGTGGTGAGCATCGACTCCAGTTCGGCGTCGGCGGCGTCGGCGCCGGTGAAGGGGCAGTCGGGGAGGCCCAGGCAGTAGTCGAGGAAGGCCCGCCAGGCGGTCTCGAAGCCCTGGGCCTGGCCTTCGGCGAGGTCGAGGACGTCGCCTGAGGTGCGCATGACGCCGTCGAGGACCATGGCGCGCACGCGGTCGGGGTAGAGGTACAGGTACATCTGTCCGATGTAGGTGCCGTATGAGTAGCCGAGGAAGGTGAGCTTCTCGTCGCCGAGCGCGTTTCGGAGGACCTCCATGTCGCGCGCGACGTTCTGGGTGCCGAGGTGTTCCAGGAAGTCGGGGTCGACCTGGTCGGCGCAGCCGTCGGAGAAGGTCGCGGCGCCGTCGCGGAGGGCGTCGGTCTCGGTCTCGGCCAGGGAGTCGGGGTCGTCGAGGGCGACGGCGGAGACGGCGGCGTCGAAGTCGGTGTCGTCGCCGCAGGTGAGGTTGCGGCTCCGGCCGACGCCGCGGGGGTCGAAGCCGACGACGTCGAAGGCGGCGGTGACCGCGTCGGGCAGGAACGGGTACTGGGCGAGTTCGATGCCGGAGCCGCCGGGACCGCCGGGGTTGACGAGGAGGGAGCCGGTGCGCTCGCCGGTGGCCGGGTGGCGGACGAGGGCGATGCGGACCTGGTCGCCGTCGGTGCGCTCGTAGTCGACGGGGACGCGGACCTCGCCGCATTCGAGTGCTTCGGCCCAGGCCGCGGCGGCGGCGTCGAGTTCGGCGTCCTCGAACATGGCGTCGAGGTCGCACGGGCCCCAGTCGACGCCGGTGATCTCCTCCTGGACGGCGGTGACGCCCGCGCGGGCCTTGGAGGAGCCGTTGCCGTCGTAGTCGGCGCCGCAGGCGGCGAGGCCGGTGGAGGCGAGGGCCGCGGCGGCCGCGGCGAGCATGGCGGTGCGCCGCATGGCGGCTCCTCTCGTCGGGGCCGCGGTCCTCCCGGCGGTCGGCGGCGCGGGCCCCGGATGGAGCGGGGCCCTTGCCGCCGTTGACAGGTCCGTCGCATGGCAGGGACGTGGACCGGCCGTCCGCCGGGAGCGCCGCGCGCCCAGGGCGACGGCGCCGGCCGGTGGAGCGGTGGCCGCCCTCGGTCGGACCGGGCCGTTCGGTGCCCCCGGTGTTGAGGGCAATCTACGGCCGCGGGATCACCTCTGTGGGCGTTTCGGCTGATCCGTCATCGGATCGGGTGAACGGACCCGGTCGTCCCCTGTGGTCAGCGGGCGGCGTAGAGGGCGTCGAGTTCCCTGGCCAGGAGGGGGTCGGCGGTCTCGGCGAGGGCCAGGAGCCGGTCGGCCTCGGTGAGCGTCATCGCGTGCTCCCAGCGGCGGCGGAAGAGGTAGGCGTCGAGGGCGCGGTGGCGCTCGCAGAACCGGTCGAGGTTGCGCATGAGCTGGGTGCGCATGAGCCGCTGGGCGACGAGCGGGTCGGGGTGGGCGAGCGGGTGGACCTGGTGGTGGTTGACGGCGGCGGGGTCGACGCGGAAGCGCAGGCCCGCGTGGTGGAGGCGGTAGGACAGGTCGGTGTCCTCCAGGCCCCAGCCGGTGTACGACTCGTCGAAGCCGCCGACCTCCTTGAGGGCGGCGCGGGGGACGCCGAGGTTCGCGGTGGTGGCGAGGGCCCAGGCGAAGCGGAAGCCGTCCAGGCCGTGGCCGTAGGCGTCGACGACCGCGTGGTAGTTGTCGGGCTCGTCGCCGAGGCCGACGCGTTCGAGGGCCGCCTCGGGGTCGGCGGCGAGGTCGCCGGGCGCTAGCAGGTGCACCGGTTCGGCGAGGCGTTCGGGTCCGCCGACGCGGGCGACCAGGCGCAGGAGGTCCTGCTCCCCCAGCGGGAGCAGGCCCGGGCGCCACCAGGTGAGCGCGCGGCGCTTCCAGCCGATGACGCCCGCGCCTTCGGCGGCAGCGGCGGCGTGGGCGGCGACGAAGCCGGGGGCGGCCATGCGGTCGTCGTCGATGAAGACGACCAGGTCGCCGTCGGCGCGGTCGAGGGCGGCGTTGCGGGCGGCGGCGCGGCCGCGGTTCTCCTGGACGACCAGGCGCAGGTCGAGGCGGTCGGCGAAGGCGTCCGCGAGGTCGGCCACGCCGCCGCGGGTGCCGTCGTCGCACAGGACCACCTCGAACGCGGTGTGGGTCTGCACGGTGAGCGATTCGAGCGTCAGGGCGAGGTACTCGCGCTTGTCGCAGGTGGCCATCACGAGGCTCACCGAGGGGGCGTTCACCATCCGAGTCTCCATCTGTCGGCGCCGTCGAGGTCGACCATCTCGTTGAGGTCGCCGCCGATCGGGCGGGCGGGCTGCGAGTCGTCCCTGGGAAGGGCGACGACGGGCACGGAACCTTTGGGGGCCATCATGAGTCCGACGCTGCGGTCCACTGTGGCGCCGATTACGGGGGCGATCCGGTAGCGGCCGAGGACGGCGGCGAGCACGAGCTTCATCTCCATGTCGGCGAAGGCCGCGCCGATGCAGGCGTGCGGGCCCGCGCCGTAGGGCAGGTACTCGTACAGGCTCGGCTTGGCCCCGGCCCAGCGGTCGGGGCGGAAGCGGAGCGGCTCGGGGAAGACCGCGGCGTCGCGGTGCGTCGCGAACTTGCTGGTCACGACCTGGCACCAGGCGGGGATCTCGTGGCCGCCGAGTTCGGCGGGAGCGACGGCGATCCGGGCGGTGTTGGGCCCGGGCGGAAGGAGCCGCAGGGTCTCCTTGAGGACGCGGTCCAGTGGGGCGGCGGCGAGCGCGGCGTCCGTGTCGCTCTCGCTGACGGCCTCGAGGACGGCGTCCGTTTCGGCGGGGTGCTGGGACAGGAGCAGGAGCGTCCACACGAGCGTGTTCGAGGAGGTCTCGTGCCCGGCGACGATGAGGGTGGTGAGCTGGCCGATGAGCGCGTCGTCGTCGAGCCCTTCGCCGTCCTCGCCGCGGACGGCCATGAGCGCCTGGAGGAGGTCGGCGCCCGCGCCGCCCTCGCGGCGGGTCTCCACGATGGACGCCAGTGCGGCGTCGAGGCGGCGGATCACGGTGAGCAGGCGCCGGTAGGGCGCGCCGGGCACGTCGAAGGGGAAGTAGCGGATGGAGGAGGCGAAGTAGCGCAGGGCGAGCATGTCCTGGACCATGCGGCCGATCCCGGCGGCCTCCCCGGCGATGTCGACGCCGAAGAAGCAACGGCAGGCGATGCGCAGCGTCAGCTCCCGCATCCGCTCGCTCAGGTCGAACGGCTCGCCGGGGGTCCAGGTCGCGACCTCTTCGGCGGCGAGGGCGGCGACGGTCTCGGCGTGGGCGCCGACGCTCTGGGGCCGGAACGCGGGGGTGGCGGTGCGGCGGGCGCGGCGGTGGTCGGGTCCGTTCATGTTGAGCAGGCCGATGCCGCGGCGGGCGTTGCGGATGCGTTCGGGGACGGCGTATTCGAGGACGGTGTGGAAGGTGTCCCCGGCGGTGAGCACGGCCCGGTTGAGCTCGGGCCCGAAGGCGAAGACCTGCCTGCGGTCGCCGCGCACGAGGCCCGCGACGCCGCCGAAGCGGTGGTACAGGTCGGCGGTGTACCCGACCGGGTCGGCGGCGTAGGCGTGCGCGTTGGCACGGCGGCCGAGCCAGCGGTGCGGCGCGGGGCCCGGAACGCTCACTCGTACCAGTCCCGGTGCGGGCGAGGGAGGTCCGTGCGGCCGCCTCTCGCGTACGCGGCGGCGGCGAAGCGGCCCGCGGGGACCGCGAGGGCATCCACGGTGGACTCGGGGAGGTACCGGCGGAACAGGCCGGGGAACGCGGTCGCGAAGGCGGCCTCGGCGAGCGGGCCGGGTTCGGGCACGGGTGCGGGCGCGGCGAGGCCGAGCGCGAAGTGGACGGTCCAGTACTCGAAGAGCACGAGTTCGCCTACGGCGGCGCCCAGCGCGGGGTCGGCGGCGGCGAGGTCGGCGGCGGCGAGGTCGGCGGCGAACGCGCCGGTAAGGTCGGGTTTGCGCAGGCCCTCGGGCAGTCGCGTGTCGGCGAACTCGCCGAGCCAGGCGTACTCGGCGCCGCTCCCGCACGCGAAGAACTCGGCGTGCACGCGCATCCAGGAGGCGTACGGGAGCCGGGCGAGGCCGGTCCCGGCGGTGGGCGTGTCGAAGTCGACGGGCTCTTTCGGTGCGGCGCAGGCGGTGCGGCGCGGGCCTTGGAAGCCGTTGCCGGTCAGGCTCAGGTGATCGGCGTGGTCGACGAGGTTGGGGACGGTGACGAGGTTGTCGATGCCGTTGCCGCGCAGGAAGGCCGCAAGCGGCAGGTCGTCGGGCCCGTCGCCGTCCTCGTGCTCGGCGGCGAAGGCGAGCGCGGCCTCGCGAGGGAGCGCCAGGCCCTGCGTGGGCGTGTACATGTCGACGGCGCGGGCCCAGGACCAGCCGTTCCAGGCGGCGACACGCACGAGCGTCGCCGTGCGCGAACCCCACTCGCAGAACAGGCTCACGGCGGCCTCGGGCCGCGCGGCGAGCGCGTCGCCGAGGCGGTCGGCGAAGCCGTCGCACGGGATCACGTCGTCTTGGAGGACCACGTGATGGCTCTTGCCCGGATCGGCGGCGCCCCAGGCGCGGGCGGCGTTGGCGAGGTTCCCTCGCCCGGGAGGCGAGTCGTCCACGACCACCACGGGACGCAGGTCGCCGAGCGAGTCGGCGAGCTCCCGAGCCCGGTCGGCACGGGCCGGGTGCGTCATGATCGCGGTCGAGAAGGTGGGCGCGTTCACCGCAGGCTCCTTCGGTTGCGGGGCAGTGCGAAACGGTCGGCGAGCGGGTCGGGGCGGAGCGCGGTCGGTGGCGCCGAGACGAGACCGGCCGTGCCCGCGATCAGGTGCCACGAGGCCGTGCGGGCGACAGTTCGACGCGAAGCGTGGAACCGCGCGGTCACCGCCGGACGCCGCGTGGCGTCCCAGTCCTCAACGGCGGTCGCCGGATGCCGCGAATTGCCGGTGGTGGCTGCGGTCGCGGCCTCCGCTGCCACTCCTGAGGCGGCGGCCCGCGCGGTCACCCCGGCGGAAGCGCCGCGCCGCGCCCGCGAATAGCCGCGCAGCGGCGTGGCCGCAGACTGCGAGCGGTCGCCGACCTCACCGGGCAGCGCTCTCGCGCGGTTTCGGGTCCCGAAAGGCCCGGAGCGCCGAATGCCGGCGGGTGGGAGTCCGGTCGCGATCCGAGACCGCGAGCAGTCGCGGTCCGTGTCGGAGAACGCCTCGACGGCGAGCTCCAGTGGCGAGACCACTGCGGTCGCCGTCCGGCGCGACGGGTCGTAGCGCCCCGTCTCGATCCGAGGCAGTGCGCGACCGCGGCGCTCGACGGCCGGTGCCGGAGTCCCCGCTGCTGCGCCGTGCTCACAGCACTGCCGCAGTCCCCTCCGCTCAGGCGGCATCTCGGGCTCCCGCCAAGCGGTGCACGGCGACTCCGGCGGTCACGCGTTCGATCATCGCCGCCGCGCCGTCCGTGGCGCGCAACTGGGTCGCGAAGGCGCGGTGGGGGGCCGGGTCGGCGCTGAGCGCCGCTTTGAGGGCCGCTTCGATCGCGACCGTGTCGGCGGCGCCGTCGAGCACGTCGCCGAGGCCCAGGGCCGCCACTCTCGCGGCGTTGCCGCGCTGTTCCTCCGAATGCGGGAGGAACACGAGCGGGGTGGCGGTCAGGAGGCCTTCGAGCATCGAGGCGTGGCCGCCGTGGACCACGGCGGCGGTGGAGCGGGCCATGAGGTCGGCGGCGTCGTGGCGGAACTCGGCGACGTCCACTGCGGACCCTCCTGCGGCGCGGAGGCGGCCGGTGAGGCCGCCGGGGTCCTTGCCGCCCAAGGTGACGGCGACGGGGACGCCGAGGCCGGAGGCGGCGGCGACGATCCGCACGAGGTCCTCCTCCCCCAGGCCCGAGCCGCCGAGGGTCACGTTGAGGAGCGGCGCGCGTTCGCCGTCGGGTTCACGCAGGTCCTCGGGCGCCAGCGGTCCGATGTGGCGGATCTCGGCGGCGAGGGAGGCAACAAGCGCGGCCGTGGCGGGCGGGACGTCCGTCAGCGGATCGAGGAGCGGCAGGTCCGGGACGAGCATCGCGTCGCCGAGCACCTTGCGGGCGTGGACGTCCGGGACGCGCAGGCCGTCGAGCGTCGCCAGGATCTCGGGGAGCACGGCGTGCATGGGGTGGCGGAACAGGCGGAGGTTGTGGACGGTGAACGAGGGCAGGCCGCGCATGGAGGCGGCCACCGAGGCGGTGTTGCGCATGTCGCTGACGACCGCGTCGGGGCCGAAGGCGTCGATGGCATTGAGCTCGTCGTCCATGCTCCGCTCGACGTAGGCGGGACTCGCGAGGCGGGTGCGGGCGAAGGCGCGCAGGCCCGCCTCGTCGCTCATGCCGCGCCAGGCGGGGGCGGGGCCGATCTCGTCGATGCCGATCCACCGCAGCCCGGCGCGCTCGACGATGGGGCGGGCCTCTTCGTGGACGGCGACGGCGACTTCGTGCCCGGCGCCGGCGAAGCGGGCCGCGGCGGTGCGCATCCGGGCCACGTGGCCGAGGCTGGAGCGGCTGAAGGCGACGAAGAGCACTCGCAGCGGCGCGGTCATGCGGGTTCCTCCAAGGAGAGCGTGCGCGGGGTGCGCAGGGCGACGGCGAGCCCGGCGAGCGCGAACACGGCGAGGACCGCGAGGGCCGGGCGCGGGCCGATCAGCTCGGTGAGCGACCCGCACAGCAGCGTACCGAGCGGCACCGAACCCCAGACGACCATGCGGCCCACGGCGTTCACGCGGCCCTGGAGGCGCTGCGGGGTGACCGTCTGGCGCACCGAGATGCCGACGACGAGGAAGCAGGTGTGGACGGCGTTCCAGCACAGGAGTGCCGCGGCGGCGAGGACCCAGTGCGGGGCGGCGGCGTAGGCGAGGAGCAGGACGAGGTCGAGTCCGGTCATCCAGCGGGCCATGGGGATCGGCGCGCGGCCTTTGAAGCGGGGGGCGAGCGCGGCGCCGATGAGCGCGCCGACGCCGGAGGCGGCGATGATCCAGGCGACGCGGTAGTCCTCGGCGTCGAGGCCGAGCGCTTCGGCGGCGAAGACGACCATGAGCCCGTAGACGGCGCCCGCGCTGACGCCGACCCCGATGTTCGTCAGCGTGTAGGAGCGCAGCAGGTCGTGGGCCGCGATGAACTTCCATCCGGCGCGCACGGCGCCCAGTTCGCGCGGGGCGGGCTCGGTCTTCGGCAGGCGGACGCGGGAGATGAGGATGCCGGAGGCGACGTAGCAGGCGGCGAGAACGGCGAAGGTGGGGCCCAGGCGCAGCGCGTCGGCGAGGAAGTAGCCGACCGGGGCCGCGATCGCGGTGAGGACGGTCGTGGTCATCCACAGGAGGCTGTTGGCGCGGAAGAGTCCTTCGCGGCCCACGAGCGCGGGCACGGTCGCGGCCGAGGCGACGTCGAACCACACGTAGGCGGTGGCCGAGGCGAACCCGATGGCGCACAGCGTGACCGGTCCGACGGCGTCGAAGAACGCGAGGAGCGGGACGCCGAGGAGGACCGCGGCGTTGGCGGCCTCCATCCAGGCCATGACCCGCACCGGCGAGGAGCGGTCCACGGCCGCCCCGGCGAACATGCCGAACAGCAGGAAGGGCACCACGTTCGCGGCCGAGGCCGCAGCGGCGGCGACCGCGGAGCCGCTGGACTGGTACACGAAGAGCGGCAGCAGGACCCAGGAGGTCGCATAGGCCACGGTGGACGCGAACTTGGAGGCGACGAGCAGGTGGAAGCCGGTGCCCGTCGCGGCCTCGGCGGTGGGTGCGGTCACGGTCAGCCGGTCCTGCCGACGCGGCGCTCCGCGTCCCGGGGGCGCGGCAGGACGGTCCCGGACTCGGCGAGGGCCGTGCCTATGTCGACGATGCGGTCGACGGTGCGCCGCAGGGAGTCGAGGCCCTCGGTGTCGGAGAGGATGCCCTCCTCGCCTCCGGAGTGGATGGTCACGGGGAAGCCCGAGCCGACCACGATGAAGCGGTTGAGGAGGAGGTTGTGCATGAGTTGGGCGTGGACGTCGAGGTGGCCGTAGCGGCGGCCGATGACTACGGCGGCGCCGATGGTGTTGGTGAGCGGGCGTTCGAAGCGGAGGTGGCCGACCCCGGCGCGCTCGATGAAGGTCTGCATGAGCGAGGAGAGGCCGAAGCCGTGGACGGGCGCGGCGAAGACGACCGCGTCGGCGGCGATCATGGAGCGGACGACGTCGGCGACGTCGTCGTCCACCGGGCACGGGTCGGTGCGGGAGTTGCACCGACCGCATTCGCAGCGCACGACGCGCCGTTCGGCGAGGTCGACCCCTTCGGTGTCCCAGCCGCGCTCGCTCGCGTGGGCGAGCGCGCGCTGCGCGGCCATCCACGTGGAGCCGCGGGCCCGTTCGGAGCCGTTGATCGCCAGCAGCCTCATCGGCGGGCCTCCGCCAGGTCGCGCGCATCGGCGGCGAACGCGGCGAAGAGGCCCATCCCGGCTTCGGTGAGGATCGACTCGGGGTGGAACTGGACGCCCTCGATCGGCAGTTCGCGGTGGCGCACGCCCATGACGTACCCGTCGTCGGCCGACCGGGCGGTCACTTCGAGCTCGGCCGGGAGGGTGTCCTCCACGACGATGAGCGAGTGGTACCTGGTGGCGTGGAAGGGGACCGGAGCGCCGGTGAAGACGCCGCGGCCGTCGTGCTCCACAATGGAGGTCTTGCCGTGCATGAGGTGCTTGGCGGGGCGCACGTCGGCGCCGAAGGCGACGCCGATGGCCTGGTGGCCCAGGCAGACGCCGAGGACGGGCTTGACGCCGGCGAGGGCGCGGACGAGCTCGACGTGGCCGGAGTCCTCGGGGGTGCCCGGCCCCGGTCCCAGGAGCACGAAGTCGCCGTCGTGGGCGAGCGCGGCGGCGGGGTCGACGTCGCCGGAGCGGACGACGTCGGTGTCCACGCCGAGCACCCGCAGGTACTGGTAGATGATGTGCGCGAAGCTGTCGTAGGCGTCGACCAGCAGAGCTTTCATCGGTCCTCCCGGGAGTCGGCGTTGAGGGCGTCCCCGGCCACCGCGTGGACCGAGGAGCCGAGTTTGGCGAGGGTCTCGCGCCATTCGCCCGCGGGCGAGGAGTCGGCGACGACGCCCGCGGAGGCGCGGGCGGTGTAGGTGTCGCCGACGGCGACCACGGTGCGGATGCTCAGGGCGAGGTTGGTGAAGCCGCCGAAGCCGATGACGCCGAACGCTCCGGCGTACATGCCGCGGCGGCTGGTCTCGGTGGCCTCGATGATCTCCATGGCGCGCAGCTTGGGCGCGCCGGTCATGGTGCCCGCCGGGAAGGTCGCGGCGATGACGTCGTAGGCGTCGAGGCCCTCGGCGAGCCCGGCGGTCACGGTGGAGACCAGGTGCAGCACGTGCGAGTAGGTCTCGACGCACATGAGCTCGTCCACGGCGACCGTGCCGGGGACGGCGACGCGGCCGAGGTCGTTGCGGCACAGGTCGACGAGCATGATGTGCTCGGCGACCTCCTTCTCGTCGCCCTTGAGCCAGCCGGCGCGCTCGGCGTCCTCGGCGGCGTTCGCGCCCCGGCGCACGGTCCCGGCGATCGGGCGCATGGTGAGGTGCCCGGCGTCGATGCGCACGTGCAGTTCGGGGCTGGCGGAGAGGACGGTGAGGTCCTCGAAGGGGATGTACGCCATGTACGGCGAGGGGTTGTTGGCCCGCATGCGCAGGTAGACGTCGAGGTCGGCCCGCTTGCCGGGCATGCGGACCTCGTGGCCGAGCTGCACCTGGTAGATGTCGCCGGCGCGGATGTGCGCGAGGGCGCGCTCGACGCGCTCGCCGTAGGTGTCGGGGTCGATGGTGAGCTCGGGCTCGGTGCCGCCCAGGGGCGGCTGCGGGACGGCGGGCGAGGTCGCGGGGGCGTCGAGCGCGGCGGTCACGGCGCGGTGGACGTCGTCCGCGCCGGGGCCGTCCTTGTACTCGGCGACGGTGAGTTCGGCGGCGCCGGCGACGAGGTCGATCTCCACCACGGAGCGGTAGACGCGGAAGACGGCGTCGGGGACGCGGTCGACCGGTTCGATGATGCGCGGCAGGTGCTCGATGTAGGACACGGCGTCGTAGGCGAGGAGCGTGGTGAACCCGAAGCCGAAGCGGCGGTCGTCCAGGGGCTCGCCGTGGAGGTCGAAGCCGGACTCCATGTGGCGCATGGCGTCCCACAGGTCCGAGCGGGCCGCGAGGCGCCAGCCGCCGGGCTCGGCGGTGACGCGGTCGAAGCCGTCGAGGCGGGCGGCGGCCCAGTCGCGCCAACGCTCGTGGCCGTCGACCTCGATGCGGCCGTCGCGGACGACGAGGTCGAGGACGGGGCCGATGCCGATGAGGGCGCGGGTCTTGTCGGCGTCGGGGCCCGAGAGCGATTCGAGCAGGTACACCTGCTGCTCGCCTTCGGACTCGCGCAGGCGCATGAAGGACTCGAACGGATCGGCCGAGCGGCATTGGAAGCGCTGCAAGGTGATCGGGAACTGCGGAGCGGGTTCGGGCATGGGGTGTCCTTCGAGGAGGCGACCGCTGCCGGGTCGGCGGCTCGACACAGGCTAGCAGCCGATGTCCGTTTCTTGGGGCAGCGCTCCCATTACAGTGGGTCGCATGTGCATCACAGTGCAGGGTGTGGCGGGAGTACCTGAAGTGACCGGAGAGCGTCCGGACCGCCGAAGGCGTCGCCGCTGGTCAGTCGCGGTCGTGCCGCGGCTGTGATGGTCGTCATGGAAGTCGGCCCGGCAGTGCCTTCCCAACCGGTGCCACACCAAGTCAACGCCGCGTCAAGAAGACCCGCGCCTGCGTATGGAACCCGTAAAGCCCCCTGTCGGAAGGCCTGAGGCGGGCGTTCACTCGAATCCGCCGGGCCCCGACCCGGCGGCGCGGCACCGGCCGCGCCCCCTCGAACGAGTGGAAGGAAGCCATGCCCGATCTCGCCTACCTGGCCCTGACGGCGGTCTGCTTCGTCGTCCTCGCCCTGGTCGTCAAGGCGGTGGAGAAGCTGTGAGCGCCGTCAACGCCATCGGCCTCGTCCTCGCCGTCCTCGTCGGCGTCTACCTCGTCGTCGCCCTGCTGAAACCGGAGCGCTTCTGATGAGCGAGACCACCGCGGGCGTCGTGTTCATCGCCGCGATGATCGCCGCCCTCGCCGCGACCTACCGTCCGCTCGGCGACCACATCTTCCGGGTCGTCACCCGCGAGCGCCACAACCGGGTCGAACGCGGCCTCTACAAGGCGATGGGCGTCCGCCCCGACGCCGAGCAGCGCTGGACCGGGTACGCGCGCAGCGTGCTCGCCTTCTCCGCGCTCAGCCTCGTGCTCCTGTACCTCCTCCAGCGCCTCCAGGGCTCGCTGCCGCTGGGCAACGGCTTCGGCGGCGTCGAACCGGGACTGGCGTGGAACACCGCGGTCAGCTTCACGACCAACACGAACTGGCAGGCCTACTCCGGCGAGTCCACTATGGGCATCGTCGTGCAGGCCGCCGGGCTGTCGGTGCAGAACTTCGTGTCGGCCGCGGTCGGCATCGCCGTCGCCGTCGCGCTGGTGCGCGGCTTCGCCCGCAAGGCAACCGACAAGCTCGGGAACTTCTGGGTCGACCTGACGCGCGTCACCCTGTGGGTGCTGCTGCCGATCGCCTCGGTCGCCGCGGTCGCGCTCGTCGCCGGAGGCGTCGTGCAGAACCTCGCGGACTTCACGACCGCGCAGACCGCGACCGGCGGGGACCAGACCCTCACCGGCGGGCTCATCGCGACCCAGGAGGCGATCAAGAACCTCGGCACCAACGGCGGCGGGCCGTTCAACGCCAACGCCTCCCACCCGTTCGAGAACCCCACGAGCTGGACGAACTTCATCCTCGTCTACCTCATCCTGTGCATCCCGTTCTCGATGCCGCGCGTCTTCGGCCGCATGGCCGGGGACGACCGGCAGGGGTACGCGATCGCGGCCGTCATGGGCGTCATCGCGATCGTCTCGACCGGCCTGGTCGTCGGGTTCGAGTCGTTCGCGAACGGCACGGTCCCGCAGGCCGTCGCCGCCGCGATGGAGGGCAAGGAGGTCCGCTTCGGCGTCGCCGACTCCGGCGTGTTCGCCGCCGCGACCACCTTGACGTCCACCGGCTCGGTGAACTCCTTCCACGACTCGTTCACGTCGTTCGGCGGCGGGGTCCTCATGCTCAACATGATGCTCGGCGAGGTCGCGCCCGGCGGCGTCGGCGCAGGGCTCTACGGGCTGCTGGTCCTTGCGGTCATCACCGTGTTCATCGCGGGACTCATGGTCGGGCGCACCCCCGAGTACCTCAGGAAGAAGATCGGCGCCCGCGAGATCAAGCTCGCGAGCCTGTACTTCCTCGTGACGCCCGCGCTGCTGCTCATCGGCCTCGCCGCGTCCCTCGCCGTCCCCGCGAACCTGGAGTCCATGCAGGACTCGGGCCCGCACGGGCTCTCGGAGATGGTGTACGCCTTCGCCTCCGCGTCGAACAACAACGGCTCGGCCTTCGCCGGGTTCGGGGCGAACACGCCGTGGTTCAACACCGTGCTCGGCCTGTGCATGCTGTTCGGGCGGCTCCTGCCGATCGTCCTGGTGCTCGCCCTCGCGGGCTCGCTCGCGAAGCAGCGGCCCGTCCCGGCGACCGCGGGGACCTTCCCCACCCACAAGCCGCTGTTCGTCGGCATGGTCGTGGGCGTGACGATCGTGCTCGTCGCCCTGACCTTCCTTCCCGTCCTCGCCCTCGGCCCGCTGGCCGACGGGCTGCAATAGGAGACGCCCGCAATGTCCTCAATGGCTACTGTGGCTCCGAAGGCCGGCAACGGCCTCCTCGATCCGAAGCAGTGGGCGAAGTCCGCCCCCGCCGCGCTGCGCAAACTCGACCCGCGCCTGATGTGGCGCAACCCGGTCATGTTCATCGTCGAGCTCGGTGCGGTCTTCACCACCGCGCTCGCCCTCGCCGACCCGAGCCTGTTCGCCTGGACGATCACGGTGTGGCTGTGGCTCACCGTGCTCTTCGCCAACGCCGCCGAGGCGATCGCCGAGGACCGCGGCAAGGCCCAAGCCGACTCGCTGCGCAAGGCCAAGACCGACACCCTCGCCCGCCGGCTCGCCGACCAGGACCCCGACATCGACTCCCCCAGGGTCGCCACCGTCGAGGTCCCGGCGCCCGACCTGCGCCGCGGCGACCTCGTCCTGGTCGAGGCCGGGCAGACGATCCCCGGGGACGGCGACGTCGTCACCGGCATCGCCAGCGTGGACGAGTCGGCGATCACCGGCGAGTCCGCGCCGGTCATCCGCGAGTCCGGCGGCGACCGCTGCGCGGTCATGGGCGGCACGCGGGTCCTCTCCGACTGGATCGTCGTGCGCATCACCGCCGAGCCCGGGAAGTCCTTCCTGGACCGCATGATCGCCCTTGTCGAAGGCTCCGAGCGGCGCAAGACCCCCAACGAGATCGCGCTGAACATCCTGCTCGCGGCGATGACGATCATCTTCGTCCTGGCCGTGGTCACCATGCAGCCCGCCGCGATCTTCTCCAAGGACCACATGGCCGCCGCACCTGACACCGCGGTACTGGACGGCAACGGCGTCACCGGGATCGTGCTCGTCTCGCTCCTGGTGTGCCTCATCCCGACCACGATCGGGGCGCTCCTGAGCGCCATCGGCATCGCCGGGATGGACCGGCTCGTGCAACGGAACGTGCTCGCCATGTCCGGCAGGGCCGTCGAGGCCGCCGGGGACGTCGACACGCTGCTGCTCGACAAGACCGGCACCGTCACCTACGGCAACCGCCGGGCCTCCTCGTTCCTGGCCGTCCCCGGGATCGGCGCCCGCGCGCTGGCCGACGCCGCGCAGCTCTCCAGCCTCGCCGACGAGACGCCCGAGGGCCGCTCGGTCGTGGTGTACGCCAAGGAGGCGTACGGTCTGCGCGAGCGGCCGAAGGGCGAGCTCGCCGGGGCGACCTGGGTCGAGTTCACGGCGCAGACCCGCATGTCCGGTGTGGACATCGAGGAGCACGGCTCGGTGCACCGCGTCCGCAAGGGCGCGGCGGCCTCCGTGATCGCCTGGGTCCGCGCCAACGGCGGCGACCCGAACCCGCGCGTGGACGACCTGGTCGACCAGGTCTCGCGCGAGGGCGGCACGCCGCTGGTCGTCGCGGAGCACCAGGAGGGCGAGCCGGCCCGGGTCCTGGGCGTCGTGTACCTCAAGGACGTCGTCAAGGAGGGCATGGCCGAGCGTTTCGCCCTGCTGCGCTCCATGGGCATCCGCACGGTGATGGTCACCGGCGACAACCCGCGCACCGCCAAGGCGATCGCGGCCGAGGCGGGCGTGGACGACTTCCTCGCCGAGGCCAAGCCCGAGGACAAGATGGCGCTCATCAAGCGCGAGCAGGAGGCCGGGCGCATGGTCGCGATGACCGGCGACGGCACCAACGACGCCCCGGCGCTCGCCGCGGCCGACGTCGGCGTCGCGATGAACACCGGGACGTCCGCGGCCAAGGAGGCCGGGAACATGATCGACCTCGACTCGGACCCGACCAAGCTCATCGAGATCGTGGGGATCGGCAAGCAGCTCCTCATGACCCGCGGGGCGCTTACCACGTTCTCCATCGCCAACGACATCGCCAAGTACTTCGCGATCATCCCGGCGATCTTCGCCGTGATCTACCCGGGCCTGGACGCGCTCAACATCATGCGCCTGGCGAGCCCGGAGTCGGCGATCGTCTCGGCCGTCGTGTTCAACGCGATCGTCATCGTCGCCCTGGTCCCGCTGGCGCTCAAGGGCGTCGCGTACCGGCCCGGCCCGGCCTCCTCGCTCCTGCGGCGGAACCTGCTGGTGTACGGGCTGGGCGGCATCGTCACGCCGTTCATCGGCATCAAGCTCATCGACCTGGTGGTCTCTCTCATTCCCGGGATGGCATAGATGGCACGTCTACCTCGCTGGATCGCAACGCATCTCGCCGCACTGCGGGCGGTGCTGGTCCTCACCGTCATCACCGGCGTCCTGTACCCGCTGGCGGTCCTCGCGGTCGCCCAGATCCCGGGCCTCGACGCCAAAGCCGAAGGTTCACTCCTGTACGACGAGGACGGGAACGTTGTCGGCTCCTCGCTCATCGGACAGTCCTATACGGACGCCGACGGCGAAGCGGTGCTCGCCTACTTCCAGTCGCGCCCTTCGATGGCGGCGGGCGAGGACGGCGACTACGACCCGCTCGTCTCGGGCGCCTCGAACCTGGGCCCGGAGAACGTCGTGGACGCCCTGCCGGACCCCGCGCTCGGCTGGGACGGCGACGAGAACGCCTCCAAGAGCCTGCTCACGCAGGTCTGCGAGCGGTCCTACGCGATCGGCGAGCGCGAGGGCGTGGACGGCTCGCGGCCGTACTGCACCGACACTGGCGTGGGCGCGGTCCTCGGGGTCTTCTACTCCGAGGGCACCACGGGCGAGGTGACCCGCGTCGTGAGCCTCAACGAGCCCTGCGACGCGAGCCCGTTCCTCCCCGAATACGAAGGTGTGCAGGTCGAATGCGCCGAATACGGCGCGGACTACGCGAAGGCGATCATCACGCCGATCGAAGGCGACGCCCCGGCCGAACCCGAGGTCCCAGCCGACGCGGTGACGGCCTCCGGTTCTGGCCTGGACCCGCACATCTCCCCCGAGTACGCGGCCCTCCAGATCCCGAGGATCGCCGCCGAGCGCGGCGCCGACGAGTCCGCAGTCCGCGCGCTCGTGGACGACGCCACCACCGGCAGGTTCCTCGGCTTCATGGGCGAGCCGGCCGTGAACGTGGTCGAGCTCAACCTCGCCCTGGACGGGGCGTACCCGCGCTCGTGAACCGCCCGCTAGAGGGTGGACCTCGGGCGTTACGGAAACAGGGCTCAGGGGCCGGCGAACGCCGGCCCCTGAGCGCATCGCGCGGACTACTGCTCAGCAGTGCTGATGCCCGCGTACAGCACCGGGTAGTGGTCGGAACGCTGGAGACCCGTTATCACCTCCCCTTCCAGCTCCGGGTACGCCGCGGAGGTCGCGCACCAGTCGAGCTTCCGGTCCGGAGTCGCGTTGTTGGCGTTGAACGTCGGGCGCTTGGGCGCGTGGCAGTGGAAGCCGGTGATGCCCGGTTCGCGGTTGAAGTCCCCGGCCGCCACCCACGGCTTGCCGCTCGGCACCGCCCCGGACACCGCCTCCAGCAGGCCGCGCGCGTCGGGCCCGCCGGGGCTGATGGCGTGGATGCTGAAGACCTCGATGCCGCCGAAGTCGACGCCGAGCGCGGGACGCCACTGGTGCGCGCCCGCCGCCTTGACGACCCTGACGCCCTGCGGCTGGACCTTAGTGGACGAGACGACGGCGAGGTTGCAGCGGTTGCCGTGCGGATCGGACTGGTACCAGGCGATCCAGTAGCCCGGCCGCGAGTGCGTTCCGCCCCAGTTGTAAAGCCGGACGTTCGGGTCCGGCGAATGGACCGCGGTCGCGGACTCCGGGACGGCCCCGCACTCCTGGAGGCAGCAGACGGCTTCCGCCTGGTCCCTCATGAGCGGCGCGACGCCGGTGTTCCACGCGAGCTCGGTCGAAGCCTTCGAGCCCTGCATGTTCCAAGTGAAGATGTTCATCGGTCGACTCCCTTCTTGCAGTCGATCCATGTCCGGCGACGACATGCCGGAGTTGGACGGAAAGTGCGTGTCGGGTTGCGGCGCTTCGGGCGCCGGTCCCCTGCCGCGGCAGGTGCCGCGGGCTGTCGGCGGCGTCTACGGGGGACGCGCCGGGCCTGCCGGTGGAGCGGGGCCGCCTGGAAGGTCGGCCCCGCCCTCGTCGCGGGAGTGCGGCCAGCGGCTCCCGCGACGGTGTCAGGCGTCGCTCGCCGGATAGGACGGGACACCGCCCATCACGTAGGCCAGCTGCTGTTCGAGCGGGGTCGTGCCGCTCGGCTCGGGCGGGCCGAAGGTGACGGTGACCGAGCCGTCGCTCGAACTCGTGTCCACCTTGTCCACACCGTAGGAGGCCGAGGCCGAACCGACGCGGAACAGCCCGAACAGGTCGATCGACGCCTTCGCACCGACCTTCATGTCGCTGGTGACCTTGCTGGCGTTGCTCCCCCTGAAGGTCATGGACATCTGCGGCTGCTGCGAGATGACGAAGGTCTTCAGGCGCGACAGGGCCTTCCCCTTGCCGAACAGCTCGTCCACATTGAACTCGCTGCCCTGGAGCTGGTAGCCGGTCGCGTCCTTCCCGGTCTTCGCCACGACCTCGTCGAGCAGCTGCTCGTCGTACCAACCGGTCGTGCCGTCGTCCGACAGCACCGACGGTGCCGCGCTGAGGATCGTGACGCCCTTGTAGGAGAGGTCGATCTCGATGTCGGACGAGCTCGACGTGTAGGTCGACAGGTCGTAGGACGCCGATCCGCCGAAGTTGAAGGACGCGACGTCCATGATCGGGATCGAGAACCCCGCCTTCCCCGACAGGCTCAGGTCGGTCGAGGTCGAGGAGAAGTTCGACAGGCGCATGTTGAGCGACACGGCGTTCGAGTCGGTCTTCAGGCCGCCGATGAGCTGGTTCGCGGTGGGCAGCTTGTCGGGCGTGTAGCCGACGAAATAGGAGTCGGCGCCGATCTGCTCGCCGCCGTTCGCCTTGGTCGGCTTCAGGATGGCGACCCTGGCCGCTTCCAGCAGGGCGGTGGCCTCGTAGTACCGGCTGTGCAGTTTGATGCTGTCGTCCGCCATCTTCTGGTAGGCGGCGATCGCGTTGTAGAGCGCGGTAAGCGATTTGGGCAGTTTGTCGAGCGATCCGTACAGCGCCAGCAGTTGGTTGAAGACGTCCTGGAGCTTGCCGCCGAACGGCAGCGGGTTGGAGTAGGTGCCGTGGGCCTGCTCGAACTCGCGCAGGATCGACGCGATCTGCGCCGACGCGGCGGAGTCCTGGGACTGCATGGTGTTGAGGTCGGACTTGGAGAAACCGAAGACGGTCGCCCCGAGGACCTGGCGGTAGAGCGACGAGAAGCGGCCGCCGCCGAGCGAGAGCTGTCCGCCGCTGGACGGCGTGAGCAGCGTGTCGAGGTCGCCCAGCGTCGCCGGGTTGTAGAACACGTCGGGGCCGTAGGTGATCCCGTAGTTGAAGCCGGCCGGGTAGGACACGGTCGCGAACTTGCCGTCGAGCTTCTTCCCGAGGAACTCCTGGAGCTTGCCCTCGAGCTCGTCCGCGAACGCCTGCTGGGCGTTGGTCACGGCGCCGAGGCCGAGGACCGAGCTCTGGTAGACGTCCTTGATCGTGTAGTGGCACAGCGACAGCGGCGGCACGTGGTACGACACGTCCTCCACCCAGCTCTGGTAGGCCCGGCCGAGTGCGACCTGCTCGCTCTTCGCGACCACGGTCTCCGACCAGTCGTAGTAGGGCGACTCCGTTGTGGGTCGCCGCAAATGGATGCGGTAAGTGGGCATTGTGCTTGTCCTTTTCGGCAATGGATCGAACAGGTGGTTCGATCGCCTGCAATCAGGATCACCGCGCCGCCGCCGTCGCCGCTCCCACTCCGCGATTCCCGTTCGGAACTGGGTCGACAATCGTGTTTCGTGACTTCCTATCATTGCAATTGATGGTCAAAGATGTTGCGCCCCAAGAGATCACGGAATGGCGTTCACGGTTGGACGAGGTTTTCTCTACGGTTGGAGAATTGTTCGGAAGGGTCGAACTGCGCCGACGCGCCAGGTCGTATCTGGTGAGCCTGCTGGCCCCGGTGGAGCGCAAGAGCGGCTGGCAGCTCGCCCAGGCCGCCGGCGACTCGACCCCCGTTGGGGTGCAGCACTTCCTGAGCCGGGCGGTCTGGTCGGCCGACCTCCTGCGCGACGCGTTGCGCGCCTACGCCGCCGCGCACCTGGCCGATCCCGCAGGGGCGCTGGTGATCGACGAGGCCGGCTTCGTCAAGCGGGGCCCCGCCTCGGTCGGCGTGCAGCGCCAGTACTCGCGCACCGCCGACCGGGTCGAGAACTGCCAGGTGGGCGTGTTCCTCGCCTACGTCGGCGAGCGCGGTGCCGCACTGATCGACCGGGAGCTCCACCTGCCGGCCTCCTGGACCGACGACCCCGTCCGCTGCGAGGCCGCGGGAGTCCCTCCCGCCCGCGCCGCCGAAGGGGCGCTGGCGAAACCGCGGCTGGCGGAGGCGATGATCGCGCGCGCCGTCTCGGCCGGCGTCGAGGCCGGATGGGTGGCCGCCGACGCGACCTACGGGCGCGACAGCGCCTTCCTGACGTTCCTGTCGGCCCGACGCCTGCCGTACGTCGTCGAGGTGCCCCTCACGCAGATGCTTCAGGAGCTGGAGGAGGACGGTCGGGTCGACGTCCTGGCGAGCCGCGCGCCGGACTCGGCCTGGCACCGGATGGCGACCCGTCCGGGCGCCTGCGGTGCGCGCGAGTACGACTGGGCCTGGGCGACCCTCCCGGCCGACTCCGGTCTCCCTCCCGGGTTCGTCCGCACGCTGCTGGTGCGGCGCTCGCCCCAGCGCACCGGCGAACTCGTCTACTACCTGTGCTTCCACGCGGACTCCGTGCAGCGCGAGGAGATCGTGCGCACCGCCGACGCGCGCCGGGCCATGGCGGCGTGCCTCCGTGCCGCGAACGCCGAGTGCGGGCTCGACCACTACCAGGTCCGCAGGTGGGAGGGGTGGTACCGGCACGTGACCCTCGCGATGCTGGCCCACGCCTTCCTCGTCGTCAACGCGGTCGCGGCGGCGGGCGACGCGGAGGTGTGCGGCGGCGTCCCCGCCGTGAAGCGCGCGATCCGCTGGCGCTGACCGTGCGGCCGCGGCGGGAGGTAACGAAATACGGTTGTCGCGCCGTTCGGCCCCGGGGTCCGCCGGGAACGGGCCCGTCAGGGGAACCGGGGCGTGCGCGGCCGGTGCCGCGCACGCCCCCTCCTCATCCCGGCCTCACCGGTACCACTTCTGCGCGGGGTTGCCGCTACAGGTGGCGATCTGGAGGTTCGTGCCGTCGGCCGAGTTGGCCCAGGGCACGTCCAAGCACTTGTCGGCCTGCGGGTTCACGATGTCGTTCGCGCCGGAGAAGGCCCACTGCTGGGCGCCGGAGCCGTTGCAGGTCCACAATCGGACCGGAGTGCCGTCGGCGGTGGAGCCGTTCGCCACGTCGAGGCATTTGCCGAGGGCTCGGAGCGTCCCGTCGCCGGGTGCGGTCCATTTCTGGGCGTTGGTGCCGTTGCAGGTGTAGAGCTGCACGGGCGTGCCGTCGGCGGTGCCGGAGCCCTCGACGTCGAGGCACTTGCCGGCCAGGCCCGAGATCGCGCCGCCCGAACTCGTCGCACCGGAGTAGACGCGCACGTAGTCGATCTTCATCTGCTGCGGGAACTGCGTGGAGCCGTCGGGGTAGCCGGGCCAGTTGCCGCCCACCGCGACGTTCAGGATCATGAAGAACGGGTGGTCGAACACCCACTCGTTGCCGCCGATGCTCCCGGTGTTCTTCGTCTGGTAGTTGACGCCGTCGACCGACCAGGTGATGGAGGTCGGCGACCAGTCGACCGCGAAGGTGTGGAAGCCGTTCGCGAACGGCTCCCCGATCGTGTAGGCGCCGCCCACGCCCGCGCCGCCGGAGTAGCCGGGGCCGTGGAGCGTGCCGTGGACGGTGTTGGGCTCGAAGCCGACGTTCTCCATGATGTCGATCTCGCCGCTCTGCGGCCAGCCCACGGAGCCGATGTCGTCGCCGAGCATCCAGAACGCGGGCCAGATGCCCTGGCCGCGCGGGATCTGGATGCGGGCCTCGAAGCGCCCGTACGCCTGGGTGAACGTCTGCGAGGTGAGCAGCCGCGCCGAGGTGTACTGGCAGGCGCCGTACCAGCACTGGTAGCCCGAAGGGTTCTCCCGGCGGGCGGTGATGACCATGTTGCCGTTGCCGTCGTGCGCGGCGTTGGAGGTGCTGTTCGTGTAGTACTGGTGCTCGTTGTTGCCCCAACCGCCGCCGCCGATGTCGTAGCGCCACTTGGAGGAGTCGGGTGCGGTGCCGGAGGCGGCGTTGAACTCGTCGCTCCAGGTCAGCGCTTGGGCCTGGACGTCGGCGGGGTCGGCCTCCTGGGCCCCGGCGTTGGTGACGGCGATCGTGCCGGCCGTCGCGGCCGCGACGGCGGCGCAGGCGAGCGCGAGGAGGCGGGTCCTGGTGCGGCGGGCGATGACGGGAAAGCGGGGTGGTCTCACGGATTCGTCCTCTCGTTCCGTGGGCGAGGGAGCGGGTCGGCCCGGAACGATGGGGGTTCCGAGAGAGCGCTCTCTCTAAATATTCCTATCTTTTTATCATTAGGGATAGATCACTGTCAATAGGACAAGCCGGAGCGGCGGGGCCGAGGGGGGTGCGGTCCCCCGGCCCCGCCGCTCCGGACGTCGGCGGTCAGCCCTTGACCGCTCCCCCGAGGCTCGCGCCGCTGAGGAACATCCGCTGGAACACCAGGAACAGCGCGATCGGGATGAGCGAGGAGATCGCCAGCGCCGCAAGGAACACGTCGAGCTCCACGAACTGCTGGAGGATCGGCAGGCGCACCGAGAGCGGCTGGAGGTTCGGGTCGGGCAGCACGAGCATCGGCCAGAGGAAGTCCTTCCAGGAGGCGATGACGGCGAACACCGAGACCACGCCGATGATCGGGCGCGACATGGGCAGCACGATCGACCAGAACAGCCGGTAGGGCCCGGCCCCGTCGACCCGCGCGGCCTCGAAGATCTCGCGGGGCAGGTTCGCGAAGAACCGCTGCATGAGCAGCACGTTGAAGGCGCTGGCCCCGGCGGGCAGCCATACGGCCCAGAAGGTGTTGAGCAGCGAGGTGCCGAGCAGGGGCGGGTCGAGGACGGTGAGGTAGAGCGGGACGAGGAGGACCACGCTGGGCACGAACAGGGTCGCCAGGACCGCGCCGGAAATGGCCTTGCCGATCTTGGGGCGCAGGACGGCGAGGGCGAAGCCGCCGGTGGTGGCGACGACGAGCTGCACGGCCCAGGACCCGGCGGCGAGGGCGAGGGTGTTGAAGAAGTACTTGTCGAGCTCGACGCGGGTCCAGGCCTCGACGAGGTTGGCGAAGTCGAAGCCGTTGGGCCACAGTGCCATCGGTTGGCGCAGTGTGTCCTGGGTGGGCGTGACGGCGGCTTTGAGGAGCCACAGCATGGGGCCGAGTCCGGCGACGGCGAGGCAGGCCAGGAGCGCGAGGTGCGCGATCCGGGTCGTCCATTTGACGCTGGGGCGCTTCCAGTCGGTGGGGGCGATGAGCCCCCGGTCGGTGCCCTTGCTCATGAGCTGCTCCAGGATCGGGTGAGGCGGAAGTACAGCACCGAGAAGGCCGTGAGGACGAGGGCGAGCAAGAGGCTCAGGGCCGCGGCCGCGCCGTAGTCGCCGCCGAGCGAGTTGGTGAACGCGTAGCGGTAGATCAGGAGCAGGAGCGTCAGGGTCTTGTTGGCGGGGCCGCCGTCGGTGAACAGGAACGGCTCCAGGAAGACCTGTGCGGTGCCGATGATCTGGAGGATGAAGGTGATGAGGAGGATGCCGCGCAGTTGCGGGAGTGTGATGTGCCAGAGCTTGTGCCACACGCCCGCGCCGTCGATCTCGGCGGCCTCGTAGAGGCTGGGGTCGACGCCGGTGAGGGCGGCGAGGTAGATGATGACGGTGCCGCCGGCGGCGGCCCAGGTGGCCTCCAGGACCAGTGAGGGCATGACGATGTCGGCGTCTTGGAGCCAGGCGACGGGGCCGATGCCGACCCAGCCGAGGATGGTGTTGAAGACGCCGTCCTCGCCTGCGTCGTAGAAGAGCTTCCACAGCAGGACGGCGACGACGGGGGGCACGACCACGGGCAGGTAGGCGAGGGCGCTGAAGAGGCCGCGCATCTTGCGGACCTCGCTCATGAGGATCGCGGCGACGAGCGGGATCGGGTAGCCGAAGAGCAGGGCGAGGACCGCGAAGTAGGCGGTGTTCTGGACGGCGGTGAGCAGTTGCGGGTCGGCGAAGACCTGTTGGAAGTTCGCGAGGCCGACCCAGACGGGGTCGGACACGAGGTTGGTGCGCTGGAAGCTCATGACGACCGCGCGTCCGATGGGCAGCCAGGAGAAGACGCCGAACACGATGATCATGGGCGCCAGGAACACCAGTGTGGGGAGGCCGCCGCGGGCGCGGGCGAGGAGGCCCGGGCGACCGGGCCGGGCCGCGGTGCGCGGCCTGGCCCGGTCGCCGGTGACACCGGCGGGACGGGTGTCGATCGAGGACATGTCGTTCTTCCGCTACGCGGCCGCGTCGATCGCGGCCTGGGCTTCGGCCTGGGCGGTTTCGAGCAGGGCGTCGATGTCGGCGCCCTCCTCGGTCAGGATGGACTGGACGACGGTGTCGAGGACGCCGTAGACCTCCTGGGTGGCGGTGACGGGCTCGTTGAGGAGCGGCTGGTCGAACACCTGGCCGGTGTAGGGGGCCATCTGCTCGACGGGGACGTTCACGTACTCGGCGATCCAGGTCTGGACCTCGTCGTAGGTGGCCTTGTCGAAGACCGGGAGCTCGGGGGCGCCCACGGGCTGGTCGGTCTCGGCCTTGACCTCGGCGTCGGCGACGGCGGCCTCCTGGACGGTGAGCTTCTCCATGTAGTAGAAGTCGATCCACTTGACGGCGGCGGCCTGCTCGTCGGTCTCGGCGTTCGGGCTGACGACGGCGAGGGTGCCGCCGCCGAGGACGCCCGCGTTCGGGTCGTCGGCGAGCGGCAGCACGGTCAGGCCGTAGTCGTCGGGGTTGAGGGCGTTCTGGGTGAACAGGTTGCCGTAGTTGCCGCCGCCGGAGACGTACATGCCGATGCGGCCGGAGGCGAACTCCTGGTTGATGGTGGCCCAGTCGTACAGGAAGTTGTCGCCCATGGAGTTGTCGTCCCAGCGCATGGCCTGGAGCTGGGCGAGCGCCTCGCGCATCTGCGGCGTGTCGATGGTGGCGGCGCCGTCGGCCTCGGTGCGGCCGCCGAGGGCGTTGACGACGGTGGTGAGGATCCAGCCGCCGGTGTTGTCGTTGGTCATGACGGCGTATCCGGCCTCGCCGGTCTCATCGCTGATGGTCTCGGCGGCGGACTGGATCTCAGCCCAGGTGGTCGGCGGGGCGTCGGGGTCGAGCCCGGCGGCCTCGAAGAGGGTCCGGTTGTAGTGCAGGCCTTGGCCGTAGGCGGCGATCGGGATCGCCCACATGTCGCCTTCGGGGTCTTCGCCGGCGGCCGCGATGTTCGGGTTGTAGTCCTCGCGGTAGGGCAGGGCGGCGGTGAGGTCGCCGATGTCGGCGATCTGGCCGCGCTCGATGAGGCCGCGCCCGTCGGTGAACGGGACGGTGAAGACGTCGGGCAGGGTGCCGCCGGCGAGCTGGGCGGTGAAGGTCCCGGCGGTCCAGGTGTACTCCTGGGTCTCGACGGCGATGTCGGGGTTGGCGTCCTCGAACTGGTCGATGCGGGCCTGGAAGGCGTCGATGGCGGCCTGTTCGAGTCCGGCGTCGATGGTCACCGTGATGTGGGTGCGGCCGTCGTCCGGTTCGTCGTCCGAGCATGCGCCCAGGCCCACCGCGGTGAGGGCCGCCGCGGCGACGGCCGCCGCTGCACGAGAGGTTTTCATGGTCACTCCTTGTAGATGCGGATATCGGTTGAGGGATTGATGCGCGGTCATGTCCGCAGCCACACCGCGGTGTCGCTCGGCAGCAGGACTCCATCGAGAGGAGCGCTGGCGAGCAGCACTTCGGTGTGGTCGGGCAGGGCCGCGGGCGCGTCGGCGAAGTTGACGACGCAGGTGAGGTCCTCGCCTCGCCGGAAGGCGAGGACGCCGGGTTCGGTGTCGGTCCAGGCGAAGGCGTCGCCGCGGAGCGCGGGCTCGCTGCGGCGCAGGCGGATCGCCCGGCGGTAGAGGGTGAGGAACGAGTCGGGGTCGTCGGCCTGGGCCTCGGCGGCGTACGCGCCCCAGCCTTCGGGCTGGGGCAGCCAGGTGGCCGCGCCGCCTGAGTTGAACCCGGCGGTCGGGCCTTCGGCGGTCCACGGCAGGGGGACGCGGCAGCCGTCGCGGCCGGGGTCGACGCCGCCGGAGCGGAAGTGCATGGGGTCCTCGCGGACGCCTTCGGGGAAGTCCTCCACTTCGGGCAGTCCCAGTTCGTCGCCCTGGTAGATGTAGAGGACGCCGGGGAGCGCGGCGGTGAGCAGCGCGGCGGCGCGGGCCCGGCGGGCACCCAGCCCCAGGTCGGTTGGGGTGCCGAAGCGCTTGGCGGCGAAGGAGAACGAGGAGTCCTCGCGCCCGTAGCGGGTGACGGGGCGGGTCACGTCGTGGTTGGAGAGGACCCAGCTGGGCGGGGCGCTGACCCCGGCGTGGGAGTCGAGGGTGTCGCGGATCGAGGCCGCGAGGGACTCGGCGTCCCAGGGGCGGGTCATGAAGTCGAAGTTGAACGCCATGTGCATCTCGTCGTCGCGCAGGTAGCGCACGAAGCGGTCGTTGTCGGCGAGCCAGACCTCGCCGACGAGGAGGCGCGGCTCCTCGTAGGAGTCGGCGATCTTGCGCCAGCGCCGGTAGACGTCGTGGACCTCGTCGCGGTCGTTGTGCGGGTGCGCGCCGGGGCCGTGGTCCTCCCCCACCTCGGGCAGCTCGGGGTCCTTGGCGAGCATGGAGGCCGAGTCGATGCGGACCCCGGCGACGCCGCGGTCGTACCAGAAGCGCAGGACGGCCTCGTGCTCGGCGGCGACGTCGGGGTGGTTCCAGTTGAGGTCGGGCTGCTCGGGGGTGAACATGTGCAGGTACCACTGGCCGGGCGCGCCGTCGGGGGCGGCGGTGCGGGTCCAGGTCTGGCCGCCGAAGCTGGAGGTCCAGCCGGTGGGGATCTGGGCGCCGTCCTCGCCTTTGCCGTCGTGGAACCAGAAGCGCTCGCGGGCGGGGTCGCCGGGGGCGGCGGCGAGGGCCTCCTGGAACCAGGAGTGCTGTGAAGAGATGTGGTTGGGGACGATGTCGACGATGGTGCGGATGCCCAGTGCGAGCGCGTCGGCGATGAGGGCCTCGGCGTCGGCGAGGGTGCCGAAGGCGGGGTCGATCTCGCGGTAGTCGGCCACGTCGTAGCCGCCGTCGGCCTGCGGCGAGCGGTACCAGGGGGTGAACCACAGGGCGTCGACGCCGAGTTCGGCCAGGTGGGGCAGGCGGGCGCGGACGCCCGCGAGGTCGCCGGTGCCGTCGCCGTCGGCGTCCGCGAAGCTGCGCGGGTAGACCTGGTAGATCACCGCGTTCCGCCACCATTCGGTGCCGGGACCGGTTGGCTGTGCCGATTGCAATGTGGCTCCGTTCGTTGCTGACGCGCTGAAAATAGGGCCCTGGGCATGGTGATGTCCCAGCGCATGATAGGTTTAGCGCTATACCTAGCTCGGAATGTTAGACCACGGATGTCACACTTGTCAACGGCGGATTTCGCGCAGGTGGACCGAGAACGTTTGCCGGTGCCGGAGCCGCCGCCGAGCACACCCCGAGAGGAGCCCCGTTGGGCGTCACGCTGAAGGACATCGCGGCAGAGGCCGGCGTCAGCCTCATGACCGTGTCCAATGTCGTCAACGGCAAGCAGTCGCGGGTCTCCGCGGCCACCCGCGAGCGCATCATGCGCATCGTCAAGGAGCGCGGCTACATCCCCAGCGCCTCCGCCCGCAGCCTCGCCGGCCGCACCTCGCGCCTCGTCGGCCTCCTCGTGCCCGCCGCGGGCGAGGCGAGCCTGACGATCGACCCGCACACCGTCGAGGTCGTCGGCATGATGGAGCGCGAGCTGCGGCGCCTGGACTACCACCTCATGCTGCGCGGCATCGCCCGCCGCGAGGAGATCACCGAGGCCCTCCGCTCCTGGAACCTCGACGGCGCCGTCCTGCTCGGCTTCCAGGACAGCGAGATCGACCGCCTCAAGGCCGCCGCCATCGGCGGCGTCGCCCTCGTCGCGATGGACTCCTACTCCGCCAACCCCCTCGCCCTCGAAGTCCGCTCCGACGACTTCGGCGGCGCCGAACTCGCCGTGCGCCACCTCATCGCCTTGGGCCACAGGCGCATCGCCTTCGCCGGACCCGGCTTCTCGGCCACCGGCGTCGTGCGCGAACGCTTCGAGGGCTACCGCAAGGTCCTGGCCGAGAACGGCATCGCGTTCGACCCCGACCTGGTGTCCACGGTCGACATCGGCCACGCCGAGGGCGAGGCCCACGGGCGCTGGCTCGCGGCCGAGCGCCCCGACGTGACGGCGGTCTTCACCACCGCCGACCTCCTCGCTATCGGCGTGGTCGAAGGCCTCGCGAACGCCGGGCGCTCCGTGCCCGGGGACGTCTCGGTGGTCGGCTACGACAACGCCGACATCGCCTCCTACGTGACCCCGAAGCTCACCACCGTCGCCCAGGACCTCCCCGGCAAGGCCGCCGAGACCGTCCGCCTCATGATGGACCGCCTCGCGGGCAAGGCCAGGCCCGAGCAGGCGACCACCCTCCAAGTGCGCCTGGTGGAGCGGGAGACCGCCGCTCCCCCGCCCGCATAACCCCCGGCGGCCCGGCGCCTTCACGATCCGGGTGCCGGGGACCGCGAACGGACCGGGCACGACCTGGTCGCGCGGCAGGCCGTCGAAGTCGGTGCCGAAGTCCAGATCGGACCCGTCGGGGTCGGTGTAGCCCATCTCGGCCTGGTAGCTCGTCCCGAGGCGCGCGGTCGTCACCGGGGCGACGACGGGCCCGGCCTCGGCCACCTCGACGCGGACGGTCCCCGCGTCGGCGTCGTGCACCTCGACGCGTACCGGCGACGCGCCGACGACACGGGGCGCGGGTTCGGCCCGGAACGGCTCGGCGCCCTCCGCGTACACGTTGCCTTCGGCGCTGACCGGCAGGCGGGGCCCGGCCAGCGCGCCGCCGTCCTCGTTCGGGTACTCCTCGGGCGTCGGGTACGCGTCGTACTGCGAGGTGCCCACGGGGGTCGGGACGAAGGTCGCCTGGCCGGGCACGCCGTCGATGTCGATGGCACCGTTCCAGAAGCTCGCGAGCGCCGTGCCGTCCTGCGGTTCGGCGCCGTCGCCGACGAAGACGTTGTTGTAGAACCGGTCGTCGCCGCCGAGGATGTTCGAGACGCCGTAGACGGCCGTGTCGTGCGGGAGGTGGTAGGGGGTGTACCGCTGGTGCTCGGTGCAGTTCGCGATGCGGCCCGCAAAATAGTTGTGCACGTAGGCGCCGCCGGTGGCCATGTCCTTGACCGACCACGGCGACAGGAACAGGTTCGAGTCCACGAGGTACGGGCCGTGGCAGACCTCGACCATGAAGTCCTCGGCGGTGGAGGCGTAGAAGACGTTGCGCCGCACCAGGGTGCCCTGGGCCTGCCAGTCGAGCCACAGCGCGCGGTGCGTGTGGTGGATGGTGTTGCCGCTGATCACGGTGTCGATGGCCGCGTGCAGCTTGATCCCGGCGACCTCGGCGCCGTGCCACTGCCGCTTCACGTGGATGCGGGAGATGTGATTGTCGGCGATGGTCGAGAACGCCGCGCCGAGGTGCCCGACGATGCCCGCCTGCTCGCAGTCGCGGATCGTGTTGCGGCGCACCGTGTGCGAGCCGACATGGTCGCGATGCCACGGCCGCGCCTCGCCCGCGTCGGGCCCGCGCAGGGCGAGCGCCCGCTGGATCACCTCGCGTTCGCGCTGCGTGCCGCCTTTGCCGCCCTTCGGCCCCGCGCCCCACTCGTTCTGTCCGGTGCTCGCCTCCTTGCCCAGGGAGACGCCGACGTTCTTCGAGTCGGTGATCGTGTTGTCCTCGATCACCCAGCCCTTGGACCAGTGCGGTCCGATGAGGCCCTCTTGGAGCGCGGTGGGCGGCGCCCACTGCGTGGCGGCCTTGGTCAGGGTGAAGCCGCGCACCGCGATGTGGTCGATGCCCGTAGCCTCGGGCCAGAACACGAACTTCCTCGCGTTGATCTCGATCTCGTGCTCGCCCGGGTCGGCGCCCCCGAAGTTCGCCCAGATCGTCGTGACCTCCTCCCCCGCCTCGCAGTACCACGTCAGCAGTGAGCCGGCCTGGTCGAACGAGTCCTCGGTGACCTCCGGGCGCTCGACACCGCCGAGCGTCAACGACTCGTACATCGACTTCCCGTCGAGGTACACCTCCCCGGTGTGCCACGTGTTGACCCGGTCGAAGAACCAGTCCCCGCCGATCCGCTCCGCATACGGGTTGACCTCCCCGAACAGACTGTTCGGCACCGTCGTCGTCCAAACCCCCTCGGCGCCCGGGTGCGGCCGCCAGTCGTCGACGACCTCCGCACCGGAGATCGTGACCGCCTCGAACCCGCCGTCCGCGCCCGACGCGGCCCTGTACGTGATCGGCGCCCCGGCCGTCCCGCCCCGAGGCGGATTCACCCACTCCCGGTACACACCTTCATGCACCACGACGCTGTCCCCCGGCTGCGCCAACGCAGCCGCGGCCCCAATGCTGACAAGCGGCGCGTCGACTGTCCCGGCAGCGCCGTCGGACCCGGATTTCGCAACATGAATCTCCACGCAGCAAACCTTATCCACCGGCCTGCGCCCTGACCGGCCGCAGTCGAGGCCTCCCGAAGGTCTCAGGCGGGTGTCTTCTGGCTGAAGGCGCACTTCCAGGTGTTGCCGCTCCGCACCCAGAGGTCGGTGAGCCACTCGTCGGCGGTGTACGGATCGCCTTCCCAGGCACCGGTACTGACGCGCCGACAGGTGACCAGGAGCGCGTCGCTCGTCGCGACGGTACGCTCGGGCCCGGCCGCCTCCATGGTGTGGTGCGCGAGGCGGCCAGAGGCGATCCACTCGATCAACTCGGCCTTGGCGACCATGCCGTCCGGGCCGACGTACACCCAGTCGTCGGTGAAGTACCCGGCGATCCGCGACACGTCATTCGACAGCAACGCAATCCCGAACTCCTCCGCCACCACCTGGACTTCCGATTCAATGGACATGACGCCTCCTACCGTTCTCGGGAACTCCAGAGTCTGACACGCCCCTGCGACACCGAGCGGGGAACTGCCGCACTCCTCCCCCGGCTCGGGAGCGGCATCGCGGCCGATCGTGTGCTCTTGAGTCCGAACATGAACCGGGTGGGCCCGGTTCTGCGGAGGAGTTCGTAAGCGCCGAAGCTCAGCACGAATGTGCCGACGGCGATGAGCGCGAATGGGATCGCCCCGTGGTCGATGACGCCGACGACATAGAACCCGACGGCGACCAGGATGGTCTGGTGCACGATGTAGACCGGGAAGGCCGCGGGATTGAAGTAGGCCGTGAACTTCGAGCGGACGTTGAGGTAACGCTTGCCGTAGCCGAGCATCGCCAGTACCGCCGCCCAGGTGGCGGCGGCTCGCCATGCCGCCGCGAGAGGGCCCGAGTCCGGACCGAGGACCGCCAGTTCGACCGCGATGCCCGCGGCACCGATCAATGCGACGACCAGCGAGACCCTGCGGACGTGCTCGACGCGGTCGAGGGCGTCGTCGGCGGCGAGGATGAATCCGAGCAGTACGTACGCGGCGTACACGAAGATGTTCTTGCCGCTGAGGTCGGGCAGCAGTGCGAGGGCGGCCAGGGCCAGGGAGGGGACGAGGACCAGGCCCGCACCGCGCAGCGGGCGCGGCAGCCGGTCGTGGCGGCCCAGGCGGGTCATCAGCGGCAGGAGCGCCAGCGAGATGACGAACAGGAACAGGATGAACCACAGGTGCGCCGGGGAGATGCCGCCGGCGTACTCGGACCAGTCGGAGAAGTCGGTGAAGTACTTCACGAGGAAGTCCAGGTAGTCGCCCTGGTAGCCGAGGTGGAACCGCATCGCGTAGTACGCCTGGGGCGGGACGATGAGGAGGCAGCCGAACAGGAAGGGCACCAGCAGGCGGGCGAAGCGCTCGCGCGCGTACGCGCCCGCCGTTCGCTTCTGGAGGGCATGGCGGCTCGACACGCCGGAGAGCAGGAACAGCAGCGGCATGAACCAGTACGACGCGGAGACGACGACATCGGCGACGGCGTTGGGTTCGCCCTTGATGTAGAAGTCGTTGAGGCCGTCGAAGACGCGGGCGGTGTGGTACGGAATCAAGTACAGGATGGCGAGGTTGCGGAGCCAGTCGATGTAGTCCTTGCGCATGGTCCAGCGCCTTTCGGGAGGGTGGGTGCGGGGCCGGTCCTGGACGGTCGCCTCGGGATCGAGGGCGATGCGTCGACTCGGCGGTGGGCGGCGGAGTGACCGCGGGGCGGTCAATCGCCGTTGCGCAGCTTGATCGCGCCGTTCTCGGTGGTGACGTCGATGCGGTGGGGACTGGTGCCGGAATCGGTGAGGTCGTTGTCGATGGCGCCGTTGTCGGTCGTCGTGGTGACCCGGTAGTCGGCCGCGGGAACTGAGACGGTGACCGCGCCGTTCTCCGTGGCGACGCTCACCTCGTCGGGGACCTCGCCGAAGCCAAGGTCGACGGCGCCGTTCGAGGAGACGGCCTCGACGCTCCTCGAGGAGACGTCGTGGACGGCGATCGCGCCGTTGTCGGTGCGCAGGCCGAGCGGGCCTGCGGCCTCCTCGATCGTGATCGCGCCGCTGTCGGTGCTGATGGTCGTCGCGGCGCCGAGGGCGACGGCGGTGACCGAGCCGCTGTCGCCGCTGACGGTCACCGGGGTCCCCGGCGGGACGGTGACCTCGTAGCCGATCGTGCAGTCGCCGACCAGGCTGAAGCCGCATTCGGCGGTCAGATCGAGAATCTGGTTGTCGAGGGAAGGATCGGCCTCGATGTCGCGGCCGGCGGTGGCGTGGCGCGTGACGGTGATCGCCTCCTCCGCATCGCCTGGCCCGGCCTCGCGAAGGTCGAGGTCGGCACCGGCGATCTCGATGGTCAGGTCGCCGCTGAACGCGCCGAGGTCCCAGGTGGTGTCCTCGGTCCCGCTGGCGCACCCGCCGAGTGCCACGGTCAGGGCGAATCCGAGGGCCGCCGCGATCGGGGTGGTCTTCATCGGTTCCCTCCAGTTCGGTCGGCGGGAAGGAGCGCGGTGAGTGTGGCCGCGATGGCCGCTTCGACGGTCGCGCCGTCGACGCCCTCGGGGTCGACGGCGTGCTCCATCGACAGGCCGTTGCTCAGGCAGTGGACGATGAGTCCCGCCAGCTCGGGTTCGACGGCGGTGTCACCGCCCAACCGTTCGGCCACGGCGGCGAGCAACTCGGCTGCGGCCTGCCTCTGGGACCGACGCAGCGGGGCGAGGACGTCTCGAACCTGCTCATCGCGCCTGGCACGTGAAGCGAACTCGAAACCGAGCTGCCCGCGTTGGGTGTCGCCGGTGATCTCGCCCGCGACGAGCCTGGCCGCGTCGGCGACGGCTTCCTTGACGTCGTCGACGGCGGCAAGGTGGTCCGTGACCGCACTGAGCTCGATGTCGGCGCGGTCGGCCAGGACCGAGCCGAACAGTTCCTGCTTCGACTTGAAGTTCGAATAGACGGCGCCCTTGGTGAACCCCGCGCGAGCGGCGATGTCCTCCAGGCGGCTCTCGTCGTAGCCGCGTTCGGCGAACTCTTGCGCGGCGGCCTCGCGGAGCCGCCGCCGAACCTCGGCACGCGGCGTCCGCCTGGCGACAGCAGGCGGGTTGGAGTCGGTCATGACCGAAGCCTAGCATACTCACCGGTATTGAATACCCATCAGTATTGAACCGTTGAGCGCATTCGCCTGGTGACCGCCTGCCGGCGAGGGCGCGCCTCGCCGCCGTTGGTGGGGCCGTCTGGGCGGTAGCCTGGCTCTCATGGACCGTGTGTTTCGTGATGCGATGCGGCAGATGCGAAGCCATAGCCCGCAGCGCCAGGAGGACGGGTTCCATGCGTTGCTTCCGGCGGCAAGCGAGCACATCGACGCGCTGATTGCGGAGTTTCGAGCTGAACGCCACGATCACGGACTGCGCTGCTGGCTGCTGGAGCTGATCGGTGCGGCGCGATCGGACAAGGGGCTGCCGGTGCTTGCGGACCAGCTCGATTCATCCGACGAGGCGCTCCGGGGCTGGGCCGAACATGGACTTCGGTTGCTGGACACGAAGGAAGCGCGGCGGATTCTCTGGGAGAAGAGTGCGTCACGTCGAGAAGGCTGAGCCGGACGGTTCCAACCGTGCTAGGCGAGGTATTCCTGGGCGTTCGCGAGATGGTCGGCGACTTGCTGTTCCCAGGCGTGGATCTCGGCTTCGCGGTCGATGAGGCGGTCGACGTAGAGCATCGCCCACTCCTCTTCTGCGCCGTCCCGCAGACCGGCGTCTTGGGCGCACTCGGCGAAGTCGGCCGCCATGTCGAACTCGTAGGCCATCGGGTCGTCGGCCGCGGACTCGTCGTCGTACACCGCGGCAAGGTGTTGTTGAAGCGGGAGCATCCCCGACTCGTCGAACTGCCACCTCCCATGACCGCGCTCTTCGACGCAGTCGAGGAAGCGCTCCTCCTGTTCGGCGTATTCGGCGGACAGCTCCCGATACAGCTCGCCGTCGCCGGTCCAGGTGAGCGGGCTCTCCATATCGGGCCTGGTCCAGTAGGTGCCGCTCTCGGTGTCCACCGTTGCCGCCTGCCCGTAGACCGCTTCGATCGTCACCAGTTCGCATCCGCCGAACGGCAGCAGGTCGACCTCTCCGGCTGGCGCCGCGGCCCGCTCCTCGCCGAGGAACGCAGCCATCCACTCGGCCTTGTACGCCTCGTCGGTCTCCTTCCACTCCTGGTGGCCGGGGACGAAGGTCATGTCCCTCCAACCCAGGTCGGAGGCGGCGTAGGCGAGATAGTCCAAGTCCTCGCGCATCGACGCCGCTTCAGGCGTGTAGCCGAGGTTGACCCAGTGGCCGAAGGCGAAAAGCTCGGCCTGCTCCACCGTCGGGATGCGACTGTAAGGGGAGGCGAACCCTTCGAACCGATAGGGCATGACCCGACCGTGCAGCAGGCTCGTCTCATGCGCCAAGAATCCCTGGTCCTCCATGCACTCGGTCGCCACCCGCGCTTCCGCCTGGGTCAACTCCCAACGCAGTTCCGACCCGTTGACCAGGGACGTCTCGATCCGGTCGATGTCCTCAGACGCGATGGCCTCCGGTTCGGCATCATCACACGCCACCAATAGCCCCAGTGCGCATACGGGCGCCAGGATCGCGCTTGCAAAGGAGTTCACCTGCACAGCCTAAAAGCATGTCTCAGTTGGTTCTTACGGGTTCAGGCCAAGGAGGGGCTGTGGTCGGCACAGGCGGAGCTCGTGCGGGGTGAGGCCCTCGCAGTAATATGGCCTCTGCGAAGCGCTGGGCCGTAGGCTCAATCGAACATCCGGGTGAAGGTTCCATGCAGCACATCGACATCCAGAGTCATGATCACGGCTTCTCCCTCGATCCGACGCGGTACCTGGATTGGCTTGAGCGGTGGGGCGATCAGCTCCCGCGCGGGGCGGCAGCCTTTGCGACCGATCCAGGGCACTATGCGTTCGGCGACCGATGCCTGAAGTCGCTGGTCTTGGACTCGGTGAGGCTTGATCCTCTCGATGACGGCGGCACCGGCGCTCGACTGGCCTTTCGTGCGTTTGCGGGCCCCAGGGAGCCAGTCCTGGTCATCCGCTATTCCGGGGTCACCGACTTCTCGGTGAGGCGAGATCCTGACACCCGGGCGAACCTGGAGGTGCTCCTCGACGAGCTTCTTCCAGCCGAATCGGGTTGTACCCATGAGATCCGGTTGACCATCGGCTCCGTCCTCATTTCTTGCAGTGACCTGGACGCAGAGTGGCGTGTTGGGCACGTGTCCTAGTGGCCGCTCTCGGAGCGCCGTAACCTGGCGAGTTTCTTGTAGCAGGTGAGGGCGGCGGCGGAGGTCGTAGTCGTTGGTGGCGCGAGCCGAGCCTGGGTTCGAGCGCTCGCTGCGACTGTGCGTTGCGGTCGAGCCTTACGATGTAGCCCACGCTGCGATCGCGTCGTCGAGCGCGGCGATCGGGAGTGCCGACTCGCTCAGCGGCTTTCTCCAGACGAAGGCCTGTAGTTCCTCGCCGGCTTGTGGCTGCGGGTCGGCGACGCGCGTGAAGTAGACCGCCCCGAGCTCCTCGCGTTGCGGCTTGGTCAGTGTGAACCTCGCGTAGCCGACCAGATCGAGAGTCTCGGCCCTGATCGCCGTTTCCTCTTGGAGTTCGCGTTTCGCGGCCGCGAGGAACGACTCGCCGTCCTCGACAATGCCGCCGGGGAGTTCGTACTCTCGTCGCCAACGATTAAGGCCGAACAGTACTTCGTCGGTCGACATGTCGGCGAGGACGACGAGCGCGAGCGGGCAAGGCGTGTGCCTGGCGGCCGCTTCGAGTTGTTCCCTGGTCGCGGTGGTCAGTTCGATCAGTGCATTGCCGTTCGAGTCAACCGCAATGTCGTTGGGAGATATGACGGACATCCTCAGTTGTGGTTGTTCGAGATGTCGTTCATCGACTGGACGACGGTGTTGTTGTCGTTGCCGCCCTCCACATCCTTGAGGAACTCGGAGCCGAGGGCTCCGAAGGCGAGGACGGAGCTGACGATGGCGACTCCCGCGGCGACAGGCACCAGACCGCCCGAGCCGAGGAACGATGCGAATGCGGTGATCAGCGAGATTCCGGACAGGACTGCGAGACTCAGTCCGATCCAGCCTGCGGCGCCCATGCGGTCCTTCTTCCGCGTCTTCATTCGCTCGATCAGGAGGAGAATCGCCACGAAGGCCAAGACCGCGATTCCGGCGGGCCCGGTGATCCACAGGGCCGCATCGGCGAACTCCATGAGACTCAGACCCGCCGCGAGTGCGAGTCCTGCGACGGCCACGGAGCCGCAGACTGCGGCCGCCCGAACGAGCGGCCTGCGCTGTTCGCGTTCGCGCTGCCGGGCCTCTTCCCTCCTGCGCCGCTTCTCGCTCTGCTTGGAGTCCAGCCGTTCGTCGCCTTTTGTTAGGGAATCTTCGTTCGGGGCATCTGACATATCGGCAGATTAGCAAGACAGATCTCGCGACAGCCCCGCAATCGGTCTCACCGGTGATGGGCGAGCAGGCCCGAATGCGGCAGCGGAAGTTCGTTGTGCGGCTGTTGATGACGTTGCTTGGACATCTGACGCTACTCACGTCTTTGCCGAGGTTGCGCTCCTCCGGTTGGACGCCGGGCGAGGAGGGCGAGCGCCAAGACCGCGAGCGCTCGGAGAATCTCGGCCCGATGTTCTGGCTGTGCGCCCCGGAGTGACAGCGCGGCAACGAAAGCGATGACGCCAGCAGGAGCGGCAATCCCCAAGGCGACCCAGAGACCCAAAGGGTGAAGGTTCATACAGCTCGTTGTACCGGTGCCATAGCTCTGAATGCTGAGATTGCGCTGGGAACTTACTGAATGTCGTTATTAACCTGTGATCTAGTGTGGTGACAGACGTTCGTTTGCTGACGGCTGGTAGTCGTCGCGGCGGGCGTAGTGGGATCGGCGGGCTTGTTCGTCGTGGCCGCATATCCACTCTGACCAGTGGATTTGGACGTCGTCGATGTGGACGGCTCGGGTGATCTCGCCGTAGAGACGGGCCAGGCCGGTCAGGGTGAGGCTGCTTCCCGCGGTGCGGGCTCGGCATCTTGGAACGTGATCTCGATCGGCCAGCGGGGCTCGGCGACGCGGATCAGCCTCGCCAGACCCGCGCCGGTGGCGGCTGCAGGCAATAAAGGTCAGGTAGTAGGCGTACTCGTCCTTGCGGCGGTTCCAGCGGACCAACAGGACCCGGTCGCCTTCGGCCCCCTCGGATCGCAACTGCCGGACGAGCTTCGCGAACTGCCGGGCCGAAGGCCGCGCCGTTAGGCTTGAGTGTATGGACGATGCGGTGGTGATTCCCGGTGGCGCGTTCGGACCCGGAGCCGGGATGCTGATGTACGCTCCGCTGGTTGCCGAGCGACGAGGCGCGATTGTCCATCGGCACCATTGGAGCGAGCAGCCGGAAGACGTGCTCGATCCGACGATCGAGGCTTGGGTGCGCGGAGAGATTGACCCGCTCCTCGATGCCGTTAGCGGCCGTCCGCTACTGATCGGCAAGTCGCTGGGCACGAATGCTGCAAGCGTGGCCGCCGAGCGCGGTCTGCCGGCGATCTGGTTGACGCCGCTGCTCACGCTGCCGTGGGTCGTCGATGCCATCTCGCGCGCTACGGCACCGGTCCTGCTGATCGGCGGCACCGCTGACAAGTGGTGGGATGGCCCGGTGGCCCGGCGGCTGTCAACGCACGTGCTGGAAGTCGCGGGCGCCGACCACGGCATGCTGGTCTCCGGACCGGCGATCGACTCAATCTCGGTGCTCGGACAAGTCATCACTACGATCGAGAACTTCCTCGAACTCCTCGGCTAACGCTTGGGGCGCAAGGGGTCTTCGGCGTCTCCCACCAGACCGCGCACCGGCGGCTCACCGGGTAGTCCGAGGCCGCACTGTGGGCGAGGCTCCACCGGGCCGTGCTCGACCGACTCGGCGCCGCCGGCGAGATCGACTGGTCGAGGGCGATCATCGGCGGCGCGAGCCTGCGCGCGAAGAAGGGGGATCGCTGACCGGACCAAACCCGGTCGATCGCGGCAAGTCCGGCTCGAAGATCCACGTCCTGACCGACCAGAACGGACTCCCGCTCGCGCTCGGGGTCTCGGCCGCGAACCTGCACGACTCGCAAGCCTTCGAACCGCTGATCCAAGGCATCCCGAAGATCCGCTCCCGACGCGACTCTCGCCGCCGCAAACCGGCGAAGGTCCACGCCGACAAGGCCTACGACATCCCCGACTGCCACACCGCCCTGCGTGAGCGCGGCATCGGGGACCGGATCGCCCGCGGCGGCATCGCCAAAGTCCGCGCCCACCGCGAGCGCCACCGCGCCACAAGCTGACCATCCGCCTTCGAGATTGAAGAGGCGCCGGTCCTGGGTGTCCCGGCTGCCGTGCGGGTCGGCCGTGGGGACGCGCGAAGGGCGCCCCGAAACGGGGACGCCCTTTGAGGTTTGGAGTTAAGCGGGTCGCCCTCAGGAGGCCGGCGAAGTCGGTTGCGGCGAGGTCGAAGACCGGGGAATCTCTGCCGAGCTTGGAGTCTCGCACCTGGAAGCCGGTGCAGTTGTCGTTGGCGGAACTGGTGCTGCGGGTGCTCTTCCGCCAGGACTGGCGGCACTCGACGCAGTTGTCGTTGCCGCTGTTAGCGCTCCGGGAGCTCTTCCGCCAGCTGGTGTACTCCGCCATCGAGGAACCTTCCAATCCCTTGCGCGATTGTTCGCAGGTGTCTGCGGTCCTGATCATACAAGGCGATCTTTTCGGGCCGAACGATGTGACGGCTCTGGTCGCGGTTCTCGACGTAGACGAAATCAGGCCCTGAGGAGGGCCGATCCTCGCTAACAAACATCTCAAACGGGTACACAGCAAGGTGTCTCTGAGGAACCACAAGGACCTCACATCCCGGGAACGAATCCGCCCAGCGAAGCCGATCGACTTGCCTCTCCTTCTCAATCGGCGCGAGCTGGTCCAACACCGCAATGGCGCTCGCGGGCACATAGAGTTCGGCCGAAGGACCATCCTCACCGGTGAATCGCGCGAAGAACTCAGCAGCACGGCGTTCGCGTTCCTTCCACAGCCTGATCCTGCTGGCCGGATCTCGCGTGTTCGCGATGAGCTTCATGAAGGTGGCCTCAGTTTGGAGCGGGCCAAGCAACAGAAACGGGTCCCACTTCACAAAACTCCCGTACGAGCGCTCGGCACTCTCCACGATGTAGAGGGCCCGCTGGTCGAGGTCGGCGATGAACTCGCTGCCGCTGAACAACTGATCCCACACCATGTCCATGAACGCCGCGCGCTCCGGATCGGCCCCGGTCTTGGTGCAGATGTATGCCAGATTCGCCTTGTCCGGCAGTCGCTTTCCGTCAATCCACTCCCTAGTGGAGTTCGGACTCTTGCCGACCATCTTCGCGAACTGGCGGTGGTTCCAACCCTTCGCCTCTACCAGCCGATTGATCTCCGACCACAGATAGGCCTTGAGGAGTTCCGTGTGCAGGCCCTCTGATGCCATGCCGCCTCCCATGCGGTGTCGCCGACTACCCGTTGTAGGCATGATCGCACGGATAGTCCAATGCGCAACCCCCATGTCCCCCTGTCCATTTCGACACACCATTACGGGTGGTCCATTACGGCGTCCCGTTTCGGAGCGCCGTAATGGACCACCCGTGTCGTACTCGGTTCAGGCGAGGTTGGCGCCGTTCGCGGCGATGACGTCGCGGTACCAGTGGGCGCTGCGCTTGAGGGTGCGCTGCTGGGTGGCGTAGTCGACGCGGACGATGCCGAAGCGCTTGGAGTAGCCCTCGCCCCATTCGAAGTTGTCGAGGAGGGACCAGACGAAGTAGCCGCGGAGGTTGGCGCCCTTGCCGATCGCCTCGCCCGCCGCCTTGAGGTAGCCGTCGAGGTAGGCCACGCGGTCGTCGTCCTCGACCGAGCCGTCCGGACCCACTGCGTCCTCGAAGGACGCGCCGTTCTCGGTGATGTAGATCGGCAGGTCCGTGTACTCGGCGGAGAGCCGCTCAAGGACCCGGCGGAGGCTGTCGGGGTTGATCTCCCAGCCGAAGCCGGTGACCGGGTTGACCGGCGGCAGGCTCCGGTTGCCCAGGTGGGTGTCGGTGGGGTCGGCTTCGACGATGAAGCGGTGGTAGTGGTTGACGCCCACGAAGTCCAAAGGTGCGGCGATGCTCTCCATGTCGCCGGGGAGCACGGCGTCGAAGGCGCCGGTGGGCGCGAAGTGGCGGAGCATGTCCTCGGGGTAGGAGCCGCGGAAGAGCGGGTCGAGGAAGAGGCGGTTGCCGCCGCCGTCGGAGAGGCGGGCGGCCTCGACGTCGGCGGGCTTGTCGGTCGCGGCCTCGATGTCGGTCATGATGACCGCGGAGCCGACCTTGGCGCCGGGCACGGCGTTGCGGATGGCGGCGACGGCGAGGCCGTGGCCGACGTTGAGGTGGTGGGCGGCGCGGAGGGCCGCGACGCGGTCGGTGCGGCCGGGGGCGTGGACGCCCGCGTGGTAGCCGAGGAAGGCGGCGCACCAGGCCTCGTTGATCGGGATCCACTCGTCGACGAGGTCGCCGAGGGCGGCGGCGGTGCGTCCCGCGTAGTCGGCGAAGCGCTCGGCGGTGGCCCGCTCGGGCCAGCCGCCCTCGTCTTCGAGGACCTGCGGGAGGTCCCAGTGGTAGAGGGTCACGGCCGAGCGGATACCCCTGTCCCGCAGGTCGGCCAGCTGCTCGCGGTAGAAGGCGACAGCGACCGGGTTGAGGTCGCCGCGCCCGGTCGGCTGGAGGCGCGCCCAGGAGACCGACATGCGGTAGGCCTTCAGGCCCAGGTCGGCGGCGATCGCGAAGTCCTCGCGCCAGCGGTGGTAGTGGTCGCACGCGACCGCGCCGGTGTCGCCGTCCCGGGTCTTGCCGGGGGTGGCGCTGAAGGTGTCCCAAATGGACGGGCCACGGCCGCCCTCGTCGGCGGCGCCTTCGATCTGGTAGGCCGCCGTCGAAGCGCCCCAGAGGAAGTCGTCGGGGAACGGGCTGTTCGCGGTCATGTCGTGTGCTCCTTGGTCGGGTGTACGCGGTGGTGCTGTCGGCTCATTTGTCCACGCCGGTGACGACGATGCCCCTGATGAAGACCCGTTGCGCCACGAGGAAGATCACGACGGGGAGGGCCAGTGCCAGGATCGCGGCGGCGAGGATGAGGTGGGGTTCGGAGTTGTAGACGCCGCTGAAGTAGCTCAGGCCCACGCCGATCGGGACGATCGCGCGGTTGCCGGCGAGGTAGAGCAGCGGTTCGAAGAAGTCGTTCCAGGCGTAGAAGAAGTGGAAGAGGCTGACGGCGGTGAGGGCCGGGAGGGCCTGGGGGACGATGACGCGCAGGAAGGTGCGGATCGGTCCGGCGCCGTCGATGCGGGCGGCCTCCTCCAGTTCCCTCGGGATGGTGAGGAAGTACTGGCGCAGCAGGAACACGTTGAAGGCGTTGGCGAACAGCTGCGGGACGATGAGCGGCAGGTAGGTGCCGACCCAGCCCATCTGGAGGAACACCGCGTACTTGGGCACGAGGGTGACCGCGGGCGGCAGGAGGATGGTCGCCATGAGGAGTCCGAAGAGGACGCCGCGGCCGGGGAAGCGGAAGCGGGCGAAGCCGTAGGCGACGACCGCGGAGGAGACGACGGTGAACAGCATCGTGGTCAGGGCGTACATGAGGGTCCAGCCCATGAGGCGCACGAAGTCGATGGTGTTCCAGGCCTCGGAGAAGTTGCCCCACTGGGGGTCGAGGCCGGTGACGGGGTCGAGGGTGCGCCAGCGGCCTTCCCATTCGATGGTGCCTGAGCCGGGGTTCTCGGGGTCGACGAAGACGCTTGACTCGCGTCCGGGTTCGACGAGGGCGAGTTCGCGGGTCTGGCCGTCGGGCATGGGGACGGCGAAGATGTCGAGCTCTTCGCCTTCGTACTCGTAGGTGAGCGCCGAGACGGGGAGGAGTGCGGCGTTGGGGTCGGAGACGCCGTCCTTGTCCTTGAGGGCGGTGGCGGCGCCGTAGCCGAGGGGCATGAGGAAGATCGCGGCGAGCAGGAGCGCGCCGAGGGTGGTGCAGGCGGAGAACAGGAGGTTGCGGCGCTTGCGGCGCACGGCGGCCTCGGTGGGCTGGGTGGTCACGAGCGCTCCGTTCCGTAGTGGACCCAGTGGCGGGCCGTGCCGAAGAGCAGTCCGGTGAAGACCGCGACGACGATGAAGATGAACCAGGCCAGGGCGGCGCCGTAGCCCATGTTCCCGAAGACGAACGCCTCTTGGTAGAAGTGGACGAGCAGGAACTTGCTGGCCCCGGCGGGTCTGCCGGTGGCGCCGAAGAGGACCCAGGGGACGACGAAGTACTGGAGGATGAGCACCGAGCCGATGACCAGGTTGTAGAACATGACCGGGGACAGCAGCGGCAGGGTGATCGAGCGCAGGCGTCGCCACCAGCCGGCGCCGTCGATGGCGGCGGCCTCGTAGAGCTGCGTGGGGATGCCCTGGAGCCCTGCGAGGTTGATGATCATCGAGTTGCCGATGCCCCACAGGCCGATGAAGCTGAAGGCGAAGAGGACCAGGACGGGGTTGTCGAACCAGCGGATGCCCTCGGCGCCGGTGGCGTCGATGCCGGACAGGCCGATGAGGCGGTTGACCCAGCCGGTCTGGGGGTTGAGGACCTGCTGCCAGATGAGGATGCCGGCGACGAGCGGGATCATCGAGGGCGCGAAGAACAGGAGCCGGAACAGGCCGGTGAACTTGAGGTACCGGGAGTTCAGGAGCAGGGCGAGGCCGAGGGCGACGACGAGGCTCAGCGGCAGGAACAGCACGGTGAAGCGGAAGGTCGCGGCGAGGGCGGTCCAGGTGTCGGGGTCGGAGAGGGCCCGTTCCCAGTTGCTCCCGCCGGCGAAGGTGGTCGCGTCGGGGTCGGTGAGCTGGAAGTCGAGCATGGAGAAGACGAGCGAGGCGCCGATCGGGACGGCCCAGAAGAGGACGAACCCGATGATCCAGGGGCTGATGAACGCGTAGCCCCATCGCGCTTCGCGGCGCGCCATCGGGCTGGCGGGTCGCCCTGAGCGTCTGCCCCGCCTGGCGGTGAGGAGCGCGTCGGTGAAGTCGGACATGGGAAGGCGGGCCTTTCGGGAGGCGCGGCGGCGGCTCTGGGCCGCCGCCGCGGTCGCGGTCGCGGGTGCCGGGGCGGGCTCGGACACCCGCCCCGGCCGGTGGTGGCGGTCCGGGTTCGGGGCCCGGACCGCCGGGGTGTCGACGCCGGTCAGGCGGCGTCGAAGACCACTTGCAGGTCCGCCTTGAGCGCTTCGAGCTCGGCGGGGATGTCGAGCCCCTCCTCTTGGGCGAAGCGGGTGGCGTATTCGGCGATCACGGCCTCGGCTTCCAGGAAGTTCGGCATCCCGCCCTCGTGGGAGGGGTTGTCGACGTAGGACATGCCATCGACGGCGGTGTCCCAGTTGATGTCCTGGCCTTCGAAGTTGGCGGCGCCGACGCGGTCGAAGTAGCCGTCCTGGAGGCTGATGCGGGCGGGCATGCCGCCGTAGGTGGTGGTGAGCTCTTCGGCGGCGTCGCCGATGAGGTGGGTGAGGACCTGGAAGGCCTCGTCGGGGTGCTCGGTGTCCCCCAGGATCGAGAACGTGTCGGCGTGGAGCTTCGCGGTGGTGGTGCCGTCGTAGGAGGGGACGGCGGCGGTGTCCCAGGTGCCTTCGAACCCGGCCATGCAGCAGGTGGCGTACCACAGGTGGGTGTTGCCCATCGCGAGGTTGCCGGACTCGAACCAGGAGCCGGCGTTGAGCATGTCGGAGTCGCCGTAGGGACCGTTGGGGATGAAGTGGGCGGTCCACATGCCGTCGTAGTACCACTGCTGGGCCTCGGCCCAGTGCTCGGGGATCTGGGCGTTGCCCTCGGCGTCGACGAAGCTGCCGGAGCCGAAGAGGGTGGACTGGGCGCGGATGTCGGCGAAGACGTTGCCGAAGCCGAACTGGACGATGTTGGCGGGGTCGAAGTCCGGGCTGGTCGCGTCGTTGCCGTCGGCGTCCACGGTGAGCCGCTTGGCGAGGTCGGTCATGGTCTCGATGTCCCAGGGCCGCTCGGTGCCGTCGGCGTCGACGTAGGGGGCGCCGTACTCCTGGGGCGGGTAGGGCAGCCCGGCCTCGTCGAAGAGGTCGAGGTTGACGTACATGAAGGAGGGGAAGACCGCGAAGGGCAGGCCGATCTGGCCCTCTTCCTCGATGCGGTAGAAGTCGACCAGGGCGGGGTCGAAGTCGGTGAGGTCGTAGTCGTTCTCCTCGATGTACGGGGTGAGGTCGAGCCACGCGCCGGGGAAGGTGGAGCGCCCGCGGATGCCCATGGGGCCCACGATGTCGGGGCCATCGCCGGTGGCGATCTGGGTGGAGAGGATGTTCGGGGCCTGGTCGGCGTCGACGATCTCCAGGACGAGTTCGATGTCGTCCTGGGAGGCGTTGAACTCCTCGACGATCTTCTCCTGGGCGGGGATGGTGGGGGCGTCCGAGCCCGCGCCCATGCCGACGAACCAGCGGATCTCGACGCGGTCGGTCGCGCCCGAGCTCCCGCCGTCGAGGCAGGCGGAGGCGAGCAGGGCCGCCGCGCCGCCGATGGCGACGGCGCGGGCGGCGGCGATGCCGCGTCCGCGGAGGGACGGTGTGGTCCTCATAGATGCTCCTAGTTGCGGCCGCCGGTGGACGCCGGCGGCTGGAGGGATTTCGGTCGGTGGTGCTTCGGTGAGCGCTCTCCCAACACGCGGAGGGGAGCCTCGGTTCAGTGCGGTCCGGGGGTGGCCCAGAGGTAGGCTTTGCAAGTCGTACACGACTTATTGATAAGACTTAGATTAAGTAGTTAGACTCATGTCGTCAATCTCCCCGACATAACGGCATGAGCTCGGACCGATAACGACACGGACTGGTGGACAGATGCAGGCCCCGAGGCACAAGACGACCCGCGACCTCAAGATCGGCAACCGGATGCGGCTGCTGCGCAGCCTGTACTTCGACGGCCCGCTCACCCGCCGCGACCTCGCGCCCGCCACCAACCTCAGCATCGCGACCATCTCCAACGTCACCGCCGAGCTCCTCGCCGACGGGGTCCTGCGCGAAGCGGGCAAGGTCGAGTCCGACGGCGGGCGCCCGCAGATCCTCCTCGAAGTCGACCCCGGGCACGCGCGCGTCGTGGGCGTCGACGTCGGCGAGACCCACGTGCGGGTCGAACTCCTCGACCTCAAACTCGCCGAACGGGCCAGCGCCGAACACACCCTCTCCCCCGGCCGCCACGACCCGGCCACCGTCGTGGAGCACATCGTCGCGGGCGTGGAGACCGTGCTCGCCGAGGCCGAGGGCGCGCCCGTGCTCGGCGTGGGCGTCGGGATGCCGGGCGTGGTCGAGTACGGCGAGGAGGGCGTCATCCACGCCAAGGCCTTCGGCTGGGACGCGGTCCCCTTGGGCCGCATGCTCACCGAACGCCTCGGGCCGCTGCCGGTGCACGTCGACAACGGCGCGATGACCATGGGGCAGGCCGAACTGTGGTTCGGCGCGGGCAAGGGCGCCGACGACGCCGTCATCGCCCTGATCGGCTCGGGCGTGGGCTCGTGCATCGTCGCGGGCGGCTCGCTCTACCGCGGCGCGGGCTCCAGCGCGGGCGAATGGGGCCACACCACGATGCAGGTCGCCGGGCGCCGCTGCCGGTGCGGGTGCCGCGGCTGCCTGGAGGCCTATGTGGGCGCCGAGGGCATCCTCGACCGGTACCTGGCCGCCTCCGGCGTGGTCGACCTGGCCGGACGCAGCGAGGAGGGCGCCCTCGAACTGCTGCTGGAGCGCGCCGACGCGGGCGACGCCACCGCCGCGGCCGTCGTGGACGAGACCGTCGAGTACCTCGGGGCGGGCCTGGCCGACCTCCTCAACCTCTTCAACCCCGAACTCATCGTCATCGGCGGCTGGGCCGGCCTCATGCTCGCCGGCGCCCGCCTCGACGCCATCACCGCCGCCGCCGGCTCCTACGCGCTCGGCCAGCCGTTCGCGACCGCGACGATCCTCCCCGGGCTCCTGGGGCCCGACGCCGTCGCCAAGGGCGCCGCGACCCTCGTCATCGAGCAGTTCCTGCGGGGCTGAACCGGGCGGGCGCCCCGGCGCTGAGCGCGAGGTCACCGCTCCCCCGTCACCTTTGACGCTTTCTTGACGGCATCGGGCGCCGAAGCGAGTGATGATGGTGCGGTGCCACGTGGACAACTGCGGATCTACCTCGGCGCCGCCCCCGGGGTCGGCAAGACCTTCGCCGCGCTCGAAGAGGCCCACCGGCGCGCCGACCGCGGCACCGACGTCGTGATCGGCTACGTCGAGACGCACGGGCGCGCCCACACCGCCGAGCTCGTCGGCGAGTTGGAGACCGTGCCCCGGAAGGTCCTGGAGCACCGCGGCGCGGCCTTCGAGGAGTTCGACGTGGACGCGGTCCTCGAACGCGGCCCGGCCGTCGCGCTCGTCGACGAACTCGCCCACACCAACGTCCCCGGCTCGCGGAACGCCAAGCGCTGGCAGGACATCGACGAACTGCTCGACGCCGGGATCGACGTGGTGTCCACGGTGAACGTGCAGCACCTCGAATCGCTCAACGACGTGGTCGCCCAGATCACCGGCGTGCCGCAGCGCGAGACCGTGCCCGACGAGGTGGTGCGCCGGGCCGACCAGGTCGAACTCGCCGACATCACCCCCGAGGCGCTGCGCCGCCGCATGGTCCACGGCAACGTCTACCCGCCCGAGCGCGTCGACGCGGCCCTGTCGAACTACTTCCGGGTCGGCAACCTCACCGCGCTGCGCGAGATCGCGCTGCTGTGGCTCGCGGACAAGGTCGAAGACCAGCTCGAACGCTACCGCGAGGCCGAGCACATCACCGCCACCTGGGAGTCCAAGGAGCGCGTGGTCGTGGCGCTCTCCGGCGGCGACGAGGGCGACACGCTCATCCGCCGGGCCGCGCGCATCGCCGCCCGCTCGGGCGGCGCCGACCTGAAGGCCGTGTACGTCGCCTCGGGCGACGGCCTCGCCAGCGCGCGGGCGGCCCGCAACCTCGCCCGGCAGCGGAACCTCGTCGAGGACCTCGGCGGGTCCTACCACCAGGTCGTGGGCGAGGCGATCCCCGAGGCGCTCTTGGACTTCGCGCGCGGCGTCAACGCGACGCAGCTGGTGCTGGGGGCCTCGCGGCGAGGCCGGTTCGCGCAGATGCTCTCGCGCGGGGTGGGCGTGACGACGACGGTGATGTCCGGGCGCATCGACGTGCACCTGGTGAGCCACGAGCGGGTCGCCTCGGGCGGGCGGCGCTCGCGCTCGGGCCGGGGCGTGCTGGGCTCCGACCGCAGGCGCCTGGGCGTGGGGCTGTCACTGCTGGGCGTCCCGGCGCTGGCGCTGGCCCTGGTGCCGCTACACGACAAGCTGTCGCTGACGACGATCATGCTCATCGTCCTGACGGCGGTCATGGGGCTGACGCTGACGGGCGGGATGTGGCCGGCGCTGCTGGCGGCGGTGCTCGGGAGCGTGCTGCTGAACTTCCTGTTCATCGAGCCGTACTACACGTTGAAGGTGGGCGACCAGGAGCAGATCATCGCGCTGGTCATCTTCGTGGCGCTGGCGCTGGGCGGGGCGAGCGTGGTGAACGTGTCGGCGGCGCGAGCGCGGCTGGCGGCGCGGGCGAGCGCGGAGGCGCAGACGCTCGCGACCCTCGCCGGGAACGTGCTGCGAGGCGGGAACCGGGTGGAGGACCTGCTGGAGCAGCTGCGGGAGACGTTCTCGCTGGAATCGGCGACGCTGCTGGAGCGGACGGAGCCCGGTGCCGGCCCGGCAGAGCGGCAGGACCCTCGCCTGTGGCGGGTGGTGGCGTGCGCGGGCGCGGCGTGCGGGAGCCCGGGTTCGGCGGAGAACGACCTGCCGATCGACGAGGACCTGGCGCTGGCGCTGCGGGGGCACACGTTGGAGGCGGCGGACCGGCGGATCGCGCAGGCGTTCGCGATGCACGCGGGGGCGGCGCTGGAGCGGGAGCGGCTGGAGCGGCAGGCGGCGACGGTGGAGCGGTTGACGGACACGGACAAGCTGCGGACGGCGCTGTTGGCGGCGGTCTCGCACGATCTGCGGACGCCGCTGGCGTCGGCGCGGGTGGCGGTGACGAGCCTGAAGTCCACCGGGGAGCTGTTCACGCCCGCGGAGCGCGCGGAGCTGCTGGACACGGCGGAGACGTCGCTGGGGCGGCTGTCGGGGCTGGTGGACAACCTGCTGGACATGAGCCGGCTCCAGGCGGGGGTGCTGGGGGCGAACCCGGTGCCGATCGCGATGGACGACGCGGTGCCGTGGGCGCTGGACGAGCTGGGCGAGGCCGCGGCGGGGGTGCGGCTGGACGTGAGCCCGGACCTGCCGGAGGTGATGGCCGATCCGGGGCTGTTGCAGCGGATCCTGGTGAACCTCATAGCGAACGCGCTGCGGTTCTCCCCCGAGGGCGAGCCGCCGCTGCTCATCGCGGGGGTGCACGGGGCGATGGCGGAGCTGCGGATCATCGACCGCGGTCCGGGCGTGCCCGATGAGGACCACGAGCTGATGTTCACGCCGTTCCAGCGGCTCGGGGACCGCGACAACTCCACGGGCGTGGGGCTGGGGCTCGCGCTGTCGCGGGGCCTGGCCGAGGCGATGGGCGGGACGCTGGCGCCGGAGGCGACGCCGGGCGGCGGGTTGACGATGGTGCTGGCGCTGCCGCTCGCGGTGGCGCCGAGGGAGACGGAGGAGCCCGGGTGATCAAGGTGCTGGTGGTGGACGACGAGCCGCAGATCGCGCGGGCGCTGCGGATCAACCTGACGGCGCACGGCTACGAGGTGAGCACGGCCCCGGACGGGGCGCAGGGGCTGCGGGCCGCCGCGGCGGTGGTCCCGGACCTGGTGGTGCTCGACCTGGGGCTGCCGGACATGGACGGGACCGAGGTGATCGCGGGGCTGCGCGGCTGGTCGAAGGCGCCGATCCTGGTGCTCTCGGGCCGGGCCGCGAGCGCGGAGAAGATCGCGGCTCTGGACGCGGGCGCGGACGACTACGTGACGAAGCCGTTCGACATCGGGGAGCTGCTGGCGCGGGTGCGGGCGGCGACGCGGCGCAGCGGGCCGGGCGGCGACTCGCCGGTGACCGCGATCGGTGAGGCCACAGTGGACCTCGCGGCGCGGGTGGTGCGCCGCGGGGGCGCGGAGGTGCGTCTGACGCCCACGGAGTGGCAGCTCCTGGAGGTGCTGTTGCGCAACCCTGGCAAGCTCGTGGGCCAGCGCGAGCTGCTGCACCGCGTGTGGGGCCCGAACTACGACCGCGAGACGAACTACCTGCGCCAGTACATGGCGCAGTTGCGCAGGAAGCTCGAAACGGACCCGGCGCGGCCGGTGCACCTGCTGACCGAACCGGGCATGGGCTACCGCTTCCGGCCGTAGGCGGGACGGCCGCGGCTTCGACATACGCTCCAGGTCATGCAGCGGTCTCATGAGGCGTCCCTCGGCCTCGAAAACGCGTTCCCGGCCCGGTTGCGCGGCGACGTGCGGCAGGTGATCGAGCTGGTCCCGTACGCGAGGCTCGGCCCGACGGCGCCCTTCGACGTGGTGGTGGGCGGCGAGACGCTCACGCTGCCTTACCGGATCTACAACGCGGAACCGGACCCCGCCGCGGTGCGGTCCCTGACCGGCAGGCAGCGGCTGATCGCGCACTGCCTCTACTCGCGGCACCACGACGGCCGCGTGCGCCAGCGGCGTCTCGAGTCGCTCCTCGATGCGGCCGAGCCCTGGGTCGTTCCGTTCGTGGTGCAACTTGCCGGGGAGTACGTGCTGGAGATCGTCGAGGACATCGGGCGGGGCCTGTCCGGTCTCGCCGTCCCGGGCTCGGTCGAGCGGCGGCTCTACGGGGAGTTCATCACGCGGAATCCGGCGTTCTACGCGCGTACGGAGGCTCGGGCGGTGAGCTACTGGGACTGCTACCACCGCGGAAGGTACCCCGTGTTCGGGAGGTATCCGGGCTCGGAACCGCTGGAGGCGTTCCGGTCCGCCGCCACCGAGCACCACGGCGCCCGGTGGCCTCGGAACACGCCTTCCCCCTTCGCGCCCGCGATGCCGCGCCGCAGGCGGGGCCGCACTCACGGGCCGGATCAGGTCTGCCCTTCGACGCCTCCGCGCCTGGCCGACTCGTTCTAGAGTGGACGCCACGAGCGGACTTGGAGCTGGACATGAGCGCAACTGGAGGCAACAGGTCTTGGGCGGTGGCGGGGTTGTGGGTCGCCTCGGTGCTCTTCGCGGCCTTGGCGATCGTGAAGGTCGTGCTCTACGCGGACTTCGCGGCCGACGCCAGCGCCGGGTGCGGTTCCGAGTCGAACCCGGGCTTCGTGGAGGCGTGCGAGCAGTTCGCGCCCCTCTCCTGGTACGGGCCGTACTGGCTGGCGATCCTCGGCTCGGCGCTCTTCGCGGTCCTGTTCGCGTCCGCCGCCGTGTTCGCGGCCAAGGGCCGCGGCGCGTTCCGGTACGCGCGGGCCGTCACGGTCCTGGCGGTGCTCCTCGCGGTGGTCCCCGGCGTGCTCGACCTCGGCTGGCGCTTCGCGATCGCGACCTCCGGCGAGGCCGACGAGTGGGTCGCCGAGTACGTGCGCGACGGCGTCCCGTCCTGGTACGGCCCCTTTGCGACCGCGGCGCTCCTCATCGCCGCCGCGGCCGCGATCGCGGGCACGGCGCTGCTGCGGCGCTCGGCGTTAGCCGCCGGTCACCAGTTCGTCGGCCCTCGTTCGGCCTCTCGCCACAAAGGACTCCGTGAAACGGTCGACGGCTTCGGCGACGGCCGGGTCGGTCTGGGCTGCCCTGGCGCCTTCGAAGCAGGCTCTCGCCGCCGCCGCGATCGGCGCGTCGAGCAGGGCCGCCGTGGCGGCCCGCAGGTAGAGGTCGCCGGGGGTCGCGTTGCGCCACAGGGGTTCGAGCGCCTCGTGGGCGGCGGCGTTGGCGGCCGGGTCGTCGAAGAGGGCCGCGGCGACGGCGACGGGGACGATCCAGTCGGGGCCGGGCTGGGCGTCGATCATGCGCAGTTCGAGGTAGGCGCCGCGGGGGCGTACGGGCGGGAACAGCGTCGTGAGGTGGTAGTCGAGGTCGTCGGCGGTGGGCGGGCGGAGGGTGGCGCTGCGGAGCCAGCCGCGGAAGGTGAGGCCGCGCGGCACGGTCCAGCGGCCGGGCCCGCGCAGGGCCATGACGCGCGCGTCGAGGGCGTAGCGGGCCCAGTCCTCGCGCGGGTCGCGCCCGGGGTCGTGGGCGTGCGGGACGGGGCGGGCGCGGGTGGGGTCGATCGCGGTCCACACGTGCTGGCGGGTCGAGCGCCACAGGCTGGGCGCGCCGCGGCGCAGGGGCGAGTTCGCGAAGGCGGCGATGAGGACCGGGGCGAGGCGGTGGGCGAGGACCCAGCGGGCGGCGATCCCGGCGGGGCCCGGGCCGTCGCGTCCGGTGTCGAGGCAGACCTGGACGGAGGCGGTGTTCGCCATCATCCAGCGCCCGGCGCGGCCGTCCTGGTCGAACAGCTCCTCCATCGCCTGGTAGCGCTGGTCGCGAAGGACCCTGCGGGGCAGGCGGACCGGGTCGAGGCCGAGGCCGAGGAGCTCGTAGCCCTCGTCGCCGAGGGCGGCGCCGACGCGGGCGCGGTCGGCTTCGAGGGCGTCGAAGCACGCGCGGACGCCCGCGAGCGGCGGGGTGCTCAGTTCGAGGGCGCCGCCGGGCTCGAAGGTGAGCCTGGTACATCGGGGCAGGGCGTCGCGGACGCCGAGGACGGCCTTGAGGGACTCGGGGTCGGCGCGGCGGCGCCGGTCGGCGGTGCTGGTGACGAGCCATTCCACTTCGGCGCCGACGAGCGCGGGACCGCTGGGGCCGAAGGCCGTTGCGGCAACGCGCTCGGCCGCCGCCGCCTCGGTCAGGGGCGGGGCTTGGGCGCGGTCGCGGAGCGAGGCGTCGGACATGCTGACCTCCAGACGTGGCGTGTTCGGCCCGGGACGGGGAGTTCCCGGGCCGACCCGGCCGGACTGGTCCGGCCGGTGTTCCCGACCGGACGACTCCGGCCGCTGTTTCCGGTCGGACGAGTCCGGTCAGTATTCCTATCTCTTCAATAGGATATATAGATATTACGGGCCGCGGGCGCCGCGCGCAACCTCAGCGGGGCAGCCAGGCATCGTCCACCGAGGTCAGTTCGGCGACCTGGACCGGGAAATCGCCCGACGCGGCCTGCGCCAGGGAGACCTCGTCGAGCACCGACCGCACCGCCGCCCGCGCGGCCACCCACAGCCGCGGCAGGTTCACCGCGGCCCCTTCGTAACTCGTCTCCTCGGGTCGGCGCCCGCGCACCTCCGACAGTGGACCGTCTACGGCGCGCAGCACCTCCCCCACCGAGATCCGGCCGGGGGCGCGGGCGAGCCGGTAGCCGCCCTCCACTCCCCGAACGCTCTCGACCAGGTGGGCCCTGCGGAGGTCGCCGAGGATGACCTCGGCGAACTTGCGGGGCAGCTGCTGCTCGGCGGCGAGCGCGCTCGCCGAGACGGTGTTCGGATGACCGGCGACCAGGGTGACTGCGATGCGAACGGCGTACTCGCCGCGTGCGGAGACCTGCATGGTGCGCGGCTCCCTTCGTGTTGTTCCGGGGCATGTCGAACAGAGCACTTGAATCCTACTTGATTAATAGGATATGCTCACGGGGTGAACCGCATCGGCGGGCGCCCCGGTCCCGAGCGGACCAGGCGGCGCCACATCGACTACTCCCGCTCGGACTCGGCCCTGTGTCGACCGGGCGGTGCCGCCGGTCCCGTCCACTGAGCCGCAAGGCGATCGGACGATCCCGTCACCGAGTTCGGAAGCGCCCACCCGCGCGCGCCGACGACGCCGCCCGCCCCGGAACTCCCACCGAAACCGAATGCGAAGGCGCTCCCATGACTCCCGTCCAGACCCGCACCCGTCCCCCGGTCCTCCGCCGCTCCGGCACCGCGACCATCACCGTCACCGTCGAGATCCCGGCCGACGACCCGCGCCTGGCACGGCGCCTCACCGCCGCGCTCGGCGTCCTCGCCCAGCAGGGCGGGCGCGTCGCCGTCGCCTCCGAGGGCGTGCCGGCCTCGCTCGACGTCCCCGCCGAGATCGCCGCCGCGCCGGCGCGGCGCCCGGCGCTCGTCATCGACGTGCCCGGCCGCGAGGTCCTCGTCCACGGCGAGGCGATCGGCCTGACCCGCCTGGAGTTCTCGCTCCTGGCCTTCCTCGCGCGCTACCCGGGGATGGTCCACACCAGAGCGGAACTGCTCCAGTACGTCTGGGAGACCCCGGACACCGGCCTGCCGGGCCGCACCGTCGACGTCCACGTGCGGCGCCTGCGCGCCAAGCTCGCCGAGTTCGACGCGCTGGTGTCGACCGTGCGCGGCGTGGGCTACCGGTTCACCAAGAGCCGCGACGTGGAGTACCGGGCCGCCACGGGGATCTCGCCCGCCGAGGACCGGGTTCTCAGCATCTAGGAATTCCTAGTAATTCCATAGGATTACTGCTAATGTTGTTCGCATGACGACCGCCGGCATCCTCACGCGGCGGCGCGAGATCGATCAGATGCGCGCCGCGAGCGCCCTCTGTCCTCTTCGAATGAGCTAGCCCGCCAAGGGCCTCACAACTCCACTTCAATCCGACCGCGGACGCGGCCGGGCCGCGACGACCCCTGAGCGGGACGCGCCGCCCGGCCCCCGCCGGGTCCGCCTGCGCGGACCGCCATCGGGCCGCCTCGTGCCCACTCCCCCAGACCCAGCGCGCCCGGCACCGGGCGCGCCTCCGCACGCCACCCATCGAAGGACTCCCCCATGACCGCGAACCTCAACGTCACCACCGTCGTCGGCAATCCGAAGCGCCTCTCGCGCACCCTCACCACCGCAGAGGCCCTGGCCGCGGCGATCGCGGCCGGGCTCGGCACCGAGCCCCGCGCCGAATCCGTCGACCTCGCCGAGCTGTACCTCACCGGACTCGAACCGCCGCACGGCGGCTTCGAACGCCTCCTCGGGCAGATCCGCTCCGGCGACGTCCTCATCGTCGCCACCCCCGTCTACAAGGGCAGCTACACCGGGCTGCTCAAACTCTTCCTCGACCAGCTGCCGCCCAAGGCCCTCGAAGGCACCGTGACCGTCCCGGTCACCGTCGCCGCCTCGCGCGAGCACCGGCTCCTCGCCGACCTCCACCTGCGACCGGTCCTCGCCGAACTCGGCGCGAAGACCCCCGTCCCCTCGCTCACCCTCGTCGAAGGCGAACTGCCCGAACTGGACGCCCGCCTCGGCGCCTGGACCGAAGCGCACCTCGCCGACCTCGCCGATGCGCTCGCCTTCGGTCGCAGGCCGATCGGGGCCTCGGCATGAGCACCCGCATCGACACCGCGCTCGACGCCTTCGCCGCCGACGGCCCCGCGATCCACCGGGCCACCGCGCACCGCGGGCACACCGGCACCGTCGGCGCCGCCGACTTCCGGGCCCTCTTCCGGTCCCACCCCGCCGGAGTCACCGTGGTGTGCGCCGACGCCGGGACCGGCCCGGCCGGGTTCACCGCCACCTCGCTCACCTCCGTGTCGCTCGACCCGCCGCTGGTCTCCTTCGCGATCGCCGCGACCTCCTCGGCGTGGCCGACCGTGCGCGACGCCGCCAGCCTCACCGTCAACTTCCTGTCCGCCGACCAGCACGACATCGCGACCCGCTTCGCCACCAGCGGCATCGACCGCTTCGGCGGCCCCACGCTGTGGTCGCGCCTGGAGTCGGGCGAACCCGTCCTCGACAACGCCCCCGCGTTCCTGCGCGCGGTCGTGACCGACCGCATCGAGGCCGGTGACCACCACATCGTCCTCGCCCTCGTCGCCGACGCCGAGACCGGCGGCGCCCACGATCCGCTCGTCTACCACGCCGGCGGGTACTGCGCCGCCGCCCCGCTCGACTGACCCCGATCCCCGCCCTTCCGAAAGGCCGAACCCGATGCCATCCAACGCAACCCGACGCACACTGCTCGCCGGCGCCCCGGCCGTCGCCGCCCTGGCGCTCGCCGCCTGCACCGACGAGCCGAGCGGCCCCGTCCTCAGCGCCGACGCCGACCTGCCGACCGCCGTGCCGAAAGGGACCAAGCTCGTCATAGGCGACCCGTCCCAGCAGCTCGCCTTCGAGCTGTCGGGCCTGGTCGACCTCCTGACCTTCGAATACGAGTGGGCCAACATCTCCGGCGGACCCAAGTCCTCCGAGGCCTTCCGCGCCAGGTCCCTCGACATCAGCTCCGTCGCCGACATCCCCCCGATCCACGCCACCTGGACGAACCTCCCCATCAAGATCGTCGCCGCCGCCGGACGCGTCGACCCGCTCGAACACCCCATCTACGACCTCGGCGTCGCCCCCGGCGTCGACGTGACCACGGTCGAGGACCTGCGCGGCAAGAAGATCGCCTTCTCCCCCGGCCAAGCGCAGGGCGCGCTCATCCTGCGCGTCCTCGACAGCGCCGGACTCGCCAAGGAGGACGTCGAACTCGTCGAACTCCCCAGCACCGCCGACACCTACTCCAACGCCCTCGCCGGCAACGAGGTCGACGTCGCCCCGATCGGCGGCACCCAGGTGCGGTCCTACCTCAACAAGTACGGCTCCGACGGCGCCACCACCATTCCGCACGGCCTCCGCGACGACCCGTGGACGCTGTACGCGCCCGTCGAAGTCCTCGAAGACGCCGACAAGGCCGCCGCCATCGCCGAGTACGTGCGCCTGTGGGGCGCCGCGAAGCTCTGGACCCGCGCCAACCGCGAGGAGTGGATCAACGCCTGGTACGTCGAGCACGAAGGCCTGCCCTACGAGGACGGCGAGTACCTGTTCGACCGCGAGGGCGAACCGGACTTCCCCGAGACCTGGGACGAGACCATCGAACGCCACCAGGAGACCATCGAGGTCGTCGCCGCGGGCACCGGGAATGAGCCCTTCGACGCCGCGACCATCTACGACCGGCGCTTCGAGCCCCTCGTTGCCGAGGGCATCGCCGAATACGGCGAAGGGGGCAACGCGTGACCGCCGTCGACACCGCGGACCAGGAGGTCCGCCCCAGCCCGGCACCGCCGCCCGAGCACGACGAGGCCGCCAGCGGGCGCGCCTCCCGCCCCAGGGGCCGGCGCCGCCTCGGCCCCGGCAAGGCCATCCCGCTCGGCTACCTCGTCGGACCCCTCCTGCTCCTCGGCGTCTGGAGCTGGGGCTCGGCCCAGGGCTGGATCGACCCGCGCATCCTCTCGGCGCCGTGGACCGTCGTCGCGACCGCATGGGACCTGTGGGAGTCGGGCCGGCTCGGCCCCGACCTGCTCGTCTCGGCCCGCCGCTTCGCACTCGGCCTCACCTTCGGGGTGCTCGCCGGGCTCGCGCTCGCGATCGTCTCAGGCCTGAGCCGCTGGGGCGAGGCCATCGTGGACGGACCGGTGCAGATCAAGCGGTCCATCCCCAACCTCGCGCTGCTGCCGCTCCTGCTCCTGTGGTTCGGCATCGACGAGCGGATGAAGATCATCACGATCGCGCTCGGCGTGCTCATCCCGATCTACATCCACACCCACAACGGCCTGCGCTCCATCGACGGGCGCTACGCCGAACTCTCCGAGACGCTGCGCCTGCGCCCCGCCTCGTTCCTCGGCCGCGTGGTCCTGCCCGGCGCCCTCCCCGGGTTCTTCCTGGGGATGCGCTTCGCCGTCACCTCCTCGTGGCTCTCACTGGTCGTGGTCGAACAGGTCAACGCCACCAGCGGCATCGGCTACATGATGCTGCTGGCCGGCACCTACGGGCAGACCGACATCATCATCGTCGGCCTCGTCCTCTACGCCCTGCTCGGCCTCACCTCCGACACCGTCGTCCGCATCGTCCAGAGGAGGGCCCTGACATGGCGACGCACACTGGAGGACTGACCGCCACCGCGGCCGTCCGCACCAGGAACCTGTACCGCTCCTTCACCGACGACCGGCCCGTCCTGGCCGGGCTCGACCTCACCATCGAGCGCGGCGAGTTCGTGGCCCTCCTGGGCCGCTCGGGCTCGGGCAAGTCCACGCTCCTGCGGGCCCTCGCGGGCCTCGACCAGGACGCGACCGGCACGGGCGACATCGAAGTGCCCGAACAGGTCTCGGTGGTATTCCAGGACTCCCGGCTCCTGCCGTGGCAGCGGGTCCTGCGCAACGTGGTCCTCGGCCTCGAAGGCCCCGGCGCCAAGGCGAAGGGCAAGGAGGCCCTCGCCGAAGTCGGCCTCGAAGGGCGGGAGCGGGCCTGGCCGCGCGAGCTGTCCGGCGGCGAGCAGCAGCGGGTGGCGCTGGCGCGCTCGCTCGTGCGCGAACCCGAACTGCTCCTGGCCGACGAGCCCTTCGGGGCCCTGGACGCCTTGACCCGCATCAGGATGCACGGCCTCCTGCGGGCCCTGTACGAACGCCACCGCCCCGCGGTCCTGCTGGTGACGCACGACGTGGACGAGGCGATCGTCCTCGCCGACCGGGTCCTGGTCCTCGACCAGGGGCACGTGCGCACGGAGCGGCGCATCGACCTCGACGGCCCCCGCGACCCCTCTGACCCGCGGTTCGCCGCGATCCGCACCGAGCTGCTGTCCGCGCTGGGCCTCGACAGCCCCCGCACCACCGAAACCGAGAAGGAGGAGTCATGACCGACGAGCCGAGGCAGTTGCACCTCAACGCGTTCCTGATGAACACCGGGCACCACGAGGCGTCCTGGCGCCTCCCCGAGTCCGACCCGTACTCGTCCACGTCGATCCGCCACTACACGCGGCTCGCGCAGATCGCCGAGCGCGGAAGGCTCGACTCGATCTTCTTCGCCGACTCGCCGACCCTGTGGGGCACCATCGGGCGCCGACCGTCCGGCTCCCTGGAACCCACGGTGGTCCTGGCGGCGATCGCGGCGCAGACCGAGCGCATCGGCCTGATCGCCACGGCCTCCACGACGTACAACGAGCCGTACAACCTGGCGCGGCGCTTCGCCTCGGTCGACCACCTCTCGGGCGGCCGCGCGGGGTGGAACATCGTCACCACCGCCACATTGGACGCGGCGCGGAACTTCAACCTCGACGAGCTGCCCTCGCACGCCTCGCGGTACGCCCGCGCCGAAGAGTTCCTGCAAGTCGCCAAGAAGCTCTGGGACTCCTGGGACGACGCGGCCGTGCTGGCCGACAAGGAGTCCGGGCTCTGGGGCGACGACCGGCTGCTGTACCCGGCCGGGCACGAGGGCGAGCACTTCCAGGTCGCCGGGGCGCTCAACGTGCCCCGGTCCCCGCAGGGGCACCCACTGCTCGTGCAGGCCGGGTCCTCCGAGGACGGGAAGGCGTTCGCGGCCAACCACGCCGAGGCGATCTTCACCGCCCAGCAGACCCTCGCGGAGGCGCAGGCGTTCTACGCCGACATCAAGCGCCGCGCGAAGGCCGCCGGGCGCGACCCGGACGCGGTGCTCGTGCTGCCGGGCATCGTCCCGGTCCTGGGCGCCACCGAGGCCGAGGCGCGGGAGCTGGAGGCCGAACTCGACCGGCTCATCGTCCCGCAGTACGCGCTGAACAACCTCGCCAAGCAGCTCAAGCTCGACCCGTCGGAACTCGACCTCGACCGCGAGCTGCCCGAGCACCTGCCGACCGAGGACGAGATCGAAGGCGCCAAGAGCCGCTTCACGCTCATCGTGGACCTGGCGCGCCGCGAGCGCCTGACGGTGCGCCGGCTCATCGGCCGCCTCGGCGGCGGGAGGGGGCACCGGACGTTCACCGGCACCCCCGAGCAGGTCGCCGACGCGATCTTCGAGTGGTTCGACGGCGACGGGAACGGCCTCGCCGCGGACGGGTTCAACATCATGCCCGCCGTGCTGCCCTCGGGCCTGGAGGCCTTCGTGGACCAGGTGGTGCCGATCCTCCAGGACAAGGGGCGCTTCCGCACCGAGTACGCCGGGAGCACGCTCCGCGAGCACTACGGCCTGGCCCGCCCGGAGAACCCGCGGCGCCGCGAGGCCCTCGAAGCGGCGGTCAAGGGCGTCCTCGCCCACTCCCGCTAGCGCCGCAAATGGGACGGAACCGTCCCATCTACCGGAATCCCTTTGGGACGGCGCGCGTTTCGCGAGCCAGACCACCGTCTCCGCGACCACATCGCGGGACGCGGGTTGCCCCGGCCTCCGGGGCAACCCTATTATTCCCACTAGATTAGTCGGAGTAGTCGGACTACTAGGAATTCCCCGGCAGGGTCCTTCCGCTCCGCCGACAATCCCTACAACGCAGAGAGACTCCCCATGAGCAACGCCAGCCCGCGCCCCCTCAAGCGCCGAAGCGTCATCGCCGCCGCAGGCGCGGCCCTCGCCGCCGCCCCCGTGCTCGCCGCCTGCGGCGAGGACGAGGACGGCGCGAAGGCCGCCGCCGACGCCGACGCCTCGACCGCCAGCGGCACGATCCGCCTTGGGTACTTCGGGAACATCACCCACGCCCCCGCCCTCGTCGGCCTCCAGGCCGAGGTCTTCAAGGACGCCCTCCCCGCCGAGGTCACGATCGAGGAGACCGTCTTCAACGCCGGCCCCTCCGCGATCGAGGCGCTCTTCGCCGACGCCATCGACATCTCCTACATCGGACCGAACCCGGCCATCAACGGCTGGGCCCAGTCCGGCGGCCAGGCCCTCCACATCATCGCCGGCTCCACCTCCGGCGGCGCCGGCCTCGTCGTCAAACCCGACATCACCGAGGTCGAGGACCTGCGCGGCAAGGCCCTCGCGACGCCGCAGCTGGGCAACACCCAGGACGTCGCGGCCCGCTACTGGCTCAAGGACCAGGGCTTCGAGACCGACGAGAACGGCGGCGGCGACGTCTCCGTGACCCCCGTCGACAACGCCGAGGTCGCCGCGGCCTTCGACGACGGCACCGTCGAGGCGGCCTGGGCCGTCGAGCCGCGCTACTCGCAGCTCATCCTCAAGAACGGCGCCGTCGAGTTCCTCAACGAGCGCGAGCTGTGGGAGGGCGGCGAGTTCGTCACCACCCACATCATCGTCTCCAAGACGTTCCTCGACGCCCAGCCCGCACTCGTCAAGGCCTTCATCGAAGCGCACGTCGCGGCCCTGGACTACATCGAAGCGAACCCCGAGGAGGCCCAGACCGCCTCCAACGACCGCATCGAGGCCCTCACCGACAAGCGCCTGGACGACGACGTCATCGCCGCCGCCTTCGCGAACCTCAGTTTCACCGCCGACCCCCTCGCCGCCTCCCTCCAGGGCAGCAAGGACCACGCGGTCGAGGTCGGGCTCCTTGACGACGTCGACCTCAAGGGCATCTACGCGCTCGACGCCCTCAACCAGGTGCTCGCCGACCGCGGCGAAACCGAAGTCTCGGCGGGTGACCTGGCATGACGCAGACCCGCACCGAAGCGCGGGTCGCCGACACCGCCCGGGCCCCAGGAGCCGTGGTGCTGACCGACGTGGTCAAGCGCTACGGCCGGGGCCCGGGCGCCGTCACGGCCCTCGACGGCGTCTCCCTCAGCGTCGGCCCCGGCAGCTTCACCTGCCTCCTCGGCGCCTCCGGCTGCGGCAAGAGCACCCTGCTCTCGCTCGTCGCCGGACTCGACGACATCTCCGGCGGCGCGATCGAGCACGTCGACCAGCCGGTCGCCATGATGTTCCAGGAGTCGGCGCTGTTCCCGTGGCTCACCGTCGCGGGCAACGTCGAGATCGCACTGCGCGTGAGGGGCGTCGGTCGGGCTGAACGACGCGACCGCGCGCAGGAGCTCCTGGAGACCGTGCGGCTCACCGGGTTCGCGCACAAGCGCCCCCACGAGCTGTCCGGCGGGATGCGCCAGCGCGTGGCCCTCGCCAGGGCCCTCGCGCAGGACGCCTCGGTCCTGCTCATGGACGAGCCGTTCGGCGCGCTCGACGCGATGACCCGCGACATCCTGCACGACGAGCTGGAGCGGATCTGGCGTGAGCAGCATCTGACGGTGCTGTTCGTGACCCACAACGTGCGCGAGGCGGTGCGCCTGGGCGACCAGGTCGTGCTGCTGAGCTCGCGTCCGGGCCGGGTGCTCAACGTGTACGACGTCGAGATGGACCGGCCGCGGCGGATCGACTCGGCGCCGGTGGCGGCGCTGGCCGCCGAGATCACCGACGCGCTGCGCGAGGAGGTGTCGCGCCATGCCGGTTGAGGCCGTGAAGAAGGAGAAGGACACCTCGCAGAACTGGGTGGCAGGGCTGGACGAGCTGGAGCGGACGCCGGTGACCGAGACGCGGCTGGGGCGCCTGGGCGCGCGGCTGTGGTCGGGCACGTGGCCGAAGGTCCTGGCGCTGGTGCTGGTGATCGGCTCGTGGCAGCTGCTGTTCCTCAGCGAGTGGAAGGCGCCGTGGGTGCTGCCCTCGCCGCTGACGGTGTGGGAGGACCTGGCCGCGTACGCCGCGACGCCGGACTACTGGCAGGCCATCCTCATCACGTTGCAGCGGGCGCTGACCGGTTTCGCGCTGTCGGTGCTGGTGGGTTCGGTGCTGGGGATCGCGGTGGCGCGGTTCAAGCCGCTGCGGGCGGCGATCGGGTCGCTCATCACCGGGCTCCAGACGATGCCGTCGATCATGTGGTTCCCGCTGGCGATCCTGCTGTTCAAGATCTCGGAGTCCGCGATCCTGTTCGTGGTGGTGCTCGGGGCGGTGCCGTCGATCGCGAACGGGATCATCTCGGGGATCGACTACGTGCCGCCGGCGTGGAAGCGGGTGGGGGCGGTGCTGGGCATGAAGGGCTTCGGCCTGTACCGGCACGTGATCCTGCCCGCGACGCTGCCGTCGTTCGTGTCGGGCCTGAAGCAGGGCTGGGCGTTCGCGTGGCGGTCGCTCATGGCCGGGGAGCTGCTGGTGATCGTGGCCGGGCAGGGCTCGGTGGGCGCGCTCATGCAGGGCGCCAGGGAGTTCAACGACGCGGCGCGGGTGCTCACCTGGATTCTCACCATCCTGTTCATCGGCATCCTGGTGGATGCGGTGTTCAGGGCCGCCGACGACCGCATCCGCAGGTCTTGGGGCCTGCACCAGGACCGCTAGACCGCTTCAGACCTTCACAACCGCACAGAGTTTCCCCCCGCCGGACCGTCCGCACCTTCGGCCGGCGGGGGGATCCCCGAAACCCGTTGGGGCCATCGTGACCACAATTCCCATCAAGAACATCGGACAAGTAGACATACGGTCTGTCGCCGCGAAGCTGCGACTCGACCGACTCCGCGTCCTCATCGGACCGGTGGTCCTGGTCGCGCTGTGGCAGATCGGCTCGGCCACCGGGCTCATCCCCGAGCAGACCCTCGCCGCGCCCTCCACCGTCATCGCCGCGGGCGGCGAGCTGCTGGAGACCGGCCGCCTCCAAGAGCACCTGCTGGTGTCGCTCGGCCGCGCCGCCGCGGGGCTCGCGCTCGGCGTGGGCGTCGGCGCGTTCCTCGCCGTCGTCGCCGGGCTCTTCCGCCTCGGCGAGGACCTCATCGACGGCCCGATGCAGATCCTCCGCGCCATCCCCGCGCTCGCCCTGGTGCCGCTGGCGATCGTGTGGTTCGGCATCGGCGAGGAGGTCAAGATCTTCCTGGTCGTCTTCGCGACCGCGTTCCCCGTGTACGTCAACACGCACGCCGCGATCCGCGGCCTCGACCCGCGCTTCGCCGAACTCGCCCGCACCGCCGAACTCGGCAGGCTCGGGCTGGTGCGGCAGGTGATCCTGCCCGGGGCGCTCCCGGGGTTCTTCACCGGCCTGCGGTTCGCGACCGCGATCTCCTGGCTGGTCCTGGTCGTCTCCGAGCAGATCAACGCCACCAGCGGCATCGGGTTCCTCATGACCCAGGCCCGCAGCTTCGCGCAGACCGACGTCATCGTCGTCGGCCTCGTCGTCTACGGCCTCCTCGGCCTCGTCTCGGACCGCCTGGTCCGCCTCATCGAAGGGAGGGTCCTGCCGTGGCGACGGACCTTCGAAGCGCGCTAGACGCGGACCTCGCGGCCCCGGCCGCCGTGGCGGTCAGGGGACTCGACAAGTCCTTCGGCGCCCAGCACGTCCTCAAAGGCGTGGACCTCGACATCGCCCCCGGCGAGTTCGTCGCGCTCCTGGGCCGCTCGGGCTCGGGCAAGTCCACGCTCCTGCGGGTCCTCGCGGGCCTCGACACCGAGTTCGACGGCGAGGCGAGCGTGCCGAAGCGCAGGGCCGTCGCGTTCCAGGACGCCCGGCTCCTGCCGTGGAAGCGGGTCCTGGAGAACGTCCTGCTCGGACAGAAGGGCGCGGCCGCGAAGGCCCGCGGCGTCGAGACCCTCGCCGAAGTCGGCCTGGCCGACAAGGCGAAGGCCTGGCCGCACACGCTCTCCGGCGGCGAGGGCCAGCGCGCCGCGCTGGCGCGGGCGCTGGTGCGCGAGCCCGAGCTGCTGCTCCTGGACGAGCCGTTCGGGGCGCTCGACGCCCTGACCCGCTTGAAGATGCACGCGCTGCTGCGGCGCCTGTGGGCCGTGCACCGGCCGTCGGTGCTGCTGGTGACGCACGACGTGGAGGAGGCGGTCGCGCTCGCCGACCGCGTCATGGTCCTCACCGAGGGCCGCATCTCGCTGGACGCGCGCGTCTCGCTCCCCGAACACCTCCCCCGCCGCTCCCCGGAGTTCGCCGATCTGCGCGACCGGCTCCTGGGCGAGCTGGGCGTGGCCGAATCCGAACGTTGAGGCAGGACAGCATGAGCATTCCCGAGTACGCCCGCGGTTACGAGGGCTTCGAAGGCGCCGTGGGGCGCACCTCCGACGAGTCCGAGCCGTGGTGGCCCGAGGAGCCGACCGCCCCCGAGGGGGCGCCGAACATCATCGTGGTGCTCCTGGACGACATGGGCTACAGCGACATCGGGCCGTTCGGGTCCGAGATCGACACGCCGAACCTCGACCGGCTCGCGGCCTCGGGCGTGCGGCTGTCGAACTACCACACGACGCCGGTGTGCTCGCCCGCCCGCGCGGCGCTGCTGACCGGGCTGAACCCGCACCGGGCCGGGTACGGGTCGGTCGCGAACGCCGACCCGGGGTACCCGGGGCTGCGCCTGGAGCTGGCCGACGACGTGTTGAGCCTGCCGGAGGCGCTGCGCGCCAACGGGTACGCGACGTACGCGATCGGCAAGTGGCACCTGGCGCGGGACGCGAACCTCGCGCCGGGGCGCACCCGCGACTCGTGGCCGCTCCAGCGCGGCTTCGACCGGTACTACGGGTCGCTGGAGGGCCTGAACTCGTTCTTCCACCCCAACCAGATCACCGTCGACAACGACGCCTCGCCCGTGGAGGAGTACCCGGACGGGTACTACCTCACCGACGACCTCACCGACCAGGCCGTCTCGTACCTCAAGGGCCTGCGGGCGCACGACGCCGACAAGCCGTTCTTCCTGTACTTCGCGCACGTCGCGATGCACGGGCCGCACCAGGCCAAGCCCGAGGACATCGCGAAGTACCGCGGCAGGTACGGGACGGGCTGGGACGCGGTGCGCAAGGCGCGCTTCGCGAAGCAGCTCGCCGAGGGGCTCTTCCCCGAGGGGACCGAGGCCGCGCCGCGCAACACCGAGCCCGGTTACGACGCGCCCGAGTGGGACTCGCTGAGCGCCGAGGAGCAGGACCGGTACGCGCGGTACATGGAGGTGTACGCGGCGATGGTCGACAGCGTCGACCAGTCGGTGGGGCGCATTCTCGACACCGTGGAGGCGTTCGGGGAGTTGGACGACACGATCGTGGTGTTCACTTCGGACAACGGCGGCACCGCCGAGGGCGGTCCGGTCGGGACCCGCTCGTACTTCTCGCAGTTCGTGCACCACCCGGTGCCCGGGGACTGGGAGCGCGACGTGGCCCACGACCCGTCGCTCATCGGCTCGGCGAAGCTCGGCGTGCACTACCCGCGCGGCTGGGGCCAGGCCTCGAACACGCCGTTCCGGTTCTACAAGGGGCAGACGTTCGCCGGCGGGGTCAGGGTGCCGTTCATCGTGTCCTGGCCCGCGGGGCTCCCCCGCGAGGACGGCGACGACGGCGTGCGGGACCAGTACGGGTACGTCACCGACGTCTACGAGACGCTCCTCGACCTCGCGGGTGTCAAAGCGCCGGGCCTGCGGGCGGGCCGCGAGGCGAAGGAGCGCGACGGCGTGAGCCTCGCAGAGGTGCTGCGCAAGAAGGACCTTGAGAGCCCGCACCGCGAGCAGTACGCCGAGTTCGGCGGGCACCGCGGCTACTACCGGGACGGCTGGAAGCTCAACACGCTCCACGCGCCCGGCACGCCCTTCGACGACGGCGAATGGCAGCTGTTCCACGTCGCGATGGACCCGACCGAGCTGCGCGACGTCGCGGCCGAGCACCCCGAGCTGGTGCGCGAGCTCGCCGCCGCGTGGGAGGAGGCCGCCTGGCGCAACACGGTGTTCCCGATCCAGAACGGGTTCGGGGCCCGGCGCCGCCGACCCTCCGAGGCGCGGCTGTCGAAGCCGGTCCGGCTCCTGCCGGGCACGCCGGTCCTGGAGCGGTACCGGTCGGCGCAGCTCGTCCAGTACCGGTCCTTCACCGTGGACGCGGAGCTCGCCGACGACGGCGGGGACGGCGTGCTCGTCGCCCACGGCGACCCGCAGGGCGGGTACGCGCTCTATGTGGAGGACGGGCGGATCCACTTCGGGTTCAACCAGTACGGGCGCGTCAGCGGCATCGACGCCGAACTCCCCGCCGGGACCAGGCTCATCCGCCTCAGGGCGCAGGCGACACCGAAGCTCCGCTGGGACTTCACCGTGTCCGTGGGCGACGGGACGGGCGAGCCCGCCGCGGTCGCCGAACTGCCCGGCCGCTTCCAGCTCGTCGGCATGGCCCCCTGGACCGGCATCTCCGTCGGGCGCGACGCCCGCGGGCCGGTGCTGTGGGACCTGCGCGAACGGCGCGGCCTGTTCCCGTTCAACGGCGAGCTCTCCGCCGTCACCTACACCCCCGGGCCGCTCGCGTTCGGTCCCGAGGCGATCAAGGCGATCCAGCGCGAAGCCGAACTGGCCGCCGACTGAACCCCAAGGCCCACAACCGAATCCCATCGAAAGGCACGCACATGACCACCCGCAGAACAATCCTCGGCGCCACCGCCGCAGCCCCCCTCGCCGCGCTCGGCCTCGCCGCGTGCGCCGAGGACGGGGGCTCCGGCGGCGTGACCCTGCGGGTCGGCGAACTCGGGGCCACGCCGGTGACGCAGGAGCTGTTCAAGGCCGCGGGCCTGGACGGCGACCTGCCTTACACCATCGAGTGGAAGCAGTTCGTCAACGCCGGACCGGAGTACATCGAGGCCGCGGGCGCCGAGGCCGTCGACGTCGGCTTCACCGCCGACACCCCCGTCATCTTCGCGGCCTCGAACGGCGTGCCGCTCAAGGCCGTCGCCGCGACCACCGTGGACGACCCCGCGACCTCGTTCAACGCGATCCTCGCCGGGCCCGGCACCGCGATCGCCTCCGTCGCGGACCTCAAGGGCCGCAAGGTGTCCTTCCAGGAGGGCACCATCACGCAGTACCACGTGGTCAAGGCCCTCGAATCGGTCGGGCTCACGCTCGACGACGTCGAGACCGCCAACCTCCCGGTGGTCGACGCCAACACCGCGCTCGCCAACGGCGAGGTCGACGCGGTCGCGACGCTCGGCATCTACTGGTCGCAGGCCGAACTCGCCGGGGCGACCCTCGTCGCCACCGGGGCCGACTACTTCCCCAGCATCGGGCTCCTCTCGGCGCGCACCGCGATCATCGAGGACGAGGCGTACGCCGACGCGCTCGCCGACTACATCGACCGCTACGGCCGGGCCCAGCGGTGGCGCTACGAGAACGTCGACGCGTGGGCCGAGCAGTACGCCTCGCTCACCGGCCTCCCGCTCGAAGTCGTCGCCGCCACCGAGAACCGCGCACCGGTCACCTTGGGCCCCATCACCGACGAGGTGATCGCGTCCCAGCAGGACCAGTCCGACGGGTACACGGCCCTCGGGATCATCGACGAACTCGACGCCGCCGACCAGTTCGACGACCGGTTCGCCGGGGCCTTCGAGGCCTGACCCGCAGACGGTCGGCGGCGGGGTTCCCGATCAGCTCGCGGGAACCCCGCCGCCGACGCCGCACCACCGCAACCGAAGGAGAGGCCATGCCCACCGCTTCCAAGTCCTACGTGGACGCCAACGCCGCGAGGCAGCTCGTGGCCGACCACGGCGCCGTCCTCGTGGACGTGCGCACCCCCGGCGAGTTCGCCACCGAACGCGCCGAAGGCTCCCGCAACATCCCGCTCCCGCTCGTCAAAGCCGCCCAGGCGGCGCTCGGCGAGGCCGAACGGCCCGTGATCCTGCTGTGCGCCTCCGGCACCCGCGCCGGACAGGCCAAGGACCTCCTCGGCGAGGAGACCGGCGTCCCCGTCCACATCCTCGAAGGCGGCCTCACCGCCTGGAAGCGCGACGGCGCGCCCGTCGAGAGTTCGGGGCGGCGAGTCTGGGGCATGGAACGCCAGGTCCGCCTCGCCGCCGGCGCACTGGTCATCGCCTTCGTGGCTTTGAGTCTCGCGTGGGAGCCGCTGAAGTGGCTCGGCGCGGCCATCGGCGCGGGCCTCGTGGTCGCGGCCGTGACGAACACCTGCGCGATGGCCCGGGTCCTGGCGTTCCTGCCCTGGAATCGCCGAGCGGCCTGAACGGGCCGGGCCCGGCTGGCGTGCGCCGCTTAGGCTGGGCCCTCCCCGACCCGACCGGAGCAGCCCGTGCACGCCGATCCTCACCCGAACCCCGGGCGGCCGTTCAGCGTCGGCCGCGAACTGGCACTCGCCGCGCTCGGCCCGGCGGCGGTGCTCGTCGCGGTCATGACGAGCCGGTGGATCGAGTACTTCGGCTCCGAAGCGGTCCGCGACCGGTGGCTGGAACCGAGCTACCTCCTGCTCCTCCTCGCCGCGGTCGCCGTCGTGGCCTCGGTCCTGCTGAGCCGGATTCGCGCGCGGCGCGGCCTCTTCCGCGTCGTGGTACCGCTCATCGGGGCATTCGGCGCCTTCTGCTTCTCGGTCGTACTCGGCGACGCCGCCCTGCACCAGCGCGGCGTCGAGGTGACCTGCCACGTCGAGACGGTCCACCACATCGCCGCGACCACCGGCCGCGGCGGCCACGGCCCCCAGACTTCGCACGGACTCGACTGCGGCGCTTGGCCTTTCGCCTCCCTCAAGACCGCCCGCGATGCCGAACTCGCCATCGGCTCGCCGGTGCAGGTCACCCACGACCCGCTCGAACGCGTCGACCCGGCCGTGGGCGGCGTCGACGCCAACGGCGAACTCATCTGGTCCGGGGTCGGCACCGCCGCCATCGCCGTCTCAGTAGCCGCCTGGCTCCTGGCCGCCGACGACGGCCGGCTCCGCAACCGAATCCTGCGCAGGCGAGAACCCTGATCTCAGAGAATCCGGTCTAAGCTCGGCTCGCGGCGCACGCCCGGCGCCGCGAGCCCGGACGAATCCAGACTGGACCCCCATGCCCCGCACCTCCGGCCGCAAGCGGCACGCCGTCCCCTTCGACCTCCGCCGAGAGCTCGTGCTCTCACTGCGACGGGGAGCCGGAGCCGATGTCTGGCCACGACTTCCTCTGCACCGGTTGGGACCCCGTCGAACTGGACACGTACCGCGACGAGCAGCTCGAAATGAGCGAGGCCCGGATCGTGGTCTTCGACCCGCTCGGGCGCGTGGACCCCGACTTCGACGACCCGAGCGCGCTCCGAGGCGCGGCCCTCCTGTCGCTCGCGGTACTGCTCTTCGCCGGTGCCGCTGTCGCGCGGCTCTTCATCGTGGATGACGGCACCGTGGCACGCGGCATCGTCACGGCATTCGGCCGTGTCCGCAGACGGCTCGTGGGCTGAGGCGCGCGACGGCGGCTCCGCTTCACCAGTGCCGATCGCAGCATTCGACGTGCAGGTACATGGAGGGGTTGCGACGGTCGGTCCCCTTACGGCCCAGGTCGACCTCGATGCACCAGTGGGTTGCGGGATAGCGGGACCGGTCGGCGGGGGCCTCCTCGACCAGCGCCCGGAAGAGGTGCCCCTGGCGGTCGAAGGCGGTTCGGGTACCGATGACGAAGAGCGTGTCCGCCGCGGTCCGCCAGCGCAGGTGGTCGTTGAACTCGCGGTGGTGGATCCGGTGGTGCTCGACGTCCGGGAGCTCGGGGAACGGCTCGGGTCCGACTTCGATCGTGTGGGGGCGCGGGCGGGTGAGGGCGCCTCGGACGGCCTTCCAGTCGGCGGTGCGGAATCCGAGGGTGCGGTGCAGGAGCACGAGGTCGTGGGGTCGGGCGTCATCGTGGGCGTCGCAGGCCGATCCTGAGCGCAGGGGCAGGTGGACGATGCTGCGGGGTGAGCGGGCCGCGAGCCACCAGGCGGCGGCGAGGGCGGCCGCGTCGGTCTTGTCCGCCGAGATGCCCGCGTACCGGTCGTGGAGGTGCAGCGTGGCGTGCGTGAAGGCCCGCGCCGGCTGGATCACGCGATGCGTGGTGGGACCGAGGCGCGCTTCGCTCACCGTCGTCTCCCAGCGCAGTCCCGCGAGTCGCATGGCGGCCTCCTCTCCGGAGGTCATGGTAGGTGCGGGGTGCGAGGCGCTCCGGTCGTCGTTCACCGCGCGGACGCTGTGAGGTGGGGCGTCATTCCTCGCCCGTTCGCGGGGGCCACGTTACGGTTGCGGCGGCGCCTCGGGGCGCCGCCGCCGAACGATGAAAGGGCCGCCGTGATCTACAGCCTCTTCGACTCCGCCGCCGCCTACGAGGTGTCCGAGGCCGAGCAGGCCGAGCCGGTGCCGCCGATCGAGGCGGTCCTGTTCGACTTCTCGAACACGATCTTCAAGCTCATCGACGTGGGCACCTGGCTGCGCCGTGTGGAGGCCGCGACGGGGCGGGCGTTGAGCGCTGAGCTGCTGGAGAAGACGGCCGGGCAGCTCGGGGAGACGTACCGCATCCCGGAGGTGGCCGCGGCGCAGGTCGGTCGGGACGAGTCGGCCGAGAAGCACCGCGTCGCGCTGTTCGAGTGGTTCCGGCACGTCGACTACCTCCAGGGCGTCGAGTCGGTCGCGTACGACCTCATCGCCGCGCCCGACGCGTGGGTGCCCTACCCGGACACCGAGCCGCTGCTGCGCGAGCTGCGCCGGCGCGGGATCAAGACCGGGATCGTCTCCGACTTCGCGTGGGACGTGGGCGTGCACATGGAGCACTTCGGGCTCGCCGACCTCATCGACGTGCGCGTGATCTCGTACCAGTACTCGACCGAGAAGCCCGACCCCGTGCTGTTCCGCGCCGCCTGCGAGCGGCTCGGCGTCGACCCGCGCCGCACCCTCATGGTCGGCGACAACCCGGCCAAGGACGGCGGCGCGGCGGCGTGCGGCATCCGGAGCTTCATCCTCCCGGGCGAGGCGCGTACGGGCGAGCGGGGCCTCGGCCAGGTCCTCGGGTTCCTGGAGTAACCCCGTCTCGACCTTCTCCACCTGGGGCACTTCGCCTCGGTGAGTCGAAGACGGCGAACGTGCTCTTCGCGGTGGAGCTCGACCGTCTCGGGAGGGACGCGGGGCTGCGGGCGTTCGCGCTGCACCCCAAGGGGTTGTGCCCGATTCAGGTCTCGGGGAGAATACGGCCGATGACGGACAACCGGATTCTGCTCCTCGGCTTCGACGCCGTCGAAGGCCGCATGGTCATCGCCCGCAACAACCCCGACGACGCCCGCCACGTCGTGGTCCTGGTACCCGGCGTCAGCGCCGACGTCCACAGCATGGGCACCCTGACCCGGCGCGCGGAGGACCTGTTCCGCAAGCTCGCCGCCCACCACGAGGACGACACGATCAGCGTCATCACCTGGATGGACTACGTCGCGCCCCGAAGCGCCCGCGAGGCGAGGGACGCGAAGTACGCCGCCGCCGGGGCACCGCGTCTCGCGACCATGCTCGCCCAGATGCCGGTCACCGCCGAGGTCTACGGGCGCTATCGCGCGGCGGCCCGGACCACGGTCATCGCGCACGGGTACGGCGGCCTCGTCGCGGGTCTCGCCGCGAAGGAGCACGGGCTCCGGACGGACGCTCTGGTGCTGCTCGGCTGCCCGGGCTCGGGAGTGCGTTCGGCGAACGAACTGGGCCTGGACGGCCGGGTCTACGCGACACCGTCCGATCGCGACGGTGACGGCACCCCGCTCGACGTACACGGCGTCAGGCCGGACGATCCCGCGTTCGGGGCCAAGGTCCTGCGGCCCGGGCCGCTGTCGAACCAAGGTGATCCGCTGGTCCGATACGTGCCGGAGCTGCGTCCGATCGTCCTGGGCCGGAACTGACGCCGTTCACGCCCCGAAATGCAGGTGCGAGGCCCACAGCGAGGGCGTGCCCCGGTAGCGGTCGCGCTGCGTCCGCACCGCCGAATGGAGTGAACGCGCCGCCCTGGCCGCGTCGGGACGGCCGGTCCCGTCGATGAGGCCGGTGTAGCAGTCGTCGGCGATCTCGACGGCGATCTCGTCGTCGACCTCCCACAGTGTCGCGATGACCTGCGGGAAGCCCGCCGCCTGCATGGAAGCGGCCAGGTGGATCCCCTCGTCGAGCAGCGCTTCGGTCGCGTTCACGGCGGTGTGGCAGGCAGAGAGGTAGGCGAGCGCCGCGCCGTCGAGGTCGATCGCGCCGAGGTCGGCGGCCGTGAGCGGGCGCTTCGCGTGGTCGTTGAGCAGCAGGCCGCTCGCGGCCGGGTCGGCGAGGTCGAAGCTGCCGTGGCAGGCGAAGTGGGCGATGGCGCGGCCGGGGAGGGCGGCCAGGGCGCTGGCGCGGTCCGGCGCTTGGAGTACGAGCGCGTCGGGTAGGAGGTCGGCGAGCAGTTCGGTCTCGTCGGCGACGTGTCGCAGGTCGGGCAGGCCCGGGGTGGTCGGCATGGGGACGATGAGCACGCCTCGGGCCGCGCCGACGGCGGCCTGCCGCTGCCGGGCATGGCGCAATGCCTTCACGGTGGGCGTGTAGGAGGAGACGGCCCGGTCGAGGACCGTCCTGCCGCTCTCGGCGTCGGTGTGGTGTCCGGCGGCGTGGAGCGGGAGCAGTCCGAGGTAACCGCCTGGGGCCCACCAGATCCGGGGCAGCGGTGTACCGGGGTCGGCGGGCGCGCCGATGCCGAGCGCGTCGAGTACGGGTCCGGTGACCTTGTCCCACAGCCACTCCAGGGTGTCGAGCAGCGCGGATTGCGCGGCGGTCCGGTCGCTTTCGAGGTCGTGTGCCTTGCGCAGTGCGACGTGGAAAGCGTTGGCCTGGTCGATGACGGCGGCGGCGTCGACTCCCGGCAGGTCGAGGGCGGTGACGTCGCCTGCGGTGATGAGGAGCGCGGTGCCGCTGCTGGCGACGTTGAGGCAGACGATGGGGCCCTGGTCGGCGGCGGCGAGCAGGTCGTCGATCTCGGGTGGTGTCGCGAAGTCGGCGAAGCCGTCAAGTCGTCTGATCTCCCTGAGCACCGCCTCCAGGTCGGCGGCCGCGTCGGTGCGATCGTGCTCGCCCTCGGCGGCGAGGTCGGCGCCTCTGTCGAGGGCGTCGCGCAGGGTCGTGAAACGCGCCGCCAGTTCGGGATCGGCCGCGCGGAGCCCGGCGATTCCGCCTCGGGTGTCGAGTGCTCTGCCCACCAGGACCGCCCGCCCTTGTTCAAGCAGTGCGAGCGCGCGTCTGGCCCGTTCTCGGGCCGGGCGGGAGGGGTCGAGGAGGGTCAGCGTCGCGGCATCTCCCGCGATGCCGGCCATCGACGCCATCGCCTCCTGCTGCTCGCCCCGGGCCATGCGGCGCGGCGCGATCTCGGGGAGGAGGCCGACTGCGACAGCGAGCAGGTCGGCGGCCAGCGTGAACTCCTCGGGGTCGTAGTCCGATGCCTCCCTTGCGGTCTCGACGGCGTTGATGGCGAGCCAGCCCGCGCCCTTCGCCGCGTGGACCCGGTAGAGCGGCGGTGCGAGCGGCGAGCGGGCCAGCTCGGCCAGGACGCGGAGTCCTTCCGTGCGGTCGGCTTCACGGCCCGCGTCGCCTCGGGGGTCGAACGCAATGTCCGGGTACCGGACCCGCTCCAAGAGGATCTCGCCGAGCGTGTGCAGCCATTTCGGACGGTCGAGGTCCTCGGGGTCGGCGTGGAGGGCTTTGCGTGCGGCGTCGACGGCCTCGGCGAGTTCCTCGTGGCGATGGCGGTCGTTCCTGAACCGGTCGAGCAGGATCATGCTCAGGTTGCCGTACGCGTGCGACCACGACTGGAGCCGGACGGCGCGGCGGGCCAGGTCCAATGCCTCGTCGAGGTCCCCTGCTCCCATCCGGGCCCGGTGGCGCAGGGCGTCGCTCAGGGGCACGAGCAAGGTCGCGGACCCGGGGTGGCGGTCGAGCGCTTCGCGGTAGTGCCCGATCGCCTCGTCGAGGTCGACGACATCACGGGTGAGGAGGAACCGCCGCTTCAACGCGCCGGCCAGTGCCCTCGGGTCACCCGCGCCCGAGCGTCCCTCGCCGTCCCAGTTGGCGGCCGCCTCCCTTCGCAGGCGTACGAGGGCGTCGACATCGGCTTTCGTGTTCGTCCATTCGAAGCGGTGCGCCAGGTAGTCCTCAAGCATGACATGGAGGTCTTCCGGGCCGATGTGGGCGGAGGAGGGCTGGTTCGCGCGGGTCCGTGTGACCTGGAGGTGTCCTCGGAGGGTGGCATCGGGCCTGCCGTGGGCGGTGAGCGCCTTCCGGGCGAGGCTGATCGACAGGTCGAGGTCGGGGAGGTCGCCGCTCTTGCGAGCGCGGTCGTGGAGGACGACGGCGAGGTTGTAGAGGAGTTCGGGAGAGGACTCGGCGGGGGCGTCCGCCGCGGCCGCCCGGGCGAGGTCGGCGGCGTCTTCGAGGTCGGACCGTCTGTGGTTGCTTCGGTATCCGATGTAGAGGACGCAGCTCAGGTCCGCGCGGCGGATCACTCGCGACGCGGTGTCGGGTGCGGTGGCCAGTGCTTCGCGCAGGGCGTGCACGGCCGCTTCATGGTCGGTCGATTCACGGTCGACGGATTCTTGATCGGCTGATTCGTCGAGGGCCTTGTGGCGGGTGAACAGCACGAGGCCGAGGGAGGACCACGCTTCGCTCGGGTCCGGTGCGGCGGTGCCGGGTTCGACGAGGGTCTGGCGCGTGGCGACGAGTTCGTCCAGGTCGCGGATGTCGCTGTGGCGTTCCCATCGCGCATGTAGCGTCCGGGCGAGTTGTTCCAGTGCTTCCCTGCCGCCGCCTCGGGTGGCGGGGTCGAAGGCGACGCCTCGGCGGGCGGCGTCGACGGCTTCGTCGAGGTCGGCTTCGTCGTCGTAATTCGCGAAGCGGGTGAGCAGGGCGAGGCTGAGGCTGGTGAGGTTGAAGGCCGCTGTCGCTTCGGCGGCCAGGTGTCGATTGACCGCCACGAGTTCGTCCAGTTCGTCCTTGGTGTTCTCGGCCGTGAAGCGGAGGGTGCGGTCGAACAGGAGGCCGGCGAGGCGGTGGAACGGTGTGCGGCTGGTGGCGGGTCCGGTCTCGGCGGCGCGGCGGGCGGCCGCGATGGCGGCGTCGAGGTCTGATTTCGAGGAGGTGAGAGCGGACTTGGACTGGAGGAGGTCCGCGAGCAGGTCGAGCCGCATGGCCGTGTCGGGCCTGCCTTCGCCCGCCTGGACGGCCGCCTCGGCGATCCGGATCGCTTCGATGAGCACCGAGGGCGATGCGGCCGAATCGTATTGGTGTTTCAGAGCGTCGGCGAGGTTGTAGAGGGCGAGTTCGGCGTCGCGCAGGCCCGATCGCGCCTGTGCGGCGGCGATCCGGCCGAATCGGACGGCCTCGGCCAGGTCGGTGTCGTCGCGGTCGCGTTCGAAGCGCAGGATGAGCGCGCCGCACAGGTTGGTCGCGGGGGCAAGCACTTCGGGTCCGGAGGTGATCGCGGTGGCGCGGCGGGCGGCGTCGATCGCGGAATCCAGGTCAGCCGCTTCTCGGTGGAGGTCGTAGCGGGTCTTATGGGCGGCGCTCAGGTTCGAGAGGTGGATGCCCAGGTCGGAGTCGCTCGCGCCGAGTTCCACGGCGAGGCGTCCGATGTCGATGGCGTCGTCGAGGTCGGCCGGGGCAGCGGTCATCTGGTGCCTGGCGACGAGCATGCCGCAGGTCCAGGCGAGTCTGCGCGCCAGTTCCGGGTGGGCCTCGGGGGTGACGGAGACGAGGTAGCGCCACTGTTCGACCAGGTCGGTGAAGAGCCGGGTGTCGGCTTCGGCGACGGCGTAGTTGATCATGTCGAGTATCCGCGGGGCCGCGCGGTCGGCGAGCGCGGGCAGCAGGGGCGCGGGGAATTCGAAGACGCCAAGGGCCGCGACCGCGCAGTCGGTGAGGAGTTCGAGAGCCTCGGCGATCTTCTCGTCACGGATGTCGTCGCGGGGCGCGGATGCCGCTTGGTGCCAGGCGAGCCAGCCGAGTCGGAGCCGGGCCTGGACGTCCGGGGCCCGGGTTTCGACCAGGCTCGCTTTCAGGTGCTCGGCGAGGGCCGTGATGCCGGGTGCCCAGGCGAGCGAGGGGTCGCGGCTGTCGCTGATCCAGGTGAGGGCCTGGTCGAGCAGTGCGTTGAGTTCGTCGCGGCTGCGCATGAGCCCTCCTCGTGATTCGGGTCACTTCATCGTAAGATGGCCTTGCCCCGCTTGCATGTCGGGGATTGGACGGCAGCCTGGGAGAGCGCCTGTGGCAGGCAAGCGGACAGCGGAGCAGATAGCCGGGGGCATAGCCCGGGTCTGCGAGCACATCGGACCGATCCGAGAGACCTTGGAGCGCGGCCCGGACGGCGGCCCCCTGGACCTCGACCGCCTCCTCACCGCGTTGAGGGCCGGAGCCGATCCCGCCGTGCAACTCGAGGCGGTCCATCGGGCGCTGCGCCGGGCGCAGGACGCGGTGGGAGTCTTCGGCCACACCCGTGACGGTTCGATGCTGGCGTTGGCGGGGATCGCCGACGGCGGCGGCGAGCCGGTCCTGCTGTGCCCCAGGGACACCGCGCCGTGCGCGCGTTTCGCCTGGCCGAGTCGGGACATGGTCCAGTACTGCCATGTCTCCGGCGGTCCGCTCCGACGCACGACGCTCCTGCCATGACCGACCTCATCGGACGGCTCGGCTCCGAGTTCGGTACCCGGATCGCCGACAAGTGGGCGAGCTTGCTCGTCCTGAGCGGGGCGGCGTTCCTCGCCGTGTGCGCCGCCGCGAACGTCCTGGGCCAGACGCACGCCTTGGACGTCCGGCGGCTGATCGACTGGATCTCGGCCGCCGCCGCCGACCCGGCGGCGACCACTGCGGGCGGTCAGGTGGTCTTGGCCGCGGCCGTGCTCGTCGCGGCGAGCGCGACCGGTGTCGCCGCCCGGGCACTGGGCTCGGCGATCGAGCGCACGGCCTTGGCGGCGGGGTGGCGCTCATGGCCCGCACTGCCGCGCGCGATCGCTGCGAGGCAGGTCGACCGCCGTCGAACACGGTGGGACGCAGCGCATCAGGAGTACAGCGACGCGTGGACCGCCGCCGCCAAAGCGCGGGCGCTCGGGCAGCCCCACGATCCCGAGCCCCGGCTGGCCGCCCTCCGCCGCAGAGCGGCCGTCGCCCTCGAACAGCCCCAGCGTCCCACCTGGAGCGGCGACCGGATCCACGCGGTCGCGGTGCGGCTGCGGCGCGACCACCGCCTCGAACTCGACCGCACCTGGCCGCACCTGTGGCTGATCCTCCCCGAGCAGCAGCGGGCCGAAGTCGTCGCGGCACGGACCGCCCTCACCCGGGCCGCCCAGCTCGGCGCGTGGGCGATCCTCTACCTGCCGGTGGCGTTCGCCTGGTGGCCTTCGGGTCTCATCGCGCTGGTGCTCGGTGCGACCGCGTTCCGCGGATTCCGGACCGCGGTGGACGGTTACGCCCTGCTCGTCGAGGCCGCCGTCCGGCTGCACGCCCGCGATCTCTCCCAGCAGCTCGGGGTGGCGTGCGACGGGGCGCTGCCGACCGACTTCGGTGACCGCCTGGGCGACCTCCTCGGCTCCGCGCCCCCGGTCGCGCCCACCGATCGTCCTGAAAGGTAACGCGCCCTTGGGCTTGGCGCGCAGGTGGGCGCGTTCGCCTTGGGAGCCGAAGAGGCTGAGGATCTCCACCGGGTGCTCGTCGGCGCTGCCGAACCAGTGCGGTGTGCGCGTGTCGAACTCGGCGGCCTCGCCGGGCTTGAGCATGAAGTCGTGCTCGGCGAGCCGCACCCGCAGGCGTCCGTTGAGGACGTACATCCATTCGTAGCCCTCGTGCACCTGCTGGTCGGGTTCGGTGCGGGTGCCGCCGGGGATGACGAGTTTGTAGGCCTGGATGCCGCCGGGGCGCTTGGTGAGCGGCAGCATCGTCATGCCGTTGCGCGTGACCGGCCGCAGGTGGATGCGCGGGTCACCGGTCTCGGGGGCGCCCACGAGTTCGTCGAGGGTCACGCCGTGCGCCCGTGCCAGGGGCAGGAGAAGTTCCAGGGTGGGTTTGCGCGAGCCCGACTCCAGGCGCGAGAGCGTGCTCACCGAGATGCCGGTCTGCGCGGAGAGGTCGGCGAGGGTCGCCTCGCCGCGGTTGCGGAGGGCGCGCAGGCGCGGCCCCACCGAGTCCAGGGTCTGGTCCGTCGCTTCGTCCATCCTCCGAGTTTGCCAGATCGGCAAGAACCTTTGCCACTTTTCGGCGATCGGGTCTACGGTCGGGGCGGAGGTGGTCGAGATGACCGATGAACTGAAGGACCGGTACGACGTCGTGGTGATCGGCGGCGGCGCCGCCGGACTGAGCGCGGGGCTCATGCTCGCCCGCGCGCGCCGCACCGTGGCCGTGATCGACGCGGGCGAACCCCGCAACGCGCCCGCCAAGGCCGTCCACGGGCTGTTCGCCCGCGAGGGCACGCCCCCGTCCGAGCTGCTCGAACGCGGCCGCGCCGAGGTGCGGCAGTTCGGCGGCCACGTGGTCGCCGGTACCGTCACCGCCGCGAAGCGCGGCGAGGACGGCTTCACCGTCGCGCTCGCCGACGGCCGCGAGGCGCGGGCCCGGCGCGTCCTGGTCACCACGGGCGTGGTCGACCGGCTCCCGGAGATCCCGGGCCTGCGCGAGCAGTGGGGCGAGGGCGTCGTGCACTGCCCGTACTGCCACGGCTGGGAGATCCGCGACCGCGCGATCGGCATCGTGGCGACCGGGCCGTTCTCGGTGCACCAGGCGCTGCTGTTCCGGCAGTGGAGCGAGGACGTCGTGTTCTTCCTCGGTGAGCAGGACCGGCCGGGCGAGGAGGACCTGGAGAAGTTCGCGGCCCGCGGCATCCGCGTCGTGGAGGGCCCGATCGCGAAGGTCGAGACCGCGGACGGCCGGATCGTGGGCGTGCGGCTTGCGGACGGCGAACTGGTCGAGCGGGAGGCGCTGGCGGTCGCGACCCGCGTCGAGGCGCGGGCCGGGTTCATCGGGGACCTCGGGCTGGCCGCGGTGGAGCACCCGTCCGGCATGGGCGAGCACGTCCCGGCGGACCCGTTCGGCCGCACCGAGGTGCCCGGGGTGTGGGTCGCGGGCAACGTCACCGACCTCTCGATGCAGGTCGGGAACGTGGCGGCCGCGGGCGCGATGGCCGGGGCCCAGATCAACATGGAGCTGGTCGAGGAGGACACCGAAGCGGCAGTGCGAGTCCGCCGCCAGGCCGCCTCCTGACGGTCGACCGGCCGTGAAACCGTCATCCGAGCCCACGGCGGCGGGACCGAGGGCTCGGATGATCGAATGCCCTGCCGCACAACCGGTGCGGGTACCCGGCCTCGGCTCCGGCGGACCGGATCGGGGCATTGCGCGCGAGTCTGGAGCGAGCCCGGCTACCGGGCGGAGCAGAGTGGGAGGCGGTCGGGGACGGCCGACAGCGTGAGGTTGCCGAGGACCACCGAGGTGAGGCCGCACACGTTCGCGACGAGGTACGTCGGGTGCAGCGTGCCGGGGCCCGACTTGCCGCCGACGGCAGCCGCGGCATGTGACGGCGACGCGGTGAAAATAGCCGCGGCGACGGCGAAGACGGCGAGTGTGCGAACGGTACGGGTCATGGTCGAGCCCCCTGGTGCGTAACGGTGCCGCGTGCGGGCGGCGGGTCGGCAAGGGTAACGAGCGGGGCCGGTCATGGTGACGCACGTCGGCGCCTGCAGCCGATCCGCGCTCTTGCCGCCACGGATCACTCGACAGGATCGGCGATGACGAGGAAGTCGGTGACGTAGCAGGTTACGGCCCCTGCTTCGTCGCGGCCGATGAAGGTCGGATAGGCGCCGTCACCCCAGCCGGAGCCGACGACGGCCACGTTCGCACCGGTGGCCTCGTCGGTGACCGCGTTCGCGATGCCCTTGATCGGCGCTTCCCAGTCCATCTCGTCAAGGAGGAGTTCGTCGACCAGCTCGCCGTACTCGTCCTCGACGAGCGGCCGCAGTGCGCCGTGGTCGGCGAGGGTGCCGCAGCCTGCGTCGACGGAGTAGCCGAAGAAGCCGTCGTCTCCGAGTCCGTCCACATCGCTCTCAACCCGTGTGGTCGCCATCTCCCATGCGGCCGTTGCCTCCTCGGAGATCCGCAGCTCCAGCGCGGCGTTGCGGCGCTGGACTTCGGCGCCGTCGAGTACGAAGACCGCGACCCAGGCGGTGAGCTGGTAGGTGCCCGGCTCGACGGCGACCAGGAACGGGTCGGCGTCGCGGTTGACGAGCGGGTCGCAGCCGACGATGCGACCGGTCGGGCACACCGAAGGGCCGATCGGGAGCGGCGTGATGGTCACGGTCGCACCATGCTTGTCGGGGTAGGAGAACCCGGGTTGGAGCAGGCGCGAGAGATCGGGAGCGTAGGCCATCTCAGTCCTCGTCGGGACCGGCGATGAGCAGGAAGTCGGTCACGAGGCGGGTGACGGCGCCCTCGGCGTCGCGGCCGATGAAGGTCGGGTAGACGCCGTCGCCCCAGCCGGTGCCCACGATGACGACGTTCGCGCCGGTCGCGGTGTCGGTGACGGCGGAGACGAGGCCCGGCACGGGGCCCTCCCAGTCGGTGGCGTCGATGAGCCGCTCCTCGGTCTCCTCGTACTCCCAGCCTCGGAGCGCCGTGGTCGCCACCCGGTCGGCGAGGGCGCCCGCACCCGCGTCCACGGCGTAGCCGAAGAAGCCGTCCTCTTCGAGCTCGGCCGGGTCGTCGTCGCCGCTGACGGCCATTTCCCAAGCGGCCGTCGGCTGGTCGGTGATACGAAGCTCCAAGGCCGCTACGCGGCGGTCGGTCGCCTCGCCGTCGGTCTCGATCGTCGCGACCCAGGCGATGAGCCGGTGGACGCCGGGCGGGACCGCCACGGTGAACGGGTCGCTGTCCGGGCAGACGAGCGGGTCGCATCCGACGATCGACCCAGTGGGGCAGACGGCCTTCTCCAACTCGACCGGCTGGACCCTGCCGACGGTGTCCTTCCAGCCCACGTCGAAGACCGAGCCTGGGGTGAGCAGTGCCGCGAAGTCGGGGGTGTACGCCATCGCGCGATCATAATGGCCCCGTGCGACAGTGCCCGAGGTACGTCTGCACCTCAGGCACAACAGTGCTTCGAGGACGACCGAGGGCTCAGCGATGCGGGCGGGTTCTAAGCTCGGTGCATGACCCTTCGCCTCATGGGCGCCAATCCGTGCGTCACCCTGTACGACGGCGACCGGGCGACGGCGTTCGCTTCAGTGTGGCGCGTCGACTGGTCCCTGCGCGGCAACGGGAACGCGCTCGTGCTGGGCACGCCCGGCCGCACCCGGATCTTCGGCGCCGACACCGCTCTGGCCGCGTGGCTCGGCGAGGAGTTCAACCGCCACCTCGCGGCCGTCGTCGCGACGGTCGGCTGGTCGGAGCCCGAGGTCGTGGCGGCGCCGGTCGCGTTCGACCTCGATCTGGCGCAGGGGTTCAGGGCCACGGCGGCGGACGTGTCGGTGGCGATCGCCGGTCCGATCGAGCGGTACCTGACCCGCAACGACGAGTACGACCTCGGCGGCGTCCCGCACGTGCTCTCCACCGTGTGGATGCCGTGTGAGGAGGCCGCGATCTCGGTCGGCGGCGCGCCCCTGCCGGGCGGGCCGCGTGTGGACCTGAAGGCGCCCATGTCGAGCGCGTTCATCGCCGACGCCGAGGTCTGGTGCACAGCGGACCATCCCCGGAAGTGACCGGCCGGAGTCTCGGGGACCGGCGCTAGTCGTCCTCGGGTTCGATCTGGTCGAGTTCGGCGGTGTCCTCGTCCACTCCTGCGCTGCCGCGCACGGTCACCGAGGCGAGCAGCGCCTCCGCGAACGCGTCGGGCACGATCGCGGCCGTCTCGATCACCTCGGAGGGCTCGATGTTCGGGATGTTCACCATCTCACCGACGCTGATCCCGTCCCACTCGCTCATAGACCGGCCGCCTCTCCTGCGATTCCGTGCGTTCCCGAACGATACCGCCGAACCGGCCCCGGCGGTGTCCCTCGTGGTCAGACCCCGTCCAGCTCATCGCGCAGCAGTCCTTCGGGATCGTCGACCCCGGCCGCCAGCGCCCGCAGCTCCAGAGCGAACTCCGAGTCGCCGCTTACGGCGTGCAAGGCGCTGCGCAGCAGGGCCCCCGGGCTCATGTCGCCGGCGGCGAGCGGGTCGGCGCGCAGGACCTTCAGCGCGATCGGCAGGAGGTGGTCGAGGCCGACGCGCTGTCCGATGAGCATCCGCAGGTGCTCGACGGTCAACGACCCCAACGGTACTCGTCGCAGTGCGTGCACTTTGGACACGAGGGTGGTGGCACCCGCCGGCGAGTCGCCCCAGTCGTCGCCTTCGAGGTCTTCGAGGGTGCGGTGCGGGCGGGCGGTGTCGAGGGCGAGGGTGCGGTGGTCGGCGGCGAGGGCCGTGAGGTGCGCGCGGAGGTCGGCCTTCCATGCCGCTTCGGCCGCATCGGGTTCGCCGAGGGCGGCGGCGATGTCGCCCAGGGCGGTGAGGGCGTGGAGGCCCGCGAAGAGCGGGAGCATGTCGATCTCGTCGGCGGTCAGGGGCCGGGCTTCTCGGTAGCCGTCGATGAAGGCCGCGAATCGCTCGGCATGCTCGGGGGCCGGGCGGCCGGAGTGGTCGCAGAGGTCGCGCACGGCGAAGGCGATGTCGGCGGCGTACCAGGAGCGGTGGGCCTCGTCGAGGTCGAAGGCGGTCGCGGTCCCGTCCTGCCAGGCGAGGTTGTCGAGTTCGAAGTCCCCGTGGACGACGCCGAAGCGGGCCGGTTCGCGAGAGAGCTTGCGCGCGGCGGCCGTCAGGGCGGCGGCGCAGGCCGCCAGTTCGGGGTCGTCCGGGAAGGTCGGCGGGGTCGCGAAGGGGCCCGGCAGCGGTTCCTTCGCGTCGGCGGCGGCGAGGTGGAATTCGGCGAGGGCCCGGCCCCAGGCGCGGGCGCCCGGCTCATCCAGCTCCTCGGCGTCGAAAGCCTCGCCGGGCGCGGCCTCGACCATCATGGCCTGCATGAACCCCAGCGGGGTCGCCACGGTGGCGACGAGGGTTCCGGCCGTCGTGGGCACGGGCCGCGCGACGCGGGCGCCGGTGTCGGCGAGGCGGGCGGCGAGCGCGGCGACGGCCGCGAAGGCGTCCGCGCGGTCGTCGGGCGCGAAGCGCAGGTAGCGCTTCCCTTCCTGGTCGGGCAGCACGAACACGTGCGTGGCGCTGGAGCGCCACCATTTCGCCGTCCCGGCCGGGTGGCCCCAGGCGGCGGCGACGAGGTCGGCGACCGGGCTCTCCCAGCGCTCGTCCACGGTCTGCTTCAGGCGGTCGATCATGTCGAGGGTCATCATCACCGGCGAGTCTGGTCGCAGCGCCGCTGCGGTGCAACCGGATATCCCGCGTTCGGACCGCTCGGTCCGATCCGGTCCTGCGCGTTTCAGGCGGGCCGGATCCACAGGTGGCGGTTGCTGGCGATGAGGACCCTGCCGTCGGCCAGCGTCGCGACCGCCAGGACCGGGTCGGCGGCGCAGCCGAGTTCGCCGCGCTCCCAGGTGAGGTCGGGCCATCGACCGGCGGCGGTGAGCACGAAGTTGCACGCGCTGTTGCGGTCGTCCTCGCGCACCATCCTGTCGCCGACGATGATCGGCGACCCCGCCGCGTCGAAGGCGACGTCCACGGCCTTGCCGTCGCCCACGTCCTGGCGACCGGTGACGGTCCAGGCGAGTCCGTCGGCGCTGTCGAGCTGCATGACTTCGAGCGGGCCGTCGCCGGGCGGGGTCGCCGCCAGCGCCCTCCAGGCGCCGTCGACCGGCCGCAGGTCGAGCACCCAGGCGTCGCCCGGGAGTCCTTCGGCCGGGGCGGTCTCCCAGGTCCGGCCGCCGTCGAGGGAGCGCCAGGCGAGCGCGTCGGCGCCGAAGGCGACGACCGTGTCGCCTTCGGAGGCCATGCGGCAGAAGCCCTCCGGCTCGCCCGTCAGTTCCTCGGAGGTCGCCGGTTCGGTGACGGTCCCGTCGTCGGCGACAGTCCACAGGAGGGCGTCGTCGTTGACGAATCCGCTCACGAGCAGGCCGCCGGGGATCGCGGCCAGACCGCACAGGCCGGACCGGTCGCCGCCTTCGCCCTTCGGGGCGTTGGCGGGAAGGTCGAGGTCGGCGAGCTCGGTGACCGTGCCGTCGGCGTCGCGGCGCTGGACCGACTCGCCCGAGAGTCCGACCATGACGCCGTCGCCGAGGTCGATGACGCCGGTGGCGCCGCCGAAGGGGGCGCCGCTCCAGCCTTGGGAGCCTTCGGGATCGCCCTGGCCGTCGTCGGGCTCGGGGTGGAGGCGCAGGGCGGTGCAGTCGGCTTCGCCCGTCCAGGTCGCTCCGACGTCGCGGTAGCCGTTGTCGTACAGGCCGACGCCGAGGACGCAGTCGCCGAGCGGGACGAGGTCGCGGAGGCCGCTGCCGTAGTTCGCCCAGGTGCCGGGGTAGTCCACGGCGTCCTCGTGGAGGAGGAAGCCGAGGGCGCCGTCCGGCCCCTCCGCAGTGTGTTCGTCGGCCGCGGCGCAGCCGGAGGAGAGCAGGACTGCGACGGTCGCGGCGATGACGTTGCGGGGGTGCATTTTCGAACCGTAGCGCCTCCCGGCTCCCAAAGGGGTCGGAAGGCGTTGCGGTTCGGTCGCTACGGCTTGCGTCTGGGCGCGGCCGAGCCTCCGGTGGCGAGGCGCATGAGGTCGGTGCTCAGGTCGATGTCGAGTTCGGTGCCGCCGGCGCTGCCGTACTCGTGCTGGTAGCTCTTCCAGGATTCGGTGCGGACCTTCTCGGCGAAGCCCGACTCCACGAGGAGGAGCAGTTCGACGGCGGCGCGGTCGATGCGCTCGCCCAGTTCGCGCGAGTTCCAGTCCTCGGTGGCGGCGAAGACCGAGGTGGGCACGGTCATGGTGCGCAGGTAGGCGAACAGCGAGCGCATCTGCTCGTCCACGACCAGTGCGTGCCGGGCCGTTCCGGCGGTCGCGGCCAGCACGACCGGTTTGGCGATGAGGAGGTCGTTGTCGAGGACGTGGAAGAAGGAGCTGAACAGGCCGCTGGGCGCGGCCTTGTAGACGGGGGCGCTGGCGACGATCGCGTCGGCGGCGCCGAGGAGTTCGATCGCGCGGGTCATCTTGGGGCCCATGAGCTGCGAGACGAGGGCGGTCGCGATCTCGTTGGCGAGTTCGCGCAGGTCGATCACCGACACGGCGACCTTCTCGTCCCGGGCTTCGGCGAGGGACGCGACGCGGTCGGCGATGCGGTCGGCGAGCATCCTGGTCGAGGAAGGGTCGCTGGTGCCGCCGGAGACGACGACGAGGCGGTACGGCTGGGCGGCTTCGGCGTTCACCGGGAGGCCTCCTGACGGTCGGGTGTGGACGGTTCGGTTCGGGCGGCGAGCTTGCGGCCGATGGCTTCGAGCTGGCGCATCTCCTCGTCGGTGAGGACGGCGACCGCGCGGGCGACGTCGACGGCGTGGCGCCCGCCGACGCGGCGCTGGGCCTCGCGTCCGGCCGCGGTGAGCGCCAGGCGCACCCCGCGGCCGTCGGCCGGGTCGGCCGCGCGCTCGATGAGGCCGCGCTCGGCGAGGCGGTCCACGAGCCGCGACAGGGCGGGCTGGCTGAGCAGCACGTCGCGTCCGAGTTCGTAGAGCCGCAGGGGTTCTGCGTGTTTGGACAGGGTGTAGAGCACGTCGTACTCGCGCATCGACAGCTCGCCCCAGATCGGTTCGGCGGCGAAGCGCTTCATGAGCGCCGCGTGGGCGGTCAGGAGCGACTCCCACGCGGCGTTCGCGCGCCGGCTCCGGCTGGCGGTCATGGCGGTCCTCCGTTAACCGAGGCTCGGGTACTCGGCCTGGGCGTCGCCGTCCTGGTAGGGCGAGCCGCCGGTGACGTTGTCGCCGCGGTTGGCGTTCGGGCGCGGCTGGCGGGCCGGCGCGTCGCCGTACTTGGCCGCGACGAGCGACGCGTGCGTGGGCGCCTCGGCCGCGCCGGGGTCGCGGCGGGCCGCGAGTTCCTTGCGCAGCACGGGGACGACCTCGCCGCCGAGCAGTTCGAGCTGGTCGAGGACCATGCCGAGCGGCATCCCGGCGTGGTCGAGCAGGAACAGCTGGCGCTGGTAGTCGCCGAAGGTCTCCTGGAAGGTCAGGGTCTTGTCGATGACCTCCTGCGGGCTGCCGACGGTGAGCGGCGTGCCCTTGGTGAACTCCTCCATGCTCGGGCCGTTGCCGTAGACGGGGGCCTCGTCGAAGTACGGGCGGAACTCCTTGACGGCGTCCTGCGAGCGCTTCGCGATGTAGGCCTGGCCCCCGAGGCCGACCACGGCCTGCGCCTGGGTGCCGTGCCCGTAGTGCTCGAAGCGCCTGCGGTAGAAGTCGATGAGGCGCTTGGAGTGCGAGGACGGCCAGAAGATGTGGTTGGCGAAGAAGCCGTTGCCGTAGAACGCGGCCTGCTCGGCGATCTCGGGCGTGCGGATGGAGCCGTGCCACACGAACGGCGGCGTGTCGTCCAGGGGTCGGGGCGTGGAGGTGAAGCCCTGGAGCGGCGTGCGGAACTCGCCCTCCCAGTCCACGACGTCCTCGCGCCACAGCCGGTGCAGCAGGTTGTAGTTCTCCAGCGCGAGCGGCAGGCCCTGGCGGATGTCCTGGCCGAACCAGGGGTAGACCGGGGCGGTGTTGCCGCGCCCGAGCATCAGGTCCATGCGGCCCTTGGAGAGGTGCTGGAGCATCGCGTACTCCTCGGCGAGGCGCACGGGGTCGTTGGTGGTGATGAGCGTGGTCGCCGTGGTGACGATGAGGCGCTCGGTGAGCGCGGCGATGTGGGCGAGGAGCGTGGTCGGGGACGAGGAGAAGAACGGCGGGTTGTGGTGCTCGCCGATGGCGAACACGTCGAGCCCGACCTCTTCGGCCTTGACCGCGATCTTGACGATGGCGTCGATCCGCTCGGCCTCGCTCGGGGTGGTGCCCGAGACCGGGTCGCGCGTGATGTCGCTGACTGAGAAGACACCGAACTGCATTGTATTTCCCCTGCTCCTGCCGTTCCCACGGCCTGATGTTCATGCGTTTGCATCTACCTCAACAGGGGGTGCCCGCGGTTTGTTCCCGAGCCGGGCGGGTGAGGCCGAGCACACGAGACCGCGCACAAGACATCACTCAGACGACACCGCTCACAAAAGAGTGCGCACCGGGCACCGCGCGCTCAGGCGACGGCGTGCACGAACTCCCAGCCCAGCCATACCGCGAAGACCAGCAGGATCACGCCCGAGGCGCGGTCGAACCAGACCCGCCGCCCCGGCGTCATGAGACGCCGCATCGCCGCCGCCGCGCCCGCGAGCAACAGGAACCAGCCCCAGGAGGCCGAGACCGCGCCCGCCGCGAACGCGGCGCGCGTCCCGGCGGACTGCGCCGCGATCGCCGCCCCGAGGACCCCGACCGTGTCGAGCACGGCGTGCGGGTTGAGCAGCGAGACCGCCGCGGTGCGCCGGAGCGTGCGCGCGGGCGACCAGTCGCCGTCCTCGCCGTCGAGCTCCGTGGGCCGCGTCAGGAGCGAGCGGACGCCCAGGTAGGCGAGGAACAGCGCCCCGGCCGCGAGCATCGCCGGGCGCAGGCCCGGCACCGAGTCCAGCAGCGCGGAGGCCCCGGTCGCGCCCAGGACGATGAGCAGCGTGTCGCACAGGCCCGCCCCCGCGACCGCCCACAGCGCCCGCGGCATCCCCAGGGACACGCCCTGGCCGAACACGAACACGTTCTGCGCCCCGATCGGGACGATGAGCGCCAAGCCGATCGCCAGACCGGTGAAGAAGACCGCGGTCATGCCGTCACGGTTTGAGCAGCCGGTCGAGCGCGGCCCGCCCGGCCGGGCCCCAGGTCGGCTTGCCGCCGTCCCAACCCATGTCGCCCGCGTGGCCGACCTCGATGAGCGCCAAGGCCTTCCCGAGCGCCCAGCCACGCGCCCGACGCACGGCCGCCGCGTCGGCGCCGTACCGCTCGAAGCACCGCGCGGCGGCGCCGTCGGGCAAGAGCACCCAGGCCGCCGCCAGGTCCGTCGCCGGGTCGCCCGCGCACATGTCGCCGAAGTCGATCAGCCCGGTGAGCGCACCGCCTGCGGTGACCGCGTTCGCCGGATGCAGGTCCCCGTGGAGCCACACCGGCGGCCCGTCGTAGGCCGGTGCGGCCAGCGCGTCGGCCCAGACCTCCCGCAGCGGCCCGGCGTCCCCGGTGAACCGTCCGATGCCGCGTTCCATGTCCGCGGCGAGGCGGTCGAGCGGCACGCCGCGGTCGGGACTCGCGGGGGCGCCTGCGGGCGCCTCGCGGTGGAGGGCGGCGAAGAGGTCGGCGAGGACGTCGGCGCTGCGGGCCTCGCTGATCGGGGCCCGGTCGGCGGGTTCGCCGGGCACCCAGGTGGTGACGATCCAGTTGCGGGGGAAGGCGTCCGAGGGGACGCCGAGGCGCACGGGCACCGGGACCGGCAGCGGGAGGCCCGCGGCGAGGCCGGGCAGCCAGCGGTGCTCCTTCTCCAGGAGGCCCGGGGCGCGGTCGGTGCACGGCAGGCGCACGGCGAGGTCGTCGCCCAGGCGCCACATCTGGTTGTCCCAGCCGCCTTCGACGGGCCGGAGCGGCAGGTCGGCAAGGTCGGGGTGCTGCCCGCGCAGCAGGCCTCGCACGAAGTCCTCGTCGATCGCCTGGTCGTTCACGGTGACGCCCTTCGGTCGCGTGGGGCCCGCCGGAGGCGGGCGAGAACCGGGCAAGCGTATACGCGCGGCGGGCGAGGCGGGCCGGGCAACCCCCGCCCGGCGGCGCGCGTATCTAGCGCGACCACATCCGCACTGAGAAGGGAACCAGCCCAATGCGATCGCCACTGGCACGCACCCGAACGGGCCGCATCCGAGGCGTCGGCCTCGCACTGGCCGCCCTCGGCGCTCTGGCCGCCTGCTCCCCTGGTGGCGCAGACGCCGACGCGACCGGTTCCGGCACCGAGCCGGGCGCCGACGCCGTGACCGAGGCGCAGCGCCTGTACCAGATCGTCAACGACAACAGGGCGATCGACGGCGAGCTTCAGGAGATCGAACAACGGGTCGCGAAGCGCTGCATGGAGGACGAGGGCTTCGACGTCCACCAGCCGTCGGCGTTCCCGCCGGCGGACACGACGCTGTACGGCGCGGCCGGATACCTCACCGGCGCGCCCCTCCGGGCCGTCCCGACGCCCGAGGAGGCCGCCGAGTGGGGCTTCGGCCAGTGGACGGATTACGTGTGGTCGCCTGAGAACGAGCAGTACAAGGACGAGCTGCTCACCCCGGAGGCGCGGGCCGCGTTCGAGCTCCCGGCGGAGGACTACGTCGAGCCCGACACGAGCGAGTGGGACGCCCAGGGGGCGGAGTACCAGGCCGAGTGGATCGAGGCCTACACCGGCGCCGCAGTGATCGAGGACTCGTTGAAGGGTCCGCAGGAGGATTCGGAGGCGCCGATGGGCGGGTGCGAGCTCCGGATGGTCGAGACGATGTACGGCGAGCCGTACACGGTGACGGAGACGGATGACGGCGAGAACGGCGAGGAGTCCTACGAGTTCCAGGTGACCCACCGGCCGAGCCCGGTATACACCATCGGGGAGTTCCAGGACTTCGGCTCGCTGTACGACGAGGTCGCGGAGCAGGTCGTGGCCTTCGAGTCCTGCCTCATCGACGCCGGTTACGAGGGCTGGGAGCTCGGCGAGGAGCTGTTCCCTCCGTTGTGGACGTACTTCGGGCGGATGTACGACCCGGCCTATTTCGAGGAGTTCGGCGACGAGGAGGGCATCGAGACGCCGGAGCCGCCTGAGGACGTCCCCTCGGACTTCCTCGGCGTGCTCGAACTGGAGCGGGCGATGGCGGGCGACTTCGCGGCCTGCGGGCAGGACAGCGGTTTGAGGGAGGCGATCGAGCAGAGCTGGGCGGCGATGCTGGTCGACGCGTACCTGCCGATCGAGACCGACCTGGTGGCCTGGCAGACCGAGATGCAGGGGCACCTGGACAGTGCGCAGGACTACCTCCAGGAGTGACCGACGGTTCCAGGCGGGCGCGGCGCCCGCGCGGGCTCGGAACGAAACGGGCGGTTTCCAGGGCGGCGGGCGCCGGGCGAGCTGAGGCCGTGATGGCGGCCCGGGGGTTGAGGCCGTGAACGCCGCCCCGAGTAGACACCGCGGGTGCCGCGCGGGGGTCGAGGCCGCGGGCGCGGAGCGGGGTTGAAGCCGTGAACGCCGCCCCGAGTTGACACCCCGGACGCCGCCTGGGGTCGAAGCCGCAGGCGCAGGGGCTCAGGCCGTGGGCGCAGCGTGGCGTTTAAGGCCGAGGGCGCGGCCCGGGGGTTGACGCCGGCGGCGCCCCGAATTGGCACCGCGGGCGCGGCGCGGAGGTTACGGCAGTGGGCGCCGCGCGGAGGTTCGGGCCGTGAGTGCTGCTCGGGGGTCGAGGCCGCGGGCGCCGCGGAGGGGTTGAAGCCGTGGGGCAACCCGAGGGTCGAGGCCGTGGACGCTGCGCGGAGGTCGAGGCTGCGCGATCGACCCTCGGACATGCAAGCGCGACAGGGCGACAGTGGGGACACCGCCACACCCCTACAACGCCTCACCGCCGACCGGGGCCGCGCGCCGAAGCCGCACGCTACGGGCCGCCACCCCGCCACCGGAGTCTCGCTCACCGATCCCGTTGGCTCGGCGAGTCGCCGGGCGGGTCGCCGGGCGTCGGTACAGTCCGAAGATGGGCACCTCCGACGCCGCTCGCGACCGCGTCTCCGCCGCCGCTTCCGGCTCTCCCGCCTCCCCGGTCACGCCGTCCGACCCTGACCGTCGGCTCGACGCGCTCATCGCCCTCTACAGCGCCGACCGCGACAAGGTCGCCACGCTCGCCAACGAGCGGCTCGCGCTGCTGGCGATCCAGATGACCTACCTCGGCCTGGCGATCATCGCGTTGAGCGGGACCTGGCCGATCGGCGGACCGTGGGTCGCGGCCTTCAGCGCCGCGCCGCTGTGGTTCATGAACGCCCACCACCAGGTACTCGTCGCGGCCGGGCTCACCAGGTCCCGCTCGGTGTCCATACTGGAGCAAAAGCTGTTCGAGCGGGCCGGGCTCGACCCGCGCGAGCGCCGCGAGATCGGGCACTTCGCGGGCGCACTGGTGCGCGACCTCGGGACGCAGCCGCGCACGTTCAAGATCCAGGCGGGCGTGGCGTTCACCGGGATCGGCTTGGCCCTGCTGACGTTCACCGTCTACGCGCTGGCGGTCGCCGCCGAGGGCGCGGGCTGGCTCTCGGTGCCGGTGGTGTTCGCGTCGGTGTGCTACGCGGCCTTGGCGACCGCGTCGCTGATCGGCTGGACCCGCGCGGCCCGGCTACCCGGCGGGGCGGGAGCGGTCCAGGTGGGCACGGTCCAAGTGAGCACGGTCCGGCCGCGCCCGGCGCCCCGCGAGCCAGGCGACGGCGGCGACGCCGATCGCGGCCAGGCCCAGGGCGATGCCGATGCGGACCGGGGCGAGGAGGCCGTGGCCGGCGTCGATGGCGATGCCGCCGAACCAGGCCGAGAGCGCGATGCCGACGTTGAAGGCGGCCGCGTTGGTGGAGGAGGCCAGTGAGGGCGCGCCCTCGGCGGCGTCCATCACGCGGGTCTGGAGGACCGGGACCATCGCGAACCCGGCGAAGCCGAGCACGAACACCATGACCCCGGCCGCCGCCTGGTGGTGGGCGGCGACGGTGAACACGGCCAGCGCCGCCGTCGCGGCGAGCATGGTGCCGAAGAGCGCGGGCGTGAGGGCGCGGTCGGCGAGGCGCCCGCCGAGGAGGTTCCCGGCGGTGAGGCCGACGCCGAAGAGGACGAGGAGCCAGGGCACCGCGGCGGCGTCGAATCCGGCGACGTCGGTGAGGATCGGCTCCATGAAGGTGATGGCGGCGTAGGCCGCGCCCCAGGCGAGCATGGTGATCGTCAGGACGGTCCAGACCTGGGGGCGGCGGAAGACGGCGAGTTCGGTGCGGAGGTCGGTGCCGGTGTCGTCGGAGCGGGCGGGCACGTAGGCGATGATCGCGGCCAGGGCGGCGGCGCCGATCCCGGCGATGGCCCAGAAGGAGGCGCGCCAGCCGAACTGCTGGCCGAGGGCGGTGCCGAAGGGCACGCCGATCACGGTGGCGAGGGTCAGGCCGGTCATCATGAGGGCGATCGCGCGGGAGCGGCGCTCGGGGGCGACGAGGCTGGCGGCCATGACGGGCCCGATGCCCATGAAAGCGCCGTGGCACAGGGCTGCGACGATGCGGCCGGTCATGAGGACGCCGTACCCGGTGGCGACGGCCGCCAGCGTGTTCCCGGCGATGAACAGGCTCATCAGCAGGACGAGCATGGTCTTCCTCGGTAGACGGGTCCCCGCGGCGGTCATGATCGGCGCGCCGATCGCGACGGCGGCGGCGTAGCCGGTGACGAGGAGTCCGGCGGTGGGGATGGAGACGCGCAGGTCCTCGCCGAGCGGGCCGAGGAGTCCGACGACCACGAATTCGGTCAGTCCGATGCCGAAGGCCCCCAAAGCGAGGGCGAGGAGCGCGAGTGTCCGGCGCCGCGCATCGGGGGCGGTCTTCGCGGCGGCGGTGAGGGTGGGCACTGGCGTCCTCTCAGAGGGTATCGGTGGCGCGGTGGCGCGGTGGCGCGGTGGCGCGGTGGCGCCGTGGCGCGGTGGCGCGGTGGCGCGGTCGCGCGGTGGCGCGGTGGCGCGGTGGCGCGATGGCGCGGTGGCGCGGTGGCGCGGTGGCGCGGTGGCGCGGCCAAGTATGTACCGGTCCACCGCCCGCGTCCACGGGGTTCCGCCGCCGGTCCCGCGGTCTCCCGTGGCCGGATGCCTTGGCCCCCTGAGAGTCGCACGCACCCAATCGAGTCGCCGACCGGCCTGCGGCCGCCGCCCACACGAACCGCAATCCTCTGCCGCCGCGTCGACGCGCCCTTGGCGGCCCAGGCCGGATGCCTTGGCCGCCCGAAAAACTCGCACGCGCCCGGGCATGACCGGCCCCCGGCCGCCGCCGACGAAACGCAATGGTCCGCCGCCGGGCCCGCGGGCGCCCGAGGCCGGATGCCGTGGCTCGCTGCGAGACACGCGCACCCGAGCGCAACCGGCCCCCGGCCGCCGACACGTACCCTGATCGGCCGCCGCCGGACCCGCGGGCGCCCATGAACGATCGCGTCTGGAAGCCTTGGCCGCCTTCAAAACTCGCGCGCACCCGGGCGAGCCGATGACCAACCTGCGGCCGCCGCCGACCAACCGCGATCGTCCGCCACCGCGTCGCCGCGCCGGTAAGCGGCCAAGGCCGGATGCCGTGGCCGCCTGAGAAACACGCGCACACCCGGGCGAGCCGATGACCCGCCCGCGACCGCCGCCCACAAACCACAACCCTCCGCCGTCGCGTCGGCGCGCCCGTAGGCGGCCGAGGCTCGACGCCTCGGCCGCCTACGGGTTCCGCCAACTGCCTGCTAGGGCCGGTTGTCCTCCGGTCGGGAGCCCGCGGAGCGTTCCCGAACGAGGGCGGATTCGGTGAGGCGGCGGCGCAGTTCGGCGAGGCCCTTGGCGGTCACCCGCAGGCGCGGGGGGTCGAGGACGAGTTCGCCGGTGCGCGGGTGGTAGTGCGACTGCGGCAGTTCGGAGAGCCAGCCGCCGTCGATGGACCGCTGGTAGGCCCGCCAGGCGCCGTCGCCGGACTGGCGGAAGGTCCAGTTGATGTCGCGCAGGCGCTGGAAGAGCCGGGTCTGGCCGACTTCGATGGCGGCGTCGCGCGAGAGGATCTTCGCCGCGTCGGCGACGGAAAAGTCGCCGTTGGCGGAGGCGAGGACCTGCCAGGAGGCGGCGTCCGGCGCGAGGTCGGCGAGCTTGACCTGGAGGTCGCGCTTGGATTCGAGGGCGGCCAGGTACCTGCGGGCCGCTTCGATCTCGTCGAGGGCTCCTTCCGTTCCGGTGTCACCGGTGTCGATGGCGAAGTAGGCCCGCGCGGCGGCGATCGCGGGCTTGCGCGGGTCGCCGTTGAGGGCGATGAAACAGGCGGCGCGCCGGGTGAACCGGAGGTCGCGCCGTTCGAGGCCGCCGGGTTCGTCGGAGGCGAGGACGACGCGGGTGAACTCGGCGTCGGGGTCGCCCCCGGCGAGGCGGCAGGACACGACGGCGCGTTCGACGACGTCCCTGACGCGCTGCCAGTCCCCGTAGCCGAGGATCGGCATGAGTTCCCTTGCGAGCCAGTGCTCGCCGTTCGCGTCGGTGCGCTTGACCGCCTCGAACGGCGGGACGGCCTCGTCGGCGCCGGGGGTCTGGGGCGGGTTCGCGCGTGCGATTCGGTTGGGGGTAGTGTCGAGCAAGTTCGACTCCTCTTCTCGGAGTTCGCCCTCCGCAGGGTTCGCGTTCTGATCGGCGGGCGAAGCTGCTGTCGGGCGCCGCTGCGGCGGCGCCCCGGCGCGGAACGCGATTCCCTTGGGCCGCATCCCTTTGCCTATGTCGATTCTAGGCCGGGGGTACGACATTTTCGGCTGCCGCGAAGGCGGCGAAACCGCAGCGTGTTCGTGTTTTTTCGGCCTTCGAAGCGCGCTTCGAAAGCCCCCGCGGATCAGGCCGGGAGGCGCAGCGTCCGGGCCATGACGACGCGCGGCCAGCGGTCGAGTCCGTGGGCCGATTCGCGGTCGCGGATCGCCCGCAGTCCGGGGGTGAGGTCGTGGTCGGGCAGTTCGGCGAACCCGCAGCGCTCGTAGTAGGGCGCGTTCCAGGGGACCTCGGCGAACGTGGTCAGGGTGAGCGCGTACCTGCCGTCGGCGGCGGCGCGGGCGGCCGCGACGTCGAGGAGCGAGCGGCCGATGCGGCGCCGGCCCCAGTCGGGATGGACCGAGACCTGCTCGACGTGCAGGACCCGGTCGACGGGCTCGGCGAGGAGGTAGGCGACGGGCCGACCCGCGTCGACGGCGGCCCAGGCGAGGCCGGCCTCCTGGAAGACCGCGAGCTCGGCGACCGTGAGCGGCTCGTCCTCGGCGATCTCGGCCATGCCGACGGTCCGGAAGCACTCCCCCGCCGAGCGTTCGATCTCCCTCAGGAGCGGCAGGTCGGCGGCGGTCACGGCCCTGATGCGCATGGGGCCAGTGTGCTCGCCGGTCCGGGCCCGCGCAAGCGGGTTCCCACCGCGGGGCGATCGGTGCCGTCTCGTCCGCGTCAAGAACGCGTATGTATCCGTCGGGTCGCCGTCAAGAACCCGTAAAGACGCCCCGAGAATCATGACGAAAGGGATGAAACACGCTCATGATGGGCTAAGGTCCAGCTCCGGAAAGGAGCATTCCCTTGACTGCTCACAGCAACACGCTCCCGTCCGGGAACGACCTCGCCCCCGCCCCGGACGCGCCGCGGCACCCCACAGCGGCCGGAGCCGCGCGCCTCGCGCTCGTCGTCGGCGCCCTCGGCGTCGTCTTCGGCGACATCGGCACGAGCCCCATCTACACCCTCCAGACGGTGTTCAACCCCGCCGACCCGCACCCCGTCCCGGTCGTCACCGCGAACGTCTACGGCGTCATCTCCGTCGTGTTCTGGTCGCTCATGCTCATCGTCACGATCTTCTACGTGGCCTTCGCGATGCGCGCCGACAACGAAGGCGAGGGCGGCATCATGGCCCTCATCACCCAAGTGCGCCGCCGCTGCGCCGGAAGGGGACGCAAGGCCGCCCTCGCGCTCGCGGCCCTCGGCGTCTTCGGCGCCGCCCTCTTCCTCGGCGACAGCATGATCACGCCCGCCATCTCGGTCCTCTCGGCCGTCGAGGGCGTCAAGACGATCGACCCGGACCTCGAAGTCGTCATCGTCCCGGCCACCGCGATCATCATCGTGTTCCTGTTCGCGTTCCAACGCAAGGGCACCACCGTCATCGGCAAATGGTTCGGCCCCGTCATGGCCGCGTGGTTCTCCGCCCTCGCCCTCCTCGGCCTCGGCGGCATCGCCCACCACCCCCAGATCCTCCGCGCCCTCTCCCCCCGGTACGCGATCGAGTTCATGTTCGGCCACTTCGACATCGCGTTCTTCGCGCTCGCCGCCGTCGTCCTCGCCTTCACCGGCGCCGAAGCGCTCTTCGCCGACATGGGCCACTTCGGGCGCAAACCGATCTCCCGCGCCTGGCTCTACCTCGTCTTCCCCGCCGTGCTCCTCAACTACATGGGCCAGGGCGCGCTCATCCTCGACGACACCGCGAACCTCTCCAGCCCGTTCTTCCTGCTCGCGCCCGAATGGGGACGCATCCCCCTCCTCGTCCTCGCCACTGCCGCCACAGTCATCGCCTCCCAGGCCGTCATCAGCGGCGCGTTCTCCGTCGCCGCGCAGGCCTCCGAACTGGGCTACCTGCCGCGCCTGCGCATCGCCCACACCTCCGAACACCAGGCCGGGCAGATCTACGTCCCGTGGATCAACTGGCTCCTCATGGCCTCGGTCCTGGTGCTGGTCTTCGCGTTCCGCGAGTCCGGCGCCCTCGCGTACGCGTACGGCATGGCCGCGATCGGCACCATCACCTGCACGACCCTGCTGTTCCTGTACATCGCCCGCACCCGCTGGGGCACCCCGCGCTGGCTCCTCGCCACCGGCGGCGGCCTGCTCCTCGCCGTGGACCTGACGTTCCTGGCCGCCAACACGATGAAGATCGTCCACGGCGCCTGGCTGCCGCTCCTCATCGCGATCACCGCATTCACCGTCATGGTCACCTGGCAGCGCGGCCGGGCGGTCGTCACGGCCGAGCGCGAACGCCAGGAGGGCCCGCTGCGGGCCTTCGTGGAGCGGCTGCGCCAAGGCGAGCCGAAGGCCGCCTCCGTACCGGGCACCGCCGTGTTCCTGGGGCGCGGCAAGGACACCGCGCCGCTGGCGCTGCGCGCGAACCTCGAACGCAACCACGTGCGCCACGCCCAGATCGTGATCCTCTCGGTCGAGACCCAGCCCGTTCCGCGCGTGGCCGAGAGCGACCGCATCCTCGTCGACGACCTCGGCAGCGACAGGGACGCGATCATCCACGTCACCACCAGGTTCGGCTACGCCGAGACCCCCGACGTGCCGCAGGCGCTCCGCGCGGTCGAACGCCGCCAGTCCGAGGGCCGGCCCCTCGACCTCGACCGGGCCGTGTACTTCCTGTCGACCATCCAACTGCGCGCCGGCACCGAGCCGACCATGTCCGCGTGGCGCAAGCACCTGTTCATCGCCACCGCCCACATCACCGCCGACGCCGCCGAGCACTTCCGGCTCCCCCGCGAGCGCACCGTCATCGTCGGCTCCCACATCGAGGTCTGAGGCCCGCACCGGCGGCGCCGGTTCGGGCGGACACGCCCTAGTATGTCGGGGTGCGGGTCCCCTGCGCCCCACGGCAGTTCCCCCCGAGAGATCGGCATCCCAGTGGCCAAGCAGCCCAACGTCTCCAAGCCCGTCGCCGTCGCGGTCGTCATCGGCCTGGTCGCCGTGGTCGTCCTGATCGTCGTGGGCCTCGCCAAGCTCCTCGGCCCCGGCTACGACCAGTACGAGGGCCAGTGCCTCGCGAGCGAGGTCAACGAGAACGACTCGAACTACGACGACCTGTTCATCGACTGCTCCGACGCCGCCGCCCACTGGGAGGTCACGAAGGTCTACACCAGCGAGCCCGCCCACGCCGACTGGAGCTCCGAGTCCTCGGCCCGCCGCTGGCTCGAACGCGCCTGCGACGTCGACGCCGAAGGCCCCGACCGCAAGGCCCTCGTCTTCCGCGTCAACGACGACCGCGGCTTCCTCGCCTGCGCCACGGCCCTCGACTAGCGCCCGCTGAGCGAGCCGACGGTACCCGGCTTCTCGTCCACGGCGCTCGGCTAACCCTCCCGCAGCGAGCCGACGAGGGCCGCGATCGTCTCCGGCTCCTCGTCCACGGCGAGGTGCCCGACACCTGGCAGCACCCGGAGCTCGACGCCGAGCGCCGCTCGCACCGCCGGTGCGAGCCGGGCGGGCGGCAGGAACCTGTCGTGCTCGCCGACGGCGACCGCCAGGGGCGTGCCGCGCAGCCGCCGAAAGACAGCGTCGGGCAGCGGCGGCGGCGCGAGCGTCGACCGGCAGTGCACGGCCGTCAGCGTCAGCCAGTCGGCGATCTCGTCCGGCGCCGTGTTCCCCGGCGCGGTGAAGTCCGCCAGCATCGCCCGGGTCCGCTCCGGGGACGGGGCCAGCAGCCAGGCCGTCGAGCGCGCCATCATCCGCGCGTCGAGGCGCAGGGTCGTGAAGCCCGCCGGGGAGATCAGGGCCCGCGCCGCGATCCGGTCGCTCTCACAGGCCGCGACCACCGCCGCGCCGAGCGAGTGCCCGACCGCGGTGACGCCTCGCGCGTCGAGGGCGTCGAGCGCCCCGGACAGGGCCGCGGCGTACCAGCCGCGGTGCGGGGCGCGGGGGCGGCGGCCGCTGCTGAGGCCCGGCTGGCCCGGGAGGTCCACGACGGCGACGGTGCGGCACTCGGCCAGCGCCGCGGCGAAGCGGAGGCTGGTGGCGGCGTTGAAGTTCGTGCCCGGGACCAGGACCGTCTCGACGGGGCCTTCGCCGATCACGGTGAGGTGGACGCGGACGTCGCCGAGTTCGGCGGTCCGGGTCTCGTGGCCGGTGACCCGTTCGCGGCACCAGCGGGCGACGACCTCGCGGTCGGCTCGGGACTTGTAGAGGCTCCGCACGGTGCGGCTCCGTTCAGGGTAGGCGGCGTCGGTCGCCGACCAGACTTCCCGGCACACCCCACGCCGAGACTAGGCCCCGTTCAGCGGTGCTCGGGCAGCGGGTCGGCGAAGTGCCAGGCCTCGGCGATGAGCTCGTCCACGGCGGTGACGGCGGCGGCGAGCCGGTCGGCGTGGGGGCCTTCGAGTCGCAGGAAGCGGCGGCCGGTGCGGCGCAGTTCCTCCTCGAAGCGGCCGGTCATCCAGGGCCGCAGGTGTTCGCCGTCGCGCAGGCCGTCGTCTTCGAAGGGGACGCCGTCGTGGCCGGTGAGGAGGTACAGGTCGTGGCCGGTGGCAAGGGCTTCGACGGCCGGGTTCGGGGCGCCCATGTAGCGCTCGTGCCATATGGCGGTCGCGAAGGCGTCGGTGTCGCAGAACAGGACGGGGCCGCCTTGACGGGCGGCTGATTCTTCAAGTGCGCGTTGGCGTTCGGCGATGAGCGGGAACTCTTCGGAGGCGAAGGCGACGTCGGTCCAGGTCGCGGCCGGGTTCTCGGCCTGGAGTGCTGCGAGCTTCTGTTCGCTGAAGGTCCGGCCGTACTCCTCGACGCGGCGCGTGTCCGCCCAGGCGCCGCCTCGGGTGCGGTAGTGCTCGGCGAGCGCTTCGGTGATCGTGGTGGTGCCGGTGGACTCGGCGCCGAGGGCGACGACGCGGAGGGCGAGCCCGGCGCGCACCGGCGCCTCCAGGTGGCCCCAGTGCGCGGCCGTGTCGGCGCGGACGGCGGTGCCGGACACGGGGTGGCGGGTGCGGCCGGGGTCGACGGGGACGTGGGCGGCGCCGAAGCGGCGGGCGAGTTCGTCGCCGTACGTTTCGGAGGTGAAGACGGCGTCGACGCGTTCGGGTACGGCGGCTTCGAAGACCGCCATGTGCGCGTCCCAGATCTCGGGGTCGTTCACGTCCATGTGGACGTCGTCGACGGCGCCGACGACCCGCACGCCCGGGTGGGCCTCCCGCATCCAGGCGACGCGGTCCTCCAGCGGGATCGTCTCGACCGTCGCGGCGCAGACGAGGACGGTGAGGCGCTCGCAGCGGGCCTGCGCGGCGCGCACGAGGTGATGGTGCCCGGCGTGGGGCGGGTAGAACTTGCCGAGGACGAGCCCGTGGCCGGGGAGGGTCACGCGGCGGCCTCTGCGGTGCGGGTCTGCGCGGCGAGGTCCTTGCGCCAGTTGAAGAGTCCGAGGACGCACAGGGCCATGAACCCGACGTAGAGGATCGAGGTCAGGTACAGCTCCTTGTGGGCGTAGAGCGGGATGTAGACGAGGTCGGCGGCGATCCACAGGTACCAGGACTCGATGCGCTTGCGGCACTGGCCGTAGGTGGCGAGGAGCGAGAGCACGGTGGTGAGGGCGTCCCAGAACGGGACGGTGGAGTCGGTGGCGGTGGTCAGGAGGACCGCGATGGCGGCGAGGGCGATGAGTCCGGCGCCGATGAGCGCGGACCATTCGAACGCGCCGGTGCGGCTGACGGGGAGCGTGTCGGCGGTCGGGCCGCCGCCCTTGACCCAGTTCCACCAGCCGTAGGCGCCGAGGGCGATGAACACGAGCTGGAGGCCCGCGTCGGCGTACAGGCCCGCCTGCGAGAACAGGAGGATGAACATGAGGCAGTTGACGATGCCGAGGGGCCAGTTGAAGAGGTGCTGGCGGGCGACGAGCCACACGCACAGCGCTCCGGAGACGAAGCCGAGCACTTCGATGAGGGTGGTGGGGACGCCGAAGGCGTTGAAGAGCACGGGGTTGGGGACGGCGTCGAGCATCGGGGCCTTTCGAGGGGGTGTCGCTGGGGCGATGCACGACTCTACCGGTCCGGGGCCGCCTCCACCAGGTTCGCGCATGCGCTCATGCGGATGCGCGCATGGACCGCCGTGGGTCACAAGGGGACCGCCGCGATTGTTATTGACAACGGGTGTCATTTACATTTTCGAGGTCCGCCGCCCCGACAACCGCGAGGTCCCCGTGCGCACCGCCCGCTCCTTCAACGCCCAGCCCCTGCCCGTCAGGCTCCTCCTGGTCAACCAGCTCGGCGTCAACCTCGGCTTCTACATGGTCGTGCCCTACCTCGCCGTCCACCTCGAAGCCGACGCCGGGTTCTCCCTCGCCGCCGTCGGCGTCGTCCTCGGAGTCCGCAACCTGAGCCAGCAGGGCCTGTTCCTCGTCGGCGGCACCCTGTCGGACCGGTTCGGCCCCCGCGGCGTCATCATCGCCGGGTGCCTCCTGCGCGCGGCCGGGTTCGGCCTGTTCGCGCTGACGCCCTCGCTGCCGCTGCTCCTCACCGCCTCCGTCGTCAGCGGCGCCGCCGGGGCCCTGTTCAACCCCGCCGTCCGCGCCTACGTCGCCGAATCCGCCGGCGACGGCAAGGTCGAGGCGTTCGCGCTGTTCAACCTGTTCGCCAACGCCGGCATGTGCCTCGGACCCCTCGTCGGGTCCGCGCTCGCGATGCTGGACTTCAGGATCGGCGCGGCGACCGCCGCGGTCCTGTTCGCGGCCCTCGCGCTCGCGCAGGCGGTCGCACTCCCCGCGCACCGTCCGGCCCCGGCACCGTCCACCGTCCTCGGCGGATGGCGGAACGCCTTCGCCGACAGGCGCTTCATGGCGTTCACCCTCGCCACCGCCGCCCTGTTCGCGCTCCAGAACCAGCTGTACCTCCTGCTGCCGACGGCCGCCGTAGAGGCGACCGGCACCGAATGGTCCACCGCCGCGGTCTTCGGCGCCGCGACCGTCGCCACGGTCGCCTTCCAGGTGCGGGCCACCGACTGGTTCCGGCGGCGGCGCAGCCCCACCGCGTCCATCGCGATCGGCATGGGCCTCATCGGCGCGGCGTTCCTGCCGCCGCTCGCCGCGCCCGTCGACGAACCGGGCCTCCGCCTCGCGGCGGTCCTGCTGTCGGCGCTGGTCCTGTCGGTCGGCGTCATGATCGCCCAGCCGTTCGTCCTCGAACGCGTCGCCGACACCGCCCCGGCAGGCCTGACCGGCACCTACTTCGGCGTCTACTACCTCCTCTCCGGGCTCCTCGCGGCCCTCGGCACCGCCGCCGCGGGGCTGGTCGCCGACCGGGCCGGGACCGCCGCGTCCTGGCTGTGCTGCGCGGCCCTCGGCCTCGCCTCCGCGGCCGCGGTCGCGCGCGGCACGCGCAACACCGTCCGAACCTCTTGAGACACCACGAAAAGGAAACGAACATGCACCTCACTGCCATCACCAGGCGCGGCGCACTCGGCCTCGCGGGCGCGGCCCTCCTCGCCGGATGCGGCGGCACCGGCGCCGAACCGAAACACGGCGGCACCCTCCGCGCGGCCTTCGCCGGCGGCGGCGCCGCCGAGACCCTCGACCCGCACCGCGTCAACCTCTTCGCCGACGCCGCCCGCGCGAAGGCGATGTACGACAAGCTCGCCGACCTCGGCGGCGACATGGCCGCCGTGCCCCGACTCGCCGAGAGCTGGGAGGGGAACGCCGACCTGACCGTATGGACGGTCCGGCTGCGCGAGGCGGTCTTCCACGACGGCGCGCCGCTCACCGCCGCCGACGTCCTCTACAGCTACCGGCGCATCACCGACCCCGAGGAGACCTTCCGCGCCGGGCAGGACCTCGCACCGATCGACCTCGACGCCAGCCGCGCCGTGGACGACCGCACCGTCGAGTTCGTCCTGCGCCACCCCCTCGCCGAGTTCCCCGCCTCCCTCGCGGCCTTCGGCGCCTACATCGTCCCCGAAGGGGCCGACGACTTCACCGCGCCCGTCGGCACCGGCCCGTTCACGTTCGCCGCCTTCGAACCCGGGCGAAGCTTCGCCGCCGACCGCTTCGCCGACCACTGGGACGGCCCGGCCCTCCTCGACCGGCTGGAGATCGTCGTCGCCGACGAGGAGTCGGCCCGCGTCAACGCCCTCCTCGGCGGCCAGGTCGACTACGCCCACGACCTCTCCGCGACCACCGCCCGCGCCAACGAGGGCGACGACGCGATCACCCTCCTCTCCTCGCCCGGCTCCAACATGCTCGGCTTCGCCATGAAGACCGACCGCGCGCCCTTCGACGACCCGCGCGTGCGCCAGGCGATGTTCCTGCTGTGCGACCGCGAAGCGCTCCTCGAGTCCGTCCTCTCCGGTCGCGGCCTGGTCGGCAACGACCTCTTCGGACTCGGCTTCGAGCACTACGCCGACGCCATCCCGCAGCGCGAACGCGACGTCGAGGCGGCCAAGGCCCTCCTCGCCGAGGCCGGCGTCCCCGGCCTGAGCGTCGTGCTCGACACCGCCGAGGTCGGCGCGGGCCTCCCCGAGGCCGCGCGGATCTTCGCCGAACAGCTCCGCGAAGGCGGCGTCCAAGTCGAACTCAACGTCCGCAACGCCGACACCTACTGGTCTGAGATCCTCACCGAGGGCCAGATCGCGTCCTACCGCTCCGGCGCCATGCCCATCGCCTCGCACCTGTCCCAGCGCCTCCTCACCGACTCCCCCACCAACCTCACCGCGTGGCGCGACGCCGACTTCGACGACCGGTACCTCCTGCTCCAGTCCACCGCCGACGAGACCGACCGCCAGGCCCTCTACGACGAGCTCCAACAGCGACTCCACGACGAGGGCGGCTACCTCGTCTGGGGCTTCGCCGACTGGATCGTCGGCACCGCCGCGCACGTCCGCGGCGTCGAACCCGCACCCGCCAACACGCTCGACTGGGCCCGCTTCGACAAGGTCTGGACCGAGTAGTGATCGCCTACGCGGCCCGCCGCGCCGGCCTGGGGGCGATCCAGGTCGCCGCCGTCGCCGCGCTCGCGTTCGCACTGGTCGAGCTGCTCCCCGGCGACGCGGCCGTCGCGCTCGCCGGGGACCGGCCCGACCCCGCCGTCATCGAGCGGATCCGCGAGCGCATGAGCCTCGACGAGCCCGCTCCCGCACGGCTCGCCGACTGGATCGGCGGGCTCGCCACCGGCGACCTCGGGACCTCACTGGTCTCCGGGCGCCCCGTCTCGGCGATCATCGCCGACGCCCTCCAACCGACGCTCATCCTCGCCGGGGTCACCCTCGTCCTCCTGTTGCCCATGTCGATCGGACTCGGCGTGGCGGCGGCCCGCCGCCGGGGCCGGTGGCCCGACCGCCTCATCACCACCACGAGCGTCGGGCTCTACGCCGTCCCCGAGTTCGCCCTCGCGGTACTCCTGGTGAGCGTCTTCGCGATCGGCCTCGACTGGCTGCCGCCCACGGCCGTCGGCGCAGGCTCGCTCCTGGACGAACCGCTCGTACTGGTCCTGCCCGTGCTCGTGCTCCTCGCCCGGCCGATCTGCTCGATCGCGCGACTGGTGCGCGCCGGGATGATCGAGGCGCTCGACGCCGAGTACACCGCGCACGCCCGCCGCGCCGGGGTGCCCGAGCGCACGGTGGTCTGGGCCCACGCGCTGCCGAACGCGCTCGCACCCGCCGCCGCGCAGATCGCCCGCACCGCGGACTGGCTCCTCGGCGGCGTCATCGTGGTCGAGAGCGTCTTCGTCGTCCCCGGCCTCGGCACCGCCCTCGTCGACGCGGTCAACGCGCGCGACCTGCCTGTGGTGCAGGGGATCGCGGTGGTCTTCGGCGTCACGACCGTCCTGGTGAACCTCGCCGCGGACCTCGTCGCGTTCCGGCTCGCACCGCGACTGGAGGTCGCCTCGTGAAGCGCCGCATCGAAACCGCCGTCATCGTGACGCTCCTGGCGGTGCCGCTCGCGCTGGCGCTCCTCGGGCCGCTCGTGCCGTTCGCGGGCGGCGAGCGGGCACGGCCGTTCGATCCCGAGGCGCCCTGGCCCGGCACCGACCACCTCGGCGCGAGCGTCCTGGACGGGGTCCTGGACGGCGGCCGGGGCATCGTCCTCACCGCCGTCGCGGCCACGGCGCTCGCGTACGCGGCGGGCTTTCCGGTCGGCCTCGCGGCGGCCTCCACACGCCGCCGCTGGCTCGACGAACTGCTCATGCGGCCCTTCGACCTCCTGCTCGCGCTGCCGTCGCTGCTGCTGGTGCTCATCCTCGCCTCGATCGCGCCGCCGACGGCCTGGACGCTCGTCCTCGTCACCGCGTCGGTGAACCTGCCCGACATCGCGCGCATCACGAGGGCCGCGGCCCTCGACGCGGCGCACCGGCCCGCGGTCGAGGCGATGTGGCTCCAGGGCGAGCATCCGTGGCGGATCGCGACCGTGCACACCGCGCGCTCGATCCTGCCCACGGTCGCCGCCGACGCCGGAGTCAGGCTCGTCGGAGCGTGCTACCTGGTCGCCGCCGCGAGCTTCTTCGGGGTGGCCGGGCCCGAGGCGAACGACTGGGCCGTCATGGTCGACGCCAACCGCGGCGGGATCTTCCTGTCCCCGTGGGGGGTCGTGCTCCCCGCGGCGCTGCTGGTCGCACTGTCGGTGGGCCTGAACCTGCTGTTCGACCGGCTCCTGTCGCGAAGGGACACGCCATGAACGCCGAGAACGTCGTCCGCGTCGAGGGCCTGCGGGTCGAGGCCGGGCCGAAACCGATCGTCGCCGGGATCGGGTTCACCGTGGACGCGGGCCGGATCCTCGCGATCGTCGGCGCCTCCGGCTCGGGCAAGACCACCGTCGGCTCCGCCCTCCTCGACGCGGTCCGCCTGCACGCGACAGGGACCGTCGAAGTCGACGGCGTGGACATGCTCGCCGGGCCGCGCGGTCGGCTGCCGGTCGCGCACCTGCCGCAGCAGCCGGCGGCCGTGCTCAACCCGGTGCGGCGCATCGGGGGCATCCTCGCCGACCTCGCGAAGGCCGCGGGCCGCCCGCCCGGCGCCGCCGATGAGGCGCTGCGCCGCGCCGGCCTCGATCCCGCGCTGATGCGACGGTTCCCGCACCGGCTCTCCGGCGGGCAGCAGCAGCGGCTCGTCCTCGCGCACGCGTTCCTCGGCGGGGCGCGGCTCCTCGTCGCCGACGAGCCGACCACCGGCCAGGACCCCGCGAACCGCGACCGGATCGCCGCCGAGCTCAGGGCCGCCTCCGACGGCGGCCTGGCGGTCGTCCTCCTCAGCCACGACCTCGACCTGGTGGAGGCGATCGCCGACCACACGGCGGTCCTCGCCTCGGGGGCGATCGTCGAGCACCGCCCGACCGCGGACCTGTTCGCGGCTCCGGAGCATCCGCACACCCGCCGGCTCCTCGCCGCGCGGACGGCGACGCCGGGCCCGCACGCCGACCCGGGCGCGCCGGTGCGACTGGAGGCCCGAGGCCTCACCGTGCGGGCACGGCGCGCGGTCCTGCTCGGCGGTGCCTCGTTCACGCTCAGGCGCGGCGAGTGCGTCGCCGTCACCGGCCCTTCGGGTTCGGGCAAGACCACGCTCGGACGCGCCGTCGCGGGACTGCGGACCGCCGCGGGGACACTGCTGCTCGACGGCGTGCCGCTCCCGCTGCGCGAGCGTGGCCGCACCCGCGCCGAGCGCGCCCGCGTCCAGTACGTCTTCCAGGACGCCCGCGCCTCCTTCGACGAGCGCCGCCCGATCCTCGACCAGGTGGCGCGCACCGCGGTCCGGCTGCGCGGCATGGCGAAGGGCCCGGCGCGCGCCGAGGCCGGGCGACTCCTCGCCGAGACCGGCCTCCCGCTCGCGGCGGCGGCGAGGCGCCCCGGCGGGCTCTCCGGCGGCCAGCTCCAGCGCGCCGCCCTCTCGCGGGCGCTCGCGGCCCGTCCGGAGGTCCTGGTGTGCGACGAGATCACCTCCGGTCTCGACGCGCCCGCGGCGGCGGGGGTGCTCGACCTGCTCGCCGCGCTGAAGGCCGGGGGCGGCATGGCGATCGTGCTCATCACGCACGAGCGGTCCGCCGCCGACCGGCTCGCCGACCGGGTCCTGCGCGTCGAGGAGGGCCGGCTCCGCTAGCGCGGCGCGAGTTCCCCTGCGGTGACCGGGACGTCGAGGGCGTTGCCGGGAGGCGGGAGCGGGCAGGTGCCGTGGTCGGTGAAGGCGCACGGCATGTTGAGGGCGCGGTTGAAGTCGAGGGCGACGGCGCCGTCCGCGGCGGGCGCGTCGGTGGTGAGCTGGCGGAAGCCGGCGGTGGTATCGCCGTTGGTGGCATCTCGGAAGAGGAGCCACAGGCGGCCGTCACCGCCGTCGGCGGCGGTCAGTCGGCGGGGTTCGCCGGCGAGGTCGAAGGCGACGCTGCCGGTGATGCGGAGCGGCTGCTCCAGGCCGGGGCGGACCGAGCCGACCGTCAGGGTGTCGGGTTCGGGAGTGAAGCGGGCCGGAACGACCCAGGCGGGGTCGATCGCGTAGGCGGGGACGCCGGTGAAGCCGGTGCGGGTGGGCGCCTGGGGGTCGCGGACGCGGACGGCGGCGCGCCCGCCACGCAGGGCGATTTCAAGCCGCCGGTCGCCGTGGTCGATCCAGGCGGGGGCGGTGACGACGGCGGTGCCGTCGACGCTCTCGCCGTCGATCGCGAGGCCTTCGGCGGCCTCGGCGGTGACGGTGAGCTTCGCGCCTTCGGCGCTCCACAGGCCCGGGAGCCCGTCGAGGCCCTCGGGTTCGTCGCCGGGCCAGTGGAGGGCGGTGAGGCTGAGCCAGCCGTGGGGCTCCTGGAGGGCGGCCTCGCGGCGGTCGTGCCAGGCCTGCCAGTCGCGGGTGAACGCGTCGGTCATGACGGCAACGGTACCCGCGGCGGCGATCTTCGCCGATCGCTTGACAGGCGGGCGCGGGAGGCGGGTAGAGTGAGCTTCCTTTACCGATAAACATACTCTGCCGGACGCCGAGGAAGGCCCCACATGACCGTCTCCGCCGTGATCAACGTCGACATCGAAGGCCCCAAGATCAACCGCCACGTGTACGGCCACTTCGCCGAGCACCTCGGCCGGTGCATCTACGGCGGCTTCTACGTCGGCGAGGACTCCGACATCCCCAACGAGGGCGGCATCCGCCTCGACGTCGTGGAGGCCCTCAAGGCCCTCGACATCCCCAACCTGCGCTGGCCCGGCGGCTGCTTCGCCGACGAGTACCACTGGCGTGACGGGATCGGCCCCAAGGAGGACCGGCCGGTCATGGTCAACACCCACTGGGGCGGGGTCGAGGAGAACAACCACTTCGGCACCCACGAGTTCATGGCCCTGTGCGAGCTGCTGGGCACCGAGCCGTACATCTCCGGGAACGTCGGCTCCGGCACCGTCCAGGAGATGAGCGAGTGGGTCGAGTACCTCACCCGCGACGGCGACTCCCCCGCCGTGCGCCAGCGCAAGGCCAACGGCCGCGAGGAGCCCTGGAAGGTCAAGTACTGGGGCCTGGGCAACGAGACCTGGGGCTGCGGCGGCAACATGAGCGCCGAGCAGTACGCGCTCGAAGCGCGCCGGTACGCGACCTACTGCCGCGACTACGGCGACAACAAGCTCTACCGCATCGCCGCCGGGGCCTCCGACTTCAGCTACGGCTGGACCGAGACGCTCATGAAGCAGCTCTCGCACCTGGGCTGCCAGCGCGTGGAGCGCCCGATGTACCAGGCGGTCTCGGTGCACTACTACACGATCGCGGGCACCTGGGCCGACAAGGGCGCGGCGACGGTGTTCACCGACGACGAGTACTACACGACGATGGTGAAGGCCGCGCGCACCGACGAGCTGCTGACCGGGCACGCCAACGTCATGGACCTGTACGACCCGCAGAAGGAGATCGGGATCGTGCTGGACGAGTGGGGCACGTGGTGGGACGTGGAGCCGGGCACGAACCCCGGGTTCCTGTACCAGCAGAACACGCTGCGGGACGCGCTGGTGGCGAGCGTGCACTTCGACGTGTTCCACAAGCACGCCGACCGGCTCGTGATGGCGAACATCGCGCAGACGGTGAACGTGCTCCAGGCGATGATCCTCACCGATCCGGAGTCGAAGGCGCTGGTGCTGACGCCGACCTACCACGTGTTCCGGATGAACAAGGGCCACCAGGACGCGGCGAGCCTGCGCGTGGACCGGGTAGGCGAGCAGCCTTCGCGCGAGGTCGGGGACGCGACGCTGGAGACGGTGTCGGTCTCGGCGAGCCGCAAGGACGGGCGCCTGCTGGTGTCGCTGTCGAACCTGGACGCGGGTGCGGCGCAGGACGTCGAGATCGACCTGCGCGGCGGGTCGGTCGAGGGGGTCGAGGCGCTGATCCTGACGGCCGGTGCGCTTCAGGACCACAACACGCCCGAGGCGCCGGAGTCGGTGGCGCCGCGCGCGCACGACGGGGTGTCCGTGGAGGGCGGGAAGCTGCGGGTGCACCTGCCGGCGCACTCGTTCGTGACCGTCGCGGGCGCGATCGCGTAGGCCTGTGCCCGGAGGGATCGCCCACGTCGCACACGGCGTGGGCGATCCGCCACTTCGGATGATGGGAACATGGGTGGCGACGGACGCGGAGGGCGGTTGGACATGGTGACGATGAGCGACGTGGCGCGGCTGGCCGGCGTGTCGAAGATGACGGTCTCCAATGTGGTCAACGACCGCGCGGGGGTCAGCGAGCCGGTGCGGCGGCGGGTCCTCGACGCCATCAAGGAGTCCGGCTACCGTTTGAACGTCAACGCGCGCACGCTGAAGGCGGGCCGGACCGGCGTGATCGGCCTGGCGGTGCCCGAGGTCGACCGGCCTTATTACGGGATGCTCGCGGCGCACGTCATCGAGGAGGCGCGGGCGCGCGGCTTCCATGTCGCGATCGAGCAGACCGGCGCGGCGGCCGAGGGCGAGGCGGCTGCGATCGCGCAGTCGCACAAGCTCCAGTTCGACGGTCTTATCCTGAGCGCGGTGGCGCTGGACCCGCGCGACCGCGGGCAGGCGTGGGGGGACTTCCCGATCGTGATGCTCGGCGAGCGCGACTACGGGGCGAGCATCGATCACGTCGGTATGGCGAACGAGGCGGGCACGCGGGCGGCGACCGAGCACCTCATCGCGCGCGGGTGCGAGCGGATCGCGATCGTTACCGGCCGCTCCCTCGAAGGGGTGCACGTGGTCTCGCGCCGCCACCGCGGCTACGTGGAGGCCCTTGAGGCGGCCGGGCTCGCGGCGGACCCGGCGCTCTGGTCCCTGACGGGGATGCACATGGCGAGCGGCCGGAGGGCGGTGCGGGACCTGCACGCGGCGGGCGTGCGGTTCGACGGCGTGGTCGCGGTGACCGACACGGTGGCGCAGGGGGTGCTGCGCGGTCTCGCGGACGTGGGGCTGCGGTGCCCCGAGGACGTGCGCGTGGTCGGCTTCGACGACGTCCCCGAGGCCTCCTACATGGTCCCGTCGCTGTCGACGGTGGCCCCCGACCACCGGTGGATGGCCGCGAAGGCGGTGGCGCTCATCGCGGCCCGCCTGGACGACCCGGGCCGCGAGCCCGAGGAGCACACGGCCCCGTTCGAGCTCGTCGTCCGGGAGTCGACCGCCTGAGGTCGACGCACGGCCCCGGCCTAGACGGTGGCGATGATCTTGCCGATCTGGCCGCCGCGTTCGAGGTAGGCGTGGGCGGCGGCGATGTCGTCGAAGGCGAAGGCCCGGTCGATCCTCGGCGTGAAGGCGCCCGAGCGCAGCCCTGAGACGATGAAGGCCTCGGCCTCGCGCAGCCGCTCGGGCGAGCGGGTGGTCTCGTGGACGAGGAAGGTCCGCAGCGCCACGGCGGGCATCCCGAGCGCGAAGTTCGGGAACGGGGTCGCCTCGCCCGAGAGGACGCCGTAGAGGAACACGGTGCCGCCGGGGGCGGTGGCGCGCACGAGGTTGGCGACGGCGCTTCCGGCGACCGCGTCGAAGGCGTGGCGGGCGCCCTTGCCGCCGGTCAGTTCGAGGACGCGTTCGGCGAGCGGCTCGTCCTCGGTCACGACGACCGCGGCCGCGCCCGCCTCCAGGAGCGCGTCGCGCTTGGCGGTGGTGCGGGTTGTCGCGATCGGCTTAGCGCCCAGGCGGTTCGCGATCTGGATCGCGGCGAGCCCGACGGAGCTGGAGGCGGCGGTGATGACGACGGGGTCGCCGGCCTTGAGGCCACCGACCTGCACGAGCGCGCCGTACGCGGTCAGGTACGGCATCCACACGGCGGCGCCGGTGGCCGCGTCAATCCCCTCGGGGCGGTCGAGGACCGCCGAGGCGGGGACGACGGCGCGTTCGGCGTACACCGCGTAGTCGTTCATCGAGAACGAGGGGATGACGCTGACCGCCTGGCCCGCTTCGAAACCGGTGACGCCCGGGCCGACCGACTCGACGGTCCCGGCGGCCTCGGCGCCGAGCTTCGCGGGGAACGCGTTCGGCCGCTCGATGTAGAGGCCCCTGCGGTAGAGCGCCTCGGCGCGGTTGAGGCCGATCGCCTCGATGCGCACGAGCAGCTCGCCGGGGCCGGGCTCGGCCACCGGAACGTCCTCGACGACCAGTACCTCAGGTTCGCCGTACTCGCCGAATCGCACCGTCTTGGCCATGCCGACCATCCCCTCTCGAAGTTCGACGCCGATCATACTTCGATCGCGGTCGTATAATCGGCGAGGGAGGCACGAGTGACAGCGAAGACACGGCAGGACGCGCGGGTGCCCGCGCACCCCGCGATCGAGGACGTCACCATGCAGCAGGTGCTCGAAGCGCTCGCCGACCCGATCCGCCGCGCCATCGTGCGCGGGCTCTACGCGAGCGGCGAGGACCGCGCCTGCGGCACCTTCCCGATGGTCGTCAGCAAGTCCACCGGCACCCACCACTTCAAGGTCCTGCGCGAAGCCGGGCTCATCCGCCAGTACTACGTCGGCACCTCCCGCATGAACTCCCTGCGCCGCACCGACATCGACGCCGCCTTCCCCGGCCTCCTCGACGCCGTCGCCGGACACCCCGAACCGGCCCCGGGCGCGCCGCCGCCCCCGACGCGTCGCGTCGGGGGCGGCGATGGTGCCTAACTCAGCGAGCCGGTGACGTTGCCGCCGGACTCGGTCACGTAGTAGGTCACGGTCTTGCCGCTCCAGAAGTGGAACGTCAGCGTGACCTTCTGGCCGTCGTTGACCTCGGCGAAGAAGTCCTCGGTCAGGCCGATCGTGCCCGCCGTGTAGTCGGGTCCGAAGGCCCGCGCGAACTCCTTGTAGGAGGTCCAGTTCTGCGGGCCCGCGTTCGAGCCGTCGGCGTACTTCGCCTCCATCGTCGCGAGCTGGTCGCCCTTGAAGGACGTCGGGATCGCGAACGACGCGGTCGTGCCGGACGCCGCCGACACCGTCGGCGTGTCGTAGGAGACCAGGCTGATCCGCCAGTCCGCGCCGCTGGAGAACTCGGCGTGGAGGTTCGCCCGGACGCCGTAGGAGCGGTCGCCGAGCAGGCTGGTCAGCTTGGACGCCTTGATCGTCAGCGTCGAACCCGAGATCGTGTAGTCGGTGCCCTGGACGAGCTGGGTCGAGCCGTTGCGCAGCCCCTGGAACGTGTTCCCGTTGAGGTTGAGCGTGATCGTCGCGTCCGTGACCGAACCGGACTTGGCGATGAACACCTGGTCGGTCGAGGCCGTCGAGGAGCGCCCGGTCCACACCGACTCCATCATCGCGAACAGCTCGGGGTCGCTCCACTGGAAGCTGGTGCGGCCCAAGTGCTGCCCGTTGTCCCACAGCTGGAGCGTGATGCCCTTCTCGTTCGCGTAGTGCCCGGCGTACTCGAAGAACTTCAGCTTCTCGCCCTGCTCGATCGTGCCCGTGTGGGCGTCGAAGCCCAGCAGGCCGTACTCGCCGACGAGCACCGGGATGCCGTTCGCAACGAACTCGTTGTAGGCCCGGTCGAAGTAGCCTTCGAGGTCGGCCTTCACCTCGTCGTTGAACTTCGTGTACCCCGCGATGTTCACGCTGAACGGCCAGAAGCCGTAGTAGTGGATCGTCGCGGCGATGTTCGGGTCGTCAAGCGCCGCAATGGTGTCGCTGAGCGCGTCCAGACGGCCCTGGTCGGCGTTCGTGTGCAGCGTCGGCAGCACGAGCACGCGCTCGGCGTTGTTGCCGCCCGAGTCGCGCACGATCTCGTGGAACGAGGTGTTCAGGTCGTCGAGCAGCCCGTACGCGGTCGCATCGTCCACATTGTTGAACTGCGGCTCGTTCACGCTCTCGAACAGCAGCTCCTGCGGGGCGTCGCGGAAGCGGTCGGCCAGCTCGGTCCAGATGGCCTCGTAGCGGGCCTCCACGACCGTGCGGTTGGTGTTCATGTCCGCCATCCAGATCCACGAGTCGTGGTGGATGTTGATGAGCACGTACAGGTCCGCGTCGAGGGCCCAGCCCACGACCTCTTCCACCCGGTCGAGATAGGCGTCCTCGACGGCGTACGGGGCGGACTTGGACTGGTGGTTGTCCCACGTGACGGGGATGCGGATGCTGTTGTAGCCCTGGGCCGCGACGTTGTCGATGAGCGCCTCGGTGATCCGCGGGTTGCCCCACGCGGTCTCGTCGGAGCCGACCGCGTCGAGCGAGTTGCCGAGGTTCCAGCCCGGCTGCATCGCCGCGACGGTCTCCATGGCGTTCACGGAGCCGGTGGGCGGCGGGGTCGTGGTGGGCGGAGTCGTGGGCTCGACCACGCCGCCGTCGCACACGGTGCCGTTCAGCGCGAACGAGGCGGGCTCGTTGTTGGAGCCGGTCCACGAGCCGTTGAACCCGAAGGAGACCGAGCCCGAGCTGGCGATCGAGCCGTTGTAGCTCACGTTCGTCGCGGTGACCTGGTCGCCGGCGTTCGTCGTGGTCGCGCCCCAGGCCTGCGTGACGCGCTGGCCGTTCGGGAAGGTCCACACCAGGTCCCAGCCGTTCACGGCCGATCCGAGGTTGGTGATCGACACGTTCGCGGTGAAGCCCCCGGGCCACTGGTTCGCGACCGTGTACTCGACCTCGCAGCCCTCGTCCGCGTAGGCGATCGAGGGCACGAGCATCCCGAGCCCCGCGGCGAGGACCGCTGCCGCCATGGTCGCCAGTGCGACCCATCTCCTGGTTCGACGCTTGACTTGCATGGCACTCCTTATGTCCGCGTAGCTGCCGGAAGGACGAGGCGCACAGCCCTATCGATAGTCCTCGATACAAAGACTAAGTTGTGAGACCAAACTTTGTCAATCGCTCCCGACCAGCTTCTTCAGACCGACAAATGCATCGACGACACAAACACCAGGTCGATCGGCGAATCCGCCCGCACCAGATCGGCCACGGCGAGAAGGAGCCGGACCCACCCCGACGACACGAGCAGCACCGCAGCGCGGGAGGTCCGCCAACGCGAGCGGGCTCGCGAAGCCTGTATCCAACCGCGCCAGCCCACGGAACGAACGGCGCTCCGGCGCGCAACGCCCGCCTCCGCAACCGCCGCCCCTTGGCCCGCCCACGCGAGCGCCGCCTCAGCGCGCGCAAGACGCGCCGCCCACGACGCGAACTGCATCCCCGACGCGAGCGACGCCAGTCTCCGCAACCACCCTCGGCCCGCCTCTACACAAGCGCCGTCTCAACGCGTAAGGCGCGCCATCTCCACCCACGACGCGAACGGCACCCCCGACGCGCGCAACGCCAGTCTCCACAGCCGCTCTCGGCCCGCCTACACAAGCGGCGCTGCATCGCGCGCGCCGTTCGCCACCGCCACGCCACACGCTTCGAGCCGCCTGCGCGAGGGAAGTCCCGGCCCGCAACGCCCGCCTTCACCAGCACCAACCGCTCGCTTACGGGAGCAGAGACCCAACCCGCAACGCCCGCCTCCGCCACCGCCCACCTCAGCCACCACCAGCCGCTCGATGGCTCCCCCTACGCCGGAAAATGCGTTGCGGCGGCTGACGCCCTGCGCCTACGTTGGGCCGCAATGACGAACTAGAGCGGGACCAGCAGCGACCGCGTACCGGAACGCAGGGCCGAGCGGCCCGCCCCGGGCGTGGTGTCGACGTACCCGAGCCACGGCCGCACTCAGGCCGCCCAGAGGACCTCGATCTCCTCGCGCTCACCGAGTCCCCGGCCGTGCCGGGGCCGCCGCCGACGCGGCATCGCTCTCCCGCAACGCTCTTCGTCATCGAAAGGGGCCCTTCGTGTCCCCGATCCACCGTCCCGCCCGCACCCGCAAGTACGAGGCGACGTTCCTCCCCGGCCTCCGGTACGCGCTGGCCGACGAGATCCGCTCAACCCTCCCCCGAGCCACCGAACCCATCCCAGTGCCCGGCCGCAACGACGCCCTCGCATTCGCCTACCCGGGCCCGACGACCGACCTGCGCCGCCTGCGCACGGCCGTCGCGGCGTTCCTCGTGCTCCGCTTCGGCATCGCAAAGCCCGCATCACTGCTGCGCCGCGAGAACCTGCGCCGCATCGCCGACGCCGCCGAAGCCCTCGCGCGCCAATGCCACGACGACCCGCCCCGCTCATTCCGCATCGAGGCCGCCGGCAGCGACTCGGCCGTCTTCCGCCGCATCGCGGAGGACCTCGCCTCGGCTACAGGCCTGCCGTACCGGCGCCACAACGGCGACCTGGTCGTACGGGTCCGCCGCTCTCCTGACGCCGACGGCTGGGATGTCCTGGTGCGCACTACGACACGCCCTCTCTCGGCCCGCCGCTGGCGCGTCGCGGACTACCCCGGCGCCGCCAACGCCACCATCGCGGCGGCAATCGCCCAGACCGTGCCCGACCGACCGCGCGTCCTCAACCTCATGTGCGGCTCCGGAACCCTGCTCATCGAGCGCCTCCTGCACAGCGGGACAAGAGAATCGGTAGGCGTCGACCACGACGAAGCCGCGATCCTCGCCTGCAAGGCGAACCTCAACGCCGCGAACCTCACCGGACGGGCCCAACTCCTCACCGCCGACATCACCGAGCCAGGCCTTCTCAAAGGCAGGAAGTTCGACGCGATCCTCGCCGATCCACCCTGGGGCACCATCACCGGCAGCCACGCGACCAACGGAGCCCTGTACGAGCACCTCCTCACGGCCGCCCGCAACCTCGCCGCGCCGCAAGCCCGACTCACCGTGCTCACCCACGAGATCCGCCTGATGGAGCGCCTCCTCCCCCGGTTCCGATCCGACTGGCGGGTCGAAGAGGTCCACAAGGTCTTCCAGAAGGGACACCACCCGAGGATCTACGTCCTCGGAGCCATCGGCCCGAAGACCAAGTGACCCGATCGTACCGATCGAACCGGTTGGCCCGGCCGGCCCGGTTGAGCCAACTGCAACACTCCGACCCGGTCCGGACCGACAGGGTCCAGTTTGGTCCGGCCCGACCTGACTCGATCCGACTCGACCCGACCCGACCGGGCCCGGCCTGCTCCTGCCCGAACCAATCCGGTTCGACAGGACCCGGCCTGTTCTGGCCCGTTCTGGCCCGGTCTGACCCGACCAGGACCGGCCTGCTCCGCTCCAGACCTGTGCGACCCGCTCCGGCTTGGCGCAACCTGGTGCAACCCGGTTCAGCCTCACCCGATGAGAATCGACCCGGCTCGATCCGGTCCAGGTCTGCACAGCATCGCGCTGCCTTCCTCTGCGCTGCTGTGCATCGTCCTGCTCCGGCCGGCTTGGCCCGGAGCGCGCGCCGCCAACCCGTGCCGGCCCTCGCTCTCCCACGCTTCGTATGCCCGTCCTACAGATGGCTCCTGCCGATCGGCCTCTTGGGCCGACGTGCGTTGCAGTACACGCACCCTGGACGGTCGTCCCCGAATGCAGAACATGCACCGGTCATACGACATCGTGGGTCTTGACGGTGCGCCTCGTTCAGGACGCCGCCTCCCGGCCAGGGTGATCCCGACCGGGCGATCTCCACCCAATCACGCCCCCTACGCATCAGGGCGGACAGCTGCGGACCCGATAGCACCAGGAGCCACCTCGCGGCGCTCCAGGGGATGAGACCGATCCACTGCCGACCCGTTCGGCAACGCCGTCTCGAAACCTGCCAGAACATCGGAGCGGCCAGAGGCTTGGCTTAGTCTGCGCTACACCGCTGCGACGCCTGTTCAGATTTCCTATCCCTGTGCGTATCTCAATGATGACACCCGGCCACACCGGTGTCATCACCCAGAAGGGTGCAAGACGCTCACATTGCCGCTCCAAGTCCCTTGCGTCCCAAGCCGAGTCGTCCGCATCGCCGCCGCCCGAACTCAACTCTGCTGTTGCCGCTGGTTTGCGGCCCGGCGCTCCATCTCCTCCGGGGAGACGTCTTCGACGTGGCTCGCGATGTGCCACTTGTGGCCCCAAGGGTCTTCGAAGGACCCGATCCGGTCGCCGTAGAACTCGTCGCTGAGCGCCCGGAGCTCCCTCGCCCCGGCGGCCAGCGCGGCGGCGAAGACCGCGTCGACGTCCTCGACGTAGACATGGAGGGAGACGGGCGTGCCGCCGAAGTGGCGGGGGCCGCGCACGTCCAGGTCGGGGAACTCGTCGGCGAGCATGATGATCGAGTCGCCGATGGACAGTTCGGCGTGCCCGATCCTGCCGTCCGGTTCGCCCATGCGGGCGCGTTCGGTGGCGCCGAGGACCTGGGTGTAGAAGGCGATGGCGTCGGCGGCGCCGTCGACGTGGAGGTACGGGGTGACGCGCGGGTAGTCCTCGGGGATGGGTCGCACTTCGGTCATGTGTCCGCTCCTCGCTCGTTGGCCGGGTCGGGCCGGGATGTTCCCCGGTCCGGTGGTTCCCGGCGGTGCCCCTAGGCAACCACCGATCGGGGGCGTCCGTCGCCGATCGCCCGGATAGCCGGACTGGCGAGCGCTCTGGACGCGGCCGGAAAACCGGTGAGCGGCTCAAGGAATGCCGAGCCGGCGATTTGGGCGGCACCCGAGGCGAGGCCGCTTCGGTTACCGTGTTGTCATGGCCTCCTTCGCAATCGTCGGCGTGGTCGTGCTCGCCGCGTTCGCCGTCCTCCAGATCGCCCTCGCCGCCGGTGCGCCGTTGGGGCACTTCGCGTGGGGCGGGAAGCACGAGGTGCTGCCGCGCAATCTGCGGATCGGCAGTGCGGTCGCGGTGGTGATCTACGTGGTGTTCGCGCTGTTCCTGTTGAGCAAGGCCGGCCTCGTGTCGGTGATCGGCGATCCGCTGCTGTCGGTGGGCATGTGGGTGATCACGGTCTATCTCTTCCTCGGCAGCGTCCTGAACCTCTTGTCCCCCAGCAAGCCCGAACGCTACGCCGCGACTCCGGCAACGCTGCTCCTGGCGGCGGCGTTCCTACTGACGATCCTGACGGCTTAGCGCCGCCCTCTTGGAAGGACCGATGTGACGGTACCTGCGATCGTGTCCGTGGGGCACGTGCTGGAGCTGGACCGGAGCAATCCCTTCGAGCACACCGGGCACATCGCCTGGTTCCCTCACGGCGTGGGTCTGCCTGATCGCGGGACGGACCTCGTCCGCCTGGACTGCGGCATGTGCGGTGCGTCGCTGCCGATCGAGTTGGTCTCGATCGCGTCGGTTCGCGCTCGCATTCGAAGGGTCCGGGCGATGGCGGCGGGAGTCGGGTCGATCGGTGCGTTGACGTTCGCCGCGGTGTGGAGCGTGGAGTCGCAAGAGGGACCGGTACTGCTCGCCGCGCTCTTGGCCCTGGTCGGCGCGGCGATGACCACGTTCGGTTTCATCGTCGCGTTCACCCCGCGGCGGCCGCAGGGCACTGCGCGAATCGACGCCGACGCATGGCGGCGCGAGCGGGGCGGTGAGGCGACCGAGGGGCCGGTGCACGTGGTCCGGTTCGAGCGGTCGATCGGTGGGGAGCTGCTCGGGGCCTGACCGGGTGCCTCAGCGTTTCGGTGCGGCCGGTTCGAGGATCGCGGCCACGGTGCGGGCGAGGTCTTCGGTGCGCGGCGCGGGGCTGCCCCTGTCCGCGTACAGGAGGTGGGCGGTGCCGACGAGGGTGGCGGCGAGGGTGTCGGGGTCGGCGCGGGGGGCGATGCGGCCGAGGTCGCGTTCGGCGGCGAGGTAGGCGGCGATGAGTTCGGCGGCTTCGGTGAGGACCGGGACGCCGACGGGCCAGGTGTCGCGGAGGCGGTTGCGCACCTCGTCGCGGAAGGCGATGAGCGGGATGACGGCGACCGCGACCGATGCGAACAGGGCCGTGAGGGCGTTGGTGAGGTTGGCCGCGATGTCGCCGGCGCCGGCGGTGTCGCGCAGGGAAGCCATTTCGGCGCTGGTGCGTTCGGCGCGGTCGAGGACGAATTCGGCGACGAAGGCGTCGAAGTCGGCGAAGTGGCGGTGGAGGACGCCTTTGGCGACGCCGGCTTCGGTGGTGACGGCCCTGCTGCTGAGGGCGCTCGGGCCGTCGCGGAGCAGGATGCGCTCGGCGGCGTCGTAGAGCTGTTGGCGCGCGTCGCGCAGGGCCACGCCGGTGGGCATGTCGCCGTCCTAGGGTTGACAGAGTGGGCACTCGCCCATTTATAGTGGGCGCATGACCACTCTACCGAACGTCCAGCCCCACCAGGCCCGCGCGGCGGCCGAGTCCTTCGGCGAGGACCCCGAGCGCTACGACCGCAGCCGCCCCCGCTACCCCGCCGCGCTCATCGAGCGGATCGCCGCCGACGATCCCGACGTCCTCGACGTGGGGATCGGCACCGGCATCGCCGCCCGGCAGCTCCAGGCCGCGGGCTGCCGCGTCCTCGGTGTCGACGTGGATCCCCGCATGGCCGGGTTCGCCGCTTCCACGGGCCTGGAGGTCGAGATCGCGCCCTTCGAATCCTGGGAGCCCGCGGGCCGGAGCTTCGACGCCGTCACCGCGGCCCAGACCTGGCACTGGATCGACCCCGCCGCGGGGGCCGCGAAGGCCGCCTCGGTCCTGCGACCCGGCGGGCGCCTGACCGTGTTCTGGAACGTCCCCGAGCCGCCGCCCGAGCTGGCCGAGGCGTTCGCCGAGGTCCACAGGCGGGTCCTGCCCGAGCAGTTCGCGGCGCTCGCGAACAAGCGCGCGCTCGACCTCTACCGCCACATGCTCGACAACGCCGCGACGGGCGTCCGCTCGGTCGCCGCGTTCGCCGAGCCCGAGGAGTGGCGCTTCGAGTGGACGCACCGGTACACCCGCGACGAGTGGCTGGAAGGCCTGCGCACCAGCGGCATGCAGGCTCAGCTCTCCGAAAGCCGGCGCCGGGAGCTGCACGACGGCATAGGCGCCGCGATCGACGCCGTGGGCGGCGCCGCAGAGTTCACTTACACCACAGTGGCACTCACCGCTCTCGCGCGATCGGCCGAGGACGGCGGCCCGCCGCTGCCCTAGGATCGCCGACGACTCGGTTCCGAGCCGCATTCGCCTTCGGAGGTCGTCATGGAGAGCACGAGCGCCTACACGCTCGCCGCGCTGGTCGTCGCGTTCGTGGTGTTCCGCCAGCTGCGCACCCGCCCGTTCCGGCCGGTCGGCTCGCTCGTCGCCCCGGCGGTCTTCGGCGTCCTGGGCGCCGCCGGGCTCGCGTTCGGCGTCGCCTCGGTCGTGAAGTTCCACCCGCTCACCGCGCTGCCGATCGTGCTGCTGGGCGCGAGCCTCGCCGTCGCGGCGGCGCTGGGAGCCGCCCGCGCGCGGACGGTGAACGTCTGGCGCGACTCCTCGGGCCGCCTGCTGCGCAAGGGGACCGTGCGCACCACGGGCCTCTGGCTCTTGTCCTTCGCCGTGCACCTGGCGTTCGGCCTGTGGATCGACCACGCCGACGGCGTCGGCCTCCTCGGCACCGCGTCCCTGTACGCCTACATCGCGATCGGCCTCAGCGCGCAGCATCTCCTGTTGCGCCGCCGCGCCACCGCGCTCTGAGGGCCGAGAACCGGACGAATACCTCGCCGTGGCGGCAAGTGCCTAGAATCGCAAGGGAACCTGCCCGTTCGACGCCTGGAGCCGCCGATGTTCGCCCTCACCGCCAACGATCCGCGCCAGATCGGGCCGTACCGGGTGGTCGCGTCGCTCGGCGAGGGCGGCATGGGGCACGTGTACCTCACGGGCTCACCGGACGGGCGCTGGCTGGCGGTCAAGCGCGTCCTGCCGCATCTGGCGCACGACGCGGGCTTCCGCAGCCGCTTCGCCCTCGAGGTCGAGACCGCCCGCCGGGTCGCGAGCCCGCACACGGTCCGCCTGGTCGACGCCGACACCGGCGCCGAACAGCCCTGGCTCGCCTCGGAGTTCATCCCCGGGCCCACCCTGGTCCAGCACGTCGAGGCGCACGGCCCGCTCGCCGAAGCGCACGTGCGCCGCCTCGGCGTCGACCTGGCCGCCGCGCTCACCGCCATCCACGGTGCGGGGCTAGTGCACCGCGATCTGAAGCCCTCCAACGTCATCCTGACCTCGACGGGATCGAAGCTGCTGGACTTCGGCATCTCCCGCGCCATCGACTACTCGACCAGCGTGGCCCTCACGCAGACCGGCGGCGTCGTCGGCTCGCCCGGCTACATGTCCCCTGAACAGGCGCAGTCGAACCCGCTCACCGAGCGCTCCGACATCTTCAGCCTCGGGTGCCTCCTGGCGATGGCCGCCACCGGCCGCGTCCCGTTCGAGGGGCCCTCGATCCCCCAGGTGCTCTTCAAGGTCGTGTACGAGGAACCTGATCTCAGCTCGGTGCCCGAGGCGCTGCGCGGCCCGATCGGCGCGTGCCTGGCGAAGGACCCCGCGGACCGCCCGACGCTCACCGAACTGACCGAGATCCTCAGCGGTACCGGCGAAGTCGCGAGCGAAGCGCCCGAGCCCGTCGTCTCCTTCATCGAGCACCAGCGACAGCAGGCGGCCGCCTTCACCGGTCCCGCACCGACTATGGTCGACCAGGGCCCGACCTACGTCTTCCCGCCCGTGCCCGTCCGGTCCAAGCCGCGCCTCAGCAGGCCCGTCATCGCCGTCTTGGCGGCCGTGGCTGCGCTGCTGGTGATCGTGCCACTGTGGATCGTCTTGTCCTCCGGCGACGACCCGCCGCCGAGCGGCGACGGCGACTTCGCGGACTCTGGGTCCGATGGAGACGAAAGCTCGGCATCGGAGTCCTCACTGTCGATCCCGTCCAGCGCGGAGCTCTGTGAACTGCTCGACCCCGAGTCGTTCGCCACCGCATTGGGAACGGCATGGGAGTTCGAGGACATCCAGGAGGACGACGACGCGTGCCGAGCGACCGTGCGCGACAGCGAGTCGATCGCGTATTCGAGCCTTTCGATCTGGGTCGTCGGCACCACGGCCGACAGCTGGGCCTTCTGCCCGTTCACCGATTGCGACTACGACTACAACGGGGTGCTCGTCGGCAGCGAGTCGACCGAAAGGCCTTGGGAGATGGGCGGTGTGGTCGAGACGGGCCCGCGCATGGAGATGATCTGGTACCAGGAGGGACTCTCCGGAACGGTCTCGGCCACGACGATGGGCGCTGACGACGAGGCGGCCAGCGACCTTCCCGACCTGCTCCACGAACTCGGCGTGGCGCTCTACGACCTCGCCGAGGCCGCCTGAGGCAAGGCGCCGACGGGTCAACGCCCGTAGTGGCGGCATTCGCCCGGGAAATAGGCGGCGAGGCGGGCCGCGAACAGAGCCTCGGCGATCACCTCTAGGCGCCGGTCCTCGGGTTCGCGGTAGAGCTCGTCGGCGAGGCCCGCGATGAGCGCCGAGAGTTCGAGCGCCGCAGCCTGAGCGTCGGTTGACGCCTCGACCTCGCCGCATTCCTTGCCGTTCGCGACGGCGCGGGCGATCTGGCCGCGGACAACGAACGCGGTCTCGCGCGCGACCTCGGCCACCGCCGGCACGTCGAGTGCCCTGGCGTGGAAGGCCTTCGAGACCCGGTACTCGCCTCGGCGGTCGGCGTCCAAAGGCCACAGTTCAGGTAGGCAGCGCAGGAGGATCGCGCGGATCGGCTGCCGGTCGGCCTCGCCCTCCGCGACGAGGCGTCCCACGCGGGCCAGCTGGTCGTCGGTCATCTGCCGGTAGGCGAACAGCAGCAGCTCGTCCTTCGAGCCGAAGTAGTGCTGCACCAGCCCGACCGAGAACCCCGCCTCGCGCGCGACCGCCGCCATCGTGGCCGAGTCGAGTCCGGTGTGAGCGATCAGCCGGTGCGTGGCGTCGGCCATTTGCTTGCGGCGGACATCGTGGTCGGCGGTCCTGGGCATGGTTTAACCATACCGGTGTATGGTTACGGCGAAACCATACGGTCATATAGTTATCGACTCCGCGACACCCCGCGGCCGCACGCAAGGAAACCCCATGCACACCACCGCTTTCGCAGCACTGCTGCTCGCCCTCACCCCAGGCCCCCTCCCACCGGCACAGGCACCAGCCGCAGACTTCGCCGAACTCGACGCCTACATCGCCGCCCGCCTCGAAGCAACGGCCGTCCCCGGCGCCGCCTGGGCCGTAGTCCACGCCGACGGCACCGCGCACGAGGCCTACCGGGGCGAGGACGGCGACGGCGAACCCGTCACCGGCTCGACCCCGTTCCTGTGGGGCTCGGTCGCCAAACCGGTCACCGCCACCGCCGTCATGACCCTCGTCGAAGACGGCCGCATCGACCTGGACGAACCCGCCCGCACCTACCTGCCGGACTTCACGCTCGCCGACCCCGACCACGCCGACCAGGTCACCGTGCGCCACCTGCTCGAACAGACCAGCGGCATCCCCGAAGGCAGCGGCGTCACCGACCATTTCGACGCCGACGCCGACGCCGACCCGTACGGCCGGGCCCTCGCCGACCTCGCCGACACGGCCCCGACCACCGAGCCCGGCACCGGATTCGAGTACGCCAGCGCCAACTACCTGGTCCTCGGCGCCCTCGTCCAGGCCGTCGCCGACATGCCTTATGAGGAGTACCTGCGCGAGGCGGTCCTGGACCCACTCGGCATGGACACCGCGGTCGCCGACGCCGCCGCTGCGGCCGAGGTCCCCGACGGCCACGCTTACGCGTTCGGGCGGCCCGTCGCCATCGACGCCCCCTTCGACCCGACCGGCCCGAGCTACGGCTACCTCGGCGGCACCGCCGCCGACCTCGCCGCGTTCGCCGCCGCGAACCTCTCGGGAGGGGCGGGCGTGCTCACCCCCGAATCGCAGGCGCTCATGCAGACCCCGGCCGCTTCGATGAACGAGCGCGTCGACTACGGCCTGGGCTGGAAACTCGACGACCGCAACGCCGACCTCGGCACCACCACCGTCTGGCACACCGGCGGCGCACCCGGATACAGCGCCGCCGTGATCCTGCTGCCGGATCTCGACCTCGGCGTGGTCCTCGCGCAGAACGCCTACGGGTTCTTCCAGGACGGCGCCCTGGTCGAGACGGCCCTGGGCGCGGCCCGCGTGGCCGCGGGCGCCACGACCGGAGCGGACCCTTCGGCGCCCGCGACCGACTGGACCTACCCGGCCATGCTCGTCTCCATCGCCCTGCTCTTGACGTTCGCCGTGGCGGTCGTGGTCCAGTCGCTCCGGCGCATCCGCAAGGGAGCTCCGGCGGCGGGTCGGCGCTGGCGGGTGTGGACCGGCATGGCCGTTTGGACCGCAGTCGGTCTCGCGGTGGCTTACGTGGGACTCGTCGCCGTGCCCGCGCTCGCCCCGAGTCGGGTCTTGCTGGTGCTCATGGCACCCGATGTCGGTTGGGGCATGTACGCGCTGGCCGGGGCCGCGCTGGTGGTCGTCGCGGTACGGCTGTGGCTCGGGGCTGTTCGGCTGCGGCGCACTGAATCTGCTTGAGTCGGACGTCCTCCGCCCGGCGTTCCGCCGGGCGGAGGACCACGCCTGACTGCGGACGCCGGTAGGCATGTCGGTAGGTCCGCGTAGCGTCGAGTCCATGACCGCAAGCGCTGCCGGCTACGACCTGCCCGGCGTCTTCACCACGCTCTCCCCGGAGCTGGCGGCCCTCGCCTCCGAGGTGCCCTCAGATCCGCTGGAGGTCTGCCGGACGGTGCAGGAGCTGGTGCTCCACATGATCGACATCGGCCCGCTCGACCTGCCGCCCGAGCGCATCGCCGACAAAGACCTCCGCGGTGCGGAGGAGATCCTCGGTTCGCTGCTGCGCCAGAACCCGGCCCCGCTGCATGTCGCGCGACCGCCGACCGAACGCGTCGTGGGGACCTGCCGGGACTTCGTGGTGGTCAGCTGCGCCCTGCTTCGTCTGCGCGGCATCGCGGCGCGCGCCCGCTGCGGTTTCGCCACGTACTTCAAGGAAGGCGAGGGCATCGACCACTGGGTGCTCGAATACCGCCACGAGCGCGAGGACCGCTGGGTCCGCATCGACGCCCAGTACGTGGGCCTCGGCCGGGTCGAGCACGACGCCGACCTGGTCGAAGGTCAGTTCCTCACGGGCGGTGAGGCCTGGCATCGCTACCGCGACGGATCGATCGACCCGGATGCCTTCGGTGTGGCTGGCACCGACCACGCCTGGGGAGTCGCCGAAATCCGCGGCAACGCCGTCCGCGACCTCGCCGCGCTGATGCGCGTCGAAACGCTGCCTTGGGACGAGTGGGGCCGTATGACCGCCTCATACGAAGGTGAGACCGGCCCGGATTACGACGCCTTGATGGACCTCATCGCGGCGACCTGCGCAGCCCACGACCCCGAATCGATCGCCAGGCTCTATGCGAGTGAGGATCTTGCGGTGCCGAAGTCGTTGGGCGCGTAGACGAATCGCTTTCGAGCACGGCCTCCGAAATCTGTGACCCTCAAGGGCCGCAAGCGAAGAACGCGGCGAGAAGCTTCGATGGAATGGCCGACGATCGGCCCCCGAGCGCTCGGGGGCCGATTCCCGGTCAGCGCCTCAACCCGCCCAAAAGGGCGGCCCAGTCAGCGGGCGAAGCGCTCAGGATTGGAGAGATCCTGCCGAGCTTAGTGTCTCTGACCTGCACATCTGTTCCGAACACCCGGGCCGCGACGCAGTTGCCCCCCTGGTTGCTGCTTCGCGAGGCCTTCTTCCATTCGGACGTCAACATCAATTGCCTCCACTGCCGTAGGCCGATCAGACATCGAGAGCGTACTACCGCAAAAAGGACGCCATGTGCGTCTTCGCAGAGGATGCGAAACGGCCCCCGGCAAGCCGGAGGCCGTCTATATTGCGGACTTTTTAGCGCTTCAGATCGCCGATGATGGCGACCCAATCCGAGTGCGAAGCGTTCAAGATGGGGGAATCCTCCCCGAGCTTGGTGTCCCTGACCTGTACACCAGCCCCGAGCAGGCGAGTCTCAACGCAAGCCCCACCTTGGTTGCCACTGCGGGAAGATTTCTTCCACTCCGTTGTCAGCATTTCTTGCTACTCCACTCATCTAGCGGTACGGCAGATGCCAGCGTGGCTGAGAATACACCGCGACACCGGTCCACTTGATCGATGCGCGCTTCGTATTGAGCGCCAAGGACACTCTCCTGATACACCACATCCGGCGTGCTCGGGTCGTCGAAGGACAGGATCATGTACGGCCCCTCCATCGAAGGGTGCAGCACCTTCGTTGGCATGACGAAGATGTCAATGCCCTCGCGAGCGTTGTCCTCATGAAGGCGCTCAAGCTGTTCGGCGTACAGGTCGGTGCCTTCGATCACCGACAGCGAGTGTTCGGCCTGGATGATGCGGAGCCTCGCGCCGTTGTCCGCCTTCTCGACCACGATTCTCCGGCGATGGCTCCGGAACTCAAGAGCCGTCCCGATCGACTCCTCCTTGAGATCCGGGTTGGTCTCCATGATCGCGCGCGCGTACTGCACCGTCTGGCAGAGGCCCGTGATGTAGGTGTCCTCAAAGATGTCGATCGCCGTCGCCCTCGGCTCCAGTTGGGTCATCCGATTGAACCAGGAGGGTCCGGACTCCTGCCACCGCTGCGGGTCGCCGAATCGGATCTGGCGGGCCTTGGCTGCAGCGTCATCTCGAATGTATTGCGGTGCACCGTAAGCGCTGAGAATGCCGTCAATCAGCGGTGCATCCATGTACTGCCGGGTACCGCTCTCCAGCCCGGACAGTATCTCCGGCGAGGTTCCTAGAAAGAACGCCGCATCCTTGATCGTCTTGAGCCCCTTCTTGAGTCGCCACTCCACCAGAAGCTTCGCGAGCTCACCGTTCAGGAATTTCACGCTACTCATAGGTTCATCCTGCCACCAACCGCCACAAACATTCTGTCGGCTATCGGTCAGTCGAAATCGGAAACTTCAACTGGATTTCCCGTCCGCGATTCTCGACCGGTCGATTCGACGGCCGGATTCGACGGCGAATGTGATTATGGCGCGCCGCCCTGACCTGCACTTATGGTGGGTTTCACTGGCATGCGAGACCGGTCTCGGTCTCAGTCAGAGCAGGGAGGATCGGACTTGTCAACAGCAGCCGAAGCGCGGCGCAATCCGCCGCCGGAAGTCGAGCGGGGGCGGTTCACGGACGGCGTCGACTGGTTCTCGGTGTGCGCCGCACCGGCAGAGTGCGCACCCGAGTCGTTCCGTGTCTACCAGCAGCAGTCGGGAGGCGACCTGGTGCTGATCGTCTCGGGGATCAACTCCGAGAACCTTCGAGCATCGTGGGGAGAGGCCTGGCGCTCGCAGTCGCCCGAATGGCATGAATGGATGCAGGTCAAGGGATTCACGGTCTTCTACACCGGAAAGGCCGAGCTGCCGGACCGCTACATCGGCCGAGCCCGAGTCTGCGAGGGGTGAGCGATGCCGCCTCCGAGTCCACCCGATCGGGAGTGGCTGAAGATGCGTCCACGCGTCGAGCCGATCGACCCGAGGACCTTCGAGGTGGCCGGCGCGCGTTACGAACTCGCCGAATACCGAGGCGGGCCGGGCGATCCGCAACTGAAGGTCCGGCTACTGGGGCCGAAGCCGATCACGGTGATGACCCGGGGTCTCGAACCCGAGGCCCGCCCGTTCTGGGTCGGCGGCTTCGCCATCGGCCAGCGCGAACTCCGCGACGCGATCGCCTCGAAGACCGCAGACCTCCACGAGGGCGCCGGCAACCCTTGAGGACCAGGGCGGGGCGCACACGGCTCAAGCCGTCGGTGGGGGCGCCCCGCCCGCTTCCCCGTCCTCCCCCATTGCCTAATAACAGCTCTCGCCGGAGGAGCTCCAGGTCGCCGGCAGGGAACGGAATCCCACCCCACGCCTTGACATACGACTCGACGCCACCGCACTGGGCGAGCACATCCTCAGCCATGAGGGCCACACCCTGAATGAACTCCCCGGTGTCGACCCGACCGCTCTATCGCATTGGCTTCGACGATGGTGACGTGCTCGTAGCCGCCGGTGGGGTGGAGTTCGGGTTCGTTCATGGCCTGAACGCAGGTCAGGTGCGGTTGGTGTGGAGGCGCGGCCCGGCGCGCAGTGCACCGGGCCGGTCGCGTCATCGCGGTACGGGGTCAGTCCTCGAAGTATTCATCGATCAGGGGGATCGCGAGTTCCGGGCAGTCCTCGTGAACGTTATGGCCGCATCCTTCGAGGATGACGGCGTCAGCGTGCGGGAGCCTTCCCGCGAGATCCTGCGCTTGTGCGGCAGGGAGCCATTCGTCGTCGCCGCCCCAGAGGACGAGTGCGGGCGCCGAGACCTGGTGGAGAAGTGCGTCGGTGAGCCGGTAGTCCATACCGTGGGCGAGCGCGACGAACGCGTCGCGCTGGCCGGGGCGGGAGAACCAGGCCCAGGTCTCGTCGACCATTTCGTCGGTCACCCTGTCGTCGTGGACGAAAGCGCTCTTGAGGCTGTCCGCGAACAGGTCGCGGGTGGTGAGGTTCGCGACGGCGCTGCCGAGGATTGGGATCTCGAAGGGCTTGATCTGGTCGGCGTGCTCCACGTCGAGTGCGGGCGCGTCGAGCAGGGCGAGGCGGGTGACGCGGTCGGGCCGGGTCTCGGCGAAGTAGAGGCTCCATGCCCCGCCCCAGGAATGCCCGACCAGGGCTGTCTTGTCGAGGCCCACCGCGTCGAGGAAGGTTTCGATCGCGTCGGCCATCGCCGGCAGGTCGTAGGCGAAGTCCTCTTGGAGCACTTCGGTGTATCCCTGGCCGGGCAGGTCGACGGCGTAGACGGTGTGGTGTTCGGCGAGCGCTGGGATCGTGTTGCGCCAGGAGTACTGCCAGAGCGCGCCACCGGCGATGAGCACGATCGGGGATCCGCTTCCTGTGACGGTGTAATGGAAGCGGGCCAGGTCGGTGTCGGCGTACCGGGTTGCGACCTGGTCGAGGTAGACGGAGTCGTAGTCGGAGGCCGAGGGCCGCCAGAGGTAGGCGGCGCCGAGGACGAACGCGGCGAGGAGCGCGAGAGCGGTGGCGGCGCTGATCGCGGTTCGGCGCGGCCATCGGCGGGTGTTGGGGCGTGGTTCAGGGTTCACGGCGGTTCCTCAGGGTCGGGAGGGTGGGGTTCGGGGATCCGAGCGGTCGGTGGCGGTACGGGGTTCATGCCGTCCTGGTGGTCCGTCGGTCAGTAGCCGACAGTGATGCGGGTTCGCGGGAAGGTTCTGTTCTCGATCTGGTCGAGGACGGCGGAGGCGAAGTCGCCGATGCTGATGCGGCTCTCTCCGTTGGCATCCGTGACCGGTGTGTCGCGTGCTTCGGTGCGGTATTGACCGGTTTTGTCGCCGGGGACCAGGTGCATCGGGGGCGGGCTGACGTAGGTCCAGTTCACCTCTGAGTCCGTGGCGCGCAGGAGTTCGAGGGCGCGGGCCTGGTCGGTGGCGGTGTCGCGGTACGCCTCCGGGAACTGGGGCGAGTCGAGGTAGCGAGTGCCAGGGGCGGCTTCGAGACTTGCGCCGCCGCCGATGAAGACCATGCGGTCGACGCCGGCCAAGGGGAGGGCTTCGAGGAGCGCGGCGGCTCCCTTGGAGACGGTGCGGTCGGGGCCCTTGACGGCGGCGACTACGGCGTCGTGTCCGGTGGCGGCCTTGGCGACGGCGGTCGGGTCGGTGATGTCGGCGTCGGCGCTGCCGAGCGGGGTGACCTGGTGTCCGCGAGCGACGGCTTCGGCGGCGATGGCGCCGCCGAGTCGCCCGGAGGCTCCGAACAGGGCGATCTTCTTAGGCTTCACGTTGTGCTCCTTGACGGTCGTGGCGGTGGAGGTTCGACCGAGGAATGCGGTCATGAGCGGCACGATGCGGTGCAGCCGGTCTTCGAGTGCGAAGTGCCCGGTGTCGAGCAGGTGCAACTCGGCGTCAGGAAGATCGGCGAGGTAGGCGCGGGCGCCGTCGGCGGGGAAGAACATGTCGTTCTCGCCCCAGAGGATGAGCGTGGGCGGCTGGTGTCGGCGCATCCAGGACTGCCATTCGGGGTAGCGCGCGACGTTGGACTTGTAGTCGAACGCGAGCGCGGCTTGAGCGTCGGCCCGGCCGGGGAGGTCGAGGAAGTGCTGGTCGAGGGTCCAGCCGTCGGGCGAGACGAGGGCGGGGTCGGCGGTGCCGCCCTCGTATTGCCCACGGGTGGACTCGAGGGTGAAGAGCCCGCGCACGGTCGCTTCGGCGCCGGGCTGCTCGGGGCTGAGTGCGATGAAGTCGCGGGCGAGGGGCGAGAGGCCTTCCTCGTAGGCGTTGGCGTTCTGCACGATCAGCGAGGTGATCCGGTCGGGGTGGCGCTGGGCGAGGCGGAAGCCGACGGGGCCACCGAAGTCGAACAAGTAGAGCGCGAAGCGTTCGAGCCCGAGGCGGAGGACGAAGCGCTCGACGACGTCGGCGAGGTTGTCGAAGGTGTAGGCGAAGTCGGCAGGTGCCTCGGTGTGGCCGAAGCCGGGGTAGTCGGGGGCGATGACGCGGTAGCGGTTCCCGACGGCGTCGATGAGGCGCCTGAACTGGTGGGAGGCGGAGGGGAAGCCGTGCAGGAGCAGGAGGGCGGGAGCGTCGGGGCCGGGGTTCGTCTCGCGGTAGAAGACGCGCACGCCGTCGATGTCGAGGTGCCGGTGGTGGATCTGAGGGAGGGCCGCGTACATAATTCACATGCTTTCTTCTCGGTTTCATGCGTTAGAAAGACGATAGCATGCTTCTAATGGATGATTCCGTGGGTGTACCATTAGCCTCATGAAGAGGCACGATGCACTGATCGGCGAGCCGCTCGCCCTGGACCTGGTCAACACTCGGCCGGCAGACGCCGATCTGCTGGACGGCCCCGAGGGCTTGGCGGACTGGCTTGCACGGCAATCCGATCGATACCCTGAGCTGGCGGGGTTCGATGCGATACCCGCGGCTGCGGTGACGGCGGCGGGCGCAGTGCGCGAGCTCGTTGACGAGTCGGTGACCGCGCTCTTGGAGGGGCGGCCGGTGCCGCCAGGGGTCGTTGAGGGTCTGAACCGCGCGCTGCGGGCGGCCCCTGTGCACAAGCGGCTGGCGATGGAAGACGGCATCGCAGTGGTGACGACCGAGCGGTCCGGCACGAGCGCGGAACGGCTCGCGGCGATCTTGGCGGAGGCGGCCGCAGAGCTGTTGGCGAATCCGGGCATCGGGAAGTTGAAGCAATGCGAGGCCGACGACTGCAGGTTGGTCTTCCTGCAGACCCACCCGCGGCGGCGTTGGTGCTCGGCGGAGCGATGCGGCAACCGGGTCCGGGTCGCCCGCTATTACCAGCAGAACAAGAAGTCCTCTTAGAGTTCCTAACTCTTTTGGAGGCGGCGCCAGCAGATG
>NZ_STGX01000023.1 GCF_004912155.1 Glycomyces paridis | reverse complement strand
CCAGACCGTAAAAATCACCCAGGTCCGGGCCGAGGTCCGCGACTATGTTTCCGAGCATCTGGGCGCAGAAAGCGGTCTGCGGGTCCTCGCAGTCGATGAGACCGGCGATGTCAAGAAAGGCACAGCGACAGTCGGTGTCCAGCGGCAGTACTCGGGAACCGCGGGCCGGATCGAGAACTGCCAGCTGGCCGTCTACCTCGCCCCCGCCACGCCCGCTGGGCATGCCGCGATCGACGTCCGCCTCTACCTGCCGAAAGTATGGGCCGATGATCCTGGCCGGCGCGAGAGCACCGGAGTTCCCGAGGAAGTCGCGTTCGCGACCAAGCCTGAGCTGGCCGCCGGCATGATCGAGGCCGCGCTCGATGCGGGAGTGGACGCGGATTTCGCGACCGGTGACGAGGCGTATGGCATCAACCCTGTCCTGCGGGCGCGCCTCCAGCAGCGGCGACTGTCCTATGTCCTGGCCATCGCCCGCACCACCCCGGTCATGCTCGGCACCGGCAAGGCCACCGCGGAGACGGCGCTCGACCAGGTGCCTGGGGCCGCGTGGCAGCACCGTTCGGCCGGAGACGGCGCGAAAGGACTGCGGCTCTATGGCTGGGCCTGGGCCGATCTCGAGCCTGAAGGCGGCGGGCACGCCGGTCTCTTGGCCCGCCGCAACCGAACGACCGGCAAGATCGCCTACTACCTGACCTGGACCCCGGCCCCGGTCCCGCTCCAGATGCTGGTCACCGTCGCCGGGATGCGCTGGAGAATCGAGGAGACCTTCCAAGGCGCCAAGGAACTCACCGCGCTCGCCGAACACCAGGTCCGCACCTGGACCTCCTGGCACCGATGGGTCACCCTCGCCATGCTCGCCTACGCCTTCCTCGCCATCACCCGCGCCACCGAGACCACCGAAACTGAGCCGGACATGATCCCCTTGACCTGCAACGAGATCCGCCACCTCATGGTCAGCGCGACAATGCCACGCATCAGCTGGGAGCACCGCCTCCGCTGGTCGACCTGGCGACGACGCCACCAAGCCGTCGCGAAGCGGCTGCATTTCGCCCGGCAGCTCATTCTCGCCGCATAGCCGACCTATGCCGACCGATCAAGCCTGACGCCTGGCCTGCAACAGCGCGGGGTGGATCTCGACTTGGTCGCGCGGCAGCGCTGTTTTCACCTGGCGCGTCTGCTCATCGGCCAGCACCTCAGGCGCGCCGGACTCGACCGTCGCGACACAGCTCTCGACCTGCACACTAACCTTCCTGGCGGCCAGGGGCGGTCAGTTACATTGGGGTGACCGCGCCGCCCCGGTAGGTGAAATCGGGTTGTGGCTGAGGCGATCCGAGCTGGACGCCGGGCCGGTCGCCGACTGTCAGTCGATGCCCTCGATGATGTGGAAGTCGCGCTCGACGGCGTCGGCGAGGACGGTCAGCGCCTCCTGGTAGGCCTCGCTTTCGCGTGTAGCGACGGCCTGTTCGAAGTTTTCGAATTCGATCAGGACGATGCGCTCGGCGATGCCGGCGTCGTATGTGGCGTTCCGAAGGCCTCGGGAGAGGAGCCGCCCGCCCCCGGCTCGGACGGCCGGAGCGGCCAGGTTGTCGTAGGCGGCCAGCTTCTCGGGGTCTGCAATGGTGCGGTAGACGCTGACCCAGTAGGCCTTGGTCATGGAACCTCCAGTGTTGGTGTGGGGACATCTGACTTCGAATGTTCAGTTGAGATCGATCGCACCCGGCGGCGGTCGCTGGAGTGGTTCGGAGCTTGCGCGGGCCGGCATCCTGCGCGTCCATCGGTTTGGCGTCGGGGAGACTGCAGCGATCGTCGATGCGGGTGGTTTCAAGGTCGGGTGATGCTCAGCAGCATGCTCAGATCCAGGGCTGGTGCGCTGTGGGTCAGCGTGCCGACGGAGACGGCCTCCACACCGGTCTCTGCGACGGCGCGCAGACCGTCAAGGTCGTGCCTGAGGCTTCCCACCTCACACCGCGGCCAGTTCGCGTCGCAGGCGGACGGCCTCGGCCACGAGCGGCACGGTCATGTTGTCGAGCATGATCCATGAGGGCTCCGCCTGCAGCGCCTCACGGAATTGGGGGATCGTGGCGACTTCGACTTCGATGGCCATGGCCCGGCCCTCGGACGACATGTTCTTGCGGACGTTGTCGATGGCGGCGCTGATGCCGCCCGCGGCCGGGAGGTGGTTCTCCTTGAGCAGCACCATGGCGCCGAGGTTCAGTCGGTGGTTGTGCCCGCCGCCCGCAGCGACCGCGTACTTTTCCAGCAGGCGAAGTCCGGGGGCGGTCTTGCGGGTGTCCAGGACGCGGACTGGCAGATGGCGCACGGCGGCCACATACCGATCGGTGAGTGTGGCGATGTCGCACAGGCGCTGGAGGAAGTTCAGTACGGTTCGTTCGCCGGTGATGATCTGGTGCGCAGGGCCGGTGATCCTCGCCAGGACGTCGCCGGCCTCGAGTCGAGTGCCGTCGGGCACTGATTCGTCGATCTGCGTTGCGCCGCCGACGCGGGCGTAGACCTCGGCGGCCAGAGGCACCCCGGCGGCCACGCCCGGTTGGCGGGTGATGATGGCCGCCGTCGCCCATTGCCGCGGTGCGACGCTCCAGCGAGTGGTGACGTCGTCAGCGGCTGCATCTTCGGCTAGCGCAAGTGTCACGGCGTTGCGAGCTGCCGCGTGCGGAAACTGCATGCGGGTCCTCAGCTTTCGGTTGGATCGGTCGAGGTGTGCCGGTGATCGCGGATCAGGCCGTTGTCGGCGCCGAAGGCGCGAGTGCGTCCTTCGGCATCGACGGCGCCTGTTCTGGCGGCATCTGTGACAAGACTCGGGGCTGATGGGCCGATCACGTCGCGCTTGGGCGACTTGTGCCGTGCGTCGGCTGTTTTCTTCGCTCTTGCTTCGGCCGTCGCTCTGGCGAGCCGGTCATCGGCTCGGTCGGCCCTGACTCGGCGTAGGCGGCCAATGGCGAGGCTGGTCATCGTCGTGATGGCCATCGCGACGATGCCAACCAGCGCTGCCGTGGTGTAGGCGCCGTCGCTCGGGAAGAGGTCGCCGGGGTCGGTGCCCGCTGCCAGGGCCAGGCCGCCTACGGCGCTGCCCAGGGAGTACCCGACGCTGCGGACGACGTAGTTGAAGCTCATGGCGCTCGATGTCTCGCTCTGTGGGGTGGCAGCCAGGATGACGCCGGGCATGGCGGCCGAGAAGCTGCCGACGCCGAAGCCCAGCACGCCCATGGCCACGAGTAGTTCAGCCAGGTTGGACCGGGCCGCCGCGAACAGCATGAAGCCTCCGCCTACGATGGCGGCGCTCATCGCCAGGAGTGTGGGGGCTTCGATCCGTTCGCGGACCCGCGGCGTGAGCTTGCCCGCGACGAACCCCAGCACCGAGAACGGGACCAGGACCAGGCCGGCGACGAAGGTGGTCAACCCGAAGCCGTAGCCGACGCTGTGCGGTGTCTGTGCATACCGCGTGATGAGGGTGAGCAGGAGGTACATGCCGATCCCGCCGACGAACATGGCGATGTTCGCCCCGGCGACCGCCGGGTGCCGTACCGCCCGGAGGCCGACCAGCGGGGTCTTGCTGCGCAGTTCAGAGACGGTCCAGACGCAGAGCAGGAGCGCGGCGAGGGCCGCGAGGATCACTGCCGCAGTGCGGTGATGGCTCCATAGGCTCTTCTGGCTCGTGAGGTACAGGAGGAGGAACAGTGCACCGGCCAGGACGAGCGCACCTGCAACGTCCACGCGAGCGGAGCGGCCGTCTGGGGCTTCGGGTATGGAGCGCCACGCTGCTAGGAAGGCGATGGCGGTGACGAGCAGGCCGAGTCCGTAGGCGACCCGCACCCCGCCGAACTCGGTGAGCAGCCCGGCGAGCGGGTAGCCGACACCGACACCGATGATCGAGACCACTGAGATCAGGGCGATCGTGGGCTCGCTGCGCCCCTCAGGGAGATGGTCGCGGGCCACGCCCATCATCAGCGCCGTCAGGCCGAGCCCGATGCCCTGGGCCGCCCGACCGACCAACAACCACGCGAACGGCAGCGGCAGGACGGTGAGCGCGCTTCCGGCGACGACGACCGCCAGCGTGATAAGAATCGCGGCTCGTCGGTGAGGACCGGATCCGAGGCGGCCGAGGACGGGCGTGACGACGGCACCGCTGAGCAGCGCGATCGTCATCGTCCACTGTGCGCTGTCCAATGAGACGTGGAACGTCGTTGCCACACTGGTGATCAGCGGCGCCCCAAGGCTGCCGACTGCCGCCACGACCAGGGCGATGAACATCAGGGAGGGGACAAGCGGCCGTGCGCCAGAGTCTTTCACTGCTTCGCCTCTTCTCGATCCTGGTTGTCGTGCTCTGCTGGGACTGATGACGCGCTGGCTTCGGTATGGCGGACCAGCGCTACGCGCCGATCGGACGGGTCGCCTCTTCGCTCGGTCACCACTTGCTCCGCGCTAGGGAAGGCGGATGACACGTGCGACTCTCGCGGCGCCGCCCAGACGGACCAGGACGCCGGACGCGCTGCGTCGCGCTTCGGCGGTGATCCTGGACGGTCTGCCAATGCGATCGCCCATGTCGATCGCGATACTGGTGACGCCCTGATCTGCGAGACGCGCGGCCAGACATGCGGTGCTGTTGGCGTTGGCGACATCCTCGGGGACGCCGATGGAAGGGGCGAACATCCGGGCTGCCGCCTTGCCGTCCCGGTTCGGGAGCGAGTACGCGTAGCAGCCCAGCAGGCCGTAGCGGTCACAGGCTTGGCGCAGTGCGGCGAAGTCCGGGCGGAGCTCGGCCAGCGCGGTGCGCGATCGCACGGGCAGCAGAAGCCGCGGTCGGCCGGGTGAGGCCACACAGGCTCCGCCAGCGAGGGTTCCGTCAGTCAGGTGGAGGCTGGTTGCGATCGCTTGCAGTTCGAATTCCTTGACGTCGCGCAGTTTGATGGGACCCGGGTCAAACGTGGCCATCAGGCGGGCTTGTTCCCGCTTCGCCCAGCCTTCGAAGGTGCGGGTTGTGGTGTGCAGTGCCGCCTGGTAGTCAGCGCCGCCGTGCCGCTGGGCGAGCAGCGCGAGTGCGGCGACGGTGCCGTGGCCGCAGGCGGGCAGCTCGCCTTCGCTGGTGAAGAACCGGAGCCGATACGACGGCCGCGCCCGATCCTCGCCCGCCGAGATGAAGACGGCATGCGAAGTGCCAGCCGCAGCGGGGATGCGGCGTCGTTCGGCGGCGGTGTACGCCGCGTCGTTGAGGACCGCTGTCGGACTGCCTCCCCGGCCTTGCCGCACGCACGCGTCGACGATCGTCACCTCGGGCATGGTGCTGCGTCCATTGCTGTTGTCATGGATTGCCCCCTCGGCTCTCAGAGGTTGATCATCGGCCCGACGAGGCCGTGCACTGCTTCTTTGACTGCCTCCCCGAGTGTTGGGTGCGCGTGGATGTTGCGGGCGATCTCATGCGCCGTGAGATCCCACATCCGCGCCAGCGTCAGCTCCGGCAGGAGTTCGGTGACCTCCGGCCCGATCAGGTGGGCACCTAGCAGTTCACCGTGCGCGTTGTCGCTGATCAGCTTGACGAAGCCCGACGCCCTGCCGAGACCGGGTGCCTTGCCGTTGGCGGTGAACGGGAACCGTGAGACGGTGATGTCGAATCCCGCCGCTCGGGCTTGGGCCTCGGTGTAGCCGAAGGAAGCGATCTGGGGCCGGCAGTAGGTGGCCCGGGGAATCATCGAGAAGTCGACCTTCTGGGTCTGGGCTCCGGCGATGGTTTCGACGGCGACCATGGCCATCGCTTCGGCGGCGTGGGCCAGCATCAGCTTGGCGGTGACGTCGCCGACGGCGAAGAGGTGCGGCACGCTGGTGCGGCCGCGGTCGTCCACTGCGATCGCGCCTGTATCGGTCAGTTTGATCCCCGTGTTCTCCAGACCGTAGCCTTCGACGCGGGGCGTGAACCCGATCGCTTGGAGCACCTTGTCAGCCACCAGTACTTCGGTGCCGCCATTGCGGGTGATCGTGACTCGCACGCCCGCCGGGCCTTCGGAGTCGTCAATGGAGTCGACCCGGGTCGAGGTCAGGAGGTTGATGCCGAGTCTTCGGTACTGCTTGGCGAGTTCGGCGGACACCTCGGCTTCCTCGGTCGGCACCACGCGGTCCAGGTACTCGACGATGGTCACCTCCACGCCGTAGGCGCGCAGCAGGTAGGCGAACTCGACACCGATCGCCCCGCCGCCGACGATGACGACGCTTCCGGGCAGGTCCTCGGCGAGGATCTGCTCCTCGTAGGTGACGACGCGATCGCTGCGCTTGGTGCCGGGCAGCAGCCGGGTCGTCGCGCCGGTGGCGATGACGCAGTGGTCAAAGGTGATCGTCTCCGAACCGCCATCCGACAGCGCGACGTGCAGGGTGCGGTCGTCGGCGAAGGTGCCCCAGCCGTCGTATTCGGTGATGCCGTTCTTGCGCATCAGGTAGTGGACGCCCTTGGTCTTGCTGTCGGCGACGTTGCGGCTGCGCTGCAACGCCGCGCCGTAGTCGAGACTGATGGGGCTCTCGGAGCGGATGCCGAACAGGTCGGCTTCCTTGGTGATGGTGTGGGCCAGTTCGGCGTTGTGCAGCAGGGCCTTGGAGGGGATGCATCCGACGTTCAGACAGACCCCGCCCCAGTATTTGGCTTCGACGATCGCGGTGCGCAGTCCCAGTTGCCTCGCGCGGACAGCCGCGGTGTAGCCGCCGGGTCCGGCACCGAGGACGACGACGTCATAGTGACTGCTCACGACTGGGCCGAGGCTTCCACGCGCGTCCCGGTGAAGCGCGACACCGGGCCCTCAGCGTATGCGGAGACGGCCTTGATGAACCGCTGGAAATGTTCGCCTGCGACGTGGTCGTCCACGGCCGCTTTGTCCCGGTACGCCTCGACCAGGTGGATCAGCGACGGGTCTTCGGAGTCGGCAACGACTTCGAACCGCAGGCACCCCGGCTCGTCGGCCAGTGAGCCGCGGGCGTCCTCCAGGGCAGCGGCGATGAAGTCCTCCCGATGCTCGGCGGGGACGGTGAAGCTGACGGCGAACTGGTACATGGTCGTTTCCTCTCGAAGATGCACGATGCCGCTGCGGCGGATCAGTGGTTCGACCCAAGGTGAACACACAAGATCCGCTCCACGCCAATAGCTTCGCGGGGCCGCGACATAGGCTCGGCCCTATCGCGAGAGCAAGGAGCGGACATGCACGACCACCAAGGTGTCGAACTTCGCCATCTCCGCTACTTCGTCGCCGTCGCCGAGGAAGGCACGATGACCGAAGCCGCGCGGGTGCTGCGGATCGCGCAGCCGAGCCTTAGCCAGCAGATCAGCACCCTGGAACGGAGGGTCGGCGCCCCGCTGTTCCGTCGCAGGCCCAAAGGGATGGAGCTGACCGAGGGCGGCCGGATCCTGTACGCGAGCGCCACCCGCGCCCTGGCCGAGATCGAGTCGTCGCTGGTGCAAGCCCGCGACGCGCGCCGCCTGGTCCGCGTGGGGGTCTGCCGATCGGTGCCGGAGCACCTGCTGACCCGCGTCGAGCGGATCCTCACTCGAGACGGGTCGCTCGACGTTTCATTCGAGGAGGACGACTCCCAGCGGCACCTCGACCGGTTGCGAACCGGCGCCCTGGCCTTCGCCGTGATACGCGTCTTCCACCCCAGCGACGACCTCGCCGAGATGACTCTGGCCGACGAACCGCAGGGTGTGGTGCTGCACCCCAACCACCCGCTGGTCGAACGCGCCGCCCTGTCCTGGACCGACCTCGCCGACCAGGAGCTCCTGTGGTTCCCCTCCAAGGCCAACGCCCGCTTCGCCGAAGAGACCCTGGCCCACCTCGCCGGCCACGGGTGGACGCCGCAACTGCGCATCGTCGACGCCCACAGCCAGGCGCTGTACTGCCACCATCTGCGCAGCAGCGAGAACCTGGTAGGACTGCGAGGCCAGGGCAGCATCGCAGCGGATGCGGGGATGGCATGGCGGCCGCTCGCATCCCATCCGCCCCGCCGCCGGTTCATCCTTGCGACACCCCGCACCAGCCCATGGGCCAAGACCGGACTCCTGACCCGACGCCAACCGGACAGAGGCTGACTTTCTCCTCGCGCCGCCGCTTCCACCGCAGTTCGCACACGACGACCAGAACCGCCACTTGAGCGGCCTCGCCACACTCCATGAAACCAGCGTCGACGTGGCCGCGATCGGACGGAGCGGGCAGTGCCCGATGTACTCCAACCCACCGCAGACGGGAGCCGCGATCGCACGACTCCAGGCACGGGAGACTGTGGCACGTGCAGGAAATCGCCCAAGCAGCCGATGGGACGCCGATCGCCTATTCGAATTCAGGAGCAGGCCCGCCGTGCTCCTGATCGCGGGACAGGCGGTCGACCACACCTCTTGGCGGCTCGCCGCCGTACGGCTCGGGCAAGGGCGCCGACTCGTCATGTTCGACCATCGAAGCGTCGGGGTAAACGGGAGTGTCGCAGCGGACCGGTTCTCAACCAAGAGATTCGCGGATGACGTCGTCCACGTGCTCGATGCCGCCGGCATGGAACGGGCGGGCCAAGTGGGCCACTCCATGGCTGGACCGGTAGCGCAACAGCTCGCATCGATCACCCCGAGCGCGTTGGGAGGCTGGTGCTCGCCGTCAACTCGGCGGGCGACATGCACTGCCCGAAGCGCGACGCGGCGGCCGCCGATGCCACGCTTCGTCCAGGCGACCTAGACCGCATCGGACCGCTGCTCACCTTTCGGGTCGCCTTGAGCCCGAACAAGCCGGCGAGCTGCTTGTGATGGGAGGTGACCCGGTCGCCCGCGCCCGTCATTTCCAGGCGAGTCGCCGCCACGACGCACTCGAATATCTGTCGCGTATCACCGCCCGGACGCTGGTGCTCCACGGCGACGCCCTCTCGCCTCGGTCGAACACGCCCGAGCCCTCGCCAAGCGAATTCCGAACGCCCGACTCACGGTGATGCGCGACGCGCAACGCGCGACACGGCATGGTGATCGAAGGAGAACTGAGGATAATGATCATCGACAGGTTCCTCAACTTTCCTGCCTCCGCCGCGAACCCTGGTACCTCGTCAAAGTCGGCAGTTCCTCGTCCCGGTGCAGCCCCACCGCAGCTCACGAGGCGAACTCCAACTGGAGTACTAGATCGCCGTGAGAATCGTCGCTATCGACACGGTCGGCATTGGCATCGGGCGCACCTGCGCGCACGTCAAGCAGTAACTGCGACCGGGCGGGCACCGGTCACCGTGTCCGCTCGAGCGGTGCCGCACCAGTCGGCATGCCATGCGAGTATGGGTCGTAACCTTCCGGCGGCGGGCCGAAGGTTCGCCTCCCGAATGCGGCAGTCTGCTCCAGTGGCAGCGTTCCCCGGCTGGCGGCCAACAGCACCGCGCGCAGCCCCTGATACTGGTCTCCGACGCCGATGGCGTACAGCCACTGCCATACGACGACGCCGATGACCGCGCCCAGGAGCCAGTCTGTCCCCGCCGAGGCCATCACGGTCGCGACGAGAGCGGCGAAGGGCAGGGCCACTGCAGTGAGGTACCGGCCGCGCCGTCGCCGCCGCGCCCCACTTGTCTCCGGGCTCCCGGCCGCCTCGACCTCGACCACCCACAACACATCCCCGCGCAACGCCCACTCAAGTCCGCTACGGTCGGCGTCGCTCAACTCGTAGTACTCGGGGTGGCGGAATCCAAGCCGAGGGAAGAGCCCAGGGGCGGCGGTGTGGTAGTCGATGCACTCCTGCACGACCCGGCCGAGGGGGTCGCGCGGTCCAACAGCCAGTCGGCGAACCCGTCCATGCCCGTCAGCCACCGCGAACCGGTTGCCCGCAACCAGCCCCGGACCCACGCTTGCGCCTCCAGACAGCCGCGCCCAACCGGATAGGCCGCGATCGGGACCAGCGCCACCGCCAGCACGACACCGGCCTCCCCGGCGATCCGTTCGGCTTCGGCCGCAGCCCCGCGGAGCGCCTCGGCCCCTGCCGCGGGCCCATCTCCAGCCAGAACCGCTACGGCCGCCCACAGCAGAGCGACCACGACCGGCGCGGGGAATCGCCGGACCGTCGAAACCAGCGCTTCAGCCATCCGCTCACTCTCCCACATCCCGGCCCGCCTCTGGGCCCCCGCGGAAGCGGGCGATTACCAACGACTACCGGCCTCGCCAGTGCCGACTACCCGATGTTCTTACCCAGTAGAGCCTGGATTCGTCAATGCCCGGTGAGACGTCACGTTGACCGAACACCGCAACCACCACGGGCGGCCCGCCAGCCGCCACGGCACGCTGGACGTGCCGCTCAGCGTCTGGCAGGTCCCCGACGCTGCCGTCCTCACCGCCGGGCTCCTCGCCGAGCTCAAACCCGCGCGCGGCCCGATCATCACCGTGGACGTGCCCGGCTGGGAAGCGATTCCGAAGGCGGCCCGCCACGCCCTCGTCCTCACCCGCGACCAGGCCGCGTCCGCCAGCGCACTCGCCGGCCTGCCCGCCGCGAAGCAGGGCCTGGTCCGCATCCAGCCGGTCGGCGATCACAGCCTCGGTACCCGGCTCGCGGCCGTCGCACGCCAGAGCGGCCTCGTCATCGCCTCGGCCTGGCTCCTCACCTGCACCGGCGCCCTCGCCGCCGCGGCGAACGCGCTGCGCTCAGGCGGGCACCTGGCGGTGATCGGACAAGGCGTGGCCGAACAGGCCCGTCTGGCCCGGCTCTCACGCCCCCGGACCGACACCGACGGCAGCGACGAGGAAACGCCCGAGCTGCTCGGGCTCGCGTTCGCCGGCCACGTGGTCGCCGCACCGGCCGCCGTGTTCGACGCGGCCGTCCTCGCCGCCGAAGCCCGACGTGCGGGCCCCGCCGCCTGCCCGGCCTCGTCGCGGCACTTCGACATCGTCATCTGGCGCAAGATGCGCCCGGCCGAAGTCGGTGGTCGCCGTGGCTAGAAGTGAGCTCTCGATCTGGGCGACCGGGCAGGTGCAACCACGCCGCCAGCGCGACGGCCTCTACGACCAGGCCGGGGCAGTGCACCCGGCGAAGATGTGGCCCCGCATCGCCCAGAGCATGATCGAGCATTACTCCTCTCCGGGGGAGGCAGTGCTGGACCCGATGTGCGGGATCGGGACGGTCCTGATCGAAGCCGTCCGGGCCAGGCGGCACGCGCTCGGAGTGGACTGCGAAGCCGAATGGGTCGACGTCGCCAGAGCGAACCTGGCCAGAGCCCGACGAACGCACCCGGGTACGGACGGCACAGTGTTCTGCGCGGACGCCAGAAATCTTGCCGCGACGCTCGCCGACCAGCCCGGCGGACTCCCCGTCGACCTGGTGGTCACCAGCCCGCCCTACGGGCCCGCAGTGCACGGCCTGCCCGAAACCGCGCGCAAGACCGGCGGGAAGATCGTGCGGCGCGCCCACCGGTACGCCACCGGGAAACCGCACCCGGGCCAACTCGCGCGCGGGTCCTCGCAGAAGCGGCTCCGCACCGGACTGGCCTCGATCTTCGGCGGCTGCCACACCGTCCTGCGCCGGGGCGGACACATGGTCATCACCGCCCGCCCGTACACCGACAAAGGCGAACTGGTCGACTTCCCGGCCGTCGTGATCGCCGCCGCCGAGGACGCCGGGTTCGCCTACACCGACCGGCACGCCGCGCTCCTAGCCCGCTGGGACGAGGCCGACCAGACCCTGTACCCGCACGTAACGCTCTTCCACCTCGGCAACGTCCGCAGGCAAGTCGAAGCCGGGAAACTCGGCATCGTCCGCGCCCACGAAGACGTCCTGGTGTTCAGGAAGAGCCGATGACACCAGGCCGAACAAAGGCAGTACCGACCCACCCACCATCTGACATACCAGTCAATCCAATCACGACAGTCACTGGCTTGACGGTGCCCCGAAGTGGGCCTATTTTCCTTCCTCGTGATTGCGGTCCATTGTCGCGCTGGACATTTCACACAGCTCATTCGATCACCAGGCTGATGCATCTAGTGAAAGCAGCGCATGACCGCGATCGCAGGCATCTGATGCCCCTTGCGAAACGGTTCTTTGCTCCATGAGTGCAGCTAGCAAAGAGCCGACAAATCACTCGGAATCCTCCACCGACTTCGATGTCTTTTGGGAAGTGAAGGATGTCGATCCGCGCGAGGCATCAGTGCTTGAAGCAGAACAGGCCAATGTGATTATGGAAGTGCTGGAATGGTTCAAGTCGCAACACCACCATGGCTGACCGGGGAAGTCCCTCCTGTAGATACGAGCGCGACGTACGAAAAGATACTTTGGGTCGCATTCATGGGACGAACCTCAACCGACGACCTGCAGGATCCGACCATCTCAATCCCGCGGCAACTCAGCGCGGTCCGGAAAGCACTGCCGCCAGGGGCGCAGATCGTCGCCTACTACTACGACGTCGAAAGCGGAAGGAGCGATCTCGGCGTCCGCGGCACCAGCACCGCTCACGAGAAGTTCGACATCCCCGTGCCCCGGACCGGCGGCCTCAAAGACCTGCTGCAGGCAGCTTCCGGACGCGAACGAAGCTTCGATGTGGTGATGTGCGAGTCAATCGACCGTGTCGCTCGCATCACGTACTACTCCACGAGGTTGGAGCACGAGCTCGAACAATACGGTGTGGCCCTGCTGGCTGCTGATGAGCCGATCGTTGTGACACGTCGCAAACTCAAGAGCGCTACCTCGGTCCTCACCCGCCGGGTCAAACAAGGAATTAGCGAGTGGTACGTCCTCGATCTCCTTGAGAAGTCGTGGGGGGGCTTCGAGGCGCACGCTCAGCAGGGGTTCAACGTCGGGAAAGCGCTGTACGGGTACATCTTGAAACAGGTCCCGCACCCGGTACCGGCCAAGCGAGCCGACGGTCGCTGGAAGACCGTACTCGAACTCGAACCGGTCCGCGCCGCGGTAGTGAAGCGGATCTTCGACTTTCGCATACGGCTTCGCCTGGGTTATGCGGCAATCGCCGAGCGCCTCAACGAAGACCTCGCGCTGAATCCTCCCCCAGTTCCTCCTGACCCAACTCGTGCCCGAGGGAGCTGGTGCGCGTCCTCGGTCAGGGAGATCCTCAGGAACCCCAAGTACACCGGCTACATGGTATGGAACCGCGTGACCTCGACGCCGAAGGGCAACCGGCCAAACCCGATGAGCGACTGGGTGTGGTCGCCCGAGCCCGTGCACGAGGCGATCGTCAGTCCCGACATGTTCACCGCAGCACAGCAGATCGCAAAGACCACCGAACGAGTCCGTAGCAAGAAGTCCAAAACCGAAAATGCCGAAGAGTACAGGTACCGGTCAGCGGTCCGCTGCGATCACTGCGACCTCCTCATGTACGGCAAACGAAGAGAAAACCGGATTTACTACTCGTGCCATCCCCGTCGCAACGCTCGGCCCGAAGGCCATGCTGCCGCCACCTATCTCAATGAGGTGAAGGTCGATCAGGCCATGGACGTCTTCCTCGACTCGTTCATCCTCGGGGCCGGCAGAGAAGGGCGCCTCCAGCGGATCATCGACGCCGCAAAGGCCGAGGGCGTCGCGGACCGCGAAGCCGAGCAATCACAGCTCACCGCCGCACTAGATGGAGTCCAGGCCCGACGTTCGAAGCTCATCCAGGTTCTGGAGGCCGCCGACAATCTCGAAGCCGAACTGATCACAAGCGTCAACGAGCGGTTCCAACAACTTGGAAGAGAGAGCAGCGAAATCACAGACCGGCTGGTGACGCTCAATCTGGAAATAGCGAACCAACCCGACGCGTCGGTAGTCGCGAGTCTCCCCACGGCATCGCTTAAATCAGCACAGGTACCGATCGACCTGCTCCGTCGGCTCATTCAGGCCTTCCGCATCGAAATACGGTACGACCCTCGCAAACGACAGCTCTATTGCACCGCGAGGATTTCAAGTACGCTGCTCTCCGCTGCACAGGAACTAATCGAGGAATGCAATGCCGGGCCAAAGAGTCAAAGAAACGCAGTCGATGACGAAAAAGTGTGGATCTGCGACAAGCCCCGCCCGGGCTACTGCTTGAAACCTATGTTGACCTGCTTGAACGGCACCTCCTTCGGGAGGTGCCGTTCTTGGTTTCAGGGCCCGTCCAGGGGTCTCGTGGCGGTGCCCGTGGCGATTTCGTGAATGTTCGGTTTCCGGGGTCAGCGGAGGAGGTGGGCGGTGGTTATGGCGGGGGTGGGGTGGGGGGTGGTGGCGCGGAGTTTGAGGGTTCGGGTGGGGGCGGAGGTGGGGGGCAGGGGGTAGTCGATGTGGAGGTGGGCGGTGCCGGGGGGCCAGGATTCTTCGGCGAGGAGGGTGTTGTCGAGGTGGACGGTGAGGGCGGTGGGGGTGTCGGTGAGGCGGTAGGCGATGCGGAGGCGGCGGGCGGTGTGGTCGGGGTCGTTGAGGACGGCGGTGATGGAGGCGGTGGTGGTGCGGGCGCGGTGGCCGTGGGGGTCGACGGTGACGGTGGAGTCGGTGCCGGTGAAGGCGTGGTCGGACTCGGGCTGCTGTTCGCCGAAGGCGATCTTGTCGATGGTGAGGGCGTCGAGGGCGAGGGAGTCGCGGTCGGCGGCGGCGAGTTCGGCGCGGCGTTCACTGACGCGGGAGGATTCGGCGACGGGCCAGTAGACGGTGTACCGCGCGTCGTGGAGTTCGTAGAAGGGCAGCAGGTCGACCGGGCCGGAGTCGGCGGTGGTGAGGCGGTAGCGGAGGGGCCCTTGGCGTTCGAGGACGTCGGAGGCGGGGAGGTCGGCGACGATCGGGGCGTCGGCGAGGCCGTGGAGGGGGCCGTGGGCGATGTGGCCCATGCGGGAGTCGTCGGCCAGGAGGCCGTCGAGGCGGTCGGTGCCGGTGCGGGCGGCGAGGAGGATCGGGCCGGCGAAGTAGGCCTGCCAGGGGGAGCCGTCCGGGAGGCGTTCGGCGGAGAGCGGCAGCGGGAGTCCGAAGACGACGACATCGCCCTTGCGCCAGGTGCGCTCGACGAGGATCGCGCCGTCGACCGGTTCGCCTTGGGCCGCTTCGCCGTTGACGGTCAGGTCGGAGAGGCCTTCGGTCCGGGCGGGGACGCGGAGGCGGAGGGGGAAGGCGCGGGGCGCTTCGAGGTCGAGGGTGATCGTGACGGTCTCGTCGGCGGGGAAGGCGGTGTCGAGGCGGACGCGGGCGCAGAATTCGGGGGCGTCGAGGACTGCGGGGATGTAGAGGTTGACCGCCAGTGCGCCTTCGTGTTCGCCGAAGATCCATTCGCCGTACGCGGCCTGGGCTTCGATGCCGGTGCCGACGCAGCACCACATGCCGGACTCGGGTCGGGAGTAGACGCGGTAGTGGCCGGGGCGCATCGGGGTGAAGTAGACGAGGCCGCCGTGGTCGGGGTGCTGGGAGGCGAGCTGGTGGTTGTAGAGGGCGCGTTCGACGTAGTCGAGGTGGGCGGGGTCGAGGGCGTCCTCGGCGAGGCGGCGGGTGAGCTTGAGCATGTTGTAGGTGTTGCAGGATTCGGGGCCTTCGCGGTCCTCGATCATCGCGGTGAAGTCGTCGGCGGCGTGGAAGTGCTCGCGGACCGAGTTGCCGCCGATCGCGACGGAGCGGTGCTCGACGACGCGGTGCCAGAAGTGGCGGGCGGCGTCCATGAGGGCCCGGTCACCGCGGGCGGCGGCGTAGCCGACGGCCTTGGGGATCTGGGTGTTGGCGTGAAGGCCGGTGAGGTCGTCGCGGCCCGCCAGGAGGGGGTCGAGGATCGCCCGGTGTGAGAAGCGTCGGGCCGCTTCGGCGTAGTCGGTGCGGCCGGTGATCGCGGCGAGGTCGGCGAAGGCCTCGTTCATGCCGCCGAACTCGGTGTCGAGCATGGCTTCGAACGCGTCGTCGTCCATGGTGGCGGCGATGTCGAGCCACCAGTCGGCGAGGCGGAGCACGACGTCGAGGGCGCGGCGGTGGCCGAGGAGGCGGTGGGCGTCGAGGAGGCCCGCGAAGGTCTTGTGGAGGTTGTACCAGGGCACCCAGTGGTCGCCGGAGGCGAGCGAGCGGACGCCGGTGCCTCCGCGCAGGCCCTCGAAGAGGGCCGCGCCGCCGGGGACGCCGCCGACGTAGCCGGTGCCGAGGTGGTCTTGGGCGCGGGCGAGTTCGGACACCATGTGGTCGAGGCGCTCGCGGGGTTCGGGCTCGCCGGTGGCGGCGGTGAGGAGGGCGAGCGCGGAGAGGCAGTGCCCGCCGATGTGGCCGTCGAGACCCGAGTCCTCCCAGTTGCCGTAGCTCGGGCCGTGCGCGAGGCCCGCTTCGCGCAGGAACGGGGCGAGGAGGCGGTCGGGGTCGAGGGCGAGGACGTAGGCGAGGTCGGTGCGCACGGCGTGCGCGAAGGGGCCTTCGAGGAGCGTGACCTGGGTGAGCGGGAAGGTCTTCATGAGGCTGCGGGTGTCCCTTCGGGGGTGGGTCGGCGCCGCAACTATACCGATAAAGTGCGAGTGTGGACAGGGCCGGAAGGCCGGTCGCGATTCCGATCCGGGCACCGAGTGAGGCGTTGACAACGCACGGATACATTGACATAGTTGGATATCTGTCTACCGTGGATTCGGTCGCGCTGGTTGGGAGCGCTCCCTACCGCTTCGCCAACTTTGGAGTCGACGATGTCACGAGACCGCAGAACCGCACCTTCCACCGCGAAACCCAAGGGCCGCAGCGCGGCCGCGCTCACCGCCGTCGCGGCCCTCGCCGCCGCGCTCCTGACCGTCCTCGGCACCGCCCCTGAAGGCGCCGTCGCCGCGGACGCAGGCAACCCCTACGCGGGCGCCGACCTCTACGTCAACCCCGAATGGTCGGGCCCGGCGCTGGCGGGCGGCGCCCCGGCCGACCTCGCCGGGCAGGGGACGGCGGTGTGGCTCGACAGCATCGGCGCGATCGAGGGCTCGGGCGGGATGGGCCTGGCCGAGCATCTCGACGAAGCGCTGGAGCAGCGCGCCTCCGCACCCAGCGGCGAACTCGTCGTCCAGATCGTCCTCTACAACCTGCCGGGCCGCGACTGCGCGGCGCTCCATTCAAACGGCGAGCTCGCGCCCGACGAGATCGACCGATACCGGTACGAGTTCGTCGACCCGATCGCCGCGATCATCGCCCGGCCCGAATACGCCGACCTGCGCGTCACCGCCGTGATCGAGCCCTTCTCGCTGGCCTACCTGCCCGACCACGTCAGCCCGCACCCCGGCGGGACGCCGCAGTGCGACGAGGTCCTGGCACTGGGCTCCTATCAGGAGGGCGTCGCCTACGCGGTCGCGGCGCTGGCCGACGCGGGCGTCCACAACTACGTCGACGCGGGGGGCCACGGCCTCCTCGGATGGTCCGACGCGACCCCGTTCTACGACACCTTCGGCAACGCCGCCCGGCTGTACGCCACGATCTTCGACCACGGCGCCGAACCCGGCGACGTCCAGGGCATCGCGGTGAACACCGCAGACTACAGCCCCCTGGAGGAACCGTACTTCGACGCCGACGACGTCGTCTCCGGAGTGCCGGTGGCGCAGACGTTCTGGGTCGACTTCAGGGGTTACGTGGACGAAACCCCGTTCGCGCTCGACTTCCGCGACCGCCTCGTGGCCGAGGGCTTCGCATCCGACCTCGGCGTCATCGTGGACACCTCCCGCAACGGCTGGGGCGGCCCGGACCGGCCGACCCGGACGAGCGCCAGCACCGATCCGAACATCTACGTGAACGAGTCCAGGATCGACCGCCGCCAAGACCAAGAGCACCGCTGCAACCAGGTCGGGGCCGGGCTCGGCGAGCGGCCGCAGGCCGACCCGATAGGAGATCCCCGGCTGCACGCCTACGTCTGGATCAAGCCGCCCGGCGAGTCCGACGGGCCCCACGCCGACAACGACGGGGGCTTCGGCTCGATCTGCGCCCCGGAACTCGGGTCCCTGCCGAACTCGCCGCCCGCGGGCGCGTGGTTCCAGGCCCAGTTCGAGCAGCTGATGGTGAACGCCTGGCCGCCGCTGTAACGACAGGTAGTCGGCGACGAGCTCGGCGAACTCCTCGGGCGTGCTCGTGGGGATGCCGAGGGTCTGCGCCTTCTCCAGCTTGCTCCCGGCGTTCGCCCCGGCGACGACCAGGCCGGTGCGCTTCGAGACGCTGGAGGAGGCGCGGCCGCCGGCGCGGGCGATGAGCTCGTTCATCTCGTTGCGGGAGTAGGACTCCAGCGGCCCCGTCATGCCGCCGGTCACGACCACGGTCCGGTCGGCGAGCGGCAGGTCAGAAGGATCCTGGGCCGCCTCCTGGAGGTCCAGGTCCTCGGGGGCGGGCGGGACGTAGCCGGGCTGGTCCATGTTGACGCCCGCGGCCACGAGCTTGTCGATGACGGGCGCGAGCTCGGCGAGTTCGGCGACGATGACGGGGGCCTTCTCGCCGCCGATGCCGTCGACGCGTTCCAGCGCGGCGGCGTCGGCCTCCTGCACGGCCCGCATCGAGCCGAGGGCCGTGGCGATGCGCAGCGACATGGAGCGGCCGGTGCCCAGGACGCCGAGGGCGCAGAAGACGCGGTTCAGCGGCTTGGACCTGGCCCGGTCGATCGCGGCCACGAGGTTGTCGGCGCTCTTGTCCCCCATGCGGTCCAGGGTGAGGAACTGCTCCTTGGTGAGTGAGAACAGGTCGGCGAAGTCCTCGATGAGCCCGCGCTCGACCAGCTGCACCACGATCTTCTCACCCAGGCCGTCGATGTCGAGGCAGTCGCGGGCGACGGCGTAGCCGATCGCCTCGACCCGGCCGCACGCGCGCCCGCGCACGCACCGCCAGCGCTCCTGGGTGCGGTCGATGTCGGCGCCGCAGCGCGGGCACTGTTCGGGGAAGGCGATGGGCCGCTCCTCGCCGGTGCGCAGGCTCGCGACGGCGCCTTCGACGCGCGGGATGACCTCGCCGGCGCGGTAGACGGTGACGTGGTCGCCGATCATGAGGCCGCGTCGGGTGATGTCGGCGGGGTTGTGGAGGGTGGCGTAGGTGATGGTGGTGCCGCCGACGGCGACCGGTTCGAGGACGGCCCGGGGGGCGACGACGCCGGTGCGGCCGACGCTCCACTCCACGTCGCGCAGGACCGTGATCTTCTGCGCGGCGGGGAACTTGTAGGCGGTGGCCCAGTGCGGGGAGCGCGAGCCCTCGCCCGCGGCGGCGCGGTCGGCCCGCTCGTCGGCCTTGACGACGGCGCCGTCGAGTTCGAAGGGCAGGCCCGCGCGCAGCGCGCCGATCTCGTGGACGCGGGCGAGGACGTCGGCGAGGGTGGCGCAGGCGCGGGTGGCGACGGGGGTGCCCGCGGTGGTGCCGAGGCCGAGTTCGCCGAGGCGTTCGATGAGGCCGGTGTGGGTGAGGGCGTCGAGGCCGGGTTCGCTGGTGTGCTCGGGGTCGGTGAGGGCGTCGTAGGCGAGGAACGTCTGCTCGACCTGGTAGGGGCGGTCCTTGGCGCGCAGGGAGCCCGAGGAGGCGTTGCGGCGGTTGGCGAAGGCCTGGCCGCCGTGCTCGACGCGCATCCGGTTCGCGTCGGCGAACTGGGCCTCGGTCATGAGGACCTCGCCGCGGACCTCGACGGTGACGGGTTCGGTGAGCTTGAGCGGGAGGCCGTCGACGTGGCCGATGGTGTGGGAGACGTCCTCGCCGGTGCTGCCGTCGCCGCGGGTGACGAGTTGGACGAGTGCGCCGTCGCGGTAGCGGGCGGCGAGGGCGACGCCGTCGAGTTTCGGCTCCACGGCCCAGGCCTCTACGGGGCGGCCGCCGAGGCGGCGTTCAACCGAGGCGGCCCATTCGGTGAGCTCCTCGTCGGAGAAGACGTTGCCGAGGCTGAGCATCCGCGCGACGTGCTCGACCTCGCCGGTGGTGACCCCGGCCGCGACCTCGCGGGTCGGGGAGTCGGGGGCGACCGCGTCGGGGTGCGCCTCCTCCCAGGCGGCGATGCCGCGCACGAGCCGGTCGTACGCGTCGTCGTCCATGCCGGACTCGCCGGAGCCGTAGTAGGCGTCGGCGGCGGTGCGGGCCCGCGCGACGGCGTCGAGGTAGGCGGCCTCGTCGGCGAGGGCGACAGCGTGGGCGGTGGGGATCGTCGTCATGGGCGCCATTGTGGCACCGGGGGGCGACATCGGCCCGGTGCCGGGCCGCGGGTTCAGCGGATCACGATGGGGCGCACCGAGCCGCGCATGACGAGGTGGGCGCCGAGGACGGTGTGCGGGGGCGGGCCGCCCTGCTTGGCGTGGCCGAGGGCGAGGCGCACGGCGGTGCGGCCGAGCTCCTCGTGGGGCTGGGAGACGGTGGTGAGGTCGATGTCCATGGCCGGGGGGAGGTCGTCGAAGCCGACCATGGAGACGTCCTCGGGGATGCGCAGGCCGTGTTCGAGGAGGGCCTGGCGGGCGCCCGCGGCGATCTGGTCGTTGGCGGCGAAGACGGCGGTGGCGTCGCCCAGGCCCGCGGTGAGGCGCTCGCGCATCATCCGGTAGCCCTCGTACCGCTCGAAGGTGCCGTCGACCTCCAGGTCGGGGTCGAGCGGGACGCCGTGGGCGGTGAGGGCGCGGCGGTAGCCCTCGACGCGGGCGTCGGGGGTCGTGTAGCCGGGGCGGCGGCCGAGGAAGAGGATGCGCCGGTGCCCGGCCGACAGGAGGTGGCTGGTGGCGGCGAAGGCGCCTCCGGCGTTGTCGTACTCCACGACGACCGCGGGGATCTCGGGCCCGAGCGGGGGCCTGCCGCAGAGGACGAGGCGCGAGCCGATCGCGGCGAGCGCGTGGGCGTACCGGCCCATGCGGGTGCGGTACTCGTCGTTCACGGCGACGTTGCCGACGAGGATGACGGCCTCGGGCTGCTGTTCGCGCATGAACTGGACCATGGCGAGTTCGCGTTCGGCGTCGCCGCCGGTGGTGCCGATCTGGCAGAGCCGGTTGTCCTCGGCGGCCTGCGTCTGGACCCCTTGGGCCACATGGGCGTAGTGGGGCGATATCACCGAGTTGACGATGATGGCGATGCTCTTGCGGGTGGTGCCCTGGAGGGCGCGGGCGTGGCCGTTGGCGACGTAGTCGAGCTCTTCGACGGCCCGCATGACCTTGGCACGGGTGGCCGGGGACGCGGGATAGCTGCCGGTGAGGATGCGCGAGACCGTGGCGACGGAGACGCCCGCGCGCTCGGCCACCTCGCGGATGGTGGCGTGGCGCGTCCCGCCGGAGGGTTTCTCGGCTCTGCGCGCCACGTGGCCTGCCTTAGGTCGAAACGTATAACGGTTACAGAAACAATGATCGCCGGTGTTCCCGGGAACGTCGACGCGGGGTCGGCCGGGCGGCCGACCCCGCGTCGTTCACGGGGGCGGGGTCACTGCTCCGAGGCGAAGAGCGTCTCGGCTTCGGTGAAGAAGAGGTCGGCGGCCTCGGCGGGCGTCATGGCGGCGTACTGGACCTGCTCGTAGATCTCGGTGAACTTGGCCTCGATCGCGCCGGCGGCCGCGGGCGGCACCACCGGGGCGTCGGCGAGGTGCTGCTCGACGGTGGCCTCGTAGTCGGTGACGACCTGCGAGGGCTCGTCGAGTTCGACGCTCGCCAGGGCCGTCTTGGTGGAGGGGATGCCGCGGTTGGTCCCGAGGATCACGGCCGCCTCGGGGTCGCCGAGGAGGAATTCGATGAGCTTGGCGCTGGCCTCGGCCTGCTCGGAGTTCGCGGCGATGACGAACTGCATCGAGGGCCGCAGGTGAAGGGCGAGGTTGGCGGGGTCGGCGGTGGGCGGGGGGATGATCCCGAGTTCGCCGCCGGTGTCGGTCACGGTGGCCCAGTAGCCGTTGATCGCGGTGTCCCAGCGCATCTCGGTGGCGACGGTGCCCGCGGCGACGCCGGGCGCGTTCTCGGCGGCGGCCTCCTCGGGCGAGGGGACCGCGCCGTCCTCCACGAGGGGCGCGGCGATGCTCCACCACTCCACGAGCTGCTCGCGGGTGAAGTTCAGGGCCGCGGCGTCGTCGGAGTAGAAGCTGCCGCCCTGCTGGCGCAGCCACAGTTCGGCGAGCAGGTAGGAGCCGGTCCAGTCGCCGCCGCCCCAGCGGCCCTCGCCGAGGGTGCCGGTGAGGGTGCGGATGAGTTCGGCGTAGTCGTCCCAGGTGTACCCGGCCTCGGGGACGGCGATCGCCGCCTCCTCGAACCAGTCGGGGCGGTAGATGAGGCCGAAGACGTTGGTGCCCACGGGGACGGCGACGAGCTCGCCGTCGAGGACGGCGGTGTCGAGGACGCCGTCGCGGAAGTCGGCGGTGTCGACCACCCCTTCGAGGGGCAGGAGCATCCCGGAGCCGCCGAACTGGCGCAGGCGCGGGTAGTCCATCTGGAAGACGTCGGGCAGGTCGCGCGAGGCCATGCGGCCGGTCAGGCTCTCCCAGTAGGCGGGGTAGTCGGCGAAGTTGGTGGTGACCTTGATGCCGGCGTTCTTCTCGTGGAACAGGTCGACGGCCTTCTGGGTGACCTCGGCCCGCGCCTCGTCGCCCCACCACTCGAAGCTGATCTCGATCGGGTCGTCGGCGGTGCCGGCGGGGCCCTCGTCGCCGCAGGCGGCGGCCGCACCGACCACGGCCGCGGCGGAGGCGCCGGTGAGCAGGGACCGGCGGCGGAGCCGGTAGGGGTCGCGCATCATCGTTGATTGCTCCTTCTCGTGCAAGGGGTCCCGCGTCCGCGGGTCGTCGGGTTCGGGTCGGCGCCGGCGCGGGGGTGCGCCGGAGCCGACCTGAAACGATTCAGTTGTCGGACCGTCGCCGGACCGGACTGGGGCCGACGTGTCGCCGCGAGCGGCGGCGATTCGTCGGAACCAGGGAGGTAAATCGTTTTAACTTTTCGTTGCATCACCCTAGAACGCGCTTTCCAGCACTGTCAAGGTCCCGCCGCGCCTTTTCGGCGGGCGCTACGCCCTGCCCGCGAACACGCGGGTCCGCAGGACGTGGCGGCCCGGTCCGATCACGCCGCGCAGCACCGGCAAGAGCGTGCCCGGCCAGTACAGGTGGGTGCCGGGCATCGGCGCGATGACCGCGGCCTCGCGGACGCCGTCCAGGTCGGCGATCTCGCTGCGGATACCGCCCGCGGTCACCACCGCCCTACCCTCCCCCGCCTCGGCGAGGCGCCCGTGGAGCGGGACGCACCAGCCGCCTTCGCCGGTGTGGAGGGTGCGACCGGTCTCGACGACGTGGACGCGGGTGTGCGAACCGTCCACGGCGCCTTCGAGAGTGGTCGTGATCGACACGTCCGGCCACGGCCGCCACTCGACAATGACCGTGCCTGACTCGTCCACCGCGCCGTCCCCGGCGCCCTCGCGCCCGCGCCAGTGCAGGCCGTCCTCGGAGAGCACCAGTTCGCCGTCCGGCGCGGCGGCCTCCAGGCCCGGGTCCGCGTTGGCGTGGGAGAAGCCCGCGAGGGTCGAGTACGCGAACTTCGCGTAGCTCGCCCGGCTGCCGCGCATCTTGACGTGCCGCGACTGGCCGTTGAGGCGGGTGACGTGTCCGGTCTCGTCTCTGATGTGGACGGCGCGAGCGGCCTTGTGCGGGGCGACGACAGGGCCGGGGAGGGTGGGGGTGGCGGTCCAGAACGGGTGCTCGGGTCCGGCGAGCAGACCGGTGAACAGCTTCATCGCCCACCACGGTGAGCCTGCGGTGAGGTACTGCTCGACCACGGCGTTGTTGGGGTAGCCGTAGCCGACGGTCAGGCGTCCTTCGGGGTCGAGGATCGGCTTGTCCCACCACCATTCGAGGTGGCGGCGGGCGTATCCGGCGGCCTCAGGCCACGGGACGGCTTCGACGTCGGCCGCGGCCAGTGCGGACCACAGGGACCCTTGGGCGAACCGGTAGCCCATGCTCCGCCCGTAGGGGACGGCGGCGCCGTCGGCGCCGAACCAGGCACCGAACCGGCGGGCGAACGCGGCCGCATTCGCCACGAACCGGTCGTCACCACCGAGCCGGAAATGCAAGAGCGCGTAGGTGTGGAACGCGAACGGATTGTAGTAGTCCACACGACCACCCGGACCGTCCTCGAAGGCGGCGTCGTCGAGGGTCAGTTCGCCGATGCGGTCGAGGTGCGCGGCGGCCGTGCCCGGGTCGTGGGCGATGCCGAGGCGTTTGAGGCCGTGGCCGGCGAAGACCGGGAAGTAGTGCCAGTTGCTGTCGACCACGCCGGTCGCGTAGGCGGCCGAGAGCCAGGCCGACATCTGGTCTTTCGCTTTGGGGGCCAAGGGCTCCCATAGTCGTTCGGGGACGAGGGCCAGGGCGTATCCGACCGCGGCGGCCTCCACGAGGCGCTGGCTGGCATGGGCGGGGTCGCCGACGTACCAGGGGTCGTCGGGGTCAAGGGCCCGGGCGAGGGCGCCGCGAACGGCGGCCCAGACCTCGTCGGGGACGGCGTCGGCGGCGGGGGCGAGGCCCCACAAGGGCCTGGTCAGCAGTTCGAACCAGTTCTCCGGGTGGGAGTGGTTCGACATCGTCACCGGCATGGCGTCGGGTCCGGCGAACGCGAGGTCGACGGCCGGTCGGGCCAGGGCGAGGGCTGCGGATTCCCAGCCGTCGCGGGTCGGTTCGAGCGGGCCGAAGGCCCGTAGCGGCGAAGTCACAGTGGCACACGCTATCACCGGATCGAGGGTCGGCAAACGTCATCCTTGCCGCGGCGGTCCGTATGACGGACCGCCGCGGCAGGCCTGAGCTGGGAAAACGGATCAGTAGGTGATGGCGGGTCGGGACGGGGTGCTCATGCCCGCGCCGAGGAAGTAGTCGACGTGGTGCGACTGCATGTACCCGTGGAGGGTCATGGCGTTGCGGTAGGCCGGGTTGTGCGCGAGCGTGTAGAGCCGGATGTCGCTGGGCCGGTCGGTGGTGAAGATGATCAGCTCGTCGAAGGCGGCGTTGGTGTAGACCGCCTCCTCGCGCCAGTCGCCGAAGAGGTCGGCGACGAGGGTCGGGCCGCCCTGCGCGGCGGTCACGGCGCCGAAGTTCCCGACCGTCTCCAGGCGCGGCAGGCTGTTGGTGGGCCTGGGGTCGGCGGGGTTCCACTTCTCGATCTTGCCGGAGTTGAGCAGTTCCATCGTCGCGTCGCCGTCCCACCACAGGCCCAGCTGCGGCCAGGGCCGCAGGGAGGTGTCGGGTTCGGTGAGCTGGTTGGACGCGGCGTTGTAGAGCCCGTCGAAGGACCAGACCTCCATGCCGGGGAAGCGCGGGTCGACGTCCCCGGCCATGCCGCGGCCGATGTCGCCGGTGCCGGGGAGGACGTGCTGCCAGATCATCGCGCCGGTGTCGGCGTCGTAGTAGTACTCGCGCAGGCCGCTGGCGTTGTTCTGCTGCACGCCGTAGCCTTCCAGGCCGGGGCGGCTCGGGTCCATGTCGGCGATGTGGAACCGGTCGCCGTGCACGATGCCCTGCCCGGCGAGGGAGTAGCGGAGGGTGCCGTCGCCGTTGAGGACGAAGCCGATCTCGGCGATCTCGTCCCTGCCGTCGCCGTCCACGTCGATGATCCGCGTGTTGTGCCCGTCGGGGGCGTCGGTGCCGCCGCGCAGCCACTTCCACTGCTGGGTGAGGCTCTGCCCGCTCCATTTCCAGGCGGCGATCATGAGGTTGAAGCCGCCGTCGTCGCGCCGGTTCTTCATGTAGGCGACCAGGCTCGGGGTGACGCCGTCGAGGTAGCCGACGCCGAAGCGGGCGGCCATCGGGCCGTCGCCGAGGTAGTCCTGGGGGACGCTCGAGTAGTTCAGGAGCGCGCCGGTGCGCCCGTCGAGGATCGCCATCCACTGGCGCGAGTCGTTCGCGTGCGTCCAGGTCTGGCCGTCGCCGAAGGTCACGCCGTCGGCGATCTTCAGCGCCACCTCGGCGTAGCCGTCGGAGTTGAAGTCGTAGACGGTGACGCCGTCGTTGTGCCCGACGTCGATCGTGGCCGAGCCGGGCTCGATGTTGTTCTGGTTCGTGGAGTTGGGCCCGAGGTCGACCTCCCACAGGAACTCGCCCTTGCCGGTGTAGGCCTCGATGGACTGCGGGGAGGTCTGGCGGTCGATCACGTAGTCGAACTCGCCGTCGCCGTCGAGGTCGCCGGTCCACACGAACTTGACGGCGCCGCCGTCGCGCAGCGGGATGCGCACGGCGGGCTCTTCGGCGTGGTCGGCGCTCAAGGTGAACGCCTCGCTGGGCGACTGTTCGGCACCGTTGACGACGGCGGTGACGCGGTAGGCGTTGGACTGCGCGAGGTTCGCGGTCGTGTCGGTGAAGTTGGTGCCGCCGGTGAGGGTCTGGGAGTTGAGCTTGGTCCAGGCGCCGCCGGCCGCGGAACGGTAGACGTTGAAGCCGGTGCCCGCGGGGTCCAGGCCCAGCAGGCGCCAGCCGACCTGGACGGCGGTGGCGCTGGAGCGCACCGCGACAACGCCGCGGCCGAGGTCCTCCATCGGACGCACGAGCTGCTGCGCGCCGAGGTCCTCGGCGTGGGAGGTCGTGGTGCTGACGGCGAAGGCGCCGCCGCCGGCCAGGAGGCCGGTCACCGCGATGGCGACTCGAAGTCGCGTAAACGTTTTCATCTTTGCCTCGATCCTGGGATCTGCACTTGAGAATTGAATCGTTCAAACCGAAATCGCTCCGCCAGGGCGCACGCGAGGCGGCCCGCGGGGCGGAGGGCGCCGCTCCGGCGAACACGGAAGGGCGCATCGACCCACATATCTAAACATAGACGAATCTAGATGACAAGATTCATTTCACCTGGTAATACGCGCTATCAAAGCGCCGAAAGTGTCGATCGTGGCTTGACGCGACGGCCTGTGCGGGGCGCTGGGTCGGCGTTCTCGGCCGTTCTCGTCCGCGCCCGCCGATCCCGGCATCCGGGGCCGAGGGTTGACGATCGATCGACGCGTGGCTATATTGACGACGCTCGTCATTAAAACGATTTAACCCCTACCGGCGTCGATCCTCTGGAGGAACCATGCCCGGCCCCGTACCCGAATCCCCCGTCACCCATCACCACACCGCCGCCGAGGACACCGCCCCCGGCGGCGTGCGGCGGCGCAGCGTCCTCGCGACCACCGCGGGCGTCGCCGCTGCCGCCGCCTTCCTCGACGGTGCCCCCGCCCGCGCCCAAGGCGCGACCGGGGCCGACCCCGGCCCCGACTCCGTCCAGCTCACGTGGCTGGAGGGCGCCCCCGCCGAATCGCCCGGCTCGACCTGGGGCGTGCCCTGGGGCCCGGGTCGCTTCCCCGGCGACCAGGCCTTCCAGCTCACCGGCGACGACGGCGCGGCCGTCCCCGTCCAGACCTGGCCCCTCGCCTACTGGCCCGACGGCTCGCTCAAGTGGACCGGCCACGCCGTGGGCCCGGCCGCGCGGCAGGAGTCCTTCACGCTCACCGCGGGAGAGCCGGCCGCGCCCGCGTTCGCCGTCTCGGTCTCCGACACGAAGCGGCACGTCGACGTCGACACCGGCGTCATCACCGTCCGCCTCCCCAAGTCCGGCACCGACCTCATCGAGTACGTCAAGCGCGGCAGCCGCACCATCGCCAAGGACGGCCAGCTCGTCAACATCACGCAGAAGGAGGCGCCCGACCCCGAGACCGGCTCGGTCTCGCGGGACCGGTACGTCTCGGAGGTCGACGACGTCGAGGTCGAGCAGACCGGCCCGGTGCGCGCGGTCGTCAAGGTGACCGGCACCCACCGCAGGACCAAGGGCCGCGGCAAGTCCTGGCTGCCGTTCACCGTGCGCCTGTACTTCTACGCCGGCGGCGAGTCCTTCCGGATGGTCCACACCTTCGTGTACGACTCCGACGGCGAGGACGCCTTCATCGCGGGCCTCGGCGTGCGCTTCAAAGTCGCGCTCACCGACGAGCTCTACGACCGCCACATCCGCTTCGTCGGCGAAGGCCACGGCCAGCTCACCGAGGCGGTCCGCGGCATCACCGGCCTGCGCCGCGACCCCGGCCAGGCCGTGCGCGACGCGCAGATCGCCGGGCAGGCCCTCCCCGATCCGGCCACCTGGGACCAGCGCGTCACCACGCGCCTGCACTGGATTCCCGCCTGGGGCGACTACTCGCTGGCCCAGCTCAACTCGGAGGGCTTCGCGATCCGCAAGCGCACCAAGGCCGGGCACGGGTGGGTTCCGGTCGACCAGGGCCGCCGCGCCTCCGGGTTCGCCTACCTCGGCGGTCCTTCGGGCGGGTTCGGGTTCGGCATGAAGGACTTCTGGCAGCGCCACCCCACCGGGCTCGACATCCGCGACGCCCACACCGACGAGGCCACCGTGACCGTGTGGATGTGGTCCCCCGAGGCGCAGCCGATGGACACGCGCTTCTACCACGACGGCCTCGGCCAGGACACCTACCCGGAGCAGCTCGACGCCCTCGAGATCACCTACGAGGACTACGAGCCCGGCTTCGGCACCCCGAACGGCGTCGCCCGCACCACCGAGCTCCAGTTCTGGGCCGTCGAGGCGACGCCCACGGCCGAGCGCCTCGGCGCCATGGCCGACGCGGTCCGGGCGCAGCCGCAGGTCATCGCCCCGACCGAGCACATGAGCGCCGCGGGCGCCTTCGGCGGGCTCTTCGGGCCGGTCGACCGTTCCCACCCGGTCAAGGCCGAAGTGGAGGACACCCTCGACTTCCTGTTCGAGCACTACCGGACCGAGCAGGACCAGCGGCACTGGTACGGCTTCTGGGACTTCGGCGACTTCATGCACTCCAAGGACGTCGACCGCCGCATCTGGCGCTACGACATCGGCGGCTACGCGTGGGACAACTCCGAGATCTCCCCCGACCAGTGGTTCTGGATGCACTACCTGCACACCAACCGCGCCGACGTCTTCCGTTTCGCCGAGGCGCTGACCCGCAAGACCAGCGAGGTCAACTGCTACCACACCGGCGACTGGGCCGGGCTCGGCACGAGGCACGGCGTCCAGCACTGGGGCGACTCCTCCAAGCAGGTGCGCGTCTCGAACGCGAACTACCGCAGGTACTTCTACTACCTCACCGCCGACGAGCGCACCGGCGACCTGCTGCGCTCGCTCGCCTCCAGCGAGGAGACCGCGCTCGTCCTCGACACCGGCCGCAAGATCCGCGCCGAGGACGACCCGTGGAACCCCGACCGCAACGCCGTGGGCATCGGGTTCGGGACGAGCTGGGCGGCCCTCGCGGCGGCCTGGCTCACCGAGTGGGAGCGGCGCGGCCCCGACTGGGAGTTCTGCCGCGACAAGGTCCTGGGCACCATGGAGACGATCGCCGCGCAGCCCAACGGGTTCGCGCAGGGCTCGGCCGACTACGACCTGGACACCGGCCGGTACGCGATCGAGGCCGAGCCGGTGACCGAGCGGAGCAACCTCTCCAACTCCTTCGGCCGCATCGAGATCTGCGCCGAACTCATCCAGCAGGTCGACATGCCCGCGTTCGAGGCCGACTGGCTCAAGTACTCGCGCTTCTACACCGCGACCCGCGCGGAGCAGGAGGCCGAGTACGGCGGCCGCTTCGGCGACCTGTTCCTCTACTCCTACACGCGCGCCAACGCGTTCGTCTACGCCCGCACCGGCGACGAGTCGCAGGCCCGCCTGGCCTGGGACCGGTTCCGGGGCGCCAAGGACGCGCCGGACTACTCGCCGCTGGAGACCGAGACCGTCACCGGCACCCTCAACACCGTCGAGTGGTGGCCCAACGGCGGCACGAACGACATGGCGCAGTGGGGCCTGGCCGCGATCCAGATCCTCCACCTCGTGGGCGAGTTCGCGCCCGACGAGTGAGCCTTCGCCGCCGGTCCCCGCGAGGGGACCGGCGGCATCGAAGGATTTCGGAGTGTTTCGACGCATTTGCCGGTTCAGTGGCGTCCGATCGGCGAGAATGCGACCATGCTGGTCGTCGTTCAGGTCCTCGCCGCGCTCTCCGGGCTCGTGCACGTGTACATCTGGGGCATGGAGAGCCTGCGGTTCGCCGATCCGAGGGTGCACCGCTGGGTCTTCAAGGTCGCCACGCCCGACGTCGGAGCGGTCCGCCTCTGGGCCTACAACCAGGGCTGGTACAACCTGTTCCTCGCCGTCGGCGCCATCGCCGGGGTCGCGGTCGTGCGCTGGCAGCCCGAGGTCGGCTGGACCCTCATCGTCTTCTCGTGCGCCTCGATGGTCGCCGCCGCACTGATCCTCTACAAGGCGAACCGCTTCATGGTCGCCGCCGCCCTCAAGCAGGGGATTCTGCCCGCGCTGGCGCTGGTGTTCGCGCTCACGCAGCTGTGAGCGGGCCGCTGCTAGTCTGGCGGCACCCCCTCGCCCCATCGTCACCAGGAGAGCCCTCATGTACCCGCCCGCGCCCCAGCCGCCCGCCCAGCCGATCCTGAAGGTCCGCTACAAGTCCCTGTACTCGATCCTCTTCGTCGTCGCCGGGGCCCTGTTCCTCGTCATCGGCCTCATCGCCCTCGTCGGCGGCTACCTCTCGCTCTACCTCTTCCTCGGCGCGCTGTTCACCGTCGGCGGCGTCCTCTCGTTCACGATGCCCGTGTACAGCTTCGACTTCACGACCGGCGGCCTGTACATGCACGCCCTCTTCGGCTACCGGGCCCGGACCTACGGCGCGCCCAAGGGCGAGCGCCTGTGGTTCGACGGCCAGAACGTGCTGCGCCTCCAGCAGAGCGGCAAGCAGCGCAAGGTGAACCTCAAGGCCGGCAACCCCGAGGACGTCGCGAAGCTCGTCCAGGTCATCGTCGCCGCGCAGCAGCAGGCGTTAACCTCGCAGACGCCGAAGGGGCCGCCGTCCGGATCGGACGGCGGCCCCTTCGCTGCGCTACGCCACGCCCGCCGGGACCGGCTCCGCCACGGGCGCCTCGCGGCGCGGGCGCATGAGCGTCGCCGCGATCACCAGCGCCACCGCCACGAACACCCCCGCGACTCCGTAGCCGAGCCGGAAGCCGCCCGCCAGCGCCTCGGCCTCGCTCGCGCCGCCTTCGGCGAGGCCCGCGGTGCGGGCGGCGACGACGGTGCTCAGGACGGCGAGGCCGACAGCGCCTCCGACCTGCTGGGCGGTGTTGAACAGGCCGGAGGTGACGCCGGCGTCCTCGGGGCGGGAGCCGGCCATGCCGAGGGTCATGAGGGCGGGCATGGTGAGGCCGAAGCCGAGCGGGGCGGAGATCATGCCGGGCAGGACGTCGGCGAGGTAGGTGCCGTCGGCGCGCATCTGGGCGAAGAGCGCGAACCCGGCGATCATGACGGCGAGGCCGGTGATCGCGATGCGGCGCGGGTCGAACCGGGCGAGCAGGCGCGGGGCGACCCACATGGACACCGAGGCGATGACCAGCGGCGCGGGCAGGAACGCGAGGCCGGCGGCGGCGGGGGCGAAGTCGAGGACCTGCTGGAGGTAGAGGACGGTGAAGTACATGAACCCGAAGGCCGCGCCGACCATGAGCGCCTGCGTCAGGTTGGCTCCGGCAACGGTGCGGGAGAAGAGGATGCGCAGCGGGACGAGCGGGGTGGCGGCCTTGGCCTGGCGCAGGAGGAACCCGGCGACGAGAAGCGCGGCGAGGGCGCCGAGGCCGAGGGTGCGCGGGGAGTTCCAGCCCTGGTGTTCGACCTCGATGAGGGTGTAGACGGCGAGCATGACGCCGGCGGTGACGAGGACGGCGCCGACGATGTCGGCCCCGGCCTTGAGGCCGATGCCGCGGTCGTCGTCGAGCAGGCGCCAGGCGAGGACGGCGACGGCGACGCCGAGCGGGACGTTGATGAAGAAGATCGACTCCCAGCCGACGGCCTCGGTGAGGAGGCCGCCGATCACGCTGCCGAGTGCGCCGCCGCCGGCGGAGGCGAAGCCGAAGGCGCCGATGCCCTTGGCCTGCTGCGCGGGTTCGGGCAGGAGCATGACGACCATGCCGAGGAGCCCGGCGGAGGCGACGGCGCCGCCGATGCCCTGCACGAAGCGCCCGGCGAGGAGGAGCGACTGCGTGTCGGCGAAGCCGATGGCGGCCGAGGCGAGGGTGAACAGCGCGAGGCCGGCGAGGAAGACCCGTTTGCGGCTGATGAGGTCGCCGAGGCGGCCGGCGAGGAGGAGCAGGCCGCCGAAGGGGATGACGTAGGCGTTGACGGTCCACACGAGGTTCGACTGGGAGAAGCCGAGGTCGTCGCGGATGGCGGGGAGGGCGATGGTGACGATGTTCTGGTCGAGGATGATCATGACCTGCGCGGCGAGCAGGACCATGACGGTGAGCCAGCGGCGGCTGAGGCTCGCCTGCGTCGCGGTCGGCATTCGGGGGCTCCTTCGTTCAACGGGGAACTATTTGTTCCTGGAGCCATCATGTGTTCCAATGAAGGAATCCGTAAGAAGGCACTTTCATGTGCCTGGGGGGACATGGATGTTCCCGTCCAGGTCGAACGGCATCCGAGACCAGAGTGATTCGAGGCACACCGATGAGCGACGACTGCGAGACCCCGCTGTCCGACGTCCAGGCCGAGGCCTGCCCGATCGTGCAGATCATCGACCGGGTGGCCGGGAAGTGGTCGGTGTCGATCCTGGTCGCGGCCATCCGCGAGCCCGTGCGCTACACCGAGCTCGAGCGCTCGATCCCCGGCATCAGCCGCCGGATGCTCACGCTGACGCTGCGGAACCTCGAACGGGACGGCCTGCTGACCAGGACCGTCTACCCGACCGTCCCGCCGAAGGTCGAGTACCGCGCGACCGAGAGCGCGCGGGAGCTTTACGGGCACCTGACGGGCCTGCTCGCCTGGGCCGAACGGCACCAGCCGGACATCATCGAGGCACGGCGGGCCTACGACCAGGCGCTGGCCGCCTAGGCGCTCAGGCGATCTCGGCGAGGAGGGCGCGGTGCACCGCGGGGCCTCCCGCGAGCACGGACATGGCGCCGGAGCCGTAGTCGACGCCGTCGAGGTCGGTGACCAGGGCGCCTGCCTCGCGGGCGATGACGGTGCCCGCGGCGACGTCCCACAGGTTGATGCGGTCGTGGAGGACCGCGTCGACGCGGCCGGAGGCGAGCCAGCACAGGTCGAGGGCGGCGGTGCCGAGCATCCTGACGCGCTGGACCTTGGGGACCAGGCGCTGGAGCAGCGCGAACCGCCGCTGGGTGCGCCGTTCGGCGTCGGGCCCGAACGGGAAGTCGGCGACGGCGACGACCGCGTCGGCGAGGTCGCCGGGTCCGGTGGTGGTGAGGGTCTGCTTGTTCAGGGCCGCGCCGTGGCCGAGCGCGGCGCTGAAGCGCTCGTCGGCCAGGGGGGCCTGGACGACGCCGACGACGGGCATCCCGTTGCGGGTGAGCGCGAGCGAGACGCCGAACAGCGGCGACCGGTGGGCGAAGTTGACGGTGCCGTCGATGGGGTCGAGCACCCATTCGTAGTGCGACTCGGCGTCGCCGGTGCGGCCGCGCTCCTCCCCCAGCAGCGGGATGCCGGGGGTCTCCTGGTCGAGGAAGGCCCTGATCTGGTCTTCCACGGCGTAGTCGAGATCGGTGGCGAAGTCGCGGTCGCCCTTGCCGCTGATCGAGCGCTCCCGTCCGATCCCCGACCGGATCGTCGCCACCGCCGCCTCGACCGCCTGCTCGGCCGTGCCCAGGAATTCCAGCAGATCGCTCATTATTCTGTTCCTCGTCTCCGTCTGACCCACCCGACGGACCTCATCCTAAAGGTGCAAGACCAAGCGGCCCTTGGACTCCCGGTGCGATTCTCGAAGGAAGTCGGGTCACGGTGACGACACGGGCCCATCAGCACTGGGCCGTCAACACCGGGCCGTCAAGACACAGGGCCTTCAAGACACGGGGCCGGCCCGCGCCGGATCGCGGCGCGCGCCGGCCCCGCCTCCCTCACTCCTGCGGCAGCCACACCCGCATCGCGGCGGGGCCCCTGGTGGCCCGCAGGTGGAACGGGACGAGGACGAGCTCGACGGGCTTGCCCTCGCCTTCGGGGGCGGCCGGCCCGTAGGGCCAGCCGTCGGGCCGGTCGTGGACGGTGGCGGCCACCAGGACGCGGCCCCCGCGCTCGATCGGGGCGGTCGCGGCGTCGACGGTGAGCTCGTCGAGGTCGCCGCCGGGGAGGTCGAGCGACTCGGCGCAGTAGACCACCGGTCCGCGTTCGACGGCGGCGCAGCCGCGCACCGCGTCGACGCGCGGGTCCGGCAGGCTCCAGCGCGGTGCCACGGGCAGGTCGAGGCGGATCTCGTCGCCCGGCGCGAATGCGGCGGTGACCTCGGCGTACGTCCCGGGCGCGGCGGGGCGCGCGGTGCCGTCCGGGCCGGTGACGCGGGCACCCTCGGCCCAGGCCGGGACGCGCAGCGACACGGTGCGCTCGCCGCCGCCGTTGGCCTCGACTCGGACCGTCACGGCCCCGTCCTCGGGGTAGGCGGTCGCGACCGAGAGCGCCAGGCGCTTCCCGGCGACCTCGGTGTCGATCGCGGCGGGGGCGTACTGGTGGAGCTGCACGCCGCGGTCGTCGGCGGTCGCGAGGTACACCGCGTACTGGGCGAAGGTGCGCGCCAGGTTCGTGGGGCAGCAGGAGACGTCGAACCAGGGGGCGCGGCGACCCCCGGCCCGCACGTGCGGGAGCGCCGCGTCGGGCGGCGGGTCGGCGTCGGCGGTGCGCTGGTGGAGCGGGTTGGCGTAGAAGAACGACCGCCCGTCGGGGGCGACCGCGCCCGCGAGGACGTTCCAGCTGACGCGCTCGATGAGGTCGGCGCAGGAGGCCTCGCCGGTCGCCAGGAGCAGCCGCCAGGCGGTCATGACCGCGCCGATCCCGGCGCAGGACTCGGCGTAGGCCCGGTCGGGGCCGAGCGCGAAGTCCCGGCCGAACGCCTCGTCCTGGTACTGCGAGCCCATGCCGCCGGTGAGGTGGGTGCGGCGCGCGAGGGTGCGGTCCCATTGGCGGCGTACGGCCTCCAGCAGGGCCGTGTCGCCGGTGTCCACGGCGACGTCGATCGCTCCCGAGGAGAGGTACAGGGCGCGCACGGCGTGGCCGCGCAGGACCTCGGCGTCGCGCACCGCGACGTCGTCCTGGTAGTAGAACCCGGCCTCGGGCAGGGTCTTGGCGCCGTGCCGCTCGACGAACAGCCGGGCCTGCTCCAGGTAGCGCGCCTCGCCGGTGGCGCGGGCGAACTCGGCCAGCGCCACCTCGATCTCGGCGTGGCCGCAGATGCGCTCGACGCCGCCGGGACCGAAGACCTCGCACACGTGGTCGGCGGCGCGGCGGGCGATCGCGGTGAACGCGTCCTCGCCGCGGGTGCGCAGGCGGGCGACGGCGGCCTGGATGAGGTGCCCGTAGCAGTAGAGCTCGTGGCCCCATTCGAGGTTCGCGTACCGAGGCTCCTGGCCGGGGCCCCCGAACCTGGTGTTGAGGTAGCCGTCGGCGTGCTGGGCGGCGCCGATCCTTTCGGTGAGGCGGACGAACTCGGCTTCGAGCGCGGGGTCGCCGGTGCGGCCGATCTCCCAGGCCATGGCCTCGGCGAGCTTGTAGACCTCCGAGTCGGCGAACTCGCGGCCGGCCCGCTCGAAGGGCGCGCCCTCGGCGGCGCGGTCGAAGTTGCCGATCCAGCCGAGGGCCTCGAGCCAGTGGAGGCAGTGGCCGATGGTGGCCCCGGCGTTGACCGCCTGCCGCTCGCCCCAGTGCCCGCCGGTGATGCGGACCTCGTCGAGGCCCAGCGGGCGCAGCGTCCCGGTGGGCGGCAGTACGGGTGTGGACGTGGTCATCCCTTGATCGCTCCTGACATGAATCCTCGGACGTAGTGGCGCTGGAGCAGTGCGAAGAGCACCAGGCACGGCAGCGCCATGACGACCACGCCGGCCTGTGTCGCACCGAAGTCGATGGCGCCCATCGACTGCTGGCGGAGGTTGGCGATGGCCACCGGCAGCACGGCCTTGTCGGCCTCGCTGACGAGAATGAGCGGGGCGATGAAGTCGTTCCAGGCGGCCAGGAACGAGAACAGGCCCACGGTGACGAGGCCGGGCCACACGGCGAAGAGCATGATGCGGGTGAGTACGCCGAAGGTGCCGGCGCCGTCGCACATGGCGGACTCCTCGATCTCCTTGGGCACGGCCTCGAAGGAGATGCGCATCATGAACACCGCGAACGGCAGCTGGTAGAGGGTGAGGACGAGCGAGAGCCCGACGAGGCTGCCGCGCATCCCGAGGTCCCCGAGCATCGAGTAGAGCGGGATGAGGAGCGTCGAGTAGGGGACCATGAGGATGGCGAGGGTGAGCACGAAGAGGGTGTCGCGGCCGCGGAAGGTGAAGCGGGCGAACGCGTAGCCGCCGAGGATCGACAGGGCGAGCGTGAAGGCGACGGTGAGGAGCGAGACGAAGGTGCTGTTCCACAGGTACCGCAGGAGCCCGGCGTCGTAGTCGAGGAGGGCGGTGTAGTTGCCGAACCCGAAGCCGTCCTGCTGGTGAGTGGCCCCGTGGGGGGCGACCGAGGCGTAGCCGGTCCACACGAGCGGGAACAGGAACAGGACCGACAGGCCCCCCGCGAGCGCGTAGTACGAGGTGGTCCACAGGCGCGTGCGCATCAATGGTCCTTTCGCAGGGCCCGGAACTGGGCGATGTTGAGCACCAGGAGCGCGGCGAGCACGACCACGGAGATCGCGGCGGCGGCGCCGAGGTCGAAGCGCTGGAAGGCCTCGCGGTAGATGAGCTGGACGACGGTGACGGTGGAGTTGTCGGGGCCGCCCTTGGTGAGGATGAAGAACTGGTCGAAGGCGAGGAGGGAGCCGGTGACCGAGAGGATGAGGACGAGGCCGAGGGCGGGGCGCAGGAGCGGGACGGTGATGTGCGCGAAGGACTGCCAGCGGTTCGCGCCGTCGAGGCGGGCGGCCTCGTAGACGTCGGGCGGGATCGACTGGAGGCCGACGAGCAGGATGATCATGAAAAACCCGGCGAACTTCCACACGATGAGGACCACTGTGGACCAAAGTGCCGCGGTGGGGGTGCCCAGCCACGAGACCGGTCCGAGGCCGAGGGCCTCCAGCATCGGGTCGAGCGGGCCGATGGCGGGGCTGTAGAAGCCGAAGAACAGCAGCGAGGCCGAGGCGAGGCCGAGCGTGGTCGGCAGGAAGTACGCGGTCCGGAAGAACCCGGTGCCGCGGCGTCGGTCGGCGACGATGAGGGCCAGCAGCAACGAGAGTCCGATGAGGATGACGACCACGATGCCGGTGTACTTGAGCGTGAAACCGACCGCGGGCCAGAACAGCGGGTCGTCGCCGATGCCCTCGTAGTTCTCGGGCAGGTTGAGGCCCCGGTAGCCGGCCAGCAGCGGCCAGTCGGACGCGGACATGCGTCCGACCAGCAGCAGCGGCGCGACGAAGAAGACCAGCACGAACAGCGCCACGGGGGCGGCGTACGCGGCTCCGGCCAGCTTGCGCGAATGTCGCATATGGAGTTTCGTCCCGTCTATCCGGCGAGGGAGGCCGTCACGTCGTCGTTCAGCGCGGCCAGGTCGGCGTTCGCGTCGCCGTAGACCGCCTCGCGGACGAGCGGGAGCCAGGGGCCCTGCGGGTCGTTGAAGGTCTGGCCGAAGTTGAGCGAGTACGGGGTGCGCCCGACCGCGACGAGGTCGTTCATGATGACCGCGTTGGGGTTCGAGGCGTAGTACTCGTTGTCGCCGAGGTCGGTGCGGGCCATGACGTCGCCGTTGGCGGCCATGAGCCCGACCTGCTGCTCCTCCTCCAGGCTCCAGCGGAGGAAGTCCCACGCCTGGTTGGGGTGCTCGGAGTTGGCGCTGATGCCGATCGAGTCGCCGCCGACGAACGTGGACTGCCCGCCGTCGATGCCCGGGATCGGGGCGACGCCGAGGTTGAGGTCCTCGGGCATGAGCCCGAGCATGGTCGAGGGCATGGGCATGACCCCGATGTTCCCTTCGGGGAAGTACGACACCCAGGTCGCGCCGGTCTCCTCGTTGTGGCCGGGGGCCACGGCGTCGTCCTCCACGAGGCCCCTGTAGGTCGCGAAGACCTCTTGGGCCTCAGGCGAGTCCAGAAGGGACTCGGTGCCGTCCTCGTTCATGACCTCCGCGCCGGAGGCCCAGATCGTGGGCCACCAGGTGAAGACGAAGCAGCCGCCGCAGTTGCCGCCGAAGAAGGTGCCGCTGACGTCCCCGCCGAGGGCGTCGACGGCGCGGGCCTGCTCGGCGAACTCGGCGAGCGTGGTCGGCGGCGCCTCGGGGTCGAGGCCCGCCTGCTCGTACAGGTCCTTGTTGTAGAACAGGACCGACAGGTCGAGGGTGTGCGGCACGAGGTACTGCCGGCCGTCGACGCTGCCGACCTCCAGGTGGGAGGGGGCGAGCGCGTCGGCGAAGTCGAGGGCCGCGATCCTGTCGGTGATGTCGAGGTAGGCCCCGGCGGTGGTGAAGTTCGGGGCGAACACCACGTCGAGGGCGAACAGGTCGGGCAGCTCCTGGTTGCCCGCGGCAGTGCCGACGCGGGTCTGGTAGTCGTCGGTGGGGATCACGGTCAGTTCGACCTGGTTCTCGTGGCTCGCGTTGTAGGCGTCCACGAGCCGCTGCGACTGGGCCTCGGTGGCCGCCCGGGTCCACATCGTCAGCGTGGTGCCGTCGTCCACGCCTTCGAGGACGACCTCCTGGTCGGCGGCGCCTCCGCCGCCGTTGCAGGCGGCCGCGACCAGTGCCGTGGCGGCGGCGAGGACCACCGCCGCTCGGCGTCTCGGGAATCTCATCGGTCTGCTCCTTCTTCGTGAGGGGTTGGGGCGGACGGCTATCGCCGCCGCCAGTAGAGGTGGTACGGGTCCTCGTCGCCGAGGTGCAGGGGTGCGAACGCGTACCCGTCCGCGGTGAAGCACAGGGGCTCGCCGGTCGGCTCGAACGCCGCTTCGAGGTCCTCGCCCACGGCGAGGTCGACCAGGCCGGTGGCGAGGTCGTCGCCGACGGGTTCGTGCTTGATCGCCAGGACCGTCGGGCCGAAGTAGACGGACTGGATCTCGGGGTCGTCCAGTGCCGCTTCGGTGTGCAGGCGCAGTGGCATCGCGATGTCGACGGTGTCGCCGTCGCGCCAGCGGCGGGAGACGGTGGCGTAGGTGCCCGGTTCGGCCTCGATGCGCTGCCTGCGGCCGTTGACGGCGACGGTGTACTCGCTCGCCCAGGAGGGCACGCGCAGGCGCAGGTCGAACCGGCCGCCGCGCCCGCTCACGGCGAGGCGGCTCGCCCCTTCGAAGGGGAGGGCGGTGGTCAGGCGGATCTCGGTGCGCCGCTCGGACCAGTCGAGGGCCGAGTCGATGTAGAGGTTGACGTACAGGCCGTCGTCGTCGGCGAAGTAGACCGACTCCTGGTGCTTGGTGTGGTTCTCCATGCCGGTGCCGCCGCAGCAGGTGCCGGTGTTGCCGTAGTCGCGCCCGCGCCCGGGCCGCACGGGCGCGAAGTAGGTGACCTCGGGGTCCTCGGTGCTGTCGGCGTCCTTGCGGGAGGCAAGGATCTGGTTGAACAGGGCCCGCTCGCAGTACTCCATGTACTTCGGGTCGCGAGTGTGGAGGAAGAGGTTCCGAGCGAGCTTGATCAGGTTGTAGACGCAGCAGGTCTCGGCGTGGTTGGGGTCGTTCGGGTACTGCCACAGGGAGGCGGCGATCGCGCCGCGGGCGCGGAATATCTCGCCGACGCCGGTGCCGCCGTGCGCGTAGGCGCGGTGCGGGATCGCCATGTCCCAGAAGTTCGCCGCCGCGGTCAGGTAGTCCTCTCCCGCGCCCTGCTCGTGCATCCGCAGGTAGCCGGTGAACTGCGGGATGTGCTGGTTGGCGTGCCTGCCGTCGAGCCGGTCCTCCCCCGCGACGGTCGCGGCCAGGAGCGCGGTGTTGTCGAACAGCCGCGCGGTGTCGAGGAACTCGGGCCGGTCGGGGTGGAGGGCGGCGAGGTTCGCGAGGGACTCGTTGACGCCGCCGTACTCGCCCGCGATGTAGATCGACCACATGCGGTCGAGGCGGTCGCGGTCGAGGACGGACAGTCGCGAGTGGATCCACTCGCCGATGCCGGTGGCGAGGTCGCGCGCGTCGGTGTTGCCGGTGAGGCGGTGGGCGTCGAGGAGCCCGGCCATGATCTTGTGCGTCGTGTAGTACGGCGCCCAGATCCCGGCGTTGCCGCCGTAGGTCGCGAACTCCTCCAGGCGCAGGAACTGCGTCTCGGGGTAGGCGGCGAGGAACCCGGGGTGGCGGCGGCCGTCGGTGGGGGCGAGGACGTGCGCGTCGCGCCCGTTCCCGGAGGCGTCGGCGCACACCGGCCCCGGGTCCTCGTCGAAGCGGTAGGCGGCGACGTCGCCGGTCGGCCCCGTGCCGGCCGCCAGGGCGGCGACCTGGTCGGCGTCCAGGGCGGTGGAGTGGACGTGGAACTCGTCGAGGTCGGCGCCGAGGTACTGGACGCTCCCCTGCGGGTACTGGCCGCGGCCGATCCAGTTCGCGGTGGTGGCGCCGAGGTCCGCCGGAGTGAGGGCGACCGGGCCGGAGGCGACGGGCGCCCCGTCGACGTACAGGGTCGCGGTGCCGCCGCCGAGGGCGACGGCCACGTGGGTCCAGGTGCCGGTCGGCAGCGGCGCGGTCGCGGTCACGCGCTGCTCCCCCGCCGCGCCGGAGGCGGTGGCGGCGAAACGCGGGTACGGGTTCGCGTTGTCGGCGCGCACCGTCAGGTGCATCTGGCGGTCGGCGTCGGCGCCGAAGGAGAAGACCTTGGCGCCGTTGGCGAGCGGCGCGGGGTCCTGGTTCGGGTCGGGCAGGCGGGTGCGGTCGACCGGTGCGAGGTTGATCCAGGCGGCGACGGTGAGTTCGGTCAGGCCGTCGAGGAGTCCACTGGGGAGGGACACGTGTTCGGCGTGGCCGAGCGGGGAACCCGTCAGGCGCAGTGCGGTGCCGGTGCGCCCGGGGACGCGCGGCGTGGGCCGGGCGGCGGCGTCCGCCAGGGCCGCGCGGCATTCGCCGAGTCCGGCCACGAGGTGGTCGGCCTTGCGGCGGTACAGGTCCTCGCCGGTGCCCGCGTGCGCCTGGGCGAGCATGGAGAGGAAGTGCCCGGAGTAGTGGCCGCGCAGGTAGCCGTTGGCGTCGTCCCAGCTGCCGGGCGGGGCGGTGCCGTCGGGATTGGGGAGCCCGGCGTTGGCGCGGAAGTTGTAGAGCATCCGGTCGGGTCCGGCGAGCTCGCCGCGGTCGGCCCCGTAGCCGCTCGCGTAGCGGAGCATCCGGTCGCGCTTCTCGGCGAAGATCCCCTCGCCGAGGGCGACCCGGTCGAGGCCGAAGGGGCGGACGTCCCAGGCGGCGGGCGCCGCCGGGGCGGCCCCCGCCGGGCCCTGGAGAAGGAACCCGGCGGGGGCCGCGGACGCCAAGGCGCCCAAGCGGAGTGCGTTGCGACGGTTGAGGCGCATCAGGCGGCTCCGGTGGTCTGGACGACCTGCTGCATGGTGCCGTCCGCGTTGAAGTGGACCGGGTCGATGGCGACCGACCGGCGGAAGTTCCCGCCGCCGGGCGCGTCGGCGGTGTGGTAGACCATCCACCACCGGCCGTCGAACTCCTCGATCGCCGGGTGGTTGGTGGTGGAGGTGACCTGGCCGAGGACGACGCCGCGGTGGGTCCACGGCCCGGCCGGGCTCGACGCGGTGGCGTACCTGATGCAGGCGTAGGCGGAGCTGGTGACGCAGCCCGAGCCGCCGTTGGAGGCGTAGGCCATGTAGTAGACGCCGTCGCGCTCGAACAGCCAGGGGGCCTCCCAGAAGTCGGTAAGGCCCGAGGGGGTCGTGACCGCGCCCGCGAGGGAGGTCATGTCCTGGTTGAGCTTCGCCATGCGCGGCTGCCAGTACGAGCCCCAGTAGAGGTAGATCTGGCCGTCGTCGTCGATGAACACGGTCGGGTCGATGTTGAGCGCCGAGGAGTTCGGGGTCGAGTCGGAGACGAGCGGGCCGCCGATGGCGTCCTCATAGGGGCCCAGCGGGTCGTCGGCGACGGCGACGCCGATGTTCATCCAGCCGTTGTCGGTCGCGCCGTCGACGGAAACGAACCAGTAGTAGCGCCCGTCGGGTCCTTCGACCACTTCGGAGGCCCAGGCGTTCGCCCCTGCCCAGTCGAAGACGTCGAGGGAGAGCCGCGCGCCGTGGTCGGTCCAGGCGGCAGGGTCGCTCTCGGGCGCGGTGGAGGAGAAGGCGTGCCACTCGTCCATGACGAACGCGTCCTGGCCCGCGGCGGCCTCGTCACGGCCGCTGAAGATGTAGAAGGTGTCGCCGACGACGAGCGTGGCCGGGTCGGCGGTGTAGATGTCGGTGACGATCGGGTTGCCCGCCTGGGAGGCCGAGCCCTCGCCCCACACCTTCCATTCGAGGACGCCGACGCTGGCGGCGCCGCTGGCGAGGACCGCCCGCACCGCCGTGGTCGTGACGGCGTCGAAAGCGGTGTGGTTGTACTGGTTCGCGTTGACGCCGTATGCGCTCGCGCCGCTCACGGGGGTCCAGACGGAACCGGCGAGGTACTCGATGCGCCAGCTCGCGGGGACGCGGACGCCGCCGGGGCCGTTGTCCGCGGAGTCGTCGAAGAAGTACAGGTCCGAAGAGGACACGGTGACGGGGCTGCTCCAGGTGAGCTGCACCCATTGGGAGCCGGTCTCGGGCCAGGTGCCCCAGCGCGGGTTCGCCGCGTCGTTGGACCGGGGCGGCTCGATCCCGTCGTTGACCGCGTTCACGGTCTCCCACGAGGAGGTGTAGGAGGCGCTGGGCGTCGCCGAGCGGGCGACGTTCGCCTGCTGCGCCTGCGCGGGGGAGGCGACGAGGAGCAGGGCTCCGGTCAGGGCCGCGGCGAGCGCGGCGGCGGTTCGTCTCATCGGTGCGGTTGCGTTGCGTTGCATGGCTTGCTCCTGGTGCCGGTGGGAGTTCAGCTTGCGGTGACGTGGACGAGGGCTTCGGCGCGCAGCACCGTGCCCGCGAGGGTGCCCTGGACGGTGAAGGTCCCGGGCGCGGCGTAGTCGGCGGGGTCGATGGGGTCCCAGGAGACGGCGGCGCCGACGTTGTCCTTGGACCCGTCGTTGTAGACGGCGGTGACGGTGGCCGGCAGTTGCGGCGCGGCCCCGGCCGCCGTGGCGACCTCCTCCGTCTCGATCGCGGTGATCTCGACCGCGTTCGTGAGTCTGACGTGGACGGTCGCCTGGGCGGGGAGGGCGAGGCCGGTGACGAGGCCCGCGACCTCCACGGCGGTGGCGGGCTCGGCCACGTCCTCGGCGGTGACCGGCCCCCAGACCACGGGCAGGTCGAGGCGGGTGCCGTCGGCGTAGACGCAGGCGACGGTGGAGGGCAGGGCGGGGACCTCGCCGACGAGCGTCGGCTGGTGGACGGCGCGGACCTGTTCGGGCGCTTCGGCGAAGACCTTCCATTCGAGGACGCCGACGCTGCCGGCGCCGCTCTGGAGGACCGCGCGGACGGCGGTGGTGGTGACGGGGTCGAAGGCGACCTCGTTGTACCGGTCGGGTTCGGTGCCGTAGGCGCCCGCAGCGTCCACGTCGGTCCACTGGTCGCCGTCGAGGTACTGGATCCTCCAGCTCGCCGGGACGCGCACGCCGCCGCCGTCGTCGAGGAAGTACAGCTCGGAGGCGTCGAGGCGGACGGGCGTGTCCCAGTCCAGGCGCACCCACTGCTCGCCGGTCTCGGGCCAGGTGCCCCAGCGGGGGTTGTTCCCGTCGTTGGAGCGCGGCGGTTCGATGCCGTCGTTGATCGCGGTGGTGTTCTCCCACGGGGAGGTGTACGAGGCGGTGGGTTCGGCGAAGAGCGCGGCGTTGGTCCGGTCGTCGGGCGCCTCCACGACGACTTCCACTGTGGAGGTGCTCGTGGCGTCGCCGTCGCCCGGGGTCAGGCGCAGCGTGTACGCGCCCGCCTCGGTGAAGGTGGCGACGGTGCTGGAGGCGCCGGCGTCGGCGAAGACGACCGTGCCGGGCCCGTCCACGACTTCCCATGCGGCGCTGAGGCTTCCGGACAGCGGCAGCCCGTCGTCCTTCACGGTGCCGGTGAGCAGCGCCTGCATCGGCTGGCGGAAGGCGAGGTCCTGCCGGGCGAGCGCGTACGGGGCGGTGTTGGCGGGCGGGTCGGCGCCCTCGCCGGTGTGGAAGACCTGGACCTCCTTGAGGCCGGTCGCGTGGCCGTCCTGGTGGTCGAGCAGGATGCGGACCCGGTCGGTGGACACCTCGGGGAACTGCACCAGGTTGTAGTTGGCGCGCGGCACGGCGGGGGTCTTGACCTGGTCCTCGACGGTGACCCAGTCGGTGCCGTCGTGGTACTGGACCTGGTAGACCGAGGGTTCGGCGAGGCCGCCCGCGGTGCGGTCGCGGTAGAAGTAGAGGCGGACCTCGTCGACCTCGCGCTGGGAGCCGAGGTCCACTTCGTACCAGTCGGCGCCGCTGGTCGTGCCCTCGCTGGACCAGTAGGGGGCGTTGATGGTCGTGCCGTCCACGGCCCCGGCGGTGCCGGAGCCCTCGGCGGTGAAGGAGGCGCTGGTGTCGCGGCCTTCGGCGAGGTTCTCGGCGTCGCCGTAGAGGTCGGCGCCGGCCTTGGCGAAGACGTCGGCGACGCGGCCGTCGAGGGCGACGTCCTCGGGGGCGGCGAGGTCCTTCATCTTGCGCTTGTAGAGGGTGCGGCCGTCGTCGGTGCGGACCTTGCCGGTGTCGGGGTCCCAGACGGTGGCGGTGAGGCTGTCGACGGTGAAGGCGCGCTGCCCGTCGAGGTACACGGAGTAGCCCTCGGGGACGCCGGGGTAGTGGACGGTGCCGTCGCCGGGCTCGTCCCACACGATGGTGAGGTCGGCGTCGCGGTAGCGCAGGTCGGTGACGGTGAAGTGGTCCCAGCCGATGTCGATCGGGGAGAGCTCGATCTTGTCGTCGGTGCGGGGGCGCAGCCCGGCCACGTCCTCCACGTAGGTCCAGATGCTGGAGCCGAGGGTGGTGTGGTGGATCCAGGAGCGGTAGTCGATCTCCTCGCCGTCCCAGTCGGCCCAGAACTCGTTGGAGTCGGGCCAGGCGGTGTCGCCGCCGATGAAGGTGGACCAGGCGTTCCAGTACAGGAGCTTCTTGTAGTCCTCGGCGGTGACGGCGTCCTGGTCGTAGTCGCGCAGGACCGAGGAGAAGAGCCGGAACTGGACGGTGGAGTTGATCTGGGAGAAGTTGTTGGAGCCGGGGTTCCCGGCGTCGGCGGCCTCGGCCTTGTCGGCCTGGTTGGCGGTGTAGAAGGGGAAGACGGGGTACTCGTCGGGGTCGGCGAGGAGGCGGAGCGCGTCGGTGTAGGGCGCCTCGTCGGGGACGGCGCCGACGGCGAACGGGTAGTAGTTGTTGATCTCCTTCCACGGGACGTGGTCGCCGGATTCGACGTGGACGTGCTCGAACAGCTCGGTCTCGGGGTTCCACAGGACGTCGGTGATCGCGCCCTGGATGTTCGCGGCGAGGTCGCGCATCTCGTCGGCCTTGGCGCCGTTCCCGGCGAGCTCGTAGGCCTCGGCGGCGGCGAGGGCGCCGGAGTACTGGTAGGCGGATTCGGCGCGGTCGAGGGCGCCGTCCCTCCAGTGGAAGGAGACGGCGTCGGCGTCGTTGCCGGTCATCGCGCCCCAGTCGTACTCGATGAGGTGGTTGCCGTTGGAGTCGAAGGTCTCCAGCTGGCCCTCGACGTCGCCTTCGGCGTAGCGGGCGAGGTTCTCGGCGATCGCGGTGGGTCCACCGTGGATCTGGTAGGAGCGCCAGGCGGCCTCGGCGATGTACTGGGTGTAGGAGTTCGACCAGTTCTCGGGGTCGCCGGGGTTGTCCATGAAGCGCCCGCCCTCGGAGGACTCGCCGGTGGAGACCCAGGGGCCGTAGGAGTACGCGGGGTCGCGCAGGTACTTGAGGTCGTCGATGAACATCGGGACGGTGAGCGCGATGGCGTTGTTGTAGCCGGTGACGCCCTCGATGGAGGTCGGGAACTGGAAGTCGTTGCCCGGGATGTCGGCGTCGAGGTAGTTGTAGCGCATCAGCCACCAGCGGTAGTAGATGAACTTCTTGTGCGCCTCGTCGGGGACGTCGAAGTAGGGCAGGTTGTCGGCCCACCACTGGTTGTAGGTGCGCACGTGGGCGGCGAAGGCGTCGGCGGGGGCGGCGTCGCGGTAGGCCTCGTAGTCGCTCGCGGAGGCGGGGATCTCGTCGGTGATCATGCCGAGCTGGACTTTGAAGGTGGCCGATTCGCCTTGGGCGAGTTCGAGGGTGCCGGTGAGGGCCCCGTCCTCAGGGGCGAGGCCGGTGCCGGAGAGGCGGGGGAAGACGGTGGTGAGGCGCTCGCCGCGGGAGTTCTGGACGTCGAGGACGCCGGTGAGCTCGGCGCCGTCGGCGGTCTGCGCGAAGTCGGACTCGACGCGCAGGGGCACCGAGGCGTCGGCGCCGTCGTTGGTCACGGTGACGTTGGCGACGGCGACGTTGTTGTCGGTGATGAACTTCTCGACCTCGGCGGTGAGGGTGCCGTTGCCGTGGACGCTGGTCCAGTGGCTGGGGGTCTGGCGGCGCCGGTCGACGTCCTCTTCGAAGCCGCCCTCGCCGATCGCGATCGTGAAGCCGTCGGTGTTGGAGGCGCGGTCGAAGTAGGGGTCGTAGTAGGCGAGCTGGCCGCCGAAGCCGATGACCTCGGGGTCGTGGACGCGCATGAGCAGCGCCCTGCCGCGGGTCATGAGCCACTGGTCGCCGGCGGGGTCGGCCCCTTCGCGGGCGAGGAGGCGGTCCATCCAGTAGTCGGTACCGTCGGACTCGGCGTCGAACATCGCGGGCATCATGCCGTGCGTGGTGTAGGGCGCGGGTTCGTCGGGGACGGCGTCGCCGCCGGTGAACTCGGGGTAGCCGATGGTCTGCTGCGCGGCGGCGGTGCCGGGCGCGCCGGTGACGAGCAGACCCGCGGTCAGGGCCGCGACGGCGGCCGTGGCGAGGAGTCGGGTGGCCGGGGGGCGGTGCTTCATTGCGGTGCCTCCGATGGGGTGGCTCGGGACTGTCGGGTGGGGCCGGAGTTCCGAAAGCGACCGAAAACCTTTTCGGTTCGTTCGTCGCCCACGATGTTAAGGCTCTCATCCGCGAGGTGTCAATGCATTGACAAGCATGAATCCTAGAGTGCACGCTTGAGCTGGACTTCCGTCGCACGAAAGCCGGTGCTGCGGCGTTTCGGCTGGTCGGCTACAGTCGAACGGTCCCATCGGAAACGCCGCGGCGAAACCGACGGGCGGCACGGTCCGCAATCACGGACGCAAGGACGACGAAGGAGGACGAGGTGGCCCGCAACCCGGCCCCGCGCGGCACCCGCGCCGCCACACTGTCCGATGTGGCCCGACTGGCGGGCGTCTCCGTCGCCACCGCCTCCAAGGCCCTCAACGGCCGCAACCACGTGCACGCCCAGACCCGCGAACGCGTGCTCCAGGCCGCCGCGCAGCTCTCCTTCTCCCCCAACTCCCTCGCGCGCGGCCTCCTCGCCGGGCGCACCGGCACCGTCGGCCTCCTCACCTCGGACCTGGTGGGCCGCTTCAGCCTCCCGATCCTCATGGGCGCCGAGGACGCCTTCGGCGCCGGCCAGGTCTCGGTGTTCCTGTGCGACGCCCGCGGCGACGCCATCCGCGAACGCCACCACGTCCGGGCCCTCCTGTCGCGCCGCGTGGACGGCCTCATCGTCGTCGGCTCCTCCACCGACCCCCGCCCGCCCCTGGCCGACTCGGTCGACGTGCCGGTCATCTACGCGTACGCGCCCTCCGAAGCCCCCGACGACCTCTCGATCGTGCCCGACAACGTGGGCGCGGGCCGCATGGCCGTGGAGCACCTCATCGCCTGCGGGCGCACCAGGATCGCCCACATCAGCGGCGACCGGCACTACAGCGCCGCCCGCGACCGCGTCACCGGCGCCCTCGCCGCCCTGGAGGAGGCCGGCATCCCGCTCGTCGGCGAGGTCGCCTACGGCACTTGGGAAGAGGGCTGGGGACGCGCCGCCGCAGGAATGCTCCTGGACCGGCGCCCCGATGTGGACGCCGTCCTGTGCGGCTCCGACCAGGTCGCCCGCGGCGTCCTCGACACGCTGCGCGAACGCGGCCGCCGCGTCCCCGAGGACGTCGCCGTCATGGGCTTCGACAACTGGGAGGTCATGACCACCGGCGCCCGGCCGCGCCTGACCAGCGTCGACATGAACCTCGAAGAACTCGGCCGCGCCGCCGCCCGCACCCTCTTCGAGGCCCTCGACGCCGACCACGCCAAGGGCACCCGCACCGTCCAATGCCGAGTCGTCGTGCGCGGCTCCACCGCCCCCGACGCTTAGGGGCTTGTAAACACCCCCTAGACGCCCCCGCAAGGCCTTCCCGCGGTCCGCGATGCGGGAGGGGTAGGTTCTCCGTTCGTGACCGAGCAGATGACCTCCGACCGCCACGCGACCTGGCTCGAACTGTTCTTCGACCTCGTGGTCGTCGCCGCCGTCGCCCAGCTGACGCACCTCCTGGTGCACCCGAGCGGCCTCCACCTCGCGGCGTTCTTCACGCTGTACACGGCGGTCTGGCTCATATGGACCTCGTTCACCGTCTACGCCAACGTCGCCTCCGAGCGCACCCGCACGCGCACGATGCTGCTGGGGATGCTCGGCCTCGCCGCGATGGCCGCCTCCGTCCCCGAGGCCACCGGCGCGCACGCCGCCGTCTTCGCCGGCGCCTACCTCTACACCAGCGGCGTGGCCTCCCAGAGCCTCAACCGGACCGGCCGGATCGTCCTGGGCTGGTCGGCGGTGCAGCGCAACGCCGGGCTGGTGCCGTGGATCGCGGCCTTCTGGGTCGAGGACCCGCGGTTCAAGCTCGCCCTGTGGGCGCTCGGCGTGGCGATGACGCTCGCCGCGGCCATGGTCGAACGCTCCGGACCGGAGCTGGTCGAGGCCTACCAGGAGCGGTTCGAACGCCGCGGCGGGCGCGGCGGGCGGCCCGTCCCGAGACTCGAAGCCTGGGAGCCGCAGGCCTCGCACCTGGGCGAACGCCTCGGACTGTTCGTGATCATCGTCCTCGGCGAGGCGATGCTCCAGCTCGTCACCGCCATGGCCGAGGTCGCCTGGGGCCGGCACCAGGTCGCCGTGGGCCTCACCGGTTTCGGCCTCCTCATCGGACTGTGGTGGCTCAACTTCCGGTTCGGCTTCGACGAGGAGAACACCGCCGCGCCGCGCTTCCTCCTCGCCGCCCACCTCGCGGTGGTCGTCTCGGTCACCCTCATCGCGTTCGGCCTCGGCAAGGCGGCCGAGCACGCCGCCGACCCGCTCCCCGACCTCGACCGCTGGCTGCTGTGCGCCGCGCTGGCGCTGTGCCTGCTGCTGTGCGCCCTGTCGAACCGGCGCTGGTGGGGCGCCGCCGCGTCGGTGGCGGCGCTGGCGCTCGCGCTCTTCGGCGCCGCCGTCCCCGCCTCGGCGGTCGTGGTGGCGCTGGCCGCGGCCACCGGGCTGTTCGTGGCCTACTTCGGGCGGCGCGAAGCGGCGCCGGACAGGCCCTCCGCAGCCTGAGTCAGGGCCGCCCGGGGACGTGGCAGTCGGCGAGGTGGTCGTCCACCATGCCGATGGCCTGCATCATCGCATACGCGGTGGTCGGGCCCACGAACTTGAAGCCGCGCTTCTTCAGGGCCTTCGCCAGCGCCTTGGACTCCTCGGTCACCGCCGCCACGTCGGCGATCGCGGCCGGGCGCGGGCGCGGTTCGGGCGCGAAGGACCAGACGAGGTCGCCGAGGCCGCCGTCGAGTTCCCTGGCGGCCTTGGCGTTCGCGATGGTGGCGGCGATCTTGGCGCGGTTGCGCACGATCCCGGCGTCGGTCAGGAGCCGTTCGGCGTCGGCGTCGGTGTAGGCGGCGACGGCGGGGATCGAGAAGTCGGCGAAGGCCTTGCGGAAGGCCTCGCGCTTGCGCAGGATCACCAGCCACGACAGGCCGGACTGGAAGGCCTCCAGGCTGATGCGCTCGAACAGGGCGTCGTCGTCGCCGCGCAGGGGCCGGCCCCACTCGGTGTCGTGGTACTCGCGGTAGACCTCGGGCTCGGCGCCCCAGGGGCATCGCGCCAGGCCGTCCTCGGCCGACGTCACGGCATCGCTCATCGGTGTCCCTCCTCGCCGACGCGAGCGTACCCGCCGGGTCCGACACCGGGGCGCGGGAATGTCGGCACCTTAATGCAAGATGGTTGCAATAGACGCTCACGTGTCCCGCCGCTTCGAAGGAGCACCCGTTGACCGCACCGACCGGACACGCCGTCCCCGACCTCGTCATGGCCTGGGGCCGGGGCCGGGCCCACTCGCGGACCACCGCGCCGCCCGAGCCGGTCGAGGGCGGCTTCCGAGTCGCGGTCGGCCCGCCGAGCGAGGAGGTCCGCGAGGTCTTCCACACCTACACGCCCGCATCGCTCGCCGAGGCCGCCGCGCGCCTCGACCGGCCCGGCAACCAGGTCATGATCGCCGGGCCCTCCGCACTCCTCGCCTCCCTGGTCCCCCCGGGCTGGACGATGGACGAGGGCGGCCACCTCATGACCACCGCGTTCGCGCCCGCCCGCTACGCCGTCCCCGGCGGCTACCGCCTCGCCGTCGAGACCGAGGGGCCGCTCACCGTGGCCCGCGCCTTCCACGCCAACGGCGACCTCGCCGCCTCCGCCAGGCTCGGCCGCGACGGCGACTTCGGCGTCTTCGACAAGGTCGTCACCGCCCCCGCCCACCAGCGCCGCGGCCTCGGCTCCACCGCCATGCGCGCGCTCGGCGCCGCCGCCCTCGCCCAAGGCATGAAGTTCGGCCTCCTCGTCGCCTCCGACGAGGGCCGCGCCCTCTACGAGCACCTCGGCTGGACCTTCGTCTCCGACTTCCCCGGGGCCCGCAGCAAACCAGCGTAAATCGCTTGCCGCTCATGCGGCCCGCTGCGAGAGTGGGCCGCATGAGCACCGCAACCGGACCCGACTGGCGCGACTCCAACCGGGCGATGTGGGACGAACGCGTCCCCATCCACGCCGCCAGCGCCTACTACGACCACGAGGCCTTCCTCGCCGGGAAGGACACCGCCGCGGGGTTCCAGGCCGACGAGGTCGGCGACGTGACCGGCAAGCGCCTCGTGCACCTCCAGTGCCACATGGGCCAGGACACGCTGTCGTGGGCGCGGCGCGGGGCCGCCCGCGTCGTCGGGCTCGACTTCTCGGCGCCCGCGGTCGAGGTCGCCCGGGACCTCGCCGGGAAGCTCGGCTTCGGCCCCGAGCGGGCCGCGTTCGTCGCCGCCGACGTCTACGACGCCCGCGAGGCGCTCGGCGGGGAGACCTTCGACATCGTCTACACCGGCATCGGCGCGCTGTGCTGGCTGCCCGACATCGAACGCTGGGCCGAGGTCGCGGCCTCGCTCGTCGCGCCCGGGGGCTTCCTGTACCTCGCCGAGTTCCATCCGCTGGGCAACGTCCTGGACTGGGACACCGGCACCCGCTTCGAACGCGACTACCTCGGCCGCGAGCCCTTCGTCACCGACGCGCCGGGCACCTACGTCGACTTCGGCGCCGCGACCGAGCACAACCTCAGCTACGAGTGGAACCACCCGCTCGGCGCCGTGGTCTCGGCGCTGGCCGCGAACGGCCTGCGCATCGAGTTCCTGCACGAGTTCGACTGGACCCTGTTCCAGCAGTTCGGCACCCTCCAACGCGACGGCGGGGCCCACCGGCAGCCGGAGGGCACGCCGAAGGCGCCGCTCATGTACTCCCTGAAGGCCTCGCGCGCCTGAGGCTGGAGTTTCCGATGTTCCTCTGAGTGTGCTCCCAGACCGGCCGGGGCTTTCGCCCGAATAATCGGGTGGACGAACAGCCGAGAGGGGAACACGGTGAGGACGAAGCACCGGAAGGCGCGGACCTACGAGGGCCGCCCGTACGCGAAGCCGGACGAGGAACTGGTCGACCAGGGCCTGCAATTCGACATCGGGACGCTGCTGAGCCGGCGCGGCGTGCTCTTCGCCGGCGCCGGGGCGGCCGTCGCGGGCCTCGCGGCCTGCGGGAACGGCGAGGGCACGGAGGCCGAGACGACCGCCGCCTCCGGCGACCTCGCCGAGATCCCCGAGGAGACCGCCGGGCCCTACCCCGGCGACGGCTCCAACGGCGTGAACGTCCTGGAGGAGAGCGGCGTCGTGCGCTCCGACATCCGCTCCAGCTTCGGCACCGGCTCGGCCACGGCCGAGGGCGTCCCGATGACGCTCGAGCTGACCGTGCACGACCTGGCGAACGGCAACGCCCGATTCGAGGGCGTCGCCGTCTACGTGTGGCACTGCGACCGCGACGGCGCCTACTCCATGTACGCCGAGGGCCTTGAGGACGAGAACTACCTGCGCGGCGTGCAGATCGCCGACGCCGACGGGGTCGTGACGTTCACTAGCGTCTTCCCGGCCTGCTACTCCGGGCGCTGGCCGCACATCCACTTCGAGGTCTACCCCGACGAGGCCTCGATCACCGACAGCGCCAACGCGATCGCGACCTCGCAGGTGGCGCTCCCCGAAGACGTGTGCGACACGGTCTACGCCGAGAGCGGCTACGAGCAGTCGACGGAGAACCTCGCGCAGGTGTCGCTGGACGCCGACAACGTCTTCAGCGACGACGGCGGGGAGTCTCAGCTCGCGACGGTGACCGGCGACGTGGCGGGCGGCTACACGGTCGCTCTGGCGGTCGGCGTCGACACCGGCACGGAGGCCGGCGGCGGCGGTGCGGCGCCGTCAGGTGACGGCGAGGGCGGCGGTCCCGGCGGCGGCGGGGAGATGCCTTCGGGCGAGCCGCCGTCGGACATGGAACCGCCCGGCGGTACGGACGGCTGAGCGCCCGCAAACGCAGCACGACTCGGTGCGTTGTGACTCAGTGCAGAACGACCAGGCCGTGCTCCCCGAAGAGCGTGGCGGCGAGTGAAGGACGGTTGCCGGCCTTCAACGGCAGTTTGGCGCCGAGGGCGTCGAGGGGCCCTTCGACCAGACCCGGTTCGGGATGGACCGCTTCGAGGCCCACGAGGGGCACGACCGGCAGGCCCGCGGACGGGTGCGGGGTGCGGCCCCAGTCGATGAGGAACGGGACGAGGCCGGAGTGGCCGCGGTTGCGGTCGAGGGTGAGCCGCCAGGAGAGGCGCTCGCCGTCGGGGGTCTGGCGGGACATGTCCCAGGGCTCGCCCGGGTCGTGGCCCGCCTCGCGGGCGGCGGCGACCGCGGCGTCGACGTCCTCGACCCTGATCGCCCAGGTCGTCAGGCGGGCCTCGTCGAGGCCGTCGATCCCGAACGGCCGCGGCCCCTGCGGGGCCGCCTGCTCCGGGTCGGGTCCGACGATTTCGAGGTACGCGCCGTCGCCGATGCCCAGCAGTTGGTTCCGGGTGCCGAGTCCGAGGTGGACGCCGCCGGGGACCGGCGCGGTCCCTGTGAGGCGGGCGACCTCGGCGACGGTGCCGGCCAGATCGGGCGTGGCGAGGACGAGGTGGTCGAGTGAGGACATGGTCGCATCTTAGTCACGCTGCGCCACAGTCGTAACGGCCGTACCGCGCGCACCGGGTACCACGGTGCGGCCGGAAGCGGACGGTGCGGCAGTTCCGTTCAGCGCGGCCGCTCGGACAGCACTTCGAGGATCTCGTTAGCCGGTTCGGCGAGCACCCGCTCGGCCGCTTCGCGCGCTTCGGTCTCGCCCGGGGCGTAGTCGACGCGGCACCCGTCGGGCCCGAAGGCCGAGTCGCCGGGGGGCGGATCGCCTTCGCGGCGCATGAGGTCGCCGATGCCGTTCTCCAGCAGGCCGAACGCGTACTCGGCGGCGGCGACGGCGACGCGGTGGACCTGCTCGATGGGTTCGCCTTCGAGGATGCGCTGCACGTTGACGCCGATGAGGATGTGCTCGGTGTGCAGCAACTGGGAGGAGACGAGGTTCGCCGTCAGCGCCGAGTTGCCCTCCTCCACGAGGACGGCGGCGAGTTCGAGGGCGGACTGGCGCCGGTAGGTCATGGCGCTGACCATGAGGGTCGGGGTGGCCATGAGGAGTCGCTGGACCTGGAGGAACAGGGGCCTGTCGCTCAGACCGGTCTGGGGCGCGCGTCGCTCCAGCAGGCCGAGGTAGTGCTCGCGCAGTGCCGCGTGCGGCGTCTGCCCGCGGCGGCGCTCGCGCACGACCCGGGCCGCGTCGCCGGTGTGGTGCTTCATACCCCCGATGACCAGGTCTTCCTTGGTCGGGAAGTAGTTGAAGACGGTGGCCTTCGAGACCTCGGCCGCCGCCGCCACCTCCGCGACCGACACGTTGTCGTAGCCGCGCTCGGTGAACAGCTCCAAGGCGGTCGCCTTCAGCAGTTCCCAGGTCGCGTTCTTCTTCCGCTCGCGCAGGCCCGTTCGTTGCTCCACACTTTCAGTGTACCAGATCAAAATATGAGTCGGGAAAAAACTTGTACCCGGTAAAATTCTACTGCTATGCTCGCCGACATGACAGGAAACCCACCCGCTCCCCCGGCCCGCAAGGGCGACGACGCCGCGGAGGAGGCGGCACCGGAGGCGTCCATCCTCCGGCTCATCGTCGAGTACCTCCGACCCCACCGCAGGCCGCTCCTCCTCGCGATCGCCTTCCAGATCGTCCAGACCCTCGCATCGCTGTACGTGCCCACGCTCAACGCCGACCTCATCAACAACGGCGTCGCGTCCGGCGACACCTCGTACGTCCTGCGCCACGGCGGCTTCATGCTCGCCGTCACCGTCGTCCAGCTCACCGCCGCGGCCCTCGGCGTCTACTTCGGCGCCCGCGCCGCCATGGGCCTCGGCCGCGACCTCCGCGCCGACCTCTTCTCGCAGGTGCAGCGGTTCTCCGCCGCCGAGATGGAGCGCTTCGGCGCGCCCTCGCTCATCACCCGCTCCACCAACGACGTCACGCAGATCGTCACCATGCTCACCATGGCGCTCATGCTGTTCCTGACCGCGCCGATCATCGCGATCGGCGGCCTCGCCATGGCTCTCACCCTCGACGTGCCGATGACCGGCGTGCTCCTGGCCTCGATCCCCGTCATATCCGTCGCCATCTACTTCATCGTCGTCTCGATGGTCCCCGCCAGCCGCGTCATGCAGCGGTGCATCGACGGCATCAACAAGGTCATGCGCGAGCACATCACCGGCATCCGCGTCATCCGCGCCTTCGTCCGCGACGACCACGAGCAGCACCGCTTCGCCGAGGCCAACGCCGAACTCACCGACGCCTCGCTGCGCGTCGGCCGCGTCCAGGCGTTCTTCGGCGCCACCGCGATGGTCTTCGGCAACCTCACCTCGATCGCCGTCGTCTGGATCGGCGCCGGCCGGATCGCCGACGGCACCATGCAGATCGGCGACCTCATCGCCTTCCTCACCTACGCCGTCCTCATCCTCGGCTCCGTCATGATGTCCATGGGCGTGTTCATGATGGCCCCGCGCGCGAAGGTCGCCGCCGGGCGCATCCGCGAAGTCCTCGACACCGAGCCCACCATCGCCGACCCGGCCGACGCCGTGAGGGACCTGCCCGGACCGGGGAACCTCGACCTCGAAGGCGTCACCTTCCGGTACGCCGGCGCCGAGGAGGCCGTCCTGCGCGGCGTCGACCTCGTCGCCAGGCCCGGCCAGACCACCGCCGTCATCGGCTCCACCGGCGCCGGCAAGACCACCCTGCTCAACCTCGTCCCGCGCCTGTTCGACGTCGACGCCGGGACCATCCGCGTCGACGGCGTCGACGTCCGCGACATGGACCGGGCCCTCATCGCCCGCACCATCGGCCTGGTCCCCCAGCGCGCCTACCTGTTCTCCGGCACCATCGCCTCGAACCTGCGCTACGGCAACCCCGACGCCGACGACGACGCGCTGTGGCGCGCCCTGACCACGGCGCAGGCCGCAGACTTCGTGCGCGCCATGCCCGACGGCCTCGACACCGTCATCGGCCAGGGCGGCAGCACCGTCTCCGGCGGCCAGCGCCAGCGCCTCGCCATCGCGCGCACGCTCGTGGCGAACCCGCGCGTCTACCTGTTCGACGACTCCTTCTCGGCCCTGGACACCGCCACCGACGCGGCCCTGCGGGCCGCGCTCGCGGTCGACATCGCCGACGCGGCGCAGGTGATCGTGGCCCAGCGGGTCTCGACCATCCGCGACGCCGACCGGATCGTCGTCCTGGAGGCGGGCCGCGTGGTCGGCACGGGCACCCACGAGGAGCTGCTGGAGTCCAATCCCGTGTACGCCGAGATCGTCAATTCCCAGCTCACCCTTCAGGAGGCACTGTGACCATGCGCGGACCGGGCATGGGCGGCGGCCCTGTCCTGAAGAAGGCCGACGACTTCCGCGGCACCGTGCGCCGCATCGTCGCGCTCCTGCGCCGCGACCGGCTCCGTCTCGCCTCGGTGCTCGGCTTCGGCGTCCTCATGGTCCTGGGGATGCTCGCCGTCCCGACAGTCCTGGGGCGGGCCACCGACCTCGTCATCGACGGCACCGCGGGCGGCGGTGTGGACTTCGGCGGACTGGCCCTGATCCTGGGGCTCGCGGTGGCGATCACGCTGGTCACCTTCGCGATCACGGTCTCCAACGGCCGCACCATCGCGAAGCTGGCGCAGACGATGGCGTTCGACCTCCGCGAGGAGGCGGACCGGAAGCTCGCCTCGCTCCCGCTGTCCTATTTCGACTCGCGCCCGCGCGGCGAGGTGCTCTCGCGGGTGACCAACGACATCGACAACCTGACGCAGACCGTGGGTCAGGTGACGCAGCGCGTCGTGCAGGGCGTGCTGTTCCTCATCGGCGTGCCGATCATGATGCTCACGATCTCGCCGCTGCTGACGCTGGTGGTGGTGCTGACGCTGCCGCTGACGGTGCTGGCGGCGCGGGTCATCGGCAAGCGGAGCCAGCCGCGGTTCGCGCGGCAGTGGGCGACGACGGGGAAGCTGAACGGGCACGTCGAGGAGATGATCACCGGGCACCAGTTGGTGACGCTGTTCGGCCGCCGCGCCGAGGGCGCGGCGGTGTTCGAGCGGTACAACGGCGACCTGTACGAGAACTCGGTCCGGGCCCAGTGGGTCTCGGCGCTGCTGGGGCCGACGATGGCGTTCCTGGGGCTGGTGACCTACGTGCTCGTCGCGGTGGTCGGCGGGCTCCAGGTGGCGGCCGGGGTGCTGTCCTTCGGGCAGATCCAGGCGTTCATCCAGTACACCGGGCAGTTCTCCAACCCGCTGAACATGCTGGCGGCCCTGTTCGGGCAGGTCCAGTCGGCGGTCGCCTCGGGCGAGCGGGTCTTCGAGTTCCTCGACGCCGAGGAGCAGTCCCCCGAGCCCGCGGTGGCCGACGCGGCGGCGCTGGAGTCGGTGCGCGGGCGGGTCGCCTTCGAGGACGTGTCGTTCCGCTACCTGGAGGACGAGCCGCTCATCGAGCACCTGTGGCTGACGGCCGAGCCGGGCCAGACCGTGGCGATCGTGGGGCCGACCGGCGCGGGCAAGACCACGCTGGTGAACCTGTTGATGCGCTTCTACGACCTGGACGCGGGCCGGATCACCGTGGACGGCGTCGACGTGTCCGAGGTGGAGCGCGAGCGCCTGCGGCGCCGGATCGGCATGGTCCTCCAGGACACGTGGCTGTTCGACGGCACCATCGCCGAGAACATCGCCTACGGCAGGCCCGACGCGACCCGCGAGGAGGTCGTGGCGGCGGCCGACGCCGCGCACGCCGACCACTTCATCCGGACCCTGCCGGACGGCTACGACACGGTCGTGGGGGCCGAGGAGGGGAGCCTGAGCGCGGGCGAGCGCCAGTTGGTGACGATCGCCCGGGCGTTCCTCATCGATCCGTCGATCCTGATCCTGGACGAGGCCACGAGCTCGGTGGACACCCGTACCGAGATGCTCGTGCAGCAGGGCATGGTCGCGCTGCGCCAGGGCCGCACGAGTTTCGTGATCGCGCACCGGCTCTCGACCATCAGGGACGCCGACGTGATCGTGGTGATGGAGCACGGCCAGGTGATCGAGCAGGGCGAGCACGAGGTCCTCTTGAAGTCGGGCGGCGCCTACGCGCGGCTGTACGAGGCCCAGTTCGCGAGGCCCGCGGTCGAGGAGGAGGAGCCGGCGGGCCGCGCCTGAGCGACCGTTTCGAACGAGGCGCCCCGGGCCTCTCGGCCCGGGGCGCCTTCGTTTCGGGGGTTCAGAGGGTGACGGTGTCCCGGTCCTCGATGCGCCGGTAGGTGTCGCCCACGAGCATGCCGAGCACGCGGTCCACGAGCGCGCGGCCGGGTTCGGCGAGGATGGCGTCGTGGATGGGGAACACGGTGGGGGCCTCGACGGCCCGCACGAAGTCGACCACTTCGGCGAGCTTCGACCACGGCGCGGCGACGGGCGCGAGCAGGACGCTCACGGGCTGGTCGGGGACGGTGAGCGCGTCCCCGGGATGGAAGACGCCGTCGATCAGGTAGCCGCTGTTGGTCACCCTCGGGATGTTGGGGTGGACGACGGCGTGGTCCTTCCCGATGACCTTGACCTCGGTCCCGGCGGCGGGCACGGCGTCGCCGTCACTGACGACGGTGAACGGCAGTTCCCCGAGCGTCTCGGCGAGCGACGCGGGCCCGTAGATCCGCGTCTCGGGCCGCCCGGCGAGGAGCGCGCGGAGCTCGGCCGCGTCGCAGTGGTCGGGGTGCAGGTGGGTGACGAACACGGCGTCGACGCCGCCGAGCGCGGCGGGGTCGGAGTAGACCCCGGGGTCTATGACGATGACGCCCTGGTCGGTTTCGAGGCGGACGCAGGAGTGCCCGAATTTGGTCAGTCGCATGGGTTCACCGTAGGTCGAAGGGCCCGGCCCCGTCGAGCCATCGCCGAACAGCCTCGGACCGGAACGCTCCGCCGCCCGCAAGGCGCAGTCCCGCCCTGTAAGGGTGGGTCACGGTTAGAGACCATCCCTATCCCCCACCCACCCTGGGGACCGTAGCACCCACAATGCCGCGCGGGTCCGACAAGAAACCGGACCCGCGCGCCGCATGTCACCCGAAGGAGGGAAACCACGCCCGCGCAGCTACGCGCGCGGAATCGACGCGGCGCCTGGGGCGGTGCGGGAGCGGCGGCGGCCTTCCGCCGCGCTTCGCGCGCGGAATCGGCGCGGTGTCGGGGCGGTGAAGGAGCGGCGCTACGCGCGTGGGATCGAGGTCGTGGGCGGTGACGGCTTCGGGGAAGAGAGCGCCGCGGCGCTACACGCGCGGGTTCTAGGCCCCAGAGCGCGACGAGGCCGCGGCGACTTCTCAGCTGCACGTCGCGCGCGGGATGGTCGTATCCGCTTCAGACGACGACGGTGAAGACGCCCAGGGCTGTGCTGCAAGCGACGGCTGCGGCGCTCACGAGGAACGCGGCCGCCAGGAGAGCCCAGTCGGGCGGGGTCATGCGCTGATCGCGGGCGTGGGTGCGGGGGATGCCGGAGTCGAAGCCGCGGGCGTCCATGGCGGCGGCGAGGCGGCCGGCGCGGCGGATGGCGCCGACGAGGAGGGTGAACATGGTGGAGGCGAACAGGCGCAGGCGCCGCAGCGGGTTCCAGCCGCCTTCGAGGCCGCGGGCGCGGCGGGCGGTGGTGATGTGGCGCCATTCGGCGCTGAGGAGCGGCAGGAGCCGGAGCGCGGCCAGCGCGCCGAGGGTGAAGCGTGGCGGGGTCTTGAGCTGCTGGTTGAGGGCGTCGGCGAGGTCGGTCGGGTCGGTGGTGGCGAAGACCAGGACGCCGGCGGTGGCGGCCACGCAGACGCGCAGGCCGATCGCGGTGCCCGCGAGGAGGGAGCCGGTGCTGATGCGGAGCGGTCCGGCGTCGAACAGGAGGGTGCCGGTGTGGTCGGCGGCGAAGACCGCGTTGACGAGCACGACGGTCCCGGCGGCGAGCCACAGCCAGCGGAGGCGGCGCGCGAGCGGGCCGGGGCGGATGCCGGTGAACGGCAGTGCGACGGCGATGGCGGCGAGCAGGAGCAGCGGCGTGAGCCAGTCGGCGGCGACGAGCGCGGTGGTGGAGAGGACCGCGACCGCCGCGAGCTTGGCGACGGGGTTGGCGCGTGCGATGGCAGCCTCGGGTCCGCACACGGGCGCGAGGGTCAGCACGCCCGCCTCCGGGTAGGCGACGCGCCGCGGGGCCTCCGGCCTCGGGCGACCGCCGTCCGTGGCGCGCGTTCGCGGCGGGCGGTCATCGGTGCTCTCCTTCGCGGGCACGGCCGGCGTCGAGGACGAGTTCGCGGGTCGCGAGGGCGGCGGCGAAGTCGCGGTCGTGGGTGACGGCGAGGAGGGCGGTGCCTTCGTCGCGGATGTCGGCGGTGAGGTCGACGAGTTCGCCCCAGGTGCGGCGGTCCTGGCCGAAGGTGGGTTCGTCGAGGAGGAGGACGCCGGGTGCGGCGGCAAGGGCGCCCGCGACCGAGAGGCGGCGGGCTTCGCCGCCGGAGAGGGTGTGGGGGTTCGCGGCCGCGAGGGGCGCGAGGCGGAGTCGTTCGAGGAGTTCGCTCACGCGGGCGTCGACGCGGTCCTTCGGCCAGCCGGCCTGGCGGGGGCCGAAGGCGAGTTCGTCGCGGACGGTGGCGGTCACGAACTGGTGCTCGGGGTCTTGGAACACCGAGCCGACCCGGGTGGCGAGGCGGCGGGCGGGGAGGCGGTGGAGGGGGCGGGGCTCGCCGGGGACGGTGGCGCGGCCGCGGGTGGGGGCGGCGAGGCCGCCGGCGAGGAGGGCGAGTGTGGACTTGCCGGAGCCGTTGGGGCCGGTGACGGCGAGGAGTTCGCCGGCGCGGAGGTCGAAGGAGACGCCGTCGAGGGCGGGCCGGTCGGCGCGGGGGTGGACGAGGGTGAGGCCTTCGCCGCGCAGGGCGGTGTCGCCCGGGGCGGGGGCGGGTCGGCGCGGCACGGGCGCGCCGGGCACCCAGACGCCTTGGGCGGCGAGGTGGTCGCCGTGTTCGGCGAGGACCTTCTCGGCGGGGCCGTCGGCTATGAGGGTGCCGCCGGGGCCGAGGGCGATGACGCGGTCGACGAGGTCGAGGAGGTCGGCCACGCGGTGCTCGATGACGATCATGGTGGCTTCGGTGTCGGCGAGCGCGGAGCGGAGGGCTTCGCGGATCGCTTCGGCCCCTTCAGGGTCGAGGTTCGCGGTGGGTTCGTCGAGGAGGATGAGGCCGGGCCTGCGGGCGAGGACGCCGGCGAGGGCGAGGCGCTGCTGTTCGCCTCCGGAGAGGGCGTGGGTGTCGCGGGAGGGCTCGTAGGGGAAGCCGACGGCGTCGAGGGCGCGGTGGACGCGGGGCCAGATGCGGTCGGGCGGCACCGCCTGGTTCTCGAGGCCGAAGGCGACGTCGTCGCCGCTGCGGGCCATGACGAGTTGGGTTTCGGGGTCTTGGAAGAGGATGCCGACGCGAGGCTGGAGTTCGAGGGCGGGGCGGCCGTCGAGGAGGACGTCGCCGTCCTGTTCGCCCGAGTCGGCGGTGAGGAGCCCGGCGAGCGCGGCGAGCAGGGTGGACTTGCCCGACCCCGAGGGGCCGAGCAGGAGCACCCGCTCGCCGGGCTCGACGCGCAGGTCGACGTCCGAGACGGCCTGGGCGCGGCGTCCGGCGTGGCGCCAGGCGAAGCCGCGGAACTCGACCTTGATCATCGGGTCAGATCCGGGCCCGTTCGCGTCCGGCGGGGAACCGGTCGAGGACGCCGGTGGGGAGCATGGCCTTGACGAGGGCCTTGGAGCCGAGTCCGGCGACGAGGGCGCCCGAGACCATGGCGAAGGCGACGTAGGGCACCTGGTAGGTCCACAGGTCGTAGTTCGGGTAGTAGACGAAGACGTCGAAGAGGGTGGCGAAGAGGGCCGCGAGGGCGCCGGAGGCGGCGGCGATGGCGGTGTCGTAGCGGCGGTAGCGTCCGGCGGCGAAGGCGAGTTCGCCGCCGAGGCCCTGGATGAGGCCCTGGTAGACGACGAAGACGCCCCAGAAGGAGCCGAGGAGCGCGGAGACGGTGGCGGCGAGGGCCTCGGTGAGGACGCCGGCGCCGGCGCGGCGGACGATGAGCGGGGCGAGGACGGCGGGGATGAGCCACAGGCCGTAGAGGACGCCGGCGAGCGGGGGCAGGAACTTGAGGACCGGTTCCATTCCGGCCCAGACGAAGTTCCAGGCCCAGAAGACGACGCCGAAGGCGACGGCGAGGACGGCGCAGGTGAGGATGTCGACGGTGCGCCAGCGGCCGGGGGCCGCGGGGAGGGTGCTGTCGGGCATGGGCATGCCTTTCACGAAATGCAGGGACACGACGCGACAGCGGTCGACGAACGACTTCCTACGCCGGTATTACCCGGATCAGGTGTGAGGGTCTGCGGTCGGTTCCGCACTCTCAGCCAATCGGCTCCCCTGTCTGGTTCGACGTTAACACCAAGTGGTGCGTCCGTAGCGGGTGAGCGCGCCCCGGGTGGCGGGCGACGCCCGGCGGGGCGCCCCGTAGATTGCCGAGATGACCACTGAACGGGAATGGGAGCTGGTGCGCCGGGTCGTGGAGGCGCTGCCGGAGGGCACCTGGACCTCGTACGGGGATCTGGCGGAGCTGATCGGCACCGGGCCGCGGCAGGTCGGCGCGTACATGCGGGACGGGAGCGTGGAGCAGGCGTACCGGGTGCTGACGGCGGGCGGCACGGTCTCTGAGGGGTTCCGGTGGGCGGACGGGCGCACCGGTAAGGACGTGCCGGACCTGTTGCGCGAGGACGGCGTGACGGTGAGCTCGAAGGGCAGGGCGGACCGGTCCCAGCGCATGTCGGTCTACGACCTCAAGCTCCTCGCCGCGGAGCTCGACGATCCGGACGGGACGGAACCCGACGACACCGACGACTGGACTTACACCGAAATATCATGATATTCCCGTCTTAAGGGACCCCTGGTTCAAAAGTACCCGCCGGGTACGACATCGCCTCGAACGCGAGCTGCCCTCGCCACATCGCCGCGCGGCCAGCACCGCGAACGGAGCGGCGCACCGGCGCGGCGCCCCGGGCCCGGGGCGGGCTCGGATCGTCACAGGGATGGGGTACAACGGTGCCTATGGCGGGACACGGCGAAACGGGACATGACGGCGAAGCGACCGGCAGCGGGGTGACCGGCAGCGGGCCAACCAGCGGAGGGGCGCTGCGCGAGGAGGCCGAGGCGCTGCTGCGCGCCCTCGCGGGCGAGCACGCGCGGCTGCGGGCCGACCAGTGGCGGGCGATCGAGGCGCTCTGCGGCGGCGCCGCAGAGGGGCGGCGCGACGCGGTCGGGCGCCGCGTGCTCCTGGTGCAGCGCACCGGGTTCGGCAAGTCCGCGGTGTACTTCACCGCCACGTCGCTGCTGCGCCGCCGCGGCGCGGGCCCCACGGTCATCGTCTCGCCGCTCCTGGCGCTCATGCGCAACCAGATCGAGGCCGCCGAGCGCGCGGGCGTGCGCGCCCGCACCATCAACTCGGCCAACCCCGAGGACTGGGACGCGATCGCCGAGGCGATTGCCGAGGACGCCGTCGACGTGCTCCTCATCAGCCCCGAGCGGCTGAACAACCCGTCCTTCCGCGACTACCAGCTCCCCAAGCTCGCCGCGGGCTGCGGCCTCCTCGTGGTCGACGAGGCCCACTGCATCTCCGACTGGGGCCACGACTTCCGCCCCGACTACCGGCGCATCGCCTCGTTCCTGGACGACCTGCCCGCCGAGGTCCCGGTGCTCGCCACGACCGCGACCGCGAACGCGCGCGTCTCGGCCGACATCGCCGAGCAGCTCGACCGCCGCCACAACGACGGCGCCCACGAGGACCACCCGCACGCCGAGGCGACCCTCGTGCTTCGCGGCAGCCTCGACCGCGAGTCGCTGCGGCTCTCGGTGGCCGACCTGCCCGACAACGCCCACCGCCTCGCCTGGCTCGACGAGCACCTGCCTCGCATGGACGGCTCGGGGATCGTCTACACGCTCACCGTGGCCGCCGCCGAGGAGGTCAGCGACTACCTCAACGGGCGCGGCCACACCGTCGCCTCCTACACCGGCCGCACCGACAACGCCGAGCGCCTCGAACGCGAGGAGGACCTCCTCGCCAACCGCATCAAGGCCCTCGTGGCGACGAGCGCGCTCGGCATGGGCTTCGACAAGCCCGACCTCGGCTTCGTCGTCCACTTGGGAGCACCTTCCTCCCCCGTGGCCTACTACCAGCAGATCGGCCGCGCCGGGCGCGCCCGCGACCGCGCCGAGGTGGTCCTGCTGCCCGGCAGCGAGGACCGCGCGATCTGGGACTACTTCGGGTCGCTGTCGTTCCCGGCCGAGGAGGCCGTGCGCCGCACGCTCGACGTGCTCGCCGCCGAGGGCCGCTCGCTGTCGACGGCCGCGCTGGAGACGCGCGTGGACCTGCGCCGCTCCCGACTGGAGATGATGCTCAAGGTCCTCGACGTGGACGGCGCGGTCCGCCGCGTCAAGGGCGGCTGGGAGTCCACCGGCGCGCCGTGGGTCTACGACGCCGAGCGCTACGAGCGGGTCGCCGCCGCCCGGCGCCACGAGCAGCAGCGGATGCTCGCCTACGAGGCCACCGACCGGTGCCGCCTGGAGTTCCTGCGCGCCGAGCTCGACGACGCGGGCGCCGAGCCTTGCGGGCGCTGCGACAACTGCACCGGCGACCGCACCGAGGCGAAGGTCTCGGCCGAGGCCGCCGAGGGCGCGGCCTCGGCCCTGTCCAAACCCGGCGTGGCGTTCGAGGCGAAGCGCATGTGGCCCACGGGTTTGCAGGCGATCGGCATCGACCTCAAGGGCAAGATCCCGGCCGAGCGCGGCGCCGAGGCGGGCCGGGCACTCGCGCGGCTCTCCGACATCGGCTGGGGCGGCCCGCTGCGGGCGCTGCTCGCCGACGGCGCCGACCGGGAGGTGCCCGAGGACGTGTTCGGGGCGGTGGTCAAGGTGCTCGCCGCCTGGGACTGGTCCGAGCGCCCCTCGGCGGTCGTCTCGATGGGATCGCTCTCGCGCCCGCGCTTGGTGAACGGGCTGGCCGAGCGGATCGCGCGACTCGGCCGCATGGAGTACCTGGGCGCGCTGGGCCGGACGCCGAGCGCGTCCTCGGGGGCGCCGCGGGCGAACAGCGCGCAGCGCCTCCAGCAGGTCCTCGACGCGTTCACCGTGGACTTCCCGGTCCCGGGGACCGGTGTGCTGCTGGTGGACGACGTGCGCGACAGCGGCTGGTCGGCGACCGTGGCGGCCATGCGGCTGCGCGAGGCGGGGGCGTCGTCGGTGCATCCGCTGGCGCTGGCATTGCAGGCCTGAGGCGTCACAATTGGTCTATAAGAGACGGAGGTTCGGAAGGCGGGAGGGCGTCCGTCCAGTCTCGAATGTGAACATGAGGCAGGTTAATCTCTCCCCATGGTCATCTCCTTCAACACTGCCGGTCTCCAGCAACAGGACTCGTCCACCTGGACCGACCCGCGGACCGGCGACGTCGCCGTCGTCAAAGTCGTGGAGGGGACCCCCTTCCCGGTCGAATGGCTACATGACCAGCACGCCCTGCGGCGCGGATTCGCCGGGATGTACGCCGAGGCCGGATGTCTCATCGAGGTCGACCTCGCCAACCTCGGCGGGGTCACCGCCGTGCGCCAGCTCATCAAGGTGCCCAACAACCACGCGCAGAGCGGCCAGAGGTTCCTCGCCTCCTTCACGCTCGCGAAGGCCCCGAACTACGCGCAGCTGATGTACATGGCCGCCGAGCACGGCATGTCGGGGCTGCGCGAGGCGACCCTCATGGCGCAGTTGGGCTTCGACAACTGGGTCATGCCCCACCCGTTCGACCCGCAGCTGCGGACGAAGCTGCCGTTCCACCGCGGCGACGACCCGGCCTTCGACGCCCAGTTCCCCGACCACCCGCTCACGCGGGTGCGCGCCTGGACGTGGAACGTCGGCCGCTACGCGGTGGTCGACCCGGGCTTCGCGGCACTGCCCGACCGCTGGCAATAGCCGGAAGGGCCCGGCGTCGCCGCCGGGCCCTGGTCCACTTCAGAGCACGCCGGCGATCGCCGGGAAGTACGCGTTCGCGTGCCCCAGCGCGTTCGGGTGGTAGGACTCCGCGGCCGGGTAGCGCAGGCCGTGGAGGTAGGCGACCTCGTCGCACACCGCGTGGCCCTCGAAGGCCGACCGCACGTCCACGTAGAAGAACCCGTGCGCGGCGGCGGACTCCTCGATCACCGACGCGAGCAGGTCGGCCGCCCCGTTCATGAGCCGCTGCTCGGCCAGGCTCGTCTGCCCGAAGGCGTCGCACTCGTCCCGCTCGTTGAACAGGCGCGGGTAGCCCAGGACGTAGACGTCGGCTCCCGGCGCCCGGTCGCGCACCGCGCCGTAGACGCCGTCGAGCAGGCCCGGCAGCTCCTCGACGATCCGGGCTTCGGCCTCTTCGATGTCGTCGGTGCACTTCGTGAAGGGCGTGATGCACGCCTTGATCGCCTCGGCCCAGCCGATGTCGTTGCCGCCAATCGTGATCGTCACCAGTTCGGTGTCCTCGCCGAGCGGGTCGAGCTGCCGCGCGAGGAGGTCGGCGCTCGTGGCGCCCGAGCAGGCCTGGTGGGCGAGCGGCACCCCGAGGCTGTTCGCCAGGAGCCGCGGATAGGCCAGGTCCGAGCGCAGGCAGTCGTCGTCGGCGTACCGTCCGGCGCCGGTGCCCGAGGAGTACGAGTCGCCGAGGGCGACGTACGGGGGCGGTTCCGGTGCGGCCTGGGCCGCCGCGGCGGGCAGGAGGACGAGGGCGGCGGCGAGTGCCGCCGCAATCGGGCGGGCAGGGATCATGCGGGCTCCGTTCCGAGTCGGGTACGAGGAGGAACTGTAAGGCCCGATCCGGCCGCGACTGCCGCAAATCGCCTGAAAGCGGCGGGAGGACCACCGCGTGGGCTTTCAGGTGCGTTGGGGCGCAACGGGTCTGAAAACGCCTGTCGTGAAACGGACACTGGCGCCGCGCCCCTCCCCTACCCTGGAGTCATGGGTGCACCCACGGCGCCGCGCCGTCAGACCATGTCCGACCAGGCCCTCATCGAGGCGACCGGGGCGGACTGGCGGACCTGGCTCGGCCTCCTCGACGAGCGGGACGCGGCGAAACTCGACCACGCCGCCATCGCGCGCCTGCTGGTCGCCGAGTTCGAGCTCGACGGCTGGTGGGCGCAGTCCATCACCATCGGCTACGAGCAGGAGCGCGGCCTGCGCGAACCCGGCCAGCGCCCCGACGGCACCTTCTCGGCCAGCGCCTCCAAGACCGTCCCGGTCGCGATCGGGGCGGCCTTCGAGCAGCTCGCCGACCCCGAGGAGCAGGCCGGGTGGCTCGGCGACCTCGAACTGACGCAGCGCAGCGCGGCCCCGCCGAAGTCGATCAGGTTCGACGCCTCGGACGGCACGCGCGTGCAGGCGAACCTCGTCGCGAAGGGCGAGGCGAAGACCGCCGTGCAGGTTCAGGTGGAGCGGTTGGGCTCCCCTGAGGAGGTGACGGCGGCCAAGGCGGCGTGGAAAGCCCGCCTCGACCGCCTGGCCGAGCGTCTGGCGCCCTGAGTCAGGTCCGTTCGGCGGGGGCGGCCGCGTCGGTGGCCTCGACGGGGGGCGCGCTCTTGCGGGCCCGCGAGCGGGAGATGGCGACGCCGATGAGGGCGAGTGCGCCGCCGGCGAGGGTGAGCCAGGTCGGGATCTCGCCGAGGAGCAGCCAGGAGAGGACGACCACGATCGCGGGGACGACGTAGGTCGTGGCGCCGAGTTTCCCGGCGGTGGTGAACCTGAGGGCGTAGCCCCAGGTGAGGAAGGCCAGCGCGGTGGGGAACAGTCCGAGGTAGAGGACGTGGAGGGTCGCCGAGGCCGGGGCGGCGTCGAGCTGGGAGAACAGCAGGGGCGCGAAGGGCAGGCACAGGACGGCGGCGATGGCGTTGCCGAACGCGGTGAACTGGAGGGAGCTGCAGTGCTGGAGGGTCGGCTTCTGGACCACGACGCTGATCGCGTAGGTGATCGCGGAGACGAGGCAGAGCAGGACGCCGGCGACGGAGGCGGCGCCGTGCTGGGACATGGAGAGGCTGACGACGGCGACGCCGGCGAAGGAGACGGCGATGCCGAGGAAGAGGCGGGGCGGGAAGCCCTCCTTGAGGACCCAGCCGCCGAGGAGGGCGATGAGGATGGGTCCGATGTTGACGATGAGGGCGGCGGTGCCGGCGTCGACGAGCTGTTCGCCCCAGTTGAGGGCGATCATGTAGACGCCGAACCAGAGGACGCCGGAGGTGGCGATGCCGGGCCAGGCTCGTTTGGAGGGGAGGCCTTCGCGTCGTACGGCCCAGACGGCGAGGAGGACGACGGCGGCGACGCCGGCGCGGCCGAGGGTGAGCGGTCCGGGGTCGAGGTGGCGTCCGGCGTCGCGGATGGAGACGAAGGCCGAGGCCCAGCACAGGACGGTGATGCCTGCGGCGATCGCGGCACGGGTGTGGAATCGCTCGCTCATGGGCGGAGGCTCCTCATGGTGGGCGGCGGCGTGCGGGGGTACTCGCCGCGGGCGGTTCGGCGGTCGGCGCCGGCCGGAGGGCGCTCTTGGCGCCGGGCCAAACCTAGCATCGGGGTGCGTTTTCGGTTATCCGTTATTCGACTGGGAACCGGGGGTCGGGGAGGGGCGTCGAAGGGGCATGAGGGGACGAATGGCATTGCGAGGCGTCGCCGTGTTCGCGGCGGTGCTGGCGCTGGCGGGGTGCGGTCGGGGTTCGGGTGACGGCGGGTCGGGTGACGCGGCGTGCGATACGGGGAGGACGTGTTCGGACGGGTCGCCGACGGGTTCGGGGGACGGGACGGTGTACCGGGGTGCTTTGACGGTGCTCCAGGACGATCCGGAGGGGTCGCCGGAGTTGTGCGGGGCGGTGGCGGAGTCGTATCCGCCGCAGTGCGGCGGGCTGCCGGTGTCCGGGTGGGACTGGGAGTCGGTGGCTCATGAGGAGGCTTCGGGGGTGCGGTGGGGCGCGTACCTGGTGACGGGGGTGTTCGACGGGGAGTCGCTGGTGCTGTCGGAGGCGGCGGTGCCGTTGGACGAGGTGGACCTGTCGGATTATCCGGAGCTGGCGTACGCCGATCCGGAGTTCGGCGACCCGGCGGAGGAGCTGGGCGAGGCGGAGCTCCAGGCGATCGCCGACGAGGTGGCGGCGGCGTTCCCGGCGGTGGTGTTCGGGGGCTGGGCCGACGTGGACCACGGTGTGGCGCTGGTGGACGCGCTGCTGGTGACGCCGGAGATGGAGGCGTTCGCGGCGGAGCGGTTCCCGGCGGACACGGTGGTGTTCACGTCGGTGTTCAAGCCCGTGGAGGGGTGAGGCCCGCCGTGTCAGGGCGTGGGAGGGGCCGGGCCGCATCGCGGCCCGGCCCCTCCCATGCTCCCGGTCAGCGCCGGTCGCCGTCCTCCCCGGAGTCGGTGAGGCGTTCCTTGGCGTCGTGGAGTTTGTCCTCGCCCTTCTCTCGGAGGTCGTGGAACTCCTCCTTGGCCTTCCCCTTGAGTTCGTCGCGACGGCCCTCGTTCTCGAGGCTCTCGTTGTCGGTCGCGTCGCCGAGCTTCTCCTTGGCCTTGCCCTTGAGCTGCTCGGCCTTGTCCTTCGCCTTGTCGAAAGCGCCCATGCGCCCCCTCCTCTCGCTGAAGGTCCTGCGGTGAGGGGGTACCCGTCCCGTCGCGGTCTACTCCCGTGCCGTCACTGGCTCGGGGTGATGTAGGTGTCGAGGTCCGGCAGTGCTTCGGGGTCGTCGGGGTAGGGCAGCGGGACGACCGGCACCCATTTGCCGCCGGGGTTGCCGCCGCGGTTGTCGGCGAAGCTCAGTGTGCCGCTGGCGCCGCGTACGACCTGTTCGCTGTTGAGGAGCAGGAGGTGTTCGCGCACGTCGACGGCGGCCGGGGCCTCGACCTCCCACGGGTTGGTGATGCGCACGGCGCTGATCGCCGTCGCCAGCGCGTCGTGGTAGGTCACGGCGTAGCCGTCGGCGAGGGCCTCGGGGTCGCTGTCGACCAGCGCGGTGAAGTAGGACTGGAAGGCCGCGAAGCCCTCGGGTGCGGGGGCGGCGCCGGTGGCCCAGCCGGGGTCGGCTCCGGCGGCGTAGAGGACTTCGAAGTTCCCCGCCGAGGTCCATTCGGCGATCTCGTCCTCGCGCTGCATGTCGGTGCCGGTGACGCCGAAGAGGACGGTGAGGTGGCGGTCGAGGCAGGCGCGGACGCTGAGTGCTTCGAGGAAGACCTTGAGGTCGGGTTCGCGCCCGGCGAACAGGACCGTGTCGGGTTCGGCGGCGCAGATGTTGCGGGTGATGGGGTCGAAGACCTCGGGTCCGCCGGTCTCGATGGAGCGTCCGGGGAACGGCTGGTGGGAGCCGCTGATGTAGTCGCCGAGTTCGGCTTCGTAGGCGGTGCGCAGGGTGGTGGTGTACCGGTCCTGGGCGGTGCTGTCGTAGACGAGGACGGCGCTTTCGAGTTCGGGCCGCGACTCCATGTACCGGTGGAGGGCGACGGCGAAGTCGGTGTTGCTGGGGGCCGAGCGGATGAGGCCGTCGACGGCGTCGTGGTCGATGCCGTCGGCGGTGGTGACGCCGGTGACCATGGGGATGCCCGCGGCGGCGAGGCGTTCGGCGGCGGCGACGGTGTTGTCGCTGCTGACGCCCTGGCCCATGACGGCGACGAGGGGCACCTCGTCGTCGAGCATCCCTTCGAGGTCGCCGACGACCGCTTCCCAGTGGGTCTGGCGGGCGCCTTCGTTGGCGAGGTGGAGCTGGACGTACCGGACGCGGTCGCCGAGCTCCTGGGTGCGGTTGGCGCGGTGGAGGGCGACGTAGGCGCCTTCGAGGGCGCTCTGGATCTTGTCGGCGCTCATGGCGCTGTCGTCGGTGGTGGTGAGGGTGGTGAGGAGGGCGATCTTGACGACCGGCAGGCCTTCCTTCCGGGCCTGCTCGGCGGCCCAGTCGTTCTCGGCCTTGATGTTCTCCTGGACCTCGGTGAACTGGTCCTGGAAGACGAAGGACCCGTCGGTGACGCCGATGCACTCGTCGTCCATGAGGCGGATGTCCTCGCCGATGCCGCCGCACTGCCACCGGCCGTACAGGATCGGTCCGAAGTAGACGGCTGCGCCCGCGAGGACCGCGACGGCCGCCGCGAGGGCGGTCCGGCGGCTGCGGCGGCGGCGCCGGACCCAGGTCATGGCGCCTTCGCTGGGGCGCAGGGTCAGCTGGTCGGTGCTCATGCGGCGCTCCGTCGGTCGGCGACCACCAGGACCGGCGGCGGCGGGATCTGGGCGCCGCGCAGTTCGCGCAGGACCTGTTCGAGCTGTTCCAGGAGGAGGCGGCCGGTCTCGCCGTCGGAGCGGCGCAGCAGGACGACGGCGCGGTACCAGTTGCGGCCGGCGAGGCGCCCGCGCCCGTAGGCGTGGCGCAGGTCGGCCAGGAGCGCCTCGATGAGGAGGCGGTCGCGCTGGGCCCGGTCGGGGACGGCGTGCTCGCCGGGCGGGTGGGCCCAGTTGTTGAGCTCGCCCAGGAGCGTCTCGGGCATGTGCCGCTCGCCGCGGTCGCGGTGGCCGTACCACTTGTAGAACTCGTAGAGGGAGGGGTAGCGGCGCTGGACGACCGAGGCCGCCACCGCGCCTGCGAGCGCGATCTGCGGGCCGATCTGCGCCAGGAGCGCGACCAGGCCACCGGCCTGCTCGTTCCCCAGCGGGGGCGGGGCGATGATCTTCTTCGCCGCGTCCTTGAACGCGCGCGAGTAGGCGATCTCGATGTCGTTGCCGATCGGGTTCGCGATGACGGTGAGCCCGACCTCCAAGCGCCGGAACAGCAGCCGCGGGTAGTGGGCGCAGGGGCGGGCGAGCCTGGTCTTGACCTCGGCGAGGAGCTTCGGCAGCGACTCGGGCGCGTAGTCGGCGCAGTCGACGAGTGCGAACGGGGCGCGGTCGACGAGCGCGTCGCGGATGCGCTCGAGCCGGTCGGCGGGGGCGCCCTCGGAGAGCCGGAGCACATGCTCGGCCGACGACGCGGGCGGAGCGAGGAGGGCCTTGACCTTCAGGAAGTCGTCCTCGGCCGTTGCTGGGGACATGGGGGTTCCCTTCGAGGTGGCCTGGGGGGCAGGGAATCACGACGCTGTGAGGTGTGACATCGATCCTAGACGATGCATGCGCGCACGGTGGCCGACCGCCGTTCCCCTGCCGCCCTTCACCGCCGGGGCGGCGGCGGACGGTGGCGGCGGGCCCGCACGCGTGGCAGCATTCCGGGGTGAACTCCAGCGACTACGCGATCCGGCCGATCCTCCCCGCCGAGCACGAGGCGCTCGGCGAGGTGTCCGTGCGCTCCTACCTCGAAGGCGGCCTGCTCCTCAAAGGCCTCGACGATCCGTACACGCCGCGCCTGCGGGACGTCGCCCACCGGGCCGCCGAGGCGCTCGTGCTCGTCGCCGCCGAAGCCAGCGCCCCGAACGACAGTGCCACCGGCGGCGCCCTGCTCGGCGGCGTCACCCTCGCGTTCCCCGGCTCGGCGATGGCCGAGCTGGCGGGCCCCGGCGAGTCCGAGATCCGGATGCTCGCGGTCGACCCCGCCGCGCAAGGCCGCGGCGTCGGCTCGGCGCTGGCCGCCGCGTGCGTCGATCTCTCGCGGGCCGATCCTGGCGTCAAGCGGGTCGTCCTGTGCTCCCTGCGGGAGATGACCGGGGCGCACCGGATCTACGAGCGCCTCGGGTTCGAGCGCGCACCGCGCCTGGACTGGTCCCCCGTGCCCGACGTGCTCCTGTGGGGCTTCGCGCTCGACCTCTAGAGGCAGTCCGCGAACTCGCGCCGGTAATCGGCCAGGACCCGGTCGACCTCGCCTTCGGTGAGCCCGTACCGGGCCAGGTCGTACGTGTGCGGGCTCCCCCGGTCGGCCAGCGCGGCGTCGAGGGCGGCCCGCTCGTTCGCGCCCCAGGGGGCGCCGAGGCGCTCGAACAGTTCGGGGAGGCGCTGCCGGGCCTCGCCGGTGAGGTGGCGGTAGGGGACGTCGACGACCGCGGAGGGGTGGATGCGGGCGCGCTGGGCGCGGGCGCGGTCGATGCCGGTGGACAGGAGCCCGAGCCAGTTCCGGCCGATCTCGTGGGGGTCGGCCTCGCCGGCGATGAGGGCGGTGGCGGTCTCGCTCATCGAGCACAGGGACGCGAGCGCGGTCGCGGGGTCGCGGTGGGTCCACACGAGCTGCGCGTCGGGGAAGGCCTTGAGGAGCGCGTCGAGGTGCCACAGGTGGGCGGGGGCGCGCAGGATCCAGCGGCGCCGCGGGCGCCCGTGCTGGAGGACCTGGAGGGTCTGCTTGAGGTAGCGGTAGTCGCGGGTGCAGTCGCGGTCGAGCATCCACTGGACGTACCCGGGCGGGTGGGCGCGCACGAGGTGGTTGACGCTGTGCGGGAGGACCCACACGCACGAGTCGGGCTTGTCGGGGTGCATGTCGTAGACGTCGCCGAAGGTGGGGACGGCCTTGCGGACGGCCTCGACGGTGCGTTCGGCGCGGCGGCGGGGGTCGGCGGGGGCGCCGTCGAGGTCGGGGTGCATGAGTTCGCGCATGAGGGGCGCGCGGTGGCCGCCGGAGGCGGCGAGGAGGCGCTGGAGGACGGCGGTGCCGGTGCGGGGGACGCCGGTGACGATCACGGGCCGGGCGATGTGCTCGTCGGCGATCTCGGGGCTGATGGCGTGGAGCTTGCGGATGCGCAGGCGGCTCTCGATGCGGTCGGTGACCTCCTGGAGGCCGCCGACCCAGCCGGTGACGGTGAGGCCGTGGACGTCGGCGTACCCGGTGAGGAGGACCCGCATGTCCTCGATGAACTCCTCGTCGCCGTGGGCGGTGGAGCCGGTGCGGTGCTCGGCCTCGCGCACGGCGCGGTCGAGGAGGCGGTCGACCTTCTTGCGGCGCCCGGCGATCGCGGGGGTGAGGACGGTGTTGACGGCCTTGAGCCAGGGTGCGACGCGTTCCATCCGGACGACTCCTTTTGTCCCGCATATGAATCCGAGGTGAGCCTACATTCCGGTCGGAATGCGGGCCCACCTCGGTGGGTTGTGGTGTGTCCCGGGACTACTCGGTGTCGGCCTCCGCCGCCTCCAACGGGATCGCGACGGCGATCTGCGGGGCGAGTTCGGCGACGAAGCGGGCCGAGAGGTGGTTGGAGTCGCGGTAGACGAGGATGTTGCCGATCACGACCGGGCAGGTGCCCTGGTCGATGTCGCACAGCCACGGAATGGGGTCGACGACCTCGGCGCCCGCGTCGGCGACGGCGTCCATGAGGGACTGTCGCTCCTCCTTCGGGAGCACGATGGCCTTCTCCATGTCGCCGACGCACACGCTGGCGTCCTCGGGGTTCTGCGCGAGGCAGTCGGGGACGTCGTCGATGAGGTCGGTCGAGTCGGCCATGTAGTACACCCGGTCGGCGACCTCGTCCAGGCGCTCGACGCTGGTCACCCAGCCGTCCTCCCAGGCCTGCTCGGGGTCGTCGGCCATGACCTCCTTGTGGTCGTAGGCCGAGGCCACGACCGCGTCGGGCTCGAGGTCGGCGAGGAGGTCGAAGGCGTTCTCCTTCCAGTCCTCGCATTCGGTGTAGCGACGCTCCAGCTTCCAGTCGAGCTCTTCGACGTCGGGGAGGGAGCAGTTGGCCTTGGTCAGGGCGAGCAGCTTCCAGCCGGAGGCCTCGGCGAGCTGGTTGAGCGCGGGGAACCACTGCGCCGCATGGGAGTCGCCCATGAGCACGAGGGTCTTGTCCCCCTGCGGGTCGCCGTACCAGCAGTCGTCCTCGTCGACCTCGGTGACGTCGCGTTCGAGGACGCAGCCGTCGTCGTAGAGCGTGGGCTGGTCGTCGAAGGCCTCGTCGAGCGCGGGCGTGAGGTTCGCAGGGACCATGTCCACGTCGGAGGACTCGTCGAGCAGCTCCCACACGGTGGTGTCGTTCCCGGTGACCTCGGCGGCCTCCTCGTTCGTCTCGGTCGGCATGGGCGCCATGACGAGCATGAGCGAGACGGTGAGCGCGGTCGTCAACAGCGCCCCGCCCATGGCGAGCGCCCGCGAGGGCACCAGCACCAAGGGCTTGCGGGTGCGGATCGGGTTCTCCACCAGGTGGAAGGAGGCGACGGCGAGGACGAACGCCGCGGCCATGAGCAGCAGGTAGTCGCGCAGGCGCGGCTCCTCGATCCCGAGGATCGCCGGGCCGATCATGACCAGCGGCCAGTGCCACAGGTACAGGCCGTACGAGATCTTCCCGATGTACTGGAACGGGGCCTGGCGCAGCAGCAGCGTGGCGCCGAAGCGGTCGGGGGCGCAGCCCGCGGCGATGACCATCGCGGTGCCGGCGACCGGCAGGGCAGCGGCGTACCCGGGGAACACGGTCCGCTCGTCCAGGACGAACACCGAGGCGACGATGAGGCCCAGGCCCGTCCACGAGGCGAGCGCGGCGGCCCACCTGGGGACGCGGCGCAGCCGGGAGGCGGCGACGGCGACGAGCGCTCCGGCCGCGAGTTCCCATGCCCGCGTGTGGATGCCGAAGTAGGCCCAGATCGGGTCCACTGCGGACTGCGTGACGCTGAGGGCGAACGAGGCGAGGGCGATGAACACGAGGACGGCCGCGATCGCGGTCATGCGGCGGCGGTGGAAGTGCCCGCGCCGGGCGAAGCGCCCGCCCCAGATCCGCTTCGCCACCAAGGCGATCGCGAGCAGCAGCAGCGGCCACGCGAGGTAGTACTGCTCCTCGACGGCGAGGGACCAGAAGTGCTGGAGCGGCGAGGGCGGGTCCTCGGCGTTGAGGTACTCGGTGCCGGTCATCGCCAGTCGGATGTTGACGACGTTGAGCGCGGCGCTGGCCGCGTCGGCGGCGAGTTCGCGCATCCTGGTCGGCGGCAGCCAGATCCAGGAGGCGGCGAGGGTCGCCAGCAGGACGAGGACGGCGGCCGGGAGCAGGCGCACGGCGCGGCGGGCGTAGAACCCGGCGAGCGAGACGCGTCCGGTGCGGTCGATCTCGCGCAGCAGCAGCGAGGTGATGAGGAACCCGGAGATGACGAAGAAGACGTCGACCCCGATGAAACCGCCCTCGGAGTAGAAGAACCCGATGTGCGCGGCGATGACGGCGCCGACGGCGACGGCGCGCAGGCCCTCGATGTCGGGACGCCAGTGCGAGGGGCGCGCCAGGGCCTCCGGCGGTTCGTCCTGGGGTGGTCGTTTCAGTTGTGGTGCGTTGGTCAGACGCATAGGTGTCGGTCTCCGAACGGATCGTCGGGCACTTGTTCCTCCAGGTGGGCGGCCTGGAGCTGACTTCGGGCACTCGGGGGGCGGTTCCCGACGATAACACCGTCGGTCGAGCGGGTCCTTTCACATCCTAACGGGTGAAATTCTCCTCATATGTGTGTATCACCCGGCTTCTGCGGTTTCACCGGAAGGGTTGCCTTGGAGGGGGATCGCGGCGGCCAGCTGCGGGGCGAGGTGGGAGGCGAAGGTCGCCGTCAGGTGGCTGTCGTCGCGGTACACCAGCAGGTTGCCGACCACGACGGGGCACTTCCCGGCCTCCATGTCGCAGATCCAGGGGACGGGGTCGACCACGGTGGCGCCGGACTCGGCCGCCGCCTCCAGGGCGCCCTCGCGGCGCTCGGGGTGGGAGATGCCCGCGTCGAGCGTGTTGACGCACGCCGAGGCGTCGTCGGGGTTCGACGCGAGGCAGTCGGGGACGTTCCCGGCCGCCCACGGCGTGTCGGCGAGGATGTAGACCTCGTCGGAGGCCTCGTGGAGGCGGTCGAGGGAGGTCTCCCAGCCCTCGACCCACGCGGTGTCGGGGTCGTCCTCGAGGACCTTCTTCTTGTCGGAGGAGGTGGCGACGATCATGTCCGGGGCGAGTTCGGCCATGTGGTCCAGGGCCGCGTCGCGCCACTGGGCGCACTCGGTGTACTCGCGGTCGAGCGTGCCGCTGTACTCGCTGACGTCGGGGATCGAGCAGCCCGACTTGGTGAGCACCAGCATCCGCCAGCCCGAGGCCTCCGCGAGCTCGTTGAGCGGCGGGAACCACTGTGCCGCATGTGAGTCGCCGAACAGGATCAGGTCCTTCTCGCCTTCGGGGTCGCCGAACCAGCAGTGGTCCTTGACCGTCGTGTTCTCCTGGCCGGTGAAGCAGTTCTCGGCGTAGTAGGAGGGCACGTCCTCGGGGGCCTCGTCCAGGGAAGGGTCGAGGTTCGCCGGGACGGCGTCGACGCCCACCGACTCGTCGATGAGCTGCCAGACGGTCGCGCCGGCGCCGCTGACCTCCTCGGCCGCCTCGCCGTCGGTGACCTGCGCGGGCTGGAGCACCGCCACGAACGAGGCCGCGAGCGTGCACACCATGAGCGCCCCGCCGAGCGCCAGCGCCCGCGAGGGGATCTGGACGAGCGGCCTGCGGGTGCGGACCGGGTTCTCCACGAGGTGGAACGTGGCGACGCTGAGCAGGAACGCCGCGACCATGAAGCCGATCCGGTAGCGCAGCTGCGGCTCCTCCATGCCGAGCACCGCGGGGGCGATGAGCAGGACCGGCCAGTGCCACAGGTACAGGCCGTAGGAGATCTTGCCGATGTACTGCGCCGGGGCGATCCCCAGCAGCATCCCGGCGCCGCCGCGGTGGGGCGCGCACCCGGCGGCGATGACGAGCGCCGAGCCGGCCACCGGCAGGGCCGCGGCGTAGCCGGGGAAGACGCTGTTCTCGTCAAGGACGAACACGGAGGCGACGATGAGCGCCAGGCCGGCCCAGGAGGCGATCGCGGCCAGCGGCGCGGGCGTGCGCCGCAGGCGGGCGGCGCCCACGGCGATGAGCGCGCCGACGGCGAGTTCCCAGGCGCGGGTGTGGATGCCGAAGTAGGACCAGGTCGGGTCGGTGGCGGTCTGGGTGGCGCTCAAGGCGAACGAGCCGGCGGCGACGAGGACGAGGAGGGTCGCGACGGCGCCGAGGCGCCGGGTGCGGATCTGGGCCTTGGGCACGAACTCGCCGCGGTACAGGCGCGCGGTGAGGAAGGCGACGGCGATGAGGATGAGCGGCCACGCGAGGTAGAACTGCTCTTCGACCGCGAGGGACCAGAAGTGCTGGAGCGGCGAGGGCGGGGCGTCGGCGTTGAAGTAGTCGGTGCTGACGTACGCGAGGCGGATGTTGATGACGTTGAGCGAGGCGGCGGCCGCGTCGGCGGCGATGTCGCCCAGGCGGGTGCGCGGGAGCCAGACCCAGGCGGCGACGAGCGTCGCGAGCATGACGGTGGCGGCGGCGGGCAGGAGCCGCACGGCGCGGCGGGCGTAGAAGCCGGTCAGGGAGACCTTGCCGGTGCGGTCGATCTCGCGCAGCAGCAGCGAGGTGATGAGGAACCCGGAGATGACGAAGAAGACGTCGACGCCGACGAAGCCGCCCGCGCTGTAGGGGAAGCCGATGTGCGCGGCGATGACGACGCCGACGGCGACGGCGCGCAGGCCCTCGATGTCGGGGCGCCAGTGGCCGGGGCGCTCGCGGGTCGCCGCGGGGGCGGTCCCGGCGGTCGTCGCCGGTGTCGTTGCTGTCGGACGCATGGCTGGAGGATCTCCGAAGTCGCTCGCAGGACGCGGCGCGCTCACCTGGCGTGCGGGAGTCGCCGCCGGACAGGGTGCGCGGGGGGATGGGTTGCCCCGGCATCGCCTGCCGAACTCGCTCAAGCTTACTGTCGCCGCACGCGTGACCGCCGTCGCGGTGGGGCGGTCCGCGCGTCGCGGACCGCCCGTCGCGAAGCGGTCACGGCCCCTTCAGGGGATGCCGGGCGGGTCGTCGGGGGTCCGCCGGAGCAGGCCCTCCTGGGTCGCGGTGGCGATGTGCTGGCCCTGGGCGTCGAAGAAGCGGCCCTGGGCGAGGCCGCGGCCGTCGGCGGCGGTGGGCGAGACCGAGTCGTAGAGGATCCAGTCGTCGAACCGGAAGGGCCGGTGGAACCACAGTGCGTGGTCGAGGCTCGTCCCCAGGTAGCCGCCGTTGCCCCAGACCGCGCCGTGGCGGCTGAGGACGGAGTCCAGGAGCGTCAGGTCAGAGGCGTAGGTGAGGACGCACACGTGGATGAGCGGGTCGTCGGGGAGCTTCCCGTCGGCCTTCATCCAGACGCGCTGGTGCTCCAGCGCCGGGCGCTCGCCGGAGGCCGAGAAGCCCGATCCGCCGATGTAGCGGACGTCGATCGGGCGGGGCACGCGCGCCCACATGCCGAGCCGGTCCGGGTGGGCCTTGAGCTGCTCCCCCAGCGGAGGGATCGACTCAGGGGAGGGCAGGTCGGCGGGGGCCGGGTCGGCGTGCTCCAGGCCGGGCTCGCCGGTGTGGAAGGAGGCGGACATGAAGAAGATCGTCTGCCCGCCCTGCAACGCCACCGTACGGCGTACGGAGAAGGAGCGTCCGTCGCGGATGTGCTCCACCTGGTAGAGGATCGGCTTGGTCGAGTCGCCCGGGCGCACGAAGTAGCCGTGGAGCGAGTGGACGCGCCGGTCGCCGGGGACGGTGCGCCCGGCGGCGACGAGGGCCTGCCCGGCGACCTGGCCGCCGAAGACCCGCTGGAGCCCGACCTCGGCGCGGGGGCCGCGGTACAGGCCCGTGTCGAGCTGCTCCAGGTCGAGGACGCCGAGGAGCGAGTCCACGGCGTCCTGACCCACGAGGACCTCCGCCATCTACGAGCCGATCTGGTGGACCCGGACGGTGTTCGTCGACCCGGGCGTCCCGGCCGGCGTGCCGGCCACGATGACCACGAGGTCGCCGGGGGCGGCCAGGTGGTGCTCCTGCATGGTCTTGTCGACCAGCTGGAACATCGCGTCGGTGTGGTCGACGTGCTCGACGAGGTAGGCGTCGGTGCCCCACGACAGCGCCATCTGGTTGCGCACGCTCTCGATGGGGGTGAGGCCGATGATCGGCTGGCTCGGCTTGAGCCGGGCGAGGCGCTTGACGGTGTCGCCGGTCTGCGTGAACGCCGCGAGGGCCTTCGCGCCGATCGCGTCGGCGATGTCGGCGGCGGCGTGGGTGACCGCGCCGGGCTTGGTGCGCGGGTCGTGGTCGAGGTTCCGCAGGTCGATCGGGCCGCCCTCGGTGGTCTCCACGATCTTCGCCATGGTGCGGACGGTGCCGATCGGGTACTTGCCGACGGAGGTCTCGCCGGAGAGCATCACGGCGTCGGTGCCGTCGAGGACGGCGTTGGCGACGTCGGAGACCTCGGCGCGCGTGGGCCGGGCGTTCTCGATCATGGAGTCGAGCATCTGGGTCGCGACGATGACCGGCTTGGCGTTCTCGCGGCAGAGGCGCACGATCTCCTTCTGCACGATCGGGACCTCGTCGAGGGGCATCTCGACGCCGAGGTCGCCGCGGGCGACCATGACGCCGTCGAAGGCCAGGACGATCGCTTCGAGGCGCGCGACGGCCTCGGGCTTCTCGATCTTGGCGATGATCGGGCGGCGCACGCCGACCTCGTCCATGACCTTGTGGCCCAGGCGCACGTCGTCGGGGCTGCGCACGAACGACATGGCGATGAGGTCGACGCCGAGGTTGAGCGCGAACTTCATGTCCGAGATGTCCTTCTCGGACAGCGCGGGCACGGAGATGTTCACGTTCGGCAGCGACAGGCCCTTGTTGTTGGAGACCTGCCCGCCCTCAACGACCAGGCACTCCACGTCGGTGTCGTCGGCGCCGAGCACTTCGAGCGCCAGCTTGCCGTCGTCCACCAGGAGGCGGTCGCCCTTGGAGACCTCGCCCGGGAGCTTCTTGTAGGTGCAGGAGACGCGGTCGTGGGTGCCCTCGACGTCGTCGGAGGTGATCTTGACGCGGTCGCCCGCGTCCCACTGCTCAACGCCGTTGGCGAAGGTGCCGAGGCGGATCTTGGGGCCCTGCATGTCGGCGAGGATCGCGACGGGCTTCCCGGCGGCCTCGGCGGCCTCGCGGACCATCTGGTAGACGGCCTCGTGGTCGGCCTGGGCGCCGTGGCTGAAGTTCATGCGGGCCACGTTCATGCCGGCGTCGATCAGGCCGGCCATGCGCTCTGGCGTGGCCGTCGCCGGTCCGATGGTGCAAACGATTTTTGCTCTACGAGTCACCCTGTGAGCTTATATCGGACGCCTACTCGCACTCAGGGGGTCACCGCAGTTGAGAGCTGCAATTCACCGCCGGTGAATGCGAGAAAAGCATAGGCGGAATTGAGCGGGAACATTAATCGACCCCGCTCGATTCCGCCTATTGCACTTTATGCGGCGAGCGGCTGTGCGCCCGCGCCGACGGGCGCCGGGAGCGCCGTCTGGCCGCCGAGATAGCGGTGCGCGGCCGCGGCCGCCGCCCGCCCCTCGGCGATCGCCCACACGATGAGCGAGGCGCCCCGGTGGGCGTCGCCGGCCACGAACACGCCGGGCGCGTCCGTCTGCCAGTCCTCGCCGCAGTCGATGACGCTGCGGCGGGTCCGCTCGATGCCGAGCTGGCGCAGCAGCGGCTGGTCCTCGGTCCCGGCGAAGCCGATCGCCAGGAGCACCAGGTCTGCCGGGACGACCCGCTCGGTGCCGGGCACCGGGACGATGTCACGGCGGCCCTGGGACTTGTCCACGGTGACCTCGGAGAAGCGCATCTGGCGCACGTGCCCGTGCTCGTCCCCGATGAACTCGGCGGCGGCCGACGCGTAGTCGCGCTCCCCGCCCTCCTCGTGCGCCGGGTAGTTGCGGACGATGACCGGCCAGGTCGGCCACGGGTCCCTGCCGTCGTCGCGCGCCTCGGGCGGGGTCGGGTACAGGTCGAGCTGGCGGACCGAGGCCGCGCCCTGCCGGTGGGCCACGCCCAGGCAGTCCGCGCCGGTGTCGCCGCCGCCGATGATGACCACGTGCTTGCCCTTGGCGTCGATCGGCGCGAACGGGGCCTTGCCCGCCACGACCTGGTTGGCGCCCACGAGGTGCTCCATGGCCTGGTGGATGCCCGCGAGCTCGCGGCCGGGCTGGCCGGTCTCGCGGCCCTCCAGGGCGCCCACGGCGAGGATCACCGCGTCGTGCCGCGCGCGCAGGTCCTCGGCGGTGATGTCGACGCCGACGTTGACGTCGCACTCGAACTCGACGCCCTCGGCGCGCATCTGCTCGACGCGGCGGTCGATCTGGTGCTTCTCCAGCTTGAAGTCGGGGATGCCGTAGCGCAGAAGCCCGCCGGGGGCGTCGTCGCGCTCGTAGACGGTGACGGCGTGGCCCGCGCGGGCGAGCTGCTGGGCGGCGGCCAGGCCCGCCGGGCCCGAGCCGACCACCGCGACCGACTTGCCGCTGGCGTCCTCGGCCGGGCGCGGCTCGACGAGGTCGTCGTCGAAGGCCCGGTCGATGATCTCGACCTCGATGTTCTTGATGGTGACGGGGTCGTCGCCGATGCCGAGCACGCAGGCGGCCTCGCACGGGGCCGGGCACAGCCGCCCGGTGAACTCCGGGAAGTTGTTCGTCGCGTGCAGCTGCTCGATCGCCGCGCCCCACCGGCCCGTGCGGGCCAGGTCGTTCCACTCGGGGATGCGGTTCCCGAGCGGGCAGCCGTTGTGGCAGAACGGGATGCCGCAGTCCATGCAGCGCGCCGCCTGCGCCGTCACCACGTCCTTCGTGGTGCGCGTGTAGACCTCGCGGTTGTCGAGGAGGCGCACCGGCACGGGGCGCTTCTTCGGGACCTCGCGGCCGTGTTCGAGGAATCCGCTCGGGTTAGGCATTGGCGGTCTCCTTCTCCGTCAGCACCAGGGTGCGGGACGCGACCGAGTCGCGGGCTTGGGCGGCGAGGACGGCCTTGTACTCGCGCGGGATGACCTTCGTGAAGCCGCTGGCGGCCTTGGGCCAGTTGCCGAGCAGGTCGGCGGCGACCGCCGACCCGGTGGCGCGGCCGTGGCGCAGCAGCAGGGAGTGGACCAGGTCGATGTCGGAGGCCGACAGCGGGTCGAGGTCCGCCAGCGCGGTGTTGGTGCGCGACTCGTCCAGGCGCCACACGTACGCGGTGCCGCCGGACATGCCGGCGGCGAAGTTGCGGCCGGTGGGGCCGAGGACGAGGACGGTGCCGCTGGTCATGTACTCGCAGCCGTGGTCGCCCACGCCTTCGACGACGGCGACGGCGCCGGAGTTGCGGACGGCGAAGCGCTCGCCGACCTTCCCGCGCACGTACAGCTCGCCGGAGGTCGCGCCGTACAGGATGGTGTTGCCCGCGATGACGTTCTCTTCGGCCTTGAACGGCGCCCCGGCGTCGGGCATGAGCGCGATGCGCCCGCCCGAGAGGCCCTTGGCGACGTAGTCGTTGGCGTCGCCGACGAGCTTGAAGGTCGCGCCGCGGGTGAGGAACGCGCCGAAGGACTGCCCGGCGGTGCCGCGGAAGGTGAGGCAGACCGAGTCGTCGGGCAGGCCGTCGCGGTGGCCGCGGGAGACCGCGGCGCCCAGGAGGGCGCCGACGGAGCGGTCGGTGTTGCGGATCTCCAGGTCGGCTTCGACCCGCTCGCCGGATTCGAGGGCGGGGCGGGCGATGTCGAGGAGCCGGGCGCCGAGGGTGCCCTGGACGCCGTGGTCCTGGACGGTGGCCTGGACGCGCGGTCCGGCGACGGGCGCGGCGATGACGTTGGCGAGGTCGACGCGGGCGGCCTTGCGGCCCGAGCCGGTGAGCTGGCGGAGCCGCTCGACGTCGCCGATGGCCTCGTCGAGGCTGCGGTAGCCCAGTTCGGCGAGGTGCTCGCGGACCTCCTCGGCGATGTAGCGGAAGAAGTTCTCGACGAATTCGGGCTCGCCGGTGTAGCGCTCGCGCAGGACCGGGTCCTGGGTGGCGACGCCGACGGGACAGGTGTCGAGGTGGCACACGCGCATCATGACGCAGCCGGCGACGACGAGCGGGGCGGTGGCGAAGCCGTAGCCCTCGGCGCCCAGGAGCGCGGCGACGACGACGTCGCGGCCGGTCTTCATGGCGCCGTCGACTTCGAGGCGGACGCGGTCCCTCAGGCCGTTGCGGACGAGGGTCTGCTGGGCCTCGGCGAGTCCGATCTCCCACGGGGTGCCCGCGTGCTTGATCGAGTTCGCCGGGGAGGCGCCGGTGCCGCCGTCGTAGCCGGAGATGAGGATCGTGTCGGCCTTGGCCTTGGAGACGCCCGCGGCGACGGTGCCGACGCCCACTTCGGAGACGAGCTTCACGTGGACCTCGGCGTCGCCGCCGCCGGCGTGCTTGAGGTCGTGGATGAGCTGGGCGAGGTCCTCGATGGAGTAGATGTCGTGGTGCGGGGGCGGGCTGATGAGGCCCACGCCGGGGGTCGAGTTGCGGGTCTTGGCGATCCACGGGTGGACCTTGTTGCCCTGGAGCTGCCCGCCCTCGCCGGGCTTGGCGCCCTGGGCCATCTTGATCTGGATGGCGTCGGCAGTGGCGAGGTACTCGGAGGTGACGCCGAAGCGGCCGGAGGCGACCTGCTTGATGGCCGAGCGGCGCTCGGGGTCGTAGAGGCGCTCGACGTCCTCGCCGCCCTCGCCGGAGTTGGAGCGGCCGCCGAGGCGGTTCATGGCGATCGCGAGGGTCTCGTGCGACTCGATGGAGAGCGCGCCGTAGGACATCGCGCCGGTGTGGAACCGGGTGACGATGGACTCGACGGGCTCGACCTCGTCGAGCGGGACGGCCGGGCGCGAGTCGTCGAAGCCGAGCATCCCGCGCAGGAGCCCGGAGTCGGCGGCGATCGCGTTGACCTTCTCGGTGTAGCGCTTGAACACGTCGTACTGGCCCGAGCGGGTGGCGTGCTGGAGCAGGAACACCGTCTCGGGGTTGAACAGGTGCACCTCGCCTTCGCGGCGCCACTGGTAGTCGCCGCCCGGGGGCAGCGGCTCGGCGGCGTCGACGGGGCGCTCGTAGGCGGCGCGGTGGCGCTCGGCGACCTCTTTGGCGAGGGTCTGGAGGCCGATGCCGCCGATGGAGGAGTCGGTGCCGGTGAAGTAGCGGTCGACGAAGTCGGCGTCGAGGCCGACGGCCTCGAAGATCTGGGCGCCGGTGTAGGAGGCGATCGTGGAGATGCCGATCTTCGACATGACCTTGAGGACGCCCTTGCACAGCGCGTTGATGTAGTTCTCGACGGCCTGGGCGGGCTCGGCGTCGACCACGCCCTGGGCGCTCAGCTCCTCGACGGAGTCGAACGCGAGGTAGGGGTTGATCGCGGCGGCGCCGTAGCCGAGGAGGACGGCGGCGTGGTGGACCTCGCGGCAGTCGCCGGTCTCGACCAGGAGCGCGACCTTGGTGCGGGTCTGCTCGCGGACGAGGTGCTGGTGCACGGCAGCCGTGAGCAGCAGCGAGGGGATGGGCGCGAGGTCGGCGGTGGAGTCACGGTCGGAGAGCACGAGGATGCGCACGCCGTCCTCGATGGCCTCGGAGACGTGGCGGCAAATCTCGACCAGGCGGTCCTTCATGCCGCGCGAGCCGTGGCGGGCCTTGTAGACCCCGGAGACGCGCACGGCCTTGAAGCCGGGCATGTCGCCGTCCTCGTCGATGTGGAGGATCTTCGCGAGCTCCACGTTCGAGAGGATCGGGCGGGCGAGCTCGATCTGGCGGCACGAGTGCGGGCCGGGTTCGAGGAGGTTGCCCTCGGGGCCGACGGTGGTGCCGATCGCGGTGACGAGCTTCTCGCGGATGGCGTCGAGCGGCGGGTTGGTGACCTGCGCGAACAGCTGCGTGAAGTAGTCGAACAGGAGCTTGGGGCGCTTGGAGAGCCCGGCGATGGGCGTGTCGGAGCCCATGGAGACCAAGGGCTCCTCGCCCTTGGCGGCCATGGGGGCGAGGAACATGCGCAGCTCCTCGTCGGTGTACCCGAAGGTGAGCTGGCGGCGGCGCACGGACTCGCTGTCCCAGGTGCGGGCCTTGCGCTCGGGCAGCTCTTCGAGGCGGATGAGGCCGGCGTGGAGCCAGTCGCCGTACGGGTGCTCCTTGGCGAGGGAGTCCTTGACCTCCTCGTCGTCGAGGATGCGGCCGGCGCCGGTGTCGACCAGGAACATGCGGCCCGGTTCGAGGCGGCCCTTCTGGGCGACCTGGGAGGGCTCGATGTCGACCACGCCGGACTCGGAGGCGAGCACGACGAGGTCGTCGGTGGTGCGCCACCAGCGGGCGGGGCGCAGGCCGTTGCGGTCGAGGACCGCGCCGATCTGGACGCCGTCGGTGAAGCAGACGGCGGCGGGGCCGTCCCAGGGCTCCATGATGGAGGCGTGGTAGCGGTAGAAGTCGCGCCGCTTGGGGTCCATGGTCGCGTTGTGCTCCCAGGCCTCGGGCATCATCATGAGCATCGCGTGGGGCAGGCTGCGCCCGCCCAGGTGCAGCAGCTCGACGACCTCGTCGAAGTTGAGCGAGTCGGAGCCGCCGGGCGTGTTGATCGGGAAGAGCCGGCGCAGGCGCCCGGGCAGGGCCTCGGTGGCGAGCTCGGCCTGGCGTGCGGTCATCCAGTTGCGGTTGCCGCGGATGGTGTTGATCTCGCCGTTGTGCGCGACCATGCGGAACGGGTGGGCCAGCGGCCACGACGGGAACGTGTTGGTCGAGAACCGCGAGTGGACCAGGGCGATGGCGCTGGTGAGGCGCTCGTCGGCCAGCTCGGGGTAGAACTGCGGCACCTGCGCGGGGGTGAGCATGCCCTTGTACACGACGGTGCGCGAGGACAGGCTGACGATCGCGGCGCTGCCGAGGTGGCGCTCGCGCATCTCGCGCTCGGCCTGCTTGCGCACCGCATAGGCGAGGCGGTCGAGGTCCAGGCCCGCGGCGAGACCGTCCTCGGCGGCGAGGAAGACCTGGGAGACGCGCGGCTTGGAGCCGAGCGCGGCGGCGCCGAGCCCGGAGGCGTCGGTGGGCACGTCGCGCCAGCCGAGCACGCGGCAGCCCTCGGCGACGGCGTACTTCTCGACGATGGACCGCGCGCGGGCGGTCTCCTCGTCGCTCTCGGGGGTGAAGACCAGTCCGGCGGCGTAGTGCCCGGCCGCGGGGAGGGCGAAGCCCGCCTCGGCGCGGTAGAAGGCGTCGGGGATCTGGAGCATGATTCCGGCGCCGTCGCCCGAATCGGGGTCGGGGGCGGTCGCGCCGCGGTGCTCCATGCGCACGAGCGCGGACAGGCCGCGCTCGATGACCGCATGGGCGGTCCGTCCCTGCATGTCCGCTACGAAGGCGACGCCGCAGGCGTCGTGTTCCCATGCGGGGCGGTAAAGACCGGGCTCAGAGTTCAGGGCAGAACGCAACCGTGGCCTCCTTCGTCGTCGAGGGCTCCTACAGCGAGTGGGGGCGCCGGAGCACTGCGGTGTTTCGAACGGGACGACGTCGGCCCGAGAGAATGCAAAGTGTCAGGCGAGTGTAATGCATCGCTCATCTGGCGGACACCATCGTCCTACGATCCGAGCAGGTGGCGCGGTTTTTCTCAAGGGCCGCCGAGAATCCCGGCAATCGGTTCGCAATGGCCCCGTAACAGGGGGGCGGGCCGCGCATGACAGTGGCGGTCGGTGGCTAGAGTGATCGCATATCGCACGGCGCCCATCCCCGTGCCCGCACCCCCTGATTCAGAGTACGTTCGCAAGGAGCGATTCACCAATGACCTATCCCCCGCCCCCTGGCTACGGCCAGCAGCCCCAGCAGCCGGGATACCCGCCGCAGCAGCCGGGCGGATACTCGCCCCAGCCGCAGGGGCAGCCCTCGCCGTACGGGCAGCCGTCGCAGCCCGGATACGGGGCCCCCCAGCAGCCCGGGTACCCGCCTCAGCCGGGCGGCGCCTACGGCGCACCGCCGCCGATGCCCCCCGGGGGCGGCGCCGGCGGCAGCGGCTTCGGCCAGTTCGCGAAGGACACCGGCAAGGGCCTCCTGTGGAAGCTCATCCCGGTGGTCCTGGTCGTGCTCGGCCTGGGCATCTACTTCCTCGTCCAGCTCGTCAACAACGGCGGCGACGCCGGCCAGGCGCTCGACGACCTCGACGACACCGACACCTCGGCCGGCGTGGCCGTGGGCGACTGCCTCTCCTCGTGGGACATGACCTTCAGCATGTCCGAGGACCCGCTCGCCGACCTCAAGGTCGACTGCGGGGCCGCCGACGCCCTCTGGACCGTGACCACCGTCAACGAGGACGTCGACGAGATCCGCGCCGACTCCGCGGGCGTCCCCGAGGACCTCGCCCCGATCGTCGAGATCTGCGGCGAAGAGGTGCTCGGCTTCCAGTTCGGCCAGACCTGGAAGGACTTCAACTACGTCGTCGACGCCTCCGGCGGCAAGCTGGACTACCTCATCTGCGTCGAGTCGATCGACACGGCGGACGCCGAGGGCAACACGCCCCGGATGCCCGACGTCGGCGACTGCTTCAACGACCCGTACGACAGCTGGTACGTCACCGACTGCGCCTCCGCGTCCTACACGGTGACGGCGACCTCGCCGATCGACTCCCCCGTGGCCATGACCGACGACGAGCTCATGGAGGCCGCGTCCTCCGTGTGCGGCGCCGAGGACTGGTACTGGGGCATCACCCAGCTCACCGACCCGTCGGGCTACACCGACGCCGACCCGGTGACCGGCATCCTCTGCGCGTCGAGCAACTACTAGCGCGCACCGACCGAAGGGCCGTCCCGCTGCGGGGCGGCCCTTCGGCGTTCCTGGAGGGGACGGTGTTCGCCGAGAGGCAATATGATGGAACCTGATCGCCCGACCACGCCCCCAGCCCGGCCACGCGACGGAGACCCCCATGGCTTACCCGCCCCCGAACCCGTACGACCCCGCCCAGGGGTACGGGCAGCCCACGCCGCAGCACTACACGACCGACGCCGACCCCTACTCCCGCCCCGACCCGTACGGGCCCGGCACCGGCTACGGCAACCCGCCGCTGAACGTCCAGCCCGGGAGCGTCCCGCCCGGACAGCCCTACTCCCCCGCGGCCTACCCCGCGCAGACCGGCGCGTTCCAGCCCCCCGCCGGCCCGCCCGGCGGCGCCTTCCAGCCCGGCCAGGCCGCGCCCCCGCCGCCGCGCGGGAACTCCAACGCGCCCTTGATCATCACCTTCGTCGTGATCATCCTCGCCATCGCCACCGGCGGCATCTTCCTGGCCGTCAACCTCGGCGACGACGACGGCGACCCGGTCGCCGAGTCGACCACGACCGAGGCCCCCGAGGAGACCACCGAACCGGCCGAGGAGACGACCGAACCCGAACCGTCCACCGAGGAGGCGACCACCGGCGAGGAGTCGGTGTACCGCGTCCCCCAGGAGGGCGAGTGCATCGAGAACGTCACCACCGGCTTCTACGTCGTCGACTGCGAGGCCGCCGACGCCTACTGGTACGTCGTCCACATCGCCAAGAACCCCGAGGACCCCGACCCCACCGACCAGTGGCACTCGGTGGCCGCCAACGACGCCTGCGACGGCTACGAGTGGACCCAGTACTACTACACCGACACCGCGATCGCCGCGGGCCGCGACTGGGACCCCGAGATCGACTCCATCACCGCGATCTACTGCGTCCGCGAAGTGTAGGGCCGCTTCGTAAACCGTCCACGCGGCCCGGCGGGAGCTAGGATCGGCCCCATGCTGATCACCGAGGACGACCTCACCCGGTTCGAGGCCCACCGCCCGCGCCTGGAGGCCGTCGCCTACCGGATGCTCGGCTCCGCCGGGGAGGCCCAGGACATCGCCCAGGAGGCCTTCCTGCGCTGGCAGGCCGCCGACCGCGAGCGGATCGACGTGCCCGAGGCGTGGCTGACGAAGGTGGTCACCAACCTGTGCCTCAACGAGGTCACCTCGGCGCGCGCCCGGCGCGAACGCTATGTGGGGCAGTGGCTCCCCGAGCCGCTCCTCGCCGGGGACCCGATGCTCGGCCCGGCCGACACCGCCGAGCAGCGCGAGTCGGTGTCCTACGCCGTCCTGACCCTCATGGAGCGCCTGTCCCCGGTCGAACGGGCCGTGTACGTGCTCAAATCGGCCTTCGACTACTCGCACACCGAGATCGCCTACATCCTGGAGATCTCCGTGGCGAACAGCCAGCAGATCCTCCACCGAGCCAAGCGCCACCTCGCCGACGGCAAGGCGCGCACGGAGATCGACGAGGCCGCCGCGCGCCGCGTCGTCGAAGAGTTCCTGGCGGCGGCCACCAGCGGCGAGACCGAGCCGCTCGTGCGGCTGCTCACCGCCGACGCCATCGCGGTCGGCGACGGCGGCGGCAAGGTCCCCGCCCGCGCCCGGGCCTTCGAGGGCGCCGTGGCGGTCGCCAAGTTCATGTGGGGCCTGTTCCGGCCCGGCCAGGCCAAGCGCGCCCTGGTCGGCGGCTCGCCGGAGGTCTACGTCGCCTCGGCGAACGGCGGCCCGGCCGTCGTGGCGGCCCTCGACGGCCGCGTGGTCGGCATCCTGTGCCTGGAGGTCACGGCCGAGGGCATCGCCGCGTTCCGCAACCAGGTCAACCCCGACAAGCTCGAACGCGCCACGGCCCGTTGGGCGGGCGAGGACCGAGGAGAACCCCTGTTCAACGCCTTCTGACAGCCATGTGAGGTGCTTCACATGCTCCTGGTGTCAGGAAACCGCGGGCCGCCCGGTTCAAGTGTCGAACCCGCATCAGACAGGAGCAGGAACATGAAGCACCGCATCATCGTCCTCGGCGCCGGCTACACCGGCGCGATCGCCGCCGGCCGCCTGGCCCGCCGCCTCCACGCCGACGACGTCGCCATCACGCTCGTCAACGCCGAGCCCGACTTCGTCGAGCGCGTCCGGATGCACCAGGTCGCCGCCGGCCAGGACCTCAAGCCGCGCCCGTTCGCCGAGATCTTCGCCGGGACCGGCGTCGAACTCAAGCTCGCGAAGGTCACCGCCGTCGACGCCGACGCCAAGACCGTCGCGATCCTCGACGCGAACGGCGCCGAGCGCCTCGCCTACGACACGCTCGTCTACGCCCTCGGCAGCGGCTGGAACGACCAGGCCGTCCCCGGCGTCGCCGAGCACGCCTACGAGGTCGCGAGCCGCCCCGGCGCCCTCAGACTCCGCGAGCGCCTCGCCCGGCTCGACGCCGGCGCCGCCGTCACCGTCGTCGGCGGCGGCCTCACCGGCATCGAGGCGGCCACCGAGTTCGCCGAGGCCCGCCCCGACCTCAAGGTCGCGCTGATCGCCCGCGGCGGCCTGGGCGACTGGGTCTCGCCGAAGGCGCGGCAGCACCTGTGGAAGGTCTTCGGGCGGCTCGGCATCACCGTCCACGAGCACGCCGACGTCGCCGAGGTCCGCGCCGACGCGGTCGCCACCGCCGAGGGGCGGACGATCCCCGCCGCGGTCACCGTGTGGGCCACCGGCTTCGCGGTCCACCCGATCGCGGCCGCCACGACCCTCGCGACCACCGCGAACGGCCAGATCGAGGTCGACCGCGACATGGCCTCGGTCTCGCACCCGGACGTCTACGCCGTCGGCGACGCCGGCTACGCCATCGGCGACGCGGGCGCCCCGCTGCGCATGTCCTGCGCCTCAGGCACCCCGATGGCCTGGCAGGCCGCCGACACCATCGCCGCCCGCCTCACCGGCGGCCGCGCCAAGCCAGCGCCGCTCCACTACGTCCAGCAGTGCGTCAGCCTGGGCCGCAAGGAAGGCCTCATCCAGTTCGTCACCCGCGACGACCAGGCCAAGGACTCCTCGATCCGCGGCCGCACCGCCGCCCTCTACAAGGAGCTCATCTGCACGGCCGCCGCCTGGAGCGTCGCCCACCCCACCCTCGGCCTCCCCGTCCGCCGCCGGCACCTCGCCACCCACCGCGCCCACAAGCCCACCGTCAACGCACTCGCCTAGGACCACCGAAGGAAACCAGAAAAAGGCGGGCGCCCCGACCGGGGCGCCCGCCTCTGCGTTGCACTGTCTGCGGTTCAGCCGAAGATGTCGGCGGTGGAGCGCGCAGTGACCGCCAGCTTCCCCCACGCGCGGAGCTGGGCAAGGTCGCGGCAGCTCTCGATGCGGCGGCGTTCGTTCTCGCTGATGCGCAGCGCCCGCGCCTCGATGATGTCGAGGAGCATCTCCGTGGCCTCCTCGACTCTGCCTTCAACCCTGCCTTCAACCCTGCCTTCAACCCTGCCCTCGACCCTGCCTCGGGCCTCGCGGTCGGCGAGGAGCTTGCTCTGGTACGGGTACGTCTCTTGCTGCATCAGGGCCTCCAGGATCGTGCGGGGGTGCTCGCTGAGCTGCCCCAACATGTACTCAGTGTAGCGTTTGGCGATGTCCTCGGGGAGTGGTGCGAGTTCCGTCTCCGCGGCCGCGAGCAACCGCTCGATGTCGTCCGATTGCTCATGGATCAGGGTGCCGAGCACCATCTGCTCGGCGAGGGCACCGGTCCCCGAGTTCGCAAGGAGCTGCGGGTAGTTCGCCCGGCTGAGCACCAGCATCCGGAAGGCGCTTCCGGGCTGGCCGGTGCTGATCGCCTCGGCCGCCCACGCGGCCACCGAGGGGACCGGGCAGACCACGATAAGCAGAACCGGCGCCTCGATCCGGTGGCGGAAGTTCGCCTGGTATGCGGGCCAGGAATACCGCTTGCGGTCGTCCTGGCCGCGCTGAATCTCGACGATGATGCCGAGTCGGACGGCTCCGCCCTTGCGGCAGACGACCGCGTTGTCGGCGTTGAGGTCTCGGACTTCGATGTCAGTCATGGACTCGGAGTACGGGAGGATTTCGTCATGCTCGGGGATCGGGAGGTCGAGAATCTCCCGGGCGAGTTCGACGGCGAAGCTCGGCTTGTTCTTGCAGAGCTTTATCGGATTGTCGTGTACGTGGGTCGTCACCCGCCCAACGGTACGAACCGCTTGGAGCAGAGCAAAACACGTAACACGATCAAGATTCTCGTAAGCGACGATCATCACAACTAGACCGGAAAGCATGAAGGCGGGCGCCCCGGTTCGGGGCGCCCGCCTTCGCGTCGTGGCTATTCGGCGACGATGCGGGGGGTGAGGTCGTCGGCGGGCGGGTTCCAGGTGTCGAGGTCGACGGTGGACTGGTCGCCGGAGCGGATGTCCTTGATCTGGGTGCCGTCGTCGTTGGTGAAGAGCACGAAGGGGATGCCGCGCTTGTCGGCGAACTTGATCTGCTTGCCGAACTTCGCCGCGGAGGGGGAGACCTGGGTCGCGATGTCGCGGCGGCGCAGGCGCTGGGCGAGGGCGTTCGCGGCGGGGCGCTCGTCCTCGTTGGCGAGCGCGACGAGGACGCAGGTGGGGACCTCGCGGGTGGCGGTGAGCGCGCCCGCGTTCAGGAGCGGCACGAGCAGGCGCGAGACGCCGATGGACAGGCCCACGCCCGGGTAGGCGTTCTTGCCGTCGGAGGCGAGCTTGTCGTAGCGCCCGCCCGAGCACACCGAGCCGAGGTGCTCCTGGCCTTCGATGAAGACCTCGTAGACGGTGCCGGTGTAGTAGTCGAGGCCGCGCGCGATCTTCATGTCCGCCACGACGAAGCCGGGGGCCTCGGCGGCGACGGCGCTGACGACGGCGGCGAGCTCCTCCAGGCCCTCGTCCAGGAGCGGGTCCTCGACGCCGAGGGCGCGGACGGCCGCGACGAACGAGGTGTCCTCGGCGCTGATCGCGGCGAGCTTGAGGCACGCGTCGGCCTGCTCGGGGGTCGCGTCCACGCCGTCGATGAGGAGTTTCGCGGTGGCCTCGGGGCCGATCTTGTCGAGCTTGTCGACGATCCGCAGCGCCTCCTCGGTGTCGCGGATGCCGAGGCCCTGGTAGAAGCCCTGGGAGAGCTTGCGGTTGTTGACGTGCATCCGGACCTTCGGCAGCGGCAGGCCGCGCAGGGCGTCGGCGACGACGAGGGCCACCTCCGCCTCGTAGTGCGCGGGCAGCTCGCCCTGGTCCACGATGTCGATGTCGGCCTGCCAGAACTCGCGGTACCGCCCGCCCTGGGGCCGCTCGCCGCGCCAGACCGGCTGGATCTGGTAGCGGCGGAACGGGAAGTTCAGCTTCCCGGCGTTCTCCAGGACGTACCGCGCGAAGGGCACGGTGAGGTCGAAGTGCAGGCCCAGCTCGGCGTCGGAGGTGTCGCGCTCGTCGGCCTGGAGGCGGCGCAGGACGTAGACCTCCTTGGAGGTCTCGCCCTTGCGCAGGAGCTGGTCCATGGGCTCGACCGCGCGGGTCTGGAGGTTCGCGAAGCCGTGCAGCTCGAAGGCGCGGCGGAGGTGGTCGACGACCTGCTGCTCGACGATCCGCTGCCGGGGCAGCAGTTCGGGGAAGCCCGAGAGCGGCTGGGGTCGTGACATGGCGGTCTCCTAGCGGAAAAGTGTGCGAATGCGGAAAACGGGCGCGGCGGGCCTAATGATGGGCCGCGGCGCGCTTCAGGTACGGATTGCGGGCGCGTTCGGCCGCGATCGTGGTGCTCGGGCCGTGCCCGGGGAGGACGACCGTGGCGTCGTCCAACGGGAGGACCTTGCGCCGCAGGCTGTCCCACATGGCCGTCTCGCTGCCGCCCGGCAGGTCGGTGCGCCCGATGGCGCCGCGGAAGAGCACGTCGCCCGAGAGCGTGTACAGGCCCTCGTCGCCTGCGGTGTGGAACATGGCCGAGCCGGCGGTGTGGCCGGGGGCGTGGTCGACCGTGAAGCGCATCCCGGCGAGTTCGAAGTCGCCGCCGTCGTCGAGCGCGCGCACCTCGTCGGGCTCGGTCCACTCCAGGCCGGTGCCCACGAGCGACATCATGTTGGCGCCGAAGCCCCTGGTCGGATCGGCGAGGAGGTGCGCGTCGTCGGCGTGGATGAGCGCGGGGACGTCGTTCGCGCCGCACACGGGGGTGACCGAGAAAGTGTGGTCCAAGTGCCCGTGCGTCAAGATGACGGCGACGGGCTTGAGGCCGCGGTCGGCGAGCAGGTCCTCAAGGCGGGGGGCGATGCCGATGCCGGGGTCGACGACCACGCATTCGGAGCCGGGGCCGGCGGACAGCACGTAGCAGTTCGTGCCGAACGCATCCGCCACCAGCGTCTCGATGAGCACCCGCGCCTCCCCCTCCGTCGCGGCCTCAGGATACACGGGGCATCCTGCGGTGACGCGTCTGACTTGACCCGGTTAGACTGCGGAACTCGTAACCCCCAGAACGCGCGAGCTGATATCGACGACTTGCGATGTTCGACACGACCGGTCGACCGAGGAGGCCAGGTGCCCGCCAAGTCCAAGCACATGGAGCGGCGCAAGCAGCGCATCGCGAACGCGAAGAAGAACGCGCGTCTCGCGGGGAAGCTGCGCCGTCGCCGCCAGCTCCAGGCGTTGTTCGGACTCCTCGCGATCGCGGCCGTGCTCACGCTGGGATACCTGTGGCAGTCCGGGTTCTTCACGGACGAGCCCGAGGACACCCCCACCGGCGAGGTGACCGACCCGATGCTCGACCCGAGCGCGGAGTCCACCGAGGCGCCCGCCGAGGGCGAGACCTCCGAGGCCCCGGCGGAGGAGACCCCCTCCGAGAGCACGTCGTAAGTCCAACCAGTCGTAACCAGCACCCCCACCCGCGCGAAGGAGAACCGACGGTGGCGTCGAAACAAGCCCAGCGCCTGGCCGCCCGGCAGCAGTTGCAGCAGCGCATGTCCGCCAAGGCCGAGGAAGAGCGACACAAGCGCAACATCGGCTGGGCCGTCGGCGGCGTCGCCGGCCTGGTCGCGCTCGCGCTCCTCGTCTGGGGAGCGTTTGCATTCTTCGCTCCCGAGGACGGCGACATCGACGCGGTCGACCCCGAGGTCGCCGGCGTGATCCGCAAGGCCGAGGCCGCTGCGGGTCGCTGCGACGGCGCCGAGCCGAGCGGCGAGGGCGAGACCGGAACCGCGACCGAGGGCCTGACGGACGGGCGCCCCGCCCAGGACGTCTACCTGGAGTGCTTCCAGATGAGCACCCCGAGCGCCACCGAGGTCGAGAACTGCATGTACACCTCCGCCGACGGCGTCAGCCCCACCCCGCAGTCGGTGCAGCCCGCCTCCGGGACGCAGGAGATGACGATCGTGACCAACCTGGGCGTGATCACCGCGGACATCTACACCGCCGAGGCCCCCTGCACGGCCGGGTCGTTCACGTTCCTCGCGCAGGACGGCTACTTCGACGACCAGCAGTGCCACCGGCTCACGACCGACGGCATCTGGGTCCTCCAGTGCGGCGACCCCGACGCGCGCGCCGCGATCGAGGCCGGCACCCCGGAGATGGCCGGCGCGGGCTCCCCGGGCTACCAGTACGAGGAAGAGAACCTGCCGGTCGATGCCGAAGGGAACTACCCCGCCGGGACGATCGCGATGGCGAACGCGGGCGCCGGCACCACCGGCAGCCAGTTCTTCATCGTCTACGAGAACACCAAGCTCCCGCCCGCCTACACGATCCTGGGCACGATCACCTCGGGCCTCGACCTCGTGGAGCAGGTGGCGGCGGCCGGCGCGATGTAGCGCCCGCCGAGTGTGTGCTGCGGCTCAGTGCGGAGCGGCTCGGAGTCGCTCCGCGCGGGCCGGAGCCCTGCGCGGCTAGGATGGGTGTCGAAGCTTTTGTCGAGGTTCTGCGAAGCCGATGAGCCGTGTGAAGACCGAGGAGGCGTGCGTGGTGACCGAGCGAGCCGCGTCCGGCAATACCGCTGACGCCGCGCCCGCCGCGAGCGCCCCCATAGGGCCGCCCACGGGACGGCGCATGCGGGCCCGCCTGGCGCGCTTCAACGCCCCGTGGCAGTCCTCGCAGCTCCCGGAGGTCCTGGAGCCGCTGGTGGCCGCCCACCGGGCCGCGCACCCGCGGGCCGACGTGCGGCTGCTCCAGCAGGCGTACACGCGGGCCGAGGAGCTGCACAGCGGCCAGTTCCGCAAGTCCGGGGACCCGTACATCACGCACCCGCTCGCGGTCTCCTCGATCCTCGCCGAGCTCGGCATGGACACGAACACGCTGGTGGCGGCCCTGCTGCACGACACCGTCGAGGACACCGACTACGAGCTGGACGAACTGGAGGCCGAGTTCGGCGGCGAGGTCAAGCTCCTGGTCGACGGCGTCACGAAGCTCGACAAGGTGAAACTGGGCGACGCGGCGAAGGCCGAGACGATCCGCAAGATGGTCGTGGCGATGGCCAAGGACCCGCGGGTGCTCGTCATCAAGCTCGCCGACCGCCTGCACAACATGCGCACCCTGACGTTCCTGCCGCCCGAGAAGCAGGAGCAGAAGGCCCGCGAGACCCTGGAGATCCTCGCTCCCCTGGCCCACCGCCTGGGCATGAACACCATCAAGTGGGAGCTGGAGGACCTGTCCTTCGCGACGCTGTACAAGAAGCGGTACTCCGAGATCGCGCGGCTGGTGTCCGAGCACTCCCCGCAGCGGGAGATGCTCCTCCAGCAGGTCATAGCGCAGGTCAAGGACCACCTGAAGAACTCGCGCATCAAGTCCGAGGTGTCGGGGCGCCCGAAGCACCTGTACTCGATCTACCAGAAGATGATCGTGCGCGGCCGCGACTTCAACGACATCTACGACCTGGTGGGCCTGCGCATCCTCGTCGAGAACGAGCGGGACTGCTATGCGGCCCTCGGTGTGATCCACGCGAACTGGCAGCCGGTGCCGGGGCGCTTCAAGGACTACATCGCGATGCCGAAGTTCAACATGTACCAGTCGCTGCACACCACGGTGATCGGCCCGAACGGCAAGCCCGTCGAGATGCAGATCCGCACGTGGGCGATGCACCGCACCGCCGAGTACGGCATCGCGGCGCACTGGAAGTACAAGGAGACCAAGAACTCCACGGTCGCCGGCCCGCCCGCGCACATCGACGACATGGCGTGGCTGCGCCAGCTCCTCGACTGGCAGCGCGAGGCCGCCGATCCCTCGGAGTTCCTCGACGCGCTCCGGTTCGACCTGGCCTCCTCCGAGGCGTACGTGTTCACGCCCAAGGGCGACGTCATCGCCCTCCCGGCGGGCTCCACTCCCGTGGACTTCGCGTACGCCGTCCACACCGAGGTCGGCAACCGCTGCATCGGCGCGCAGGTCAACGGCAAGATCGTGCCGCTGGAGTCGACGCTGTCGAACGGCGACGTGGTGGAGGTGTTCACCTCCAACTCCGAGAACGCGACGCCGAGCGAGGACTGGCTCGGGTTCGTCAAGAGCCCGCGCGCCCGCACCAAGATCAAGCAGCACTTCAAGCGCGAGCGCCGCGAAGAGGCGATCGAGCAGGGCAAGGACGAGCTGACCCGGGCGATGCGCAAGCGCCGCCTGCCGCTCCAGCGGATGCTCACGCACGACAACCTGACGTCGCTGGCGAAGGACCTCAACCTCAAGGACGTCGAGGCGCTGTACGCGGCCCTGGGCGAGCACCACGTCTCCCCCACCCAGGTAGTGCAGCGGCTCCTGGAGGTCCAGGGCGGCGCCGAGGGCGCCACGGAGGACATGGCCGAGGCCACGGCCCCGACGCAGCCGGCGCGGATCGTGCCGGAGGCCCACGGGGACATCCACGCGGCCGTCACGGTCGCGGGGATGGACGAGGGCGAGATGCCGGTGCGCCTGGCGCACTGCTGCAACCCGATCCCCGGCGACTCGATCATCGGCTTCGCGACCCGCTACCACGTGATCTCGGTGCACCGCAGGGACTGCGAGAACGCCGAGGAGCGCGTGGAGCTCCAGCCCGACAGGGTCTTGGAGGTGCACTGGTCCAACGAGGACGACCAGGCGACCTTCGTGGCCACGGTCCAGGTCGAGGCGCTCGACCGCCACCGTCTCCTCGCCGACGTCACGCAGGTGCTGTCGGGCGAGCGGGTGTCGATCCTGTCGGCCACGGTCACCACGACACGCGACCGGGTCGCCTTGTCCCGCTTCACGTTCGAGATGGCGACGCCGGAGCACCTCGATCACATCATCAAGGTGATCCGCAAGGTCGACGGCGTGTACGACGCGTACCGGCTCACCGGGACCGAACGCGCCTGAGCCCGGCCGCGACCGGTCGGTATGGTGTGTCCGTTCGCCTCCGGCCCTACAGAAAGCGCGTCGATGACTGCCCTCTCCGACTTCAAGGGCGACGACCTCGCCGACCTCCTCGCCGCCCCCAGGGCGGTGATGGAGGGCGCGATCGTCGCCGACGGCGCCCCGAACGCGCTCCGCTTCCTCAAGGAGCTCACGGCCGCCGCGAAGGTCTTCAAGCACGCCCAGCGCGACGAGAACGACTTCGTGCGCGCCGTCGCCAACCGCCTCCGCGAGGAGGGCACCGGCGAGTCCGAGGGCAAGGGCCTCCCCGACCCGGACGAGGCGATCGCCCGCGCCATCGGCACCACCGAGCGCGCGGTGTCCCTCATCCGCTCCGACCTCGACCGCGAGGCCTACGGCGACTGGCTCGTCCGCATCGCCACCGAGGTCGCCGAGGCCTCCCGCTCCAGGGAAGGCGGCTTCTTCAGCAAGAAGGTCGCCGTCTCCAAGGGCGAGCGCGACTTCATCCAGCGCCTCGAAGAGGCCGTGGAGGACTGAACGACGAGGGCCCGCGGCCGGTCTCGGCCGCGGGCCGCTTCGCTCATGCCGTCGTGATGGTCAGGTTGAGGCCATCGTCGGGGTGGAAGGTCCACGAGGCGGTGTATCCGTCGAAGTCCGCCTCCTGGTACCCGTCGAGGGCGCGGGTGTTCTGGATCCGCTCGACCACTGAGTCGGGAACGTCGAGTTCGCCGAGCAGGCAGTCGAGCTGGCTCAGCGTCGCGCCGGGCATCTCTTCTGCTCCGGCCCGGTCGATGACCAGCGTGGCCCCCTCGTCCCCGATGCGGACGTCGGATGAGCCCGACGCGCACTCCTCCTTCGCCGCTTCGAGCGCATGGGGGTCCGATCCGCCGCCTCCGGGGCGGTCCACGGCGAGACCCACACCGAGCCCAAGGAAGAACGCGGCGCCGGCGATGACGGTAGTCCAGACGAGCCGGTGGTCTCGGCGGACCGTGGTGGCGGGCGGCGTGACGGCCGCTGGCGGAGGCCCGGAGGGCGGTTCGGGTGCGACGAGGTCGACCGGCGGAGTGGCTGGTGCGATGGGGAGCGGTTCGGGCGCGGACTCGGGGTCCGAAGGGGATGGAGAGGGATTCATACGCGGAGCGTCGCACGGCCGGGGCCGAACCGCGAGGATTACCACTCGATCGTGTAGGCGTGCTGCCAGGCGGCTCGTTCGGGGGTGGCGAAGCGTGCCATGAAGAACGGCATGAGGGCGTCGCGGAAGCGGGCGGCGACGGGGCCGGCGGCCTTGGAGCGGTTGGTGCGGGCGGCTTCGGCGATGACGCGTTCGACGCGGGAGCGGCGTTCGCGCTCGTAGGCGGCGAAGGCCCGTTCGACGGGCAGGTCGCGCAGGTGCTTGGCGAGGACGACGGCGGATTCGGCGGCGAGGCTGGCGCCCTGGCCCGAGGAGGGCGAGGTCGCGTGGGCGGCGTCGCCGATGAGGGCGATGCGGCCCTTGGACCACACCGGGACGTGCGGGAGGTCCTCCAGCGGCGAGGCCGGGATGAACCCCTCGGGGGTCATGTGGTCGATGAGGTCGAGGGCGGGCCCGGCGTCGTCGGCGAAGGCGGCGCGCATGAGGCGCGTCCACTCCTCGAAACTCGTCTCGCGCACCGCGTCGCGGTCGAGGTGCTTGTACGGCAGGTTCGCGAACCAGCCGGTGCGCTCGCCGTCCGACAGGTGGCCGAAGAAGGCGCGGCGTCCGAAGATCATGTGGAAGGACCCGCCGGTGGAGGGGACGCCCGAGGGGCCGTCGATGTAGCCGCCGAGGCCGATGAGGCCCGTGTAGCGGGGTTCGGGGGCGGCGGGGTCGACGAGGCGGCGGGCGACCGAGCGGATGCCGTCGCAGCCGATGAGCAGGTCCGCTTCGGCGGTGGTGTGGTCGTCGAACTGGGCGATGACGCTGTGGCCGGTGTCGACGGCGTCCACGAAGCGCTTGCCGTACACGATCGGGACGCCTTCCGCTGCGGCCCGCTCCCGGAGGAGGTCGGCGAGGCGCCCGCGCGGCAGCGTCAGGCACATGGGCAGGTCGGGGTCGGTCTCGACGGTGCCGAGGACCTTGCCGGTGCCGGACTGGATGACCATGCGCGGGGTGGCGATGCCCTCGGCGGCGAGACCGGCGTCGGCGTCGAGCAGGCGCAGGGCGCTGAGGCCGTTCGAGGCGAGGGTCAGGGGCCCGCCCTTGGAGCCGGTGCCGGGCCGGTGGGTCTCGAAGATCCGCGCTTCGATGCCTGCCTTTCGCAGGGCGAGGGCCGCAGCGGGTCCGGCGACGCCGCCGCCGATGATGAGGGCGGTGCGGGCGCGCCCGGCGGTGCTGGTGATCGGTCCGTTCGTCATGGGGACGACGGTATGGGGCAATCGGCCCCGTCCGCGTCATCCTCCGGTAGCGTTCGGGATTCGACTCGGGGTGTACGGGGAAACCGCTCCGGACGCCCCGGTCCGCTCATATAGTGATACCGACTCACGTAGGGAGGGGTTCACCGTGGGAATGTCGGACAAGTTCAACGAGATGAAGGACAAGGTCTCGGACAGCGCGGGTGACATGAAGGACAAGGCCGAGGACCTGTACAACAAGGCCAAGGACTCGCCGGCGGGCGAGAAGATCGACGACATCGCCGACTCCGTGAAGGACAAGGCGCAGGACGCCGTCGGCAAGCTCAAGGGCGACAAGCGGCCCGAGTAGCCGCCGGCTCCCGATGAGCCACCAGCTGCAAGACGGCGGGCGGACCGTGAAGGTCCGCCCGCCGTCTTCGTGTCCGCTGGGTCAGCGGCGCTTGCGCTTCCTGGCGTTGGAGCCGCCCTGGCGGGAGGCACCCCCGGCCCGGGCCGGGGCGGGCTCTTCGAGCAGCTCCAGCGGCAGGTCGTCGGTCTTGGCCAGTTCGAGGCGGTCGTCGTCGTCCTCGTCCGCGGCGGCGCTCTTGGCGGACTTGCGGGCGGGCTTGGCGTCCTCGTCCTCGCCCGAGCGCTTGGCGGCGATCTTCTGGTTGTGGCGCTTGAAGACGGCGCTGCGCTCGGCCAGGTCGACCACCCACGGGGCGGCGAGGAAGATCGAGGAGTACGCGCCGACGATCATGCCGACGAACAGCACGAGCGCCAGGTCCTTGAGGGTGCCGACGCCGAGCATGCCGACGCCGACGAACAGCAGCGCCGCCACCGGCAGGACGCCGATGATCGAGGTGTTGATCGAGCGCATGAGCGTCTGGTTGACCGCGTCGTTGACGGCCTCGGCGAAGGTCTGGTTGCGCGACTTGAGCAGTTGCGCGGTGTTCTCCTGGACCTTGTCGAAGACCACGACGGTGTCGTAGATCGAGTACCCGAGGATCGTCAGGAGGCCGACGATCGTGGAGGGCGTGATCTCGAAGCCGACGAGCGAGTAGATCCCGACGGTGATGATGACGTCGTGCGCGAGCGCGCCCAGCGAGGCGATCGCCATGCGCCGCTCGTACCTGATCCAGATGAAGGCCGAGACCAGCACCAGGAACACGATGAGCGCGATGAGCGCCTGCTTGGAGACGGCCGCGCCCCAGGTCGCGGAGACCTCGGAGACGGAGATGGAGTCGGCGCCGATGCCCGCCTCGGCGGCCATGGCGTCGCGGACGGCCGTGGACTGGTCGCCCTCCAGCTCGCCGACGCGGACGATGTAGGAGCGGCCGTCGCCGCTGCCGGCGACCTGCCCGGAGGCGACCTCGGCACCGGCGGACTCGGCCGCGGCCTCGACGTCCTCGAGGGTCGCCGAGGTCTCGGCGGCGGGGACGCTGTACTGGACGCCGCCGGCGAAGTCGATGCCGAGGACGAAGCCCTTGATGATCATGACCACGACGAGGGCCGCGATGACGACGGCGGAGGCGATGTAGAACCGCTTCCGGTTCGCGATGAACTGGAAGTCGGTCTCGCCGCGGTAGAGCTGGCTGAGGATGTTCGGCCGCTTCTCGGTCTGCTTGGTGCTCATCGGTCCTTAGCCTTTCGCAGCCGCGTCGCCGGTGGCCGGGGTGATCTTCGTGTGAAGGCCCGACAGCGCCTGGCTGTTGAGGAGCCTCCCGCGCGAGAGGAGTTCGGCGATCGGGTGGGTGAACAGGAAGACGATCATGACGTCCACGATGGTCGAGATGCCGAGCGCGAACGCGAACGCCCGGACCGGGCCGATCGCGAGGATGTAGAGCACGACGGCGGAGATCATCGAGATGGCGTTCGCCGACAGGATCGTGCGCCTCGCCCGCACCCAGGCCCTGGGGATGGCCGAGCGGGCCGAGCGGCCGCCCGCCATCTCCTCCTTGATGCGTTCGAAGTAGACGATGAAGGAGTCGGCGGTGATGCCGATCGAGACCACGAAGCCGGCGACGCCCGCGAGCGTGAGCGTCAGGCCCACCTGGGAGCCGAGGAGCGCGATCGCCGGGTAGAGGACGCCGGTGGCGACGATGAGCGAGCCGAGGACCACGAAGCCCATGAGCCGGTAGTAGATCATCGAGTACAGGAACACCAGGATGAGGCCGAGGAGCATGGCGATCATGCCCGCTTCGAGCTGGTCCACGCCGAGGGTGGCGGTGACCTCGTTGACGGTCTCGACCACGAACGTGGTCGGGAGCGAGCCGAAGTTCAGCTGGTCGGCGAGCTGGTTGGCCTCGTCCGCGGAGAAGTCACCGGAGATCTGCGTGGAGTTGGTCGAGACCTCCTGGATCGTGGGGGCGCTGACGACCTCGTTGTCGAGGACGATCGCGACCGGGGACCCGAGGCCGGCGGTGGTGAGGGCGCCCCAGCGCTCGGCGCCTTCGCCGGTGAACTGGACGTTCACGACGAACTTGTTGGGGTTGGCCTGGTCGGTGCCGACGTCGGCGGTGTCCACGTCCGAGCCGAGCACGGTGGCCGGTTCGAGGAGGTACTTGTACGAGAAGGTCAGCGACGGGTCGTCGGCCACGGCCGGCTCGGGGGCCGAGCACGCGGTGACGGCGATGTCCTCCTGCTGGACGGCGCCGGGCGGGCGGTTGTCGAGCTGCTCGCAGGTGACCTGGGGGACGTAGAACTGGACCGAGGCCGGGAGGTAGGAGACCTCTTCGGGGGTCAGCTCGCCGAACGGGTCGAGGAGCGCGTAGGTGGCCTCGTCGGCGGGCGCGGCGGTGAGCGCCTGCGCGGTCGCGGCGGCGTCCTCGCCGACCTTCGCCCAAACGTCGTCGAGGGTGATGTCGGAGTCCTCGGTGGTCGGCGCCTGGCCGGAACCGGCGGTCTCCTCGGAGGTGGCGGCGTCCTCGGTCGGCGTCTCGGTGGCCTCGGAGGCGTCGTCGGCGGGGGTCTCGGTGGGGTCCGCGGCGGGGGTCTCGGTGGCCTCGGCCGTGGGCGTCTCGCTGGCCTCGTCGGTGGGCTCCTCCTCGGCGAGGGCGTCCTCCAAGGCCGAGTAGTCCTCGACCGAGTCGGTGACGAGGCGGAAGCGCAGTTCGGCGGGGGCGCCGACGTCGCGCAGGGCGGTCTCGTCGATGTCGTCGCCGGCGACGTTCACCACGATGTTCTCGGTGCCCTCGACGAAGACCTCGGGCTCGGAGACGCCCGTGGAGTTGACGCGGCTCTCGATGATCTGCCGGGCCTGCTCCATGGTCTCGGCCGTGGGAGGCTCGTCGGTGCCCTGCTGGTAGGCGGTGAGCGGCATCGACAGCCCGCCCTGGAGGTCGAGGCCGAGCTTCGGTGTGGGGAACTTCCATCCGGAACCCGCCAGGGCGGACACCCACAGGACCGCGAGGACCAGGATCAGCGCCACGAAGTAGGGGGCGACTGGCTGGCGCTTGCGCTGGATCTTCTTCCGTGGGCGGTCAGCGCCCGTTACTGAAGCCAATGGTCGGTCTCTTCCTCAGAACTCGGATAGGGGCGGGCACCGCGATGCCCGCGCAGACGGTAGCGGGCGCCGGCCGGCCTCTCGACCGGCCGGAGGGGGTGGCCCTCGGCGCTGCTTGCGAGCCGTCGAAGTGTCGACTTGCACACACGTACCCTCGGCGCGGCTCATTCTAGGACGGCGGCCTTTGTCGGCTCTGCCCGGCCTACGGGGTGCGCCCGGCGGGCGCGGGTCCGGCGGTGTCCGGTCTGGGGATCGCGTGCGGGCCGGCGGCTTCTAGTACTCCTTGCGGTCGGCGTTCCCGGCGTGCTTGTCCTTGCCGTCGTCGCCGCTCTCGCGGAGCTTGTCGAGGTCGTCGTCCGAGAGGGTCGCCTCGACCTCTTCGGCGGACTCCTCGTCGGCCTCGGGCTCGGTCTCGGCGGGGGTGACGACCTTGGCGATTGCCTGGCGGGCGAAGACGAGGAAGGTGTCGTCGCTGGCCTCGAGGGTGACCGACTCGTCGTCGGAGTCGACGACGGTGCCGTAGAGGCCGCCGATGGTCATGACCCGGGCGCCGGGGGCGACCGTGTCCTGCATGTTCTGCTGCTCGCGCTGCCGCTTCTTCTGCGGGCGGATCATCACGAAGTACATGAGGGCGATGAAGCCGACGATCATGATGATGAACATGAGGTTCCCACCGCCGGCGCTTTCCTGAGCGAGGACGTCTGCGGATGCAAGCACGTTGGTGCCTTTCGTCGTGGATGGTCACGGTCTCGGTGACGTGGGCGGAGTCTATCCGGTACACGGTGTCGCCCCGTCCCCACGGCCCAACCCTACGCGTCCCCCGAGCCGAACAGCCCTTCGGCGCTGGGCGGGTTGAGCCCGAGGTGGTGCCAGGCGGCGGCGGTCGCCACGCGCCCCCGCGGCGTGCGGGCCAGGAGCCCGGCACGCACCAGGAACGGCTCGCAGACCTCCTCGACGGTGTCCGGCTGCTCCCCCACCGCGACCGCGATGGTCGAGAGCCCGACCGGCCCGCCGTTGAAGGTGCCCACGAGCGCCCGCAGCACCGCCCGGTCGAGGCGGTCCAGGCCCAGGTCGTCCACGTCGTACAGGGCCAGCGCCGCGGCGGCGACCTTCGCGTCGATGGTGCCGTCGGCGCGGACCTGCGCGAAGTCGCGGACGCGGCGCAGGAGCCGGTTGGCGATGCGGGGCGTGCCCCGCGAGCGCCCGGCGATCTCGGCGGCGCCGGCGGGGGTGACGGCGACGTCGAGGATGCCCGCCGAGCGGG
>NZ_STGX01000017.1:16829-128416 GCF_004912155.1 Glycomyces paridis | reverse complement strand
CTGCAGCCCCTCTGACAAGTCAAAGACCGGGCCGAAGCAGCGCACCCAGTCCGGCGCGAGGCGATCTTTCTTGCTGCTCGGGGCTGAGGCCGCCCGGTCGCAAACGCGGTCTGGCACCATCCACTCAGCTCGCTGTCGCTGCCTCGCTCTACCTGTCGTTCACCGACTACAACCTCTTTCAGCCACCGCAGTGGATCGGTCTGGAGAACTTCGCGGCGATGTTCGGCGACGCCCGGTTCTGGAACTCCTTCCGCGTCACCGCCGTCTACGTGCTCGTCGGCGTCCCCCTCCAGCTCGCCCTCGCGCTCGCGCTGGCCCTGCTGCTGGACAAGGGGATGCGGGGCCTGCCGCTGTACCGCTCGGTGTTCTACCTGCCGAGCCTCCTTGGCGGATCGGTCGCGATCGCGATCCTGTGGCGCCAGGTCTTCGGCAAGGACGGTTTGGTGAACGGCGCGCTCGCATGGTTCGGTGTGGACGGTCCCGGATGGATCGGCTACCCCGACTTGGCGCTCGGCACGCTCGTGGTCCTCAACGTGTGGACCTTCGGCTCCCCCATGGTGATCTTCCTGGCCGGGCTCCGGCAGGTCCCGGAGATGTTCTACGAGGCCGCCGCCATCGACGGCGCGGGCAGGGCGCGGCGGTACTTCTCGATCACGCTGCCGCTGCTGACGCCGATCGTGTTCTTCAACCTGGTCCTCCAGGTCATCTTCGCGTTCCAGGCGTTCACGCAGGCCTATGTGGTCTGCGGCGGCCCCGGCGACGCGACCATGTTCTACACGCTCCTGCTCTACAAGGAGGCGTTCACCGAGCTCGACATGGGCTACGCCTCGGCGATGGCCTGGTTCCTCGTGCTCGTGGTCGCCGCCTTCACCGCCGTCAACTTCTGGCTCTCGAAGTACTGGGTGTTCTATGACGACTGAGACCCGAACGGTCCCCCTGGCGCGGCGGCTCCGCTCGATCGCCAAGCACGCCATGCTCATCGCGCTGTGCGCCGTGATGGTGTACCCGCTCGTGCGGCTGCTGGTGTCGAGCTTCAAGCCCAACGCCGACATCTTCCGCGACCTCAGCGTCTTCACCGCCGACCTCACCACCGAGAACTGCGAACACGGCTGGAGCGACCTCCAGTCGCCGTTCGAGGTGTACCTGGTCAACTCCGCGGTCATCGCCTTCGGCGCGATCGTCGGGAACCTCGTCTCGTGCTCCCTGGCGGCCTATGCGTTCGCGCGGCTGCGCTTCCGCGGGCGCAACCTCGCCTTCGCCGTCATGCTCGGCTCGATCATGCTGCCGTTCCAGGTGCTCATGGTGCCGCAGTTCGTGATCTTCAAGGAGCTGGGCTGGCTCAACACCTTCCTGCCCCTCATCGCCCCGAAGTTCCTCGCCACCGAGGCCTTCTTCGTGTTCCTCATGGTCCAGTTCATCCGAGGACTGCCCAAGGAGATCTTCGAGGCGGCCCGCATCGACGGCGCGGGGCACTTCCGGTGCTACCTCAACATCACCTTCCCGCTCATCGTCCCGGCGCTGGCGACGACGGCGATCTTCACCTTCATCTGGACCTGGGGCGACTTCTTCGGGCCCCTGGTGTACCTGCGGCTGCCCGAGTTCTGGCCGGTGTCGCTGGCGCTCAGGGGCTTCCTGGACGCGCAGTCGAGTTCGGACTACGGGTCCATGTTCGCCATGAGCGTCGTCTCGCTCCTGCCGATGTTCCTCGTCTTCCTGCTCGGCCAGCGCTACCTCATCAAGGGGATCTCGACGACCGGCATGAAGTGAGCGTTCAGGCGGCCCTCAGACTCGTCGCCGGGTGGTGGCGGCGCGAGCCTCCGAAGTGCTCGTCGCCGAGGAAGCCCGCGCGGTAGGCGAGGGCGCCGAGGGCCTCCGGAGAGGAGGCGCCGAGGACGTCCGTCATCTCCTTGATGTCGCGGTTGACGGTGCTGCGCGAGAGGTAGAGGTCCTTGGCGATGACCTCGCGGGTCTTGCCGCGTATGAGGTGTATGAGGATCTGGCGCTGCCTCGGGGTGATGTGGTCGATCGGTTCTAGGTCGGGGTAACGGCTGCCAGGCATTCGGGTCGCTCTCCTCACCGCGCGGCCCGCGGGCGGGCGGCCTGAGGGCCGCGGCGGGCGGGCGCGCGTGTCGACGGTGCGGCGCGGGGGTCGCCGCGGGCCGGCCGAGGGCTCGGCCGGGCGCGCGGACGCGCCGGGGATCACTTCGAGACCAGGATGCCGAGCGGCGCTTACAGATGGATTACTCGACACTTACACGGCGAGTAACGGCGAATGCACGATCGCGTGCGGCCGGGGAGGCGTCGAATGGGCCTTGTCCGTAATTGTCGGGGGCGATTCGCCCGACAACAAGTGATCTTACTGGTTTGGCCGAGAAGTTCACAGGGTGCGTCGATGGCTCATTTGATGGCGTATCGGTGCGTCTGGCGCGGCGCAGGTCGCGCGGGGGCCACTGCGGCGGGCGGTGCCCCGGGGCCGCAGTGGGGTCTGAGTGCATTGGGGTGCAAGCGGATTCATTGCAAAAACAGGTGTCGCGCTGCATTATCCTGTGCGGAGAGAAGTACTCCACTTGCGAGACCGGTGACGATGCAAGGCAAATCTGGCACGCTCGATTTCAAAGTACTCGGCCCCATTGAAGTGATCCGCGACGGCGAACCGCTGCCGCTGCGTTCGATCGTGCAGCGGCGGCTGCTCGCGGCGCTGCTGGCCGGCTCCGACCAGCCGGTGCCCGTCGACGTCCTCGAAGAGGCGGTGTGGGAGGGGTCGGCGCCCGAGCAGTCGCGGAAGTCGCTGCTGGTCTACCTGCACCGGCTGCGCCGCTCACTAGCGGAGGAGCGGCGGATCGTCAGGGAGTCCTCGGGCTACCGCATCCGCGTGGGCGAGGAGGACTTCGACGCGAAGGCCTTCGACGTGCTCGCGTCCCGGGCGCGGGAGGCGCGGGGCCGGGGCAGGGTCGAGGAGTCGGCCACGGGCTTCGCGAACGCCATGCGGCTGTGGCGGGGCGAGCCGTACGAGGACGTGCCGTCGGTGGGCCCGATCGCCGCCGAGGCGCACCGGCTCGGGGAGGACCGGCTGCTCGCGCAGCAGGAGCTGCTGGAGGTCAACCTCGACATGGGGATGCACGCGTCCCTCATCGGGGACCTGGAGGCGCTCGTGCGCGCCCACCCGTTCCGCGAGCGGCTGACGGCGCTGCGGATGCTCGCGCTGTACCGGGCCGGGCGCCAGGCCGAGGCGCTCCAGGCGTTCCGCGAGTCGCGCAAGGTCCTCGGGGAGGAGCTGGGCATCGATCCGGGGCCGCTGCTCCAGCGGGTGCACCATGCAATACTCCACCGCGACGAGCGGCTGGAGTCGGTGGCGACCGAGAGCATCGAGGGCACGTGGATCGCGCTGCCCGGCCCGCCGGTGGAGCTGGGCGAGCGGCGCTCGGCGACGCCGCGCGAGCTGCCCGCGGACGTGGCCGGGTTCGCAGGGCGGGACGGGGAGCTGCGGTTCCTGGAGGGCGCCAGGCTCGGCGACGCGGACGACGGCATCCCGCCCGCGCCGATCGTGGTCATCTCCGGCATGGCCGGGGTCGGCAAGACCGCCTCGGCGGTCCACTGGGCGCACCTGGTCGCGGGCGACTACCCGGACGGGCAGCTCTTCCTGAACCTGCGCGGGTTCTCGGCCGTCCCGGCGCTGCGCCCGATCGAGGCGCTGACGGCGATGCTGCGGTCGCTGGGCCTCGCCGAGGAGCAGGTGCCCGCCGAGACCGACCAGGCCGCGGCCCTGCTGCGCACCGAGACCGCCGGGAAGCGGCTCCTGCTGCTGCTGGACAACGCCGCCTCGGCCGAGCAGGTCGCGCCGCTGCTGCCGGGCAGCCCCGGCTCGCTGGTGATCGTCACGAGCCGCAACCAGCTCGGGGACCTCCTCGCCCGGCGCGGGGGGTACCTGCTCAACCAGGCGCCGCTGGCCCACGACGAGGCCGTGGAGCTGCTCAAGGCGCTGCTGCGGGTGGCGCGGTCCTCGCAGGACCCCGAGATCGACGAGCTGGCGCGGCGCTGCGGTTACCTGCCGCTGGCGCTGCGGATCGCGGCGGCGAACCTCGCCGACCGCGCGGACCTGGGCATCGGCGGGTTCACCGAGCGGCTCTCCAGCGGCGGGCAGGTGGAGGCGCTGCGCATCGGCGACAGCCCGCACACGGCCATGCGGGCGACGTTCGACGGCTCGTACATGGCGCTGCCCGAGGAGGCCCGGCACGTGTTCCGGTTCCTGGGGATCGCGCCGGTGCGGACGCTCACCGTGGACTCGGTGGCGGTCCTCGCCGACACCTCGCGGGCCGTGGCCGAACGCGCGGTCGAGCAGCTCGTCAACGCGCACATGGTGATCCGCGGCGGGCGGGGGCGCCTGCATCTGCACGACCTGCTGCGCGACTACGCGAACGACCTCCTCGAACCGACCGACCGGGCGCGGACGGCGGCGATGGGGCGCCTGCTGGAGTGGTACCTGGCGACCGCCGACGCCGCGTGCCGCAGCCGCTACCCCGGTTCGGCCCGGCTGCTGGAGACCACGGCGGTCTCGGCGCTCGACGACCCCGAGGAGGCGCTGCGGTGGCTGGAGGACGAACGCGAGAACCTCATCGCCCTCGCCCGCCACTCCGGGGACCGCCGCGAGGACTCGGTGGCGTGGCGCCTCGCCGACATCCTCCGCAGCCACGCCTGGGCGCAGCTCTCGTGCGCCGACTTCCTCGCACTCGCGCTCGCGGCCCTGCGCAGCGCGCGGTCGGTCGGCAGCGCCCGCGGCGAGGCCGTCGCCGAGCTGTGCCTGTCCACGGTGTACCTCAAGGCGCGCGACTTCCGGAAGGTCGTGCCGCACGCCGAGCGGGCGATCACGCTCTCGCGGCGCATCGGCTGGGACGCCGGCCGGGCCTCGGCGCACCACAACATGATGTTCGCCTGCTGGCAGATCGGGCGCCTGCGCACCTCAGTGGAGCACGGCGAGGCCGCGCTGACGATGAACCTCGCCAACGGCAGGCGGCGCGCGCAGAGCGTCAACCTCGCCGCGCTCGGCGTCGTCCACGGCGCGCTCGGCGACCTCCACAAAGAACTCCTGCTGCACACCGAGGCGCTCGGGATCGCCGAGGAGATCGGCAACGCGCGCCTCCAGACCGCGCACCTCAACGACCTCGCGCAGACCTCCATCGACCTCGGCTCGCTCGCGGCGGCCGAGGACTACGCGGTGCGCGCCATGAAGCTGGAGGCCGACCGCGGCGAAGGCGAGCTGGGGGCGCCGACCGCGGAGTCGATGACGGCGCTGTGCTCGGCCCTCGGCGAGTACGACAACGCGCTCGCCTACGCCGAGGCCGTGGTCCGCCAGGGCCGCGAGCAGGGCGACCGCAAGCGCACCGCGGACGGGCTCATCTGGCTCGCGCTGGCGCTCAACCGGCTCGAACGCCACGAGGAGGCCGTGGACACCGCCACGCACGGCCTGCGCGTCGCCGAGGAGGACCTCGCGGCGACCACGATCAAGGCCCTCGTCGAGCGCGCCGCCGGTCGGATCGGCCTGGGCGCCTTCAACGCCGCCCGCGCCGACGCCCGCCGCGCCCTCGCGCTCGCCCGGGAGGGCGGCTACCGGATCGCCGAGGGATCGGCCCTCAACCTCATGGCGGAGGTGCACCTGCGCCGCGGCCGGACCCGGCGCGCGGGCGAGATCGCCAGGCGCGCACTGGACCTCCTGCGGCCCACCGGGCACCGCGCGGCGGTCTCGTGCTCGCTGTGGATCCTCGGCGCCGCTGCGTTCGAACGAGGGGACGCCGCCGCCGCGAAAGGCCATTGGCGACAGGCGCGGCAGTTGTACGAGGCGATGGGCGCGCCCATGCCAAAGAAATACACAATGGACCTTTACTGAAAAAGGTTCCGCGGCACCGGGACGGTGGCCGCGTCGGCGGCCTCCGGTGAAACGCGAGGATGCGGCCGTGTTACCAGCCGGTTGCGGGGACGCGTCGGCGCGCCGTGACCGCATCGCATCGTCGCCGTTCCCTTCGGTACACGGGCCGTTCAGCGTCCGATCACGTCTGGTTTGGACGCGTCGCGCGCCATTCGGTTGCCGCCGAGGCGCAACCTGACACCGGATGGTCATCGCGTGGTCCCATCGGTTCATGTTTCACCCGAATGCGTGTACTCGGCCCCGGCTTGGGCCATGATCGGTCCGTGACCCAGCACCGGCCCCCCACCGCCGCCCCGACGCCGACGTCGTTCCGGCACCCCTCCCCTGTGTGAGCGCCACACCGCCTGCGGCGGAACGCGACCGCGTCCCTCCCGGCGGCACCCCCAACTTCGAACCCCCGCGCAGTCTCCGTCCTCAACGGACTGCGGGAAGGAACAGCGGAACCATGACCGAATCGGCCGTGCCCATGTCCCCGTCCCAGCAGGGCATGTACTTCGACAGCCAACTGCGGGACGCGTCCGAGTACCACGTGGCGCTCCACCTGCGGATCGAACCGGTCCCCGCCGAGCGCCTCGAACGCGCCGTGCGGACGGTCGCGGCCGAGCAGCCCGCGCTGCGCAGCGCCGTCAGGAACGGCCGCAACGGGGTCGCGTACGTCGTCGCCGAGTCGGTGGCGCCCCCGTTCGCCTCCCACGACCTGCGCGGCAGGGAGTCCGAGGCCGACGCGATCGCCGCCGAGGCGACCCGCGCGCCCTTCGACCTCGCGCAGGCGCCCCTCCTGCGCGTCGTCCACTGCGCGCTCGGCGACGAGGACCGCCTCGTCCTCGTCTGCCACCACCTCATCGCCGACGGCCTCTCGGTGAGCCTCCTCGCCGAGCGCCTCGTCTCCCTCGCCCGCGGCACCGCCGCCGAGGAGGTCGCGCCCGACACCGGTTTCCTGGCGTACCAGGAGAAGCAGGCCGCCGCGCTCCCCGCCGCGAAGGCCGAGCGGCTGCGCGAGTACTGGCGGGAGAACCTCGCCCGCCAGGAGGCCCCCGACCTCGCGCACTGGCTCGACGCCGGCACCGGCGACGAGGTCGGCCGCGAGATCCGCCTGCCGCTGGACGCCGAACTGCGAAGCGCGTTGGGCGCCACCGCGAGAGAGGCCGAGGTCTCGGAGTACACGCTGTTCCTCGCCGCGTTCGGGCTCCTCGTGGCCCAGTACGCCGGGACCGAGCAGGCCTCCGTCGCCACCCCGTTCGCCGACCGGCCCGGCATCGAGATGGAGCAGAGCGTCGGGTGCTTCATCAAGACCCTCCCGGTGCACGTCGACGCCGCGCCGCGCCAGAGCGTCCGCGAGATGCTCGAACGCCTGAGCGCCGAGGTCGTCGGCTCCTGGAAGCACCTGAGCCACTCCATCGCGAACGTCCTCGGCGAGTACCCGTCGCTGGGCCGCGTCTACGACGTCACCTTCATCCACGACTCGTACCCGGCTTACCCCGCGGGCGTGCTCGGCACGGTCCGCGCCGACCGAGTCGAGTTCCCCGGCAAGCTCACCGTCCTGGTCGAACGCGTCGGCGACGAGGCCGCGATCGTGCTCCAGTACAAGGAGTCGGCGCTCTCGGCCGACAAGGCCGAGCGCTTCGCCCGCCGCTACCTGGCGCTGCTCGAACGCGTCCCCGGCTCCCTCGACGCGCCGGTCGCCTCGCTGCGCCCGCTCCTCGAACCCGAGTCCGAGCGCCTCATCGCCGCCCTCGACCGCACCCACTACTTCGACTGGGAGCCCGCGCACCTCGGCGACCTGTTCCTGGCGAAGACCGCCGCCGACCCCGCCCGCACCGCCTGGTCCGAAGGCACCCGCGACTACACGAACGCGTGGGCGCACGACGCCTCGGTCCTCGTGCAGCGCAAGGTCATCGAAGCGATCGGGCGCCGCGGCGGGCCCGTCGCGGTCCTGCTGCCGCGCGGCGCGCACCTGCTCGCCGGGGTCTTCGGGACCGCGCTCGCCGGCAGCGCCTACGTCCCGCTTTCCCCCGACATGCCCGCCGAGCGCGTCGCGCAGATCCTCGACGACGCCTCGGCCGCCGCCGTCCTCACCGTCGGCACCGCCGACCTCGCGCTCCCCGCAGGGGTCGCGCGCCTGAACATCGACGAATGGGAGGACCTCGCCGCGCTCCAGAGCGAACGCGAGGTGCACGAGCGACCCGCCGAGGTCGAGCGCGGCCCCGGCGACGTCCTGTACATCGAGTACACCTCCGGCTCCACCGGCGTGCCCAAGGGCGTCGTGGTCACCCACGCCAACGTCCAGAACACCGCCATGGACCTCGAACGGCGCTTCCCGCTGCGCGAGGACGACGTCTACCTGCTCAAGACCGCGTTCACCTTCGACATCTTCGGCACCGAGGTCTACGGCTGGCTCTTCGGCCAGGGCCGCCTCGCGATCCTGCCGGTCGGCCACGAGGGCGACGCCCTGTCGGTCCTCGGCGCCGTCCGCGAGCGCCGCGTCACCCACGTCAACTTCTCCCCCACGATGCTCCGCGTCGTCCTCGACGCCGCCCGCGCCAACGACCACTGGGCCGACCTCTCCTCGCTGCGGTACGTCTTCAGCGGCGGCGAGGCCCTGACCGGGGACGTCGTGGAGCGGTTCTTCGCCCTCTCGCCCGGGTGCACGCTGGAGAACGTCTACGGCCCCACCGAGGCCACGATGTGGGCGACCCACGGCACCGTGACCGCCGAGGACACCGGGCCGATCGCCCCGATCGGCAAGCCGCTCAACGACTACCGCGTCCTCGTCCTCGACTGCGAGGGCGGGCGCTGCGGCGTGGACCTGCCCGGCGAGGTGTGCGTGGCGGGCGCCGGGGTGGCCGTGGGCTACCTCAACCGCGACGAGCTCAACGCCGCGCACTTCGTCGAGAACCCCTACTACGACCCCGAGGCCGACCCCGACCACATGCGGCGCATGTACCGCACCGGCGACCTCGGGCACCTGCGCGCCGACGGGCGCTTCGCGTTCATCCGCCGCATCGACCGGCAGGTCAAAGTGGGCGGGGTCCGCATGGAGCTCGGCGAGATCGAGCAGGCGCTCCTTCGCGTCGAGGGCGTGGTCGAGGCCGCCGTCCTCGTCGACGACTCGGCCGTGCCGGTCCGCCTGGCGGGCTGCTACACCGGCGCGGCCGAGCCCGCGCAGGTGAGGGAGGCGCTCTCGCGGCACCTCATGCCGCACCTGGTGCCCTCGGCGCTCGTGCGGCTCGAAGGGCTGCCGACCTCGGCGGCGGGCAAGCTCGACCGCCGGGCGCTCAAGGCACTGCTGCCCGCGCGCGTCGCGGCGGCGCCGGTCGCGGCGGCCTCGCCGGTCCAGGAACGCGTCGCCGGGCTGTGGCGGCGCGTCCTCGGCACCGCCGAGGTCGACGCCGAGGCCTCGTTCTTCGCGCAGGGCGGCAACTCGCTCAGCCTCATGACGCTGCAACTGGAGCTGCGTGAGGAGTTCGGGCGCGAGATCCGGATCACCGAACTGCTCAAGCACCACAGCGTCGCGGCGCAGGCGCGCCTGCTCGGCGAGGACGCGCCGCAGGAGACCGCGACGCGCTCGCACGCGCGCCGGGACGGGGACGTGGCGATCATCGGCATCGGGCTCCAGGTGCCCGGGGCGGGCGACGCGCGGGCGTTCTGGGAGAACCTGCGGCGCGGCGACGAGTCGATCACGTTCTACGACGACGCGGCGCTGCGCGCCCTCGGCGTCCCCGAGTCCGACCTGCGCGACCCGGCCTACGTCAAGGCCAAGGGCCGCGTCGAGGGCGTCGACGTCTTCGACGACGCGCTCTTCGGGATCGCCCCGGCCGAGGTCGACGCGACCTCGCCGCAGCTGCGGCTGCTGTACAAGTGCTTCTGGCAGGCCTGCGAGGACGCCGGGTACGACCCGCGCTCGCTGCCGGGCCGCATCGGCGTGTTCGCGGGCGGGAACGACGACTTCGCCTGGTACGAGCGGGCGTTGACGGGCGCTGAGGGGTTCGGGGACGCCTACCAGAACTTCACCCTCGCCACCAACCACTTCCTGTCGACGCGCCTGTCGTACCACTTCGACCTCAAGGGACCGTCCATGTCGTCCCTCTCGGGCTGCTCGACGTCGCTGCTCACCGTGCACCAGGCCGTGCAGTCGCTCCGCGCGGGCGAGTGCGACATGGCCGTCGCGGGCGGCGTGACGCTGGAGCTGCCGAACTCGGGCGGCTACCGGTACGTCGACGGCATGATGCTCTCGCCGGACGGCCACTGCCGCCCCTTCGACGCCGAGGCCGCGGGCACCGTGTTCGCCAACGGCGCGGCGCTGCTCGTGCTCAAACCCGTCGAAGCGGCGCTGCGCGACGGCGACCCGGTGTACGCGGTCGTCAAGGGCTCGGCCGTGGGCAACGACGGCGGCGCGAAGCCCTCCTTCACCGCCCCGAGCGAGGACGGCCAGTACGAGACGATCCGCGCCGCCTACGACGCCTCCGGCGTCGACCCCGCGACGGTCTCCTATGTGGAGGCGCACGGCACCGGGACGCTCCTGGGCGACCCGATCGAGGTCGCCTCGCTCTCACGGGTCTTCGCGGCGCACGAGAACGGCGCGATCGCACTGGGGTCGGTCAAGGGGAACGTCGGCCACACCGACTCCGCGGCCGGAGCCGTGGGCCTGAGCAAGGTCGCGCTGTCCCTGCGCCACCGGTACCTGCCGGGGACTCGCAACTACGCCGTCCCGAACCCGGCCGCCGACTTCGACGCGACCCCGTTCGCGGTCTCGGCGGAGGGAAGGCCGTGGCGCGGCGAACGACTGCGGGCGGGCGTCAACTCCTTCGGCGTGGGCGGCACCAACGTCCACATGATCGTCGAGGAGGCCCCCGCGAGGGAGGCGACCCGCGACAACCCGCACGAGCTGCTCCAGTTCGCCGCCGCGAGCCCGGAGGCGCTGCGGCGCACTGCCGAACGCGTCGTTCGTGACCTCGCGGGCGACGCCGACGCGTCCCTCAGCGACGCCGCTTTGACGCTGCGGTCGGGGCGCGCCGCGCTCCCCTACCGCACCGCCATCGCCGTTTCCGGCGGCGAGGACCGCGACGCGTGGGCGGCGCGGCTCGCCGCCGCCCCGGTCGCCCGCGCCGCCGCAGGCGGCCGGACCGCCCTGCTGTTCTCCGGCCAGGGCAACCAGCACCACCGGATGGGCATGGGGCTCTATGAGAGCGACAGCGCCGCCGGGGAGGTCTACCGGCGCTGGAGCGACGAGCTCGTCGGGTACCTGCCGCCCGCGGAGGCCGCCGAGTTCCGCGCCGTCCTGTCCGAGGACGACGGGCGCGTGCACCGCACCGAGTGGTCCCAGTTCGCGCTCTTCAGCGCCCAGTACGCCACGGCGAAGGTCCTGGAGTCCTTCGGCGTGGTCCCCGACGTCCTCATCGGACACAGTATCGGGGAGCTCACCGCCGCCGCCCTCGCGGGCGTGTGGCGCCTGGAGGACGCCGCGCGCCTCGTGCGCGAGCGCGGCCGCCTCATGCAGGCCCAAGCCCCCGGCGTCATGCTCGCCGCCACCGCGCCCGTCGAGCGTGTCCGGCGCGCGATCGAGGGCTTGCCCGACGTGTGGGTCTCGCTCGACAACTCGGCCGAGCGGTGCGTGCTCGGCATGGCCGAGGGCGCCTTCGGCGCCGTCGTGGACCGCCTCGAAGCCGAAGGCGTCCAAGGCGTCCGGCTCCACACCTCGCACGCCTTCCACACCCCGATGATGGCCGGGGCCGCCGAGGCCTTCGCCGCGGCGCTCGCGGGCGTCCCGGCGCAGGACCCGTCGATCCCCATCGTCGGCAACGGGACCGGGCGCCTCGTGCGGCCCGGCGAGATGACCGACCCGGCCTACTGGGCCGATCACGTCACCGAGCCCGTGCGCTTCACCGAGAGCCTGCGGACCCTCTTGTCGGACGGGCCGCTGTTCGGGATCGAGCTGGGCCCCGGGCGCAGCCTCACCACCTTCGCCTCCCACGACCCGCAGCGCGGCGACGAGCACGTGTTCGTCAACGCGCTGCGTCACGCGATGGACCCGGCCGCCGACGAGGCGCACCTGCTCGGCGCGCTCGGCGGGCTCTGGAGCGCCGGGCTCGCGATCGACTGGCGCCGCCACGACCGCGGCCGCCGGATCTCGCTGCCCGGCTATGTCTTCGACGAGACGCCCCACCCCCAGGACGGTCTCGCCGAGGCGTCGCCGGCGGCCCCGAAGGCGACCGAGGCGCGGACCGCCGGTCCGACCGGCGCGCTCGAAGGCGTCGTCGACGCCTTCCGGCACGTGCTCGGCCACCGGGAGGTGGCCGCCGGCGACGACTTCTTCGCGCTCGGCGGGGACTCCCTCAAGGCCACGGGTCTGGCGGCGCGCCTGCGCCGCGAGGCGGGCATCGAGGTGACCGTGGCCGAGATCTTCGCGTCCCCCACGCCCGCCGCGCTCGCGGCCCGGTTCCGGGACGAGGGCCCTGCGGCGGGCATCGCGAAGGCGCCGGCGCTGGAGGACTACCCGCTCAGCGCGGCCCAGACCCGCATGTACCTCGCGGCGAAGCTCGCGCCGGAGGGCCTGGTGTACAACATGCCCTCGGCGACGCTGCTGCGCGGCACGCTCGACCCCGAACGCGTCCGCGACGCGCTCCGGCTCCTCGTGGAGCGGCACGAGCCGCTGCGCACGGTGTTCGCCCTGCGCGACGGCGAGGTCCGGCAGCGGGTGCTCGACGCCGCGGACTTCGGCGAGCCGCCGGTGGCGTTCTCGCGGGGCGAGGTCGGCGAGGGCGAGAGGGCGGAGTCGCTCCTGGCGGACTTCGTGCGGCCCTTCGACCTCGAACGCGGACCGCTGTTCCGGATGGCGGTCGTGGACGGCGGCGCCGGGGAGAGCCTGCTGCTGTTCGACGTGCACCACATCATCGCCGACGCGACCTCCGCGGAGGTCCTCAGCCGCGACTTCAGCCTCCTGTACGCCGGAAAGGCGCTCCGGGCGCTCCCGTTGCAGTACACGGACTTCGTCATGCACGCGCAGGACACGGCCGCGGCCGAGGCCGCGCTCCTCGCCGAGTTCGCCGACGCCCCGTCGCAGGACCTCCTCGCGCCCGACCGCGAGCGCGGTTCGCGGGCGCCCGAGGCCGACCGGGTGGAGCTCTACTTCGGACCGGACCGGGCCGCGGCGGTGAAGGCCCTCGCCGAGGCGCACGGCGCGACGCCGTTCATGGTCATGCTCGCGGCCTGGGGCGCGCTGTTCGCCCGCTACGGCGACTGCGAGGACCTCGTGATCGGCGCGCCGGTCACCGGGCGCACCGCGAGCGAGACCCGCGAGATGGTCGGCATGTTCGTCAACATGATGCCGATCCGGCTGCGGCCGAACGCGACGGAGGGGTTCGGAACGTACCTCGACGGCGTTCGCGCCTCCGTCCTGGAGGGACTGGCGCGTCAGGACGTGCCGTTCGACCGGCTCGTGGAGGGCCTGGGGCGGCCGCGGACGCTCGGGCGGCACCCGCTGTTCGACGTCTCGTTCGACTACCACAACATGGAGCGCCACGAGGTCGCGATCGACGGCGTGGGGGCGCGCCAGCTGGACCTGCGCCCGCACGCGGTCGGCATGGACCTGGTGGCGACGTGCACCGAGTCGGCCGGGGAGCTGGCGCTCCACATCGACTTCGCGGCCGACCTGTACGACCGGGCCACCGTCGAGCGCCTCGCCGGGCACTACGACGAGCTGCTGCGGCGCGCGTGCGCCGACGACTCGACGCCGGTGGGGACCGTGCCGCTCCACGCGGCCGCGGTGCTCCGGGCGTTCGCGCCGCGCCCGGTCGCGGAGGCGTTCACGCCCGTCCACGAGATGATCGCCGCGGTCGCCTCGTCCTCCCCGGAGGCGACCGCGGTCATCGACGGCGACGGCACCCGCTACAGCTACGCGCAGCTCGACGGCCTGGCGAACGTGCAGGCCGCGCGGCTCTTGGAGGACGGCCTGGAGGCGGGCGAGCCGGTCGCGCTGTTCGCGGCCCGCAACGTCAACCTGCTCATCGCGCAACTGGCGATCCTCAAGGCGGGCGGCGCGTACGTGCCGCTGGACCCGGCGCACCCGGCCGAGCGCCACGAGCGCATCCTCGCCGACGTGCGCCCGCGCTTCGGGTTCGCCCCTGCGGGTTTGGCGGCCACGTCGCGGATCGCGACGGTCGTCGACATCGACACGTGCCAGAACGAGTCCCCTGTGGAGTTCACGGGGCCGGAAGTGGGCCCGGACGACCCGATCTACTTCGTGTACACCTCGGGTTCGACCGGGAATCCGAAGGGCATCGCGGTCAAGCACCGCGGCGTGGCGAACCTGCTGCGCGACCACCGCGAGCGGGGCCTGTTCGGGCCCGGGGACGTCATCATCGGCCTCGCCGACCCGACCTTCGACATCTTCGCCTTCGAGAGCCTCATCCCGCTCGCCTCCGGTGCGGGCGTGCACATGTGCCCCGAGGACGACCGGAAGGACGCGACGGCGATCGCGGCCCGCATCGCCGACCACGGCGTCACCCACATCCAGACGCCGGTCTCGAAGATGACGGCGCTGTGCGGCAACCGCCGCTTCCGGGCGCAGCTGCACCGCCTGCGCCTGGTGGTGTGCGGCGGCGAGCACTTCCCCGAGAGCCTGCTGGCGCTGCTCCAGGAGGAGACGACCGCCCGCGTGTTCAACATGTACGGCCCCACCGAGACCACGGTGACGGCGACGGTGAAGGAGTTCGGCTCCGGCGACGCGGTCACGATCGGCTCCCCGGTCTCGGGGACCTCGGTCCTCGTGGTCTCCCCGCACGGCATGGTCCAGCCCGACGGCGTGCCCGGCGAGCTTTGCATCGCCGGGGAGGGTCTGGCGGTGGGCTACACGAACAACCCGGAGGAGCAGCGGCGGGCGTTCACCGCGATCGCGGCCCTGCCGGGGGTCTCGGTGTACCGCACCAGGGACGTGGGGGTGCGGCTGCCGAACGGCGAGTTCGTCCTCAGGGGACGGCTCGACCACCAGGTGAAGGTCCACGGCAACCGGATCGAGCTCGGCGAGGTCGAGAAGACCGCGATGCGCGCCCCCGGCGTGTCCTACGCGGTGGCCGCCGTCGAGGACGGCGACCTGGTGCTCTACTACACGGCCGCTTCGTCGCAGGACCCCGCGCCGGCGATCCGCGAGGCCGTCGCGGCGGCGCTGCCGGACTACATGCGCCCCGACGCGCTGCACCTGCTCGACGCGATGCCGAAGCTGCCGAACAACAAGGTCGACCGGAAGGCGCTCAAGCGTCCGGCGGCACCTGCCGAGTCCCCTTCGAGTGTGCCTTCGGCCGCTCCTTCCGCTGCTCCTTCAACCGTGCTCGACGTGGTCCTGGCCGCATGGGCCGCCGTGCTCGGCAGGGCCGTGGGCGCGGGCGACAACTTCTTCGACGTGGGCGGCAACTCCTACAAGCTCATGCTCGTCGCCAACCGCCTCGAAGAGGCGCTCGGGACGGACGTGCCGCTGGTGCGCCTGTTCGAGAACCCGACCCCGCTGGGCCTGGCCGAGTCGCTCGGCGAGTCGCCGAACCTCGAAGCGGGCCGGAACCTCGAAGCGGCACAGGACGAGCCGGTCTCGATGGCCGACCTCGCCGGGATCTGGGGCGCGGAGGACAAGGCCGAGCGGCGCATCGCCGTGATCGGCATGGCCGGGGTGCTCCCGGGCGCCGAAGGCGTGGCCGAGCACTGGGACAACCGGGCCCGCGGCACGGTCAGCATCGCCCGCTTCACCCGCGAGGAGCTGCTGGACGCGGGCATCGCGCCCGAGGAGGCCGACGACCCGAGGTACGTGGGCGCGCGCGGCTACGTCGCCGCCGACACCTTCGACGCCGACTTCTTCGAGTACTCCGAAAGGGACGCCGCGGCGATGGACCCGCAGGCGCGCCTGCTCCACGAGACCGCCTGGCACGCCCTCGAAGACGCCGGGTACACGCCCGGCCCCGACACGGGCGACATCGGCGTGTTCGTCGGCTCCGGCACGAACTTCCCGTGGACGGCCGGATTCCTCGACCGCAAGGACGACCCGGTCGGCGCGTTCGAGGCGATGACGCTCAACGAGAAGGACTTCCTCGCCACCCGCATCGCCTACAAGCTCGGGCTCACCGGCCCGGCCGTCAACGTCCAGACCGCCTGCTCCACGTCGCTGGTGGCGATCCACCAGGCCGTGCGGAGCCTCCGCGAGGGCGAGTCGGACCTGGCGATCGCCGGCGGCGTGGCCCTCAACTTCCCCAGGCGCGAGGGCTACCGCTGGCAGGAGGGCATGATCTTCAGCCGCGACGGCGTGTGCCGCCCGTTCTCCTCCGACGCCGACGGCACGGTCGCGGGCCAGGGCTGCGGCGTCGTGGTCCTCAAGCCGCTGGACCGGGCGCTCGCCGACGGCGACCACGTGTACGCCGTCATCGCCGGGACCGCCGCGAACAACGACGGGCGCCGCAAGGTCGGGTACACCGCCCCGAGCGTCCAGGGCCAGAAGGAGGTCATCCGGGCCGCCCTCGCCGACGCCGGTGCGAGCCCCGACGACGTCGGCTACATCGAGACGCACGGCACCGGGACGGCGCTGGGCGACCCGATCGAGTACGAGGCGCTCGCCTCGGTCTACGGCGGCGGCGGCCCGTGCGCGCTCGGCGCCGTCAAGGGCAACATCGGGCACCTCGACGCGGCCGCGGGCGTGGCCGGGTTCATCGGCGCCGTGGGCGTCCTGCACCGCGGCGAGATCCCGCCGATGGCGAACTTCCGCTCCATGAACCAGGCCGTCGACCAGTCCGGCGCCCTCTTCGTGCCCTCCGCGCGGATCACCGCCGGGCCCGGCGCGCTGCGCATGGCCGCGGTGAGCTCCTTCGGGATCGGCGGGACGAACGCGCACGTGGTCCTCGAAGCCGCACCGCCGCGCGCGACCGCTGCAACGGTCGAAGGCGAGCACTGCCTGCCCGTCTCGGCCCGCACCGAGCGCTCGCGGCGGCGGAGCCGTGAAGCGCTGGAGAGCGCCATGGTCGACGGTCCGTCCCTTGCGGACGTGTCGTTCACGCTCGCCAAGGGACGCGCGGTGTTCGACTCGCGCGCCGTCGCGTTCGCCGCCGCCGGGCGACCGGTGGAGTGGATCGAACCGCAGGACGCGCCGCTGGCGGTCGACGCCTCCGACGACGCGGCCTTCACCCTCGCGGGCGGGCTCCTGCGGGACGGCACCGCCGCGGGCGCGGCCCTCCGCGATGCCGTCGAGCGGGAACTGGGCCGCTTCGACGCGGGCCTGCGCGACGCGCTCCGCACGGCCGTCTTCGAAGGGACCGCGCCGAACCCGGGCGCGGCCCGGATCGCCCGGTTCACGCTCGCCGCCGCGCTCCTGCGCCTCACCGGGCCCGAGCACCTCCACGCCCCCGCCGGATCGGACCTGGTACTGCGGACCGCGCTCGCGTTCACGCGCGGCGAACTCGGCGCCGCCGAAGCCGTGCGCGCGCTCGGCGCGGGGTCGGGACCGAAGGGCGGCACCGTGACCGGCAATCCGTCGATCATGGACGGACCGGTGGACGCCCGCGTCCTGCGGCGCCTCCTCGCCTCCCGCTGGGTGCGCGGCGGCGAGGTCGAGCGGACCCTGTTCTGCTCCGAAGGCGCGCGTGTCCCGCTGCCGGGCTACGACTTCGAGCCGCGGCCCTTCGTCGCCGACATCAAGTGGAGCGACCTCGGCCGCGCACACGAGCCGGCCGCACCGGTCGCCGCGGGCGCCGCGGAGGCGCTGCGCGAGGCGTGGACCGAAGTCCTCGGCGGCGACCCCGCCGCGGAGGACGACTTCCTCCGCTCCGGCGGTGACTCCCTGACCGCCGTGCACCTGTGCGCGCTCGTCGAGCGCCGCACCGGACTGCGGCTCTCGGTGGCCGAGGTCTTCGCCGACCCGCGGTTCGCCGCGATCGGCGACCTGCTCGCCGCCAAGGCGATCCCGAACGCCGTCGGCACCGACGCCTCGGCGCCGGCCTCGCCCGCCCAGCGGCGCATGTACGCCGTCTGCGCGCTCCAAGGCGACACCACCGCCTACAACCTCGCCATCGCCTACCGGGTCCGCGGCGCGCTCGACCCCGAACGGCTCCGCGCGGTCCTGAAGGGACTCGCCGAGCGGCACGAGCAGCTGCGCGCCTCCTTCCACCTCGAAGGCGGCGCCCTCGTCCAGAGGATCGCGGCCGAGGCCCCCGACCTCCTCCAGGTCGTGGACGCCACCGAGGCCGAGGCCGACGCCAGGCTCACCGCCGAACCGCGGCCCTTCGACCTCGCGACCGCCCCGCTCATGCGGGTCGAGGCCCTGGCCGTGGACGGCGAGATCCGTCATCTCCTGGTCGACATGCACCACATCATCGGCGACCAGCAGTCCCTCGGCGTCCTCGCCGACGACCTCGCCGCCGCCCTCCGCGGCGACGCCCAGGGCGAACCGGGCCTCGCGTACACCGAGTACGCGCGGACCCTCGCGGCGGCCGAGGCCGCCGGGGATTTCCAGGCGGACGTCGCGTTCTTCGCCGACCTCCTCGGCGACGGCGCCCCGCGCCTGGAACTGCCCGCCGACCGCACCCCCGCCGAACCGGCCACGTTCGACGGCGACCGGCACGCCCTCACCTGCACCGTCGACCGGGCCGCACTCACCGACCTCGCGAAGCACTGCGGCGCAACGCCGTACATGGTGTTCCTGGCCGCGCTGACCAGGCTCCTGGGCCTCTACAGCGGCCAGCGCGAGTTCGTGCTCGGCACGGCCGTCTCCGGGCGCACGCTCCCGGGCACGGAGCGCACGGTCGGGATGTTCGCGAACACGCTGCCGCTGCGGGTCGCCGACGACGCGCGGCGGACCGTCCGCGAGGCGGTCGGCGGCGCGAGGGAGGCGGCGCTGGCGGTGCTGGGCCACCAGAACGCCCCGTTCGAGGCGGTGCTGTCCGCTTTGGACCTGCATCCGGGCGGGGACGTGCATCCGCTGTTCGACGTCCTGTTCAACTACGTGAACACCGGGACGGAGGAGCTGTCGCTGGACGGGGTGCGCCTGGACGCGCTGCCGCCGGGGCGGTTGAAGAGCCGTTACGCGCTGTCGTTCAGCGTCGCGGAGCGGGCCGGGGACTTCACGGTGGACGTGGAGTACCGGACGGAGCTGTTCGACCGGTCCACGGTGGCGCGCATGGCCTCGCAGCTCGACGAGCTGCTGAAGTCGATGGCGGCCGATCCTGAGGGGATCGTGGCGGACCTGCGGCTGGAGTCGGAGGCGGAGCACCGGAGCCGCCGGGCGGCGCTGACGGCGGCCGGTCCGGCGATCGACGCCTCGCTGCTGGAGCGAGTTCAGGCCTCGTTCGCGGCCCACGCGGGGCTCCCTGCGTTGCGTTGGGACCGTTCGGAGTGGAGTTACGCGGAGGTCGACCGGATCACCGACGATCTCGCGGGCGGGCTCCAGGCCGCCGGGGTCGGCGAGGGCGACTTCGTCCTGTGCCTGCTCGAACGCGGTCCCTGGCAGGTGTTCTCGCGGCTGGCGCTCATGAAGTGCGGTGCGGTGGAGATCCCGCTGGACGCGCAGACGCCGACGGAGAGGATCGCGGGGACCATTGAGGACAGCGGCGCGAAGGCGGTGCTGTGCAGCGATCTCCGGGTGCACGAGTGGCCCGAGGGGGTCGCGGCGCACCGGCCGGAGCGGCTGAACGGTCCGTACCGGGCGCCGGAGTCGATCACGGCCGCGAGCCCGCTGGTGATGATCTACACGTCGGGGACGACGGGTCGCCCGAAGGGCACGCTGGTGACGCACGGCGGCATCTTGAGCACGTGCGCCGACAACGGGTACACGGACTACGGTCCGGGCGAGCGCGTCCTGCACTTGACGGGCTACACGTTCGACCCGTCGCTGCTGGACCTGTACAGCGCGCTGCTGGCGGGTGCGACGCTGGTGATGGGCGGGCACGACCTCAACATGGACGTGAAGCTCCTCGCGGGGTTCCTGCGGGACGAGCGGATCGACAAGGGCATCCTCATCACTGCGGTGTTCCACCTGCTCATGGCGGAGCAGCCGGAGGCGATCGCGGGCATGTCGGCGCTGTACGTCGGCGGGGAGGCCATGCAGCCGTGGGCGGCGCGGCTCGCGTTCGAGGTGCTCGGCCCGGGCGGGCTGTACAACCTGTACGGGCCCACCGAGGCGTCGGTGTGCACCACGTACTTCCGGGTGGACGAGGTGCCGGACCTGCCGCGGATGCCGATCGGCGTCCCGGCCCGCAACCGGGGGCTGTACATCGTGCACCCGGACGGGACGGACGTGCCGCGCGGCGTGCCCGGGGAGCTGTGCGTGGCCGGGCCGAGCCTGGCGATCGGCTACCACCGGCGCCCTGAGCTGTCGGCGGAGAAGTTCACGGGCGCGGTCGGTTCGATCGGGGAGCGGCTGTACCGCACCGGGGACCGGGTGGTGCTCGACGGCGCGGGCCGGATCGTCTACATCGACCGGATCGACCAGCAGGTGAAGCACGCGGGCTACCGGATCGAGCTGTCCGAGATCGAGCTGGTGCTCCAGGACTGCCCCGGGGTGACGGAGGCGGTGGTGGTGCACACCAAGGACCGCAACGACAGTCGGCTGACGGCGTTCTACACCGGGGAGTCGGCGCCCGGCGAGGCGGGCCTGCGGGAGTTCCTGGCGGCGAAGCTGCCGCGGTACATGGTGCCGCAGCGGCTGGTCCGCAAGACTGCGCTGCCGCTGACCTCGCACGGCAAGGTCGACAGGAAGCTGCTGGCGGCGGAGGTGGACGCGGCGCCGGAGCCGGTGGCCGCGCCGGTCCCGGCGGCGCCCGAGGGCGCCGACGCGGCGGTCCTGGCGGCGTTCCGGGAGGTGCTCGGCGCGCCGGACCTGGCGGCGACGGACGACTTCTTCATGGCCGGGGCCCAGTCGCTCCAGGCGATCGCGGTGGTCAGGGGCCTACGCGAGTCCGGTGTGGACCTCGAGGTCGGTGACGTGTACCGCCACCCGACGGCCGCGCGGCTCTCGGCGGCGCTGCGTCCGGCCGCCGAGGCGCCGACGGTCCGCGAGGCGCGGACGCTGGCGCCGGGGCAGTTGCGGCGCAGGGTCGAGTGGGCCGTGGAGGACGCCCGCAGGGCCGCCGCCGCGTTCGCCTCCGAGGCCGCCGCCTACCGCTTCGACATCGGCGCGGCGGCCCGGCTCCACCGCGCCACGGGCGCCGAGTCCGGCGCGTTCATGCACACGCTCACCGGCGTCGACCCCGCCGACGCGCAGGAGGCCCTGGCGGCGCTCGCCGTCCGGCACGAGGCGCTGCGGGCCCGCATGGACGGCGACGACTTCGCCGTCATCGGCACCGAGGCGTTCGGGCTGCTGCCGGGCCTGGTCCCGGTGCAGGACGTGCGGCGCCTCGACGCGGCCCAGGCCGCCGAGTTCACCGCCTCCGTCGCCCGGGAGCTGGGGGCGGCGCCGTTCACCGAGGGCCTGCTGTGGCGCTGCGTCCTCGTCCGCGAGGGCGACGAGTCGCTGCGCCTGGTGTGGGCGTTCCACCACGGGGTCTTCGACGGCTTCAGCGCGGACGTGCTCCGCTCTGAGCTGCCGCGCCTGGCGCGCGGCGAGGACCTCGGCGAGGCGAAGCGCTACAGCGACTTCCTCGACGCGGTCGCCGGCGCCGAGACGGAATCCCTCATGGACGGTCTGGAAACCTGGACGGCCGCGAGCCGGGCACAGGTCGCCGCGCTCGGGGACTCGGATCTCGAACGGCGCGTGAGCGTTCCGCTCGACGGTGCCAATCCGCTGGAGGCGGCCCTGCGGGAGGTGCACGGGCGGCTCTCGGCCCTGACGGGCGAACGGAACGTGGCGATCGGGCTCGTGTCCGACTGCCGCCGCTGGCGGGGCGAGGACTACGCCGACTGCGTCGGCGAGTTCCTCGACGTGGTCCCGGTGCTCCTGCGCGGCGAGGGCGACCAGCCCGCCGTCTCGGCGCGCCTCGCCGAAGTCCAGGCCCGCGGCGTCCACCACCTGCACGCCCTCACCGGCGACGTCCAAGCGCCCCTGCGGGAGCTGGCCGAGGCGTACCGGGGACCGCTGGACCTGGTGCTGGTGAACTTCCAAGGCCGCATCGACGACGCCGACATGGCGGAGGCGGGCGAGGACGGTCCGGCGATCGCGTCGGCGCACCTCAACGTGTGGCACGACGACGCGTCGCTGCACCTCGAATGGGTCGCCACGGCGGGGGCGGGCGCATGAGCGAGGTCCCCATCGTCGTCACGGGCCTGGCCCTGCGCCTGCCCGGGGCGGCCGACCAGGGCGAGTTCTGGCGCCTCCTCGCCGAGGGCGTCGACCGCACCGACACCGTCAGCGAGGAGCGGCGCCGCCTCGTCGGCGCTCCCCAGTGGAGCGACGTGATCGGCGAGATCGACGGCATCGACGAGTTCGACGCGGCGTTCTTCGGCATCGAGGACGACGAGGCGCGGTTCATGGACCCGCAGCACCGCAAGACGATGGAGGTCGCCTACGACGCCGTGTGCGACGCGGGACTGCTGGAGGCCGGGAAGACCGCCGACCGGCGCTACTCGGTGTTCACCGCGATCTGCACGAACTCGTACTACCCGCTGGTGTGCCGGTACATGGAGGAGCAGGGCATCGCGGCCACGCACCCCCGGACCATCATGAACAGCATCAACAGCGCCCTGGCCGCGCGGATCTCCCACCAGTACAACCTCACCGGGCCGGTCATGGCCGTCGACACCGCGTGCTCCTCGTTCCTGACCGGGCTCTCCCAGGCCGTCGAGTCGATCCGAGGCCAAGGCTGCCTCGGCGCCGTCGTCGCGGGCGTCAACATGCTCAGCGCCCCCTACAGCACCATGCTGTGCGACTGCGGCGGCATCACCACCGCGCACCCCTACACGCGCGTGTTCGACGAGGAGGCCGACGGCACGCTCATCGGCGAGGGCGCCGTGGTCTGCGTCCTCGAACGCGAGGACGTGGCGCTACGCCGCAACCGCCGGATCTACGCGCGACTGCTCGGCCACGCGGTCAACAACGACGGCTCGTCGCTGAACATCATGGCGCCCAACCCCAGGGGCCAGGCCGACGTCGTCCGCGACTGCTACGCGACCGGCGTCGACCACACCAGGGTCGGGTACATCGAGACCCACGGGACCGGCACCAGGATCGGCGACCCGATCGAACTGAACGCGCTCGGGAAGGTCTACCGCAAGGCCGACTTCGGGGACCGGACCATCGGCATCGGCTCCGTGAAGTCGAACATCGGGCACCTCCTCGCCGCCGCGGGCGGCGCCGGACTCGCCAAGCTGCTCTTGAGCATCCGCAACGGCGCGATGGCCCCGAACCTGCACCTGAAAACCCTCAACCCGCTTTTGGACCTGGAGTCCACGCCCTTCGAGGTGGTCACCGAGACCCGGCCGTGGCCGCGCGAGGACGGGCGGCCGCGCGTCGGCGCCATCACCTCGCTCGGCCTGGGCGGCACCAACGTCCACGTCGTCGTCGAGGAGGGCCCGCCCGAGCGGACCGGGACGCCCCTGGCCGAACCGCTCCTGTGCCTGTCCGCGGCCGACCCGGAGGCGCTGCGGCGCATGATCGCCGACCTGGAGCGGTACACGGCCGCGGGCGGCGTCGACCCGTACAACCTCGCGATGACGCTCGCGCGGTTCCGGCCCTCGCACGCCTGGCGCGCCACCGCCCGCCTCGACCGGGCCACCGGCGCCCTCACCGTGCTGCGCACCACCGCGCGCGAGCGGACCGTCCGGCGGCTCCTGCTGCGCCCCAACGAGGCCACGCTCGCCCGCGAGGCGTTCTTCCAGGAGGTGTTCGCCGGCCGCGTGCGCACCTCCGACGCCGAACCGGGGCGCACCGAACTCGCGGTCGCAGTGGACGACGGCACCGCCTTCGACGCCGAGACCTCGGTCCTCGACTCCCGGCTCTCGGAGACCGAGATCGCCGCCGAGCTGTTCATGCGCGGCTGCCTCGTCGACTGGGGACGGTTCTTCCCCGACGGCACCGGCACCGTGCTCACCCTCCCCCGCTACCCGTTCGCACCGCAGCCGCACTGGCTGACGTTCTGAAAGGACACCCATATGGACGAAGAGCAGATCAAGGCCGTGCTCACCAAGCTCATCGCCGACGAGATCGGGACGGCCCCCGGCGAGATCGACGAGCAGGCGAGCTTCATGCGCCTGGGCGTCTCCTCGGTGCAGGCCCTCAAGATCGTCAACCGGCTCCGCAAGGAGCTCGACATGGACATCAACCCCGTGGCGCTCTTCGAGTTCAAGACCATCGAGGACATCTCCGGCTACCTCGCCGAAGCCTTCGACTAGGGCCTGTCCTGTGAATCAGGGGGCGGCGATATCCGAGTCCGTTCGTTCGCTCGCAAGGCGGAAGGCCCTGCCGATACCGGGGTTGTATCGGCAGGGCCGACAACGAAGCGAGCGGGCGAACGGGCCGGATAGCGACCGGCCTGATTCACAGGACAGGCCCTGAACACCGCCCGCCCCTCCCCCGCGACTTTAAGGACCACCGTGACGCTCACAGCGCAGACCGCGAACCTCCGCTACCACGAGAGGCTCAAGCGCGTCCTCCCCGGAGGCGTGCACTACAACTTCAACATGCCGTGGGAGGAGGTCCCGCTCCACTTCGTCGACGGCAAGGGCAGCCGCCTGACCGACATGGACGGCAACGAGTACCTCGACCTGTACGCCCGCTTCGGCGCCATGATCCTCGGCCACGCGCACGAGGAGTACCTCGACGCGCTCCAGGAGGCGATGGGCCGGGTGCTGTGCGTCAGCCACTGCGACTTCGACGCCGACCCGCTCGAACTCATGAACGCGCACATCCCCTCCGCCGAGATGATCCGCTTCGGACTCTCCGGCACCGAGATCCTCCAGACCGCCCTGCGGCTGGCGCGCGCCCACACCAAGCGCAACCGCTTCCTGCGCTTCGAGAACCACTACCACGGCAACGCCGACAACATCATGGGCGGACGCGTCACCGACCGGCGCCACCCCGTCCCGGTCGACTTCCGCGGCGACTACAAGGGCACCGCGGGCCGCGCCGCGAACGTCATGGCCGACCAGTCGTACATGCTGCCGTGGAACGACGTCGAGCGCCTGGAGGACTTCTTCCGCGAGCACGGCGAGACGCTCGCGTGCGCCGTCACCGAGCCCGTGTGCGTCAACGGCGGCTCCATCGAGGCGGCCCCCGGGTACCTGGAGCGGCTGCGCGAGCTGTGCACCGAGTACGGGACCGTCCTCATCTTCGACGAGATGATCACCGGCGTGCGCATGGGCGTCGGCGGCGCGCAGAAGCGCCTCGGCGTCACCCCCGACCTGACGACCTTCGGCAAGGCGATCGGCGGCGGCGGCGTGCCCGTCTCGGCCCTCGTCGGCAAGCGGGAGATCATGGCGCTCCTGGAGAGCAAGAAGGTCGTGCACGCCGGGACGTACAACGGCTACCCCCTCGGCAGCGCCGCAGTCAAGGCCACCTTCGAGATCCTCTCGCGCGACGACGAGGCCGTGCTCCACGCGATGCACCGCCGCGCCGCCGAGCTCCAGTCGATCCTCGTCGCCGAGGCCGCCGCCGCCGGCCTCCCGCTCATCGTCCAGGGCCCGCCCGGCGTCGCCTCGTTCCACTGCACCGACACCCCGCTGGAGCACCCCGGCCAGTACGACTTCGACCTCATGAGCAAGGACATCATCGTCGCCACCGCGCTCCAGCGCCACGGCGTGCTCATCTCCAGCATCTCCCGCATCTACCCCAACGCGCAGCTGTCCGACCTGGACCTGGAGTACTTCCAGGTCCACGCCCGCAAGGCGCTCGGCGAGGCCGAGCGGTCCATCGCCGAGATCTTCTGAAAAAGGAGCACCCTTCCGTGTCCGAGACCACCCCCGCCGCGAAACGGCCCCTGAAGCCGTACGCGAAGTACCTCTACCTCTACCTCTCCCTGACGATCGGCTCCGTGTGGGGCCTGACGATCTTCTACCTGGCGGCCTACGACTTCGCCGTCGCGACCCTCGGCGAACTGCACCTGCGCAACCCGATCGTGGTGGTGATCCTCCACAGTCCCCTCATCGCCGCCGTCGTCGTCCTGTGCATGTACGACGGCCTGCGCGGCCTCGCGAACTTCGGCCGATCCCTGGTGCCGCGCAGGAAGGACCTCGTCTGGATCCCGATCCTGCTCGCGCTCATGTTCGGGTACATCTTCGCGATCCGCTACCTGTGCATCCTGCTCGGCATCGAAGTGCCCGCCGAGACCGAGACGCCCGTCGAGATGGTCCTGACCTTCCTCGAACTGTTCTACATGGAAGTCGGCATGGTGGCCATCGCCATCGGCTGGTTCGGGTTCTTCCTGCCGCTCATGCACCGCGTCACGGGTTCGCACGTCAAGTCCGGCGTCCTAACCGCCCTGGGCATCGGCGTGTTCGTCGCGCCCGGCAACGTGTTCGCGTCCTTCGACCTCGCCATCGCCTGGCCGCTGTACGTCACGCAGCTCAGCGTCCTGTGCGTCGGCATGAGCTTCCTGCTCAGCCGCATGAAGGGCAACGTGCTGTTCTTCCTGCTGCCGTTCTGGGCCTCGGCCTCCGGCAGCGCCATGAAGCTCTACCTGTTCGCCATCCCCACCCAGCTCGTGCAGATGACCGTCTTCGCGATCCTGACGGTGGTCCTCGTCCTCGTCCTCAAGCGACAGGCCCCCGGCGGGGTTCTCGACGAGCCGTTCGCGTTCCCCGACTACCTCGAACGCGAGTACACCGTCCGCAAGGGAGCGGTGTTCCCCGGGGCGGGCGACCGCAGCCGCGAGACCCCCGAGGGCGTCGAGCCCCCCGAGCTCGCCGCCGCCGGGCGGACGGAGGCCGCGTGAGCACCCCGATCCTGTGGAACCTCCGGCCCTCCGAGACCGGCCGCCAGATCGTCATGTTCCCGTTCCTGGGCGGTTTCGGGGCCTCCTTCAACGGCCTCGTGCGCGGCCTCGGCGGCGACTGGGACGTGTGGACGGTCAACCCGCCCGGGCACGGCCCCTCCACCGAGCCGCCGTACCGGTACCTGGCCGCGCTCGTCGAGCGCTACCTCACGGCCCTGAGGGACGTGCTGCGACCCGACGCGGTCCTCTTCGGACACAGCATGGGCGGCGTCGTGGCGTACCACGTTCTCCAGGCGATGGCCGCGCGTCCCTCGTTCGCGCGGCGGCTCCCCGCCGACCTCGTGCTCTCGGCGGCCCGCGCCCCCGAGCGCCTGGAGATCGGCGGGCGGGCCCAGCTCCCCGAGGACGAGCTGCTCGCGCACCTGCTCGCCTTCGGCGCCATCCCGGCCGAGGTCGCGGGCGACCGCTCGCTCATCGAGCTGTTCCTGCCGGCCTTCCGCGCCGACTACCAGGTGCTGGAGGACGCGAAGCGGCTGCCGCCCGCGAAGCTCGACGTCAGGGCGCACCTCGTCCTGGGCGGGCGCGACCCGCAGACGCCCGAGGGCTCGGCGGCCGAGTGGCAGGCCTACTTCACCGAACCGGTCCGCACCCACGTGCTCGGGGACCAGGAGCACATGTTCGTGCTCCACGACACCGAGCGCCTCGACCGCATCCTCAACGACCTGGAGCGCGTCGCCGCATGGCAACGGTGACGCCGGCCGAGCGCCGCCCGGAGGACTGGACCGACGCGGAGGTCGCCAAGGGCCTGCGCGCGTTCATGCTCATCTGGGCGGCGCAGCTGACCGCCCGGATCGGCAACGGGCTCACGGCGTTCGGCCTCGGCGTCCACGTCTACCGCGAGACGGGTCAGAGCACGGCGGTCGCACTGGTGACGATGGCGGCGTTCCTGCCGGGGGTGCTGCTCGCCCCGCTCGGGGGCGTCCTCGCCGACCGGTTCGACCGCCGCCTGCTCATGATCCTCGGCGACGGCCTCTCGGCCGTCGGACTCGTCGCGCTGCTGGTGCTGCTGCACAACGGCATCGGCAGCGTCGCGGTCATCTGCGCGTGCGTCGCGTTCGGCTCGCTCTTCACCTCGGTCATGGACCCGGCCTACCGCGCCACCGTGAGCGACCTGCTGACGCCCGAGCAGTACGCGAGGGCGGGCGGACTCGTGCAGTTCACCTCCGCGGCCCAGTACCTCGTCTCCCCGGCGATCGCCGGGGTCCTCATGGGCTGGTTCGGCATCCGGCTCGTGCTCATGGTCGACATCGCGACGATGGCGGTCACGGTGGCCTGCATGGCCCTGGTGTGGCGCACGGTGAAGTCCCCGCGGAGGACGGCGCCGACGGGCTTCTGGGAGGACTTCCGCTCCGGCGTGTCCTTCCTGGCCGCCCACCGCGGCATCACCGTCCTCATGCTGCTGGTCACGCTCGTGACCTTCTGCATGGGATTCCTCCAGACCCTGTTGACCCCCATGGTCATCGACCTGTCGAGCGAGGAGGTGCTCGGCGCCGTGCGCTCGGTGGCGGCCGTGGGCATGGTCGTGGCGAGCCTCGCCATCGGCGTGTTCAACATGGGCTCGCGCCACCTGACGTACATCGCCGTGGCGCTCGCCGCCGCGGGCGTCACCGTCGCCGCGATGGGCGTCGCGGTGAACGTGCTCCTCATCGGCGCCTTCGCCTTCCTCTTCTTCATGACGCTGCCGCCGCTGAACACCAGCGTCGAAGTGCTCGCGCGCGCCTCGATCCCCAACGAGACGCAGGGGAAGGTCTGGGGGCTCATGGGCCTGATCTCCCAGCTCGGCTACATCGGCGCCTACGCCGTGTCGGGCCCGCTCGCCGACGGCCTGTTCAACCCGCTGCTGGTGTCGGACGGCGCCCTCGCCGCGAGCCTGGGCCCGGTCTTCGGCACCGGCCCCTCGCGGGGCATCGGGCTGCTGCTCGTCCTCGTCGGCGCGCTCCTGGTCGGCACGGCGCTGCTCATCCCCCGCGTGAAGAGCATCAGAACGATCGAAGAACAACTCGTACGACAAACACTGCGAACCAAGGAGAAAGTCTAGATGTGGATTCTCGCCATCATCGGCATCGGCGTGGTCACGGCCGTCGTCCAGCTTGCGATACAAGGGTTCTCGGCTGATTCGGCCGAGACGATGAAGGTGTTCCTGCTCCACCAGTTCGCCGTCTCGCATGGGATCATCGCGGTGGGCGGTTTCATCATGAACGTGCTCTATCCGAAGAAGACGGCCGACCAGCTCGGCTGGGCCACCAGCCCCTTCCAGGTCAAATACGGGTTCGCGCAGGTGGGTCTGGGCGTCATGGGCGTCCTGTCCATCTGGTTCCAGGGCAACTTCTGGGTGGGCACCCTCGTGACGCTCTACATCTACGGCCTCAGCGGACTGTGGACGCACACGCAGGAGATCATGCGCAAGCGTAAAGAGGACGGGAAGACCGATTGGGTCGAAACGAGCAACATCGTCCTCGACGTCGTCTACCACCTCGTGCTCACCTGGATGTCCCTCCAGATCCCCGGGATCTGGGCCCTCCAGTAGTAGTACCCCGGTACCGCCCGCCGCGCCGGTTTCGCTCCGCGAGCGGACGACCGGGCGGCAGGCGGGCCGTAGCGTCAATCACATGAACGACCCCTCCACCCCGCCCTCCACCCCGACGTGGACGTCCTTGCAGATCCCAGGAATTCGGAGCTTCGCGTGACCATGAGGGATTCCATACGTTTCCGGTACACCTACAACGACCTGACCAAGAACAAGGGCGTCAACCTGGCGCTCATCGTGATCCTCGTGCTCAGCGCCTTCCTGATGGCCACCGGGTCCATGGTCATCGAACGCACCCTCAGCTCGATGGGCGAGTTCTTCGACGAGGCCGCGCCCCCGCACTTCCTCCAGATGCACAAGGGGGAGTACGACCCAGCCGAACTCGAACGCTTCGCGTCCGAGCACCCCGAGGTCGAGGAGTGGCTGATCGAGGAGATGCTCGGCTACGACAGCGCCGCGATCGCCTGGGAGCGACCCTCCACCGGCGAGGGCGGCGACCTCTCCGAGAGCCTCATCGACAACCTGTTCGTCACGCAGAACCAGGACTTCGACTTCCTCCTGGACGAGGACGGCGCGAAACCCGAACCCGGCGCGGGCGAGGTCTATCCGCCGGTGGCCTACGAGCATCAGTTCGGCCTCGAGTCCGGCGACCTGCTGCGCGTGCAGACCGCCGAGGGCCTGCAGGAGCTGCGCGTCGCGGGCTTCGTGCGGGACTCGCAGATGGCCTCTTCACTCTCGCAGTCGACCCGCTTCCTCATCTCCGAAGAGGACTTCGCGGCGATGTCCGCGGCCGGAGGCGCCATTCCCGAGATCATCGTGGAGTACCGGCTGACCGACACCTCCCTGGCGCAGTCCCTCCAGACCGCCTACGAGTCCGACGAGGCCATGCCGAAGAACGGCGAATCGGTCACCTACGACCTGCTGCTCATCATCAACGCCATCAGCAACGGGCTCGTCGCCGCGGCGCTCATGTTCGCCAGCCTCCTGCTCGTGGCCATCGCACTTCTCAACGCCCGCTTCGTCATCCGAGGAACGCTCGAGGACGAGGTCCGCCAGATCGGTGCGATGAAGGCGATCGGCCTGCCGAACCGCGCCATCAGCGGCCTGTACCTCGCGAAGTACCGGGCGATGACCCTCATCGCGTGCGTCGTCGGCGGGGCCCTGTCCATCGCCGCCGTGCAGGTGCTCACCCGCACCCTCCAGGCCGACTACGGCACCGCCGACATCGACCTGCTCACCGTGCTCGTCCCCGTCGCCGCGCTGGTGCTGGTCTACGTGTTCGTCCTGTCCATCTGCCGCAGGATCTTCGGGAAGATCCGCAAGATCGAGGTCGTCAACGCCCTCGTCCACGGCAGCACCCTCGACGACCGGCAGACTGCGCGCCGCGCCAAGCGCGAGGCGAAGCGGGTGCGGCGCACCAGCCTCGCCTCCTACCGCGGCGCGAACCTCAACCGTCGCCTGGCCATGCTCGACCTGCGGGCCGAAGCGCGGCAGTGGGTGCTCATCCCCATCGTCATGTTCCTCGCCGCGGTGCTCATGACGCTCCCCGTGAACCTCCTCAGCACCTTCTCCGACCCCGCGTTCGTCACGTTCATGGGCTCGCCGGAGAGCGACCTGCGAGCCGACCTCGGATTCGCCGAAGACGTGGACGCCGTCCACGCGGACCTCCTCGCCGCCATGGACGCCGACGAGCGCCTGGAGAACGTCCGCGCCTACGCGAGCGTCCTGTACGAGACCGAGGGCGAGGAAGGCTGGGAGGTCCTTCGCGTCGACGTGGGCGACTACTCCGACGCAGGCATGCCCTACACCGAAGGCGGCCCGCCCGAGACCGGCGAGATCGCCCTCTCGGTGCTCAACGCCGCGAAGTACGACCTGGCGGCCGGCGACGAGATCAGGGTGCGCCAGGACGGGGAGACGACGAACCTCACCGTCAGCGGCGTGTACCAGGACATCACCGGCGGCGGCCTCTCGGCCAAACTGCAGGGCGAGGTCGACTCCGACGCCTCCAGTTACACCGTCTTCGCCGACGCCGCCGAAGGCACCGACACCGCCGACCTCGTCGCGGAGTACACCGAGGCGTTCCCTTCGGCCAAGGTGACCCCGATGCGCGAGTTCATGGAGCAGACGCTCTCGTACCTCACCGAGGCGATCCGCAGCGCCGCCGCCGTCACCTTCGTGTTCGGGCTCGGCGTGGCACTGGTCATCACGAGCCTGTTCCTGAAGCTGCGGCTCGCGAGGGACCGACAGAAGATGGGCATGCTCTCGGCCGTGGGCTTCTCCACGAACGAGCTCATCACCCAGGTGCGGGGCAAGGCCCTCGTCGCCGTCGTCGCGGGCACCGTCCTCGGGTCCGTGTTCGCCGCCACCGGCGGCGAGGGCCTGGCCGGGTCCCTCCTCTCCATGGCGGGGCTGGGCCTCGTCGACCTCGAGTTCCTCCCGAACCCGTGGATCTCCTACATCGCCTACCCGGCGCTGCTCATCACCGCCGGATACCTCGGCGCCGTTTTCCTGACCGCCCGCCTCCGCGGCGCCGACAAGAGCTCGTGGCTCAGAGGATGAAAGAAGAAGCGAACATGTCAAGCGACCGCGTCACCCTGGAGTGCAAGGCGCTCACCAAGACCTACTTCTCGACCGAACCGCCCAGCCAGGTCCTGCACGGCATCGACCTCCAGGTCCGCACCGGCGAGTTCCTCGTCGTGATGGGCGCCTCGGGCTCGGGCAAGTCCACACTGCTCTACAGCATCAGCGGCATGGACCGGCCCACGAGCGGGAACGTCCTCCTCGAAGGCCGGGAACTCACCTCGCTCGACGACACCGAGGTGAGCCGCGTGCGCCTCACGAAGATGGGCTTCATCTTCCAGCAGGCCTACTTCCTGTCGAATCTCAACCTCCAGGACAACATCCTGCTCCCGGCCCTCAAGGCCTCCCCGAACGACAAGGACGGCGTCGTCAAGCGCGTCGACGCCCTCATGGAGCGCTTCGGGATCGACCACGTCAAGCGCCACGGCATCACCCAGGTCTCCGGCGGGCAGCTCCAGCGCGCCTCCATCTGCCGCGCGCTGGCGGGCGAGCCGGCGGTCCTGTTCGCCGACGAGCCCACCGGCGCGCTCAACAGCAGCATGTCGACCGAGGTCATGAACGCCCTCACTGACGTGCACTCCGACGGGACGACCATCGTCATGGTCACCCACGACCCCGCCTGCGCCGCAAGGGCCGACCGCGTGGTCTACCTCCGCGACGGCCTCCTGGTCGACACCCGAGACCAGGGCAAGTGGACCGAGGCCGCCGCCAAGCAGCGCGAGGACGACCTGTTCTCGTGGCTCAGCGACAACGGATTCTGAACCCCCTCAGGAGGGAACGCACATGACCGAGACCGAGTTCAAGCAGGCGCTCGCCGAGTTCGCCACCAAGACCGCCGACGAGCTGGCGATGACCGACGACCTCGCCGAAGTGGGCGTCGACTCCATCGCCGTCTACGAGTTCCTCATGACCGTCGAGGACCGCACCGGCGCCAAGAGCGCCGAGGTCGACGACAAGGTCGCGAGCGTCCAGGACCTCTTCGACGCCGTCCTGGAGGCGTCCGAGCGCCAGAACGCCTGACCGCCCGGGGCGGGGCCGCGAGGCCCCGCCCCTCAACCCCCCTCAACCCCTCAACTCTCAAGTTCGCCTCGAACCGATTCCGCCACAACGCGACCGGTCCCGAACCCGGGACCGGGAGTTCCGCACACCCTGAAGGAGGGTCATGGAGAAGGCAGTCATCACCGGCATGGGCGCGATCACCCCGATCGGCAACGACCTCGACGCGTTCGAGGAGCGCCTCTTCGCCGGCGTCCACGGCGTCGTCCCGATCGACCACTTCGACGCCGCCGACATGGCCGCGCGGGTCTACGCCCCCGTCAAGGACTTCGACGCCACCGCCCACCTCACCCCCAGGGAGCTGCGGCGGCTCGACGGCTTCACCCTGTACGGCCTCATCGCCGCCCGAGAGGCCGTGCGCCGCTCAGGCATTCTCGGCGAGGTCGACCCCCACCGCCTCGGCGTCTTCATGTCCACCGGCCTCGGCGGCATCGGCACCGTCCTCGAAGAGCACGGCAACCTCGAACGCCAAGGGCCCCGGCGCGTCTCGCCGATGCTCGTCCCCAAGTGGGCCACCAACATGATGGCCGGGGTCGTCGCGATCGAGATGGGCGCCAAGGGCCCCTCGATGGCCCACACCGCCGCCTGCGCCGCGAGCTCGGTGAGCATCGGCGAGGCCGTCCGCGCGATCAGGCACGGCTACCTCGACGCGGTCGTCTGCGGCGGCGGCGAGGCCGCCACGCAGAAGCTCGTGGCCGCCGGGTTCCAGAGCCTCCGCGCGCTGTCCACTTCGGAGGACCCGGACCGGGCGAGCATCCCCTTCGACCGCGACCGCACCGGATTCGTGCTCGGCGAGGGCGGCGGCGCCGTCGTGGTCGAGAGCGAGACGCACGCGCGGGCGCGCGGCGCCCGCATCCTCGCCGAGGTGTCCGGCTACGGCCTCACCAGCGACGCCTCGCACATCACCGCGCCCGCCGAGGACGGCGAGTCCATCGACCGCGCCATCGCCGACGCGCTCGCCGAGGCCGGTCCGCGCGACGAGACGGTCTACGTCAACGCCCACGGCACCGGCACCGTCCTCAACGACCGGGTCGAGGCCGCCGCGATCGGCCGGGTCTTCGGCGGGAAGGCGCTCGTGTCCTCCACGAAGTCGATGACCGGGCACCTCCTCGGCGCGGCGGGCGTGGTCGAGGCGATCGCCTCGGTCCTGGCGCTCCACCGCGGGGCCGCCCCGGCGACGGTCGGTACCGCCGACCTCGACGAGGACGTCCAGATCGACGTGGTCCGCGGCGGCGCCCGCCCGGCCGCGCTGACCCGCGCGGTCTCGCTGTCGCTGGGCTTCGGCGGGCACAACGCCTGCCTCGTGATCGACCGCGCATGATCGAGCTGGCGATCGCGCGCTCGGACCTGCTGGACGGCTACGCGTTCGGGCAGTTCCGGGCGCGCGTGCCGCTCGACCGGCGGCGCAAGGGCGACGGCTACCACCGCGCCGAGGACCGGTACGCGAGCGTCGTCGCGTTCTCCCTCCTCCAGCACCTGTGGGGGCGCCGCACGGCCGAGGCGATGCCGCCGGTCGTCCCCGGCGCGTTCGGCAAGCCCCGCTTCCAGGGCGGGCGCGGGCACTTCAACCTCTCGCACGACGCCTCGGTGTGCGTGTGCGTCCTCTCCCCCGTCCCCGTGGGCGTCGACGTGCAGTCGCGGGTGCCGTACAGCGAGGGCCTGTTCGACCGCATGGCCGCCCCCGGCGAGCGGCGCCTGCGCGGCCGCCTGGTCCGCGCCGACGACCTCAGCGCCCTGTGGACCCGCAAGGAGGCCGTTGTCAAGCGCACCGGCCGCGGGCTCTCGACGCCGCTGGAGGACGTCGACACCGTCGCGGCCCCCGACGTCCTCACCCTCGCCTCCGAGGACCCGCCGTTCCGCCTCAGCGTCAGCGCCGAGGGCCTCTCGGAGGCCGATCTCCTGCCGCGGCTGCGCATCGAGTGGATGCGCCCGGGCCCCGCGCCCGGCACCTGGACGACCGTCCAGCGCGGCGCCCTCCGGCAGATCCCGCGGTTCCTCCCCGAACCGGCGGGAGCCTGACGCCGGTCGGTGCCGACTCGTTCCCGCGGTAGGCTTCACCGCGAACCGGTTCTCCATATCCGGGACCGCGGCGAATGGCGTCGCCCGACGGATTCGCTACTATGTGCGCGAACATCGCAATTGCATATGGCGTCCGATGCAAGCTCGTGTTCAGTCGACAGCATCGTGTCACCGCACCGGTACCCGAGAATCCTGTTAGGAAGACATATCGTGGCGAAGCAGACCGTGATCACGTTGACCGACGACATCGACGGGAGCGAGGCCGCAGAGTCGGTCGAGTTCGGCATCGACGGCCAGCTCTACACCATCGACCTCTCGTCGGCCAACGCCGAGGAGCTCCGCGACCGCCTCACCGCCTACCAGGAGTTCGGCACCCGCCTCGGCGCCTACTCCACCCGCACCGCACCCGCCCCGGCCGCCGCCCCGAAGCGCTCGGTCACCCAGGGCGACCGCGACCGCAACGCCTCCATCCGCCGCTGGGCCGAGGCCCAGGGCCTCCCGATCAAGGCCCGCGGCAAGATCTCCGACACGGTCATCTCCGAGTACAACGCCGCGCACGCCTGACACGGCGACCCACGGGCGCTCTGGAACGCGACGCGCCAGAGCGCCTTCGTCATGCCCGTGATTCATCCTCTATGGACGGTCCGGTGTGGGCGACCGGGGGCTGGCTTCACCTCCGAAAGGGGTGAAGACCTTACTGACTCGAAGCGGCCCGCCGCCGCACACTGACATGGTCTCCGAACGCACCGCTCTCCTTGGAGGAGCCATGAACCGCTTCGAACCCCTCTCCCGCCGCGCCGTCATCGGCGCCACCGCGGCCGCCGCGGTCGCCGTCGCGGTCCCCTCGTCGGCGCAGGCCGCGTGCGGCATCGACCAGTCGGCGATCGACACGGCCACCGCCCGCGTCGAGGACGCCCTCATCGCGCTCCGCCGCGACCTCCACGCCCACCCCGAGGGCTCCGGCGACGAGGAGCGGACCGCCTCGCTCGTGGCCGAACTGCTCACCGACGCCGGACTCCGGGCGACCACCGGCGTCGGCGGCCACGGCGTCGTCGGCGTCCTCAAGGGACGCAGGCCCGGGCGCACGGTCGCCTACCGCGCCGACATGGACGCCGTCCCCGCCGAGGAGCAGGGCGGCGCCGGGCCCGAGCACCTGTGCGGCCACGACCTCCACACCGCGATCGGCGTCGGCGTCGCCCAGGTCCTCGCGGGCCTGCGCCACCGCCTCAGCGGCACCGTCGTCTTCTTCTTCCAGCCCGCCGAGGAGTCGCTGGAGGGCGCCGCGGCCATGATCGCGGACGGCGTCCTCGAACGGTACGACCCCGAGGAGATCCATGCGATCCACTGCGGACCGTTCCCTCTCGGCGTCCTCGCCGTCATGCCCGGCTCGGGCCTCCCGGGCCTCGACCGCGGCACCGTGAACCTCACGGGGCCGGACGCGCCCGCGCGCGCCGAGGCGCTCGCCGCCGACATCGCCGCGCTGAACACGGTGGCGTTCCCCGAGACCCCCGCCGACATCGACCGGCTCATGGCCGACGTCCAGACCCCCGACGGACCCCTGTCGGAGTTCGTCGTCATGCGGGCCTTCCCGACCGAGAGCGCCGTGGAGTTGTCCTACCGCTGCTGGCCCGAGGACCGGTACACCGAGGTCCGTGAAGCCGTCGCCGCGCTCGCCGCGGACCACGGCGCGACGGCGGACTTCCCGGCCGACCCGTTCCCCGCGTTGGTCTGCCCCGAACGCGAGGCCCGCGAACTGGAACGCCACCTGCGGAAGGCGACCGGCAGGACGTCGACGGCGGTCATGCACGCGCCCTTCCCGTTCAACGGCGAGGACTACGCGCTCTTCATGGACGAGCTCCCCGGCACCTTCAGTTTCCTTGGCGTCCTCGCCCCGGGCGCCGACATCGCCACCGCCGCACCGCACTTCCCCACCTTCGACCCCGACGAGCGGGCCATCGCCCACGGCGTCCGCGCCATGTCGGGCTGGCTCGCCCGGCGCACCGCGGGACGCTGAGCGCCGCGCCCGCCGCGGTCCGGCTCACCGCGGCGGGTGCGCAAGGCGCCCAGAGGAACCGCGGACCTAAGGCATCCGTCCGGTCGACCAGGCCCAGGCAGCGACGCCGACCCGATTGGGGGCGCCGGTCTTGCGCTGGATGCTCGCGAGGTGGTTCTTCACGGTGCCGGGGCTGATGAACAGCTCGGCGGCGACCTCGGCGTTGGTGCGGCCGTGGGCGACCGCGCGAGCGACCTCCAGCTCCCGCTCCGTGAGCGCCTCGCCGTCCTCGGACGGCTCGGGCGGCATCATCCTGCGCAGCAGGCGGACCGTGATCTGCGGGCTGATGAGGGTGTCGCCGGACATCGCGGCCCGCACCGCCTCCACGAGCAGGGCCGGGCCCGAACGTTTGAGCAGGTACCCGCAGGCGCCGCCGCGCAGCGCCGCGTACACGTACTCGTCCAGGTCGAACGTGGTCACCACGATCACACGCACGGGATCGGCCGCGCCGGGCCCCGCGAGGGCCCGGGTGAGTTCGATGCCGTCCATCCCGGGCATGCGCACGTCGGCGAGCACCACGTCCGGCCGCAGGTGCCGGGCCTGGTCGAGCGCGGACCTGCCGTCAGCGGCCTCGGCGACGACCGACATGTCGGGCTGGGCGTCGAGGACCATGCGGAAGGCGTCGCGGATGCCCTCCTGGTCGTCGGCGATGAGCACTCTGATCGTCATGCGGGCGTTCCCTTCGAGCGGCGGACGGTCCGGGTCGCGGGCATGGGCAGGCGCAGCGCCACACGCCAGCCGCCTTCGGGGCGCGGCCCGGCCTCCAGGCCGCCGCCGAGTCGCTCGGCGCGCTCGGCGAGGCCCGGGAGCCCGAGCCCGGAGTCGCGCGGGCCGGGACGCGGTGCCCCGCGGCCGTCGTCGGCGACCTCGACGCGCAGCGAGCCGTCCCGCTCGTACACGTCGATGCTGACGTGTGCGACCGAGACGCCGTGGCGCCGTACGTTGGTGAGCGCCTCCACGACCGCCCGGTGGGCGACCGACCCGTTCTCCCTGCCCGCGTCCGCGTTCAGCCGCCACTCGAAGGCGACGGCGATCCCGCTGGAGGCGGCGAAGCGGTCGGCGAGGGCCTCGATGTCGTCCAGCCCGCCGACCGGGGCCAGCGGCGCCTCGGTCCGGAGCATGTGGACGGTGCGGTCCATCGACTCCAGAGCGCGGACCCCGGCGTGCTCGATCTGCTCCAGCAGCTTCGCCACCGCCGGGTCGCCCGCGGCCAGGACCATCCTTCCGGACTGGGCGCGCGCGACGATCTCGCTGACGTCGTGGGCGACGAAGTCGTGCAGGTCGCCCGCCAGGCTCATCCGCTGCTCCTGGCGCGCCGACCGCAGCGCCCGCTCGCGTTCGGCGGCGGACCAGCGCAGGTACCAGGCCGTGGCGGCGGCCGCCAGCGCGGGCACGAGCCACAGCGCGCTCGCGCCGACGCGTGCGATGAGGCCTTCGCCGGGGAGGGCGCGCTGGACGATGAGTGCGGTGGCCGCGGCGGCGGTCGCGGTGGACAGGAGGGCGGCGCGCGGCGGCGACCAGCGCGCGGGCGTGTAGACGAGGAGGAGGAGCATCGCGGGTTCGAGGAGGATCCAGAGCCCGGTGAGGCCCGAGGGGTCGTCGGTGCCGTCGGCCGTGCTCAGTGCGGCGGTGAGGGCGATGGAGACCGCGCCGGTGGCGGCGGCGATGGCGGGGACGAGGCGGGGGCTGCCGGGCGGTGCGGCGAGGACGGCGGCGGCGCCGATGCCCGCGGCGAGTGGCCCGGCCATGAGCACGAGGGGGTCGGCGGGCAGCAGCACGGCTCCGGCGAGGAGGGCGAGCGCGCCCGCGGCCGCGAAGAGGCGCCGTCCGGTCACGTCTTCGAGCCTATCGGCGCGTGTCGGGCGGCGCATGTGCCGTTCGGCCTATCGGCGGCGCGTGCGGGGCCGATGCTTCGCCGTTCGGCACCTGTCGGGTCGGTCCGGTCGGGCGAAGACTCGAAGCATGAGACGAAATTGGCAATCATGGATCGGATACGCCACGGCCGCATGGACCTTGGCGTACGCACTGCTCGGTCTCCATTGGACGTTCGGCGGCGCCGGCTTCCCCTTCGGCGCGGGTGATCCGGAGCTCGTCGCCGAGCCGGACATGGCGCTCAAGGTGTCGCTGCTGGGCCGGGCGACGCACGAGGTCGCCGGGCCGCTCATCGCCGCGCTCGGTGTCGCGGGGGCCGTCGCGGCGGTCCTCATGGCTCGCGGGGTCGCGCGGGGGCCGCTGCGGTGGCTGCTGCCTGCGTTCGCGTGGGTTCTCGCGATCGGGCTCACGGTCGGCGTCCAGGACTACCGCAGTCTGATCGTCGTGGCCTACACGCCGATCACGCTCCTGGTGAAACCCTTCACCTCGTGGGGCGAGGCGTACCATTGGGGCGACCTCTACCCGTGGCCCCGCCTCAATCTCCTGCTGTGCCTGCTGGCGGGCGTGGCGTGGGCGCTCACCGCGGTCGCTTACCGGCGCAAGGTCACCGGGAGCTGCGTCTCGTGCGGCCGCGGCGACCGCGAGGGCCCTTCGTTCCTCGACCGCTGGGGGAAGACGGCGACCTGGACCGCCGTCGCCGCGCCGCTCGCGTACTGCCTGACCCGCTGGGCGTGGGCCCTGGGCTTCAGCCTCGGCATCGACCCCGAGTTCTTCCGCGAGGGCCAGGAGAGCGGCCTCTGGATCGCGGGCGCCCTCCTTGCGACCCTCGGCGCCCTCGGCGCCGTCCTCACCATGGGTCTCGTCCAACGCTGGGGCGAAGTCTTCCCCCGCTGGATGATCGGCCTCCGCGGCAAACGCGTCCCCCCGATGCTCGCCGTCGTCCCCGCCGTCCTCGTATCAGCCCTCGTCACCGCCGCCGCCGGCATGTACGTCCGCCTCGTCGCCATCGACGGCGTCACCGCCAGCACCTGGCCCCTCACCCTCCCCGAAGTAGGATGGGTCCTCTGGGGCATCCCCCTCTTCATAGCCGCCCTCGCCTACCACCGCCGCCGCCGAGGCCCCTGCCCCACCTGCCACCGAGGCACCCTCACCACCCCCTGACGATCAATCGGATTCGCAGCGAATCTCCATATCGTCGCCAAACCCGACTCCCGTCCGGTCGGGATTCCGGCAGACAGCACCGCAGGCCAGGAGCCAATGCTCCTGGCCTGCGAATTCTGGTCGGGACGACAGGATTTGAACCTGCGCCCCCCCCGTCCCAAACGGGGTGCGCTACCAAGCTGCGCCACGTCCCGAGCGCTCTGCCGCTAAGCGGCCTCAGCCAGAGTACAGCACTGGTGCCTCAAAACGCTGTCAGGTATTCGCTCGGGGCGGCGGTGGGAGGGGGTTGGAATCCGGATGTGACCTGCGCAAACCCGGGTGGGGGTCGGGGGGCGTTGGGTGGGGTGGCGGGCGGGGGCGTTGGAGGGTGCGGTTGTCGGCCGCGGGGCTCGGGCGGCGGGTGGCTTTTGGAGGGGGGGCGCGGGACGTGGCGGGGGGCGGGGGGCGTTGGGGGGGGTGGCGGGCGCGGGCGTTGGAGGGTGCGGTTGTCGGCCGAGGGGCTCGGGCGGCGGGTCGCTTTTGGAGGGTGGGCGCGGGACGTGGCGGGGGGCGGTGGGCGGGTTGTACGGTACGTTCCGGGAGAGGGGTGGGGGCGAATGGCCGGTTCGGGGTTGAGCCGTGAGCTGGTGCTGCGTGCTGCGGTGGGGGTCGCCGATGAGGGCGGGGTGGGGGCGTTGACGATGCGGGGTCTCGCGGAGTCGCTTGGGGTGGAGGCGATGTCGCTGTACCACCATGTGGCGAACAAGGAGGCGGTGCTCGACGGGCTGGTCGAGGTGGTCATGGCCGAGATCGAGGCGGCGGTGGCGGGGCTCGACGGCAGTGGCGGGTGGAAGGCCGCGATGCGGCGGCGGGTGCTGGCGGCGCGGGAGGTGCTGCTGCGCCATCCGTGGGCGCCGGGGGTGTTCGAGACGCGGACGGGGACGAGCCTGGCGGTCGCGAAGTACTACGACGGTGTGCTGGCGCTGATGCGCGAGGGCGGGTTCGACTACGAGCTGGGGCACCGGGCGCTGCACGCGCTGGGCAGCCGGGCGCTGGGGTTCTCGCAGGAGCTGTTCGCGCCCGACGGGGTGGAGGTGCCCGAGGATGCGGTGGCGGCGATGGCCGAGCACGTGCCGCACCTGGTGGCGATGATCGCCGACGCCTCGCACGGCGGGGCGGTGCTGGGGTGGTGCGATTCCCAGGCCGAGTTCGAGTTCGGGCTCGACCTCATCCTGGACGGCCTCGAACGGCTGCGCGCCGCCTCCTGAAGGAAGGTTCCGAAGGTTCGGCACCGTCGTGCCCTTGACAGCCTTACGTTGTAAGTCCACACTTGGACTTACAACGTAAGGACACGGAGGTGCCGCCATGAAGGCCGTCGTTCAGAACCGCTACGGACCGCCCGCATCAGTGCTCGCGGTCAAGGACCTCGCACGCCCCGAGCCCGGCCCCGGCCAGGTGCTCGTGCGCGTCCGGGCCACGAGCGTCAACACCCCCGACTGGATCGCCGTCACCGGCGTGCCGTACGTGCTCAGGCTCCAATCGGGACTCAAGGCGCCCGCGGACGCCGTGCGCGGCACCGATGTCGCAGGGATCGTCGCCGTGATCGGCGAAGGGGTCGAGGACCTGCGCGTCGGCGACGAGGTCTTCGGTTCACTGTGGACGAGTTCGCTCACGACGCCCGGCGCGTTCGCCGAGTACGCGGTCGCTCCGGCCGCCCAGCTCGCGGTCAAGCCCGCCGGGATCGACTTCGCGACGGCCGCCGCCGCCGTCATGTCCGGCATCACCGCCCTGTGCGCCGTGCGCGACACCGCACCCGTCCGCGAAGGCGACCGCGTCCTGGTCAACGGCGCCTCCGGCGGCGTCGGGACCTTCGCCGTGCAGCTCACGGTCCACTACGGCGCCGAGGTCACCGGCGTGTGCGGCCCCACCGGCGCCGACCTCGTCCGCGGCCTCGGCGCGCGCGTGGTCGACTACACCGCGGCCGACTTCACCGCCGCGCCCGAACGCTACGACCTCATCCTCGACAACGTCCTCAACCACCGCCCGAGCCGCACCGCCCGCGCCCTCGCACCCGGCGGCGTCCTCATCCCCAACAGCGTCGGCAACTCCGGGGGCCTCACCGCCGGGCTCGGCCGCATGGCCGGCGCCAAGCTCCTCGGCCTCACCGGCCGCGCCGACGTCAGGTTCTCCCCCTGCACCGTCGACCGCGCGAACCTCACCGCCATCGGCGAACTCCTCGACACCGGCGCGATCAAGGCCGTCATCGACCGCGCCTACACCCTCGACGAGACGCCGGAGGCGGTGGCGCACATGCTCGGGCACCACGCCAAGGGCAACGTCGTCATCACCATCCCTTAGCGACGGTCACTCGGCCGAGGCCATCGCGGCCGAGATGAAGTCCACGAGCGCATCACTCGTCGGCGCCGTCCGCGACCACGCCAGCGCCACCGTGCTCGGCGCGACGCCTTCCAGCGGAAGGTAGACGACGCCGGGACGCGCGTAGTACCGCGCCGCCGACTCCGGCGCCAGCGCGATCCCGGCGCCGGAGGCGATGGCGCTCAGCCACTCGTCGGGCTGGCCGGTGACCGCCCCGATCCGGGCCGGTCGCCCGCCGCGGGCCTCGGTCGCCAGCCAGTGGTCGCGGAAGGCGCCGGTCTCGGGCGGCGCGGCCACGAACGGCTCGTCGAGGAGGTCCGCGAAGCGCAGCGCCGCCCGTCCGGCGAGCGGGTGGGTCGAGGCGAGGGCGAGGCAGCGGGGCTCGGTGAGCAGGTCGGCGAGGTGGTAGTGCTCCTGGCCGGGGAAGGGCAGGCGCATGAAGGCCGCCTCGACGTCGCCGGATTCGAGTTCCCGGGCGGGGTCGGCCCAGCTGGCCTGGCGCAGGTCGACGCGCCAGTCGGGGCGGCGGCGGGCGAAGTCGGCGAGGATCGCCTGGGTGCGTTCGTTGGCGGCGCTGGCGAGGAAGCCGATCCGGAGGGTGCGGGAGGCGGTGGCGGCGGCGTCGCGGACGTCGCGTTCGGCCCGGTCCCAGGCGTCGAGGACGGCCGGGAGGGCGGCGGCGAAGGCGTCGCCGGCGGCGGTGGGGGTCATGCCGGCCCTGGTGCGGTGGAAGAGGACGGCGCCGAGGTCGGCCTCCAGGCGGGCGATGCGCTTGGTCAGGGCGGGCTGGGAGAGGTGGAGGCGGGCGGCGGCGCGGGTGAGGCCGCCTTCGCGGACCACGGCGGCGAAGGCGCGGAGGGTTCGCAGGTCGGCATCCATAACCGGAGGTTATAGGCACTGGTATTGGACGTGCGGGCGGGGAGGTCCGAGACTTGGTGGTCGAGGCGGCGGGGCCGCCGGGGAGAGGGGGCCGCATGTCGGTGGTGTTCACGGTGGTGGTGGGGGTGACGATCGCGCTCAACGCGGTCGAGTCGGTCGCGAACTTCATGCGGGCGGAGTGGGTGCGGCGTAATTCGCGGGCGGTCGGCGTGCCGGACTCGTGGCTGCCGTTCCTGGGGTTCGTGAAGGGGGCGGCGGCGCTGGGGCTCGCGGCGGGGTTCGCGTGGCGGCCGGTCGGGGTCGCGGCGGCGGCGGGGCTGGTGGTGTTCTTCGTGTGCGCCACGGTGCTGCACGTGCGCAGGCGGGTCTTCCACAATTTCGCGGGGCCGCTGCTGTTCCTGGGTCTCAGCGTCGCGGCGCTGTGGCTCATGCTCGTCGCGTGAAGGACGGCGGGTCCTGCTTCCCCGGGGAAGCAGGACCCGCCGGTTTCAGGGGGTCAGCCCTTCCGGTGTCAGCTCAGTCCGGCGGCGATGGCGCCCAGGAGGGTGCCGTTGCTGGTGTCGCCGGAGAGTTCCCAGGAGAACGCGCCGCCGAGGCCCTGCGAGTTGAGCCAGTCGACCTTGCCCGCGATGGTCGCGGGGGTGTCGTAGCTCCACCATTCGCTGCCGCACTTGGCGTAAGCGGTGCCGGCCACGGTTCCCGTTGCGGGGCATTCGTTCACGAGGACCTTGTAGTCCTCGATGCCTGCCTCGTAGGTGCCTGGTGCGGCTCCGGTGGCCGAGCCTCCCGGCGTCGACTGCGTGACGCCGGTCCAGCCGCGGCCGTAGAAGCCGAAGCCGAGCAGGAGCTTGGCGGCCGGGACGCCGAGGCCCTTGAGCTTGGCGATGGCGGTGGCGCCGTCGAAGCCGGCGATCGGCTGGCCGCTCCAGCTGTTGAGCGGGGAGTGCGGCGCGGTGGGTCCGTCGGCGTCCCAGGCGCCGAAGTAGTCGTAGGTCATGACCTGGTAGTAGTCGACGTACTGCGCGGCGGCGGCGTAGCCGCCGACGTCGATCTTGCCGCCGGAGGTGCCGTCGGCGGTGATCGCGGCGGTGACGAGCTCGTCGTTGCCGAACTTGGTGCGCAGGGCGCTCATCAGGGTCGGGAACGCGTTGGTGCCGCTGGTGTCGCAGGTGAGGCCGCAGGCGTTGGGGTACTCCCAGTCGATGTCGATGCCGTCGAACAGGCCGTCCCAGCGCGGGTCGTGCAGGAGGTTGTAGCAGGAGTTCGCGAAGGCGGTCGGGTTCTGCGCGGCCTGGCCGAAGCCGCCGGAGTAGGTCCAGCCGCCGAAGGACCACACGACCTTGATGTGCGGGTACATCTCCTTGAGCTTGAGCAGCTGGTTGAAGTTGCCGCGCAGGGGCTGGTCCCAGGTGTCGGCGACGCCGTCGACGGACTGGTCGGCGGTGTAGGCCTTGTCGAGGGCGGCATAAGAGTCGTCCAGTGTGCACTGTCCGTTCTTGACGTTGCCGAACGCGTAGTTGATGGTGGTGAGGTCCTCGGCGGAGCCGGAGGAGACGATGTTCTTGACGTGGTAGTTGCGGCCGTAGACGCCCCACTCGGTGAAGTAGGCGGCGTTGACCTGCTCGCTCGGGGGGTCGACCGGCGGGTCGGTCGGCGGGTCGGTCGGGTCCTCGGTGGTGGGCGGCTCGGAGGGTCCGTCGCCGCAGGCGCCCTTGGACTCCCAGACACCCCATTCGCCGGTGGTGCCGGGGGTCTCACCGGTGGTCCACCACTTGGCGCGGTACTCCACGCCGTTGTGGCTGACCTGGTCGCCGCCGACGTAGACCTCTGTGGAGGACCACGCCGGTGAGCAGACGGTCTGGGCGGAGGCACTGAAGGGATTCGCGACGGTGTAGAGCGCTGCGCTCGCGACGACGGCCAGGGCCGCGGTGAGCGAGACGATCAACCGTCGGGTGTTCAGTCGTCTCAATGTTCCTCCCGAAAAGTAAAGAGACTTAACTGATAGGTATCTTTATTTTTACGACCGGGACCGGGGGAAGTCAAGCATTGCCATCGAAAAATTTCAATACGGCAGGATTTCAGTCGGATTTCCGGACGGTCCCCGCGAATGGGAGCGCGCCTCGCGCATCACGCACAGTGAACGAATGCTCGACGCATTCGGTTTGCGCGGCAACGCTATGGTGGAGAGCGAAGGCAGGCAGGGCCGGAGGGGCGGGACCGAATCGGACCCGCCCCTCGTCCATCGCCACCGGGATATACGCCCGTCGATGCGTCAGAGCCAGCCGTTGCGCTTGAAGCCCCGGTACAGCGAGAAGCACACGACCGCCATCAGCAGCAGCACCAGCGGGTAGCCCGCCTTCCAGTGCAGCTCCGGCATGTACTTGAAGTTCATGCCGTAGATCCCCGCGATCGCCGTGGGCACCACCGCGATCGCCGCCCAGGCCGAGATCTTCTTCATGTCGTCGTTCTGCCAGGCGCCGATCTGCCCCTGATGGGCGGTCAGCACCGTCGTCAACAGGCTCATGCACGTCTCGATCGCCGCGTCGACGCGGATGAGGTGCCCGGCGAGCACGCCGAAGCGCTCGCGCTTGAACACCGGCGTGGTCGCCCGGCGCTGGCGCAGCAGGTGCGCGAACGGCACCAGGGGCTGCACCGCGTTCTGGAACTCCAGGGCCTCGCGGATGAGGAAGTAGATCTCCTCGTTCCGGTCGGTCCGGTCCCCCGAGAACACCGCACGCTCCACATCGGCCACGTCGTCGGCCAGGTCCTCCACGGCCCCGTCGTACTGGCCGATCACGGCGTCGAACAGGCCGTGGACGACCGCCACGACGCCGTCGGCGCGGAAGGAGGCGTCGGCGAGGCGGTCCCGCACGGCCGCAGCGGGGTCCACGATCCCCCGCCGCACCGTCACCAGCGAGGACCCGTCGGTGTAGATCACGAGGTCACCGGTCTCGACCTGCCGCGTCGCCTCGATGTACCAGACGGTCTTGATGAGCACCAGCGCCGCGTCGTCCACGGTCTCCACCTTGGGGCGCCGGTGGACCACGCGCACCGCGTCGGTCCCGAACCGGTCGAGCCCGAGCGCGCCGAGCGCGTCCTTGAGGACCTGCGGCTCGGGCGAGTCGAACTCGACCCACACGAACCCGTCCTCGCCGGTCGCCCCCGCGGCCTCCCGCAGTGCGTCGGCCCCGCCGCGCCGGCGCTCGGTCCCCTCGGGGGAGACCACCGTGAAGTCGATCATCCGCACCCCCGGTCCCGAGTGTAGGCGCGCGGCCGCCGCCGTGTCAGCGGTCCGGGCGCGGTCACGGGGTGTCGTAGACGATCCGGTGCGCCGCGTCGTGGGCGCGGCGCGTGAGGCGCCGGTAGTGGTTGAGAAAGCGCTCGGTGTCCTCGCCGAAGCCGAGGGTCTGGGCCAGCGCGGCGAGTTCGGGGCCCGAGCGCGGGAGGTCGTCGCGCGGGACGCCGCGCGCCAGCGTCATGTCGTTGCGCACGCGCGACACGAACTCCCAGGCCGAGCGCAGCGCCCGCAGGTCGCCGCGCGAGAGGTGCCCGGCCGCCGCGGCGGCCTCCAGTGCGGGGACGGTGCGCGTGGTGCGCATCGCCGGGTCCTCGCCGTGCTCCAGTTGGAGCAGTTGCGCGGTCCACTCGATGTCGACCAGGCCGCCGCGTCCGAGTTTGGTGTGGCCGTTGGGGTCGGCGCCGCGGGGCAGCCGCTCGGAGTCGACGCGGGCCTTGACGCGGCGGAACTCGATCCGCTCGGCCTCGGTGAGGCCGCCGGCCCGGTAGCGCACCGCGTCGGCGAACTCGGTCCAGGCCGCGCACAGCTCGGGGTCCCCGGCCACCGGTCGGGCGCGCAGCAGCGCCTGGCGCTCCCACAGCTTCGCGCGGTCGGCGTAGTAGCGCCGGTACGCCGCGAAGCTCGGCGCGATCGCACCGCCCTTGCCTTCGGGCCGCAGGTCGAGGTCGAGGTCCACCGGCGGGTCGGCGGTCGGGGCCGCGAGGAGCGTGCGCACCGACTCGACGATCCGAGAGGCGGCCCTGCGCTGCTCGTCCGTCGTTCCGGAGTGGAGGAACACGACGTCGGCGTCGGAGCCGAACCCGGTCTCGCGGCCGCCGAGGCGGCCCATGCCGATCACCGCGATCGGCGGGGCGTCGGCCACGCCGCGCGAGGCGATCGCAAGGGCCGCTTGGAGGACGGCGTCGGTGAGGTCGGAGAGCGCGAGGCCGACCCCTTGGTCGTCGAGGAGGCCGAGGAGGTCGGCGGCGGCGACGCGGATGAGTTCGCGGCGGCGGATCGCGCGCACGGCGCCGATCGCGGCGGTCGCGTCGGCGTGCCGGGCGGCGGCCTGGAGCATCCCGGCCGCGAGCTCCTCGCGCGGGCGGGGGGTGAGGTCGGCGTTGTCGGAGAGGTAGCGCAGCGACTGCGGGACGTGGAGCAGGAGGCCCGTGAAGTACCGAGAGGTGCCCAGCAGGCGGGCCAGGCGCACGGCCGCGGGGCCGCCGTCGCGCAGGAGCCGCAGGTACCAGGGGGTGGCGCCGAGCTTGTCGGAGACCTGGCGGTAGGCGAGCAGGCCGCGGTCGGGCTCGGGCGAGTCGGCGAGTTCGTGCAGGACGACCGGCAGGAGGGCGCGCTGGACGGTCGCGGTGCGCGAGACGCCCGCGGTGAGCTTCTTGATGTGGGTGAGCGCGCTCGCGGGGTCGGCGAAGCCGAGGACGGCCAGGCGCGAGGCGGCCTCGGTCTCGGTCATGCGCAGCTCCGCGGTGGAGACGCGGGTGACGGCGTCGAGCAGCGGCTTGTACAGGAGTTTCTCGTGGAGGCGCCGCGCGGTGGTGGCGTGGGCGCGCCAGGCCGCGAGGAAGCCCTCGTCGGTGGTGTACCCGAGGGTGCGGGCGAGGTGGTGGAGCGGTTCGCCGCCGTCGGGGACGCGGTGGGTGCGCAGCAGGCGCTGCAACTGGAGCCGGTGCTCGACGGTGCGCAGGAAGACGTAGGTGTCGGCGAGGTCCTCGCCGTCGCGGCGGGCGAGGTAGCCGCCCGCGACGAGCACATCGAGGGCCTCCAGTGTGGAGCGGACGCGGAGGGTGGGGTCGCCGCGGCCGTGCACGAGTTGCAGGAGCTGGACGGCGAACTCGATGTCGCGCAGGCCGCCGGGTCCGAGCTTGATCTCGTAGCGGCGCTCGGCGCTGGGCACCGAGTCGGCGACCTTGCGGCGCATGTCCCGGATGTCGGCGACGACGCCGGGGCGGTCGGCGGCGCCCCAGATGAACGGCTGCACGGCGGCGAGCCAGTCGAGACCGAGCCCGAGGTCCCCGGCGGCGGGCCGGGCCTTGAGGAGCGCCTGGAACTCCCAGGTGCGGGCCCAGTCCTTGAGGTAGGCGAGGTAGGACTCGACCGAGCGGACGAGGACACCGGCGCGCCCTTCGGGCCGCAGGCCCGCGTCGACGGGCCAGGTGGCGGGGCCGACGATCTGGATCATGCGGGCGGCCCGGCGGGCGGCGAGGTCGAGGTTCCCTTCGGCGACGAACACGACGTCCACATCGGAGACGTAGTTGAGCTCTTCGCCGCCGGTCTTGCCCATGGCGACGACGGCGAGGCGGGCCTCCTCGGCGCCGGAGGGGTCGATCTCGGCGGTGGCGAGCGCGAGGCCGCGGGCCAAGACGGCGTCGGCGAGGCGCGCCAGCGCGGCCGAGGTGGCGCGGAAGTCGACGGTCCCGGTGAGGTCGGCGGCGGCGATGCGCAGCAGGTTCGCCTTCCAGGCGGCGTTGAGTCCGGCGGCGTCGGCCTCGCGGACGCGGGCGTGCCCGGCGTCCTCGTCCTCGGTGAGCGCGGGCGCGACCTCGGGGTGGGCGCGCAGGTGGTCGGCCAGGGCGTTGCTGGCCTCGTCGACGGCGAGCCGGGCCCGGTCGGCGTCCATTCAGCGCCCGGCGTCGATGACGGGCAGCGCCTTGCGCTCGCCTGCGGCCACGCGGGCGAAGCGCTGGATGATCGGCCGCCAGGTGGCGACGATGTGCTCGTCGACGGCGGCGGCGCGGGCGAGCGCGGCCTCGTCGAAGCCGCCGAAGTCGGCGAGCTGGTCGGGGGTGAACTCGAAGTGGGACTGGACGCCCCAGGCGGCGTCGCGGAGGCGGAAGACCTCCAGGGCCCCTTGGGGCGAGGAGGCGAGGAGGGTGGCCTCCTCGGGGAGCTCGACGAGTTCCTGGCGGCGCCAGCGAATCACGTCAATGGTCATGGGCGCGGGGCCGAAGACGAGGTCGCGTCCGGCGGCGTCGCGCTTGGCGAGCATCCGGGGGCCGTTGGGGGCGTCGGAGTCCTCGACGCGCCCGCCGAAGGCGGCGGCGAGCATCCGGGAGGAGGAGCAGATCGCGAGGGTCGGGGTCGCGTCGGCGACGGCGGTCGCCATGAGGCCGGTGAGGTCCTCGCCCCAGTCCTTGCCGCGGCCGCCGCCGAGGGCGATGAGCGCCTCGTGCCCTCCGGCGCTGTTGGGCACGGCCTCACCGAGGTGGGGCCGCACCGTGTCGAGTTCCATGCCGGCCTCGGCGAGCCATGCGGCGGCCCTGCCGAGACCCTGCGCCGGGTCGTTCTCGATCACGAGTGCGGTACAGGCGAGTGCGGTGGTCACTCCCCCATGTTAACGGCTCACAGATGCATGTAGCGCTTGCGTTCGAAGGCCGTCACCTGGGTGCGGTAGTCCTCCCACTCCTGGCGCTTGTTCTTGAGGAAGTAGTCGAAGACGTGCTCGCCGAGGACCTCGGGGACGAGGTCGGAGGACTCCATGGCGTCGAGCGCCTCGGAGAGGTTCGCCGGGAGCGGCTGGTAGCCGGCGGCGACGCGTTCGGCGTTGGTGAGCGCCGAGACGTCGTCCTCGGTGCCGGGCGCGAGCTCGTAGCCCTCCTCGATGCCCTTGAGGCCCGCGCCGAGGAGGACGGCGTAGGCGAGGTAGGGGTTGGTGGCGGAGTCGAGGGAGCGGATCTCGACGCGGGCCGAGTTCGGCTTGCCGTAGGCGGGCACGCGCACGAGCGCGGACCGGTTGGCCTTGCCCCAGGAGACGTACGAGGGGGCCTCGGAGATCTGGCCGGGCTGGGCCGAGGTGAACAGGCGCTTGTAGGAGTTGACCCACTGGTTGGTGATGGCGGTGAACTCGGGCGCGTGGCGCAGCAGGCCCGCGATGAAGGCCTTGGCGGTCTTGGAGAGGCGCTGCTCGTCGCCGGGGTCGTGGAAGGCGTTGTCCTCGCCTTCGAAGAGGGAGAGGTGCGAGTGCATGCCCGAGCCCGGCTGGGCGGTGTAGGGCTTGGGCATGAAGGAGGCGGTGACGCCGGAGGTGAGCGCGACCTCCTTGACGATGTGCCGGAACGTCATGATGTTGTCGGCGGTGGTGAGGGCGTCGGCGTAGCGCAGGTCGATCTCCTGCTGGCCGGGGGCGACCTCGTGGTGGGAGAACTCGACGGAGATGCCCACGCGTTCGAGCGCGAGGATGGCCTGGCGGCGGAAGTCGCGCGCGGTCGAGTGCGTGGTGTGGTCGAAGTAGCCGCCGTCGTCGACCGGGGTGGGCTTGGTGCGGCCCTCGGGGTCGATGTCGGAGAGCAGGAAGAACTCGATCTCGGGGTGCACGTAGAAGGTGAACCCGCGGTCGGCGGCCTTGGAGAGGGCCCGGCGCAGGACGTGGCGCGGGTCGGCCCAGGAGGGGGCGCCCTCGGGGGTGAGGATGTCGCAGAACATGCGCGCGGACTCGCCGATGCCGCGGCCCTCGAAGGGGAAGACCTGGAACGTGGTCGGGTCGGGCATGGCGACCATGTCGGACTCGTACACGCGGGCGAAGCCCTCGATGGCGGAGCCGTCGAAGCCGATGCCCTCCTCGAAGGCCGATTCGAGCTCCGCGGGGGCCACGCTGACGGACTTCAGCGTGCCGAGGACGTCGGTGAACCACAGCCGGACGAACCGGATGTCGCGTTCTTCGAGCGTGCGAAGCACGAACTCCTTCTGTCGTTCCATGGTGTCCTCCTCGGTCCTGGGGCGGCAATTGTCTCACCAGTATGTGTCAGCGACGTTAACGCAGGCAGATCGCGTTCAAAACGTGAGCTGGGTACATTGTTGAGCATGTTCGCAGGCGAGATCAGACAGTTGTGGCGCTACCCGGTGAAGGGCCTTCGGGGCGAGTCGCTCCGCTCCGCCAAGGTCGACTTCGACGGGCTGGCCGGGGACCGGACGTTCGGGCTGTTCGAACCCGGCACCGACAAGTCGGTGTGGGGCGGCAGCCACCCGAGGATGATGGCGTGGGAGGCGGCGTGGCCGGCGCAGTGCGGCTGCGCCGACGCGGTCGCGGGCGAGCCGGTCCTGTACGAGGGCGGCGGCGCGGCCTGGGCCGCCGACGACGCGGCGCTGCCGGGGCGCCTCGCGGCGACGATCGGCGCCGACAAGGGCGTCGAGCTGCGCCCGGTCCGGCGCGACTACGGCCGGATGCTCGTCGTGTTCGAGTCCAGCGTGCGGGAGTTGGGGAGACAGTTGGGCCGGGAGGTCGAGGCCGCGCGGTTCCGGCCGAACGTGATCGTGGACACCGACCTGGAGCCGTTCGCCGAGACCGCGCTCGAACCGGGCACGAAGGTCCGCCTCGGCGGGCACGAGTTCACCCTCCAGAAGCCGTGCGAGCGGTGCGTGCTGCCCAGTTGGTCCCCCGACGGCTCGAACGAGCGCGACATGGAGCTGCACAAGCACGTCATCAAGGAGCTGGGCAACCACTTCGGGATCTACGTGCGCATCGACGAGACGGTGACGATCGCCGTCGGCGACACGGTCGTCTGCTGAGCCGACCGGGCGGTCCGGACCGTACGGGCACTGGCGCGCCCTGAGCCGGGGATCGGTCGGCTCAGGGCGCGAACCCAGCATAAGCCCCGCGGCCGACACGCTGGGTTCACGCGATCCGCCCGCCGCCGAACCGTCACCGAGTGGTGATCCAGCGGTGGATGAACGGGTACAGCTCGTCAAGGGTCGCGCCCGAGGCGGTGGCGCGCGGCCACGGCCGCCCGTAGTGGTCGATGTAGGCCGTCGCGCAGCCGCGGTCGGCGGCCGGGGCGAGGTCGTTGCGGGGGATGTCGCCGATGCTCAGCAGGGCGTCGGGCGCGCGCTCTTCGAGCAGTTCGTCGAGGATCGCGTCCATGCCCTCGGGCTTGCCCGCGTCCCCGATGACGTGGTCGAAGAGGCCGTCGAGTCCGAGGCGTTCGACCACCGGCTCCAGACTGGAGGCCGGGGCATTGGTGACCAGGGCCACCTCGATCGTGCGCGGCAGGCTCCACAGGAACTCCCGGAAGCCCTTCGGGGCCCACACCGCGAACTCGCCGTCGGCCATGCGCTTGCGGGTGGCGACGTAGGCGTCGTGGCGCACCGAGTCGGCCACGCCGAACTCGCCGGCGAGGCGCCGCACCGCGTTGTCGGCGTCGTAGGCGTCGAAGGTCGAGGCGGTGGTGGGCTTGCCGGCGAGGAAGGCGGCGTGGGCGGCCAGGAAGGCCCGTTCGTCGTCGGGGGCGAGTTCGGCGGCGACGAGGCGCGCGTAGTGCGAGGCGTGCTCGGTGCCGAGCCGCACGGTGCCGTCGTAGTCGAAGAGCAGGATGGCGTCGTTCACGTATTGAGACGCTACGCGACCCGCCGCCGCCCCCAAAGGGACTGCGCCCATTTGTGGCTCGCGAGCTTCACCACACGGGCGCAGCAGCCCGGCTCACCCCCGGCCGCTCACTCGAAGCTGTGCGCGCGGGTCGGGAACTCCCCGGCGCGCACCTCGTCGGCGTAGGCCTTCGCGGCGCCCTGGAGGACGTCGGCGAGTTCGGCGTAGCGCTTGACGAACCGCTGCGGGCGGCCCCGGCGCAGCCCGGCCATGTCCTGCCAGACGAGCACCTGCGCGTCGGTGTCCGGTCCCGCGCCGATGCCGATCGTGGGGATCGGGATCTGCTTGGTGATCTCGGCGGCGACCGCGGCGGTCACCATCTCAAGGACGACGGCGAAGGCGCCGGCCTCGGCCACGGCGTGCGCGTCGGCCTCGATCTCGGCGGCCTGGGCGTCCCGGCCCTGGACGCGGTAGCCGCCCACGGCGTGCTCGCTCTGCGGCGTGAACCCGATGTGGGCCATGACGGGGATGCCCGCCTCGGTGAGCGCCCGGATCTGGGCGGCCATGCGGCGCCCGCCTTCGAGCTTGACGGCGTGCGCGCCGGCCTTCATGAAGCGCACGGCCGTCTCCAGGGCCTGCGCCGGACCGGCCTCGTAGGAGCCGAACGGGAGGTCGGCGACGACCAGCGCCCGCTCGGTGGAGCGGGCCACGGCCGCCACCAGCGGTACGAGCTCGTCGACCGAGACCTGGAGGGTGGTCTCGTACCCGTAGACGTTGTTCGCGGCGGAGTCGCCGATGAGCAGCGCGGGGATGCCGGCCTCGTCGAAGAGGGCCGCCGTGTACATGTCGTATGAGGTGAGCATCGCCCACTTCTCGCCGCGCTCCTTGGCTTCCAGGAGGTGGCGGGTGCGGACGCGCTTGACGTGCCTGCCCGGCCCGTACAGGCTCGGGATCTCGTCGGAGCGCGCCTCGGGGGACGCCGGTGCGGCGCCGTGCGGTGCGGTCTCGTGCGAAGCGAAGGCTTCGGATGCGGTGTTCTCGGACGAAGACGTCATCGTCGTGACTCCAGAATCTCCTCGTGGCCGGCTGCGCCGGTCCCCGGGTGGTTACCGAACCAAACTAACGCTCATCAATGTCCCTGTCATCCGTCGAGCACCCCGATGTGACAAATCACCGCCCGAGATCCTATAGGAAATATCCTATGGGATCTCGGGCGGCGGTGGTCTTACGCGCCTGCCTGAGCGCCCTACTTCCCTCTGAAGCGGTTGGTGATCGGGAGCCTGCGGTCGCGGCCGAAGGACTTGACGGTGATCTTCGTGCCCGGCGCCGACTGGCGGCGCTTGTACTCGGCGCGGTCGACCAGCCCGGCCACCCGGTCGACCACGTCGGCGGGGTAGCCCTGGGCCACGAGGTCCTCGCGCCCGGCGTCGCCGTCGACGTAGCCGGTGAGGATGCCGTCGAGGATCTCGTAGTCGGGCAGCGAGTCGGAGTCCTTCTGGTCGGGCCGCAGCTCGGCGCTCGGGGGCTTGAGGATCGTGTTCTCGGGGATCGGCTCGGTCTCGCCGAGGCTGCGGGCCTTCGCGTTGCGCCAGGTCGCCAGCTCGTACACGAGGGTCTTGAGGACGTCCTTGATCGGCGCGAAGCCGCCGACCGCGTCGCCGTAGATCGTGGAGTAGCCCACCGCGTACTCGCTCTTGTTCCCCGGTGCGAGCACGAGGTGCCCGTGCTGGTTCGACAGGGCCATGAGCAGGGTGCCGCGCACGCGGGCCTGGAGGTTCTCGACCGCCAGCCCCGAGATCGCGATCTCGGACACGAAGCTGTCGACGATCGGCTGGATCGCCTCGACCGAGTAGTGCAGGCCGCAGCGTTCGGCCAGGTCCGCGGCGTCGTCGAGCGAATGCGAGGAGGAGTAGCGGCTCGGCATGGCGACGACGTGGACGTTGTCGGCGCCGATCGCGTCGCGCGCGAGCACCGCGGTCAGGGCCGAGTCGATGCCGCCGGAGAGCCCGAAGATGACCGAGGCGAAGCCGTTCTTGCGCACGTAGTCGCCCAGGCCCAGGCGCAGCGCCTCCCAGATCTCTTCGAGCCGGTCGAGGTCGGGCGCGTGCGAGGGCTCGATCCGCGTCTCCAGCGGCGCGGGCGCGTCCGACAGGCGGTGCAGGGCGGTGCTCATCGACCGCGAGGAGTGGTTGGCGACGTCCCCGCCGCGCGCGGCCTCCAGGTCGAGGTCGGCGATGAGCAGTTCGGGGCCGAAGCGCCGCGCCGAGGCGAGCATGCGGCCGTCCGGGGCGGCGATCATCGAGCCGCCGTCGAAGACCAGCTCGTCCTGCCCGCCGACGATGTTGAGGTAGGCGACCGGGGCGCCGACCTGCGCGGCCCGCTCCTTGACGATCGCGGTGCGCCGCTCCTGCTTGCCCTGCTCGTACGGCGAGGCATTGACGTTGACGACCAGTCCGGCCCCGGCCTCGGCCGCGACGGCGAACGGTTCGCCCTCCTGCCAGATGTCCTCGCAGATGGTGAAGGCCACGTCGACCCCGCCGATGCGCGCGAGGTGCAGTTCGTGGCCCGCCGTGTAATAGCGGTCCTCGTCGAACACGCCGTAGTTCGGAAGATGGCGCTTGTAGTAGCGGAAGAGGACCTTGCCGTCCTGGATCAGCGCCAGCGCGTTGCGCAAGCCTCGCGAAGCGGGCGAATCCCCGGTCGCGGGGGGTGCGCCGTCGGCGTCGAGGTAGCCGACGGCCACGGGGAGGGCGCCGTTGCCGTCCTCGGCGAGTTCGGCGGCGAGGCGGACGAGGCGCTCGCGGCTGGCCTCCACGAAGGAGTGGCGCAGCGCGAGGTCTTCGACGGGGTAGCCCGTCAGCGCCTGCTCGCCGGTGGCGAGGAGGTGGGCGCCCGCGGCCGCGGCCGCGGAGGCGGCCCTGCGGATGAGGTCGGCGTTGTGGTCGAGGTCGCCTACGACCGGGTTGTCCTGGGCGAGTGCGATACGGAGCGTCGGCATGGGCCCATTCTTCCGCGTCCCGGCGCGCGCCGTCATGTGACTTGCGCGAAGTCTCAGACCTCGGTCGGGTTCAGAGGGAGCGCGCGAGGAGGATCGCCGAGAGCACGAGGCCGTAGGCGACGATCGCGATCCGCAGGGGCCGTTCGGGAATGCGCTGGAAGATGCGGGCGCCGATGTAGCCGCCGAGGAAGGTCGCGGGGACGAGGACGGCGATCGCAAGCCAGTCCACGTCGGCCCAGATCCCGTACATGACGGAGGTGACCACGCCGACGATCGTGGTGCAGAAGTTCTTGAGCGCGCCGACCCGCACGAGCCGCTCGCTCAGGCTCATGGCGATCACGGCCATGAGGATGAGGCCGAGGGCGGCGTTGAAGTACGCGCCGTACAGGCAGCCGGCGAAGACGCCGACGTGGAGCGCGGCGGGGTGCAGGTCGCGTCCGCCGTTGCGGGCGGTGACCTTGCGGTTGATCCACGGGCCGACCGCCATGAGGAGGGTCGCGGCCAGGACCAGGAACGGCACGATCGCCTCGAACACCTCGTGGGGGGTGTTGAGCAGCAGCAGCGCGCCGCACACGGAGGCGACGAGCGCGGTCGGGATGAGCCGGAGGGCGCGGGCGCGCTGCGGGAGCAGGTGCTCGCGGGAGCCGACGGCCGCCGCGGCGTAGGCGGGCGCGACCGCGATGCCGTTGGTGGCGTTGGCCAGGAGCGGGGGGACGCCGACGGCCATCAGGGTCGGGTAGGTGATGAGCGAGCCGCCGCCGGCCACGGCGTTGAGCCCGCCGCCGGCGAGGCCGGCGAGGACGAGGGCGGAGACCTGGAGCAGATTCATGGCTCCGGCAGCGTACGCTTTACCGCTGGGACGAGATGGCCAGGCGGTCGCGGCAGTGACGGGTGACCTTCACTGGCGAGGAACGTCCGGGCTCCACAGGGCAGGGTGGTCGCTAACGGCGACCCGGGGCGACCCGCGGGACAGTGCCACAGAGAACAGACCGCCGGCTTCGGCCGGTAAGGGTGAAACGGTGGTGTAAGAGACCACCAGCGCCGCCGGTGACGGCGGCGGCTCGGTAAACCCCACCCGGAGCAAGGTCAAGAGGGGCCGCGAGGCCCTGCGCGAAGGTCCGAGGGCGGCCCGCCCGACACGCGCCGCGACGCGGCGCGCACCTTCGCGGGTAGACCGCTCGAGCACGTCGGCAACGGCGCGCCTAGATGGATGACCGCTCTCGACAGAACCCGGCGTACCGGCCGTCTCGTCCCCCACTTCGCGATCGCGGCGCCGGTTCGGCGCGTACGCCTCGTCGACCTTCGGTCGGCGGCGTTCCCACCCTTTTGCTCCGTCGGGGCTCAGTCCTCGGGCTCGTTCGCCAGGGGGCCGAGGTCGTAGTGGGACAGGAGCTTGGCGGTGGCGCGGGTCATTTCGGGGAGGTCGTCGACGGGGTGCCAGCCGGCGTCCCAGACTTCGTGGCCGTCGACGATGATCTGGGTGGTCGCGGGGTCGCGGACGAGGCGGAAGACGTTGTCGACCCAGCGGCCGTGGGTGTGGACGACGGCGTTGGGGTCGGCGGGGGCGAGTTCGGCGAGGTCGGCTTCGATGCCGGTCTCCTCGGCGAGTTCGCGCCGGGCGCCTTCGATGGGCTGCTCGCGGCGGTTCAGCAGGCCCGCGGGGAGGGTCCAGCGGCGCCCTGGGGGCTGGCGGAGCATGAGGAGGCGCTCGCGGTCGGCGTCCGTCACCAGGACCACGGAGCCGAGCGTGTAGGTGGGCGTGGCGATCCGCACGATGCGCCGCCGCATCGGGTGCGGCAGGCTGTAGAACACCGTTCCGGCCAGGCGCCGCAGGAGCGGCGCCTTCCGGCGCTGCACAGAGGGAGTCACCGGCATACCCTACCCACCGGTCCGGCGGGGGGCGGCAGTGGCGTTGGGACGGTGGCGGACACGCGAAAGGCCCGGGGCACCCGCCCCGGGCCTTCGTCGCCGGTCTACTGCGGGCCGAGCTTGCGCGTGCCCGTGTAGTACTCGAAGAGGTAGCCGCCCACGGCGAACAGCAGGGCCACGCCGCCGGCGATGAGGAGCCAGGGGAGCCAGAAGACGACGCCGATGCCGGAGACGACCGCGGTCAGCGCCAGGCCCAGCGGCCAGTACGAGCCGGGGCTGAAGAAGCCGACCTCGCCGGAGACGTCGGAGATCTCGCCGTCGGCGCGGTCCTCGGGGCGCGGGTCGATGCGCCGGGCGATGAACCAGAAGAACAGCCAGACCATGAGGGTCAGCAGGCCCGAGAAGATCAGGGCGAGGGTGCCGACCGGTTCGATCTCGTTGGGCATCCCGTAGGCGGGGTTGTCGTTGATCTTGGTGACCCACGCGTAGATGGCCGCGAAGATGAACATCGAGACCATCACGATGGCGAAGAGCCGGTTCTCAGTCTTCATGGCGCTCCCTTAGCTCGCTTCGCCCGAAGCCGGGTCGGTGTCGAATGGATGCGTCGTGGTCGCGTACGCGTCCTGGCCGATGAGCTCGAGGGCCTCCGGCGTGGTCATGCCCTCGACGCGGGCGTTCACGAAGGTCTCGTAGTCCTCGGGGCTGACCACGCGCATCTCGAAGTTCATGAAGGCGTGGTAGGCGCCGCAGAGTTCGGCGCAGCGGCCGACGAAGGTGCCCTCGGTGTTGAAGTCGACCTCCCAGCGGGTGGTCTGGTCCTCGCCGCCGGGGATGACGTCGCGCTTGAAGAGCATGTCGGGGACCCAGAAGGAGTGGATGACGTCCTCGGCGTTGGCCTCGAAGCGGACGTCGTCCTCGTTGGGGACCACGATGATCGGGATGTATTCGGAGTTCCCGGTCTCGGTCACGGGGCGGCCGTCGGCGCCGGTGAGGGGCTCGCAGTCGGCGTCGGTGTACGTGAACTGCCAGTTCCACTTGAACGCGGTGACCTGCGTGCACGCGTACGGGTCGTCGCTCATCTCGGTGACCTCGTCCTGCACGATGACCGTGTAGTAGAAGAGGACGCCGATGAGCACGAACGGCAGGGCCGTGAAGGTCAGCTCCGCGGGCAGGTTGTACTTGGTCTGGCGGGGCAGCTCGGTGTCGGTGTCGCGCTTCTTGTAGGCGGCGATGCACCAGAACGTGAGGCCCCAGACGATGAGGCCGACGACGAGCGCGGCCACGGTCGAGCCGATCCACAGGTCGAACATCTGCTCGGACTGGGTCGTGGGGCGCGTGCGGGGCCAGCCGAGGTAGAACGCGTCGTCAAGGCTGCAACCCGCGAGGACGACGGGGAGCAGCGCGGCGATCCCGGTGAGACCTATCGTGCGGCGGGCTCGGCCGCGACGTACTCGGGACGGTTTTCCGACCACCTGTCTCATGCCTTTCTCAGCGCTCGGCTCCGCGTCCGCCGCCGGGCCGGCGGCAGGGCGCAGATCATGACGGCAAGAGCCTACTGCTTGGCCCGCGCCTCGGGGCGCAAGGGGTTGGGTTCGGCGCCGGAAGTCTTCTACATTGGGTCGGTGAGCGAGACCTACTTCGACGGCGCCACCGCGCAGCCGCCCCATCCGGCGGCGCGGGACGCCTATGCTGCGGCTTTGTCAGAGGGCTGGGCCGGGCCCGGGAGACTGTACACATTGGGCAGGCGGTCGCGGATGCTGCTGGAGGCGGCCCGTCAGTCGGCGGCGTCCTCGCTGGGCGTCGACCCCGATGAGGTCGTTTTCACATCGGGCGGGACACAGGCGGTGCACGCCGGGGTACTCGGCGTGATCGCGGCCCGCAGCGCGCCCGGTCCGCTGGTCCACAGCGCCGTCGAGCACTCCTCGGTGCTGCACGCCGCCGAGTGGCACGCGTCCCGCGGCGGCTCGGTCGTGACGGCGCCGGTGGACCGCGCCGGGAGGGTCGACGCCGATCCGCTCGCCGGGGTGGAAGACGCCTCGGTACTGGTCGTGCAGAGCGCCAACCACGAGGTCGGGACCCGTCAGCCGATCTCGGCGATCGCCGCGAACGCGGGCGGCGTGCCACTGGTGTGCGACGCGGCGGCGAGCCTGCCGTGGGAGACGGTGCCCGAGGGCTGGTCGGTCCTGGCCGCCAGCGCCCGCAAGTGGGGCGGTCCGTCCGGGACGGGGCTGCTGGTGGTGCGCCGGGGGGTGCGCTGGCGCAATCCGTTCCCGGGCGAGGACTCCTCGGTGCGGGAGGCGGTCGGTGAGGTGGACGTGCCGGCGGCGGTCGCCGCGGCGGCGTCGCTGCGGGCGGTCGTGGCGGAGCGGGAGGCGCTGTCGGCGCGGATGCGGGTGCTGACGGCGCGGATCAGGGAGCACATCGCCGAGACGGTGCCGGAGGTGGAGCTGCCGGGCGATCCGGTGGACCGGCTGCCGCACATCGTGACGTTCTCGTGCCTGGGGGTGGACGGGGAGGTGCTGCTGACGGAGTTGAACCGGGCGGGGTTCGCGGTGTCGTCGGGTTCGGCGTGCGCCTCGACGCGGCTGCGGCCTTCGCACGTGCTCCAGGCGATGGGGGTGCTGAGCCACGGGAACGTGCGGGTGTCGCTGCACCGGGAGTCGACGGAAGCGGAGGTGGAGCGGTTCCTGGAGGCGCTGCCGGGGATCGTGGAGGGGATTCGGCGCCTGTCGCGGTGAGGTGCGGAGGCGGTGCGCGCGTTCGGGTCCGGGTCGGCGGTCTTAAGACGACGGGGCTCACGGGGCGACTCGTGCCGCGTTCTATTGCATAGCACTTGCAGTTGTGGAAGCGTTGCTGTTGCAAAAGTGTTGCCACAAGTGAGAGAGGCGTCAGATGACCGTCTACACGCTGCCCGATCTGCCTTACGACTACGGCTCGCTGGAGCCGCACATCAACGGGCACATCCTGGAACTGCACCACGACAAGCACCACGCGGCGTACGTCAAGGGCGCCAACGACACCATCGAGCGGATCGCCGAGGCGCGCGACAAGGGCGACTTCGGCGGGATCGTGGGTCTGGAGAAGACGCTCGCGTTCAACGTCTCGGGGCACGTGCTGCATTCCCTGTATTGGGAGAACATGAGCCCGGACGGCGGCGGGCGCCCCGAGGGCGATCTGGCCGACGCGATCGGCGAGTACTTCGGGTCGTTCGAGGGCTTCCACGGGCAGCTCTCGGCGGCGACGACGCTCGTGCAGGGTTCGGGCTGGGGCGTGCTGTCGTTCGAGCCGACTTCGAAGCGGCTCATCGTGGAGCAGGTGTACGACCACCACGGGAACGTCGCGCAGACCTCGGTGCCGCTGCTGGCCTTCGACGCCTGGGAGCACGCGTACTACCTCCAGTACAAGAACGTGCGCCCGGACTTCGTGAAGGCCATGTGGGAGGTCGTGAACTGGCAGGACGTGGCGGCGCGCTACGCCGCTGCGATCGCCAAGGCCGAGTAGGGCTCGCGACCGGCTCCTGCCATCCCTAATCCCCACCCACCCAGAGGGGAAGCGACTGTAGGGGCCAGCGTGCCACCCGGGTCCGACAGGAATCGGCGCCGGCGGACCGCGCGAGCCGATTGTTCACCCGAAAGAGAGCGGCCCGCAGAATGCGAAGGGGCCCGCGCGGCGTTTGCCGCGCGGGCCCCTTCTCGTCTCGGGGTTCAGCGTTCGAGGCCGTGTTCGGCGGCGATCGCGGCGATGTCGGCGGGGGTGCCTGACATGATGGTGCGGGCGTGCTCGGTGACGAGCTCGACGGGCCAGTCCCACCAGGCGGCGCGCAGGAGCTGCTCGACGCCCTCCTCGTCGAAGCGGGAGCGGATCGGCTTGGCCGGGTTGCCGCCGACGATCGTGTAGGGCGCGACGTCGGCGGTGACGACCGCGCCGGAGGCGATGATCGCGCCGTCGCCGATGCGGATGCCGGGCATGACCGTCGTGTCGTAGCCGAACCAGACGTCGTTGCCGACGACGGTGTCGCCGCGGCTGTCGACGTTCATGACGATGTCGAAGGTGCGCTCGGCCCACTCGCCGCCGAAGATCGCGAACGGGAAGGTGGAGACGCCGACCATGGGGTGGTCGGCGCCGGCCATGAGGAACTTCGTGCCGGTCGCGAGCGCGCAGTACTTGCCGATGACGAGCTTCTCGGGGCCGTAGGAGTAGAGGACGTTCCGCTCCTCGAACCGCGTCGCGGCGTCGGGGTCGTCGTAGTACGTGTAGTCGCCGACCTCGATCTTCTCGGAGGCGATGAGCGGCTTGAGGAAGACCACGCGCGGGAATCCCGGCATAGGGTGCAGCACTGACGGATCGGGGATCATCGGCGTTCCTTTCGTCGCAGGCGGAACGCACGATACGCACGCGCGCCGTGGGACGCAAGGGGCTTTCGGGTCACCAGCCCAGTTCGGGACCGTTCGTCCCGCGTTCGGCGCGGGCGCGGAAGTAGCCGTTGAACAGCAGCACCAGGATGAGCGGCAGTCCGGCGAAGGTCGCGAGCAGCGGCAGCTGGGCGGCGGTGCCGAACCAGGAGGGCGCGGCCTCGGTGAGCAGCGGCGCGAGTTCGTCCTGGCCCCAGCCGCCGACCTGCGGCAGGCCGTCGAGGAGGCGTCCGAGTCCGACGCGGGCCATGATGAGCGCCCCTGCGGCGCTGAGCGAACCGGTGAGGACGACCGACCATCGTGGACCGATGCGGACCGCCACGGCCAAGGCGGCGAAGAGGATCGCGATCGCGAGGTAGGCCGTCGCGAGGTCGAGGAAGCGGAACTGGACGAGTTCCTCGAGCCGCAGCAGGTGGTACTCGACCAGGTCGTCGTCGCGGTCGATGAGCCGCGCCGCGGCGTCGGCCCGGGTCCGCGAGGCCGCGAGCCAGGCGGCGACGGCGCACACCAGCGCCACCCCGGCGACGACGGCAGCCAGCCAGGTCGCCGCGAGGGACCTCCGCGGCGCGGGGTCGGGAAGTCCGGTCAGCGGTCGGATCAATGGAGGCTCCGATCATCGGCGAGCTGTCAAGCATACCCGGTGCGGCGGGGCGGATCCACCGCCGCGGCCGGTCGGGGCCGGTTCGCCGGCCCCGGGCGCGGTCAAGGGAAGGACGCCGCGGCCTGCGGGAAGGGTTGCCCCCGCGGCGGATAGTCTGGCAGGCGACGGCGCGGCCGCGCGGCCGTTCCCCCACCACCACCCCTGGATTGGCGCCTGACGTGAGCCCTGAATTCCTACGCGACGCCGCAGGGACCGCGGCCGTCTTCGGCTTCTTCGCCATGACCTGGTTCGGCTGGGCGCAGGAGAAGCCGCCGCAGTCCTGGCTGTGGCCCTTGCGGATCGGATCGATCCTCAGTGGTCTCACGGCGGTCGCGGGCGGCCTGCTGCTGTGGCGGCACTGGTCCGACGGCTCGGTCATCGACGCCGAGACCGGTCCGCAGTTCGGCGTGATCGTCGGCATCGAGTTCGCCGCGGCCGGACTCGGCGCGGCCTTCCTCGCGATCCGCAAGAAGGCCCACCTCATGTCGGCGTGGATCGCGTTCGTCGTCGGCGTGCACTTCTTCCCGCTCGCGGTGATACTCCAGGCCCCGGCCCTGCACGTCACGGCCGCCCTGGTCACCGTCGCATCGGTCGCCGCCGTGTTCGTCGCGCGAGCGAAGTCGCTCACCGTCAGCGCCGTCGTCGGCGCGAGCGTGGGCCCGATCCTGCTCGTCTCCGGGCTCGTCGCCCTCGTCGACGCGCTCACCCGCTGAACGGAGCACCCCATGCGCGCGGTGATGGCGACCCTGGACGGACACCCCGGGCGGTCCAATGAGGACTTCGTGGGCGTCGTGCCGAACGGCGCGGTCCTCGTGGACGGCGCGGGCGTGCCGAACGCCGGGCACCTGTGCCGCCACGGCGTGGCCTGGTACGCGCACCGCCTTGGCGGCGCCCTCCTCGCGGCGCTCCCGCAGGAGCCGGAGCGCCCGCTCGCCGCGATCCTGACCGACGCGATCACCACGATCACCGACCTTCACCGCGACTCGTGCGAGGTGACGAACGCCAGCAGTCCCTTCGCGGCCGTCGCGATCCTCCGCGCCGGACCCGACCGCGTCGAGCACCTCGTGCTCGGCGACGCCTGCGCGGTCCTCGCAATGCGCGACGGCTCGCTCCTCGTGACCGAGGACCGGCGCGAAGCCGAGGTCATGGGCCGCTTCGAAGGCCGGCTCGCCGCCGCCCCCGAAGGGGGCGAGGCGTACCGCGCGGTCCTCGACGAGATGCGGGCCTGCCGCAACGCCCCCGGCGGGTACTGGGTCGCCAAGGACGATCCCGTCGCCGCCGCGCACGGGTTCACCGGTTCGGCTGCGGCACAGGAGGTCGCGAGCGCGGCGCTGCTGAGCAACGGCGCGGCCCGGCTCGTGGTGCCGTTCGCGGTGGCCGACTGGGCCGAGGTGATGACCGTCCTCGACACGGCGGGACCCGCGGCGCTCATCGAACGCGTGCGGGCCGAGGAGACCCGGCGCGAGTACGCAACCGACGACGCCACGGCGGTCCACTGCACGGCGTTCCAGGGGCGGTAGGCGGGTCCCCGAGGGTCGCGACCGGTCCGGCGCGGACCGACTGCGTGCCGCAGGCGCCGTGTTCGGATCCAGTGCGACGCCGTGTCGGAACCCGGTTCGGGTCATTGAACCTGCCGCAAACCGCCGACCCGACCCACGTCGGCGCCTAGGCTCGGCCGGAGAGGGCCGCGCGCTGGCGGCCCGCGACGGAGGGAGCGGGGCGATGGGCGACCCGGAGGCGCCGAGACCGGAGGAGGCGCCGAACGCCGCCGACGAGCACGGGCACAAGTCCGGCCTGTGGTCCGAGGCCGACGCCCGCGGCGGCTACATGACCGGCGAGTACGTCCACGGCCTGCGCCAGGGCGTGTGGCGCCACTTCGCCGACGACGGGCGGCCGCGCTCCGAGGGCCCGTTCCTCGACGGCCTGGTCCACGGCGAATGGACCTGGTGGCGGGCGAACGGCCGACTGCTCCAGAAGGGCGGCTTCGTGCGCGAGCAGCGCCACGGCCGCTGGGAACGCTGGACCGCCGACGGCACCCCGATCGACCGCGGCGACTACGACCACGACAAGAAGATCGGCGAGTGGACCGCCTACAACCCCGACGGCACGGTCAAGAAGGTCACGAACCACCGACCCCGGAAGTGAACGCCGACAGGGCGGGTCGTCGTCAGGTGCCTGTTGGTGGTGCGGCACACCCGCGCGGAACCGCCGCTGCGGCCCTGCGACCGGGCGCGAACCCGCCGTAGGCGATCGCGGCGGGTCACGACCGCATCGGGTACAGGTGCCCGCGCGAAGTCGACGCCCCTGGCCGGGACGACCGCGATCACGCGCCCCGAGCCACGAACCTCCGGATGCGGAAACGCCTGCCGTGCAAAGGGGCCGACCGGTCGTACCGGTCGGCCACTTCAGTGCGTCATGCGGCGCTGCACGTCACCTGTGGTGCCGTTGCGGGGCCGGAGGCGATGAAGCCGAAGGCTTCGCGGCTCTGGCCTGCGGCGACCGCGCCGTTCCAGCCGACGTCGGCGGCGGTGACGGCGGCTCCGGACTGGGACCAGTCGGCGTTCCAGGCGGAGGTGACCTGTTGGGAGGCGGGCCAGGTCCAGGTGAGGGACCAGCCGTTGAGGGCGCTCGCGCCGGCGGTGACGTCGACGCGGCCCTGCCAGCCCGAGCCCCAGTCGCCGGTCACGGTGACGGCCGCGGTGCAGCCGTCGCCGGTCGGCGGCGGGGTCGTGGTGGGCGGCTCGGTGGGTTCCTCGCCGTCCCCGCAGGAGGGGTCGGTATTGGTCTGGGTGAGCAGGCCCAGTCGCCAAGGCAGGCTGTTGTAGTCGCCGCCGGCGTTCGGGTCGACGCCCTGGTACACGTACCGCATGTCGCACGGGCTGATCTCCAGCCGCTGGTCGACGCCCGCGCGGACCATCTCGCCGTGGCTGATGTCCTCGGTCCACACACCGGCGGGGAAGGACACGTTGGACGCGGCCGCGAACGGGTTCGCGTTCGAGTCCGCAAGGGGCGTCCAGGGACCGGCGATGCTCGTGGAGGTCCAGGAGCGGAAGTAGCGTCCCACCGTGCCGAACGCCTCGATGAGGAGCAGGTACCGGTCGGCGCCCTGTACCTTGTAGACGTTGCTGGCCTCCCAGAGCGCGTACTTGTCGTCGTCCTCCATCGCGATGACGGGTTCGCTCATCCCGTTGGGGAAGTTCGACACCGAGGTCTGCGAGCGGTAGAGGTGCCCGTTGTCGTCGGAGGAGAACAGGTGGCAGTTCGCCTCGTCGCAGGTGACCCACATGTCGACCCAGTAGCCGCTGCCGATGTTGTCCTGGATGATCTGCGGCATCCCGGAGTAGAAGTGGCGCGGCGCCGTCCAGCCGGTGGGGTCGGCGATGTCGGGGTTGGTGGAGTACGCGGCGTTGCCGTCCTGGTAGACGAGGTACCATAGGCCTTGCGGCTCATAGAAGAAGACCTGCGGGGCGGCCCGGTAGCCGGTGCCGATAGCCGAGCGGTCGAGGTAGTGGTGGGTCGCGTTCGCGGCCTGGGACCAGTCGGTGAAGTTGAGGTACACCATGTTGTACCCGCCCGAGCTGGCGATGCTGGCGAACACGTGCCAGCGCCCGTCGTGGTAGACCACGGACGGGTCCTTGAGGCCCGCGATGTTCGGGTGGGCGCTGTCGGGCTTCGGTCCCATGAGGACGCCGCTGGAGGACCATTCGAATTGGGCGGGGAGCGCCGCGAGGGCCTGGGCCGGTGCCGGGTCGGCCTGGTCGGCGGGTTCGGCGCTCGCGCTGAGGGCCGCGGCGGACATCGCGACCGCCAGGACGGCGGCGATCAGGGCGGCTCGGGCCGTCCTGAGCCTGGTTCGTTTCGGATTGGCCATGCTTGCCTCTCTCGTTGCGGGGCAGCGGATGCGCCGTGTCCGGTGCCTCTGGAAGTTTCAGCGGTTTCCGGAATTCGGTGCACCGCAAGGCCAGGTTACCGATAACCATCGAGGTTTGTAAATACTTCTAGCTCCATGTCGATGCTCCGGGAGTTCCGGAACTCCGCCGAGAACGCCGCGAGGGCCCCGCCGGAGCGGGGCCCTCGTCGACGCGTGCGGTCACTTCACGGCGTGCGTGACGTCCCGCTCCTCGGCGTGGAAGCAGGCGGTCGGGTGGGTGCCTCCGTCGCCCACGTCGAGGGTCGGGACGACCTCGGCGCACTCCTCGGTCGCCTTCCAGCAGCGGGTGCGGAAGCGGCAGCCCGAAGGCGGGTTGATCGGGGACGGCACGTCGCCCTGGAGCACGATCTCGTCGCGCTGGCCGCGCAGCTCCGGGTCCGGCACGGGCACCGCCGACAAGAGCGCCTGCGTGTAGGGGTGGCGCGGATGGTCGTAGATCTCCGGCCCGGTGCCGCGTTCGACGATCTTCCCCAGGTACATCACCGCGACCTCGTCGGCGATGTGGCGCACCACCGACAGGTCGTGCGCGATGAACACGTACGCCAGGCCCAGCTCGTCCTGAAGGCGCTCGAGGAGGTTGATCACCTGCCCCTGGATCGAGACGTCCAGGGCGCTCACCGGCTCGTCGCACACCAGCACCCGCGGCCGCAGCGCCAGCGCCCGCGCGATGCCGATGCGCTGGCGCTGGCCTCCGGAGAACTGGTGCGGGTAGCGGTTCACGTGGTCGGGGCTGAGCCCGACCATGTCGAGGAGGTCCTTGACCTCCGCGGCGCGCTTGCGCCTGGGGATCACCTCGGGGTGGATCTCGAAGGGCTCGCCCACGATGTCGCCCACGGTGAGCCGGGGGTTGAGCGAGGTGTACGGGTCCTGGAACACGAGTTGGACGTCCCGCCGGAACGGCCGCATCCGTCGCGGAGGCAGGTTCGCGATCTCCTTGCCCTGCAACTTGATCGAGCCGGAGGTGGGGGCTTCGAGCCCGACGAGGAGCTTCGCGAGCGTGGACTTGCCGCACCCCGACTCCCCCACGACGCCGATCGTCTTGCCCGCGTGGAGGACCAGGTCGACGCCGTCGACGGCCTGCACCTGCCCGACGGTGCGCTTGACGACGATCCCGCGCTGGATCGGGAAGTGCTTGACGAGGTCGGTGGCCTCCAGGACCGGCTCGGCGACCGCGTCCGCCTGCCCCAGTTCAGCGTTCATCGACGTAGACCTCCTCGGCGAAGTGGCAGCGGGCGCCGTGGTGCTCGGCCGGCTCGGTCCACGGCGGGACCTCCTCGGCGCAGCGGTCCTCGGCCGCGAAGCAGCGCGGGTGGAAGGGGCAGCCGCTCGGCAGGTCGGCCGGGTTCGGCGGCAGGCCCCGGATGACCTCCAGCTCCCGCCCGACGCTGTCGACGCGCGGGATCGCGCGCAGCAGCGCCTTCGTGTAGGGGTGGGCCGGGCGCTTGAAGGTGTCGCGGATGCCCGCGCGCTCGACCACCTCCCCGGCGTACATGACCGCGACGTCGTCGGCGACGTCGGCGACCACGCCGAGGTCGTGGGTGATGAGGATGAGCCCCATGTCGCGCTCCTCCTGGATGCGCTTGAGCAGCCGCATGATCTGGGCCTGGACGGTGACGTCGAGGGCCGTGGTCGGCTCGTCGGCGATGAGCACCTCGGGGTCCAGGGCGAGGGCCATTGCGATCATGACGCGCTGCCTCATGCCGCCGGAGAACTGGTGCGGGTAGTTCCCGACCCGGTTGCGGGCGTCGGGGATGCCGACCTGGTCGAGCAGGTCGATCGCCTTCTTCTTCGCCTCGGCGCGGCTGGTGCCGCGGTGGACGCGGAACAGCTCGCCGATCTGGAAGCCGACCGACCACAGTGGGTTGAGGGCCGAGAGCGCGTCCTGGAACACGATCGCGATGTGGTTGCCGCGGATGCTCCTTCGGGTCTCCTCGTCCTGTTCCAGGAGGTCGACGCCGTGAAGGAGGACCCGGCCGCCGGTGACCTTGGCGGGCGGGGTGTCGAGGATGCCCATGATCGCCTGCGAGGTCACCGACTTCCCGGAGCCGGACTCGCCGACGACCGCGAGTGTGCGCCCCTGTTCGAGCGTGAAACTCGCGCCCCTCACGGCCGGGATGCGGTGGCCGCGCACCTTGAACTCGACGCGCAGGTCGTCCAGTTCCAGCAGCGGCGCGTTCATGTCGGCGCCCGGGAGGGTGTCGCCGATGACGCGCAGGTACTCCGCCAACGCGATCACCTCAGTTTCGGGTCGAGGGCGTCGCGCAGGGCGTCGCCGAAGGTCGCGAACGCGAACACGGTCAGGATGAGCAGCACGAGCGGGATGCCGAACAGGTACAGGTACCCGCCGCCGGCCCACTCGGTCCCGTCGGAGAGCAGCACGCCCCAGCTGGTGGCGGGCGGCTGGACGCCGATGCCGAGCACCGCCAGGGCCGCCTCGGTGACGATGACGCCGCCGATGGTGGTGGGCACGACGGCGGTGACCGGCGCGATGGCGTTGGGGAGGATGTGGCGGAACATGATCCGCCTGTCCTTGGCGCCCAGGCATTTCGCGGCCATGACGTAGTCGAGGTTCTTCGTCTCGATGGTGGAGGCGCGCGCGTAGCGGCAGAACTCCATCCAGCCGAAGAGGCACAGCGCGATGGCAGGTGGCGCGATGGTCTCCAGCATCGAGTCCGGCGCCGAGCGCCCGCGGAAGAGGCTCAGCAGCAGGATGGCGCCCAGGAGCATCGGGATGACGATGAAGACGTCGAGGGCGCGCGAGATGAGCGCGTCCACCCAGCGGCCGTAGTACCCGGCGGTGATGCCCAGGACGAGGCCCACGGCCACCGACACGACCATGACGGTGAGCGCCAGGACGATCGTGGGCCGGGTGCCGTAGACGATGGCGGCGGCGAAGTCGCAGCCGAAGCCGTCGGTCCCGAGCGGATGCTCGCCGACGAACCAGGTCTCCGGCTGGAGCCGGGCCTCGCGGCCCCGGCAGACCGTCGGGTCCTGGTCGGTGAACAGGGCCGGGAATGCCGCCATGGCGAACACGAACAGCATCACCAGGACCGCGAAGATGACGTCGGGCCGTTTGCGGAGGCTGTGGAACGCGTCGGCCCACAGTGACGCCTGCCGCTGCGTCTGCGAGACGGGAACTGTCAACTCAGTCATAGCGGATCCTCGGATCGAGTACGGCGTAGAGGAGGTCGACGACGAGGCTGACCACGACCACGACGACGGCCGACACGGTGAGCCCGACCAGGACGAGGTTGATCTCCTGGCGCTGCACGGCCTGGAAGATCATGCGCCCCATGCCGGGGATGCCCATGACGCCTTCGGTGAGCACCGCGCCGGAGAGCATGAACGCGAACAGGTAGCCCACGCCGGTGACGATGGGGATCATGGAGTTGCGCACGACGTGGACCATCGTGATGCGGCGCTCCTTGAGCCCCTTGGCCTTGGCGGTGCGCACGAAGTCGGCGCCGAGGTTCTCCAGCTGGCTGGCGCGGACGAGGCGGGTGAGGGTCGCGAGCCCGACCGTGCCGAGGATGATGCCCGGCATGATGATCGTGACCCACGGGTAGTCGGGGTTGTAACTCGGTCTGAAGAACTGGCCCATGAACGAGTCGGTGCCCCATATGCCTCTGGCCCACTTGGTGAGCGGCACCGAGATGATGTACACGTAGGACAGCAGGATGAGGAAGACCGGGATCGAGTCCACGAGGATCGTGGTCGCGCGCACGGAGTGGTCGACGAGGCTGCCGCGGCGCCGGGCGGCCCAGGTGCCGAGGAGCATCGCGAGGGTCACGACGGTGATCGTGGAGATGATGAACAGCCGCAGCGTGTTCGGGATGTACACCGCGAGCAGGTCGCCGACGTCGCGGTTGCCCTGGAGGGTCGTCCCGAGGTCGCCGGAGGCCAGGCGCTGGAGCCGTTCGACGAACGGGACCAGGCACGGGTCGCCGGTCCGCTCGTAGCAGGGGCTGTCGAGGCCGTAGAGCCGCTCGATCTGCTCGAGCATGGCCGGGTCGGGGACCCGTTCGCCGCCGAAGAACAGGAGGGCGGGGTTGCCGCGGACCTGGACCGACAGCGCCATGAGGTAGTGCAGCAGGAACAGCACGATACCCAGTGTGAGCAGGGCTTGGAGAAGCCTGCGTATGATATAGCGTCCCATGTGGAATCCAGTTCTAGCGCCCCCGGGCGGGCCGATGGCCCGCCCGGGGGTCGGTGGTGGTCGGGAGCTATGACTTGATGGTGACGTCGCGCAGCTCGCAGTCGCCGCCCGGCCCGTTGTAGATCGGGTGGACGAGGACGTTGTCGAGGCGCTCGGAGTAGAAGTAGTTGATCTTCGAGGCGAACAGCGGTGCGCTCGGGAAGACCTCGGCGAGGAGCGCCTCGGCCTCCGCGTAGAGCTCGATGGCCTCGTCCAGCGACGCGGCCGCGCCGGCCTCGGCGATCTTGGCGTTGTAGGCCTCGTCCTCGAAACCGGTGTTGTTCACGGAGGCGCCGCCGCCGTAGATCGGTTCGAGGTAGTTCTCGTTGAGGTTGTAGTCGGGACCCCAGCCGTCGCGGAACGGGCCCTCGATGGCGTGGCCGTCGCGGGCGTCCAGGTAGTCGGGCCAGGCCACGGTGACCAGCTCGTACTCGATGCCGAGGGACTCGGCGATGGAGTCGCCGATCGCACGGAAGATCGCGGTGTTGTCGTTCGCGTCGTTCACCCAGATCTGGAGCTTCTCGCCCTCGGGCCAGCCGCCGGCCGCCTCGAGGAGGGCCTTCGCGCCCTCGGGGTCGTACGTGCAGTACTCGCCGCAGGCGCCCCTGCCGCCGCCGAGGATCGATTCGGGGACCCAGGAGTCGAGCGGGTCGAAGCGGTCGGGACCGATGACGTTGATGACGCCCTCGCGGTCGATCGCCATCGAGATGGCGCGGCGCAGGTCGACGTTCTGGTAGCGCTCGTCGTACAGCGGGAACGCGAGCATGGTGATGCTCGGGTCGCTCTGCTGGACCAGGCGCGAGGTCAGCTCCTCGTCGGCCATCGCGGACTCGTAGTCGGGCGCGGTCGGCCGGCAGACGTCGATGTCGCCGGTCTGGAAGTCGGCCCAGCAGTCCTGGCCCTCCAGGTAGACCTTCCAGTTGACGCCGTCGATCGAGGGCTTCTTGTCGCCCGGGTAGTCCTCCCACGTCACGGCCGTGCCGCCGGACTCCACATTGTACGGTTCTTCGAACATGAAGGGGCCGTTGCCGATCGGCTTGGCCTCACAGGCTTCGAGGTCGTTGAGGCACTCCTCGGCGATCGGGTAGAACGCCTCGTAGCCGAGCATCGTCGGGAAGCCGATGAACGGCGCGGTGAGCTTGACTTCGAGGGTGAGGGGGTCGATCGCGGTGAGACCGGAGAGGTGCGTGGTCTCGACCGTGTCGTACTCGGGCACCTCGGGGTCGGCCCAGGTGTCGGCCGGAAGCGGGTCGGGGTTCATGTCCGCGTAGCCCTCGATGGTCGCGAAGAAGTAGTTCAGTCGCGCCACGTTCGGGGCGTATGCGGTGCGGTCCCAAGACCTGATGAAGGAGTCCGCGTCGACCGGCTCGCCGTTGTGGAAGGTCAGGCCGTCCTTGATCTTGATGGTCCAGGTCTGGTTGTCGTCCGAGGTGATCGACTCGGCCACGAGGTTCTCGGGCTCGCCGGTGTCGATGTTGTAGTAGACGAGGCCGTCGTAGACGTTCTTCATGACCCGGTAGCCCTCGGACTCGCCCGAGCTGCCGGGGATGAGGCTGTAGACCTCGCCGATCTGCATGTTGATGAAGGCGTCGCCGCCGCCGCCCTCACCGTCGACGTCGCTCTCGTCGCCGGTACAGGCGGCCGTGGCCACCACCGTTCCGGCGGCGGCCAAGGCCGCCACCGCCATTCGCATTCGTCGCACTGGACGCTCCAGAGTGTGAGTGGGTCGTGGGATACCTCACACCATGGCGTACAACACAAGCTAGCGAAAGGGTGCGTTGTGAAATCGTTACCTGTCGGACGGTAAGCAGAGACCTAGCAGCCATAGGATTTCGGCGCTATTGCCCACAGATGGCCATGTACCGCGACAGATGTTTCGTCGGCGGGTCAAGTTGACCGGTGTGTTCACTCAGGCAACAGGTATGCGGATGCCTCGGCCGCCGCGGCCGGTCCGTAGGACTGCTCCAGGCGCTGCACGAATTCCACCGGGTTCACCGCGTACCCCTGCGGCCCTACGGTTTCGAGCGCGAGCGCCGTCAGTTGGCTGCCGACCTCGGCCGAGCGGCGCACGCTCATCCCCCACCCCAGCCCGGCGAGCAGGCCGGCCGCGAAGGCCTCGCCCGCGCCGGCGGGGTCGATGATCTCGCGCACGCGGGGGAAGGGCACGCGCACGCGTTCCATGTCGTGGCCGGCGATCTCGACGCCGTCCTGGTCCAGAGTGGTCACCCGGACGCGGACGCGCTCCAGCAGCTCGTCGTCGCTCAGGTCCGTGGAGGCGAGCAGGACCTGGTGCCGCTCGCGGTCCGTGACGAGGAACTTGGCGCCGGCGACGAACTCGGCGGCCTCCCCGCCCTCCAGGTCGCCGGGGTCGGCGCTGAACTCCAGGCCGAGGTCGCGGCACTGGTCGGCGTAGGCGTGCATCGCCTTGGCGTCGCCAGGTCCGATGTGGACCAAACCCAGGGTGCCGCCGCGCTCCATCACCTCGATGAGGTCGAGCTCGTCGGCGCCGATGACGACGGGCGCCTGGCCCAGTCGGCTCATGCCGAGGCCGATGGTCTCGGCCGTGGTTCCGGTGACGGCGGTCTTCATGCCTTGCACGACAAGTGGCACAGCAAAGGTCCTCGTTCGGTCGGGGACGTGGAAACGGTTCGGGAGTGCGTTCGCGGGCGCGCCGCGGGCAATGCGGCGAACACGGTGCAGCCCGGCCGACCCTCGGGATCGACCGGGCTTGAGACTGCTCGGCGGTCGGGTCCGGGCCTTGCGGGCTGATGAGCGGCGGACCGCCGGGCTTCGCGGTGAAGCCCGTCGGCGGCGGCGGGCGGCGTGCGCCCGCGGCGAGGTCGCCGTCTCAGGAGTCCCGCCGTGGCGCTGCGGACCCCGTCCCCTCTAGTGGAAGGAGTCGCCGCAGGCGCAGGAGCCTTGGGCGTTCGGGTTGTCGATGGTGAAGCCCTGGGCGTCGATGCGGTCGGCGAAGTCGATGTTCGCGCCGATGAGGTAGGGGACGCTCATCTTGTCGACCACGACGCCGAAGCCCTCGTAGTCCTGCACGACGTCGCCGTCGCGCACGTCGGTGTCGAAGTACAGGCCGTAGCGCAGGCCGGAGCAGCCGCCGGGGCTGACCTCGACGCGCAGACGCAGGCCTTCCTCGCCCTCCTGCTCGATCAGGGCTTTGACCTTGGTGGCGGCCGCGTCCGTGAGCACGACGCCGACCTTGGCGTTGTCCTTGACGTCGTTGGCCTTCTCGGTGTCGGCCTGCTGAGTGGCGCTCACTTGCAACTCCTCTGATGTGTGCGAGATCCAAGTCTTTCGGGTCTCTTCGACCCGTCAACACTACCCAACCGGTTCGGACGCGTCGCTATTCCCGACGTCACAGGGCGCGGATCTGGAGGCTCGATGCGCTCCAGTGCTCGACGGTACCTACTCATGCCATTCGGTCGCCACCCGCGCGGCGAGTGCGCTGAGTCCCTCCACCGGCGCGGCCATCGCCGCGGCGGTCCCGCCGACGTGGTCGGCGACCGAGTGCACGCCGGCGAGGCCGGGGTGCTCGGCGAGGTCGGAGCGGCCGGCCAGGACCAGGCAGGGCGTGGAGTGGGCGGCGGCCGCGGCGGCGACCTCGGCGGCGAGCTTGCCGCGCAGGCTCTGGGCGTCGAAGGAGCCCTCGCCGGTGATGACGAGGTCGGCTTCGGCGACGGCGGCGTCCAGGCCCACCGCGTCGCAGGTCAGGCGCGCGCCGGACTCGCGTCGGCCGCCGAGGAGGAACAGGGCGAAGCCGATGCCGCCCGCCGCGCCGGCGCCGGGCAGGTCGGCGAGGCCTGGGAGGTCGAGGTCGCGCTGGGCGACCTCGGCGAACCGGGCGAGGGAGGCTTCGAGGACGAGGAGGTCGCGGTCGGTCGCGCCCTTCTGGGGGCCGAACACGTAGGTCGCGCCCTCGGGTCCGAGGAGCGGGTTGTCGACGTCGGTGGCCGCGATGATCTCGACGCCGCGGGTGCGCGGGAGCCATTCGAGGATCGCGGTAAGGCCCGGGCCCTCGCCGCCGTAGGGGACGGGGTCGCCGTCGGTGTCGCGCAGGACGCAGCCGAGGGCGGTGAGCATCCCGGCGCCGGCGTCGTTGGTCGCGGAGCCGCCGAGTCCGATGACGAGGCGGCGGGCGCCGTGCTCGATGGCGTGGGCCATGATCAGGCCGAGGGCGTAGCTGGTGGTGCGGCGCGGGTCGCGCTCGGCGGCGGTGAGGTGGTGCAGGCCGCAGGCGTGGGCGGATTCGATGTAGGCGGTCGCGCCGTCGCGCAGGTAGTGGCCCCAGGTCGGGCGCCCGAGGGGGTCGGAGGCGCGGACGTGGTGGAGGACGCCCGAGGGGAGGGCGTGTTCGAGAACCTCCACGAAGCCGGGCCCGCCGTCGGCGAGCGGCAGGGTCACGGTCGTGTCGTCCGGACGGGCGCGGCGCCAGCCGTCGGCGACGGCGTCGGCGGCCTCGGCGGCGCTCATGGTGCCGGCGAACTTGTCGGGAGCTATGAGGATGCGCACACCAAGAGCGTAGAGGATGCCCGAGGCGGTCGTGTAACCGCTTGCCGGGCGGCGGCGGAGCGGTGGTGGTGGATTCGGAAGCGGTTGCGCGGCGCGGGGCGGCGGCGTGTCGGCGGTCCGGGGGTCGGGCGTGTCGGACCGCCGGTCCCCCCGGCTTCGATGGTGCCCGGAGGGTGCGACGGCGCCCGTGGACGGGCCGCGCCCGAAAGGTGAGTCCGCCTCGATTCGGCGGTCCCCCCGGCTTCGATGGTGCCTCGGGGGTGTGACGGCGGACCCGACGGGTGACGGACGGGGCCGGAGGGTTCGGTGGAGCCGAGGAGGGCTCGGAACGGATTAGGATGGCGCGTATGACGGGCTTCAACGAACCTGCATCCACTCAGACCGCGCTGCTGCTGCTCGGGCGGGGGACCGACGCCGGCTCCGAGCGCGGCGTCGACTGTCCCGGCGAGCTGCCCGCTCCCTCCGACCCCGATCTGGTCGCGCGAGCGACCGCCGCCAAGGAGGCCCTCGGCGGCAACGTGTTCGTCCTGGGCCACCACTACCAGCGCGACGAGGTGATCCAGTTCGCCGACGTCACCGGCGACTCGTTCAAGCTCGCGCAGCAGGCCGCGGCGCGCCCCGACGCGGAGTACATCCTGTTCTGCGGCGTGCACTTCATGGCCGAGAGCGCCGACATCCTCACCGGCGAGCACCAGCAGGTGATCCTGCCGGACCTGGCCGCGGGCTGCTCGATGGCGGACATGGCCACGGCCTCGCAGGTCGAGCAATGCTGGGAGGACCTCCAGCGGGTCGGGATCGCGGACGTGACCGTGCCGGTCACGTACATGAACTCCACGGCCGCCATCAAGGGCTTCGTGGGGCGCGAGGGCGGCCTGGTCTGCACCTCCTCGAACGCCGAGCGGGCACTGCGGTGGGCGTACGACCACGGCGAGAAGGTCCTGTTCCTGCCCGACCAGCACCTGGGCCGCAACACGATGGTCCGCGAGCTGGGCTACTCGCTCGACGACTGCGCGCTCTACAACCCGCACAAGCCGAACGGCGGCCTCACCGACGAGGAGCTGCGGAACGCGAAGATCATCCTGTGGAAGGGCCACTGCTCGGTCCACGGGCGCTTCACCCTCGAATGCGTCGAGGAGATGCGCCGCCTCGACCCCGAGGTCAACATCATGGTCCACCCCGAGTGCAAGCACGAGGTGGTGGCCGCGGCCGACTACGTCGGTTCGACCGAGTACATCATCAAGCGCCTGGAGGAGGCCGAGCCCGGCTCCTCGTGGGCCGTGGGCACCGAGCTGAACCTGGTGCGGCGCTTGGCGAACCGCTTCCCGGACAAGAAGATCTCGTTCCTCGACAAGACGGTCTGCTACTGCTCGACCATGAACCGGATCGACCTGCCGCACCTGGTGTGGGCCCTGGAGGAGCTGGTGGCCGGGCGCGTCCCGAACACCATCACCGTGGACCCGGCCACCGCCGCGTACGCGCGCGAGGCCCTCGACCGGATGCTCGCGCTGCCGTAGTCCCGGGTGCGGGCCCCGTCTCGGGCGGGGTCCGCATCACGCCCGCGGAGGGGCCCGCGTTGCACGAACGAGTGGTGCGCATGATCACCGTGGGTTATGGCGCCACCTGGGCGTTTTCCTTGTGGCTATTCCGTTATCGTTGGTCCGCCACCTGAAGTTCACGGCTCCCGAGCAGCGTCGTGAAACCAGGCTCCCGGCCGACCGTCACCGCCGCGGACCCGCCGCCGGCACCGGCGCTTCCCGGCTTCAGATCCAGAACTCCACCCATCGAGGAGACCTGTTGAGCAGCACCGACGCCACCCCCGAGACCGCCGCCTCCGACGACGTGCTGATCGTCCACGGCGGCACCCCGCTCGAAGGCGAGGTCACCGTCCGCGGGGCGAAGAACCTCGTCTCGAAGGCGATGGTCGCGGCGCTCCTGGGCACCTCCCCCTCGATCCTGCGCTCGGTCCCCGCGATCAGGGACGTCGAGGTCGTCACCGGGCTCCTGCGCGTCCACGGCGTCGAGGTCGAGCTCGACGGCGACACGCTGTACATGGACCCGACCTCGGTCGAGTCCGCCGGCGTCGAGGAGATCAACGTCCACGCCGGGACCAGCCGCATCCCGATCCTGCTGTGCGGGCCGCTCCTGCACCGCCTCGGCCGGGCCTTCATCCCCGACCTCGGCGGCTGCAACATCGGCGGTCGCCCCATCGACTTCCACCTGGACGCGCTGCGCGAGTTCGGCGCCGTTGTCGAGAAGGGCCCCGACGGCACGCACCTCTCGGCCCCGAACGGCCTCCACGGCATCCGCTACGAGCTGGAGTACCCCTCGGTCGGCGCGACCGAGCAGGTCCTGCTCACCGCCGTCATGGCGAAGGGCACGACCGAGCTGCGCAACGCCGCGATCGAGCCGGAGATCGTGGACCTGATCTGCATCCTCCAGAAGATGGGCGCGATCATCAAGGTCCACACCAACCGCGTCATCGAGATCGTGGGCGTCGAGGAACTCAAGGGCTACTCGCACCGGGCGCTCCCCGACCGCATCGAGGCCGCCTCGTGGGCCTCGGCGGCGCTCGCCACCGGCGGCAACGTGTTCGTGCGCGGCGCCGAGCAGGCCGACATGATGACCTTCCTCAACGTGTTCCGCTCGATCGGCGGCGCCTACGAGGTCGACGACGACCCGAACACCGGCGGCATCCGCTTCTGGCACCCGGGCACCGCGCTCAAGCCGGTGGCCCTGGAGACCGACGTGCACCCCGGGCTCATGACCGACTGGCAGCAGCCGATCGTGGTGGCCCTCACCCAGGCCGACGGCCTGTCGATCATGCACGAGACCGTGTACGAGAACCGCTTCGGCTACACCTCCGAGCTGCGCCGCATGGGCGCCAACATCGAGCTGTACTCCGACTGCCTCGGCGGGACCCCCTGCCGGTGGGGCCGGCGCAACTTCCTGCACTCGGCGGTCATCGCCGGGCCGTCGAAGCTGCACGCCGCCGACCTCCAGATCCCCGACCTGCGGGCCGGGTTCAGCCACCTCATCGCCGCGATGGCCGCCGAGGGCACCTCGCGCGTCTACGGCGTCGACCGCTACATCACGCGCGGTTACGAGAACTTCGAGGCCAAGCTCCTCGGCCTCGGCGCCAAGATCGAGCGCCCGCGCCCCTGACCTACGGGAACGGCCCCCGATCAATTGGGCAAACCGTAAATTTCGGGGGCCGAACACCCGTGGGTATGCTTGGAGGACACCGCCCGCCGCGAGTTGAGGAAGGCCGATCGTCAGTGGGGAAGAAGTCCGCCCAGGCAGTCCCTGCCATTGAGGAACCCAAGCCGGTCTCCGCCACCGACAAGAAGGGGAAGGCCACCCCGAAGCGGCCCAACCAGTCCAAGGCGCGCCCCCCGGTCAACCCGCCGTTGACCAACAAGGAGAAGCGCGAGGCCGTCAAGAAGTCCGGCCCGCTCACCAAGGAGCAGAAGCGCCAGGCCAAGGACGACGTCCGGGCCGAGCGCGCCCGCATCGCCGAGGGCCAGTGGAAGGGCGACCCGCTCTTCGACAAGTACCACCTGCCCCGCGACCGCGGCGCCGAGCGCCTGCTGGTGCGCGACATCGTCGACGGCCGCTGGTCGGTCGGCCAGTACTACATGTTCGCGGCCTTCGCGATCCTCATCTTCTCCACCTCCGGGAACGTGCAGCTCCAGGGCTACCTGTTCATCGCGCTCTTGGCGCTGACGGCCGTCATCGTCCTGGAGTCGGTGCTCCTGTGCCGCCGCGTCAAGCGCCTGGTGTTCCAGCGCTTCCCCAAGACCGAGCAGCGCAAGGGCTCCCTTTACTGGTACGCGATCCAGCGGAGCATCATGCCCCGTTCGATGCGCAACCCGCGCGCCCGCATGAGCTACAAGGCCACCGAGGACGACCTCGGCAAGGTCGTCAAGTAGGGGGCGGGGCCCCGGCCCTGCGACCCGGGGCGGCGCGCCCGCGCCGCCCGTCCCATCGGCCAGGCCCGGCGCACCGCGGTGAACCCTCCCGGGTCCCCGATGGCTTACCCTCGAATAGTCGTAGCCCTTCCCGACCCCGGAAAGTAGTCAACGTGGTGGATGTCGCGGCGGACTTGCGGGCGGGGTTGTTCCGCGCCCTCGGCCCACTCGATCGCGCCACGATGCGCCACGCGATCGCCGACACCGTGGCCCTCCAGCAGATCCGCGAGGAGGCCACGATGCGCCTCGGGCGCCACGCCGCCGAGGCCGACCAGTCGCGCCTGCTGGGCGTGCGCGCGGTGATCCTGCGGGTCCTCGGCGACTTCGACGCCGCCGAGGTCGACGCGGCCGCCGCCGTCAAGTACGCCGAGGCCGTCGGCGCCGACCTCCTGCTCGCCCCCGCCCGCGCCCGCCTCGGGCAGGTCCTGCGGGTGCGCGGGCGCTACGAGGAGGCCGACCAGCTGTTCGCGCTCGCCGAGGCCGGCGAGCTGCCGCGGACGCTGACCGGCGCCGTCCGCGCCTACGCCGGGCTCTCGTGCATCGCGCAGGGGCGCATCACCGAGTCGCTCATCCACGTCCAGCGCGCCTCGGAGCAGAACCCGCACGGCTTCGTCATGCAGATCGTGGAGACCGCGCTCGCGATCATCGAGGAGCACGCCGCCAAGACCGGGTTCGGGCCGCCGCCGCGCGGCTGGCCCGAGCGGGCCGGGCATCCCGCGCCGGAGCGGTTCCAGGACCAGCAGACCGGCCGCTTCGGGTACCTCGGGCCGAACGGGCAGCCGGTGGTGCAGGCCGCGTTCAGCCAGGCCGGGGACTTCCGCGGCGGGGTCGCCGCGGTGTGCCAGGCCGACTGGGGCGCGATCGACCGCAACGGCACCGTCGTCGTCCCGATGCTCTACAGCTCGATGGAGACCCCGACCGCGGACGGGCGCACCGTCACCGGGTTCGTCAACGGCGTCGCCGCGGCCTCCCAGCGCGGGCGGGTGCTCGTCGTGCACCGGTCGGGGCGGGTCGTGGTGCCGCCGCGCTACCAGCGCGTGGAGGTCCATCCTTCGGGGTTCCTCGTCACCGACGGGTACTCGTGGGGGGTGCTGGGCCTGGACGGCGGCGAGATCGTGCCGGTGCGCGCCGACAAGGCCGAGGCGCTGCGCACGCTCGACGCGGCGGTGTCGATCGACGACGGCCCGCTGTAGGTGACGCGGATCGCCCGCGCGGTACGGCTATCGGCGGGGGCGGTGTACCTGTGACGGTGATTGCGTTGACGCTAGCCGTGCGGCAGGTAGGCTTTCGGGCATGGAATTCCGTCATCTCGGCCGCTCCGGCCTCGTCATCTCCGAACTGGTCTACGGCAACTGGATCACCCACGGCGGGCAGGTGGAGGAGGACGCCGCGGTCGCATGCGTGAACGCGGCCCTCGACGCCGGCATCACCACCTTCGACACCGCCGACGTGTACGCGCAGGGCGCGGCCGAGGAGGTCCTGGGGCGCGCGCTCAAGGGCCAGCGGCGCGACGGCATCGAGATCTTCACCAAGGTGTACTGGCCGATGGGCCCGGGCAAGAACGACCGGGGCCTGTCCGCGAAGCACATCAGGGAGTCGATCGACAACTCGCTGCGGCGCCTCCAGACCGACCGGGTGGAGCTGTACCAGGCCCACCGCTGGGACGTGGAGACCCCGCTCGAGGAGACCATGCAGGCGTTCGCCGACGTGGTGCGCTCGGGCAAGGCCCAGTACATCGGCGTCTCGGAGTGGACCGCCGAGCAGATCCGGGCCGCGGCCGACCTGGCGAAGGAGCTGAAGATCCAGTTCGTGTCCTCCCAGCCGCAGTACTCGGCGCTGTGGAGGGTCATCGAGGCGGAGGTCGTGCCGGCCTCCGAGGAGCTGGGCATCGGCCAGATCGTGTGGTCCCCGCTGGCCGGCGGCATCCTCTCGGGCAAGTACAAGCCGGGCCAGGGCGCTCCGGCGGGCTCGCGCGGCGCCGACCCGAAGTTCGGGCGCTTCGTGGAGAACTGGCTCAAGGACGACGTGCTCGAGCGCGTGCAGCAGCTCGGCCCGATCGGCGAGGAGCTGGGCCTGAGCATCGCGCAGCTGAGCCTGGCGTGGGTGCTCCAGAACTCGAACGTGTCGGCGGCGATCATCGGCGCGACCCGCCCCGAGCAGGTCGAGGAGAACGTCAAGGCCGTCGGCGTGAAGCTCCCGGCGGAGGTCTACGCGAAGGTCAACGAGCTCCTCGCGCCGGTCGCCGTGACCGACCCGAAGGAGACCACGGCCCCGAACCCGCGGGCCTAACGCGTCACCGGGCGGGCCCGCCGCGAAGGCCAGGGCCCGCTGCGACAACTGAGGATCGGCCGCATCGAACCATTCGATGCGGCCGTCCCTTTTGAACCAGGAGCGCTGGCGGCGCACGAAGCGGCGCGTGCCCTGGACGGTGCGGCGGAAGGCCTCGTCCTCGTCGTACTCCCCCGCGAAGTGGGCGAGCACCTGCTGGTAGCCGAGGGCGCGCCAGGCGGTGCGGCCCTCGCGCAGGCCGCGGGTCTCCAGGGTCCGGACCTCGTCGAGGAGTCCGGCGTCCCACATGGTCCGCACGCGGCGCTCGATGCGCTCGTCGAGTGCGGCCGTGTCGAGGTCGACGCCGATGCGCACGGCTTCCAGGTGCGCCTTCGGTTCGGGCAGCGACGCGGTGAAGGAGCCGGTGAGTTCCACGACTTCGAGCGCGCGCACGACGCGGCGGCCGTTGGAGGGCAGGATCGCCTTCGCGGCCTCGGCGTCGAGGTCCCGCAGGCGCTCCCACAGCGCTGCGGAGCCGTGGGCTTCGAGGTCGGCTTCGAGTCGGGCGCGGATCTCGGGGTCGGTGCCGGGGAAGTCCATCTCGTCCAGGGCGGCCTGCACGTACAGGCCGGAGCCGCCCACGAGGATCGGGCGGCGTCCGCGCGAGCGGATGTCGGCGATGGCTTCACGGGCGAGGCGCTGGTACCCGGCGACGTCGGCCGTCTCGGTGACGTCGAGGACGTCGAACACGTGGTGGGGCACCCCGCGCCGCTCCTCGGGCGTGATCTTGGCCGTGCCGATGTCCATGCCCCGGTACAGCTGCATCGAGTCGGCGTTGACGACCTCGCCGTCGAGGGCCAGCGCGAGGGCGACGGAGAGCGCTGTCTTGCCGGCCGCGGTGGGGCCTACGACGGCGATCACCGGCGGCTGTAGGGTGGGGGTGCCGCCACCCGCCTCCCGGCGGAGTCCGCGGGCCATCAGTCGGCGGTCTCGGCGGCGTTCGCGAGCTGCGGCTCGGGATGGCTCAACGGAATGACCCCCTCGGTTCGTGCGGTCCCACCCGGCTGGCGGGGACCCGCCGACCACCGTAGGGTACGGGAAGTACGTACCCTAGTTCGTGTGAAGGATTTGAGATTACCGCGATGAGTGACCTCGGAGACTGGACCAGCTTCGGCCGCATCGACGCCGACGGCACGGTCTATGTGAAGACCTCCTCCGGAGAGCGCGCGGTCGGCTCCTGGCAGGCCGGCTCCACCGAGGAGGGCATCGCGCACTTCGCGCGCAAGTACGCCGACCTCGTGGTCGAAGTCGATCTCATCGCCGCGCGCCTGAACTCGGAGTCCGCCGACGTGGAGCAGGCGGCCTCGCAGCTGCGCAAGCTCCGCGAGGGCCTGGACACCGCGGCCGTGGTCGGTGACGTCGACGGCTTGGCGACCCGCCTGGACGGCCTGTCGAAGCACGCCGACGACAAGCTGGGCGAGTTCAAGGCGGCCAAGGACGCCGAGCGCGCGGAGGCCGTCGCCGCCAAGGAGGCCCTCGTGGCCGAGGCGGAGGAGCTGGCGGCCCGCGACAGCCACTGGAAGGCCTCGGGCCAGCGCTTCAGCGAGATCATCGAGGAGTGGAAGTCGATCCACGGTGTGGACCGGAAGACCGACCAGAAGCTGTGGCGCCGGTTCTCGGCCGCGCGCGACACCTTCACGCGGCACCGGGGCGCCTACTTCTCGCAGCTGGACGCCGAGCGCAAGGTGATCGGCCAGAAGAAGGAAGAGCTGATCGCTCAGGCCGAGGAGCTGGCCGCGTCGACCGACTGGGGGCCGACGGCCGACCGGTTGAAGGGTCTGATGAACGAGTGGAAGGACGCCGGGCGACTGGCGCCGGACGCCGAGCAGAAGGCCTGGAAGCGGTTCCGGGCGGCGCAGGACGTGTTCTTCAACGCCCGTTCCGAGGTGTTCTCGGCGCGCGACGCGGAGCTGGACTCGAACCAGGCCGCGAAGGAGGAGCTGCTCAAGCAGGCGGAGGCCCTCGACATCGAGGCCGACCCGAAGGGCGCCCAGCAGGCGTTCCGGGAGCTCCAGGCGGGCTGGCACGACATCGGCGCGGTGCCGCGCAAGAACCAGGCGAAGCTGCAGCGTCGTCTGCGCAACGTCGAGGACAAGCTGCGCGACGCGCTGGACTCGGCGTGGCGGAAGGTCCCGGTCGAGGAGAACCCGCTGCTGCTCCAGATGCGCCAGCAGGTCGCCGAGGCCGAGGAGAAGCTCAAGCGCGCGAAGGCCGACGGGAACGCGGGCCGGATCAAGAAGGCGGAGTCGGAGCTGGCGAGCAAGCAGCAGTTCCTGAAGTTCGCCGAGGGCAGCAAATAGCGCGGCCCGAAGATGAACGTGAGTCACGACGGCGTGGACCGAACCGGTCCGCGCCGTTCGCGTTCCCGCCGTTCCCTTCACCGTCCCCCTCCGCACCGCGCTTCGCCGAGCCGTGAACCTGCACGTCCCCCCGACAGGAAGGCAGCCGCATGACCATCGAGACCCTCCCCCGGCAGTTCCACGACGCCGAGAAGATCTTCAACCTGCGTGACGTGGGCGGCTGGGCCGCCGACGGGGGCCGGACGGTCCGCACCGGCAGGGTGTTCCGCTCCGACAACGTGGGGCGCCCGACCGAGGCGGACCTGGACCTGCTGGTGAACCGGCTGGGCATCCGCCACGTCATCGACCTGCGACGGGCCGAGGAGTGGGAGGTCGCGGGCCGGTTCCCCGAGGTCGAGGGGGTCGAGTTCCACCACTTCGAGCTGCTGCACGTCCGGTGGGAGAACATCGGCCGGCCCTACCCGGAGGGCGCGGCGACGGTGCCGTTCCTGCGCCAGCGCTATTCGGGGATGCTCGAATCGGGGTACCAGGCGGTGCGCGACTCGCTCGACGTGATCGCGGGCGGCGAGCCGGTCCTGTTCCACTGCATGGCGGGGAAGGACCGGACGGGCCTGGTGGCCGCGTCGCTGCTGTCGGTGCTCGGCGTCGGCGAGGAGGACATCGCGGCGGACTACGCGCTGTCGAACCACGGGATCGCGCGCTGGAAGCGGTGGCGGGACGAGCACCTCGGCAAGCCCGCGACCGAGAGCGGCCTGACGACGCCCGCGGAGGCGATGCTGGAGACGCTCGCGGAGATGCGGGAGCGGTTCGGGTCGATGGGCGAGTACGTGACGGCGACCGGTTTCGACCGGGCCGAGGAGCTGCGGGAGCTGCTGCTCGATTGAGCATCGCAAGGGCGTGAGCGGGCGGGCGGCTCCGGCGGGGCCGTCCGTCCCGTAGAACGGACACCGGAGTAAAACGTTTTCCAAATTGTTTTGCGAAGGGCCGCAACCGGATCGAACAGAATCCGAGTTTTACTTACCGGCCGGCCGGTGAAATCGGGTTGCCGGGAGGCGTACCCCGCTCGTACCTTGGTGCAGTGGGCTCAGAGCGGTTGAAAACTCCAGAACAGTCAGAGACGGATGCTCCCCCGCCGCGTCGGTCGGCACTGACGAACCTGTGGCGGATCAAGAAATACCTGTACCCCTACCGATTCCGGTTGGCCGTGCTGTGGTCGATGGTGCTGCTCAACATCGTCACCGGCCTCGCCATCCCCCCGCTGGTCGGACGGGCCATCGACGGCCCGATCACCGACGGCGACCTCCCCGGGCTGTGGAAGATCGTGGCGGCGATCGCCGTCCTCGGCGCGCTCGACGCGCTCCTCAACCTGACCCGGCGGTACTTCCAGACCACCACGGCCATGGCGATCGAGGCGGACATCCGCGGCGGGCTCTACGCGCACCTCCAGCGGCTCCACACCGGCTTCCACGACCGCTGGCAGACCGGCCAGCTCCTCGCGCGGGTCACCTCCGACCTGGGCATGATCCGGCGGTTCTTCGCCGGCGGCATGGTCTTCGCGATCACCTCGATCGGCATGATCGTCCTCATCATGGGCCAGCTGCTGTTCATCGAATGGCGCCTGGCCCTCATCGTCGCCGCCTCCGCGGTGCCGCTGTTCCTCATCGGACGCGGGTTCTTCAGGAACTACCTGCCGATGGCGCGCGCCGAGCAGGACCAGTCCGGCGAGGTCTCCAGCGCCGCCGAGGAGTCGGCCCTGGGCATCAGGGCGATCAAGGCCCTCGGGCGCGGGCCGCTCATGGCCGAGCGCTTCGACAAGGAGGCCGCCGAGCTGCGCGACCGCGGCGTCAGCAAGAGCCTCGTCGCCTCCCGGTCCTGGTCGGGCTTCACCGCCATCGCCTCCGCGGCCCTCGGCGCCACGCTCGTGCTCGGCTCGATCATGGTCGCCGACGGCGCCATGTCCGTGGGCGACCTGACCGCGTTCATCATGCTCCAGCTGGCGATCCTGTGGCCGATCGAGGCGAGCGGCTGGGTCATGGCCCACGGCAACGAGGCCATGACCGCCGCCGACCGCGTCTACGAGGTCTTCGACACCGAACCGGCCATCAAGGACCGGCCCGGCGCCGTCGCCGTCGACCGCGGCTCCGTGCGCGGCGAACTCGTCTTCGAGGGCGTGCGCTTCGGCTACGAGGACGACACGCGCGACATCCTGCGCGGCGTCGACCTCACCGTGCGCCCCGGCGAGACCGTCGCCATCGCGGGCAAGACCGGCTCGGGCAAGTCCACGCTCGTGTCGCTGCCCTCGCGGCTCAACGACCCGACCGGCGGACGCATCCTCCTCGACGGCGTCGACATCCGCGACATCCGGCTCGCGAACCTGCGCTCGGTGGTCACCACCGCGTTCGAGGAGGCCACGCTGTTCTCCATGAGCGTGCGCGAGAACCTCGCGCTCGGGCGGCCCGAAGCCGACGAGCGCGACCTCGAAGAGGCCCTCCGGGTCGCGCAGGCCGAGTTCGTGTACGACCTGCCCTACGGCCTCGACACCCGCATCGGCGAGCAGGGCCTGTCGCTGTCCGGCGGCCAGCGCCAGCGCCTCGCGCTCGCCCGCGCCGTCGTCGTCAAGCCCGCGCTGCTGGTCCTCGACGACCCGCTCTCGGCGCTCGACGTCCACACCGAGGAGCTCGTGGAGCGGGCGCTCGCGCAGGTCCTGCGGGACACCACCGCGCTCGTGGTCGTGCACCGGCCCTCGACGGTGGCGCTGGCCGACCGGGTCGCGCTGCTCCACGAGGGTCGCATCGCGGCCGTCGGGGCGCACTCAGAACTGATGGGCACCAGCCCCGAGTACGTGGACGTGCTTTCTGCCGAATCTGAGGAGGTGGCGGCATGACGCTGGCCGAGCCGACCGGCAAGACCGACAAGCCCGACAAGCACTCGCACTGGCGGGGCCACGCGGAGTCCTCCGAGGCCGACCGAACCAGTGCCGAAGTGGACGACGCCGAGTCGATCAAGGAGCTGCGGAGCCAGTCGCGGCGCCTGCTCGGGTCGATGATGCGGCCGCACAAGAAGGGCATCCTGTTCCTGTGCGGCATCCTGGTGGTGCAGAACTTCGCGAGCATGGCGACGCCGCTGCTGGTCATGTACGGCATCGACCACGGCATCCCGGCGCTGACCGACCGCGACGACTACTCGATCGTGGCGACGATCGGGGTGGCGTTCGCGGTCGTGGCGATCCTGGAGTACCTGTGCGTGCGCCTCTACATCGCGCAGTCGGCGAAGGTGAGCGCGGCGATGCTGTTCGCGCTGCGCAGCAGGGTCTTCCGCAAGTTCCAGCAGTTGTCGGTGTCGTTCCACGAGCGGTTCACGTCCGGGCGCGTCACGGCCCGGCAGAGCTCGGACATGGAGTCGATCCGGGAGATGACCGAGAACGGCGTGGACGACCTGGTCCTGGCCGCGCTCAACGTCGTCACCATCACCGTGGTCATGCTGGTCATCGACGCGCGGCTGGCGGCGGTGGCGCTGCTGACGTTCCCGCTCATGCTGCTGCTGGGCCGCTGGTTCAGCAAGGTCTCGGCGGTCGCGTACCGCAGGGCCCGCGAGACGGTGGCCCTGCTCATCGTCTACTTCGTGGAGTCGATGGGCGGGGTGCGCGCGGTCCAGGCCTACCGGCGCGAGGAGCGCGACCGGGAGCTGTTCGCCGGCCTCAACACCGACAACCGGTTCGCGCAGGCGGCCGGGCACCAGCAGAACGCGTTCATGGCCGGCGGGATGCGCGGCATCGGGCACCTCGCCACCGTCGTGGTGCTGCTGTTCGGCGGCTGGCAGGTCATGCAGGGCAACACCGAGCTCGGCGTCCTGGCGGCGTTCCTGCTGTACATGAAGCGGTTCTTCGACCCGCTCAACGAGCTGGTGCAGTTCTACAACGTGCTCCAGTCGGCGACGTCGGCGCTGGAGAAGATCTCCGGCGTTCTGGACGAACCCGTCGAGGTGGCCGAGCCCGAGGAGCCGCGCGCGATCGAGCGGCCGCGCGGCGAGCTGCGCTTCGACGGCGTGCGGTTCCAGTACCGCGACGACCAGGTGGTGCTGCCGGGCCTGGACCTGCGCATCCCCGGGGGGCAGACGACGGCGCTGGTCGGCTCGACCGGCGCGGGCAAGACCACGATCGCGAAACTCGTGAGCCGCTTCTACGACCCGAAGGCGGGCACGGTCTCGCTCGACGGCGTGGACCTGCGCGACCTTGCAGAGGCCGACCTGCGGGCGAACATCGTCATGATCACCCAGGAGAACTTCCTGTTCAACGGCACGATCGCCGAGAACATCGAACTGGGGCGGCCCGGCGCTCCGCGTGAGCGGATCGTGGAGGCGGCCAAGGTGGTCGGCGCCCACGAGTTCATCGACGCGCTGCCCGACGGCTACGACACGCACGTGCGCAAGCGCGGCGGCCGCCTCTCGGCGGGCCAACGTCAACTGGTCGTGTTCGCGCGGGCGTTCCTGGCCGACCCGAGGGTCCTCATCCTCGACGAGGCGACCTCCTCGCTGGACATCCCCTCGGAGCGACTCGTGCAGCGGGCCCTGCGCACCATCCTGGCCGACCGGACGGCGATCATCATCGCCCACCGCCTCTCGACCGTGGAGATCGCCGACCGCGTCCTGGTGCTCGAACACGGCCGCATCATCGAGGACGGCCACCCCGAGGAGCTCATCGACCACGGCGGCGAGTACGCGACACTGCACCGCCAGTGGGAGGACAGCCTCGTCTGAGTCCCGGGCGGGCGGCGCGGCGCTCAGCCGCGCCGCCCGCCCTCCTCGTCGTCGCGGCGTTCGAGCCAGCCGGGCCAGACGCGGGCGGCGTCGCGGCGGCGCAGGCGCCCGCCCAGGTGCATGGCGCGCCAGACGCCGCGGTAGCCGGGGAGGACCCCGGCGGCGATGAGGATGTGGCCCAGGACCACCGGGGTGAACGCGTAGGTGGACCAGCGGTGGACCCGGTTGAACCAGACGAAGGCCGGCCCGCCGGAGACGGCCCACAGCCCGACACCGCTGACGACGAGCGCCGAGAGCAGGGCGACCATGACGAGGTTGGCGATGCGCTGGCCGGGGTCGAACCGGCCCTCGTGGCGGGCGAAGCGGCCGGTGAACACCGCTTTCGGCCAGCGGGCGAACCAGCGCAGGTCTGAGCGGCGCAGCCGCGCCGAGTCCACGACGAGGGCGCGGAGGCCCTTCGGGCCGAACGCGAGTCCGGCGACGGCCAGGCCCGCGAGGACCCAGCCGACGACGGTGTGGATCTCGGCGTCGGCGAACCCGGTCGCGCGGGCGAGGAGGCTCGGATCGCCTTCGCGGCCGAGCGTGAGCCACCAGCCCGTGGCCATGAGGACCAGAACCGACAGGTAGACGGCGGCGTGGAACCAGCGGGCGGGCGCGCGGTTGCGCACCACGGTGCCCTCACGCGCTGGGCCGCCCGGTTCGGCCTCAGTAGTCATACAGGTCCTCCGTGCCCTCCTCGCCGTCCGAGCCGCCGGTGCTGCCCGAGCCCGCGGCACCGAACACGACGGCGACCTCGTCCTCGGCACCCGCCGCGGAGTGGTCGGCGTTGCGCAGGGAGACGTTGATCGTGTGCTCGCCGTCGGCGACGCCCGCGAGGATCGGGGAGTCGGCGGTGATCTCGATGGGCTCGCCGTTGCCGGACTCGATGACCTCGTAGACGCTGTCGTCGCCGTCGAGGTAGAGGTGGACGTGGTGGTTCCCGGTGTCGGTCGGGCCGAGGTCCTCGCTCGAATCGACCTCGAACGTGAACGGGACGGCGACGGTGCCGCCTTCGGCGGGCTGCACGATCGCGACCGTGGGGCCGCCCTCCTCCCCCGCGTCGCCGTCCCCGCCGCATCCGGCGAGCGCGACCGCGAGGACGCCCGTGGCGGTCAGGGCCATCAGCTTCGTCTTCATGTCTCGGCCTTTCGTCGCGGCAGTGCGCTGGAGCGGCACTGCCCGTACAGGTGATACGGGCCGGGGCCCCGAATGGATTGCGGGCGCGGCGGCGCCGAATTCGCGGCGCCCGGCGCAATCCCTTCGGCGTGTGGTTCCGTATAACCGGTATGGAAGTGTCAGATGAGGCGCTGCTCGCGGGGGTCGCCGGCGGCGACGCCGACGCGATGGCGGCGTTCGTCCGGCGCCACCAGGCCCGCGTCTTCGGCATGGCGCTGTCGGTGGTGGGCGTCCCGGCCGTGGCCGAGGAGGTCGCGCAGGAGGCGTTCGTGCGCGCGTGGCGGCACGCGGGGAACTACGACCCGCGGCGCGCGCGGGCCTCGACGTGGCTGCTGACGATCACGCGGAACGTCGCCATCGACGTGCTGCGGGTGCGCCGCGAGCTCGCGACCGAACCGGTCGCGATGGCGGAGCTCCTGATGGCCCCCTCCAACGACGGCGACCGGGTGGACGACGCCGACGACGTGACCGCCGCCCTGCGGGAGCTCCCGAAGGACCAGGCCGTGGCCGTGGTGCTGTCGGTGCACTTCGGACTGACCGCCCGGGAGATCGGCGAGCGCCAACATGTGCCGCTCGGCACGGCCAAGACCCGGATCAGGACCGGCCTGACGCGACTGCGCGGAATCCTCGAGGTGCGCCATGACTGAGCCGACACGCTGCGACGGGTACCGGGAGGGCCTCGCCGAGGTCGCCACTGGCGCGGCGAGCGGCCCCGACCGCGCGCGGACCCTCGCGCACCTGGCCGGCTGCGAGGACTGCCGCCGCGAGCTCGACGCCCTCGCCCGGGTCGCCGACGAGGTGCTGCTCGTCGCGCCGCAGCACCAGCCGCCCGCCGGGTTCGAGAGCGCCGTCCTCGACCGGATCCGGGTCGAGGACGGCTCCCGCAACCCGAGGCGCGCGAAGCGGAAAGCACCCGCGGGCAGGCGCCACCGGGTGCTGCGGCCGCTCGCGGCCGTCGCCGCGGCGCTGGTGATCGCCGTCGCCGCCGCGGGCACGGTCTGGACCGCGACCGCGCAGGACCGCGAGACCGCCGACCGTTACGAGCGGACCCTCGCCGTCGCCGACGGCCGGTACTTCACGGCCGCGCCGGTCCTCGACGGCGGCGTCCAGGTCGGGCACGTGTTCCTGTACCAAGGGGAGCCCTCGTGGGTGTTCGCGGTCCTCGGCGAGGCCGCGCCCGGCACGTACGACCTGGTCGTCTCGACCGGCGAGTGGACGGCCACGGTCGGCTCGTGCGAGGTCGCCGAGACCTCGTGCGGCACGGGGGCGACCGTGGCCGCCGACATCGGCGACATCACCGAGGTGCGGCTGGTGGGCTCGGACGGGACCGTCCTCACCGCTGCCCTCCCGGGCTGGTAGCCCGAGGCCGGGCGGGGGCCGGGCTGTATACCCTTGGGGGCCACACCCTTCCGAAGGACCGGCCCATGAACCGACCCGATCCCGGCCGCATGCGGATCTCCGACGACGAACGCGAGCAGGTCGCCGCCCAGCTCAGGGAGGCGCTCGACTCGGGGCGGCTGCAACTGCACGAGTTCGACGAGCGGTCGCGGGGACTGTACGAGGCGCAGACCTACGCCGAGGTCGCCCGGCTCCTCGACGACCTCCCGGCGGCGCGGCTGCCGGTGCCCGCCGAGGCGGCGCCCGCGCCCGAGCGGGCGCCCGAGCGGAGCGGCAAAGCGAACCTCATGGGGCACGTCGCGCTCGGCATGGGCGTGATGTCGTTCGTGAGCTTCATGCCGTTCACCGTGCTGGCTATCGTGTTCGGCCTCATCGGCATCGACAATCACCGCAAGGGCGAGGCCGACACCCGGTCGTTCGCGCTGGCGGGCCTGGTCCTCGGCGCCGTGAGCGTCCCGGTGTGGATCCTGTTCTTCGTCCTCGGCGCGCTCTACTGGTGGTGACTCAGCGCGCCGAGACCAGGTAGTAGTCGATCCAGCCGCGTTCGTGGCAGCGCAGCCAGTTGCGGCCCCACGAGTCGCGGAACTCGGTCTGGGCGATCCACCGGTCGAACTGGCGCCACACGTGCTCGCCGATCGAGGTGACCGTGACGTCCGCGAAGCCAGCGGCGGCGAGGTCGGCGGCGAAGTCGCCCACCGGGCGGACGACGTCGACGCCCGAGGCGACGGTCTCGATGAGGTCGGCGACGGGGCCGGGGCCCGAGCCGTCGGGGGCGAAGAAGGTGGCCGCGGCGAACCGGCCGCCGGGGGCCAGGACGCGGCGGGCCTCGCGCGCGGTGGCGGCGAGGTCGTCGACGTGCTGGAGCATCTCGACGGCGTAGACGCCGTCGAAGTCGCCGTCGGGGAACGGGACGGCGGTGACCGAGCCTTCGGCGAAGGAAAGGCCGATGTCGGGGGATGCCAGCGCGGCGGCGTTGGCCGCGGCGGCGCGTTCGAGCTGCGCCGGGGAGCGGTCGAGGCCGGTCACCGCGACGCCGAGTTCGCGGGCGACGAGCGCGGCGCCGACGCCGAGCCCTGAGCCGAGTTCGAGCAGCCGCGCGCCGGGGGCGGGTTCGAGTGCGGTGACGACGCGGCGGTAGAGCTCGGCCTGGCTCGCGGTGCGCTCGTCGAGGGTGATGTCGCGGCCGGGGTCGAGGTCGCCCCAGTACCCGTAGTTGATGAACGAGCCCGAGAAGAGCGTCAGCGAGCCGAGGTCGAGTTCGCCGTACATCTGGTCGCGTCGCGCTTGGACGTCCGTTTCGCGTTCCATCGCCCGATTCTGGCACGGTGTGCGGGTCGGCGTCCGCCCGCGGTCGTTCAGCAGGCGCAGCCGGGGGCGGCCTGCTTCGGGAGGGGCTTCTTGCCGATGGTGGGGATGCCGAGGCTGACGCCGGGGAGCCTGGTGGCCTTGCCCGCGGCCCAGGCGTCGCCGGCCTTGGTGGCGCGGTGGGCGAGGACGGGGCCGTCGGCGACGAGGTGGTGGGGGGCGCCGTAGGTGACGGCGGTGGTGACGACGTCGCCGGGGCGCACGCCTTCGGCGTTGCCGGTGGGGTCGGTCTCGGAGGGGGTGACCGCGAAGTGGACGAGGCGGCCGTCGCGGGCGCGGCCGGAGAGGCGGCCGGTGGCGGCGTCCTTGCGGCCGTCGCCGACGGTGACGAGCACTTCGACCTCGGTGCCTTCGAGGGCGCGGTTCTCCTCCCAGGAGACGCGCTCCTGGAGGGCCACGAGGCGCTCGTAGCGCTCCTGCACGACGGCCTTGGGGATCTGGTCGGGCATGGTGGCGGCGGGGGTGCCGGGGCGGATGGAGTACTGGAAGGTGAAGGCGCTGGAGAAGCGGGCCCGCTCGACCACGTCGAGGGTGGCCTGGAAGTCCTCCTCGGTCTCGCCGGGGAAGCCCACGATGATGTCGGTGGTGATGGCCGCGTCGGGCATGGCGGCGCGGACCTTGTCGATGATCCCGAGGTACTTCTCGGACCGGTAGGAGCGGCGCATCTCCTTGAGGACGCGGTCGGAGCCGGACTGGAGGGGCATGTGCAGGGAGTGGCAGACGTTCGGGGTCTCGGCCATCGCGGCGATGACGTCGTCGGTGAAGTTCTTGGGGTGCGGGCTGGTGAAGCGGACGCGCTCCAGGCCCTCGACGGCGCCGCAGGCGCGCAGGAGCTTCCCGAAGGCGAGCTTGTCGCCGAACTCGACGCCGTAGGTGTTCACGTTCTGCCCCAGCAGGGTGACCTCGGAGACGCCTTCGGCGACGAGGGCGCGGACCTCGGCGAGGATCTCGCCGGGGCGGCGGTCCTTCTCCTTGCCGCGCAGTGCGGGGACGATGCAGAACGTGCAGGTGTTGTTGCAGCCCACGGAGATGGAGACCCAGCCGGAGTAGGTGGAGTCGCGCTTGGTGGGCAGGGCGGAGGGGAAGGTCTCCAGGGATTCGAGGATCTCGACCTCGGCGGCGCGGTTGTGGCGGGCCCGGTCCAGGAGCGCGGGGAGCGAGCCGATGTTGTGGGTGCCGAAGACGGCGTCGACCCAGGGGGCGCGCTTGACGATCTCGCCGCGGTCCTTCTGCGCGAGGCAGCCGCCGACGGCGATCTGCATGTCGGGGTTCTCGCGTTTGGCGGGGGCGAGGTGGCTGAGGTTGCCGTAGAGCTTGTTGTCGGCGTTCTCGCGGACGGCGCAGGTGTTGAACACGACCAGGTCGGGGGCCCCGTCGCCCGCGGCGGGCACGTAGCCGGCCGCTTCGAGCAGACCGCCGATCCGCTCGGAGTCGTGCACGTTCATCTGACAGCCGTAGGTCTTGACCTGGTACGTCTTCACTGCTCGCTCAACCACTCCCCCAGGATAGACGCGAGCCCGATCACACGGTCGGGGCCGGGATCGGGTCGGGCCCATAGCCGCCGGGGACCCGCGGCGGGGCCCGCAGGAGCGCTCAAGCAAACGTGATAATGACCACACTCTTTCCGTGCCACCTTGGCCCCGGTGCTCGCCGTTCATCCACAATACGCACTTGAGTGACCGCTGCGACCTCAGGGTTGAAACGGTTCAAATGACCAATGTGAGCGGTGGCTCACACTAACCGACCTTTCGGTTCACTTCAGCGCTTGCGCCCCGGAGCTGCGCGTTTCTGTTGAACTTTCAGTCTTTGAAACTCTTTTGCCTTTGGCCTTGTGCCGTCCTGATCGTCCTTATAAGGTGGCCCTCGTGCCGCCGGGTCCGCAAGGGTGCGGCGGTGCTCCCATCGTTACCCCCACCGAACCTCAATCAGGGAAGAGATAATGCGTCTCAAGACCTCCTCCGGCGTAGCCGCCGTCATAGCGGCCGCCGCCCTCCTCGCAACCGCCGCATGCGTCTCGGAGGAACCCGCGAGCAGCTCCAGCGACTCGGCGCTCTCGGGCACCGGCACGGGCGCGGACTGCACCATCGACGAGACCGTCAAGCTCGGCGCCGTCTTCAGCCTCACCGAGGCCGCCGCGTTCGCGGGCGGGTACCAGCAAGAAGGCCTCAAGATGGCCATCGACGAGCTCAACGCCGCCGGCGGCATCAAGTACGAGCTCATCCTCGAAGACGACAAGACCAGCGTCGACGACTCCGTCGCCGCCTTCGAGAAGCTCATCGAGCGCGACAAGGTCAGCGCCATCGTCGGCCCCACCCTCTCGGGCATGGCCTTCACGACCTACACCGACGCCCAGTACGCCGGCGTCCCCGCGCTCGGCGTCTCCACCACCGCCGAGGGCATCCCCGAGATCGGCGACTACATCTTCCGCGCCTCGCTGCCCGAGGAGGTCGCCCTCGCCGCGAGCATCCCGGCCGCCAAGGAGACCCTGGGTCTGGAGAAGGTCGCCGTCCTCTACGACAGCGCCGACGAGTTCACCGCCTCCGCGTTCAACACCATCTCCGACGTCCTCAAGGAGCAGGACATCGAGATCGTGGTCGAGGAGAGCTTCGAGACCGCCGACACCGAGTTCTCGGCCCAGTTGACCAAGGTCGCCGACGCCGACGTCGACGCCGTCATCCTCTCCGCCCTGCCCGGGGCCACCGTGCCGCTCGTCAAGCAGGCCCGCGACCAGGGCATCACCGCCCCGATCGTCGGCGGCAACGCCTTCAACTCCCCCGTCCTCGTCGGCCTCCTCGAAGGCGCCTCCGAGGGCCTCATCGTCGGCGGCGCCTGGAGCGCGGCCGCCGAGACCACCGGCAACGCCGAGTTCATCGCGAACTACAACGAGCTGTACGGCCGCGCGCCCGACCAGTTCGCCGCCCAGGCCTACACCGCCGGCTACCTCCTCGACCAGGCCGTCCGCGCCGACTGCGACGCCAACCGCGAGGCGATCAAGGACAACCTCGGCCAGATCCTGGAGTACGACTCCATCCTCGGCCCGATCTCGATCGACGAGGGCGGCGAGGTCACCCAGGAGCCGTTCGTCCAGATCATCCGCGACGGCGAATTCACCATCCTCTAGGGAACGAGCTCGGGGCCGGCGATCCCGGCCCCCGCTCGCCCACCTCCGCCCAGGGAAAACAGAGATGCTGCAGCAGTTGGCCAACGGAGTCTTCTCCGGTTCGATCTACGCGCTCTTCGCGATCGGATTCACCCTCGTGTTCGGAATCCTCCGGCACCTGAACCTCGCCCACGCGGCGATCTTCACCACCGGAGCGTTCCTCGGCATCGAGATCGCGACCAGGACGGGCATACCGTTCTGGGCCCTGCTCCCGGTCGTGGCCGGGATCGGCGCGGTCGCCGGCGTCGTGCTCGAACGGATCGCGTTCCGCCCGCTCGCGGGCCGGGACGACGAGCACTTCGCCGGACTCATCTCCTCGGTCGCCTTCGGCGGCGTCCTCATCGCGCTCATCCAGGCGCGCTACGGGACCGAACCGAAGAGCTTCCCCTACGAGTACTTCCCCAACCGGCTGTTCGAGGTCGCGGGACTCCGCGTCACCCTCACGCAGCTGGTGACCCTGGGCCTGGCGCTGGCGCTCATGCTCGGACTCGCATGGCTCGTCTCGGCGACACCGCTGGGACGGGCCATGCGGGCCGTGGCCGAGAACCCCACCGCCGCAAGGGTCGTCGGCGTCAACGTCGACCGCGTCACCGCCGGGACCTACGCCCTGTCCTCGGGGCTCGGCACCGTCGCCGGGGCGCTCCTGGCGCTCAACATCGGCCAGACCGACCGCGGGCTCGGCGCCTCGATCGAGCTCATCGGATTCGCCGTCATCATCCTCGGCGGCCTCGGCTCCCTGTGGGGCGCGATGGCGGCCGGGATCGTCCTCGGCCTCGCCGAGGCCCTCACCATCCACTACTTCGACTCGACCTGGAAGGGCCTGGTGCCCTTCGCGCTGCTCTTCGCGGTCCTGATCCTGCGCCCCCGGGGCCTGTTCGGCCACATCAAGGTCAGGGAGGTCTGATGCTCGCCGGATACGACACGCTCATCACCAACATCGCCCTGGCGGTGATCCTGGCCTACTCGTTCCACGTGGTCCTCATGGCCGGACAGCTCAACCTCGGGCAGGCGGGCTTCGCCTCGCTCGCGGCCTACACCTCGACGCTCGTCGTCCCCACCGAGCCGCTGTTCGGCTCGCTCTCGCCGGTCCTGGTCGGCATCCCCGTCGGCGCCGCGGTCGGCGGCGCCGCCGCGTTCCTCGTCGGCCTCCCGGTCCTGCGCCTGCGCGGGGTCTTCCTCGCCATCGGCACCATCGCCTTCGGCGAGATGGTCCGGGTCTTCATGACCAACGCCGAGTGGACGCGCGGCGCCCTGGGCCTGCGCGTCGACAAGTGGCTCACCGTCGACCTCGCGTGGATCGTCGTGGCCGTCCTCGGCTACCTGTTCTGGCGCCTGGGCCCCTCCCGCACCGGCCGCGCCTTCGCCGCCGTCCGCGAGGACGAGCTCGCCGCCGGGTCGATGGGAGTCGACGTCGTGCGCACCCGCATGACCTCGTTCGTGGCCTCCGGCGCGATCGCCGGCGTCTACGGCGTCATGTTCCTGTACTTCTTCGGGCGCATCACCCCGGCCACCTTCGACTTCAGCCTCACCCTCGGCGGCCTGGTCACCGCCGTCCTCGGCGGCTACCTCGTCTTCTTCGGGCCCGTCCTGGGCGCCGGGTTCCTCACCGCCGTGCCCGAGATCCAGAACGCCCTCGGCGTCGAGGCCGGGTGGATCCACCCGCTCATCACCGGCCTGCTCCTGCTCGCCGTCATCCTGTTCCTCCCCGGCGGACTGTCCACGCTCGTCGCCCGGCTGCGCCCGGCGCGGGTGCGGCCCGACCCCGGGACCGAACCGGACGGCCTCGCGCCGCTGCCCGAGCCCGGCACCCCCATCGCCGAACTGCGCGGCCTCGGCAAGTCCTACGGGTCCGTCCAGGCCGTCCGCTCGGTCGACCTGGAGATCCGCGCCGGCGAGGTCCTCGGCGTCATCGGCCCCAACGGTGCCGGCAAGACCACCCTGGTCAACATGATCAGCGGCCTGGAGACGCCGAGCGCGGGCGAGGGCGAGGTCCTCGGCGTCCGCCTCGGCGCCCCCTCGCACCGCTTCGCCAAGGCGGGACTGAGCCGGACCTTCCAGCACTCCAAGCTGTTCGACCGGCTCAGCGCGCTCGACAACGTCCTCGTCGGCACCCACCCGGTCACGCGCTCCACCTACCTGCGCCGCCTCCTGTGGCTGCCCTCGGCACGCCGCGACGAACGCCGGGCCCTCGCCCTCGCCTGGGCGCAGCTGCGGCGCGTCGGCCTCGCCGACCGCGCCCACCTGCGACCCGGCGCGCTCTCCTACGGCGACCAGCGCCGACTGGAGATCGCCCGCGCCCTCGCGGCCCACCCGACGCTCCTCGTCCTCGACGAGCCCGCCGCCGGGATGAACCACGTCGAGGCCGGCGAACTCGCCGCGCTCATCAAGGACCTCGCCGAGGACGGCATCGCGGTGCTCTTCATCGAGCACAACGTGAAGATGGTCCTCGACACCTGCACCCGCCTGGTGGTGCTCAACTTCGGCGAGGTCATCGCCGCGGGCGAGCCCCGCGAGGTCGCGGCCGACCCCAAGGTCGTCGAGGCCTACCTCGGCGCCGAAGACGAGGAGAGTGAGCATGTCTGAGCCGATCCTGTCGGTCGAGTCGCTGAGCGTCTCGTACGGCCGCGTCGAGGCCGTCCGCGACGTGTCCTTCTCGGTCCCCGAAGGCGGCATGGTCGCCCTCGTCGGCGCCAACGGCGCCGGCAAGAGCTCCGTGCTCGCCGCCGTCTCCGGCCTCATGCGCCCCGGCAAGGGCACCGTCCGCCTCGACGGGCGCGACATCACCCGCTGGCCCGCGCACCGCCGCGTCGGCGCCGGGCTCGTGCTCGTGCCCGAGGGACGCCAGATCCTCGGCACCCTCACCGTCGCAGAGAACCTCGCCCTCGGCGCGCACCGGCGCCGGGCCCAGGCCGTGCCCGCGGGCGAGCTGTACGAGCTGTTCCCCGTGCTCGCCGAACGTCGCGACCTGCCAGCCGGGGCGCTCTCCGGCGGCGAGCAGCAGATGCTCGCCATCGCCAGGGCCATGATCTCCCGGCCCCGGGTCGTCCTCATGGACGAGCCCTCGATGGGCCTGGCCCCCAAGATGGTCGACGAGGTCTTCGGCGTCATCGACAAGATCCGCGCCTCGGACGTGACGGTGGTGCTGGTCGAGCAGAACGCCCGCCGGGCCCTGCGCACCGCCGACACCGGGCACGTCCTGGAGACCGGGGCGATCGCGCACAGCGGCCCCGCCTCCGAACTCCTGAAGGACCCCAAGGTCGTCCAAGCCTATCTAGGCGTGGAATAACCCGCGCCGGACCAAGGAACCCACCCCAGATGAACGATGAGCAAGAGCCGGCGCCGACGGCCGAAGGCGGCAAGCAGCGCCGCCGCCTCCTGTCGCGCGTCCGCATCCGCACCAAGCTGACGGCCATGCTGCTCGTCCCGGCCCTCACCCTGACCGGCATGGTCGCCCTGCGACTGGTCGAGTCCGCCGCCGAGGCCCGCGAGGTCGGCGCCACCGCCGACGCGGTCGAGCTCCTCGGCGACGTCAACGACGCCATCGGCGCCCTCATGGCCGAGCGCACCGACGCGGCCATGCTGGTGTACCAGGAGGACACGGGCCTGGCCGAGCCCGACGCGCTCCTGGAGGCGTTCGAGCGCCACGAGACCGAGACCGAGGCCGCGCTCGACGCGCTGGAGACCACCAGGTCCGAACTCGACCTCGACGCCGAGACCGTCGCGCTCCTCGACCGCGCCGGCACGCCCCTCGACCGGCTCGCCATCGCGAGGCGCGCCGTCCACGACGGCACCGTCGACGCGGTCCACCTGACCGTGTACAACTCCGTCATCGGCCGCCTCTCGGTCGTCGTCGACCGCGCCGTGGACGCCGCCGGGACCGCCGAACTCTCCCGGATGCTGCGCACCGCGAGCCTCCTGGCCGCCATCGACGAGCACTCCGAGCAGCTGCGCCTCCTCGTCCTGTCCCTTGAGGACGGCAAGCCGCTCGCGGGCAAGCACCGCACCTTCATGCGCCTCTCGGCCGCCCGCGAGGAATCGCTCAACGAGTACCGCCGCACCGTCGTCCAGATCGACCCCGAGGCCTCCGTCCTCAGCGTCGGCGGCATCGGCTCCACCGACGCCCGCGCCGCCAACGCCTTCGAGAGCGCCGTCGCCGGCTCCCGTTCCGACGACGACCAGGTCGTCGACCACGAGGCCCTCATGGCCGCCTACGACGCCCGCCACACCGCCACCGCGAAACTCGTCGACGACTCCCTCACCGAGGCCACCGAGCAGGCCGAGTCCGTCGCCGCCGCCTCCCTGCGGCGCCTCGGCGTCGAAGGCCTCATCGCCGTCCTCGCCCTCGCCCTCGCCATCCTCATCGCCTACGGCATCGGCCGGTCGGTCACCCACGGTCTGCGCGAGCTCTCCGGCTCAGCCCGCCGCATCGCCATGGTCGACCTCCCGCTGGCCGTCAAACGCGTCGACCAACAGCAGGGACTGGGCGGCCTCAGCCCCTTCCAGTTCGCCGCCCGCACGCCCTCACCGCTCCAGGTGCAGGGCAAGGACGAGCTCAGCGAGGTCGGCGAGGCCTTCAACATCGTCCACCGCGAAGCCATCCGCGTCTCCGCCCAGCAGGCCCTCCTGCGCTTCCACGTCGGCGCGATCTTCGTCCGCCTGGCCCGCCGCGGCCACTCCCTGACCGGCCGCCTCACCGCCGAACTCGACGAGGCCGAACGCAACGAGCAGGACCCCGACCGCCTCCAGCGGCTCTTCCGGCTCGACCACCTCGCCTCGCTCATCGGCCGCGCCAACGACAGCCTCCTCGTCCTCGGCGGCTCCTCGGCCGCCAAGGTCCGCACCACCGACGCGAAGGTCGGCGACGTCCTCACCGCGGCCCAGAGCCGCATCGAGTACTACACGCGCGTCGAGGTCGCCTCCGACGAGGGCGCCTGGGTCAAGGCCGACGTCGTCGACGACGTCGTGCAGCTCCTCGCCGAGCTCATGGACAACGCCACCCGCTACTCCGAGTCCGCCACCGAGGTCACCGCCCGGATCGTAACCGGCAAGGTCATCATCCAGGTCCGCGACCACGGCATCGGCATCGAGACCGACCGCCTGGAGCGCTTCAACGAGCGGCTCAAGCAGGAGACCCCCGTCGACCTGGAGGCCATGCAGGCCATGGGGCTCACCGTGGTGGGCTTCCTCGCCTCACGGCACGGCATCGAGATCGAGATGCGCCCCTCCATCGGCGGCGGCATCGTCGTCGAGGTCATCGCCCCCGGCTCCCTGCTCTCCTTCACCGAACCCGAGCGAAGCGAGCGCATGCCCGAATCCATCGTGTCCCGGCAACCCCAGATGCCGCGCCCCAGGACCAACGCCCCGCTCTTCGCGAAGGGCGCCGAGCCCCCGGCGCCCGCGCCGGCCCCCGCGGGGCCGAGGGCACTGACCGCGGGCCCCGCCCGCGGCGTGGCGGCGGTGGGCCGCCCGCAACCCGAACTCGGCTCGGCCGCAACGGCGATCCTCACCGAGCTCCCCGAGATCAAGTTCGACGTCACCGTCGTGCACGCCGACCCGTCGCTCCGCGCCGGGCACCGACTGCCGACTGCCGACCCGGGGACGCTCGTGACCGGTGCGAACGGGCTGCCGCAGCGGCAGCCGATGTCGAACCTCGTCCCCGGCGCGATCGCACCGTCGGCCGGGCAGGACGGCAAGCCGATCGAGCGGAACCCGCGGAGCATCGGCGCGACGTACTCGGCGTACGCGCGCGGACTCTCCGGCAGCAGGACCGCCACTCCCACAAATGACAAATGACCCGAGGATCGACCCATGACCACCAGCGCACAATTGGACTTCCTTCTCAACGACTTCGTCGGCAGGGTGCCGCACGTGACCCACGTGCTCGCGGTGGCCGCTGACGGCCTGCTCATCGCCTCGAACAACACCCTGCCCAGGGACGAGGCCGAGCGCCTGTCGGCGATCGCCTCGGGTCTGACGAGCCTCCTGGCCGGCGCCGCGCGCTCCCTCCAGGCGGACCCGGTGATCAGCAACCTGACGGAGATGAACGGCGGCTTCATGTTCTCGATGTCCGTGTCCAGCGGCGCGAGCCTCCTGGCGCTGGCCGGTCTGCACTGCGACATCGGCCAGGTCGGCCACGAACTGGCGAACCTCATCAATCAGGTCGGCCCGGCCCTCACCCCCGCCGCCCGCCAGGTCGCCTCCGCCCAGTACCACCAGCAGTTCCAGCAGTAACCCGGACACGTGTGAGGGCCGGGAACCCGATGGTTCCCGGCCCTCACACGTGTCCGCGCCAGAATTCGCGCGAGACCGTACGACGGCGTTGCCGAGGCGGATACCGCGCCCATCACGATCGTCTGGCACATCGCTCCGGGGATCGACGCCCGCATCGCCGATGCCAGGGAGGACGCCGCCAAGGCCGCCGCGCTCCAAGCGCGGGCCTCGAACATCAACCGAGAGACGGTCATGCTGCTCAAGGAATCGGGTATGACCGGCCGCGACATCGCCGCGGTCCTCGGGATCTCGGAACAGCGCATCTCCCAACTCGCGAAGGCCGCGAAAAAGGCGGCCTGACCGCCGAGGGACACGTGTGTGGGCCGGGAACCATCGGGTTCCCGGTGACCGGTCTCAATCGGGCCGGGGCAGTCAGACTGCAAGGTCCGGGTCGGTCTGTCTCGTTTTGGTTGGGGTGGATCGCTCTCCGTCGGCGATGTGGCGGAGGACGTCTTCGGCGAATTCGCCCCAGGAATCGTACCCCTGGCCTACCGCCGAGCCCTTCTGATACACACCGGCTAGGGTCACCCGATGATCTTCGCCATGACGGTGCTGTTCCCGGTCTCGCTGCTCATCCTCGTGGCGTTGGCGGTCGCCGCCGTGACCATCCCCATGAGGAAGCGCCGCCCCACGCGAAGCACGGTGTTCATCGCCGCATCGCTTGCCTCCCTGTGTATCGCAATCCCGCTCTACGTGGGCACGCTCTTCATGTCTTCACCGTTGGACACCAGATACGAATGCACTCGATTCGGCGCAGGCGAGTTCGTGAACCTCACCGAGTCGCTGTTCCCACCCAGTTTCGTGCTCGAATGCACGGAGCGGACAGTCCAGCTCGTTCCGGCTGGAGCCAATCCCGCACTACTACTGCTCATCGCCGCGACAGTCGGGTTCGCCGTCGCGGCGATCGTCGCCCACAGGAAGAGCATCAGATAGCGGAGGAGCCGGATGCCGCTTGCTGCGGTGGTCCGGCCCTCTCTCGTACCTCCCTGGGGGTGCTTTGGGACGCAGCTGCACAAGACCGGCTCAGGACAAGTGCCTCCTCTCGACTGAGACAAATCCCCGGATGCCTCCGCTACAACGAGACTGCCCCGGAGCCAACGAGACGGGACACCCGGCCCTCACACGTCCGAGGCCCACCGGCCCAGGTACCGATCCGCGGCTACGCGGTCTCGGTGAACTGGCGCCGGACCCGGCGGCAGAACGAATCGCCGCGTCTACGCGGTGCCCTCCAGCAGCGGCCGGACGACGGCGATGTCGGTCTGGACGAAGTCCTCACCGATGCACAGGATCGGCCAGCCGAGTTCAGCGGCGACTCCGTAGACGATGCAGTCGCCGAAGTTCAGTTTCGCAGGGTGCCGCCCCTTGCCGAACCGGCGCCATGATTCGAGTGCCCGCTCGGCGGACTTGGCCGTCACATCGACGATGTCGATCTCCGCGTCGCGTACGAACCGAGCGGCGATCCCGGTCTCGCGCGGACCGAAACGGGACTCGAGGACCATGCCGAGCTCAAGGTAGGTCGCCGCGGGCATGACGGCCGCGGTCGTCTGCGCGAGCGCGTCGGCCAGCCAGTCGGCGCCGGGCTCGTCGCTCAGGATGGCGACAGCGGCAGAGGTGTCCACGACGAGGAAGTCTGCTTCGGTCACGTGGGGAGGCCGTTCTCGTCGTAACCGAGGATCTCCTCGGCGGCGCGGTCGTCGACGACCGGCACGTGCCGCAGCTCGTCCCGCAGTGCGTCGAGTCGTCGGTGGATGCGCCGGGAACGCGCGCCTTGCGTCTGCCGCTCCAGCCGTTCGCGGATCGCGGTCTCCACGGCTTCGGTCAGGGACTCGCCGGTCGCCGCGACGAGCTCGCGGGCGAGCCGGTCGGCCGCCGGGCTCTTGATGCTCAGTGCCATGTCTATCATTCTAGCTTCGATTCTAGAAATCTAGAATCGAGTTGCAGTACCGGGTCACCCCGGCCCGCAACGCCGAAGGCCGGGAGCCGCAAAGCGGCTCCCGGCCAAGCAGTGTGCTTGAGACTTACGCGGTCTCGGTGATCTTGCGCTGGACCCAGGGCATGAGGTCGCGCATCTTCTTGCCGACCTCTTCGAGCTGGTTGTCCGTCTGGACGGCCTGGAGCTTCTTGAAGTTCTCGCGCTTCTCGGACTCGGCGACCCATTCCTTGGCGAAGGTGCCGTCCTGGATCTCGCCCAGGATGCGCTTCATCTCCTTGCGGGTCTCGTCGGTGACGATGCGCGAGCCGCGGGAGACGCCGCCGTACTCGGCGGTGTCGGAGACGGAGTACCACATGTTGGTGAGGCCGCCCTCGTAGATCATGTCCACGATGAGCTTGAGCTCGTGCAGGCACTCGAAGTAGGCGGCCTCCGGCGCGTAGCCGGCCTCCACCAGGGTCTCGAAGCCGGCGCGGATGAGCTCGGCGGTGCCGCCGCAGAGGACGACCTGCTCGCCGAACAGGTCGGTCTCGGTCTCCTCCTTGAAGGTGGTCTTCAGGACGCCCGCGCGGGTGCCGCCGATCGCCTTCGCGTAGGAGAGCGCCACGGCCTGGGTGTCGCCGGACGGGTCCTGCTCGACCGCGACGAGCGCGGGGACGCCCTTGCCGTCCACGAACTGGCGGCGGACCATGTGGCCCGGGCCCTTCGGGGCGACCATGGCGACGTTGACGTCCGCGGGGGCCTGGATCAGGTCGTAGCGGATGTTGAAGCCGTGGCCGAAGAACAGGGAGTCGCCGGCGGACAGGTTCGGGGCGATCTCCGAGGCGTACAGCTTGGCCTGCACGGTGTCCGGGACCAGGATCATGATGACGTCGGCCCACGCGGCGGCCTCGGCCGGGGTGAGCACCTTCAGGCCCGCCTCCTCGGCCTTGGGACGCGACTTGGAGCCCTCCTGGAGGCCGATGACGACCTCGACGCCCGAGTCGCGCAGGCTCAGCGAGTGGGCGTGGCCCTGCGAGCCGTAGCCGAGGACGGCGACCTTCTTGCCCTGGATCAGGGCCAGGTCGGCGTCGTCGTCGTAGAACACTTCAGCGGACATGCAACTGCTTCCTTCTTGACTTAATTGTTCGGTGAGACGTATCGGGACAGCGAGGCCATCGACTTGGCCCCGCGCCCCAGCGCGACCGTCCCCGACTGGACGAGCTCCTTGATCCCGAACGGCTCCAGGACTTCCAGGAACGCCTCGATCTTGTCGGAGTTCCCGGTGACCTCGAAGGTGACCGTGTCGGGTGTGACGTCGACCGAGCGGGCCTTGAACAGCTCGGCCGCGGCGATCACCTGGCCGCGGGTGGCGGCGTCGGCGCGGACCTTCACCAGCAGCAGTTCGCGCTGCACGGAGGAGCCCGCTTCCAGCTCCACGATCTTGAGGACGTGGATGAGCTTGTTGAGCTGCTTGGTGACCTGCTCCAGCGAGCCCGCCTCGACGCCCACCACGATGGTGATGCGGCTGACGCCGGGGTGCTCGGTCTCGCCGACGGCGAGGGAGTCGATGTTGAAGCCGCGCCTGGAGAACAGGGCGGCGACCCGGGCGAGGACGCCGGGCTTGTTCTCGACGAGGACCGAAAGGGTATGCGTGGTCACTAGATCTGCCCCTCGTCGTCGAAGTTCGGGCGCACGTCGCGCGCGTAGAGGATCTCGTCGTTGGAGACGCCGGCGGGGACCATCGGCCACACCATCGCGTCGGGTCCGACGGTGAAGTCGACCACGACCGGGCGGTCGTTGATCGCGTTGGCCTGCGCGATGATCGCGTCGACCTCGTCGGCGGTGTCGGCGCGCAGGCCGACGCAGCCGAGGGCCTCGGCGAGCTTCACGAAGTCCGGGATGCGCGGGGACGCCTCGGAGTGGTGCGTCGACAGGTTCGTCTGGGAGTAGCGCTTGTCGTAGAACAGCGTCTGCCATTGGCGGACCATGCCGAGGTTGCCGTTGTTGATGACGGCGACCTTGATCGGGATGCCCTCGATCGCGCAGGTGGCGAGCTCCTGGTTGGTCATCTGGAAGCAGCCGTCGCCGTCCACGGCCCACACGGTGCGGCCCATCTGGCCGAGCTTGGCGCCCATGGCAGCCGGGACGGCGAAGCCCATGGTGCCCAGGCCGCCGGAGTTGAGGAACGTGCCCGGCTTCTCGTAGGAGATGAACTGGGAGGCCCACATCTGGTGCTGGCCGACGCCGGTGGTCCAGATGGTGTCCTCGGGGGCGAGGGCGCCGAGGCGCTCGATCACGTACTGCGGCGCGGGCAGGCCGTCGTCGATGTCGGTGTAGCCCAGCGGGTAGCGCCCGCGCAGGTCGTCGAGGGTCTCCCACCAGGTCTTCAGGCGCTCCTGGCCGGGGTCGGCGTAGGCGTCGATCATGGCGGCGATGGCGGCCCGGCAGTCGCCGACGATCGGCACGTCCGCCTCGCGGTTCTTGCCGATCTCGGCCGGGTCGATGTCGACGTGGACGATCTTGGCGTCGGGCGCGAAGGAGTCGAGCCGGCCGGTCACGCGGTCGTCGAAGCGGGCGCCCAGGGAGACCAGGAGGTCGGACTTCTGGAGCGCGTGCACCGCCGGGACGGTGCCGTGCATCCCGGGCATGCCCAGGTGCTGCGGGTGCGAGTCGGGGAAGGCGCCGCGGGCCATCAGGGTGGTGACGACGGGCGCGCCGGTCAGCTCGGCGAGCGCCAGCAGCTCGGCGTGGGCGCCGGACTTGACGACGCCGCCGCCGACGTAGAGCACGGGGCGCTTGGCCTCGGCGATGAGCGCGGCGGCCTCGCGGATCTGCTTGCCGTGCGGCTGCGTGGTGGGGCGGTAGCCGGGCAGGTCCATCCGCGGCGGCCACACGAAGGGCGCCTCGGTCTGGAGGATGTCCTTGGGGATGTCGACCAGGACCGGGCCGGGGCGGCCGGTCGAGGCCACGTGGAAGGCCTCGGCGATGACGCGCGGGATGTCGGCGGCGTCGGTGATGAGGTAGGAGTGCTTGGTGATCGGCATGGTGATGCCGCAGATGTCGGCCTCTTGGAAGGCGTCGGTGCCGATCGAGGAGGTCACGACCTGGCCGGTGATGGCCACGATCGGGACCGAGTCCATGTAGGCGTCGGCCAGCGGGGTCACGAGGTTGGTCGCGCCGGGGCCGGAGGTCGCCATGCACACGCCGACCTTGCCGGTCGCCAGGGCGTAGCCCTGGGCGGCGTGGCCGGCGCCCTGCTCGTGGCGGACGAGGACGTGGCGCACCTGATCGGAGTCCAGGAGGGGGTCGTAGGCGGGGAGGATCGTGCCGCCGGGGATGCCGAAGACGGCCTCGACCTGGAGCTCTTCGAGCGCGCGGACGACGGCCTGCGCGCCGGTGAGGACGGGGGCGGCGGCGGGGGCGCCGATCGGAGGAGCCGGCCTGGGTGCCTTCGGCCTGGCGGGCTGAGCTTTGGCAGCCTGCGGCCCTGGCTTCGGTGCCTTCACTGGTGTGCTCATGTCCTTCGTCCAATAGGGAGATATGTGGCTGGTTCGACATGCTGTGTCGTTCCCCGGGCAGAAAAAATCGCCCGCGTGCTAGACGCACGGGGCGAGCGCACCGTCAGAGAACGACGGTGCGCTAGGTAAGTACTACGACGAGCGGCCGGGCGGCGAGGGCCTCGGTCGTCATGGAGTCGCAGTTCTGCTTCGGCACGCTCCCCAGGATGCACGATTCCGGCCCGTGAGTCAACTTTTCTCAGACTGCGGGACGTCAGTCGGCGTGTCGCGCGGCGCGGGCGGCAGCGCCCGCGGCTCCTCGGTGAGCCAGCGCGTCAGGTCGTCCGGCTCCATCGGCTTCGCGAGCAGGTAGCCCTGCACGAGCGGCGCTTCGGCGGCGATCATGGCGTTGAGCTGGAGGTCGGTCTCGACGCCTTCGGCGATGACCTCCATGCCGAGGAGGCGCCCGAGCTCGACGGTGACGGCCGCGAGCGGCCCGACGCCGCCGTCGTCCTTCGCCACGAGGTCGCGGTCGATCTTGATGATGTCGACCGGGAGGCGTTCGAGCTGGCCGAGCGAGGAGTACCCGGAGCCGAAGTCGTCCAACGCGATCCGGACCCCGGCGCCGCGCAGGGCGCTGAGCTGGGCGATGAGCGTGTTCATCTGGTGTGAGAAGTCGTGCTCGGTGACCGCCAGCACGAGGCGCTTCGCGGGGACGCCCGCGGCGATGAGCGCGGTGTTGACCTCGGTGGCGAACAGGTGGGTGTGGAGTTCCTTGACCGAGACGTTCACCGAGATCCAGGCCTTGATCCCGGCGTTGTGCCATGCGGCGAGCTGCTCGGCGGCGCGGTTGACCGTCCACACCGCGAGATCCTGCGTGAGACCGGACTCGGTCGCGGCGGGGATGAACTCGCCGGGGCTGACGTGGCCGAGCCTGGGGTGGTGCCAGCGCATGAGCGCCTCGGCGCCCACGATGGAGCGGTCGGCGGTGGCGAACACGGGCTGGTAGACCAGGCGCAGCTCGTCGCGGGCGATGGCGCCGCGCAGCTCCTGGGTGAGCTCGTTCTTGCGGCGCACCTTGCGGTCGAACTCGGCGTCGTAGGTGGCGTAGCGGTTCTTCCCGGCCTGCTTGGCGGCCCGCAGCGCGAGGTCGGCGTTGCGCAGGAGGATCTCGGGGTCGCCGAGGACGTCGACGGCGGTGGCGATGCCGACCGAGCCGGTGGTGAAGACGGTGGACTCGTCGTGGAACTCGTACGGTTCGCCCAGGCGCGCGACGAGGGCCTTGGCGGTCGCGACCGCCTCGGACCAGCTGGCGCGCAGGAGGATCGCGAACTCGTCGCCGCCGAGGCGGGCGCCGACGTCGGTGGGGCGCAGCAGTTCCTTGATGCGCCGGGAGACCTCGACGAGGAGTTCGTCGCCGAAGTCGTGGCCGCGGGTGTCGTTGACGTTCTTGAACTCGTCGAGGTCGAGCAGGAGGAGCGCGGTGCTGTGCTCCTGGGCGTCGACGCCGTCCTCCAGGCTCTGGAGGAGCGCGCGGCGGTTGGCGAGCCCGGTGAGCGGGTCGGTGTAGGCCATGCGGGCCAGCTCGGTCTCCAGGCTGCGGCGGGCGCCGACGTCCTCGACGCGGGCGACGAGGCCGCGCACCTGGGGCTTGCCGCGCAGGTCGTTGACGACGGTCTCGGTGTGGCGCCAGCGGCGGCCCGCGTCGCGGATGCGGACGTTGAGCGAGACCTGCCCGGTGTGGCCGTAGCCGTCCAGGAGGGACCGCAGGTCCTCTTCGGCGCCGCGCCGGTCGTCGGCGTGGACGAGGTCGAGGAACCGGGAGCCGACGCACTTGCCGGCGTCGGTGGCGGGCTTCCACGCCGAGTCCTCGGAGCGCCAGGTGACGGTGAGGTCGCCGTCGAGGACGAGGACGGCGTCGGAGGCGACGCCGACGATGGCCGAGAGCCGCAGCTGGCGTTCGTCGGCGACCTCCTCGACGCGGCGGACGTCGAAGAAGGTGAGGACCAGGCGCCCGGCGAGCGCTCCCGCGGCGGTGAGGCCGAGGAGGGCCGCGTCGAGGGTGAGGGAGCCGCTCCCGGCGCCGTTGATGAGGACGGTGGCGCCGGCGAGCGCGGCGGCCCCGCCCATGACGGCGTAGTGCGCCCCCGGGTAGTTCGGCTTGTCGATCGGGGCGGGCTTCTGGTTGCGCGCCAGGTAGGTCACGCCGAGCAGGCCCGCGCAGGTGGCGACCCACGAGACCGACCACCACAGGACCTGGACCTCGGGGTCGCCCCACTGCCAGGAGGTGTACAGGGCCAGGCCGGTGAAATGGACGGCGAAGACCGCGAGGTAGGCGAGGGCGTGGCGGCGGCGCCAGCGCTGGAGGCGCAGCGTGGTGGTGAGGCCGACGCCGATCATGATGACGCCGAGCATCCCGGGGATGACGATGGCGAGGTCGCCTTCGGCGAGGTGGCCGCGCTGGCGTTCGAAGACGGGCCGGGCGACGAGGACCCAGAAGGCGAAGAGGGCGCACAGGCCGACGAAGGCGCCGTCGACGAGGCGGCGCTGGACGGCCTGGGGCTCCCAGCCGTTGTCGGGCAGGCGCAGGAGGGCGAGGGCCCACAGGGTGATGGCGGCGGAGAGGCCGGTGCCCGCGACGGCGTCGGCGGAGGCGCCGGGCAGCCAGCAGGCGGCGGCGATGGTCGCGGCGGTGGTCTGGATGCCGGCGGCGAGGAGCTGGTAGGTGACGCGGCGGCCCGCTTTGATGCGGCCCGCGGCGCGCCACATGAGCAGCCCGGCGCAGGCGGCGCCGATGCTGCCGACCGCGGCGGCGAGGTCGCGGTCGATGCGCCCGGACAGGGAGTCCGCACCGACGACGAGGGCCGCGACGAGCACGGAGCACCACACTGCGGCGGTCGCCGTCCATGACAGCTGCTGCCGGACGCGACGGGGGTTTGGCGTCATCCACTGGCCCAATCGTAGGAAGCCTCGTGCTTTACAGGATGCCGCATGGTGTCGGGTTTCCGTACCGGGCCCTCGATGTGTCCATCACGGAGGACGCCGTCACTCTCAGTGGCGGCCTTGGGGGAGCGCGGTGAGGAGGCGGGCGCGGGCCGCTTCGGCTTCGGCGTGGCGCTCGGCGGCGCTCGCGTCCCGGGCGGCGGCCTCGTCGCGTGCCTTGAGGATCGCGGCGCGAAGGTCGGCGAGTTTCTCGTCGCGGTCCTTGAGGGTGGCGGCGTGGTCGGCGGTGCGGTTGCGGTGCATCCAGAGCGGGACGAGGACGGCGAGGGCGAACACGACGGCGAGGAACCACTGCGCGGCCACGGCCGTGATGACGGCGAGCGCGCCGAGGGCGGCCGCGACGGCGACGGGAACGGTCTTGGCGGGAGCCGCCTCGACGCCGCGGGAGATGCGGGACTCGGCGGCGGCGGCCTTCTCCGGGTCGGCGCCCGCGGCGGTGACGCCGATCTTCACCGAGCGGCGGTTGAGGGTGACGACGGTGGGTGCGGGCGCGGGTTCCGGCGTTTCGAGCAGCGAACGCAGCAGGGGCGCGCTGTGTTCGAGTGCGATACGGCGCAGGGGAAGCGGGGTCTCGGGTTTGAACAGGTCGCGGCGCAGGAGGGTCGCGACGGTGCCGGCGGGTGCGCTCCAGGAGGGCCTGGTGCGGGTGGGCCCGTCGCCGAGTTCGAGTGCCTCCAGCTCCAGCACGAGCGGCAGTTCGGCGGGGCTAGGCTCCTCGATGAGCTCCTGGAGGTAGATCCGCCAGCACCGGTCGTCGCGGGCGGTCTCGGCGGCACCGGGGGCGGCGCCGTCGGGGGTGTCGCCGACGGCGGCGGGGGGCTCGGCGACGGCGCTCGCGTGAAGGGTGCCCGAGGGAGCGGCGGCGGGTTCGCCGAGCGGGGCCGCGCCGGTCCCGAGGAGACCGGACCCGGGGCTTTCGTACGGCGCGGTCTCGACTGCACCGGTTGCGAGCGCGA
>NZ_STGX01000017.1:0-16798 GCF_004912155.1 Glycomyces paridis | reverse complement strand
TTCTCGACCGTCCTGATCTCGTTCGTGCCGTTCTCGACCGTGCTGATCTCGACCGTGCCGGTCTCACGCAATTCGGCGAGGTGTTCGGCGAACGCGGCGTAGGCCTCGGCCTTGGAGGGCTTGCGGGACTCGCTCGCGCCGAAGGTCACGATCGACTGGTCCCAGGCCTCCAGTTCGGACTCGTCGATCGCGGCGGGGTCGAAGCGCTCGCGCAGGAGCGTCGTGAGCTGGTCGGCCGCGGAGGGGCCGAACTCGCCGAGGGCGGCGTGTTCCCAGAGGCTGCGCCAGGCGGCGGCGACCGGGGCGGCGTTGCCGGAGGTGGAGTCGCCGGGTCCTCCAGGCTCGACCGACGTGCTGGAGCCCAGGTCGCCGGGGGCGGAGAGGAGCCGCAGGACCGCGAGGTCGATGAGGGCGGGCTGGTCGAAGCAGCGGCCCACGGCGAGGTTGAACAACTCGGCGCGGATCTCGTCGCGCTCGCGGGCGGATTCGAGCCCGGCCTTGAGGTCGGTGAAGGGGACGGTGCGCTGGGCGGGGACGCCGGGGGCGGTGCGGTCGCGCAGGACCAGCGGGAGGGCGGCGGCAGCGGCGGGCGGGAGCCAGTAGCCGGGCACGTCACCTGTCTCGGGCAGGCGCGCGGGCAGGCCCTGGGCGAGGGCCCGCAGGGTCTTGCGGATCTCCTTGCGCGCCTCGTACTCGTCGAATTCGAGGAGTTGGAAGCGCAGCTCGGTCCAGGCGAGGACGAGTTCGACGCGGTCGGCGACGCCGCCGAGCCTGGAGTCGACGCGGTCGAGGCCGCCCTTGAGGTCGCTCTGCGCGGACTCGAACCGCTGGGCCTGGCGCCGCCGGGCGGCGCGCTCGTACTCCAGTTCCTCGTCGAGGTCGTTGATCGCGGAGGACTGGCCGTACTCGCCTGTCCACATAGGGCTGACACGGGGCATCGGGCCGCTCCTGGGGTCGGGGGGAACGTGAGCGACCATTCTGCCCCGGACGCGCAAGCGGCGGGGTCCCGGAGGGACCCCGCCGCTCGTGAACCGTCGCTAACCGACGTCGCTATCCGGCCTCGCTATCCGGCCTCGCTATCCAACCTTGCGGACCGCGCCGTCGCTGGCCGGGGTCGCCATCGCGGCGTACGCCTGGAGCGCGCGCGAGACCGTGCGGGCGCGGTTCGCGGGCGTGTAGGGCTGCTCGCGCTTCTCCTGGGCCACACGGCGTTCGGCCAGGACCGAGTCCTCGACGCGCAGTTCGAGCCTGCGGGCGGGGATGTCGATCTCGATCACGTCGCCGTCCTCGACCAGGGCGATCAGGCCCTCGCCGGCCGCCTCGGGGCTGACGTGTCCGATGGAGAGGCCGGAGGTGCCGCCCGAGAAGCGGCCGTCGGTGATGAGCGCGCACTTGCGGCCGAGGCCGCGGCCCTTGAGGAACGAGGTCGGGTAGAGCATCTCCTGCATGCCGGGGCCGCCCTTGGGGCCCTCGTAGCGGATGACGACGACCTCGCCCTCCTTCACGGACTTGTCGAGGATGCCCTGCACCGCGTCGTCCTGGGACTCGAAGACGTGCGCCGGGCCGGTGAAGGTCCAGTTCTCCTCGGGCACGCCCGCGGTCTTGACGACGCAGCCGTCCACGGCGAGGTTGCCGAACAGGACCGCGAGGCCGCCGTCCTTGGTGTAGGCGTGCTCGACGGCGCGGATGCAGCCCTCTTCGGCGTCCGTGTCGAGGCTCTTCCAGCGGTTCGAGGTCGAGAACGCCTGCGTGGTGCGCACGTTGCCGGGCGCGGCGTGGAACAGCTCGATCGCCTCCGGGGCCGGGGCCTCGGCGCGGATGTCCCACTTCGCGAGCCACTCGGCGAGCGACGCCGAGTGCACGGAGCCGACCCCCTCGTTGAGCAGGCCGCCGCGGCGCAGCTCGCCCATGATCGCGGGGATGCCTCCGGCGCGGTGGAAGTCCTCCATGTGGAACTTCGGCGAGTTCGGGGCGACCTTCGCCAGGCACGCGACGCGGCGCGAGATCGCGTCGATGTCGGAGACCTGGAAGTCCAGCTCCGCCTCGCGGGCGGCGGCCAGGAGGTGCAGGATCGTGTTCGTGGAGCCGCCCATGGCGACGTCCATCGCCATCGCGTTCTCGAACGCGTCGCGGGTGGCGATGCTGCGCGGCAGGACCGACTCGTCGTCCTGGTCGTAGTAGCGACGGGCCAGGTCCATGACCGTGCGCCCCGCCTCCTCGAACAGGGCCCGGCGGGCCGTGTGCGTGGCGAGGGTCGAGCCGTTGCCCGGCAGGGACAGGCCCATGGCCTCGGTGAGGCAGTTCATCGAGTTCGCGGTGAACATGCCCGAACAGGAACCGCAGGTCGGACACGCGTCGAGCTCCATCTGGCGCAGCTGCGCGTCGGAGACGTCGTCGTTCGCGGCCGCGACCATCGGGTCGACCAGGTCGAGCTTCTGGACGACGATGCCGTCCTTGTCGATCGTCTTGCCGGCCTCCATCGGGCCGCCGGAGACGAAGACGACCGGGATGTTCAGGCGCAGCGCGGCCATGAGCATCCCGGGGGTGATCTTGTCGCAGTTGGAGATGCAGACGAGCGCGTCGGCGCAGTGCGCGTTGACCATGTACTCGACGGAGTCGGCGATGATCTCGCGGCTGGGCAGCGAGTAGAGCATCCCCTCGTGGCCCATCGCGATGCCGTCGTCGACGGCGATCGTGTGGAACTCCTTGGAGACGCCGCCGGCCTCGGCGATCGCCCCGGCGACGATGTCGCCCATGTCCTTGAGGTGCACGTGCCCGGGCACGAACTGGGTGTACGAGTTGGCGATGGCCACGATCGGCTTGCCGAAGTCGGAGTCGGTCATGCCGGTGGCGCGCCACAGCGCGCGGGCGCCGGCCATCTGGCGGCCATGAGTGGAAGTGCGTGAACGTAGCGCTGGCATGGGACAAGTCTGCCACGTCCCGCATGACGGGATGAAGCGCCCGCACCTTAGGATTCCCTAAGTAGGAGCGGGACCGCGGAGAACGTGAAATACCGCAAGTCCTGATATTACCGATATATCACCTTAAGGGACCCCTGGCGCAATAGTACCCGCAGGGTCCGACATGCCATTTATGCGACTAGAACTCGCGAATGACGACGCCGACCATCGCCGCGGCCGGGCACGGGCCGTGGCGGCGGGAGTCGGCGCCGATCGGGTTGTCGCTGAGCAGGAAGTAGTGCCCGGCCGGGACCGGGTCGCCGGAGTCGGGCATCGGCTCGCCCGGCCCGGCGGCGATCCGCTTGAGCCACAAGGCGTCCCGGCTTCCGGTCCGCCGCGTCTCGGCCCAGCCGAGCACCGGGTCCGGCGCCAGGACGACCGCGACCCTCCCGGTCTCGAACCGCCGCGTGCGGCGCGCGAGCACCTCGCCGCCGTCGCGCAGCGCCGGCTCCATCGAATGCCCCTCGACCTTGACCAGCAGCCAGCGCCGCCGCAGCTGCCGCACCGATTCGGCGAGCAGCCCGACGGCGAGGAACAGCGCGAGCGCCGAGAGCCAGCCGGAGGAGTCCACCGCTACGGCAGGTCGTTGATGATGTCGGTGATGGTGCGGCGCCTGCCGGTGTAGAAGGGGACCTCTTCGCGCACGTGGAGCCGGGCGCGGGAGGCGCGCAGCTCGCGCATGAGGTCGACGATGCGGTGGAGTTCCTCGGCCTCGAAGGCGAGGATCCACTCGTAGTCGCCGAGCGCGAAGGCGGGCACGGTGTTGGCGCGCACGTCGGGGTAGTCGCGGGCCATCTGGCCGTGTTCGCGCAGGAGGTCGCGGCGCTCCTCGTCGGGCAGGAGGTACCAGTCGTAGGAGCGCACGAAGGGGTAGACGCTGACGTAGCCGCGGGGTTCCTCGGTGAGGAAGGCCGGGAGGTGGCTGCGGTTGAACTCGGCGGGCCGGTGCAGGGCCATGTTGGACCAGACGGGGGCGAGGTGGCGTCCGAGGGCGGAGCGGCGGAAGTCGGCGTAGGCCTTCTGGAGGTGGTCGGAGGATTCGGCGTGCCACCAGACCATGAGGTCGGCGTCGGCGCGCAGGCCCGTGAGGTCGTAGGTGCCGCGGACGGTGACGCCGAGGTCGGCGCAGTGCTTCTCGAAGAAGTTCTCGGAGTCGCCGGCGAGGTCCTGGCGGATGGAGGGCATGGGCTCCTCGACGCGGAAGACCGACCAGAGGGTGTAGCGGATCGTCTCGTTGAGTTCCTTGATGCGCTGCGCGTTCGGGTTGTTGGACTGGTGCTCGGTCACTGGTGGCCCCTTCGTTCGGGTCTGCGGTCGGTCGGCGTGAGGTCAGGCGTCGAGCAGGTCGGCGATGTCGTCAGCGGCGTGCTGGCCGGAGGCGACGCAGGCGGCGATGCCGACGCCGTCGACGGCGGCGCCGGCGATGGCGATGCCGCGGTGGTCGGCGAGCGCCTCACGGGCGGCGGCGACGCGGGCGAGGTGGCCGGGGGTGTACTGCGGGAGGGCGCCGCCCCAGCGGTCGATGCGCTGGTCGACGGGTTCGGGGAGGCGGTGGCCGAGGTGTTCGCCGAGTTCGCGCAGGGCGGTCTTGGCGAGGGTGGCGTCGTCGTACTGGAGGAGGGCCTCTTCGCCGAGGCGGCCCATCGAGACGCGCACGATCTGGCGGCGGCGTCCGAGGTGGGGCCATTTCTTGGAGGCGAAGGTGGCGGCCTTGACGGTCTTGCCTTCGGAGGCGGGGGTGAGGAACCCGGAGCGCTCGGGGAGGTCGACGTGCTCGAAGGCGAAGGCGGCCAGGGCGACCGAGGCGTAGGCGACGCCGGAGAGGGCGGCGGCGGCCTGGGGTTCGACGGCGCGCAGGAGCTGGGCGGCGGGCGTGGCGGGAACGGCGAGGACGACGGCGTCGGCGGTGATCTTGATCGGGTCGGGGACGGGTCCGGCGATGACCTCCCAGCCGTAGGGGGTCTGGCGCAGTTCGCGGACGGTCATGCCGAGGCGGATCTCGGCGCGGGCGGCGGCGGAGGTGGCGGTGACGAGGCGGTCGAGGCCGCCGTCGATGGTGGCGAAGACGGGCGGGCGCGGGCCGTCGGCGGGGGGCCGTTTGATCTCGTTGACCGCTTCGGTCAGGCGCGAGTGGCGTTCGAGTGCGTCGGCGAGCTGGGGCATGACGGCGCGCACGGAGAGGCGGTCGACGTCGCCGGCGTAGACGCCCGAGAGCATGGGGGCGACGAGGCGGTCGAGGACGTCGTCGCCGAGTCGGGCGCGGACGAGGGCGCCGACGGAGAGGTCCTGGCCGGGTTCGAGGATGGGCAGGCCGTTGTCGGGGCGTTCTTTGGCGTCGGCGATGGCGGCGACGTCGGCGGGGTCGCCGGGGATGCCCATCATGTGCCCGGCGGGGAAGTCGACGAGTCGGCCGCCGAGGCTGAGGGCGGGTTTGAGGGCGGCGGGGTGGACGATGGCGTCGCCGAGGCCGACGGCGCGGGCGAGGCCGATGGCTTCGGGGCGGGCGGCGAGGAGGGATTCGGCGCCGGTCTCGACGGGGCGTCCGGCGAAGTCGACGGTGCAGATCTTGCCGCCCAGGCGCATGGACTGCTCGGCGACGATGATCTCGGCGTCGGGTCCGAGGCGGCCGCGGAGGCGGTGGGCGGCGGCGAGGCCGGTGATGCCCCCGCCGATGACGAGGACGCGGGTGCGGCCGGGGGTGCCCGTGACGCGGGCGGGCGTCATGGGGCTCACGCGTCGGTCCCGCGCGCGGACTGTTCGTGAACCCTGTCGACGACGAGTTTGAGCTTGCCGGGGTCGGAGTCGGGGAGGACGCCGTGGCCGAGGTTGAAGATGTGGGCCTTGGCGGCGCGGCCGGATTCGAGGACGGCGTCCGTGGCGGCGGTGAGCGCGGCGTCGTCGGCGAGGACCAGCGCGGGGTCGAGGTTGCCCTGGAGGGTCTTGTCGGGGAGGCGGGCGGCGGCCTGGGCGAGGGGGGTGCGGAAGTCGACGCCTGAGACCTCGGCGCCGGTCTCGGCCATCGCTTCGAGGAGGTGGCCGGTGCCGACGCCGAAGTGGATGCGGGGCACCGACTCGGCGACGCCGGCGAGGGCGGCGGTGGAGTGCGGGAGGGCGAAGCGGCGGTAGTCGGCCTCGGAGAGGGCTCCGGCCCAGGAGTCGAAGAGCTGCACGGCCCGGGCGCCAGCCTCGACCTGGACGCGCAGGAACTCGCCGCAGATCGCGGCGAGGCGTGAGGCGATGGCGTGCCAGACCTCGGGCGCGGAGTGCATGAGGGCCTTGGTCTTCGCGTGGTCGCGGGAGGGCCCGCCCTCGATGAGGTAGGAGGCGAGGGTGAAGGGGGCCCCGGCGAAGCCGATGAGGGGGGTGTCGCCGAGCTCCTTGGTGAGCAGGCCGATCGCCTCGGTGACGTAGCCGACGTCGCAGGGGTCGAGGTTGCGCAGGCGCTTCGCGTCGGCCTCGGTGCGCAGGGGTTCGGCGACGACGGGGCCGACGCCGGGGACGATCTCGACGTCGACGCCGACGGCGGCGATCGGCACGACGATGTCGGAGAAGAAGATCGCGGCGTCGACGCCGTAGCGGCGCACCGGCTGCATGGTGATCTCGGCGACGAGCTCGGGGGTGCGGCAGGCTTCGAGCATGGTGGTGCCGGCGCGGGCGGTCTTGTACTCGGGGAGTGAGCGCCCGGCCTGGCGCATGAACCAGACGGGGGTGTGCGCGGGGGTTTCGCCGCGGCAGGCCGCGAGGAACGGGGACGTCGTGGGAACGGCTGCTGCTGCGTTTGACACGTTGCCATCCTTCCACGCCGCGGGGGCGGGCCGCCGCAGCGACGAGTGCGATGTGGCCCGCACCGGTGGGGGCGCCGGGAGCGGCGGCGGGGCCGCCCGTGCCGGAATCGGTCGTCCATCATGGAGGATATATAGGTTGATTCAGCCACTATCGGGTGTAAATCGGTCTCCTGTGCGGCGGGGCAGTAGCGCGCGCAGGTTACCTGGCCGTACGGTGAACAGGTGACCGATCCCCAACCCGAACCCGAAGCCGAACTCCTCACCGAGCCGCGCGAAGGGATGCCCCCGCTCATCCAGACGTCCGTGGAGCTGGCCGAGGCGGCCGCGCGCCTTGCGGCCGGGTCCGGGCCGATCGCGGTCGACACCGAGCGCGCCTCCGGCTTCCGGTACTCGGGCCGGGCGTACCTCATCCAGCTGCGCCGGGCGGGCGCCGGCTCGGTCCTGGTCGACCCCATCCCGATCGAGGACCTCGACCCCCTGCGCCGCGTCCTGTCCGGCTCGGAGTGGATCCTCCACGCCGCCAGCCAGGACCTGCCCTGCCTGGAAGAGCTCGACCTGCACCCCTCGAAGCTGTTCGACACCGAGCTGGCCGCGCGCCTGTGCGACTTCGAGAAGGTCGGCCTCGCCTCGATCACCGAGCAGCTCCTCGGGTTCCGGCTGGAGAAGCAGCACTCGGCGGCCGACTGGTCCTCGCGCCCGCTCCCCCACGACTGGCTCGCCTACGCCGCCCTGGACGTCGAACTCCTCATCGAACTGCGCGACGAGCTCGACGCCGAACTGGCCCGCCAGGGCAAGACCGCCTGGGCCGAGGCCGAGTTCGAGCACGTGCGCACCGCCGGGCCGCCCAAGCCCCGCAAGGAGCCGTGGCGCCGCACCAGCGGCATCCACAAGGTGCGCGGCGCCCGCGCGCTCGGCCGCGTCCGCGCCGTCTGGGAGGCCCGCGACGACCTGGCGCGCAAGCTCGACCGCGCGCCCGGGAAGGTCCTGCCGGACGCGGCCATCGTCGAGGCCGCCACCGCCGACCCCACCGACTTCGCCGAGCTCATGGGCCTGCCGGGCTTCCGGCGCCGCGGCGGGCGCACCAACGCGCGCCTGTGGCTGGCGGCCCTGGCCGAGGCCCGCACCGTCCCCGGCGAGGACCTGCCCTCCACGACCCCGCCACAGGACGGCCCGCCCGCGACGCACCGCTGGGCCGACCGCGACCCGGTCGCCGCCGAGCGCCTCGCCGCCGCCCGTGAAGTGGTCGTCGAGGTCGCCGGGAAGCACCGCCTGCCCGCCGAGAACCTCATCGCCCCCGCGCTCGTGCGCGGCCTGGCCTGGGAGCCGCCCAAGCGCGTCACCGAGAGCCACGTGCGCACCGTCCTCGCCGAGGGCGGCGCCCGCGAATGGCAGATCGAGCTGCTCGCCGCGGGCCTGGCCGGAGCGCTCCAGGACTGAGACCGCGCGTCTTCGCGCCCGCCGGGGCCCCGTGCCCCGACGGGCGCTTTCTCATGCCCGCCACCTGCGCGAACGCCGGGCCTGGAGCGCGATCGGCACTAGGCTGGACGGCGCCGCGACATTCAACTTACTTACGGGTAACATTCGTCGTGACGATGCACACTTTCGACGCTGCATACCCAAAGGAGGGGCTGGCGTGAACGACACCATCCGCGATGTCGTCTTCGTCGACGGGGTACGGACCCCGTTCGGCAAGGCGGGGAAACTCTTCGAGGACACCCGCGCCGACGACTTGATCATCCGCTGCATCAGGACGCTGCTGCGCCGCAACCCGGGGCTGCCGCCTGAGCGCGTCGACGAGGTGGCCCTGGCGGCCACCACGCAGATCGGCGACCAGGGCCTCACGCTCGGCCGCACCGCCGCGCTCCTGGCCGGGCTGCCCCGGAGCGTCCCCGGCTACTCCATCGACCGCATGTGCGCGGGCGCGATGACGGCCGTGACCAACGTGTCCGCCGCCATCGCCGCCCGGCAGTACGACATCGCCATCGCCGGGGGCGTCGAGTCGATGTCGAACCACCCCATGGGCGAGGGCGTCGACCCCAATCCGCGCATCGTCGCCGAGCGGCTGGTCGACCCCGAGGCGCTCAACATGGGCAACACGGCCGAGAACCTGCACGACCTGTTCCCGCACATCACCAAGGAGCGCGCCGACGCCTACGCCGTGGGCAGCCAGCAGCGCTACGCCGAGGCCGTCGCGAGGCTGACCGAGGACGTCACCACGATGGCCGCCCGCTCCGACGAGGGCTGGACCGTCGCCTCCGCCGACGAGCTCCCCCGCCCCGGCACGACCCTCGAAGGGCTCGCGAACCTGCGCACGCCCTTCCGCCCGCACGGGCGCGTCACCGCCGGCACCGCCGCGCCGCTCACCGACGGCGCCACCGCGTGCCTGCTGGCCGACGCCGAGACCGCCGCCGAACTGGGGCTGCCGGTCGCCATGAGGATGGTCGGCTTCGCCTTCGCCGGCGTCGACCCCGAGACGATGGGCGTCGGCCCGATCCCGGCCACCGAGAAGGCCCTGGCCCGCGCCGGGCTCACCATCGAGGACATCGGCCTGTTCGAGATCAACGAGGCCTTCGCCGTCCAGGTGCTGGCCTTCCTCGACCACTTCAAGATCGCCGACGACGACCCGCGCGTCAACCCGTGGGGCGGCGCGATCGCCATGGGCCACCCGCTCGCCTCCTCCGGCGTGCGCCTGATGACCCAGCTCGCCCGCGAGTTCGCCGTCCACCCCGAGGTGCGCTACGGCGTCACCACCATGTGCGTCGGCCTCGGCCAGGGCGGCACGGTCATCTGGGAGAACCCGAACTTCAAGGGGGCCAAGTAATGTACGCGACACCGCTCGACCTTCCCGACTTCGCCGAAGAGGTCGTCACCGAGGCCCACGTCCGCTTCCTGGAGCCCCGCGGGCTCGGCGGCCGGGCCGCGCTCATCACCCTCGACAACGGCTACGACCACACCAAGCCCTCCTCGTTCGGGCCCGGCGGGCTCAAGAACCTGTGGCGGGCCCTGGACGAGGTCGACGCCGCCGAGGACGTCAAGCTCGTCGCCGTCACCGGCAAGCCGTTCATCTTCCTGGCCGGCGCCGACATCAAGCTCATGCCGAGCCTGGAGTCGCGCGAGCAGGGGCTCATGCTCGCCCAGGCCGGGCACGCGCTCTACAAGCGGCTCAAGGACTCCGCGGTCCCCACGTTCGCGTTCGTCAACGGCGTGGCCCTCGGCGGCGGCTTCGAGCTGGCCCTGCACTGCCACTACCGCACGGTCAGCACCAGCGCGAACGGCCTGGGCCTGCCCGAGGTCTCCATCGGGCTCATCCCCGGCTGGGGCGGCTCGCAGATCCTGCCGAACCTCATCGGGGTCGAGAAGGCCGCGCAGGTCGTCGTCGGCAACCCGCTGAACCAGAACAAGATGCTCAAGGGCACCGACCTCGTCCCGCTCGGCATCGCCGACGCGCAGTTCGAGGCCGCCGACTTCCTGGAGGAGTCGCTCGACTGGGCCGTCAAGGTCGCCACGGGCGAGATCGCGGTGACCCGGCCCGAGATCGACCGCGAGGCGTGGCCGCTGGTCATCGCCGGGGCTCGCAAGCTCGTGGACGAGAAGGTCCACAACGCCTCCGCCGCGGCCGTGCGCGCGCTCGACCTGCTCGAACTGGCCCGCACGGCCACGTTCGAGGAGGGCTCGCTCGCCGAGGACGAGGCCCTGGCCGACCTGGAGGTCGGCCCGCAGTTCCAGGCGAGCATCTACGCGTTCAACCTCGTCCGCGCCCTCGGCAAGCGCCCCGAGGGCGCCCCGAGCCCGGGGCTGGCCAAGGAGATCGGCAAGGTCGGCGTCGTCGGCGCCGGGCTCATGGCCGGGCAGATCGCGCTCATGTTCGCCCGCCGCCTCGGCGTCCCGGTGGTCATGACCGACCTCGACGCCGAGCGCGCCGAGCGCGGCCTCGCCTACGTGCGGGCCGAGATCGACAAGCTCGAGGCCAAGGGCCGCGCCACGCGGCTCAAGGCCGCGAAGCTGCGCTCGCTCGTGTCGGCCAGCGCCGACAAGTCGGTGTACGCCGACTGCGACCTGGTGATCGAGGCGGTGTTCGAGGAGCTGTCGGTCAAGCAGGCGGTGTTCGCGGAGGTCGAGTCGATCGTCTCGGAGGAGGCGCTGCTGGTCACGAACACCTCGGGGCTGTCGATCACGGCGATGGCCTCGCAGTTGAAGCACCCCGAGCGCCTGGTGGGGATGCACTTCTTCAACCCGGTGGCGGTGATGCCGCTGGTGGAGGTCATCGCGACGGAGTCGACCGATCAGGCGACGCTGGCGACGGCGTACGCGGTGGCGAAGAAGCTGAAGAAGACGGCGGTGGGGTCTGCGGACCGTCCGGCGTTCATCGTGAACCGGCTGCTGGGCCGGATGCTCGCGGAGGTCACCGGTGCGGTGGACGCGGGCACGCCGGTGGAGGTCGCGGACGTGGCGCTGGACGACCTGGGGCTGCCGATGCGGCCGTTCGCGCTGCTGGAGCTCGTGGGGCTCCAGGTGGCGTGGCACCTGTGCCAGCACTTGAACGAGGACCTGGGGCCGCGGTTCCCGGCGTCGGAGAACCTGCGGCGGTTGGCTGAGGCCGATTTCGCGGTGTTCGAGCCGGAGGCGAAGGGCAAGGGTCGTCTGACGGCGGAGGCGAAGGCGGTCGTGAAGCTCGGCGACGCGCCGTCGTCGGCCGAGGAGGTGCGGGCGCGGGTGCTCGGGGGTCTGGCCGAGGAGGTGCGGTTCATGCTCGACGAGGGCGTGGTGCCGTCGGCTCGTCAGGTGGACCTGGCGATGATCATGGGCGCGGGGTTCCCGTTCTGGCTGGGCGGTCTGACGCCGTACCTGGACCGGGAGGGTGTTTCGACCGCGGTGTCGGGAAAGCCCCTGGGTTCTCGGGACTGATCGAGGGAAGGCTCCCACGAGCAGCATTGATCGTGACCGCGGTCACGTTATCTTTGCGACGAGCCCGGCTCGTCCGAAAGGATGAGTCGGGCTCGTCCCGTGTCCCGAGCAGGTCGGACGGCAGCGGGGACGCCTTCGGGCGGGTCCGACGATAGCGGCGGTTCCGGGCAAATGCCGTACCCCTTACCTACCGGCTAGGAACCCCCTCCTGACCTTGGATTATGCGGCCGTCGACCGTTTTGAGCCCGCTATTTCGCTCCCTACGGTTGCCGGGTGCAGATCACCAAGATCATCGAAGGCGTGACCGGTTCGTTCCGGAGCGCCGCCGCCGCGGTCTCCCAGCGGCTGGGCAACTCCCTCGCCGGATTCAAGGACGAGCACCCCAACGGGAAGCGCGCACGCCGCGTCGCGGTCGTGGCCGTGGCCGCCGCCGTGTTCACCGGTTCGGGCGCCACCGCCGCCTGGGCCATCTCCAACGCCGACGAGCCTGCGGCCCCCGCGGCCGCCGCCGCCGAGGCGCCCGCGAAGGAGACCACGGAGGCCGCCCAGGAGGAGGCGACCACCGAGGCCGCCACCGAAGAGGCGACGACCGAGGAGGCCGCCGAGGAGGAGGCGGCTCCCGAGGAGGAGGCCCCCGAGCCCGAGAAGGAGCCCGCCGGCCCCGTCGACATCGACGTCAGCGACATCGACGACGAGCAGGAGGCCAACGCGGTCACGATCATCGAGACCGGCAAGGAGATGGGCTTCGACGAGAACGGCTGGGCCGTCGCCCTCGCCACCGCGATGCAGGAGGCGAAGATGTACAACGCCGCCTCCGAGGCCGTCCCGGAGAGCTTCGAGTACACCGACTCCGACGTCACCTACTCCGACCACGACTCGGTCGGCATCTTCCAGCAGCGCCCGTCGATGGGCTGGGGCTCGGTCGAGGAGCTCATGGACGTGAGCACCTCCGCGAGCAAGTTCTACGGCACCCTCGAGGACGTCGGCGGCTGGCAGGACATGTCGATCGCCTCGGCCGCGCAGGCCGTCCAGGTCTCGGCGTTCCCCGACGCCTACGCCCAGTGGGAGGGCCTGGCCTGGGACATCATCGACGCGTACGAGTCGGCTTCATAGGCTTTACTTCCTCCCGACGGAACGGCCCCGCATCCTGCGATGCGGGGCCGTTCCCATGCCTGAGCGAGCCCGGAACGGGCGATCCGGCCGGCGGAGGACCGGCGGGTGCCCGGCCCGGTCGCCGCGCGCGGGGGTCACCGCGGTCGAGTTCGGACGATCGCCCGGCGAGCTTGCGCCCGACCGGACCGGTGCCGAGTACGGCGATTTTCATGTCGTCCCCTTGAGGAGTCCGGTTGGAGGCGTCCGTTTCGGCAGGACGGCGCGAACCGTACGGTCCGTTTGGCGGAACCCACGAATTTCAGGGCCACATCGGGCCCCGGCGGCCCGGATCGTTGTAGAGGCTCCATAAAACTCGCCCGAATTGTCTGTTTCATGGTTTGACGGCGCTTCGACACTGTCCCTATGAACAACGCCCCTGCGAACGACGCCGCCGCGACCGGCACCGTCATCTCACGGCCCGAGGATTCGGACCGGACCGGCCGCGCCGAGATCACCACGAGGACGGTCCAGATCGTCCTGCTGTGCCTCGGCGGCCTCCTGCTGACCGCCGGCATCATCGTCTTCACCGCCGTCGCCTGGCGCCAGATGGGCGACGGCGGGAGGCTCACCATCCTCGCCGGGGCCACCGGTCTGCTCCTGGCGGTGCCCTTCGCGCTCACCAGGTTCCGGCTGTGGGCCACCGCCGAGACCCTCGCGGCCACCGCGACCCTCGCCCTGTGGTGCTCGGCCCTGGCCGGGTACTACCTGTACCTGCCCTCGGGCACCGGCCTCACCGCGCTCGCCGTGGCCCGCTGGACCGCGCTCGTGATCGCCGCCGCGGTCCTCTACCGCGTCGCCGCCCGCGTCAGCGCCCCCGCCTGGGCCGTCCTGCCCATCGCCGCCACCGGGACCGCGTTCGCCGCCTTCGGCGACGCCGCCGCCGCGGCGATCCACATGGGACTCATCGCGGCGGTGCTCGCGGGCGCGGCCTGGACCGTCCGGGCCGCCCCGACCCGCCACGCCGCCTCCGACCGCTGGTCGGCGCGCGTGCTCCTCACCGCCGGCATCGCCACCGCCCTCCTCGCCGGGCTCCGCGCCGCCTTCGGCCTCGACGCCGCGCTGCTGCCGACCGCGGCCGCGACCGCGTGCCTCCTCGCCGCCGTCGCCGTCCTCGCCACCGCCCACGCCCGCGTCACCGGCGCGAGCCGCACCGCGGTCGCACTGACCGGCACGGCCGCCGCGGCCCTCACCGCCACGGCCTGGATCCTGGCCCTGCGCGCCGAGGACCCGCTCCTGGCCGTCCCCGGCTTCGCGCTCGGCATCGCCGTCGTCGTCGTGCTCGCCTCCTGGACCGACCCCGACGCCGAGCACCCCTGGCTCGCCCCCGCCGTCGCCGCGACGGTCACCGTCACCGCCACCGCGGCTCTCGCCGCCACCGTCACCGGCGCGTACACGCTCACCTGCTTCACCGGCGCCGCCGCACTCGCCATCGCCGTCGCGCGGATCTTCCCGAAGCCGCTGTCGCAGGCCGTCGCTCTGGCGGGCAAGTCCGTCGGCGCGGTCGTCCTCGCCTGCTGCGCCGCACTGACCCTCCCGAGTCTGCCGGTGGCCTACGGCGCCGAACCGAACCCGCTGCTGCGCTGGGAGATCCCCGCGATCGCCCTCGCCTGCGCCGCGGGCGCCGCCGCGGCCCGCAAGGGCCTGCGCGCCGACTGGGCCGCCGTGTCCCTCGCGACGAGCGCCCTCGGCGCCGGGGCGCTCCTCGACCGCCCGTGGGCGCCCACGGCCTCGTTCGCGGCGGTCACCGCCGCCGCCCTGGCGATCGCGCTCGCCTCGCCGAACCGCACCGGGCGCGTCATCGCCTGGATCGCGGCCTGGCCGTGGCTCGCCGCCACCGCCCTCGCCGCCGCCTACGAACCGGCCACCAACGGCTTCACGCCCGCCCCCGCGCTCCTCGCCGCCACGGCCATCACCGCCAGCATCCTCGCCGTCCTCCACCTGCGGACCCGCGACGACGCCTTCACGCGCGCCGTCGCCACGGCCGGAGCGCACGTCTCGGCGGGCGCCTACCTGGCGTTCCTCACCGGCGGGTTCCTCCTCGGCGAACCGACCGCCCACGCGCCCCTGGCGTTCCTCGCCTACGGCGCCGCGTTCGCCGTGGCCGCCCTCGCGGGCGAACGCCGCCGCGTCGGCCACGTCCTCGCCGCCTGCGCCGCCGCCACCGCCTCCCAACTGCTGTTCACCGCCTACAGCGGCACCGAACTCGTCGAGTGGTACACGCTGCCCCCGGCCGCACTCCTCTTCGGCGTCGGCCTGTGGCTGCTGCACCGCAACCCCGAGACCGGCTCCTGGGCGGCCCTCGCCCCCGCGCTCGCCCTCGGCTTCGGACCCTCCCTCGCGCTCGCCTTCGGCCCCGACGGCGACCCGTGGCGCCGTGTCGCCGTCGGCGCCGCCGCTCTCGCCGTCCTGCTCCTGGCCGCGAACCGCCGGTGGCAGGCCCCGCTCGTCCTCGCGACCGTGGTGCTCACGGCGCTGGCGGTCAACGAGATCGCCCTCGTCTGGAGCCTCGTGCCCAAATGGGCGCCCCTGTCGGTGGCCGGCGCCGTCCTCATCGCGGCGGGCGCGACCCTGGAACAGCGCCGCCGCGACCTCGCCCGCCTGAGCCGCAGCCTCAAGGCCATGCGGTAGCCCCCGACCCGTCCCGGGCCCGGCCACGCCCCTTGCGGCCGGGCCCGCGGCGTGCCCGGGATCGGCAGAGGCCGCAGGCTCGACGCCGATGTGCCTGCCCCTGTTGGCAAGGCGCCCGGCGGGCCCGGGAGCGTCCGCCCCGGGGGCGGTCCGTTTAGAGGAATCCTGAAGAATTTCCCCACGGAACCTCCATCCGCGCGTGCCTCCGGTTGTGGAGCACGCACAAAACGTGTCCGAATTGCCCGACCACGGATTTGACAGGCCCGACACACTGTGCACATGACTACGTACAACTGCCCGCGCTGTGGACGCCCGTCCACCGCAGAGCGATGCGGATCGTGCGGCCGCGGACCGGAACCGCTCCTCGCCCGGCTCGGCGAACTCGACGCGGTCCTGACCGCGATGCCCGCCTCGCTCAGCAGCCGCGCCGCCGTCGAGGCCGAGCGCCGCGAGGTCCTGGAGAACCTCACCAGGGTCGCCGCCGGCTACCGCGCCGCCGCTGCGCCGCCCGCCACCCCGCCCGCACCGCCGGTGCCGACCGCCGCGCCCGACCCGACGCCGCAGTCCGGAACGCAGGCCGCACCGCAGCCCGAAGCGGACACTTCGTCCACGACGCAGCTCGGCACGCCCGCCGCGCCGCCCGCCCCGCCGGTCACCGGCCCGCAGACGCCCGCCGCTCAAGCCCCGACCGGGCCCGCTCAGGCTTCCGCGCCCACTGCCCAGGCCCTCGTGGCGCCGGTGCCCGGCCCGCAGGCGCCGAGCGGTCCCGCACCGGCGGCCCGCCCGGCCGCTCCGCACACGCCGCCCGGCGGGGCCCCGCCGCCGTACCCGATGCCGCAGGGCGCGCCGCCCTACGCGGCGGCGCCGCGCGAGAGGGGCGAGGTCGGCTCCAAGACCGTGCAGACCGTACTGCTGAGCCTCGGCGGCCTGCTCGTGGCCGCCGCCATCATCATCTTCACCGCCGTCGCCTGGCGCAACATGGGCAACGGCGGCAGGGCCGCGATCCTCGGCGGCGTGACCGTCCTGCTCCTCGCGGTCCCGTTCGCGTTCAAGCGCTTCCGCCTGTGGGCGACCGCCGAGACCTTCGCCGCGCTCGCCTCGCTCGCGCTCTGGTGCACCACGCTGGCCGGGTACTACCTGTACCGCCCGCCCGGCGCGGACTTCGGGCCGCAGACCGTCGCCGCCTGGACCGCGGGCGTCCTCGCCGTCCTCGCCGTCTACCGCGCCGTCGCCCGCCTCAGCGCCACCAGCTGGGCGCTCCTGCCGCTCGCGGCGGTCGGCGCGTCCTTCGCCGCCGCCAGCTCCATCGGCAAGGCCGTGGTCCTCATGCTCACCATCGCGGCCGCGCTCGGCGCCGCCGCCTGGATC